>NZ_NOIT01000001.1 GCF_004136555.1 Kocuria carniphila
GTTCCAGGCGACTCCGAGCATGTCCGCCAGGGCGGAGACCGCGATGTCGTGGGAGCGCAGCTGCGTCACCGCCCAGGCGATCGCGCGGGTGGTGAGCTTGGCCCGCGGCGCGGCGAGTTCGTGGACCTCGCTGAACGTCGAGATCTCGCAGGCATCCTCCCGGCACCGGAGGATCCGCTTGCGCCACAGCACCCGCACGGGCACTCCGGCACACGGCAGATCGTGGAGCAGGACCTCCCGCCGGCCGTGACCGGTGGCGAGCACCCCGCAGGACGGGCACCCCACCAGCGTCGGAGAAGTCTCCACCACCACGGTGAACGAGCGTGGTCCGCGTTCCACGGCCCTGACATGGACGTCGGGCAGGTCGAAGAGCGCGCACGCGGGCGCGCAGATAGCATGAGACACGTCGAGGCCTTCATGGATCGGGTTGCTTGGTCGCTACCCATCCTGGAGGCCTCGACCTCTACCCAGACCTCACAACACACCCCTCGAGACGCCCACGCGCACACCGCTACCCATGCTCATCTGTGAAGGGCCCGTAATCCACCTCGCCCCAGCTCTGTCCGCCATCCGTGCTCACAGCGTGTGCGACGCGCCCCGACGGGTGTTGATTGCGCATGTACACGTGGACTGATCCGTCACGTCCCTCGACGAGAGCCGATTCGTGCAAGGAGCCCCGATCATCCTCGAGCCGTCGGGAGCTGAGTTCGACGTCATCGAGTTGTCGACCGTCATTCGGAGACGATCCTCGCGTCCAGGTGGAACCAGCGTCGTCGCTGAAGATGACGGCGCATGAGAAGGTTCTCCCTTCTTCGTGGTTGTAGTAGACAGGGAAGATCAGTCGACCCTGGTGTTTGCCGCGAGTTAGTTGAATTCCATTACCGGGGGAGGTCCCGAAGAATCGCATCCACTCCTCCTTGACCTGCGGTGTGATGTCTTCCGGATCGCTCCAGGTTTCCCCGTCGTCGTCGCTATGGATCAGTAGCACGTATGAGGTTCGGGCGCTCAGCAGGGACTCGTGCGGATCTTCCCCGGTGGCCAAATGAATGTTGCCGGCCGGTTGCGAGTTCTTGGTGACGTTTCCGTCCCGGGCCACGTGGTAATCGGTGGCGGTGCCGTCCTCAGAAATCACTGTTCCGTCGGTTCCGAGCAGATATCGATGATCGTGTCGGTCGGTTAAAACCATGCGACCTTGGTCGTCATATCCGGTGCCGGGTTCTACATTGGGTTGCCCGTAGCCACCGGGGAACTGATCGATCAGGACAAAAACTCGCCCCGTGTTCTTGTCCTGCACGATCACCGAGTCAATGACGGACGCCGCCGTTCGTCCACTTCCGGGGTATTCGAGAAGTACCTTCGCTTCCTCCCAGGTGGCTCCGCCGTCCATACTGCGACGCATGACGAAGTTGATGTCATTGGGGCTGTCATTGGCGATGCTGACCCGCTGATCGGCACCCGCGAGGACCACACCCGACTCAAGGGTCAACAGGGCCGGAATTCGATAGCTGCGCGATCCATTCATCCCGGTGTCGAAGAGAGCTTGAGTGTGGATCGGCTCCACCGATGCCAATCGTTTGACCTGGTGATCGGAAAGTACGGAGTCGTAGATCATGGCGGACTGTGCCTCGCCGAAGAGCCGGGTGCCTTCCAAATTGGGCTCTTCAGAGTTGAGTGTGGGCGCGCCGGTGGTGCGGGGTAGCTGGGGATAGACGTCGAGGTCCTCGATGATGAGCGGACTCTTACCTCTGCTCGCACCAAGGACCTCGACAATGCTTAACCATAGTTGCGTATGCCCTGACGCGCTCGATCGCTGCGACCGATGCGATCTCCTCCTCGACTTCCCCGGCCTCCACCTGGTCTCGGTCACGCAGGCTCCCTCGGGCCTGGTGCTCGAGGTGGAGTCCTGCGTTCCGGTCCAAGGCTGTCCCGGCTGCGGAGTCATCGCTACTGGTCACGGCCGTGTGGTGGTCGAGGTGATTGATGCGCCCTGGGCGGGTCGGCCGGTGCGGGTCCGATGGCGCAAGCGCCGCTGGATCTGTCACGAGGACGTTTGTGCGGTGGTCTCGTTCGTCGAGCAGGACCCGGAGGTCTGTGCGCCGCGCGGTCTGCTGAGCACACGCGCGATCCGGTGGTCCATCGGTCAGCTCCGGCGCGAGGGAGCGACGATCCAGGGCCTGGCCCGGCAGCTCGGCACGACCTGGAACACCCTCTGGACTCAGGTCCGCCCCGTCCTGGCCACGGCCGCTGACGACCCGGTCCGGTTCGAGAACGTGCAGGTCCTGGGCGTGGACGAACACATCTGGCATCACCGCGACCCCCGCCGGCGCGGTCCGAAAGAGCTCACCGGGATGGTCGAGCTGACCCGCGGACCCCACCCCACCGCCAGGCTCCTCGACCTCGTCCCCGGCCGATCCGGCAAGGCCTACCGCGACTGGCTGGACGAGCGGGGCGAAGGGTTCCGGAAGCGGGTCGAGATCGCGACGTTGGACCCGTTCCAGGGATACAAGAACGCGATCGATGACCAACTCGAGGACGCCACCTGCGTGCTGGATGCGTTCCACATCGTCAAGCTCGCCGGCGCGGCAGTCGATGACGTCCGCCGCCGGATCCAACAGGAGACCCTCGGCCACCGAGGCCGCAAGGGCGACCCCCTCTACGGCATCCGCCATGTTCTCCGCGCCGGGCGAGAACGCCTCACGTCTCGCCAGCAGACTCGCCTGGAAGCTGCGTTCACGGCCCATCCCGATCACATCGCGGTCGAAGTCGCCTATCGCTGCGCTCAGGACCTTCGGGACGTGTTCCACCAGCCCACGCCTGCACGAGGACGCCAGCTTGCCGAAAAACTCATCGCCTCGCTGCCGACCTGCCCGATTCCCGAGATCGCCAGGCTCGGAAAGACCCTGAGACGCTGGAAGACCGCGTTCCTGGCCTACTTCGACACCGACGGCGCGAGCAACGGTGGTACCGAGGCCATCAACGGGATCATCGAACTCGGCCGCCGCATCGCCCGCGGCTTCCGCAACTTCGAGCACTACCGCCTCCGCATGCTCCTCATCACCGGTGGACTCGACGCCTCACCCCACACTCAACTCTGAAGAGCCCCAAATTGGCACCCACCACAACTCGCTGAACATCTCCGATATCACGGAAGAACGCAGTGCCGGCGGAATGCAGTGTCTGAAAACCATCGACGAAAAGCTCGAGAGCGCCTCGTCCGCTGACCAGCACCACATCGTGCCAGTCACCGTCATCCCATCGGCCGCGAGCGCGAATGCCGGCCACCACGTCGTCTCCGGACGTCACTGTGTAGGTGATATCTCCGTCTTCGATGGCAAGAGACAACCGTCCGTTCGATCCCTCTGCCTCGACGATGGCTCCGCCCTGTCCTTCACCGCGGGTGCGGTACCGTGCGCGAATTGCCCCACCGTTCAGGGAGCCGCATCGTTTGGCGTCCCGCGGTGCGAGCTCGGCCGCAGCGAACTGGATCAGGGGAGAAACGGTCAGGGATTCGGCCACGACCGCAGTGTTGGAAAGGGGCGCGCCCCAGACAGTGACCCTGGAAACCTGCATGATTCGGCGGGGATCTACCGTGAGCGAAGAAACTTCGATGTCGCTGAACCACGCGTGAACGGTGGCGGAGAAGGCCTCGTAACCATCAACAAAGAGATGCGTTCCTGTCTCGTCGACGGTGAGGGCGAGGCTGTGGGGCTGCCCGTCGTCAATGCCGATGGAGTCTTCCGCATCCAGTTGCCGTGTTTCATCGTTACATCGAATCCAGCCGTTCATCCTCCCGCCGGTGACTTCCAGGGTGGTCCGTCCCCGCTTACCCCGGGCATCGAGAAGCGGCCCGTCAATGGTGGTGCTGAAGTCGATGTGAACCGTCCCCTCCACGTCGGATCCGACCATTGACCTGCATTTCTCCAGGGAACCTGCGATGTCTGCGGTTCCTCGCTTGATATCCAAGCGGACGGGCGGAGTTGTGTCTTCGTAGCGCATCGAGGGCAACCCTTCATAGTTCGTGCGTCCCGCTGTCAGTGTGGTTCGACCGATCGAACTTCGCGGGCGTTTCCATCGAGATCAGCCGTAGGATGTCTGATGTTCTCAAGTAATGTACATCACATCAAGAGCCGCGTGCCGGTGGGATCCGCAGTTATCCACGGATTTGGCCGAGGGTCTGGCGGGGTTAGTCAACCTGGTGTACCGTCTCGATGCTGAGGACATCAGACGTCCTATTTCTTATCCGCCGCCCCAACAGATCACTGGAGGTCCAGATGACGGTGCAGCCGAAGACAACGACGCAGGTGCCGTGGTGGCGGCAACTCGACAGAACCAAGTGGAAGGCATTCTTTGCCGCGTGGCTCGGAGTGGTGCTGGACGGTTACGACTACGTCCTGATTTCCTTCGCCCTGGCAGAGATCATTCGAACCTTCGACCTGACCCTTGTGCAGGGCGCATCGCTGGTATCCGCCGCCTTCATTTCTCGCTGGATCGGTGGCTTGATGTTGGGCGCCTTCGGGGATCGGTTCGGACGGAGGCCGGCGATGATCGTATCGATGGGGCTCTTCGCGGTCGCGTCCGTGGCCATGGCCTTCGCCCCGAGCTACGCTTTGCTCTTCCTCTTCCGTCTCATTGTCGGTTTCGCCATGGCAGGGGAGTACTCGACATCGGCCACCTATGTGATCGAGTCTTGGCCCAAGCACATGCGCAACAAGGCCTCCGGCTTCCTGCTGTCCGGCTTTGCCTTCGGTGTGATCCTGGCCGCTCAGGTGGACAAGTACTTGACTCCGGCCGTCGAGGCCTGGCATCCGGGGTGGGGCTGGCGAGCCTTGTTCCTCACCGGCATTGCTCCGATCTTCGTGGCCTTGTACATGCGCAGAAATCTGCCGGAAGCGGATGAATGGGAACAAGCGAAACGAGAACGGACACGCGACCGGGAGCCGGATGCGTTCCACGTCTTGTTTTCGGGCAAGCGCCGGATCCTGAACATCTTGGGCGCGGTGGTCGCGTCCGTGGCGCTGATGTTCATTTTTGCCACGGACCTGGTGCCGGGGTGGGCGATTGCTGTTCTTGCCGTGATGCTGGCTGCGATCTTCATTATTTTCATTGCCCAGTTCGACCCCAAGCGATGGATTATCGGCGTCGCGATCATGGTGACGATCTTCGCGTCGTTCATGTACACCTGGCCGATTCAGGGACTGCTCCCGACCTACCTCGAGGGTGTGGGTTACGACCCCGGAGCTGTCAATACCATTGTGACTTTCGCGGGTCTGGGCAACGCCATCGGGTACATCGTTGCGGGATTCGCGGGCGATGCGATTGGTATGCGGCGCTGGTACGTCATCAGTTTGTTCATTTCGCAGACCCTCGTTTTCCCGCTGTTCATTCAGGGCAGTGAATTCGTGATCCTCGTCTCGGCTCTTCCCTTCTTCAACCAGATGTTCGGTCAGGGAGTCTCCGGTCTACTCCCCAAGTGGGTCGCGAGCTATTTCCCGGTGGAAAGACGCGCTGCCGGGTTGGGATTCTGTTACAACGTCGGTGTGCTCGGTGGTGCGGTAGGTCCATTCCTCGGGGCAAATTTGGCCAATACCTACGGGCTGGGAATGGCGTTGGCGGTTCTGTCCGTCGGATTTGCCCTCATCGTGATCTTGTCCATCGGCTTGAACGTGCCTCGTCGACTTCAGAGCCTGGTGAACCGCGACGCGGTCCGCCCCGAAGACGGCAATGACGAAATAGTCGATCAGGCCTGAGCAGACCATCTTGTCGGGGAGAATCACGTGGCCGGTGGTCCGGTCTGATTCTCGACCTTCGCAACGGACGAGGCACACTTCATGAACAATAGAATTGAACGCCGAACTTTTCTCGGATCATTGGGCGCCCTGGCGAGTTTGGGCCTGGTCGGAGGGGATCGACTGTTGAGCCCCGCGGTCGCGGTCCCGAGTTCCCACGCCATGGCTGTCCTACACCGTGGCATCGTGGATTCCCGTTTCTTCCGCATCCCGTTCTTGCTGGCGACCCAGTCCGGCGGGCTCATCGTCGGAGCTGATGCCAACCGGTCAACCACAGGGGATTCGGCCGACAACATAGATGCAGTGATCCGCGTCAAATCCCGGGCCAGCGAGGGGAATTTGGCGGAAGGGTGGTCAATCCCTCACATTGTTGCTCCCATCGACATGAAGGACTTCGCGTCGAATTCGGAGTATGCGCAAGAAAGTGCCTCGGTCATCGACGGGGCGATCGTTCAGGACCGGAGCACCGGACGCATCCTGCTGTTGATCGACCTGTTCGCCTGGAATGGCGGGGTGTTCGAACATCTCAACGTTCTTGCGGACAGGAGTGTCCGCGGTGGGCGCACTCGGTCCTTTCCGCTGGGCGACGGTTTTGCCAAGGTCTCGGGTAGACCAATGCTCCTGCTGTCGACGCAGAATGTCACCGGTGATGCCGACGGCAAGACCGGAAACATCAACCTGAACACCGACCGCTCCAAGTTCGCAATGGTTGCCGATCTGGATGGTCCGCGAGATGCCGACGGTCGGGTGAGGGTCTTCAATCTTGTGGGAAAGCCACGGCCGTATGGTGAAGCGGGCGTTGACGATTCGAATTTGAGTCTTGGTGAGCCCACTGGGTTCACCCTGGACAATGATTTCGTGGTGCATCGCCACGGCCAAGCATTGACCGTGCCCCAAGTGGGGACATCCGTTGCCGTTCCGATGAGGGTTTTTTACAAGAAGTCGGTTCTGCAGGTCTATAACACCAGTCATATTGCGCAGGTCTTTTCGGATGATGACGGACAGACCTGGCGGATGGGGCGACTGGTCACGCACGAATTCCGTTCACCCGACTCGCGCTACAGCTTGCTGGCACCCGGTCGATGTATCCAGATTGAGCAGGGCGCGCATGCGGGCCGACTGGTGGTACCGACCTACACGCAGATGGCGACCGGGATCGAGGCCGTCGCGGTGGTGAGCGACGACGGCGGCGCGAGGTGGACACGAGGCGAACCCGTTCCAAGCGACGTCGCCATGCACGAGACGGCGATCATCGAGGCAGCACCGGGTGTTCTGCGGAGTTTCCACCGACATGCGGCGAGCACCGGTGGAAAGGTGCTCAGCGCCGAGAGTCTGGATGGTGGAATGTCGTGGTCGAAACCCCAGTCTGCCTTCGGCGATCTGGGTCCGGGCGTCTCATGCCAGGTTTCCGCGTTGTCCTTGCGGCAACGTCTCGCCTCCAAGGAGACCGGAGAGCGACTGCCGGCTCTTGTGGTCATTACCCCCATGGACCGAGCGCGCAAGAATGGAGTGGCCCATCTGGGAGTAGTGCACACGGCCGCCGGTGGAGACCCACGAACACGGGTTGAATGGATCAGCCGCGTGGAAATCACCGATCCCACGACACTCTTTGCCTACTCGTCCGTGGATCAGCTGCAGGACGGACGTCTTCTGGTGCTCTTCGAATCGTCTAGGACACAATCGTGGGCCGATGGTCTGCAGGCCATGTACTTGCAGGAGATCCCCCTGCCCTGACGGCTAGGAATCGTGTTCGGCCAATGCCCGCTGGAGAGGCCGGTAATGCTCTCGGACCGCCTCCCGGTAGGCATTGGCGTCGGCCGCCTTGAGCGCGTCGAGCATGGCCTGGTGCGCGCGCACCGTGTCCAGAATGTCTCGAGCGGGTCGGATCCCTAGTTCGGGCAAGGCTGCGGTGTGCACCTCCCAGAAAGCCAGGACCAACTGATGAATCAACTCGTTGCCCAACGGAGTCAGCAGGGCCGAGTGGAATGCTGAATCGTCCTCCGCGAAGGACTCTCCCGCGTGGGCGCGCCGTTCCATGCGCTGAACAATGGCTTCAAGCTCGGTGTGATCCACCGTGCGGTGAGCCTTGATCAAATCATCAGTGATGAACAGATCCAGCGCGATGCGCACCTGCACCACTTCCCTTAAGGTGCGCAGGTCGTTGTGGAGGTTCATGCGTGCCCGAAACATCAATCCAGAGATCAAGGGCGCCAGTGACATCTGTCCCACGAACGTACCGTGGCCGTGTCGTACGTCCACGATGTCGAGTGAAGCCAGGACCCGAATGGCTTCGCGGATGGACGAACGGGACACACTGAGGGCCTCGCCCAGTTCGACTTCCGTCGGCATGGGATCGCCCGGGCGGAGTCCTTGCGAAATGATCAGTTCTTGGACCTGATCGGCAACCACCGGACGAGTTTCGCTCCTTGAGGCTTGGCTCACCGTTCTCCCCCGATCGGATACCGCCACACCTGCGGACTCAACCCCTGACGATCCGAGAAAACCGTTTCCGCATGTAATGGCTCATTAGGATGTCTGATGTTGAACTCTAGATGAGCCCGTTCACCTCAAGCAAACACACCGTGAAGTCGCGGTTCCATGACGTCGCCAACATTGGTGCCTCCCGTGATACATCAGACGTTGACGGACGGCCCGGGCGGTTCCAGATGGTCGAAAACCTCTTTGGCCGTGAGGTCGTCGATGACCAGATCGGTCACCGCACCGGAGCGAAGGGCTCCCAGGATCCCTCGCACCTTGTGTCGGCCCGAGACCACGCACATGCGGCGTGTAATCCGGGCGAGGTCCGACGGCGTGGGTCCTGAGGCGCGGCGGTTCACGTCGATATCCGCATAGCTCCCGTCCTCGCGGATGAACACTGTGCAGATGTCACCGACTACACGGTTCTCGTTGAGGCTGCGCAGGGCCGCCTGGGTGAAGTGGCCTTCCGTGTACACCTGGGACAGCACCGGTCCTTGGAACGCACCCACACTGAACACTGCAAGGTCCACGGCGGATCGGACGGCGAGAATCCGCCGAACGGAGGACTCCTTCCACAGCAGCGCACGGGTCTCCTCCAGATCGAAGAACGCTGGAGTGGGGAACGGATAGAGCTCGGCATTGAAGGCGCGCGCCATGGTGGAGAGCAGGGGAGTCGAGGTTCCAGCGCCCGTGGTCCGCGGGCCCGCGGCCCCGTTGAGTTGCACGACCGTGACGTCTTGGGCATTCGTGGGCCCCAAATGGGCTGCGATCGTGGACGTGGTGGTGCCCCACGCCACTCCGAGGATCGAACCGTCCTCGACCCAATCGACGAGCAGGTTCGCCGCGTACCGCGACACGGCCTCCAGCCGCTGCCCACTGTGGGACGACCGTTGCGTACCCGCAATGTGGGCGGTGACACCGAAAGTCTCGTGGAACCGGCGCGACAGTCGATCCGGAGGATGATCAGGTGGCCTCAGGGAAATTCTGACGATGCCTCGGCTCTTGGCCTCGGACAGCATCCGCGACACCGTGGAGCGGGAGATCCCGAACCGTTCCGCCACCGCACCCATGGTCATGTCCTGAACGAAGTAGAGCTCCGCGACTTGATAGAGGAATGAATCGTCGTGCATGACACTTCCTTCCGGCTGCACGTATGTGCAATTGGGTTGAGCATACGTGCATTGAGGAGGCATGGTGGTGCGCATAACTACGCAATGGGACGTAGATCACATGTCCCGCCGTAGCGTGGGTTTCTAAGAATCCACGCAGCACACCCGTACGCACAGGTTGAATGAGGTAGATCCCGTGAGAACCACAGTCTTGAATCCCGAATCCCGCCAAGCCGCGCTTCGCGAGATGGCCAACGGCCCGGAACTGGACGTCCTGGTGATCGGCGGTGGTGTCACGGGTGCGGGCGTAGCACTGGACGCTGTCACGCGTGGTCTGCGCACCGGGATCGTTGAGGCTCAGGACTGGGCCGGTGGCACGTCGCGGTGGTCGTCCAAGCTGGTTCACGGTGGGTTGCGTTATCTCCAGCAGTTGGACTTTAAGCTCGTAACGGAGGCTCTTCACGAACGCGAGCGGTTGCTCTACACGCTGGCACCCCACCTGGTGAAACCGGTTCCGTTCCTCTACCCGATCCTCCACAGGGTGTGGGAGCGTCCGTACGTGACGGCTGGCATCGGGCTCTACGACACGCTGGCGCACGTCGGCTCCAAGGTCGCCTCCATGCCGTTCCACCGTCACCTCTCCGAGCGCGGTGTTCAGAAAGCGTTCCCCAGCATCAAACCGGGCGCCATGGTCGGCGCGGTCAAGTACTGGGACGGGCGCGTCGATGACGCTCGCCTCGTCTTGACCCTGATCCGTACCGCAGCGGGTTACGGCGCCTTGGCGGCCTCGCGCACCAAGGTCACGGGTTTGCTCAAGAACGACGACGCCGCCGTGGTCGGCGCGCGGGTCACGGACCTCGAGACGGGGGACGTCTTCGAGATCCGGGCGCGTAAGGTCATCGCGGCAACGGGTGTGTGGACCGAGGAGACGCAGGACTTGGCCGACACGGACGGCGGACTCAAGGTCCTGGCGTCCAAGGGCATCCACATTGTCGTACCCCGCGAACGCATCAAGGGCGAGGTGGGTCTGATTCTGCAGACCGAGAAATCAGTGTTGTTCGTGATCCCGTGGGAGCACTACTGGATCATCGGTACCACGGACACGCCTTACGAGCAGGATATTTCCGCACCCGTGGCCACCTCTGCGGATATCGATTACGTCATAGAACACGCGAATGTCGTCCTGGATGAGCCGTTGACCCGCGAGGACGTCATCGGGAGTTTCGCCGGACTGCGCCCACTGCTGCAGCCGGGGGTCAAGGACGGTACGGAGACCGCGTCCACCAAGGTCTCCCGCGAGCACACCGTGGCCGAAGTGGTTCCGGGGCTGATTTCCATTGCCGGCGGAAAACTGACGACCTACCGCATCATGGCGCAGGACGCCGTGGATTTCGCGCTCGGTAAGGAGCGCGCAAAACAACTGCCTTCGGTGACCGAACGGACTTTGTTGCACGGCGCCGACGGCTACGTTCCCCTGACTCGCCAGGTCGAGCAGATCAGCGATCGATACGGATGGACACCGGACATGGTCGAGCACCTGCTCAATCGCTACGGCTCGGCCATTGCCGAGATCGAAGCCATCGTGGATGAACGAGCGGACCTCGCCGAACCGCTCAAGGACGCACCCGATTACGTGCGTGCCGAAATTGTCCAAGCGGCCCGCAACGAAGGCGTGCTGCACCTGAGTGATGCCTTCCAGACCCGCACGCGCATGAGTTACGACCAACCCGATCACGGACTGGCCGTGGTCGACGAGGTCGCCGACCTGCTGGCCGCCGAACTCGGCTGGGACGCCGACCGCAGGGCGCAAGAGGTTCAGGCCTACCGAGAGCTTTCCGCCGCCGAGGACGCCGCCGCCGAAACCACCGACGACACGGCCGCCGCAGCGGCACGGGCCGCGGCGCCGTCGTTGAACACCCTCTGAAGACGGGGCGATACCGCACAACGAGATGGGCAATCAACGCCCCAGAAACCGCATGAACCACCGGTCCATACGGACCACCGAGAGAGAAAACAAGACTGAAGGAGTCATCCAATGACTGCATTGACGGCGCTGCTGCCGATGGAGACAGCAGCGGAAGTGGTGCCCCTGGGCACGGTGTTCTGGTCCGAAGTGCTGGGTACGGCCATGCTGACCCTGCTGGGCGTGGGCGTGGTCGCCAACCACCTGTTGGGAAAGACGAAGGGCAATGCGGGTGGTTGGTTGCTGATCAACTTCGGCTGGGGCCTGGGCGTGTTTGCCGGTGTCTACGTGGCATGGCAGTCCGGCGCCCACCTGAATCCTGCCGTGACTGTGGGCCTCTTGGCCTCCGGTGCGGAAGAGTATGCCCCCGGGGTGGCCGTGACCGTGGCCTCGACCCTGGTGTACTTCGCGGCTGAATTCCTCGGTGGTTTCCTGGGCGCCGTGGTCGCGTGGATCGCCCACAAACAGCACTACGACGAGCCCCTGGAACCCGCCGCGAAACTCGGCACCTTTGCCACCGGGCCGGAAATCCGCTCCTACCCGTGGAACATCGTCACCGAGACGATCGCGACCTTCGTGCTGGTGTTCGTGATCCTCATGTTCGGCGGAACACCGTCCGAACTGGGCCCCTTGGCCGTGGCACTGCTGGTGGTCGGTATCGGCGCCAGCTTGGGCGGACCCACCGGTTACGCGATCAACCCGGCGCGTGACCTCGGTCCCCGTATTGCTCACGCGATCCTCCCGATCCGAGGCAAGGGCGGCAGCGACTGGGGCTACGCTTGGGTCCCCATCGTGGGTCCCATCCTGGGCGCCCTGATCGCCGGTGGCATCTTCCAGATCTACCCGTCCGCCAATTTCTGATCCACGAACTACCCACCACAACGATGTGAGGAGTTACCACCATGACCAAGCGATCCGGCACCACAGCCGCAAACGGTAAGAATTCCAACGAGGCCCAGTACGTGATGGCCATCGACCAGGGGACCACGAGTACCCGGGCCATCATCTTCGACCACTCCGGCAATATCGTCAGCGTCGGGCAGCAGGAGCACAAGCAGATCTTCCCGCGCGCCGGGTGGGTCGAACACGACGCCACAGAGATCTGGCGCAACGTGCGCCGGGTCGTCGCCGATGCCTTGGCGGAGACGGAACTCACCAAGGACGACATTGCCGCGGTGGGTATCACCAACCAGCGTGAAACCACGGTCGTGTGGGACCGCACCACCGGCAAGCCGGTGTACAACGCCATCGTGTGGCAGGACACCCGCACCCAGGCGATCGTCGACGAGTTCGCGAAGAACGGGGGAGTGGACCGCTTCCGCAAGCGCACCGGTCTGCCCCTGGCCAGCTACTTCGCGGGCCCCAAGATCAAGTGGATCCTGGACAACGTGGACGGCGCTCGCAAGAAGGCGGAGGCCGGCGACCTGATGTTCGGCACGACCGACAGCTGGCTCGTGTGGAACATGACCGGCGGTACCAACGGCGGTGTGCACGTCACGGACGTCACCAACGCGTCCCGCACGCTGCTCATGAACATCGAGACCCTCAATTGGAACAAGGACCTGGCAGACGCCATGGACGTTCCGATGTCCATGCTCCCCGAGATCCGTTCCAGCAGTGAGGTATACGGCAAGGGCCGCTCACGGGGCTTCGTGAGTGGCGTTCCGATCGCCGGCATCCTGGGTGACCAGCAGGCTGCCATGTTCGGTCAGACCTGCTTCAAGCCCGGCATGGGCAAGAACACCTACGGCACGGGCAACTTCTTGCTCATGAACGTGGGCGAGGAGCCGGTGCAGTCCGAGAACGGTCTGATCACCACGGTCTCCTATCAGATCGAGGGTCAGAAGCCCGTCTACGCTCTCGAGGGTTCCATCGCCGTGACCGGTTCGTTGGTGCAATGGGTGCGCGACAATCTGGGCCTCATCAAGGACGCCAAGGAGATCGAGACGCTCGCCAAGGACGTGGAGGACAACGGCGGAGCGTACTTCGTACCGGCGTTTTCCGGACTCTTCGCACCCCACTGGCGCCCGGACGCCCGCGGTGCCCTGGTGGGGCTGACCCGCTACGTGCGCAAGGAACACATTGCCCGCGCCGTGCTGGAGGCCACCGCCTACCAGTCGCGCGAAGTGGTCGAGGCCATGAACAAGGACTCCGGCCAGGACCTCGTGGAACTGCGCGTGGACGGCGGCATGACGGCCAACGAACTACTCATGCAGTTCCAGGCCGATCAGCTGGACGTGCCGGTCATCCGGCCCAAGATCACCGAAACCACCGCCCTGGGTGCGGCATACGCGGCGGGTCTGGCGGTCGGTTTCTGGACCGATCTGGACGAGATCACCGAGAACTGGGCCGAGGACAAGCGGTGGAAGCCCAACGGCAAGACCGAGGACAACGACAAGCTGTTCCGCAACTGGGGCAAGGCTGTGACCAAGTCGTTGGACTGGGTGGACCAGGACGTCGACTGAATCGGCTATAGTTGATCGCTGGCTGGCAAGCTGCGCTCAATCATGACCTCATCACCGTGTCACCCTCACGGCCGAGATCATCTGAGCCAACTGTAGGTATGACGGATTGCGGCTGATCCGCACCTCTCCCGCCGGGACCGATTCCCGCGCGCAGGAGGCCAGAACCACACAGATCGGTTCACGCACCACCGTGCGTGCACCGTCGACCGCATGAAAGGCAACATGGCTAACAACGCATTGCGTGCGCGCCGTCAGGTGCGAAAGTCCCGCGCCCTCGGTATCGCACTGACCCCGAAGGCCGAGAAGTACTTCGAGCGTCGCCCGTACGCTCCCGGTGAGCACGGTCGTGCCCGCCGCAAGTCCGACTCGGACTACAAGGTTCGTCTGACCGAGAAGCAGCGTCTGCGCGCTCAGTACGACATCCGCGAGAAGCAGATGCACCGTGCCTACGTGGAGGCCAAGCGTCAGGACGGCCAGACCGGTGAAAACCTCATCGCTCTGCTCGAGACTCGCTTGGACGCTTTGGTGCTGCGCGCTGGTTTCGCTCGCACCATGGCTCAGGCCCGCCAGGCCGTCGTCCACCGCCACATCATGGTGGACGGCCAGCGCGTGGATCGCCCGTCGTTCCGCGTGCGCCCGGGTCAGATGATCCACGTGGTTCCGCGTTCCGAGAAGATGGTTCCGTTCCAGGTGGCCGCCACCGGCGCACACCAGGACGTCCTGCCCGACACCCCGGGTTACCTGGACGTTGCGATCGACCGTCTGCAGGCAACGCTGACTCGTAAGCCCGAGCGCTCCGAGGTCCCCGTGACCTGTGAAGAGCAGCTCGTGGTCGAGTACTACGCCCGTATGGCGTAATGCTTTTCCCACGCTCTCCCGGTTTCGGGTGAGTGGTGCACACAGCCCGTGGCTTCCGGCCGCGGGCTGTGTGTGTTTTCGGGGGCGGATGAACCGGCAGCCCCCAGCAAGGTTGGGTAAAGTTTCCCTTCGGTCGGCCGTGGCACCGGTTCGTGGCACGGCACATCATCAGCTCAACAGACGAGAGGTACGGATCGCCCTATGGACGGTGGAGATATCGCGGGACTCATTTCCGCGGGCGTGTTTGCGGTGCTCGTGGGATTGTTGGCACTTCCGATCATCAAGCTCGGGCGCGTGTTCGACGAACTGCGCCTGACCATCCGTTCGCTCAACGATGGCACCACACCCTTGATCGACGAGGTCACCCGCACGGTGTCCACCACCAACACCCAGTTGGAAAAGGTGGACGGCATCACCTCCAACGTCTCGGATGCCTCCGCCAATGTGTCGGCGCTGTCCTCGCTCGTGGCGTCCACGGTGGGTCAGCCGCTCATCAAGGTTGCCTCGTTCTCGCACGGTCTGCGTCGCGCCTTCACACCGCAACAGGGTCCCAGCTCGCCGCAGCCGGGGGCCTCGCCTTCCGCGAACCACAGCACCGCCGACGGCGCGGCGGGCTCGACCCGCGCGACGGCGCCCACCGCGGCACCCGCTACGGAACACCCCGCCTCGGAACGCCCCACCTCGGAGGGGCCCGGCACGGTGCGCGACCAGATCTGAGTTTCTTCGGGCCGTGAACGTGCCCGAGCCACGTAATTATCGAGTCGGACCCGAAGGGACACACCATGGGAATGTGGTCCAAACTGGCGCTCATCGCCGCCGGAGCCATCGCGGGGAGCGTAGCCACCCGCGTGGCCAACAACCCGAAGACGCGAGAGGCGATCGCGGGGCAACTGGAGCGGCGTCGTAGTACCGAAGTGCAGCTGCGCTCCGGCTCGGCCGTACAGCGGATGCAGGCCGTGAGCGGCTACCTGCAGGATTTCGCGGCGCGCGTGAAGTCCGGGATGAACGAACGCGAAACGGAATTGCGCGAGCAATTCGGCGTGCGCACCCCGGTCGATCACACCGCCAATCACCCCGGGGCGGGCGGCCCGCACACCGTGGTGGGACCCCAAGACAACGTAGAATCCACCGAGATTATCAATCGCGGTCAATCGTCAGAAGGAAATAACCGGTAATGCTCTCACACGAGATCACCCAACGCTGGCTGAGCTATTTCGAAAGCCAGGGTCACAAAGTCGTGCCGTCCGCCTCTCTGGTGTCCAACCAGCCGGGTGCGATGTTCACCATTGCCGGCATGGTGCCGTTCATCCCGTACTTCCTGGGGCAGGAAACCGCGCCGTTCCCGCGTGCCACCTCGATCCAGAAGTGCATCCGCACCCTGGACATCGAAGAGGTCGGTAAGACCGCGCGCCACGGCACGTTCTTCCAGATGGCCGGCAACTTCTCCTTCGGCGACTACTTCAAGGAGAAGGCCATCCCCATGGCCTGGGAGTTGCTGACCACCCCGCTCGACAAGGGTGGCTTCGGGTTGGATCCCGACCGCCTGTGGGTCACCGTGTACGAGGGCGACCAGGAGTCCTACGACCTGTGGCGCGACACCGTGGGTATCCCCGAGGAGCGGATCCAGCGCATGGGCCGTGACGAGAACTACTGGGACACCGGTCAACCCGGCCCCGCCGGCCCCGACTCCGAGATCTTCTACGACCGCGGCGCCCGCTACGGCAAGGAGGGCGGCCCGGCGGTCGATGACGACCGTTACATCGAGATCTGGAACCTCGTGTTCATGCAGTACCAGCGCGGCGAGGGACAGGGAAAGAACTACGAGATCCTCGGTGACCTGCCCAAGAAGAACATCGACACCGGTTTGGGCGTGGAACGTCTGGCCATGTTGCTGCAGGGCGTGGAGAACTTCTACGAGACCGATCAGGTCCGTCCCGTGCTCGACGCCGCCGCCGAGCTGTCCGGTCGTACCTACCGCGGTACCGAGAACGCGGAGCAGGAGGGCTACGAGGACGACGTGCGCATGCGTGTGGTCGCCGACCACATCCGATCTTCGCTCATGCTCATCGCGGACGGCGTGACCCCTGCCAATGAGGGACGCGGCTACATCCTGCGCCGTCTGCTGCGCCGTGCCGTGCGTTCCATGCGTCTGCTGGGTGTCACCGAACCGTGCCTGCCCGTGCTGCTACCGGCCTCGCGTGACGCCATGAAGGGCGTGTACCCGGTTGTGTCCAATGATTTCGAGCGGATCTCCCGCATTGCGTACGCAGAGGAGAAGGCGTTCCTGAAGACCATCGAGTCCGGCACCGCACGCCTCGAGCACGCCGTGACCCAGGCCAAGTCCGAGAAGCGCGTGGTCAGCGGTGCGGATGCGTTCGCCCTGCACGACACCTTCGGCTTCCCGATCGACCTGACCCTGGAAATGGCCGCTGAGGCCGGCGTCTCCGTGGATGAGAAGGCCTTCCGCGGACTGATGACCGAGCAGCGCGAGCGTGCTCAGGCGGATGCCCGCGCCAAGAAGGGCGCGATGGCGGACCTGTCCGAGCTGCGCCGCCTGCTCGACGACCACGGTTCCGTGTTCACCGGTTACACCGAGCTGGTCACTCAGACCTCGGTGCGCGCCGTGCTGTCCGAGGGCGTGACCGTCCCCGCAGCCAGCGCCGGTGAACAGGTGGAGATCGTCCTGGAAGAAACTCCGTTCTACGCCGAGGCCGGTGGCCAGGCCGCTGACGTGGGAATCATCGAGGGCCCTGACTTCTCCCTGGAGGTCCTGGACGTCCAGCAGCCCGTCAAGGGTCTGTCCGTGCACCGTGTCAAGGTCACCTCGGGTGAAGTCACCCAGGGTGCTGCGGTCACCGCGCGCGTGAACTCGCGCCGCCGCCACGACGGCGAGGCCGCCCACTCGGGTACCCACGTGGTGCACGCTGCCCTGCACGAGGTGCTCGGCCCGGACGCCGTGCAGCGCGGTTCCTTCAACAAGGAGGGTTACCTGCGCTTCGACTTCTCCCACGGTGCGGCCCTGAGCGCGTCCCAGATGCAGGAGATCGAGCAGATCTCCAACACGGCCATCCGTGACGACTTCGAGGTCGTGACGCAGGAGATGCCCTTGGCCGAGGCCAAGAAGCTGGGTGCCATGTCCCTGTTCGGCGAGAAGTACGGCGAGAACGTGCGCGTGGTCGAGATGAACGGTCCGTGGTCGCGTGAGCTGTGCGGTGGTACCCACGTGGGCTCCACGGCCCAGCTGGGTTCGTTGTCCTTGGTCTCGGAACAGTCCGTGGGCTCGGGTAACCGCCGCGTGGAGGCGCTGGTGGGTCTGAACTCGTTCAACCACCTGGCCGCCGAGCGCACCCTGGTCAATCAGCTCACCGGCATGCTCAAGGTCCAGTCGACCGCCGAGCTGCCCGAGAAGATTTCGGCAACCTTGGACAAGCTCAAGGAGACCGAGCGTCAGCTGACCGTGCTGCGTCAGCAGCAGCTGCAGGCTCAGGCCGGTCAGCTCGTCAACGACGCGCAGCGGCTGGGCACGGTCAACGCGGTCCTGCACAACGCCGGTGAGGTCGCGTCCGCGGACGCCCTGCGTTCCCTGGCACTCGATCTGCGCACGCGCCTGGGTTCCGAGCCCGCCGTCGCCGCCGTCACGGGTGTCGCCAACGACCGCCCGCTGATCGTGGTGGCCGCCAACGACGCCGCTCGCGACGCCGGTCTGGCCGCGGGCCAGCTCGTTCGCACCGCCGCGGGGGTGCTCGGCGGCGGTGGCGGTGGCAAGCCGGATGTCGCCCAGGGCGGCGGTTCCGACGCCTCCAAGATCGACGACGCACTCGAGGCCGTGCGCGAGCAGATCCGCTCCGTAGTGGGCGCGTGAGCAGCACCTTCGTGAGAGGTGTCCGCATGGGCGTGGACGTGGGATCGGTCAGGGTGGGAATAGCCCTGACCGATCCTGACTGCGTGTTGGCCACGCCGCATCAGACGGTCACCCGGGACAAGAATCGCAAGAAACGCTTTGATGTGAAAATCATCACAAGCATGTGCGAGGAATTCGGAGTGGTCGCGGTGTACGTTGGATTGCCGCGTAGCTTGAACGGTCAGGAGAATCGATCCACGGACATGGCCCGAGAGTACGCGGCAGCCCTGCAGAATCGGTTAAGCTCACGTGAGTGCGAAACAATTGTGCGGCTCGTGGATGAACGCTTGTCCACGGTTGCGGCGCACCAGTCGCTTCTGGACGCGGGGGTATCTCGGAAGCACCACATGGACAAGGTTGATCAGATGGCAGCTGTGACGTTCTTGCAGGCGGCCATCGATCAGGGCAAGGCAACGGGAACCGAACCCGGTTTCCCCATCGACAGTTAGATCGCGGATAATGGACGATATTCTTCGGCAGTGCGCCGAAAGTATCCGAAGACCACGGACAACGGCGGACGGAGATCATTCGTGAGCGATCAGCCACGAGATAACAAGGCCAACCGCGGCCCTGAACAGGGTGGCGCAAAGGACTCCGCCACGTCCGGCGGCCTTCTGAGCACTCTGGAAGCCGACGATAAAAGCCGCCGCCCGGGTCTCTCCGGTGCCTTCGAGCACCATGATGTCTCCCCGGAGATGGCGGCCCGCCAGAAGCGCCGTTCGCGCGCGTCCCTGGCCACGGCCATTGCGCTGTTCATTGCGGCCCTGTTGATCGTGGTGGCCGTACTCGGATCCGCTTTCGGCCTGTTCGAACGCAAGGATTACAACGGTGAAGGCGACCAGGACGTCAACTTCACCGTGGGCGACGGTCAATCAACCGGTCAGATCGCCAATTCCCTGGAGTCCGAGGACATCGTGGCGAATGCCGGATACTTCATCGAGACGTTCCAGGAACGCTATCCCGAAGACTTCATCCAGCCCGGTGATTACCAACTCAAGACCCAGATGAGCTCGGACGCGGCCATCGACGTGATGATGGAGCGCGACGAGGCAACGCACTATGCCGCCGTGCCGCAGACTCAGCGCATCGACGACACCTTCCAAACCCTGAGTGAATCCACGGGCATCGACACGTCCGAGTTCGAAGCGTTCAAGGAAGACACCGATCGCTTTGGCGTTCCGGAAGAATTCCCCACCCTCGAAGGCTGGCTGCACCCCGGTGAGTACCGCTTCCCGTTGGACGCCAGTGCGGAGCAGATCATCCAGGAGATGGTCGACCGCACCAAGGGCACGTTGAACAACAACGAGGTCCCCGAGGATCAGTGGTTCCGCGTGATCACCGTGGCATCGCTCGTCGAGTTCGAGGGTGTACCGGACATTTATCCCGAGGTCGCCGGTGCCATCTACAACCGCATCGACCGTCCGGACGATGAGACCAACGGCTTGATCCAGTCGGATGCGTCCGTGACCTACGGCCTGGGCAAGCGCTCCTACCACGTCTCCGATGAGGAGAAGCGCGACAAGTCCAACCCCTACAACACGTTCGCCCACCCTGGTCTGCCCGTGGGACCGATCGGTTCGCCCGGTGACGAGTCGATCAAGGCCGCCGCCAACCCGGACGAGAACGATTACTACTACTGGGTGACCGTGAATCTCGACACCGGCGAGACCAAGTTCGCCGAGAACTTCGAAGAACACAACCGCAACGTTGACGAGTACCAGCAATGGTGCGCGGACAACGAAGGCCGGTGTAGCTGATTCACGGGGGAGCAGACATGGAGCGATACGCCGCAGCGGTGCTGGGTCACCCCGTGGCGCACTCCCTGTCACCCGTCCTGCACTCGGCCGCCTATCGCGTGATGGGCGCCGAGTGGGACTACACACGGTGGGACGTACCCGCCGAGGACTGGAACGGGTTCTGGCGTGAGCGCGTGGCCGAAGGTTTCTGGCGTGGTTTCTCCGTGACCATGCCGCTCAAGTCCTTGGCTGCCACCCAGGCTGATGAACGTACGGCGATGGTCGAGGCCCTCGGAGTGGCCAACACTCTGGTGTTCCGGGCGGACGGTTCCACCATCGCGGACAACACGGACGTCACAGGCATCATGGCCGCCGTAATCGCCGCGCGCGAGATCCCTTCGGAGCCTCGCTGCGCAATTCTCGGTGGTGGTGGCACGGCCACGGCTGCGGTCGCCGCCCTGCACGGGCTGGGCGCCCCGTCAATCGACGTGTTCGTGCGCTCCCTGGATCGTGCCGGGAAGGTCACCGACGCCGCGGCGAGACTCGGCGCGACCGTCACCGCGCGCGCGTGGGGCGAGGCAGCGGCGTCGTTGGCTGACTACGATGCCGTGATCTGCACGCTGCCTCCCCGCGGGGCCGATGAACTGGCGGCGGAGTTCGCAACCCTGAACGCGTCGGTGAGTGGCGTACTCCTCGACGCGGCGTATGACCCCTGGCCCTCGGCCATAGCTCGGTCATGGCAGGACGCGGGCGGAGCGATCGCGCCCGGAATAGATATGCTGATCTTTCAAGCGGTCGATCAAGTGCGCTGGTTCACCCTGGGTCGCGCGGATCGACCCGTTCCCCGCGAAGCCGAGCTCACGGCCGCCATGTGTCGGGCCGTTAATCGCCCCGAGCGCGCGATCCCGCAGCGGGTTCGCGAAGCACGTCTGAACCGTTGACCGGATCACCGTCCGTTTCCGGGAGCCTGACCGGCTCCCACGATCGAGTACTGGAGTAGAACATGTTGCGTTGGCTCACGGCCGGAGAATCTCACGGCGAGGCCCTCGTGGGAATCATTGAAGGTGTTCCCGCCGGGGTGGAACTCACCACCGAGATGATTCAACGGGCACTGGCACGCCGCCGTCTTGGTTACGGTCGCGGCGCACGCATGAAGTTCGAACAGGACAAGGTCCGCATTCTGGGAGGTGTGCGGCACGGCCTGACCCAGGGTGGTCCCGTGGCAATCGAGATCGCCAACACCGAATGGCCCAAATGGCAGGACGTCATGAGTTCCGATCCCGTGGACGCGGCCAAGCTCGAGGGTCGTGCCCGTAATGCTCCGCTGACTCGCCCTCGCCCCGGTCACGCGGACCTCACCGGTATGCAGAAGTACGGTTTCGTCGAGGCACGTCCGGTCTTGGAGCGCGCGTCGGCCCGCGAGACCGCTACGCGCGTGGCCCTGGGTGTGGTCGCCTCCCAGATTCTGGCGGCCCTGGACGTGCGTCTGGTATCCCACACGACCGCGATCGCGGAGGTTTCGGTTCCCGAGGACGCCGCCCTGCCCACCGCCAGTGACGTGGAAGCGCTCGACGCCGATCCGTTGCGTTGCTTCGACAAGGCCACCTCGGACGCCATGGTCGCGACCATCGACGACGCCCACAAGGCGGGGGAGACCCTGGGCGGCGTGGTCGAGGTGCTCGCCGAGGGCCTGCCCCCGGGACTGGGCTCCTACGTGCACTGGGATCGCCGTCTCGATGCACGCCTGGCCGGAGTACTCATGGGCATCCAGGCCATCAAGGGCGTGGAAGTGGGTGACGGTTTCCGCACCGCGGCACGTCCCGGCACTCGCGCCCACGACGAAACCCTGCCCGGTTCGGACAGCACCGTGCACCGTGTGACCAACCGCGCCGGTGGTATCGAGGGCGGCATGTCCATCGGTGACCTGCTGCGTGTGAGAGCAGCCATGAAGCCGATCGCCACCGTTCCCCGTGCCCTGCACACCGTGGACATTTCCTCGGGCGAGGCCGCCCGCGCCCACCACCAGCGCTCGGACGTATGTGCCGTACCGGCGGCCGGTGTCGTTGCAGAAGCCATGGTCGCACTTGTGCTGGCCCAAGCAGCACTCGAGAAGTTCGGCGGCGACTCGATTGCGGAGACCGTCCGCAACAAGGACGCCTACCTGGCGGCTATTCCCGAGAACCTCCGGACCTCGCCGGAGCTGGCCGACCCCTCGGAGCTAGCGGCCCTCGATGAGGTGCGCGGGGACCTTTCGTGAGTTCCCTGCCCACGCCGTTGGTGCTCATCGGGCCCATGGCGGCGGGAAAGTCACACCTGGGTCATCACTTCGCCAAGCGCTACGGTCTGGATTTCGTGGATGCCGATCACGTGATCGAGGCGCACCACGGTCCGATCCCGGCGCTGTTCACCGCTCACGGGCAGCAGCACTTCCGCGCGATCGAAGCCGAAGTGGTCGCAGACCTACTGGCAGACCACCGTTACCGCAACGCGGTGATTTCACTCGGTGGGGGAGCACCCATGACCCCGGCCGTACAAGATCTGCTGGCCGGTCACACGGTGATCTACCTTGAAGTCGATGAGGCCACGGTTCGCCCGCGGATCACTGGGAACAAGACCCGCCCCATGCTGCAGCCGGACCCGGAACGGCGCTGGCGGGAGATTTTGGACGAACGGCGTGACACGTATGAACGGCTCGCCACGATCCGCTTGGACGGCACCGGCCACCGGCGCATCGGTTCGCTGGTCCAGCAACTGCACAGAGCTTTGAAAGAACTACGAAGGGACGCCACAGCATGACTGATTCGGTGACCACCATTCCCGTCCAGGGAGACACCCCCGACAACCGGTACGACGTGCTCGTGGGCAACGGGCTGCTCGGCAAGGTCCCCGAGCTGCTCGGTGAACGCGTCAAGAAGGTCCTGATCATCCACCCCCGCGCCCTGCGCGCGACCGGTGACCTGGTCCAGGAGGACCTCAAGAACGCCGGCATCCAGAGCTTCGTGGCCGAGATCCCGGACGCCGAAGAGGGCAAGCGTGTTGAGGTCGCCGCGTTCTGCTGGCAGATCATGGGCACCTCGGACTTCACCCGCACGGACGCCGTGGTGACCGTGGGCGGCGGTGCCGTGAGTGACCTGGGTGGCTTCGTGGCCGCCACGTGGTTGCGCGGCGTGCGCGTGATCCACCTGCCGACCACCCTGCTGGGCATGGTCGACGCCGCCGTGGGCGGTAAGACCGGGATCAACACCGCGGAGGGTAAGAACCTCGTGGGATCCTTCCACCCGCCGGCCGCGGTCGTGTGCGATCTCGACTCGCTCAAGACCCTTCCGGAGAACGAGTACCTGACCGGCATGGCCGAGGTCGTCAAGTGCGGTTTCATCGCCGATCCCGTGATCCTGGATTTGATCGAGGAACACCCGCAAGAGGTGCGCGATTCGCAGTCGCCCGTGGTGCGTGAACTGATCGAGCGCGCGATCCGGGTCAAGGCCGAGGTGGTCTCCTCCGACCTCAAGGAATCCGGGCGGCGCGAGTTCCTCAACTACGGCCACACACTCGGTCACGCGATCGAGCACAACGAGCGCTACCAGTGGCGACACGGCGCCGCGGTCTCCGTGGGCCTGGTGTTCGCCGCGGAACTGGCGCGTGCGGCCGGTACGCTCGCCGACGACGTCGTGGACCGCCACCGCAGCATCCTCGAGTCGTTGGGGCTGCCCGTGACGTACCGCGCGGACCAATGGCCGCGTCTGCTCGAGGTCATGAAGCGGGACAAGAAGACCCGCGGCAACCTGTTGCGCTTCGTAGTCCTCGACAAGGCCGGTTCACCGCGCATCATGGAGGTTCCGGACCCCGCGATCCTCTTCGCGTGCTACCAGGAGATCGCCGAATAGCGCGCACGAACGGTGTACCGCACCGGGCGCGGTACACTGGTTCGGCTTAACGCCCCCAAAATCTTTGCAGTGATGTTTCCGACGAGAAAGTGAATCCGTGGCAACCAGCAACGACATCAAGAACGGCACCATCCTCAAGCTCGACGGGAACCTGTGGCAGACCATCGAGTTCCAGCACGTCAAGCCGGGCAAGGGTGGCGCGTTCGTGCGCACCAAGCTGCGCAACGTGACCAGCGGCAAGGTGGTCGACAAGACCTTCAACGCCGGTGCCAAGATCGAGACCGCCACGGTGGACCGTAGTGAATACCAGTACCTGTACCAGGATGGCGAAGACTACGTGTTCATGGACAACTCCACCTACGACCAGATCACGGTTCCCACCGCTGTCGTGGGGGATGCCGCCAACTTCATGCTCGAGAACCAGAACGTGACCGTGGCGATGTACGAGGGCGCTCCGCTGTACATCGAGATGCCGCCGTCGGTCGTCTTGGAGATCACCTACACCGAGCCCGGTCTGCAGGGCGACCGCTCCACCGGTGGCACCAAGCCCGCCACCGTGGAGACCGGCTACCAGATCCAGGTTCCGCTGTTCCTGGAACAGGGCACCAAGGTCAAGGTCGACACCCGCAACGGCGACTACCTGGGACGCGTCAACGAGTGAGCAGCGCACGCAGTAAAGCCCGCGTCCGCGCGGTAGAAATTCTGTTCGAGGCCGAACAGCGTGACGAGTCCATCCAGGACGCGCTGAACCGCCGTCGTGACAACAGCACCTCCAAAATCAACCCCTACACGGTGGACATCCTCGAGGGTTTCTATGATCGCGCCGAGGACATCGACGAGTTCCTGGAAACTTATTCGCAGGGTTGGACCCTGGACCGCATGCCCGCTGTGGACCGCAATGTCCTGCGCGTGGGCGCGTGGGAATTGCTCTACAACGACGAGATCCCGGATGCCGTGGCGGTGTCCGAAGCCGTGGCGGTGGCCCGGGAATTGTCGACCGATGATTCACCCCGGTTCGTCAACGGGCTTCTGGGTCGGTTGCAGAAAGTTAAGCCGTCTCTGCTGGATTGACGGCGTGGGCCCCGGACCGCTCGTACAGAGCGATCCGGGGCCTTTCTCCTGTGATAGCGTCACATCAAGATCGCAACCTTTAAGTCCGTCCAGTGAGGCGGGGAAGGAGGCGGCACGTGAGCGTGCCCGAACACGGCGAATCATTGCCCGCGACCACGTCGCGCGTGATTCTCTCGACTGCCGACATAGACCGGGCCCTGACCCGGATAGCCCACGAGATCCTGGAGTCCAACAAGGGCACCGCAGGTCTCGTGATTTTGGGCATCGCCCGCCGCGGTTATCCACTGGCCCAGCGTTTGGCCGCCAAGCTCGAACAGACCGACGAGTCGTTCGATGCCCGTACGTCCACCGGACAGTTGGACATCACCATGTACCGCGATGATCTGCGCAAGAATCCCGCGCGGACCCCGCAACCCACCATTATCCCGGACAGTGGCATCGACGGCCGCACCGTGGTGCTCGTGGACGACGTCCTGTTCTCGGGCCGCACTATCCGCGCGGCCCTGGACGCCCTGGTGGACGTGGGTCGCCCCAAGGTCGTGCGCCTGGCCGTTCTGGTCGACCGCGGTCACCGCGAACTCCCCATCCGTGCCGATCACGTGGGCAAGAACCTGCCGACGTCTTCGCAGGAAAAGGTCCGGGTACTGCTGCGCGAATCGGATCCCGAAGAACGCGCGGAGAACCACGAGGACTGCGTGGTCATCGACGCCCCCGTCGCCTCCGATCCTGACGTGGCACGCGCGGAGAAAGGGGTCACCTCGTGAAGCACCTGCTGACCACCGCCGACCTGAGCTACGCCGACGCCCTCAGCATTCTGGACACCGCCGATCAAATGGCCTCCGTGTCCTCACGTTCCGTGAAGAAGCTGCCCGCCCTGCGCGGTCGCACCGTGGTCAACCTGTTCTTCGAGGACTCCACCCGCACCCGCATTTCTTTCGAAACGGCCGCCAAGCGACTCTCGGCGGACGTGATCAATTTTTCCGCCAAGGGGTCCTCGGTCTCCAAGGGTGAATCCCTCAAAGACACCGCGCAGACGCTGATGGCCATGAGCGCGGACGCCGTGGTCATCCGCCACGGTGCCTCGGGCGCACCCCAGCAGCTCGCGTCGTCGGGCTGGATCGACGCCGCCGTGGTCAACGCCGGTGACGGCAAGCACGAGCACCCCACCCAGGCATTACTGGATGCGATGACCCTGCGGCGGGTGCGCGCGCGTCGCGAGGACCGGCCCAGCACGGGCATGGACCTGGAAGGTATGCACGTGGTGATCGTGGGGGATGTGCTGCACTCCCGCGTGGCCCGCTCCAACGTGTGGCTGCTCAACACCCTGGGAGCGCGCGTGACCTTCGTGGCACCCCCCACGCTGTTGCCCGTGGGCATGGGTCACTGGCCGTGCGAGGTCTCCTACGACCTGGACGAGGTACTCGCGCAACGTCCTGACGCGGTGATGATGCTCCGGCTGCAGAGCGAACGCATGAACGCCGCGTTCTTCCCGAGCGAGCAGGAGTACACGCGTGCGTGGGGATTGACCCCGGAACGTGTTGCCGCACTGGACGCGATGGATGCGCCCACCGTGATCATGCACCCGGGACCCATGAATCGCGGCCTGGAAATCTCGTCCGAAGCGGCTGATTCACCCCGGTCCACCGTGCTGGCCCAGGTGGCCAACGGTGTGTCCGTGCGCATGGCCGTGTTGTTCCTGTTGCTCTCGGGAGACGAGAGCACCCCGTCCCTCTCCGACAATTGAAGGTGACATCGTGAGTTCCTTTCTCATCAGCACTGTGAGCCCCGAGGGCTCGGACCCCGTTGACCTTCTGATCGTGGACGGCGTGATCCAGGCCGTGGGCGAGCCCGGCTCCCTGGAGACCCCGGACGATGTCACCGTGGTGGACGGCACCGGACTCATTGCCTTGCCCGGCCTGGTGGACATGCACACCCACTTGCGCCAGCCCGGCCACGAGGATGCCGAAACGGTCGACACCGGAACCCGCGCCGCGGCCAAGGGCGGTTACACCGCGGTCTTCGCCATGGCGAATTCCAAGCCCGTGGCGGACACCGCCGGTGTGGTGGAGCAGGTCTGGCAGCTCGGTCAGGACGCCGGCTGGGCGGACGTGCACCCCGTGGGCGCCGTAACCGTTGGGTTGGAGGGCCAACAGCTGTCCGAGATTCGTGCCATGGCCGAATCCCGCGCTCAGGTGCGGATGTTCTCGGATGACGGCAAGTGCGTCCACGACCCCGTACTCATGCGCCGCGCCCTGGAATACGTGAAGTCCTTCGACGGACTGGTCGCCCAGCACGCCCAGGAACCGCGCCTGACCGAGGGCGCGCAGATGAACGAGGGTGTCGTCTCGGCGGAACTCGGGCTGACCGGTTGGCCGGCCGTGGCGGAGGAAGCCATCATCGCCCGAGACGTCCTGCTGGCCCAGCACGTGAACTCCCGGTTGCACATCTGCCACCTCTCGACCAAGGGCTCGGTGGAGATCGTGCGCTGGGCCAAGGAACGCGGCATCAACGTGACCGCGGAGGTCACCCCGCACCACCTGCTTCTCACCGAAGAACTGGTGCGCACCTTCGACCCGGTTTACAAGGTCAACCCGCCGCTGCGCACCGATGAGGACGTCATGGCGCTGCGCGAGGCCGTGGTGGACGGCACGATCGACGTGATCGGCACCGACCACGCTCCCCACACCATTGAGGACAAAGAATCCGAGTGGAGCTGCGCCGCGATGGGCATGACCGGTCTGGAGACCGCACTGTCCGTTGTGCAGAAGACCCTGGTGGACACCGGAATGATCGACTGGTCGACGGTGGCCAGGATCACCTCGCGCCGCCCGTCCGAGATCTTGCGTCTGCGGGATCAGGGTGGCGCACTCGAGGCCGGCGCTCCCGCCAACATCACGCTGTGGAATCCGGCGGGGGAGACCCCGGTCAATCCGGAAACGCACGTGTCCAAGGGTCGCAACAGCCCCTACAAGGGCATGCCGCTTCCGGGCAGCGTGAGCGCAACCTTCTACCGGGGCCACCCCGTGGTCCTGGACGGAGAGCTCAACTCGCCGCTGTCCTCCTGAGACCCGCTCCGACCCGTATCACGAAAGGCAACCCCGTCCATGTCTGACAAGCTTCTCCCCACGCTCCTCGCGATCCTGATCGTGGTGGTGCTCTTCGCCCTGGTGTGGTGGGGGTGGCGTGGCCGCATTCGACGCCAGTCGGACGTGCCCCAGTTGCCGCAGGCACCCGTTGACCTGCTGGATCGGCTCGTGACCCGAGCGGACGGCATGTACGTGGTGACCACCTACACGGCCCAGCCGCTCGAGCGGATCGCGATTCACGGCCTCGGAGTGCGCTCCAACGCTGAGGCGATCGTCGCCGAGGACGGCGTGCTGATCAACCGTCAGGGCGCTCAGGACGTCTACATCCCCCGCGAGCAACTGCGCTCGGTGGCCACCGCCTCCGGAATGGTCGGCAAGTTCGTTGAACGTGACGGCCTGGTCGTGTTCACGTGGGAACTCGGCGAGACCGTGGTCGACACCGGCTTCCGCGCACGCAACGGCGAGGAATCCCGCGAACTCGAGAACGCGGCGTCGGCCCTCGTGAACGCCCACTGAATCAGCTTCCGTTGCGCCCAGCGCATGTAGTTTTTCATGAAAAGGAAAGGAGTTCTTCGTGAACTCACACCCCCTTCAACCGTCCGTCCTGGTGCTCGAGGACGGCCGCGTGTTCCGCGGCCGTTCCTGGGGCGCTCCCGGCAACACCTTTGGTGAGGCCGTGTTCGCCACCGGAATGACCGGCTACCAGGAAACGCTGACGGACCCCTCCTACGCGGGCCAGATCGTCATCCAGACCGCACCGCACATCGGCAACACCGGCGTCAACGAGCAGGACGCCGAGTCCCGCAAGATCTGGGTCAACGGTTTCGTGGTGCGCGACCCGGCGCGCCGCGCATCCAACTGGCGCTCCGAGCGCAGCCTGGACGACGAGCTCGCCGCCCAGGACATCGTGGGTCTGCAGGGTGTGGACACCCGCGCTCTCACGCGTCACCTGCGCGACAAGGGCGCAATGCGTGCCGGCATTTTCGCCGGCGACGACGCCGCTCGGCCCGTGTCCGAGCTGGTCCAGCTCGTCAAGGACCAGCCCACCATGGAGGGTCGGAGCTTGGCCGAGTCGGTCAGTATCGACGAGGCCTACGTGGTGGAACCGGCCGGTCACGGCTGGGATGGCCCGGTCAAGCACGACCTGGCCGCCGTAGACCTGGGCATCAAGGGCATGACCCCGCAGCGTTTCGCGGAGCGCGGTGTGCGCGTGCACGTGCTGCCCGCGACCACCACGTTCGAGGACATCACGAACCGCAACGTGGACGGTGTGTTCTTCTCCAACGGTCCGGGCGACCCGGCGACCGCGGATCACCAGGTGGCGCTGCTGCGCGAGGTCCTGGACGCCAAGATCCCGTTCTTCGGAATCTGTTTCGGCAATCAGCTGTTGGGCCGCGCCCTGGGCTTCGGCACGTACAAGCTGCCCTTCGGCCACCGCGGCATCAACCAGCCCGTCATGGACCTGACCACGGGCAAGGTGGAAATCACCTCTCAGAACCACGGGTTCGCCGTGGACGCGCAGGTGGGGGAGACGGTGACCGCTCCCGAATCCCGTTACGGCCGCACTGAGGTGTCTCACGTGGGGCTCAACGACAACGTGGTGGAGGGCATCCGCTGCCTGGATCTGCCGGCCTTCTCGGTGCAGTACCACCCCGAGGCCGCCGCGGGTCCGCACGACGCCGCCTACCTTTTCGACCGCTTTATCGACGTGATGGACCGGGCCGCTCAGGGCACCGCGACTCAGGAAGCAGGACAGCGCTAATGCCCCGTAGGCAAGATCTGAACAGTGTTTTGGTGATCGGTTCCGGCCCCATCGTGATCGGGCAGGCCGCCGAGTTCGACTACTCGGGCACCCAGGCGTTGCGCGTGCTCAAGGACGAGGGCATTCGCGTGATCCTCGTGAACTCGAACCCCGCGACCATCATGACGGACCCCGAGTTCGCTGACGCCACCTACGTGGAACCGATCACCCCCGAGGTGGTCGAGAAGATCATCGAGAAGGAACGTCCCGACGCCGTTCTGCCCACCCTGGGTGGCCAGACCGCGCTCAATACCGCGCTGGCACTGGATGCGAACGGTGTGCTGGACAAGTACGACGTCGAACTGATCGGCGCGGACGTCGAGGCCATCAACCTGGGCGAGGACCGCGAGGCGTTCAAGGGCGTGGTGGAGCGCTGCGGCGCGGAATCCGCCCGCTCGGTGATCGTCCACTCCATGGACGAGGCCCTGGCCGCCGCCGAAACCCTCGGCTACCCCATGGTGGTCCGCCCGTCCTTCACCATGGGTGGACTGGGCTCCGGCATGGCCTACAACGAGGCCGACCTGCACCGTATCGCCGGCGCCGGCATCCAGTACTCGCCCACCTCCGAGGTGCTGCTCGAAGAATCCATCCTCGGATGGAAGGAATACGAGCTGGAGATGATGCGCGACGCCAACGACAACGTGGTGGTCGTGTGCTCGATCGAGAACGTGGACCCCGTGGGCGTGCACACCGGTGACTCGATCACCGTGGCCCCCGCGTTGACCCTGACCGACGTGGAATACCAGCGGATGCGCGACATCGCGATCGCCGTGATCCGCGAGGTGGGCGTGGACACCGGCGGCTGTAACATCCAGTTCGCCGTGGAGCCGGACACCGGTCGCATCGTGGTCATCGAAATGAACCCGCGTGTCTCCCGTTCCTCGGCGCTGGCCTCCAAGGCCACGGGCTTCCCGATCGCCAAGATCGCGACCAAGCTCTCGCTGGGCTACACACTGGACGAGATCCCCAACGACATCACGCAGAAGACCCCGGCGAGCTTCGAGCCGACGCTGGACTACGTGGTCGTCAAGGTTCCGCGCTTCGCGTTCGAGAAGTTCCCGGCCGCGGATCCGACACTGACCACCACCATGAAGTCGGTGGGCGAGGCCATGGCCATCGGTCGTAACTTCACCGAGGCGCTGCAGAAGGCATTGCGCTCCCTCGAGCAGAAGGGATCGTCCTTCGACTTCACCAAGCCCGCGGTGGAGGCCGGCCCCAACACCGTGGCCCGGCTGGTGGAACGCACCAAGGAGACCACCATGGAGCGCTTACGCAACGTGCAGCAGGCGCTGTTGGCCGGTGCCACGGTGGAGCAGGTTTTCGACGCGACCGCGATCGACCCGTGGTTCTTGGACCAGCTCCAGCTCCTCAACGAAACCGCCGAGCTGATCCGAGAGGACCGCGATCTGCGCCCCGAGACGCTGCGCGAGGCCAAGCGCCACGGCTTCTCCGACGCGCAGATCGGTGAACTCGTGCACCTGGACGAGGCCGTGGTGCGCGGTATCCGCCACGCCCTGGACATCCGTCCGGTGTTCAAGACCGTGGACACGTGTGCGGCCGAGTTCGAGGCGTTCACGCCGTACCACTACTCGAGCTACGACGAAGAGAACGAGATCGCCCCGCACGACAAGCCGTCGATCATGATCCTCGGTTCGGGACCCAACCGCATCGGTCAGGGCATCGAGTTCGACTACTCGTGTGTGCACGCCTCCATGGTGCTGCGTGAGGCCGGGTACGAGACCGTCATGGTCAACTGCAACCCGGAGACGGTTTCCACCGACTACGACATCTCCACTCGCCTGTACTTCGAACCGCTCACGTTCGAGGACGTCATGGAGATCGTGGAGGCCGAACGCCGCAGCGGTGGCCTCATGGGTGTGTTCGTGCAGTTGGGCGGCCAGACCCCGCTCAAGTTGGCCGCCGATCTGAAGGCCGCGGGTGTGCCCATTCTGGGGACCACCCCCGAGGCCATCGATCTGGCGGAGGACCGCGGCGAATTCGCCCGCGTGCTCCACCAAGCCGGTCTGCGCCAGCCCAAGAACGGCACCGCCTCCACCTTCGAGGAGGCGAGTGTGATCGCCAACGACATCGGATACCCGGTGCTCGTGCGTCCCTCGTACGTGCTCGGCGGCCGCGGCATGGAAATCGTCTACGACGAGGACTCACTGCGCCGCTACCTCGAGAACGCGACCGAGGTGAGCGCCAACCGCCCCGCGCTGATCGACAAGTTCCTGGAAGATGCCATCGAGATCGACGTGGACGCGCTCTTCGACGGCAAGGAAGTGTACGTGGGCGGCGTGATGGAGCACATCGAGGAGGCCGGTATTCACTCCGGTGACTCCGCGTGCGTGCTCCCGCCGGTCACGCTCGGCCCCGAGGTCGTGCAGCGTGTCCGCGAAGCTACCGCGGACATTGCCCGCGGCGTGGGCGTCAACGGCCTGATCAACATCCAGTTCGCCCTGGCATCCAACATCCTCTACGTGATCGAGGCCAACCCGCGCGCCTCCCGGACCGTGCCGTTCGTGTCCAAGGCCACCGGCGTGCAGTTGGCCAAGGCCGCCGCGCTCATGGGCACGGGTCGTTCCATTGCCCAGCTGCGGGACGAGCACGTGCTGCCGTCCAAGTACGACGGCGCGGACCTCCCGGTGAACACCCCGGTCGCCGTGAAGGAGGCCGTGCTGCCCTTCGCCCGCTTCCGTACCGCCGAGGGTTCCGTGGTGGATTCGCTGCTGGGTCCGGAGATGCGCTCGACCGGTGAGGTCATGGGCATCGACAAGTACTTCGACACCGCGTTCGCCAAGGCCCAGGCCGCCGTGGGAGGGCCGTTGCCGACCTCCGGGCGCCTGTTCGTCTCGGTGGCCAACAAAGACAAGCGCTCCGCGGTCATCTACGTGAAGATGTTCTCGAACCTCGGTTTCGAGATCGTCTCCACGGGCGGCACCGCCGATGTGCTGCGCCGCAACGGCATCGAATCCACCGTGGTCTCCAAGATCACGGACGCCCCCGAGGGGGAGGATTCCGTGGCGGACTGGATCACCGACGGCAAGATCGACCTGATCTTCAACACGCCTTCCGGCGGGCAGAAGGCACGCAGCGACGGCTACCAGATCCGCGCGGCGGCCACGTCCATCGGTGTGCCGATCATGACCACGGTGTCCGAGCTCGGTGCCGCGCTGCAGGCCATCACGGCGCAGCGGCAGTACTCGTGGTCGGTCAACAGCCTGCAGGTGCACGAGAAGAACCTGCGCGACGCCGTCCTCGCCGGGGAAGCGCGTGGCTGAGCAGGGAACACATCGAGCGGGTGACGACGCCGCGGCGTCGTCACCCGCGCCCGGGTCGCCCGAGGCATCGACCGCGGCCCGTGCGCCTTTCGGGACACGACTGCGCGAGGCCATGCTCAGGCACGGTCCGCTGTGCGTGGGCATCGACCCCCACCCGGCGTTGCTGGACGCTTGGGGACTGCCGTACTCGGTCGCGGGCCTGGAGAAATTCTCCTTGACCGTGGTCGAGGCGGCCGAGGGCCACGCGGCCACCCTGAAACCTCAGGTGGCGCTGTACGAGGCGTTCGGATCGGCCGGCATGGCGGTGCTCGAACGTGTGCTGAAGGAATCCCGCGAGGCCGGGGTCCTGAGCATTGCCGATGCCAAGCGCGGTGACATCGGGTCGACCATGGCCGCCTATGCGACGGCGTGGCTTTCCGATGATTCGCCGCTCGCGGCGGACTCCGTGACGCTGAGTCCGTACCTCGGGTTCGAATCTTTGCGGCCGGCCCTGGATCTCGCCCGCGAAACGGGCCGCGGAACCTTTGTCCTTGCGTTGACATCAAATCCCGAGGGCGCGAGCGTTCAGCACGTGGGAGGTGCTGAATCGGTGGCGAAGACAATCCTGAAAGCTGTACAGCACGAAAATCTTCGGAATACCGCTGCTACCTCGGTAAATAGCGTGTCGGGCGTCACAGAGAACCGTGCCGAACGGACATCACTGGTAAATCGTGACCAAATCGTTATAAATGGTAAAAATAATACTCTGGGATGTTGCGGAGTGGTTATTGGTGCCACCGTCTCGGATGCCCTCTCACAACTGCAGATAAACCTCCAGGGCTTCAACGGCCCGATCCTTTCCCCGGGTTATGGGGCCCAGGGGGCCGATGCACACGCGGTGGCCGAGGTGTTTGGCCAGGTCAGCGGGAATGTTCTTGCTAATTCATCCCGGGGTGTCTTACGCCATGGTCCGGACGTTTCCGCATTGCGTTCAGCAATGCAGCGAGCCGGTGATGAACTTAGCGCTGCCCTTTATGGATGAATCGCTTCTCTGAAAGAGGCTGAAACACCACAGAAAACCCTGATCAGGGGCTATTCGTGGTGTTTACGGCTTTATTAATGTCGGGTACTTTTCCGATAGCGGCTACCCCCCAGATCCGCTACTGCAGGCGTGTGGGAGCGCACGCAGAGCAACCAGAGGAGAGAGATCCATATGGCATTACGTCCATTGACAGATGAAGAGAGAGCGCGGGCACGTGAGAAGGCGACTGCAGCGCGAACAGTGCGGGCGGAGGTGAAGAAAGCACTGCGTGAGGGCACCATGACCGTGGCCGAGGTTCTGCAACGCGGCGACAGCGATGAAGCCGTGAGCCGACTGAAGGTCACGGATCTGCTCGAAGCCACCCCCGGAATCGGAAAGGTCCGATCGGCGGCCATCATGGACCAGATCGGTATCGCACGAACCCGTCGGGTGCGTGGTTTGGGGCAGCACCAGCGACGTGCATTGATCGACTACCTTGACCGGTGAGTCGAGATCCACACCGGCGGAGCATTCGGTGAGCAGCGGCACATTGTTGTGAACGCAGCTGTTTGATCCCATGGATTGACCCGTTGGTACAGTGGCGGAACAGGTTTTCACCTGTTCCGCCACTTCTTTTTCCGGAGGTCCACGTGCCCGTCAAACCCACCGTCACCGTGCTGGCTGGACCCACGGCGGTCGGCAAGGGCACCGTGTCCACCTACATCCGCGATCACTACCCGCAAGTGTGGTTGTCGGTTTCGGCCACCACGCGTGCGGCTCGTCCCGGTGAGGTGGACGGTGTGCACTACTTCTTCGTCTCGGACGAAGAGTTCGATTCCATGGTGGCCAACAACGATTTGTTGGAGTGGGCCGTGGTGCACAATTCGCACCGCTACGGCACACCTCGGCAAAAGGTGGACCAAGCGTTGGCCCAGGGCAGAAGCGTGTTGTTGGAGATCGACCTGCAGGGCGCGCGTGAAATCAAGCGCACCCTGCCGTCCGCTCAGTTCGTGTTCTTGGCCCCGCCCAGCTGGGAAGAAATGGTGGCGCGATTGGTCGGTCGTGGGACCGAAACACCGGAGCAGCAGCAGCGACGGCTGGAAACAGCTAAAGTAGAGCTTGCGGCGCAACCAGAATTCGATCACACGGTGATCAATGACCGCGTGGAATGCGCCGCCGCTGAACTTGTAGAGCTCATGGGGTTGCCCGCCCAGACGCGGGACTGACCGCTGATCACCACGCACCCAGCCCACACGGCCAGGAGCCTACCCATTACCAAGAAGTCCATGACAGGAGTCATTCACTCGTGAGCACGAATTACGAAGGCATCGTCAACCCGCCCATCGACCGGTTGCTCGGCAAGACCGATTCCAAGTACGGGCTGGTCATCTTCGGTGCTCGGCGTGCCCGTCAGATCAACGCGTACTACTCGCAGTTGCACGAGGGCCTGTTCGAGTACGTGGGTCCGCTCGTGGACACCCAGCTCAACGAGAAGCCGCTGTCTATCGCGTTCCGCGAGATCGACGAGGACCTGATCGAGACCACCGAGGTCGATCACGCGGGCTTCTCCGCCAACGGCCAGCTCGTGACCGAGGAAGCAGCGTCCGCTGACGTCTTCGGCGGCGACTTCTTCGCTCAGGGCACCGACGAGGCCTCCGCGCCCATGTTCTCCGACAGCGCCGAGGTGGCCCCGGAAGAAGTCGTTGAGGTCGAGGAGGTCGTCGAGACCGAGGAACCCACCGACAAGTGACGGTTCCGCACGCTTCGGGTACCCCCGTTCACTCCCAATCGACCGCGCCGTTGCGCGTGGTCCTGGGCGTGGGCGGGGGTATCGCCGCATATAAGGCTGCACTGCTGACGCGCTTGTTCACCGAGGTCGGCCATCACGTGGTGCCCATGCCCACCGCGGCCGCGCTTGAATTCGTGGGGGCACCCACGTGGGAGGCGCTCACGGGGGAGCCGGTCTCCACGTCCGTCTTCGATCGCGTGGACACCGTCAATCACGTCTCCCAGGGGCAGCAGGCGGACCTGGTGGTCATCGCACCGGCCACCGCGGACCTGATGGCCAAGATCGCCCACGGCCTGGCGGACGACCTGTTGACGACTACGGTCCTGGCCTCCCGGGCGCCTGTCGTGCTGGCCCCGGCCATGCACACGGAGATGTGGCTCAACCCCGCAACCCAACGCAACGTGGCGCTGCTGCGCGAGCACGGGCACACGGTCATCGACCCGGATACGGGCCGGTTGACGGGTAAGGACAGCGGGCCGGGCAGGCTTCCCGAGCCCCAGCGAATTTACGACGCCGCTCTGGCCGTTCTCGTGCACGGCACCGAAGCGGCGTCGTCGGGCCCGCTGGCCGGGCGTCGAGTCCTGATCACGACGGGAGGAACCCGCGAGGCGCTGGACCCCGTGCGTTTCCTGGGCAATCGGTCTTCGGGCAAACAGGGGATCGCGCTGGCCAAGTCCGCCCGGGACGCGGGAGCCACCGTGCATCTGATCGCGGGACATGTGGAGACCGAGCTGCCGAGCGGCGTCGAGATCTCGAACGTGTCCTCCGCCCTGGAACTCCACGACGCGACGCGCGACGCCGCTGAGCAAGCGGACGTCGTGATCATGGCGGCTGCCGTGGCGGATTATCGACCCGTGTCGGTCGGGGAGCACAAGATGAAGAAGACCGAGGACGGCACGGACCCCGTCATCGAGCTCACCCGCAATCCGGACATCCTGCGCGCCCTCGTGGACGATCGCAAGAACACGGGCCGCGAGCAGCTGATCGTGGGATTCGCGGCGGAAACCGGTGACGGCGAGCACTCCGTACTGGACTTCGGCCGGGCCAAACTGCAGCGCAAGGGCTGTGACCTGCTGGTCGTGAACGAAGTGGGTACGTCCAAGGTGTTCGGCCAGGACGCGACCGAGGTCACGGTGCTGTCTGCGCACGGCACCGAGGACGCTCACGCCGCCGGCTCCAAGGCCGAGGTGGCGCAATTCATCGTGGATCGTGTGGGCCTCGAACTGGGAGTCTGAGTGGACGGGTAGTCTTGGACGGTGACCGAATCTAGCCCCCACCTGAGAATTTTCACCTCCGAATCAGTGACGGAGGGACACCCGGACAAAATCTGTGACCAGATCTCGGATTCCATCCTGGACGCCCTGCTCACCGAGGATCCCGAGTCCTCGGTGGCCGTGGAGACCATGGTGACCACCGGACTGGTTCACGTGGCCGGTGAAGTCAAAACCAAGGCGTACGTGGAGATCCCGCACATCGTGCGCAAGTGCCTCCTGGACATCGGCTACAACTCGTCCGTGCACGGCTTCGACGGCGAGTTCTGCGGCGTGTCGATCAGCGTTGGCGAGCAGTCCAGTGAAATCCACGACGGCGTGTACAACTCCCTGGAGAGCCGTTCCGGTGTGGCCAAGGATCCGCGTGACATTCAGGGCGCAGGGGACCAGGGCCTGATGTTCGGCTACGCGTCGGACGAGACCGATGTGCTCATGCCCGCACCGATCTCCGTTGCCCACCGGTTGTCCGAGCAGCTCACCCGCGTGCGCAAGACGGCCGTGCTGCCGAACCTCCGCCCGGACGGTAAGACCCAGGTGACCCTGGGCTACGACGGGCACACTCCCGTGTCCGTGGAAACCGTGGTCGTGTCCTCGCAACACGCCGAGGGATATGACCTGAATCAGCTGGCCACCGACATCTCTCAGTCCGTGATCGACCCGGTGCTCGCCGATTCCGGCCTGGACCTGTCCAACACCAAGATCATCGTGAACCCCGCGGGCAATTTTGTCCGCGGTGGCCCCGTGGGTGACGCAGGTCTGACCGGCCGCAAGATCATCGTGGACACCTACGGCGGTATGGCCCGCCACGGCGGCGGTGCGTTCTCCGGTAAGGACCCGTCCAAGGTGGATCGTTCCGCCGCGTATGCCATGCGCTGGGTCGCCAAGAACGTGGTGGCCGCGGGTCTGGCGCGCCGAGCCGAGGTGCAGGTTGCCTACGCGATCGGTCAGGCGCACCCGGTGGGTCTGTACGTGGAGACCTTCGGCACCGAGACCGTGGACCCGCAGCGCATCGAGAAGGCCATCCTGGAGGTCTTCGACCTGCGACCGTTGGCCATCATCGAGGACCTGAACCTCAAGCGCCCCATTTACGCCAAGACCGCGGCGCACGGTCACTTCGGCCGCACTGACCCCGATTTCACCTGGGAGCGCACCGACCGCGTCGAAGCGTTGCGTTCCGCCGCGGGACTGTGAGCGAGCGTTCCGGGCCGGGGGCAGTTCCCGACCCGGACGCCGCCCCGGAGCAACTCTCCCTGGACGGGTTGCCCGAACCTTCACCCGCACCCAAGAAATCTGTCCTTCCGGTGGGGGCTGAAGGCCCGGCACCCGAAAACCCCATTGCCAAGGTGTTGTTGGACGCCTATGTTCCCCACCTTGATCGGCTCTTCGACTACCGCGTGAGCGCCGGTCTCGACCCGGACGCCGTGGTGGGTGCCAAGGTCTCCGTTCCTTTCTCCGGCCGCCTGATGACCGGATGGATCGTGGACCGCGTTGCCGAGTCCGACGTGACCGGTCGTCTCTTGAGCATCCGCAAGGTGCTTTCTCCGTTGCCCGTGCTCAAGCCGGGGATCGTGGAGCTGGCCCAGGCCGTGGCCGCCCGCTCTGCCGGAACCGTATCGGATGTATTGCGTGTAGCCGTGCCACCGCGAGTGGCACGTATCGACAAGGAAATGCTGGCGCGGCGCAAGGCGGCAGCGGCCGAAGAATCCGAGGCGATATCGGCAACGGACGACACAACCGAACACGACGCTGACGCCTACGCCGCCGACGTGGCGCACGGCGATCCCCAAGCCGGCGAGCTCGGGCCGTCGGATGCCGAAGACGTGAAGCCTTCGGGCGACGTCGACAATGCGGCCGAAACTACCGAGGCGACCGACGCGGAGAAACCCGACCCAGCGACGTCGGCGGGGGAGCAGGCCGACGCGCCGGTCACCGTGCCTCGTGAACTCTGGCGTCACTACGACGGCGGCCCCGAGTGGCTCACCGCGGCCACGGAGGGAGCTCCGGCCCGTGCTGTGATCGAGGTGTTGCCGTCCCCGGAGGACCACGACTGGGCCCTGTTGACGGCATCCGCCATGGCGGCCACCTATGAGGCCGGGCACGGAGCGTTGGCCGTGGTGCCCGACTACAAGTCGCTCGAGCGCCTGGCAGCGGCTCTCGAATCGCTAGTGGGATCTGACCGTGTCGTGCGACTGCACGCCGACGACGGCCCAACGCCGCGATACCGGGGCTACATGGAGCTGTGCCTGGGCTACAAACGCTTGGCGATCGGCACGCGTTCCGCCGCCTACGCACCCGTTGAGGACCTGCGCCTGGTGTGTTGTCACGACGACGGCGACACAAGCTATGTGGAACAACGCGCGCCGTATCAGCACACGCGAGACGTCTTGTTGCTACGCGCCCAGCAGGAAGACACGGCGGCGTTGTTCACGGGCTACAGCGTGAGTCCGGAGGCACAACGCCTCATCACCACGGGCTGGGCGGCCCACCTGCGTCCCGAGCGGGCGACCCTGCGCACGCACTCACCGAGGGTCGAGTCGACATCGGACTCGTTCAATCTGTCGCGCGATCCCATGGCCGCGCGAGCGAGGTTGCCGCACGAGGCGTTCCGGGTGGCTCAGCAGGCCCTCGCCAAGGGGCCGGTACTCGTTCAGGTGGCACGACGCGGCTATGCGCCTTTCGTGGCGTGCGAGCGCTGCCGGACGCCCGCGCGATGCCGAGGCTGCGGGGGATCGTTGTCGCTGCGTTCAGGACGCGAGGCTCCCGTGTGTACGTGGTGCGGTCGCAACGCCCACGGCTGGCAGTGTCAGGAATGCGGTTTTCAACGCCTGCGGCTGAGCAAGGTCGGGGCGCTGCGCACAGCCGAGGAGCTGGGGCGCGCGTTCCCGCAGGTTCCCGTCATTTCTTCGAGTGCCGAACACGTCCGAGCAAATGTGGGCTCCGAGCCCGCGCTGGTCGTGGCGACGCCCGGCGCGGAACCGGTCGCCGAGGGTGGCTACGCGGCGGCCCTGCTGTTGGACGGCAACGAGATGCTGGCGCGGCCGTGGCTGCGCGCCGAGGAACAGACCCTGCGCCGCTGGTTCAATGCGGCGGCACTCGTGCGGTCTTCATCGAAGGGTGGGACCGTGGTCGTGACCGCTGACCATGATCAGGCGGTGGGTGCCCTGGTTCGCTGGGACCCGTCGGGCCACGCCTATCGTCAACTGCAGGAACGTCACGAGCTGGGCCTACCACCAGCAGTACGGACCGCAGCCCTCACCGGCCCGCGGGACGCGCTGACCGCAACCCTGCGCGACCTCGACCTGCCGTCGCAGGTCAACGTGGTAGGCCCCGCGCCCATGAAAGATCAGGTGGGTGGCTGGTCCGACGAGGGCGATCCGGGGACCCTGGCCGGCCTCGCGACCGAGGATGAGCCGCAGTACCGGGCGCTATTGTTCTTCGGCTTCGGGATCGCTCCGCGCATCACTGCGGCATTGCGGGCCGAGAAGGCCCGTGCCTCCGCGCTGCGGGAGCACGCGGTGGTCAATGTGCGTTGCGATATCACTGATCTGTTGTAGTTGGGCCGCCACCCAGGTTGACGTCGGTCTCGAACGCCACGGGGGTTCCGTGTTCTACCGTGCGTGAGACGGTGCAGTACTTGTCGTGCGAGAGCTTCACCAGTCGGTCGACCAGCCCGGCGGCCTTGCGCCCGCCCTCGTCATCGGGGAACGACAGGTTGAAGGAGAGGTTCAGGTCCTCCAGATGACTTCCACCGTTTTCTTCCGCGATTTTGTTACCGCTGGCCTCGACCTTGAATTCCGTGGGCTCGGAACTACGTGAGGTAACGGTATCCACGTCGATGGATGAGCACCCCGCGATGGCGGCCAGGAGCAGTTCCACCGGGGACATCAGGTCCTCGCCACGGCCGAAAGTGACTTCGACACCGGCCGCATTGCGGGCGACGTAGCGGTTGGTGGCTTCACGAGTTAGTTCGATGGAATGCGTGGGGTTCTGGTGATTGCTCATGACGTCATGATCTCACCGGCAACTGTTATGAGACAGAATGTGGTTCACCATACGAAGGAGACTGACGATGACGACAGACAACCCGACTTCCAGCGATTCACCGACGGTAGGTGCAGATCTGGGTGATCAACTATGGCGGTGGAATGCGACCGAGTTGGCTCGTGCAATCGCCACAGGGCTCATCTCCAGCAGAGAAGTTGTCGAGAGCTGTCTGAGCCGCATCGAAGACGTCAACCCGCATCTCAACGCACTGGTTGAGGTGCGACCAGAGGACGCGCTTTCGCTGGCCGACGCCGCCGATCGTCAGCGTTCGTCCGGTGCTCAGCTGGGACCCCTTCATGGGGTTCCGGTTGCCACCAAAGTGAATTCGGACGTAGCGGGTTATGCCACCACGGACGGCATTCCGGCGTTCAAGGACTCCGCGGCGAAACAAGACAGTCCGCACGTTGCGAGTTTGCGCCGAGCTGGTGCTGTGATCATGGGCCGTAGTAACTCTCCGGCCTTTGCCTACCGCTGGTTCACCAACAATGATCTGTACGGCAGGACGCTCAACCCATGGGACTCCTCGCGGACCCCGGGCGGCTCAAGTGGCGGGGCGGCCTCTGCCGTCGCTTCAGGTATGGTGCCGATCGCAGGGGGTAACGATATCGGAGGGTCGGTACGGTATCCCGCATACGCCTGCGGTGTGGTTGGTCTGAGGCCCACCGTTGGTCGCGTGGCGCAGACATACCAGTCGGATGAAGTTGATTCATCATTGTCCGTGCAAATCATGGCCGTTCAAGGTCCACTTGCGCGCAGTGTTGAAGATGTTCGTCTCGCGATGAAGGCCCTCGAAGATTTCAGTCATCGGGACCCGGCATTCGTTCCCGGTGCACGAGCTGCCAAACTCCCCGGGCATCGTCCGCGTGTCGGGCTCGTCCGAGATTTCGGCGTCGCTGCTCCTTCTTCTGCGGTCAACACATCATTGGAGTCGGCTGCGGACTACCTCTGCGACGCGGGGTATGTCGTCGAAGAGATCGAGTTGCCCGTTCTGGCTGAGGCCTACCGATTGTGGTACTTGCTCTGTATGGAGGAGTTCCGGTTGGCGATGCCTCTGGTCGATGAGGTCGGTGATGACGGCATGAAAAAGGCCGCCGAGCATTACTATGCAGTCGCCCAGGAATGGTGGGGGAACAAACCCAGTCTTGACCAGTTCATTGCTGGTTACGCGCGCCGGGGCACACTGATTCGTCAACTCGGCGGGATCCTCGAGTCCCACCCGCTAATTCTCCTGCCGGTCTCATCGGAGCAAGCCTTCGAGCAGGACGCAGACATCGCCAGCGTCGAGAGCATGCGCCGGCTGATGGGCGCTCAGGCCTCCATGATGGCGATTCCCGTTTTGGGTTTTCCCGCGATGTCCGTGCCCACGGGTGTGGTCGATGGGTTGCCAACCGGGGTACAACTTTTGGGCAGGCGATTCGACGAGGACACACTTCTGGACGCAGCCACCGTCATCGAGGCACACGCTGGAACATTCACCCCGATTGGGCCTCGCTGAGACAAACTACCGCTCAGGGAAGCGTTAACTCGTCTCAGGCAGCGCCGGCAGCTTCTTCTCGAACAGCCAGTCATGCAGCAGGGGCTCCACGGGGCGTCCACTGACCTTGGAGGCCAGCGCCAAGAAATCGGTCGTGGTGACGTTCGAGCACCGGTTCTGGCCGGTCCACCGCTGCAGGATCGTGAAGAAGGTCTGATCGCCCACGGCCATCCGCAGCGCGTTCAGTGTGAGTGCGCCGCGCACGTAGACGCGGTCGTCGAACATTTTCTTCGGACCGGGGTCCCCGATCACCACTTTCTGCTTCGACCCGGACAGCTCCGCATGGGCAGACAGCGCTTCTTCGTGGGCCGAGCGGCGACCGGAGGCCTCGGACCACACCCACTCCGCGTAGTGGGCGAAGCCCTCGTTGAGCCAAATGTCGGACCAGGAGGCTGGGGTCAGCGAATTGCCGAACCACTGGTGGGCCATTTCGTGGGCAATGAGCCGTTCGGACTCCCACGACTCGGTCATATGATTGGGGCCGAAAATCGACAGCGGTTGCGATTCGAGCGGAATTTCCAGTTCATCGTCGGTCACGACCACGCCGTAGTAGCCGAACGGGTACGCCCCGAACCGTTGTTCGAACACGGACATCATCGCGTGCTGTTTCGCCAACACATGCTGAGCCTGTGACCACAGGTGTTCACCGCAGGCCAGCGTCAGCGGAACGCGCGCCGGGGGATAGGACCCGGGTTCCACGGACCCGCGCCGGTACTGACCCATTTGCACGGTGGCCAAGTAGGTCGCCACCGGTTCGCGGGATTCCCAGGTCCACGCCGTGCGCGGACCGCGAGAATCCACCGAGACCAGCTCGCCGTTCGAAATCGCCGTGTAGTCGGAGTCCACCAGCACCGTGACCCGGAACGTCGCCTTCTGACTCGGATGGTCGTTGCACGGGAACCACGTGTCGGCACCGACTGGCTGCCCGGCGACCAGAACGCCGTCGGAAAGCTCCTCCCACCCGATGTCGCCCCACGCGCCAGAGGCCGGGGTCGGCGTTCCCCCGTAGTGGATCTCGAGCGTGAGCGCCTCGTCCACGGAAAATCGCTCGCGAGCGTCCACCACCAGTTTGGTCTTCGCCTGTTTGAACGAACTGGGCTGACCGTTGACCAGCACCCGCTCCACCGTCAGCCCCTCAAGATCCAGGGACAGCGCCGAACAGTCCTCCAGGACCCGGGCGTCCAACACGGCTCGCGCTCGCAGTGTGTTGGGCAGGATGTCGTAGTCGAGATCCAGGTCGTAGTGCGTGACGCGCACCTCGGACGTGCCCGACTGAGGCGTGTAGGAATCCAAGTAACTCATGGTGCTCCTTCCCCGGAACTGACGCCCGGTTCAACCGCGCTGATGCAGTTCGATCGCGAGCTCCAGGAGCCGTCGGGCGGAATCCGCCCACGTATGGGCGCGTACCCGTTCCAGTCCCCCCAGGACCCGTTCCTGTGCGAGCTGCGGATCGGCGAGCTCGCGCACCCGGGTGGCGAACGCGGCGGCGTCGTCGGCGGGTGCGTACCCTGCGGCGCGGCCGGCCACCTCCCGAAAAATCGGTGTGTCCGAACAGACTACGGGAGCCCCGGCTGCGAACGCCTCGATGAGCGGTAAGCCGTAGCCTTCGGCGCGCGAGGCCGTCTGCAGGGCGGCGCACGAGGACAGCAGGTCCTGGTACTCGGCGTCGGTCACCCCGCGGTGGAAGACCACGTTGTCGGCGGGGCCCGCGAGCGCACGCAGTTCCTTTTCCCGCGCCGGCGAAATCCGGGACAGCACGTGCAGCGTGTGGTCGGGCAGCTGCCCGGCCGCGCGCAGCAGGGTCTCCACGTTCTTGTACGGCAGGAACGAACCCATGTAGAGCAGGTCCGTGCCGCGCGTTGCGAGCCTGGCGAGCGCCTCGCCGTCGGACACCGCCGCCGACGACGCCGCATTGGGCACCACGCGCACGTCCCGTTTGGTCAGGCGGTGGGCCAGGATCTGCTCGCGAGAAGTCTCGGAAACCGTGACCACGGCGTCGGCTCGGTTGAGCGCGACCCGCTGCGGCCACCACGCCTTGTGATAGGCCCGCCACCCCCATTGAATGGGCAGCGGCAGATCCGAGGGCGGCTGGGGATGTTCGTAGTAGATCAGGTCGTGAAGGGTCAGGATCAACTTGTACCGGCGGCCCAGCGAACCCATGGTCTGCATGGGGGAGAAGACCACGTCCGGGCGGTAACGATTGAGCTCAAGCGAGGTGAGAACTTCGGCGGGTGAGGTCACCGACGGCCCGGTGAGGTGGGGGAGTTCAGGGACATGCTCCAGCTGGGCGGGGTCGCTGATCAGCGCGGCCAAGCGGACTCGGGGATCGTCACGGGTCAGTTCGGCCAGCGCAGTGAGGAGCTCGGCGCTGTAGCGGCTGATGCCGTCGTGGTGGTCGGTGCGGATGTAGCGGGCGTCGAAAAGGAACTTCACGGGTGCTCATCACCGGCACTGCGGTCGTCACGGTCGCGGCGCTCGCGGAAGGCCTGCTGTGCGGCTTGTTCGCGGGCGAGCTGGTCCTGGCGAATGATCGGGGTCATGCCGGTGAGTTGGTCGGGCGTGGACTCGGTGGTGTCCGCGAGCGGTAGCTGGTCATGAACGTCCAGGGGCTCCGGAGCGGGAGAGGAAAGGAAATCATTAATGTACTCGGCCGCGAGGACCGGAGCCTCGTAGTGGATCAGGTGACCGGTCTCCGGAATGATTTCCAGGCGGTGGCTGCGGATCCAGGAAGCCATGGTCTCCTGGGACTGCACGGAACCCAGATCGTCCTCGGCACCCACGATCAGCAGGGTGGGCATGGTCAGCTGCATGGCGACCTCGGCCACGGTGCCGGAAACGGACGCCTGGTACGCCTCGTGGAGGACATCGCGGTTGGCGAAGGTCGAGAAGTAGGACTCGTGCTGGCGCAGTGCGTACTTCTTGACCTCGGGGTCCTGGGATTTGACCATCACATCCGTCATGAGCTTCACCACGGACCCGGACGACAGCAGCTTGGAGCCCAACGCGCGGGGCAACTTCTTGCCCACACCGTAGTAGAGCTCGGTGAGTTTGGTCAGCCCCTTGTGCTGGCCGTCCAGGGCCGGCTCGGAAATCGGGTTAATGAGCACGAGCCGCTGCACCATGGACGGGTAATCCACCGCGAAATGCGAGGCAATGATGGAGCCGAAGGAATGGCCGACCACAATGATGCCGCTGCCGCTGTTCGGGGACACCGCACCGTCGGTCAGAGCCGTGATGAAGTCCCGTGCGAAGTCCACGTAGTTCGGGATGTTGTGTTCACGCGCCGGGAAGGGTTCCGAGCGACCGAAACCCGGCAGATCGGGCACGACCACGTGGTACTTATCACGCAGCTCGGTGGCGATCAGTTGCAGACCGTGGTGGTCCCCGCGGAAACCGTGAAACATGACAATGAGCGGTTTGTGCTGTTTGTCGGCGTCGTAGAACCAGTACCTGACCTTGTATCCGTCCAGTTGAACGCTGCGACGTTCGGCGTACGGATTATCCACGGTGACCTCCAAGTCATGGGCGAGCAGCGGGTCCATGGTAACCGTCCGGCCCGGGAGCACGCCGCAGTTGCGGTGCTGGTCTAAACTGGCGGGAGATCCCCATGTCATTCCGCGTGGAATCACCATGCCAGCGGTTGCCGCCGGTCAGGGCGGCGCGTGAATGACTCAACTATGTGATGTGAAGGCGAGGCACGTGAGCGCGCAGAACACCCCGGAGACGGGGACCGAGTACGACGTCCAGCGAATAGAGGCCGCATGGCCTCAGTTCTGGGACGAACAGCAGGTGTACAAGCCCCTCGACGACGGTTCCAAGCCCCGGCGCTACGTGCTGGACATGTTCCCCTACCCCTCCGGTGACCTGCACATGGGTCACGCGGAGGCCTTCGCCATGGGCGATGTGGTGGCCCGTTACTGGAAGCACCGCGGCTATGACGTGATGCACCCCATCGGCTGGGACTCGTTCGGTCTGCCGGCGGAGAACGCCGCGATCAAGCGCAACACCCACCCCGCGGAGTGGACCTACCGCAACATCGACACGCAGAAGAAGTCTTTCCAGCGCTACGCGATCAGCGCGGACTGGACGCGGGAGATCCACACCTCGGATCCCGAGTACTACCGCTGGACCCAGTGGCTGTTCCTGCAGTTCTACAAGCACAACCTGGCCTACCGGAAGGACTCGCCGGTCAACTGGTGCCCCACGGACCAGACCGTGCTGGCCAACGAACAGGTCGTCAACGGACTGTGCGAGCGCTGCCATACCCCGGTGACCAAGAAATCCCTGAACCAGTGGTACTTCAAGATTACGGATTACGCGGACCGGCTCCTGGACGACATGAAGGAGTTGGAGGGCCACTGGCCCGATCGCGTGCTGGCCATGCAGCGCAATTGGATCGGCCGGTCCGAGGGCGCGCACGTGAACTTCGTGATCGAGGGCGCCCCGGCCGAGGGTGCGGATGCCTCCGACACCTCCGGTCGCACCGTCACTGTGTTCACCACCCGACCGGACACCCTCTACGGCGCCACGTTCTGCGTGGTCGCCGCGGATGCCGCGATTGCCGGTGAGATCGTCGACGACGAGCACCGGGCCTCCCTGGAGGAATACCAGGAGAACATCAAAGCGCTCTCGGACATCGACCGTCAGGCCACCGACCGCACCAAGACCGGTGTGTTCCTGGGCCGCTACGCGGTCAACCCCCTCAATGGCGAGAAGCTGCCTGTGTGGGCCGCGGACTACGTGCTGGCCGATTACGGCACCGGCGTGATCATGGCCGTTCCCGCCCACGATCAGCGTGACCTGGACTTCGCCCGTGAATTCGACCTGCCCGTGCGCGTGGTCGTGGACACCGGTGAAGAAGACCCCGCCGTCTCCGGCGTGGCCACCACCGGTGACGGCCAGTTGGTCAACTCCGGCCCGCTGGACGGTCTGCCCAAGGCTGAGGCCATCACCCAGGCCATCGACATCGTGCGCGAGGCCGGTACCGGCGAGCGCTTCATCAACTACCGCCTGCGTGACTGGCTGTTGTCCCGCCAGCGCTTCTGGGGCGCGCCCATCCCCATCATTCACTGCGAGGCGTGCGGAGAGGTGCCGGTCCCCGAGGACCAGCTGCCCGTGAAACTGCCCGAAAACCTGCGCGGCGAGGAACTCTCGCCCAAGGGACAGTCCCCGCTCGCGGCGGCGTCGGACTGGGTGAACGTGACCTGCCCCGAGTGCGGCGGGCCCGCCAAGCGCGATACCGACACCATGGACACGTTCGTGGATTCGTCCTGGTACTACCTGCGTTTCGCCTCGCCCAATGACCAGAACGCCCCGTTCGATCGCGACGAGGTGGACCGCTGGTTGCCCGTGGATCAGTACGTGGGCGGTGTGGAGCACGCGATCCTGCACCTGCTGTACAGCCGGTTCTTCACCAAGGCCCTCTACGACTTTGGCCTGATTGGTTTCCAGGAACCGTTCAAGGCTCTGCTCAATCAGGGCCAGGTGCTCAACGGCGGCAAGGCGATGTCCAAGTCATTGGGCAACGGCGTGGACCTGGGTGAACAGTTGGACGCCTTCGGTGTGGATGCCGTGCGCCTGACCATGGTGTTCGCCTCCCCGCCCGAGGACGACGTGGACTGGGCGGACGTGTCCCCGCAGGGTTCGCAGAAGTTCCTGGCCCGCGCGTGGCGTCTGGCCCAGGACAGCACCGCCGGCCCGGATGCGGACTTCTCCGCCGGTGACAAGGCGCTGCGCAGCGTGACCCACCGGACCATTGCCGACGCCACGCAGCTGCTGGATTCCGGCAAGTTCAACGTGGTCATCGCCCGCACCATGGAGCTGGTCAACGCCGTGCGCAAGGCCATCGACAGCGGCCCCGGTGCCAAGGATCCCGCCGTGCGCGAAGCAGTGGAGGCCGTGGCCATCCTGCTCTCCCTGGTGGCGCCCTATACCGCCGAGGACATGTGGCACGCGCTCGGCCACGAGGATTCCGTGGTGCTCGCACCGTGGCCCGAGGTGGACGAGGCTCTGCTCGTGGACGACACGGTCACCGCCGTGGTCCAGATCAAGGGCAAGGTCCGCGATCGCCTGGAAGTTGCCGCGGACATTTCCGAGACCGACCTCGAGGCCGCAGCACTGGCCTCGGAGACCGTCCAGCGACACATCGGTGACGCCACGGTCCGGAAGGTCATTGTGCGCGCGCCCAAACTCGTGAATATCGTGGTGTGATGAACCCTCACAGCGAACAGCGCCCGTCACCCGGATCTACGCCGGGGGACGGGCGCTGTCCCGTTCCCGGGGCCAAGGTCGCGGTGGTCACGGACAACGCCGCCGCACTTCCCGCCGCATGGCGGGCCGAGTTCGAGGCCTCGGGGGTGTTCTCGAGCGTTGAGTTGCCGGTTCTGATCGGCGGTCAGCTCTACACCGAGGACGAGGCGGACATGCTCTCGTCCCTGGTCATCGCGCTCGCGGAAGGTCGGCCGGTGACGACCTCCAGGCCGGCCCCGGGGCAATTGCGCAAGATCTACGAGGCCTTCCAGTCCGCGGGGTTCGAGGCGATCGTCTCGGTCCACCTGTCGGCGGAGCTGTCCGGCACCCTGGGCGCGGCGCGGATCGCGCGCCAGGACATCGACATTCCCGTTCGTCTCGTGGACACCCACAGCGCCGCGCTCGGGCAGGGCCTGGGCGTGCGGGCTGCGGTCCAGGCCACCTTGGCGGGGCAGGGGATCGACGACGTCGCCGCGGCCGCCTCCGCTGCCTCGGCCGAGGCTCAAGTGCTGATCCAGGTGAACTCGCTGGAGACGCTGCGCCGGGGTGGGCGGATCAACCCGACCTCGGCGATGCTGGGGACCATGCTGCAGATCAAGCCGCTGCTGTCCCTGCACGAGGGCAAGATCGTGACCGTGGAGCGGCCGGTGTCTGCGATCAAGGCGCGCGGCCGCTTTATGACGCTCGTGGGGGATGCGCTGGCCCACTCCGAGGCGTCGACTCCCGTGCTGTGTATTCACCACGTGTCCGATCCCCATGGCGCTCGGGAGATCGGGGAAACCCTGGTGGACCGGTACCGCCCGGATGCCCAGCTGATCCTGAGCGAGTTGCCCGCGGTGTTGAGCGCACACGTGGGGTTGGGGACCAAGGCCGCGATCGTGGAGGGCCCGACGAGTCGACCCATCGCGCACGGCAACCGGGCTGCACCGGCGGAGTCCTGACTCTTTTTCCGCCACGGTGATCCCCTGACCGTGGCTTGAGCATTGGTTCGTCCCGTCCCGGCCGGTTGGCTGGTGGACATGAGCGGGGTCAATTATCGGGGACGAGCACGGCTGCGGGATCAACAGGCCACGGAGCGGTTATCCGCTCTCCTTGAGGGGGTGGCGGAGCGCGCGGACGGACCGGTGGATGCGGCGTTGGATGCAGAGGGCTTCGAGTCCGCTCGCGATCCTGCCGTCGAAGTGGGCGGGCCTCAACACCGAGAGCCGGTGGCCGTGCGGGCGTTCTTTGCTCGCCCCGCCGTCGTGGTGCTGATCGCTGTGCTGCTCGTGGTGTGCGGGGTCTCCGCGCTGTCCTTGCTGCCGGGCGGCACGGACCCGGAAGCCTCCGTGGTGGCGGAAGCGGACGCTTCTGGGTCCCCAGAGGATTCGGGGCAGGCATCGGGCGCTGGATCACCAGCCAGCCCACCAGGCCCGGCCCCCAGTCCCGGCGCCCCGCATTCTGCGACTCCAGCCGGGGCGCCCTCATCCGCGCTGACCGTGCACGTGGTCGGTGAGGTGAAAAAACCCGCGGTGGTGCAGTTGTCCCCGGGTGCTCGCGTGATCGACGCCGTGGAAGCCGCCGGAGGGCTCACAGATGCCGCCATCACCGAGCGCATCAATCTGGCTCAGCCCGTTACCGACGGACAACAGGTACTGATCCCCAACAAGCAAACTGCGGCGGACGTGCAAGCCCCCGGACAACCGGCAGGTTCCGCGCCCGGGCCACCGGCGGGGGACGACCCTGCAAAGACATCGGGGAGTGAGGGTGCCGGAAAAGTACCTGATGGCGGCGCTGGGAAGAGTGGGGCGGCGTCGGGCGAGATGATCAACCTCAACACCGCGACCGCTGCCGACCTCGAAGAACTACCTCGGGTCGGACCGGTCCTCGCCCAACGCATTATCGATTTCAGAACCGAACAGGGCCCCTTCACCGCCCCCGAGCAACTCGATGATGTGAGTGGAATCGGCCCAGCCATGCTCGACGCCCTGTTGCCACTGGTTACGGTATGAATCGTCGGTGGGACCTCCGCCTGGTCCCGTCGGCCGTCACGGCCTGGTTGTGCTCCATGGTGTTCCTGACCGGCGGGGTTACACCGGCCACGTGGACCGGTCTGGCGTGTGTGGGCGTCACCGGTGCGATGTTGTTCCTAGTGCGTCGTCTTCGGCACCGTCGACGACGCCGCGGCGGCCATCCGTACCCCCGCCACCCACCCGGGCGTCTCACCGAGGTCACGGGGGCGCTCGCCGTCGTGGCCCTCTGCGCCGCCGCTGCCGTGTTGACAGCGTGGAACACGACCCAACCCGCACGCGCTGCACTGAGCGATCATCCGCCCGGGTCGACCGTACGGGTGAGCGCCACGGTGAACGACAAGCCCATGGCGTACTCGAGCCAGTCGTTCGCAGGTCGGGGTGAGGAGGGAGAGGGGACGGCCGTCTCATTACGCACGGAACGGATCGGCAACGATCTGGAGACCACCGAGGTCACCGTCTTCGCCACCCACCCTGACTGGCGAGAACTCGATGACGGCGACAAGGTGACCGCCACGGTGACACTCACCGATACCGCGAGCCCTGCAAAGCTGACGGCACGAGCGTCGTCGGCGCCCGTGGTGGGGAGGGTCCAGAACGAGACGGAACAGGAGCCGGGACTGCTGGAGAGAGCCCGAGCCGACCTGGCGCGGTTGAGCCTGTCCCACGGGGCCGCCGCGGCGGGGCTGGTGCCCGGCATGACGGTGGGGGACACCTCGCAGATCTCACCGTCGCTGACCGAGGACATGCGGACCACCGGACTGACGCACCTCACGGCGGTGTCTGGGTCGAACTGTGCCCTGGTGATGACCCTGACCGGATACGTGGCGCTGGCGATGGGGGCCGGGCGGCGACTGTGCCTCCTGGCGGGTCTGCTGGCACTGGGCTGCTTCGTCCTGCTCGTGGGGCCCGACCCGTCCGTGCTGCGAGCCTCAGTGATGGGTGCGCTTGGTGCACTGAGTATGCTCAGCGGCCGCAACGGGGTGAGCCTCAATGCGCTGAGCGCCGCCGTGATCGGCCTGGTGCTGGTCTCACCGGGGCTGTCCATCGACTTCGGGTTCATCCTGTCGGTGCTCGCGACCGCGGGAATCGTTGTGAGCGGCCGCGCCGTCGCCCGCCTGTTGGCGTTGAAGCTGCCGGTGCCCGTGGCGCTGTGCATCGCCATCCCGTTCGTCGCGCAGCTGTGGTGCGGTCCCGTGCTCCTGCTGCTCAACCCCGCGCTACCCACGTATTCACTGCCGGCCAATATGGCGGCCACACTGCTGGTGCCCGTCGCGACCGTGGCCGGGCTCATCGCCGTCTGTGTCCTGGTCGTCCCCAAGGTGTTGATGCCCGCTCTCCTGCTGATTCCCGGATTGGAAGCCGATCCCGTGACCGGCGCGTGGGAGCGAACCGCGCAGCTTCCTCTTGCGGTCGCCGCTCTGCCGGCCCGCGGGGTCGCCTGGATCGCGGACTTCTTCGCCGGTCTACCGGGCTCACTCACGCCGTGGCCACCGGGCCTCTGGGGCATCGTCCTGCTCGCCGCCATCAGCGTGACGGCCGGAGGAACCCTGCACTGGCTGGACGCGCGGTGCCAACGCCCCACCGACACCCACGGGATCGTGGTGAGGACGCCCGCGCCCGCTCCCATACCCGATCCTGTCTGGCGGCAACTCGCCGACCAACGCCGCCGACGACGCCGCGCGCTCGCCGTCCTCGCGGCCGTCACCACGTTGGTGTTCATCGTTCAGGGGCTGATCTGGTGGCTACGTCCCGCCCCGGCGTGGGATTCGGTGGTGTGCGACGTGGGCCAGGGCGATGCCGTCCTGCACCGCACGGGGGAACACAGCGCAGTGCTGGTGGATGCCGGGCCCGAACCACGGGCCCTGAATTCGTGTATCCGCCAGGCCAAGATCGAGCGGTTGGATGCCGTGATCCTCAGCCACGACCACGCCGACCACACCGCCGGTCTGGAAGCACTTGCGGGTGACTTTCCGGTGGATCACGTCTGGTACTCGACCGCGACCGGTGATGTCCCGGAGGCCGCTCGACACTTCGCTGACCGAGCTCAGGTTCCCCGCCCCGGGGAGACCCTGGAGTTGGGATCGACCACGGTGACCGTTCTGGGGCCCGTGCCACCTTCGGCGGGATCCGGAGCACGCCGATCCGCCCCAAGTTCCGAAGATGAGAACAACGCGTCTCTGGCACTGCGCATCACGATAACGGGCGAGAACGGAACCACCACGTGGCTCTCAGCCGGTGATCTCGAGGAGGACGGCGCCAACCGTCTGATTCGTAGTCAGCCCGATGCTGCCACACTCGAGGCCGACATCCTCAAGGTCTCCCACCACGGTGCCCGCAACGGCGGCACCCGACTCATCGACACTGTGAACCCGGCGCTCGCGGTCATCTCGGTCGGGGAGGACAACACGTACGGCCACCCGCATCCGACTATCACCCAAGCCCTGCAGGACAGTGGAGCCTCCGTGGCAAGAACCGACCAGAACGGCTCCCTCTGGATCCGCAAGGACGGGTCCCGCATTTCCGTCTCGACGCGGTGAAGACACCACCCCGGCCAGGGCCCCTCTCCGTGGTGACGGTACATTGCTCCACAGAGGAGGGTGCCTTGGGACGGGAACTCTGCGAGAACGCAGTCATGAGACGCGTCCCGATAGCTATCCCATAGAGAGGGTTTCACCCGACGGGTTGTCCTTGGGCCAGTGCCAACACATCTTCAGTCGTCAGCGAGTTTCCGCCGATGGCCCAGTCGCCACTGGCAACTTCTTCGATAACACACCACGTAACGGTGCGCAGGTTCTCGCCCTCGATACTCACCATGGTGTCGGTGAGCTTGCGTGCGATCTCGTGTTTCTGTTCGGAAGTGAATACACCTTCGATGATTTTGACGTTGATGAACGGCATGACGTGCTCCCTTATTGAGGTGTCCTGAACAGGACACTTCGACAGTAGGCGTGGAACGTGAGTCGGCGCATCGGCAGCAGCCGCCATTAAACGTGACCGGGCACGATGACCGGTGGCGGGTAGTACCCAACCCGCCAACGAACCAGCAGACGCCGCTCGTGGAAAATCCGGGCCACCCGAAAGCCCGAATCACGTTCCGGAGCTGCGGCGGATCAGCTCGGGCAGCATTGCGGCGGTGGCCGCTCGGGCAGATTTTCCCGACAGGTCGAGTTTTGCGTAGACGTTGGAAAGGTGTCTTTCTACCGTCCGGGCACTTAGCAACATGCGATCGGCGATCTGAGAATTGCTGAACCCTCCGGCAACCAATTCCACGAGCTCGATCTCTCGTGCGGTAAGAACGGCGGTCGGGCGGCGCGTGATACCGGTGAATGCATCGACTTCGGCCAGGAACTGGGGCCATGCGTCCTCCTTCGCGAGGAGGATGTGGTTCGACGACACCAGGGAGACGAAGCGGGCACCAGGAATCATTCGGGCGAGTTGACGACCGTTCTCGAACGGTACGGCCCGATCACCTTCACCATGTACAACGAGGGTTGGCGTAGTTACAGCTGCGGCCGCCCTGCAGACGTCCAGTCCCGCTCTGGCCCGACTGCTCGCCAGAGCGGCTTCAGGGGACATAGAGCGACGTTGCAACTCGTCGAACCAGCGCATCTGAGACTCGGATGCTTCCGGAATGAACGACGTGGTGAACACACGGCGGAATACTGGGTCAGCACGTCCCCAGCCCACTTTGATCAAATGTTCCCAGAGGAGACGCTCCTCTTCTTCCTCTGCTGAGGCGCCGCGTCGAGCCGCACCCAAGGCGTACGCGCCGTAAAGGATGAGAGTGTTCACTCGATCTGGATGGGTATGCGCGTAATCCACGGCCACGGCCCCGCCCTGGGACATACCGAACAAGGTGAAACTGTGGACGCCGGCGGCGGCGATAACGGCTTCGAGGTCTGCCCGCCATGTTTTCAGGGAGTATTCGACCGGAGCGCGATCTGACAGCCCACCACCACGGTCGTCGTAGCGGATGACGGTGAATCGTTGGCCGAGCGCATCGAGCCAGTGGCGCCAGACAGGGCTCGACCAGTCGTGGTCAAGATGAGTGAGCCACGTGCCGACCCAAACGAGGGGCGGCCCGCTTCCGTGACGCGACCAAGCGATCCGTGTCCCGTCGGCGGAAGTCACGAAGGAGACTTCCATCACCATCCTTGGATTATCCCACGCGTCCATTCATCGATACAGCGGCTCGAACCCTACATCTGCACATCGGTTGAAAACTGAATTGAACGTCGGACCGCTCAACTAGCATGGGCAGCCAGATCACTTCACACCGATCACCATCGCGCAGGTTTGTCCTGCGCCGAGGAGGGCCCATGGCAGCCACGCGCCGTTCCACGCCGTCGAACCCGGGCACTTCCTGGCGGGAAGCCGCACCCCAGCCGCTCGTATTGGCTACCGGGTCGGACGAGTACCTGATCCAGCGAGTGCGTGAGTCCCTGCGTGACCAGATTCGCGAGGAACGGGGAACGTGCGAGGTCACGCTCATTTCTGCGGCCGACTACGCACCGGGGCAGCTTTCGGTGGTCACCAGTCCGTCCTTGTTCGACGAACCCAAGCTCGTGTGCGTCACAGAACTCTCGAGCATGAACGAGAACCTCCTGACGGATGCGCTCTCGTACGTGAAGTCACCGGACCCGGAGGTCACTGTGCTCTGGGAACACGGCGGCGGCAACCGCGGCAAAAAGCTCTTGGATGCGATCAAAGAGAAGGCGCTCGTCGTGGACTGCGCGCCCTTGAAATCCGACCGCGACAAGTCCGCGTTCATCCTGGCCGAGTTCAAGCAGCACGGAAAGCGCATCGAACCCGACGCCGCTCGCGCACTGGCCGCTGCTGTGGGCACCAGTACCGCAGAACTCGCGGCCGCGTGCGCGCAGTTGATCTCGGACGGCCCCACCACCATCGATCACGACCTGGTGGAGAAGTACTACGGCGGACGCGTTGAGGTCACCGCATTCCGCGTAGCCGACGCCGCCGTGGCCGGTAACGCCGACCAAGCCCTGAAGCTCTGGCGGCAGGCGGTGGATGTGGGAGTGGATCCCGTACCCATGGTGGCCGCATTGGGCGCCAAACTGCGCCTCATCGCATTGGTGGCCGGATCCCGGGGTAGCTCGGGAAGCGTGGCGCGGGATGTCGGCGCTGCACCGTGGCAGGTGGATCGTGCTCAGAACGAGGCCCGCCGTTTCACTCCGGGGCACGTGATCGAAGCACTCAAGGCCATTGCTCACGCGGATGCCCAGGTCAAGGGGGAGTCCCGTACCCCGTACTACGCGGTCGAACGTGCCATTACCGTGATCGCGACATCCGGAAGGCACTGACCCCGACTCCGTATCCGTCGCCGGTAGCGTGTAAACATTTCGGGCAGGGCCTCGCATCCTGAACTGCGATTCTGGTACATACCTCCACCCAGAATGTCAGCAGGTACGAACCACTGTCCCAGAGGTCTCCCAGGACGCGAACCACCGCCCCCGCTCTCTCCCGGAACGGGAACTACCGCCCCAGATGTCTCCGTGAACGGGAACTACCGCCCGAGATGTCCATAATGGGCGGCACTGACCGCACCCAAACAGCAATGCTGTCGGCCACCTCGCCCAGCGGTCGTCCTCGGACATTCAGTGTGCCGATAGAACCCTCCGCTGCACGGAGTGCGGCGCTAGAACCCTTCCGAGACTCCCACCAGGTTCTAACCACCCTTGAGGTGACGTGTAACGCTCTAACCACCCTTCATGTGACGTGGAGGGCCCTCACGGCGCCTGACGTTTCTGCTTGCTATGACACCCGACACCGCTTATGACATGCCCGGGCCATACAGACATTTCTGCCTATAACCCCTATAACCCGCATATGACCCTAGATCCCAGAATGCGGCAAACGCGGGAGATGGAGATACAGCAAGAGCCCGGTACCTCGAGGTACCGGGCTCTCAGGCTGTCAGCTGAGGCTTAATCAGATCTTGGAGACCTTCTTGGCCAGGCCGGACTTCTTGTTGGCCGCGGTGTTCTTGTGCAGAACACCCTTGGAGACGGCCTTGTCCAGCTTGCGGGACACGATGCGCAGGTTCGACTCGGCGGCGTCCTTGTCGGAAGCGCCGATAGCGTCGTTGACCTTGCGGATCAGGGTCTTCAGCTCGGACTTGTAAGCGTTGTTGCGCAGGCGAGCCTTCTCGTTGGTGAGGATGCGCTTCTTCTGCGACTTGATGTTGGCCACGTATAACTCCTAAAACTGTTCACGGAATTTCGGTCAGTGAGGGCTCACGGATGATCATCGACTGAGTGTGAGAGTGGGGATGCTCGGTGGCAACCATCCGCTGTGCCCGACGACCAGCGCGGACACACAGCGATAAAGCTTATCAGATCAACGTGTCCAGCGCCGGTTCCCGAGTTCTCGGGCCACGTCGTCGAAACGTTGGCGGTCCAGAACGGCGCCCTCACGACGGACATCGGCGGCCAGCACGGGAATCACGCGGTTGAGGCGAGCTTCCGACGGCCGGCCGTCGCGATCCCACGTGCCGGTTCCGACATCCACGAAGTTCGGATCGTTGTAGGACGCATTGTCGTAGTCCTTGGAGGTGAGCATCAGGCACAGCAGGTAGTCACCGGCGCGGTCCACGATCAGCACGGGACGGTCCTTGCCCTGATGGTGGTCCTCCTGGAACGGCACCCAGGTCCACACGACTTCTCCAGGATCCGGACGGCCGTCCGGGTGGGGGTCGTAGTGCGGATTCACGGGACCGGTCCAGTCACCGAGGTACGGCTTGGACAGCCGACCACCGGACGAGGGTTGCGAGGAGGGCGCCTGGTACTGGCCACCCGGTTCGTATTGACCGCGCGGTTCATACCGGCCCTGAGGCTCGTACTGGCCCTGCTGCGGCGTCGGACGCTGCTGCATGTCCGGGCGGGAGTCCTGGCCGCGGTTCTGCTGCATGGAACCGGACACTCGTTTGTACATGCGGTAGGCCCGAAGGCCCTGGCGCGCGAGGCGCATGAAATCTGCCATGTCCCCGAGTCTAATGGCGGCACGCAACCCGCCCCGCGTGAGTCATGGACGCCCGGTTCGCCCATCCGCACGGAACGTGGGAAACTGGGGAGTCATCCTGAGAACGAAAGGACCGCCTGTGTCACCGTTGGCCGTCAATCCACCGGCACCCGCCTCGACCGACCCCTCGGTGCTCAGAAACTTCTGCATCATCGCCCACATCGACCACGGCAAGTCCACGCTGGCCGACCGCATGCTGCAGGCCACCGGTGTGGTGACCCCGCGACAGATGAAGGCCCAGTACCTGGACCGCATGGACATTGAGCGCGAACGCGGTATCACCATCAAGTCTCAGGCCGTGCGCATGCCGTGGAACGTGGACGGCACCGACTACGCACTGAACATGATCGACACCCCCGGCCATGTGGACTTCACGTACGAAGTCTCCCGTTCCTTGGCCGCGTGCGAAGCCACTCTTCTGTTGGTGGACGCCGCGCAGGGCATCGAGGCCCAGACGCTGGCGAACCTCTACTTGGCGCTCGAGAACGATCTCACGATCATCCCCGTGCTCAACAAGATCGATCTACCCGCGGCCCAGCCGGACAAGTACGCGGAAGAACTCGCGAACCTGATCGGCGTGGAGCCTGAAGAGGTGCTGCGCGTCTCCGGCAAGACCGGCATGGGCGTTGAAGCGTTGCTGGACAAGATCGTGCAGGACGTACCGCCGCCCCAAGGTGTCAAGGACGCCCCCTCACGCGCGATGATCTTCGATTCCGTGTACGACACCTACCGCGGCGTGGTCACCTACGTGCGCGTGGTGGACGGCACCCTCAAGCCCCGTGAACGTATCCGCATGATGTCCACGGGCGCCGCTCATGAAATGCTGGAAATCGGTGTAATTTCCCCCGAGCCCATGCCGTCCAAGGGACTCAGCGTGGGCGAAGTGGGTTACCTGATCACCGGCGTGAAGGACGTCCGCCAGTCCCGCGTGGGCGATACGGTCACCTCCCACATCAAGCCCGCCGAGGAATCCCTGGGCGGTTACGAAGACCCCAAGCCCATGGTCTTCTCGGGCCTGTTCCCGGTCGAGGGCTCGGATTACCCCGTCCTTCGCGACGCACTCGAAAAGCTCCAGCTCAACGACGCCGCTCTGGTCTACGAACCCGAGACCTCCACCGCGTTGGGCTTCGGTTTCCGCTGCGGCTTCCTGGGTTTGCTCCACTTGGAGATCACCCGCGACAGGTTGGAGCGCGAGTTCAACCTGGACCTGATCTCCACGGCACCCTCGGTGTCCTACAACGTGACGCTCGAGGACAACACAGAGACCGAGGTGACCAACCCGTCCGAGTTCCCCGAGGGCCGCATCAACGAGATCCGCGAACCCATGGTGTCCGCCACGGTGCTCGTGCCCTCGGAATTCATCGGCGCGGTCATGGAATTGTGCCAGTCCAAGCGCGGCGAGATGAAGGGCATGGACTACCTCTCCGAGGACCGCGTGGAACTGCGCTACCGCCTACCGCTCGCGGAAATCGTGTTCGACTTCTTCGATCTGCTCAAGTCCAAGACCCGCGGTTACGCCTCCCTGGACTGGAAGGCGGACGGCGAACAAGCCGCGGACCTCGTCAAGGTGGACATCCTGCTGCAGGGCGAACAAGTGGATGCGTTCAGCGCCATCACCCACAAGGACAAGGCCTACTCCTACGGCGTGGTCATGACCGGCAAGCTCAAGAACCTGATCCCGCGCCAGCAGTACGAAGTGCCCATTCAGGCGGCCATCGGCTCGCGCATCATCGCGCGCGAAAACATCCGCGCGATCCGCAAGGACGTGCTCTCCAAGTGCTACGGCGGCGACATCTCCCGTAAGCGCAAGCTGCTCGAGAAGCAGAAGGAAGGCAAGAAGCGCATGAAGATGGTGGGCCGCGTTGAGGTTCCCCAGGAAGCTTTCGTGGCCGCGCTGTCCTCCGACGAAGAGTCGGGCAAGGACAAGAAGAAGTAATGCCCGCTCAGCCCGAAGGGGACCCGGCTCCCGCAGACGGGTCCCTGCCTTCGAGTGCGGTGGCCCGAGCGGGCGATCGCACGCTGAGCCTGTACGTGCACGTCCCCTTCTGCGCCGTGCGCTGCGGGTACTGCGACTTCAACACCTACACAATGTCGCAGCTGGGCCCGGGCGTGTCCCGCGACGATTACCATCACGACGCCGCCGCGGAAGTCCGTTTCGGCCGTTCCGTTCTCGACGCCGCTGGGGCACCCCCGCGCCCGCTGCACAGCGTGTTCTTCGGCGGCGGCACACCCACCTTGCTCCCGGCCGAGAACCTCGCCGATGTCCTGGTCCAGGCCAGGGACAGCTTTGGACTCGCTCCGGACGCCGAGGTCACGGTGGAGGCCAACCCGGACTCGGTCACGGACCGCACGTTCGAGATCCTCGCGGAAGCGGGAGTGACGCGGGTGTCCTTCGGTATGCAGTCTGCCGTTCCGCACGTGTTGCAGGTCCTGGAACGTACCCACACTCCGGCCAATGTTCCACTGGCGGTGGCGGGTGCGCGCAAGGCGGGACTCTCGGCCAGCGTGGACCTGATCTACGGAACACCGGGGGAGACCGTGGCGGATTGGCAGCGCTCCGTCGAGGCCGCCCTGGAGCTCGAACCCGACCACATCTCCGCATACTCGCTGATCATCGAGGACGGCACCAAGCTTGCAGCGCAGATCCGGCGCGGTGAGGTCCCCGAGGTGGATCCCGACGATCAGGCGGAGAAGTACATCCTGGCCGATCGCCTACTGCGCGAAGCCGGATTCGAATGGTACGAGGTCTCCAACTGGTCCCGCGCTGCCGAAGGCCGCAGCGCCGAGCAGAACCGCAGCGCGCACAACATTGCGTATTGGCGCAATCAGGACTGGTGGGGCATCGGCCCCGGAGCCCATTCCCACATGGACGGCGTGCGCTGGTGGAACATCAAGCACCCGCTGCCGTACACGAACAAGGTCCGTGACGGGGTATCACCGGCCGTGGGCCGCGAAACCCTGGACCCGGACACGCAGTACCTCGAGCACGTGATGCTGGGGATCCGCATACGAGAGGGTCTGGAGACCTCAAGTCTGCGTCCCGAAGGGCGCAACGCGGTGGCCGGGCTCATCGCGGACGGCTGGGTGGACGGGCCCGCCGCGATCGCTGGGCGCGTGATACTCACCGACCAAGGTCGTCTCATGGCCGACGCCGTGACCCGTCGCCTGCTCGACTGGTGAGGTATCCGCCGCTGGGCGCAGCCGTCCGGTGGAATGCCACCACAAAGTGGCGCGCAGGGCAGTAGAACGAAACGCGAACAAAAACCGCCGCGTCCGGATCAACCGGACGCGGCGGCGTCGTCTTAGCTGAGGTGCGGATCAGGCCTTGGCGGAACGCCTGGTCTGCAGCTTGTCGAAAAGGTGTGTGTTGCCGCGGTATTGGTAGGGCTCGCCCTGGTTGACCTTGATGCCGGCAATCACCGATTGGACCGCCAGAACGACCCAGGTCAGGGCGGCTACCAGGGCAAAGACCCAACCGACCGCGGGAATCAGGGACAACGCGATGCCCACCAGGATGATCAGGGTGGGCAACAGGGAAAAGTTGAGCGCTTCGCGGGACTCCTGGCGGGTGAACGGTCCGCGATCACCCAGCGTGCGGTGAATCAAGTAGCTGGGCAGTGCACCGGAGACACCGCCCAGGTGCGCGAGGGTGGCGAACTGCCTGTCCTGGGAAATATCCAAGGCTTCGGCCTGGGCGGAGATGCTCTCGAAAGCGGGAGCGTCACCGGTCACCGATCGGGAACCGGAGGGGGCGGAGGCTTGATCAACCACAGATGTCTCTTTCCGGGGCAACGAGCCCGTCGTGCAGCGAGATGCTGCGCTTGAAGTATTCGGTTCATTCTAGGGGCCTGAGTCTGTGTTCGAGCTGAGCCGGTCGTGTTACTCGCACCACCCCGAACGGTCACCATTGGCTCTGATCCATAGCCTCGGTAGTGCGTTTGCTCCGTTGACGTCGCGGTGGGAATTACTGCGGTGCCGTGAGGAAATCGATGAGCTCCTCGACCCGTCCCAGCAGTGATGGTTCCAGGTCCGAGTAGGAGTCCACGCGGGCCAGAATCCGCTGCCAGGCCTGCCCGATGTCCGCGGGAGTCTTATGGGGCAGACCCAGCGCCTTGGCCATGCCCGTTTTCCAATCGATCCCGCGCGGAATCACGGGCCACTCCTGTAAGCCCAGAACCGAGGGTTTCACGGCCTGCCAGATGTCCACATACGGGTGGCCAAGGACCAACAAATTGCCCTGGGCCCCGGGAACGCGCAGCGCGTCCGCAGCGATCTTGGATTCCTTGGATCCTGTGACCAGGTGGTCCACCAGAACGCCGAGTCGTCTTTCGCGGCCCGGATTGAACTCGCGGACCGCCGCGGGAAGATCGTCGATACCGTGCAGCGGTTCCACCACGATGCCCTCGACCGCCAAGTCATGACCCCAGACCTTGGCGACCAGTTCGGCGTCGTGATAGCCCTCGACCCAGATGCGTGACTCCTTGGCCACGCTGGCGCGCAACCCCTCCACCGCCACGGAGCCCGAGCGGGTGCGAGCGGGTTTCTTGGGCCCGGTCTTTCGCGCGGGTGGCCCCAGCTTGATGGGCTCACCGTCGAGCAGGAACCCGGGTCCGAGCGGAAAGGTCTTGATCTTCCCGTGCCGGTCCTCCAGACCGACCACGCGCATACCACCAATGGTTTCCAGGCTCACCGCGGCACCCACCCAGCCGGTCTGCGCATCTTCGAGAACCATGCCGGGTTCCAGCGCGGTCTCGCGGGGCACGGGTCCGGTGCGGGCCACCGCTGGGCTGGTCAAATCCTGCGGGCCCCAGGTCCAACCGGATGCTGTCACGATGCGCCGTCCTCACGTGCGGGGTGGATGATCAGCCGCGAGCGTACCAAATAGCGTGCGGGGAGACCGGGGGTAGACTCATGTGAATTAGCACTGTCAACCATTGAGTGCCAAAATAGCCACGGAGACCAGATCCATGGTGCAAGCCCGTCCACGCCGGGGAGGTGACACGAGTGAGCCAGCCGCGCAGAGCAGAAATCTTGCGGGCCATTGTCGAGGACTACGTCCATTCACGGGAGCCCGTGGGATCCAAGGCGCTGGTGGAACGGCATCAATTGGGCGTTTCCTCCGCCACCGTCCGCAACGACATGGCCGCGTTGGAGGAAGACGGCCTGATCGTGGCCCCGCACACCAGTTCCGGCCGCATCCCTACGGACAAGGGTTACCGCACCTTCGTGGACCAGATTGCCTCGGTTCGGCCATTGTCGTCTCCGCAGAAACGCGCCATCCAGTCGTTCCTGGACGGCGCGGACGACCTCGACGACGCCATGGAACGCACCGTGCGGCTCCTCGCCCAGCTAACGCACCAGGTGGCAGTGATCCAGTACCCGGCGGCCTCCGGCACCACCCTGCGCCACGTGGAGCTCGTGGACGTGGGCGGCACCTCCCTGCTGGTCGTGTTCATTCCCACGTCCGGCCGGGTCCTGCAGCGCATCGTTGAAGTGAGCCGGGCACTGCCCGAGCACGAACTCATGGAGCTGCGGGCCCGTGTGCTGGCGTCGGTCATGGGGCGGCCCCTGCAGGACGTACCCGCGGGCGCCTCGAACCTGGTTCGGCAGCTGCCCCCGGAACTGGCCGAGGCCGGCACGGTGGTGGCCGAGGCACTCGCGTCGCTCGCGGCGTCGTCGGAGGACCACCGACTGGTCATGGCCGGCACGGCCAACCTGGCGCGCTTCAGCGGTGACTTTGCTCTCAGTATCGGTCCCGTGCTCGAAGCACTTGAGGAACAAGTGGTCATGCTGCGATTGTTGTCAGAGATGCAACAGGATGTCCGTGGTGTGGCCGTGCGTATCGGGTCCGACAGTACCGACGACCCGCTCGCGGAAACTTCCGTGGTGGCCACCGGCTACGGCCCAGAATCCGTGTCCAAACTGGGCGTGGTGGGTCCCACCCGAATGGATTACCCCTCCACCATGGCCGCGGTCCGCGCCGTGGCACGCTATTTGTCCCACACGCTGGGGGAGTAGCGGCGCCCGCCGTGGCACCGTTCCCCATCCGCGTTGAGAAACACACACTGACGAAAGAAGAATCGATTCCATCGTGAGCGATCACTACGAAACCCTGGGCGTGACCCGGGATGCCAGCCCGGAAGAGATCAAGCGCGCCTACCGCAAGAAGGCCCGCAAACTCCACCCGGACGTGAATCCCTCCCCGGAGGCCGCCGAAGAGTTCAAGCGTGTGTCCCACGCGAACGATGTCCTGGCGGACCCTGAAAAGCGCCGCGTCTACGACGCCACGGGTAACGAGAACGGAACCGACACCGGTTTCGGCGGGGGCTTCCCCGGCTCCGGCTTCGGTTTCGCGGACATCTTCGAGACCTTCTTCCAGGGCGCCGGTGCCGCCGGGCAGCGCGGGCCCCAGTCCCGTACCCGACAGGGCCAGGACGCGCTCATCAACGTGCGCATTTCGCTGAAGGACGCAGTGTTCGGCATTGAGAAGGACATCACCGTGGACACCGCGGTCGTCTGCCCCACGTGTCAAGGTTCGTGCTGCCAGCCCGGCACCAGCCCCACCACGTGCTCCATGTGCCGCGGCTCCGGTCACATGCAGTACCAGAAGCAGTCGATCCTGGGTGTGGTGACCACCCAGGCACCGTGCGCGTCCTGTAACGGCTTCGGCACCGTGATCGAGAACCCATGCCACGAATGCTACGGCGAGGGTCGCGTGCGTGACCGCCGCCCGCTCACCATCAAGATTCCGGCGGGCGTCCAGTCCGGTAACCGCATCCGACTCTCGGGTCAGGGTGAGGCCGGTACCGCCGGCGGACCCAACGGTGACCTCTACGTGGAACTCAAGGTCGATCCCGACCCCACCTTCCATCGCGAAGGCGACGACCTGCACGCCCGCCTCCGCATTCCCATGACCTCAGCCGCCCTGGGTACCACGGTCCAGCTCGACACGTTCGACGGCGCTCGCGACGTCGACGTCGCCTCGGGCACCCAGTCGGGTGCCACCGTGACGCTCGAGGATCTGGGCGTGACCCACCTGCGTGGCAAGGGCCGCGGTGATCTTCAGGTGCACATCGAGGTGGAGACCCCGCAGGATCTCAACTCCGAGCAGCGGGACTTGATCGAGCAGTTGGCCACCCTGCGCAATGAGCGCCGCTCGGACGCAACCACCATGAACACGCCGTCCTCCGGTGGCTTCTTCTCCCGGCTCAAGGATCGGTTCAACGATCTGTGACGGATCCGGTCTTCTTCGCCGACGGTTCCGAACTGAACGGCGCGAGCGCCGGTGAGGAGTTCGTCCTCGCCGGCGCCGAGGCGCGCCACGCGGTCACAGTCCGCAGGCTACGGGCGGGGGAGACCCTCGATCTCGTGGACGGCGCCGGGAAGCGGGCAGCGTGCGAATTCGTGAGCGGTGAGAAAGACACCATGACCGTTCGGGTCGTCTCCGTGACGCAGGAGCCCGCCCCCGCCACCGAGTTCGTTCTGGTCCAGGCGCTGGCCAAGGGTGACCGTGATCTGCAGGCCGCCGAGAGCGCCACCGAGCTGGGCGTGGACCGGGTGATCCCGTGGCAGGCAGACCGAAGCATTGTGCGACTCAAGCCCGAACGCGCCGCCAAGACTCTCGCCAAATGGCAGTCCACGATGGCCGCTGCGGCCAAGCAGTCACGGCGTGCGCGCTGGCCCGAGCTCGGGGAGCACGTGAATTCGAGCGGCCTTGCCTCCTTGATGCAACAGGAAAGCGGAACTTTGTGGTTCGTGCTGCACGAGTCCTCCGCTGTCTCCTGGGGCGGTCTCGAATCCCAAGAGCTCTCCGGAGCCGAGTCGATCGGTGTGATCGTGGGCCCAGAGGGCGGGATCAGCGATCAGGAACTGAATCGGTTCGTCGCGGCAGGGGCGAGACCCCTGAAGCTCGGCCACGAGGTCATGCGCGCCTCGACCGCCGGACCGGCAGCTCTGGCCGCATTGTGTGCCTTGACCGGGCGTTGGGCCTGAGGTCCAGCGCCGCCGTGGCTCGCTCATCGGCGATCAGGGCGTGAACCGAGGCCCTACACGAAAGGTGAGTTCGGGTAGGTTGCTCAGTCTTCGACGACCGTGACGGTGTGGTCGTCCTTGACCTCTTGTCCTGCGTCATTCACACCGATGACCCGCACCGTGTACTCACCGGCGGGAACCTCGACCGGGAAACGTAACTCGGTTCCGGAGGTGGACGCGGGTGTGTTCTTCGGTTCAGAAATCTCTCCCGATTTCACAGGTCGATCTTCGCCCTCCGGAATGACTTCCCACCGGGCCGATGCGTATTCCGGCAGCACCCTGCCGAAGATCGTCATGGGCTGACCCGCTTCCGTACCGGTCTGGGGATCGATCAACCACACCGGTGAGGCTATCGAGGCGTCACGGGAAATCGGTTCATCCAGGTTCACGGAACCGAAAGCCTTGTATCCGGTTTCACCGTCCACCAGGACGCGAACTTCTTTGGCCGTAGCGGCATCGAGGAGTCCAGCCGTAACGGCTGCAGCGGACACGGTGTAGACGAGTTGTTGGAGTGCAAGTTTCGCGTCGTCCTCCGAAAGCCTGCTGGCAAAGGCGGTGGAGGGCATGTCCACGGTGATGGTTCCATCCGGGGACACGGATGTGCCCACGTTCTCCACCTGGGTCCACATCGAACGGTAATCCTCGTCGAGGGGCGACAGCGTGGTCATCATGACTACGGCTTCGGCCACGGGATCCACGGTGTCCGCGTTGGAGGCGGTGCGGAACTCCCGGAAGAGATAACCCTCTTGCGCTCCACTTCCGGCCCAGTAGACCGGAGTCTGTTCGGTGGCGACACCCTCGTAGGCGTTGTCCGTGCTCATGGGTGCGGAGGCAATCCTGGGAGCGGTGCTCAAGGCATTGGTCGCGCGGTCAGCGGCGGACCCGCATGCGGAGAGAACCAGGCTCACGGCAAGACCCGCGGACAGTAGGACCGCCGCATTGCGGGCAGAGTAATGCCTGTGTTCCATGAGTTCACCACCCCGGTATGAGCTGTAGCAGTTGATCGCCGCACACGAGTTGAGAGCGCGCAGAACGTACGAGTTTGGTACCGGTGGACAAAGATACCCACAGTTACAGGTGGCGATGAACCCAGAAGTGCGTCCTGGGTGAAACCGTTATCAACCTGCAACACAACGAGCGGTAGGCTGGACCCCAATGACTGATCATGTATCCGGGGTCGATCCGAACCCACAAGACCACGAAGGCCACACCCGCGTTGTCGTGCACATGCCCGACCGGGACACCGCTCTCCGCGCACTTGGACAAGCCGATGCCACGCTGCGCCTTCTTGAACAGAACTTTCCCGCCGTGCGCATCACCGTGCGCGACGTTGACGTTGCCTTTGAGGGGCCCGTGCACGACACGCGCTCGGCCGCTGCACTGCTCGAAGAACTCGTGGTCCTGGCTCAACGAGGGACCGAGATCACGGAGCGAACCGTCATGCGCGTGACGCGCATGCTGCGCGAGGCCGAAGGCATGCGCCCGGCCAGTGCGCTGTCGACGAGCATCCTGTCGACCCGCGGCAAGACCATCCGGCCCAAGACGGTGAACCAGAAGCACTACGTGGACGCCATCGACGAGCACACCGTGGTCTTCGGCGTGGGCCCGGCCGGTACGGGTAAAACCTACTTGGCCATGGCCAAGGCCGTGCGCGCTCTGCAGGCCAAAGAGGTCAGCCGGATCATCCTCACTCGCCCCGCCGTGGAGGCTGGCGAGCGCCTGGGGTTCCTGCCGGGTTCCCTCAACGACAAGATCGATCCGTACCTGCGCCCGCTCTACGACGCGCTGCACGACATGATGGACCCGGAGTCCATTCCGCGTCTCATGGAAGCGGGCACCATTGAGGTGGCTCCGCTGGCTTACATGCGCGGCCGCACCCTGAACGACGCCTTCGTGATCCTCGACGAGGCGCAGAACACCACGCCGGAACAAATGAAGATGTTCCTCACCCGCCTGGGTTTCGGTTCGCGCATCGTTGTCACCGGCGACGTCACCCAGGTGGACCTGCCCGGCAGCACGTCGTCGGGCCTGCGCCAGGTGCAGCACGTGCTCCAGAACATCGACGACATCGCGTTCTGCGAGCTCACGGCCCAGGACGTGGTGCGCCACGAACTCGTGGGCGAGATCGTGGCCGCCTACGATCAGTTCGACACCACCAACCGGCACCGGAACGAGCGCCGTCGCCGCAAGGACGAGCGCAGGGTGGCCGCTTCGGTTCCCCTCGAACAGGGCGAGCAGAACGAGCGAGCATGAGCATTTTCATCGACACCCCGTGGGACTCCCCGGAAGAACAAGCGACGTTCCCCGCTGCCTACCGCGCCGTGGACCAGGAACAACTGACCGCACTGACCGACCTCGCCTTCGCTCGCTGGCACCTTCACCCGGACACGGAGCTGTCCATTTCGGTGGTGGACGAGGACGAGATGGCCGAGCTGCACGTCCAGTGGCTCGACCTGCCCGGTGCCACGGACGTGATGTCCTTCCCCATGGATGAGCTGACGGCCGGCACGGAGACCGAACCGAGCCTGGGTGTGCTCGGAGACATCGTGCTCTGCCCGCCCGTGGCCGAACGACAGGCACAAGCGGCGGGGCACAGTACACAGGACGAACTGTGCCTGCTCACCGTGCACGGCATGCTCCACCTCCTCGGACACGACCACGTGGAAGAGGACGAACGCGAAGCAATGTTCACCCTTCAGCGGGGCCTGCTCGAAGAGTTCCTGGGGCGCGACGCCCCTGTCGAAACGATGAAGTAGTCCCGCCCCCACGCTTTCCGAAAGGACACGTTGATGTCTGACGATCATCAGGACACCCCCGACCATCAGTTCCGCGCGGGATTCGCCGTGTTCGTGGGCCGCCCCAACGTGGGCAAGTCCACGTTGACCAACGCCCTGGTGGGCCGCAAGGTGGCGATCACCTCCAACCGGCCCCAAACCACCCGCCACACGATTCGCGGCATCGTTCACCGCCAGGACGGCCAGTTGATCCTGGTGGACACCCCGGGCCTGCACCGCCCCCGCACCCTCCTCGGACAGCGGCTCAACGACGTGGTGGCCGAGACCCTCGGTGAAGTGGACGTGATCGGTCTCTGCATCCCGGCAGATCAGAAGGTCGGCCCCGGCGACCGGTACATCGCACAGCAGGTGGCGGCGGCGGCCGGGCGTAATCCCGTGGTCGCCATCGTGACCAAAGCTGATTCCGTTCCGCGCGACAAGCTCGCCGAGCAGTTGGTCGCGGTCACCGAACTCGGCCGCGAGGTCATGGCCGAGGAGCAAGCACAGCGCGAGCAACGACGACGACGCCGCGCGGCGTCGTCGTCGAATGTCGCCTCCGTCAACGAAAAGCCGCGCGCGGACCAGTCCGAGGCCGGGTGGAGTAACGTGATTCCCGTGAGCGCCAAGGACGGCTTCCAGGTTGAGGAACTCGCCTCGCTGCTCGTGAGCCTGATGCCGGAATCCCCGCCGCTCTACCCTGACGGCGAACTCACGGACGAACCCGAGATCACCATGATGGCGGAGCTCATCCGCGAGGCCGCGCTGGAAGGCGTGCGGGACGAATTGCCGCACTCGCTGGCCGTCGTGGTGGACGAAGCGTCCGAGCGGGAGGGCCGCCCCGAGAACAACCCGATGTTGGATGTCCACGCGAGCCTGTTCGTCGAACGGCCCTCGCAGAAGGCCATCGTGATCGGCAAGGGTGGCTCGCGGTTGCGGGAGATCGGTACCAAGGCCCGCACCCAGATCGAGGCACTGCTGGGGACCAAGGTGTACCTGGATCTGCACGTGAAGGTCGCCAAGGAATGGCAGCGGGATCCCAAACAACTGTCTCGCTTGGGATTCTGATCCTCGCAATCATTCTCAGGTGGGATTAGGGAAACCTCACTAACCTGTCTGGGGCCCAGCACGGCGTCACGTACCGATACAGGAGATTTACCCAGTGGATTCACGCAGCACACACGGCCGCGACAAGAACGCGTCCCGTGAAACTGCGCCCTGGGACACTCCCGCCACGCGTCGCGAGTCCCTCCACGAGGACCGCGAGTTCGAGCACGTCAAGCTCAAGCAAACGGGTCGCCATCACCGCTCTCGGGACCACCGGCCCTCCGCCCGCAAGATCGCGGTGATCCTGGCCGTATTCGGTCTGATCGCGGTCATCGGTATCGGGGGAGTGGCGGCCCTGCGACTCAGCAGCAACCTGGACAGCAGCCCCCTGAACCTTTCGGACGGTTCCTCGTCCGTGGGCGATGGACCATTGGACATCCTGGTCATGGGCTCGGACACGCGCACCGGCTCCGGCAACAGCGAGTACGGCGACGAGGAGGATGCCACCGGACGCACCGACGTGATGATGCTCGTGCACGTCACCGAGAACCGTGATGCGGTGACCGTGGTGTCCTTCCCTCGCGACCTGATGGTTGACATCCCCAAGTGCACCGATCCGGAGACGGGCGAGGTCTTCCCGGCGCACCGGGACATGATCAACTCCGCCGTGGAGAACGGCGGTCCCGGGTGCACCGTGGCAACGGTGAACGAGATGGCCGGTGTGGACATCGATCACTTCATGCTCGCCGACTTCAACGCGGTCAAGGAGCTTTCGTCGACGGTCGGCGGTGTGCAGGTGTGCGTGAACCGACCGGTGGACGATCCCAAGTCCGGGCTGAAACTTCCCGCGGGTATTTCCTCGGTCGAGGGAGATCAGGCCCTGGCGTTCCTGCGTTCCCGTGCCGCGTTCGGTGACGGCGGCGACGAATCCCGGATTCGTTCACAGCAGTCCTTCCTGGCCTCCCTGACCCGCAAGATCCAGGGCGACGGCACGTTGAACAATTTGCCGCAGCTGTACCAGATCGCCGAGGTCATGACCCAGAACCTGCACGTGGACGAGGGGCTCACCTCCCTGCCCACGCTCGTGGGGATCGGCGGGACGTTCGCGGGGATCGACCTGGGACGGATCGCGTTCGTCACCGTGCCCAGTGTCCCCAATCCTGAGAATCCCAACCGTTTGATTCTTGACGAGGAGCCTGCCGAGCGCCTGTTCGACACGCTCCAGGAGGATCGCGCCGTGACTGACGCGGCGCCGTCGGCCTCCGCGAGCGGGTCCGCCGCCGAAGCGGGACAGGAATCCGGCCCGGCACAGCAGGACGACGCCGCCGCGGAACCCACCGAGGCTCCGGGCACCACCGACGCCGCTCCAGCCGAAACCGTCGCCCCCGCGGCCCCGACCACCGCACCCGAACCGTCCGCGACCGAGGACTCCGCCGATGAGTGGGTGCCCCAGGTGCAGCCGTCGTTGGTGCCGCTGACGGTGGCCAACCGCTCGGGTGACCCCGATCGCGGTGAGGAAATCCGGGACCTGCTCGCGGAGGCGGGTTACGCGCAGGCGGAAACCAGCCGCACCGGGACCGCTCTGGCTGGAACGCAGATCTTCTACAACCCCTCGTGGGCCACCGCAGCCGATGATCTCGCTGCCCTGCTGGGCGTCCCGGACAGTCAGCTCGTGGCCGACTACGAAATGCAGGGCCTGCGTGTGTCGATCGGTCAGGACTTCACCTCCGGCGACAAGCTGGACCTCTCCGGTGCACTGCCGGACGAGCTGCAGGGTCAAACAGCGGAACAGTTCACTTGCCAGGATTGACAAGTGGTACGTTGGATCACATGCGGCCTGGGAACGTGCGACTCCTGCTTATGTGCCGCAGCGGGGCCTCACCCATCTGACGGACGGCCGACCTACCCGCTGCGGAGTTTTGTGGTGCCGGCCCTATCTCGTATTTATTGAAAGGCCCGCTTTTCGTGAAGAATTTGCAGCGTCCCTCCGGTATGCCCGTGCACAAGTACACGCCGTACCAGCAGAATTTCCCGTTCGACATGTCGGACCGCACCTGGCCCGACAAGGTCATCACCAAGGCACCCCGCTGGTGCGCGGTGGACCTGCGTGACGGCAACCAGGCTCTGATCGAGCCCATGGATCCCACTCGCAAGCTCAAGATGTTCGAGCTGCTGGTCGGCATGGGCTACAAGGAGATCGAGGTGGGTTTCCCCTCGGCCTCACAGATCGACTTCGATTTCGTCCGCAAGCTGGTTGAAGAGGACCGGATCCCCGAGGACGTGTCCATCCAGGTCCTCACGCAGTCCCGCGAACACCTGATCGAACGCACCTACCAGGCCATCGAGGGCGCACCCAACGCGATCGTGCACCTGTACAACTCCACGTCCCGGCTGCAGCGCCGCGTGGTGTTCAAGCAGGACATGGACGGCATCGTGGACATCGCCCTGACCGGTGCCCGCCTGTGCATGAAGTACGAGGAGCAGCTCAAGGACACCAACGTGACCTACGAGTACTCGCCCGAGTCCTACACCGGCACCGAGCTGGAGTTCGCGGCACGCATCTGCAACGAAGTGGCCGAGACCTTCGAGATCGGCGACGGTCGGCAGATGATCGTCAACCTGCCCGCCACGGTGGAGGAAGCCACTCCCAACGTGTACGCGGATTCCATCGAGTGGATGGGCCGCCACCTCTACCAGCGTGACGACATCATCATCTCGCTGCACCCGCACAACGACCGCGGCACCGGTGTGGCCGCGGCAGAGCTGGGCTACTTGGCCGGTGCGGATCGCATCGAGGGCTGCCTGTTCGGCAACGGTGAGCGCACCGGCAACGTGGACTTGGTGACCCTGGGCCTGAACATGCTGACACAGGGGGTGGATCCCCAGATCGATTTCTCCGACATCGACGAGATCCGCCGCACCGTGGAGTTCTGCAATCAGCTGCCCGTGCCCGAGCGCAGCCCGTACGGCGGCGACTTGGTCTTCACCGCGTTCTCCGGTTCACACCAGGACGCGATCAAGAAGGGCTTCGAGTCCATGGAGAAGGACGCCGCCGAACAGGGCGTGGGCGTCAACGACCTGGAGTGGGCCGTTCCTTACCTGCCCATCGACCCCAAGGACGTCGGTCGCAGCTACGAGGCCGTGATCCGCGTGAACTCACAGTCCGGTAAGGGCGGCGTGGCCTACCTGCTCAAGAGCGAGTACGGCGTGGACCTGCCCCGCCGCGCCCAGATCGAATTCTCCGGCGTGGTGCAGAAGTTCACGGAGACCTCCGGTTCGGAGGTGTCCGGCGAGCAGCTGTGGAAGATCTTCACGGACGAGTACCTGCCGGCCCGCGAGAGCGGCGAGCACCGCTGGGGCTGCTACCGGATCTCAAGCATGTCCACCCACGCGGAGGACGAGGGCAACACGGTTCTGGAGATCGGCCTGGACGTCGACGGGCAGCGTCACGACCGCACTTCTCAGGGCAATGGCCCAATTGACGCGTTGATCTCGCTGTTCAACAACGAGGGCGTGGACGTGCGTCTGCTCGACTACTCCGAACACACGATGTCCGCGTCTGCCAATGCGGAGGCCGCGAGCTTCGTCGAGTTGGCCGTGGGCGACCGCGTCCTGTGGGGCGTGGGCATGGACAACAACACCACGCGCGCGTCCCTCAAGGCCGTGATCTCCGCAATCAACCGCGCCGTGCGCGACGCCCAGTTGGCGGAGCAAGCCTAAGCGTCGTTGTCTCGATCCAGCCGCCGACGCCGCTCGGTGACCTCCCGCACGGAGGGCCACCGAGCGGCGTCGGCGTTTTTGCGTGCCCGCCCGGGCACCCAGGAGAACGTGGGAGACTAGAGCGGTGGCCGGTTCAACTTTCGCTTCTCGCTCGTACCGCGATGAAGCCGTGGTGCTTCGCACCTATAAATTGGCCGAAGCGGACCGCATTGTCATTCTCCTGACCAAGGACCACGGACAGGTCCGCGCGGTCGCCAAGGGTGTGCGTCGGACGACCTCACGCTTCGGTGCACGGTTGGAGCCGTTCAACGTGGCCACGCTGCAGCTTGTGCAGGGGCGCACCCTGGACATCGTCTCGCAAGCGCTGGGCAAGCGCTCCTACGGCGAACAAATCGGTTCCGACTACGCCAAGTACACGGCCGCGGCCGCCATGGTGGAGACCGCGGAGAAGTTGACCGCAGACGACTACGACACCGCGCGACAGCACTACCACTTGCTCATCGGGGCCCTCTCGGCGGTGGCGCGTGGACTCCATGAACCCGGACGCACCCTGGACTCGTATTTGCTGCGGGCCGTGTCGATTGCTGGCTGGGCTCCCAGTCTTGTCGACTGCGCCCGGTGCGGTGCGCCGGGGCCTCATCGCTCTTTTTCCGCCGCGATCGGCGGCGCGGTGTGTCCTCAGTGTCGGCCACCGGGGTCCGCCGCACCGAGCGAGGCGACCTTCGTGCTGCTGCAGGGCTTGTTGGCCGGAGACTGGGAAACCATCGATGCCGCGGACTCCAAGACGGCGCGGGCCGCCGCGGGTCTGGTCGCCAGCTACATTCAATGGCACATGGAACGATCGGTGCGTTCCTTGAGCCTGGTCGAACGCACCGAATGATTCAGTAAAGGACTGTGAGCGTGAGCAGATTTATCCCACCTCCGGCGCACCCCAGCGGCGCCAAGCCCCCCGCCATCCCGGAGCAATTCGTTCCCAAGCACGTTGCCCTGGTCATGGACGGCAACGGGCGCTGGGCCAACGAGCGTGGACTGCCGCGTAACGAGGGGCACCGTGCGGGGGAGCGGGCGCTGCTGGACGTAGTGGCCGGTGCCATCGAGATGGGCATTCCCAACGTGTCTGCGTACGCCTTCTCCACCGAGAACTGGAAGCGTTCGCCCTCGGAGGTCGCGTTCCTCATGAACTTCACCGGGGACGTGATGAAGCGCCAGCTGCCCACGTTCCAAGAATGGGGTATCCGGGTGCGCTGGGCAGGCCGTCGACCCAAGCTGTGGAAGTCCGTGATCAACCGCCTCGAGCACGCCGAAGAAGAAACCAAGGACAATGACGTGGTCACCCTGACCATGTGCGTGAACTACGGCGGCAGGGCAGAAATTGCCGACGCCGCGGCAGCCATGGGCCGGGACATTCAAGCCGGTGTGCTGGACCCGCGTTCCATCTCCGAGTCGACGGTGCAGCGGTACCTGGACGAGCCCGAGCTGCCGGACGTCGATCTGTTCCTCCGGTCCTCGGGTGAACAACGCATTTCCAACTTCATGCTGTGGCAGTCGGCCTACGCGGAGCTCGTGTTCCTGGATGTGCTGTGGCCTGATGTCGATCGCACGGTGCTGTGGCGCGCCGTCGAAGAATATGCGAGCCGGGACCGCCGTTACGGGGGAGCCGTGGATAAAGTCGCACGGCGTAGTTGAGAGTTATACTTAAACGTTAAATCGTGAGTTGAATAATTTGTGACTCCTTGAGCGCTCGAGTTCGAGGGTTGGGACCGTATGTAAAACTGAGACCATGCGCTTGTACCCCACGTTCTTCAAAGTCGCGTTCTCCTGGATGGATGCGGAACTTGCCCACACCCTCGGTTTTGCCGGTATCAAGGCGGTGCACCGCAGTGGCCTCGGCTCCGTTCTGAACAAGGTCACCCGGCCCGATCCCGGAAGCGCAGTGGAGGTCATGGGACTGCGTTTCCCGTCCGCCTTCGGTCTGGCCGCCGGTTTCGACAAAGGTGCCACCGGGACCCACGCGCTCACGGACCTCGGGTTCGGTCACGTGGAGATCGGCACCGTCACGGGCCAGCCACAGCCTGGGAATCCCAAGCCCCGCCTGTTCCGCCTGATTAAGGACCGCGCGGTGATCAACCGCATGGGATTCAACAACGACGGCGCGGCGGCGGTCGCGCCGCGCGTTGCTGCGGCCCTGCAATCACTCAGCGAACAGGCACTGAAGACCGGACTCGAGCGACCCATCGTGGGTGTGAACATCGGTAAGACCAAGGTGGTCGATCTCGAGAATGCCGTGGGGGACTACGTCACGAGCACTCGCGCCCTGGCCCCGTACGCCGATTACCTGGTGGTCAATGTGTCCTCGCCCAACACCCCTGGACTGCGGCAACTGCAGGAACTTGATTCGTTACGGCCACTGCTCACCGCTGTGCGTGAGGAGTCTTCGGCCGTCACCGGGCGCCATGTGCCCCTGCTGGTCAAGATCGCGCCCGACCTGGCCGATGCGGACGTCCAGGCGGTCGCCGAACTGGCCCTCGACCTGGGACTGGACGGCATCGTGGCCACCAACACGACCATTGCCCGCGAGGGCCTGGGGCTGCGTAGCACCGAGGACGAGGTCGCCGCGTGTGGTGCGGGCGGGCTGTCCGGGCGACCAGTGCGGCGTCGTTCGCTGGACGTTCTGAAAATGCTGCACCAGCACGCGGGGGACCGGCTGACCCTGATCTCCGTGGGTGGGGTGACCACCCCCGAGGACGTGATCGAACGTCTCGATGCCGGTGCGGATCTCGTGCAGGGCTACACCGCGTTCCTGTACGAAGGGCCGTTCTGGGCCGCCAGGATCAACCGTGGACTCAAAAAGGCCGCGCGCCGCGTTCGTGGCTGACGATTGAGCGTTCACTCTCGAGTGCAGAGTGACGCGCAAAGCAACGGGACCCGCACCGATGTGGTGCGGGTCCCGTGTGCTGTTGCAGATGAGAAGGGTAGGGCCTAGGCGGGGCGTTCTCCGCGGCGAACCTGCGGCTTGGGCAGGCGAAGACGGCGGATGGTGAAGGTGCGCATCGCGGCGTACCAGCGGGTTCCCCGTTGGACCTCGCCGAACTTCCGGCGCATTGCGGACTGCATCCGGGTCGTGGTGATGATGGCGTCGATCACGCACAGGGCGATGTAGCCGTACATGATCCAGATGAAGGTCAACCCGATCGCCTGGTTGGGCAGGAACAGGATGAACAACATGAGGATCAGGAAAATCAGGACGAACTCGCCGATATTGAAGCGTGAGTCGATCCAATCTCGGGCGAAGCGGCGCTGCGGGCCGCGATCGCGTGGGCCGAGGTAGCGCTCGTCACCTGCGGCCATGCCCGCCTGTGCCACGGCGCGGCGTTCACGTTCTGCCTGACGTGATTCGGCCTTGGCGATCTTACGGTCGGCGGGGACCAGAGGGCGCTTGCGCGCGGCTTCCTGTTCCTTGCGGCTAGGAGTGGGTCGACCCTTGCGGCCATCGGTGGGAGCGGTTTCCACCGGCTCGCTCGAGGCGCCTACGGCCGTTGATCCCGTGGATTCATCTGCTTTCTTGCGTCCAAACACCGATCCAGGATAGCGGAGTCCGCGCGAGACGCGGCATCGCGGTGCCTTCGGCGCGTAACCGGGGCGCGGCGATAGTGTTGGGGCCATGAGTACCGAGTTCACTCCACCGAGCCAGGACACCATCGATGCGCTGCGGGAAACCGTCAACGGATCCCGTGACAAATTACTGGGGGAGCTCTCCGAGCTCGTGGCGATACCGAGTGTGGCCTGGGATTCTTTCGATCCCGCCGATCTGGAGCGCAGCGCGGAAGCCGTCAAGGGTCTGCTGTCGGAACTGCCGTTCGACAGCGTTGAGATCCTGCGCGTGGCTCAGGGCGATCAGCCCGGGCACCCTGCGGTTGTGGCTCGCACGGCTCCGGCACCGGGATACCCGACCATTCTTCTGTACGCCCACCACGACGTGCAGCCTCCGGGCAAACGCGAGCTGTGGAACACCGAACCGTTCGAAGCCGTCGAGAAGGATGGCCGACTGTGGGGCCGGGGCGCCGCGGACGACAAGGCCGGAGTCATGGCCCACATCGGTGCCTTGCGGGCGTTCTTCGAGCACACCGGCGAGGAACCGTCACTGGGTGTTGCCGTGTTCATCGAGGGCGAGGAAGAGGTCGGTTCGCCCGGTTTCGAGGATTTCCTGCGCGAGTATCGTGAGCAGCTCGCGGCGGACGTCATCGTGATCGCCGATTCGGCCAACTGGGAGGTCGGGGTTCCGGCCCTGACCACCAGTTTGCGCGGCGTGGTCGGAGGCATTGTCGAGCTGTCGGTTCTGGACCACTCCGTCCACTCAGGTATTTACGGCGGTCCCGTGCTGGACGCGCCCACACTGCTCGCCCGCCTGATTGCCACCCTTCACGACGACGACGGCGCCGTTGCGGTAGCGGGTTTGCTCTCCGAGGACGACGTGGAAGTGGACTACGAGGAAGACCGCTTCCGGGCGGACGCTGGAGTGCTCGACGGCGTGCAGTTGGCCGGCACTGGTTCCATTGCCTCCCGGCTCTGGACCAAGCCGGCACTGTCCGTGACGGGCATCGACGTGACGGACGTGGCCACCGCGTCGAACTCGATTGCCGCAACCGTGCGTGCCAAGCTCAGCCTGCGGATCGCCCCGGGCCAGAACCCCAAGGACGCGGGGGAGGCCCTCCGCCGGCACATCGAGGATCACGCGCCGTTCGGTGCAGACGTGAGCTTCTCGGTGGAAGAAGCCGGACCCTCCTTCCGTGCGGACACGCAAGCCGTCAGTTCCCAGATCGCCTTGTGGGCTTTCGAACAGGCCTGGGGGCGGCCGGCCGTGAAATCCGGCATGGGAGGCTCCATCCCGTTTACGGCGACCCTCACCAAGGCGTACCCTGATGCCCAGATCCTCATCACGGGAATCGAGGATCCGGACACCCGGGCCCACAGCGCCAACGAATCACTGCACATCGGGGATTTCCTCCACGCAGTGACTGCAGAGGCTCTCGTGTTGGCCGCGCTGGCCGAACAGGGCCGCGCAAACGCGGAATGATTCCCGCGCCCGCAACGTTTGAAGATTAACGAAAGGTTCGTCTCAGCGAACCGCTCCCGGTTGGACAGAAAGCGAGCACCATGAGCGTCACCACCGAAAACGAGACCACCCAAGAAATGCCGACCCACGAGGTCCAGTTGACCGATGTCGCCGCGCAGAAGGTTCGCGATCTCCTGAACCAGGAAGGTCGTACGGACCTTCGGTTGCGCGTGGCCGTTCAGCCCGGCGGTTGCTCGGGCCTGATCTACCAGCTCTACTTCGACGAGCGGGTCCTCGACGGCGATAGCACCCGCGATTTCGACGGCGTGGAGGTCATCGTGGACAAGATGAGCGTCCCGTACCTCAACGGCTCCACCGTTGACTTCGAGGACAGCATCTCCAAGCAGGGCTTCTCGATCGACAACCCTAATGCCGGCGGTTCCTGCGCCTGCGGTGACTCCTTCCACTAAGCAGTCCCAACCACTCCTGAGCGGGGTGAATCCAGTGCCACGTCGCACTGGATTCACCCCGTTTTCTGTTGTTCTCTCCTACTTCTCGCGGTGCGTGTGCGGCACGTCCGAGAAGGTGACCTGATCGGCCGGAAAAGGCGACACGGCACGGTGACACAGTGTCACCAGAAGTGCCGGTCGAGAGGTAAGCTCTCAAGGGAGAATTATTAACGGGCCACGTATGCCCTCTGCCCAGCGCAGAAGCAGCTACGTAGCCCACACAAAGAAGAGGAAGGGCCGTCTGTGAGTTCGCAAACTCGATCCGGCAGCCGCCGAAGCCGGATGCTCAAGGCCTCGGCAGTGGCAGTCCTGGCTGCGACCACGCTCACCGCTTGCTCCGAACAAGCGAAGATGGGCTTCTTGCCCACCGAGCGTGGCACCACTGACAACGCGGACCACATCATTGATCTGTGGATCGGTTCGTGGGTAGCAGCACTGGCAGTGGGTCTGGTCACCTGGGGCCTCATGCTCTGGTGCATGATCGCTTACCGTCGTCGCAAGAACGAGACCGGTTACCCCCGTCAGTTGGCCTACCACGCACCGCTCGAGGTGTTCTACACCATCGTCCCGATCGCTTTGATCGTGTCCCTGTTCTTCTTCTCGGAGCGGGCACAGACGGCCATCAGGGCGCGCCACGACAACCCTGACGTCACCGTTCAGGTGTACGGCAAGCAGTGGGCATGGGACTTCAACTACCTCGATGACGACGTCTACTACCAGGGCGTTCAGGCGCACCTGACCGGTGAGGAAGGCGTGGAGGAAACCCTCCCCACCCTGTACCTCCCGGTGGACAGCAAGGTCGAGCTCGAGATCAAGTCCCGTGACGTGATCCACTCCTTCTGGGTTCCCGCCTTCCTCGAGAAGATCGACATGTTCCCCGAGCGCACCAACTACATGAGCTTCACCACCGGTCGCGAGGGTGTCTTCGCCGGCAAGTGCGCCGAGCTCTGCGGCGAGTACCACTCCGAAATGCTCTTCAACGTTGCCGTTGTGAGCCAGGAAGAGTACGACGCTCAGATGGAACAGCTGCGCAGCGAGGGCAACACTGGCTCCGTCGGGGACGAGTACAACCGCAACCCGAACCAAAACGAAACGTCCAACAACTAGGGGATAGGCAATGTCTACGCTCGAATATTCGCGGGACGAAGCGACCACGGTCGCTCCCCGTGTTGTGCCTAGGTCAAAGGGCAAGGTGATCGTCAATTGGCTCACCTCCACTGACCACAAGACCATCGGGTACATGTACCTGATCGCGTCCTTCATCTTCTTCTGTGTCGGTGGCGTCATGGCGCTGCTGATCCGCGCGGAGCTCTTCGATCCGGGCATGCAGATCCTGGAGACCAAGGAACAGTACAACCAGCTGTTCACCATGCACGGCACCATCATGTTGCTGATGTTCGGTACTCCGCTGTTCGTCGGTTTCGCCAACGTCATCGTCCCGCTTCAGCTGGGCGCCCCCGACGTCGCGTTCCCCCGTCTGAACGCCCTGGCGTTCTGGTTCTTCCTGTTCGGCTCCCTGATCGCCGTTGCCGGCTTCGTAACCCCCCAAGGCGCCGCGTCCTTTGGCTGGTTCGCGTACGCGCCACTGAACAGCACAACGTTCAGTCCAGGGGTCGGTGGTGACCTATGGGTCTTCGGCCTGGGCCTGCAGGGCTTCGGCACCATCATGGGTGGCGTCAACTTCATCACCACTATCCTGTGCATGCGCGCACCGGGTATGACCATGTGGCGTATGCCCGTCTTCACCTGGACCACGCTGATCACGTCCTTGCTGATCATCATGATCTTCCCGCCGCTGGCAGCCGCGCTATTCGCACTGGGTATGGATCGACGGCTCGGTGGTCACATCTTCGACCCGGAGAACGGTGGTGCCATCTTGTGGCAGCACCTGTTCTGGTTCTTCGGTCACCCCGAGGTGTACGTGCTCGCTCTGCCGTTCTTCGGCATCGTCTCCGAGATCATCCCGGTGTTCTCCCGCAAACCGATCTTCGGGTACAAGGGCCTGGTCTTCGCGACCATCGCCATTGCTGCCCTGTCCGTGACCGTGTGGGCGCACCACATGTACGTGACCGGTGCCGTGGCTCTCGGGTTCTTCTCGTTCATGACCATGATGATCGCGGTGCCAACCGGTGTGAAGTTCTTCAACTGGATCGGCACCATGTGGCAAGGGTCGCTCACCTTCGAGACACCCATCCTGTGGGTGCTGGGCTTCCTCTTCACCTTCCTGTTCGGTGGTTTGACCGGTATCATCCTGGCCACCCCGCCGTTGGACTTCCACGTCTCCGATACGTACTTCGTGGTGGCGCACTTCCACTACGTGATCTTCGGAACCATCGTGTTCGGCATGTTCGCCGGCTTCTACTTCTGGTGGCCCAAGTTCACCGGCAAGATGCTCAACGAGCGCATCGGCAAGATCCACTTCTGGCTGCTGTTCGTCGGCTTCCACATGACCTTCCTCATCCAGCACTGGCTGGGCGTTGACGGCATGCCTCGCCGTTATGCGGACTACATGCCCGAGGACGGTTTCACCTGGATGAACCAGTTCTCCACGTGGGGCTCGATCCTCCTCGGTATCTCGATGATTCCGTTCTTCTGGAACGTGTACACGACTGCGCGTAACGCCAAGAAGGTCGAAGTTGATGATCCCTGGGGCTTCGGCGGCTCCCTGGAGTGGGCAACCTCTTGCCCGCCCCCGCGTCACAACTTCACGTCCCTGCCCCGCATCCGTTCCGAGCGACCCGCTCTGGACCTGCACCACCCCGAGCTGGCAGCGTTCTCCAGCCAGCAGTACGATGCAGAACAGCCGCTCGTCGGCGGATCTGGAAGGACCGGTCGATGAAAACCACTATCAAAACGTTCATCCTCCTGGGCGTCTTCTGCGCGGTCGTAGGCATGGTCTACGGATACCTCACCGGTTTCCAGGAACTGGCCGGGTTCCCGGCGTTGCTGGCCGTTGCAGCCATGAGTTTCATGCTCGCGATCTACCTCTGGCTCGTGGATCGTTCCACCGGTGCCATGCTTCCGGAAGACCGTGAAGACGGCGAGATCGTGGAGATGTCCGGGGACTACGGAGCCTTCTCCCCGTGGAGCTGGTGGCCGCTTCTGCTGGGTATCGGTTGCGCGATCTTCGTCCTGGCTCTCGCCGTTGGTTGGTGGATCATTGGTCTGTCCGTGCCGGTCGTGATCCTGGGCCTGTTCGGCCTGATCTTCGAGCATTCCCGCGGAGACCACGCTCACTGATGTAACCGTTCTATTCCCTGAGAAGCCCTCCTCGTCTTCGGACGAGGAGGGCTTCTCTGTGCCGTTCTCGGATCATGGAGCGTGGGCCCCGCCATTCTCGCGCGCCTGCGTCACTGTCCTGCCTGAGAGAACGCAGGGGTGGATAGAGTAGAAGGCGTGGACAGGACAGTGGAATCCCGGTTGACCAGACGCTCTCTCATGACCGTGGCCCTGGGAGTTGGCGCGGTCACTGTCGCGGGTTGCGCGACGCGTACGGATACAACGCAGGAACAAGCTTCGGTTCCCCCGAGGTCGAGCCCTGAGGCTTCATCCGCCGCACCGTCACCGACGGCTCCAGTCCTGTCGCGAGAGGAAGTCGTCGCCGAGTACGGTTCTCGAGCTCCAAATTCCTGGGGGATCGACGTACCCGGGGTAGCAATGTCCCTGCCCGAAGGAACGGAACCTGTTGCTCTGACCTTTGATTGCTGTGGCGGGCCCGGAGGCGACACTCTGGACGAGGCCCTGGTGAAGGCATTGCGCGGCTCTGGAACCGCCGCCACGTTCTTCCTGGCCGGTCGATGGGTAGAAGCGAATCCGGCCCTCACCGAGGAACTGGCGGCCGATCCGCTGTTCGAGATTGCCAATCACGGTACGGCACACCAGCCACTGTCCGTGTCTGGTGCATCTGCCTACGGCATTGCTGGCACGACGGACGCCGCAGCCGTCTACGACGAGATCATGGGCGCACAGAAGCTGATCGAAGAGCGAACCGGGGCCACTCCCACTTTCTTCCGATCGGGGACCGCTCATCTGGATGATGTGTCGGCGGAGATCGCCCGGTCCTTGGGGTTGCTCGTCGTCAATTTCAACCGCAATGGCGACGACGGTGGCACCCTGCCCGCACCTTCTGTCTCTGACCGATTGGTGGGCATGGAACCAGGAGACATCCTTCTCGCGCGCTCCAACCGTCCCTCGGGTGGCACGGCCGCTGGTGTCACAGCCGCTCTGCCCGTCCTTCGAGAGCGCGGAATGAGCTTTGCCCGGCTTTCGGACGTCCTTCCGACCGAAGCGGAACAGGACTAGCATCGGCGCCAAGGCGAACGCGTCATAGGCTCAGCCCTTCCGCAGCCTGGCGGCCAACACGGCCGAACTCACTTCGGCTACGACCACTCTCCATCGATCGTGGCCCAACGATCAGGAGGTCGTATGTCACGCGTAAGAGTTCACAATTTCTCCATTTCACTCGATGGATTCGGAGTAGGCGAAAGCCAGTCCCTCGAGGCTCCCTTCGGACACGCAGGGGAGCGTCTGCTGCGTTGGGCCCTGCCCACCCGCACGTTCCAACGCATGGGGTTCCACGGCCGCGAGGAGCCGACCGTGGGCGTAGACGACGCGTTTGCCAGTAATTGGGCCGAGGACATCGGGGTGGAGATCATGGGGCGGAACAAGTTCGCCCCGTCCAGAGGCCCATGGGAGACCGAGGAATGGCGCGGGTGGTGGGGAGACGATCCGCCATTCCACACACCCGTAGTGGTCCTGACCCACTACCCCCGGCTCCCACTCGAGATGGAAGGTGGAACAACGTTCTATTTCGTCAATGCGGATCCGCCTGAAGCGTTGCGTCGGGCTCGCCAACTGGCGGAAGGCAAAGATGTCCGGATCGGCGGCGGCACCACGACAGTCCGAGAGTTTCTCCAAGCCGATCTGATCGACCAGATGCACATCGTGGTGGTTCCCATACTGCTCGGACGTGGGGAACGGCTCTGGGAGGGTCTGGAAGGACTTGAAGACCGGTTCACTATTGAATCTGTGGTCTCTGGATCGGGTGTCATCCATCTGACCTTCACACGCCGGGTGGGGGCGTAAAGAGACGAAGAAGCCCCCGAGGCGAACCTCGGGGGCTTCCTTCTGGACGATCTAGGGGATCATCCGGTTACTTGTCGAGCTGAGCCTTGTGGGACCCGGCTCCGACGGCCTCGTGGTCGTCGTGGTGACCGTGTGCGGCCTCGAGCTCCTGGGGAGTCACGGGAGCAACGCGGTCCTCGAAGTACCAGCGGCTCAAGCGACCGCGCATCTTCTCCATGCCGGTGACCTTGCCCTTCGCGTTAGCGCGGGCCGGCTGCACCTGGTAGTCCTCGAAGTCGACCAAGCGGTAGCGCTTGTACTCGTCCAACGGCTCGTGGACCTCTACGAACTCGCCGTGGGGCAGCGCCTGAATCCTGCCGGACTCGCGACCATGCAGCACGATCTCACGGTCCTTACGCTGCAGCGCCAGGCACATCCGTCGAGCAATGATGAACGCGAGGATCGGGCCGAGGAAGTATGCGGCGCGGAGCCAATACGTAACGTCGTTCAGACCCACATGGAAGTGCGTGGCGATGAGGTCGGAACTCGCGGCCATCATCTGGACGGCGTAAAACGTGACAGCCGCAGCACCAATTGCGGTACGGAACGGCGCGTTACGCGGGCGATCCAGCACGTTGTGGACGCGGTTGTCCTTGGTGACCCAACGTTCGATCCAGGGGTAGGCGAACATCGCGACGAACAGCAGAGCGATGGGGATTAGCGGGAGAAGAATGGCCATCGGGAGAACCCAGCCGAAAATGGTGAACTCCCAGGAGAAGGGCCAGGAACCCGGCATGAGTCGCAGAGCGCCGTCCGGGAAACCCATGTAGAAGTCAGGCTGCGAACCTGCCTGCACAGGTGATGGGTCGTACGGACCGTAGTTCCAGATGGCGTTGATGGTGGTGGTACCAGCCAAGAGCGCCAAAATACCAAACACGATGAAGAAGAAGCCACCGGCCTTGGCCGCGTAAACGGGGCCGACGGGGAAGCCAACCACATTGTTTTCGGTGCGACCCGGGCCGGGATACTGGGTGTGCTTGTGCACGACCACCATGAACAGGTGCACGACGATCATGATGAGGATCAATGCGGGGATGATCAGTACGTGGGCGATGTACATACGGCCGATAATCGCCAGTCCGGGGAATTCGCCACCGAACATGAACATCGACATGTAGGTACCGACCACCGGGATGGCCTTCAACATGGCGTCCGCAATGCGCAGACCGTTACCGGACAGAACGTCATCCGGGAGGGAGTAACCGGAGAAGCCGGCCACGATCGCCAGGAGGAAGAGCACGCAGCCGACAACCCAGTTGAGCTCACGGGGGCGACGGAACGCGCCGGTGAAGAACACGCGGAGCATGTGCACCGACAGCGCCATCACGAACATCAGGGCCGACCAGTGGTGGAGCTGACGCAGGAACAGGCCACCGCGGATATCGAACGAGATGTTCAGCGTAGAGGCGTAAGCGCCAGACATTTCCACGCCCTGCATGGGCACGTAGCTGCCGTGGTACTCCAGGGAGGTCATGGTGGGGTCGAACCAGAAGGCGAGGAACGTACCCGACAACAGCAGGATGACGAAGCTGTAGAGGGCGACCTCACCGAACATGAAGGTCCAGTGGTCGGGGAAGATCTTGCGACCGAATTCCTTGACCATGGGGGAGACACCCGCGCGGGTGTCTACGAAGTTAGCGATCCGCCCGGAGCGTGTGCGGGGCTGGTACTCGTAATCAGTAGTAGATGACATCAGTTTGCCTCACCCTGCATATCTCGGACTGCGAATCCGCGCTGCGAGTAGGTGGGTCCCACGGGCTCGTGGAAGTCACTACGCGCAACGAGGTATCCCTCGGAATCAACGGTAATGGGCAGCTGGGGCAGCGGACGCGATGCCGGGCCGAAGATCACTTCACACTCGTTCGTGAGGTCGAAGGTCGATTGGTGGCACGGGCACAGCAGGTGATGAGTGTGCTGCTCGTACAATGCGATGGGGCAACCGACGTGGGTGCAGACCTTGGAGTAGGCGAAGATGCCGTCCACGTTCCAGTCTTCACGGTCGGCAGAGACGTTCACCTTGTCCGGGTCGAGTCGCATGAGCAGCACAACGGCCTTGGCCTTCTCGTCCAAGTAACCGTCGTGGTGGCCCAGTTCGGAGAGGTTCTCGGGGACCACGTGGAACGCGGAGCCCAGGGTGACGTCCGAAGCCTTGATCGGGGTACCGGAGGGGTCGCGCACCAGGCGGATTCCTTCGTCCCAGATGGTGTGGCGCAGAACCGTGAGGTCGGTAGGACCCAAGTCGCGGAGCAAACCGACGAAGGGGAGCGGAGCCAGGATAGCGGCGCCGATCAGCGTGTTACGAAGGAGCGGACGGCGCTTGATGCCGGACTCGTCGTAAATGGTGGTCAGGATTTCCTGAGCCTCTGCACGCTGCTCCTCGGTACGAACGTCGTGACGTTCCTCGACCAATTCGTGGTCCGGCATGAGGGTTCGTGCCCACTGCACAACGCCAATACCAATACCGAACATGCCCAGCGCAATGCCGAGGCCCAGCAGCAGGTTCTGCAGGCGCAGCTGGCTGGTGGGCTCCGTATTCACCACGTCGTAGATCGGTCCGTCGACTCGAATACCGAAGTACGCGATGAAGAACAGAATTGATCCGAGGATCGAGATGATGAACAGCAGTACTACCTGCCGTTCGGCACGCTTAGCAGCTTTGGGGTCAACGTCTGTCACACGCGGACGGTGCGGCGGAAGTCCCGGGTCGGGGAACTGATTCTTAGCCGCTCCGTCCGAGGTGACAACCGCCCCGCTGTGCTGGGGAGTGCCGTCACGATGGTCGCCCATGTGGTCCCTCATTCTTCTCTTGATGCTTTGAATAATGCTGTGTCAGGTTGCCGGGGTGAGCCGGCAGACGCTCTCAGGCGGAGCGGGAAGTGAGCCAGACGGTGAAGCCGATGACCACGGCCAGACCGATGCTCCAGATCATGAGACCTTCAGAAACCGGGCCGAGCGAGCCGAGGTTGAATCCACCCGGGTCGGTGTTGTTGTCCAACGCCTTGATGTAGGTGATCACGTCACGCTTTTCCTCGGGAGTGATGTTGGCGTCATTGAACACCGGCATGTTCTGGGGGCCGGTCTGCATGGCCTCGTAAATGTGGGCCTCGTCGACGCCCATCAGGGAGGGAGCGTACTTGCCGCGTGTCAATGCACCACCGGCGCCGGCGGCGTTGTGGCACATGGCGCAGTTGGCCAGGAAGACCTTGGCACCGTTGGCGGAGTCACCCTTGGTGACGTCCAGGTACTCGTCCTCGGGGATGGCGGGTCCGGCACCCAGCGATGCTACGTAGCCGGCAAGCTGCTTGGTCTGTTCTTCATTGAACTGTTCCGGCTTGACCTGTGCCTGGGGGCCCTGCATCTGCATGGGCATGCGGCCGGTGCCGACCTGGAAGTCGACGGACGCGGCGCCCACACCGATGAGGCTGGGGCCGGCCTCGGTGCCTTCGGCGTTCAGGCCGTGGCAGGTAGAGCAGTTGGCCAGGAAGAGCTTCTGGCCTTCTTCAATGTCCTGTGCCGAGTAGGTCGTGGTCTCGGCCTTGGCTTCGTTGGTGGTTGTGGCAACTGCATAGAGTCCACCGGTGAGAAGCAAAGCCATGACGAGCAGTGCGAGGACTGCCAGGGGATGGCGGCGCTTTTGTGAGAGTGCCTTCACGTCAAACGTTCCTTTTACTCGGTACTTGGAGACTGGGATGGGGTGGGTCGTTCCAGCTGGCTACTGAATGAAGTAGACCAGGATGAACAGGACGATCCAGACGACGTCCACGAAGTGCCAGTAGTAGGAGACCACGATGGCCGAGGTGGCCTCGTAGTGTCCGAACCGTTTGGCAACGAAGGCGCGGCCCATGATGAAGAGGAATGCGATCAGACCGCCGGTCACGTGGATCGCGTGGAAACCGGTGGTGATGTAGAAGGCGGAGCCGTATGCGTTGGCCGCAATGGTCACACCTTCGGAAACCAGCACCGCGTACTCGTACACCTGTACGGAGACGAAGACGGCACCCATCAAGAAAGTGAGAGCAAACCATTCGGTCATTCCCCACTTGGTGAACTGGAAGATGCCGCCGGTACGGCGGGGCTGGAGACGCTCAGCGGCGAACACTCCGAACTGGCAGGTCACAGAGCTGAGCACCAAGATGATGGTGTTGATCAACGCCAGCGGGACGTTGAGCATCGCAGTCTGTTCTTCCCACAGCTCCGGAGACGTTGCGCGGAGGGTGAAGTACATGGCGAAAAGACCGGCGAAGAACATCACTTCGGACGAGAGCCACACGATGGTGCCCACGGAAGTGAGGTTGGGGCGATTGATGTTCGCGCCTACCGGTTTGGCTGGGGTATGGGTTGCAGTTGTCACAGAGACATTATGTCGCCAAAACTCTCCCCGAACCAACCACCGGGCCCTTCTGGAGGTGCCGTGTCGCGAGTCAGCTGCTTCTCTTGCAACTTATTTCAGTGCTCCTCTTATTAAGGAACCGAAATCGCCCCGCTTCGGCGGCTTCGTGCAGAGCCGGAATCTGGCGGTAGAGTCGAATTGTGACTACCTCAACTGGCTCCCAAACAAGCATGCACTGGCCGAATCTTCTGACCTCGCTCTCGCGTGGCGAGGATCTCACCTGGGATGAGTCCTATTGGGCGATGGACACCATCATGAACGGCGAAGTGCCCGACGCCGTGATCGCCGGGTTCCTCATGGCGCTGCGCACCAAGGGTGAGACGGTCGCGGAACTCAACGGTCTCGCCGATGCCATGGTTGAGCACGCGCGGGCGGTAAATGTTCCGGCGCCCGCGTTGGACATCGTGGGCACCGGGGGAGACCGGCTGTCGAGCGTGAATATTTCAACCATGTCCGCTCTCGTGTGCGCCGGCGCCGGGGTGCGCGTGGTCAAACACGGCAACAGGGCGTCGTCGTCGAAGTCCGGCTCGGCCGATGTCCTGGAAGCCCTGGGCGTTCAACTGGACATGCCCATCGACAAGGTGGAGAAGGCGGCGTCGGACGTGGGTATCACGTTCCTGTTCGCCCAGACCTTCCACCCGTCCATGCGGTTCGCGGCCGTGGCCCGTAAGGCACTCGGCGTGGCCACCGCGTTCAATTTCCTGGGGCCCATTACCAACCCGGCCAAGGTCAAGGCCTCGGCGATTGGCGTTGCAGACGCCGCACTGGCACCCCTGATGGCCGGCGTGTTTCAGAATCGTGGGGACCGAGCGTTGGTCTTCCGCGGGGGAGACGGCCTGGACGAGCTCACGGTCACGGCGCCGTCGGACGTGTGGGAAGTTCGTGACGGTCAGATCACGGAACATTCGCTCGAACCACTCGATTTCGACATGCCGCGCGCGACCATCGAAGATCTGCGCGGCCAGGATGCCCAGTACAACGCGGGGGTCGTTCGTGACGTTCTCGCCGGCACCCCAGGTCATATTCGCAACGCGGTGCTGCTCAACTCGGCCGCGGGCCTGATGGCCATGGACGAGAACGCTGACGGCGAGTTCCACGACCGTTTCGCCAAAGCCATCGCTCGCGCTGCTGAATCCATCGACTCAGGTTCCGCGCAGGGCATCCTGGATCGCTGGGTCCAGTTCGCCAGGACGGCATAGGTCCCGCACCTTCGTCAACGATGACGACGCCGCTCGGCCGGGTTTTCCCGGGCGGGCGGCGTCGGTCGTTGGTGGCCTGATTCCGGTTAGTCGATACCCAAGGAGAACGCGGCGTCCAGATCGTGCTCACTGTAGGCGCGGAAGGCGATGTTGGTGTTGGTCGAAACCACGCCCTTCACCTTGGACAGCTGGTCGGCGATCACATCGGCCAGCCGTTCGTGCTCGCGCACGCGGACCATCGCGATCAGATCCCAATCGCCGGTGACCGAGTAGACCTCGGTGATGCCCTTGATGTTGGAGATGTCCTGGGCCACCTCGGGAATGCGGTCTGCGGATGTCTTGATCAGCACGATTGCGGTCAGCATGTGAGTCCTTTCTCGACGTTTGTCTTCAGCCTATCGATTGCGGAGTGAGCGGCCGACCAGGAGCACGATCAATCGGTACCCCAGGAGGAACAAGCCCAGGACACCCAGGCTCACCAGGACGAACGCGAGGGCAGTGCCCTGGCCCGTCAGCATGCGCAACAGCATGCCGATGATCTCAGCCGACAACCAGACGACCACGCCGGTCGGGAACAGCGCTGCAGGACGCCGGTGCGCCCGGGTGAGAAGCCAGCCCACGAGGGCTCCGACAAGGAACGGCCAAGCCGTTTCCAAGGCACCCCAAGGGCTTTGTTCGTGGGCGTTGCGGCCCAGCGCCGCGAAGATCGTCACGAGGACCAGGTCCGCGATCAGGAACAACGGCCAGCGATGGGAACCGGATCGCGGGGGAGAGGTTCCGTTGACCGGAGTGGGGGATGTAGACGTGGAGGACGGCGCAGATCGAGACATAGTCCCAGTCTAGGCCCGGGTCATACCTGAACTTTTACGTGAACGTTTCTGTAATAGTATGAACTATCGCTTGAAACAATCGACTTTCGCCACCGCAACTATGGGTGTGTTCAAGTGACACCGGCGGGATAAACTGCCGAGCGCCGTCGTAACCTCGAGGGCACTTCGTCAACCACTGGAGACACGGTGAGCACAACCGATGCGGCCCCCGAGCACGCGGCCGACACCCACGATCTGATCCGAGTGCGAGGTGCCCGCGAGAACAACCTCCGGGACGTAAGTGTGGACATCCCCAAGCGCCGACTCACCGTTTTCACGGGCGTCTCCGGCTCGGGTAAGAGCTCCTTGGTGTTCGGCACCGTGGCCGCGGAGTCGCAGCGGCTGATCAATGAAACCTACAGTGCCTTCCTGCAGGGCATGATGCCCACGGTCGGTCGACCCGAGGTCGACATGCTGGAGGGCATCACCACCGCCATCATGGTGGATCAGGAACCCATGGGCGCGAATCCGCGCTCCACGGTGGGCACCGCCACAGACGTCAACGCGATGCTGCGTATCGTGTTCTCTCGCTTGGCGGAACCGCATATCGGCGGGCCCAAGGCCTTTGCCTTCAACATTCCCTCGGTCAACGGCGCCGGAGCGGTCACGGTGGAACGCGGCAACCAGAAGAAGGAAAAGAAGACCTTCTCCATCACCGGCGGCATGTGCCCTCGCTGTGAAGGCATGGGTAAGGTTTCCGATCTCGACTTACGCGAACTCTATGACGAGAACCTGTCCATCAAGGATGGCGCCATCACCGTTCCCGGCTACAACAAGGGCGGGTGGAACGTGCGCCTGTACGGCGGGCTCGAGTTCTTCCCCGGCGACAAGCCCATCAAGGACTTCACGGACAAGCAGCTCCACGACTTCCTCCACATGGAGCCCGTGAAGGTCAAGGTCGAGGGCATCAACATGACCTTCGAAGGCCTGATCCCTCGGATCCAGAAGTCCATGTTGAACAAGGACCGCGAGGCCATGCAGACCCACGTGCGGGAGTTCGTGGACCGCGCCGTCACGTTCAAGGCGTGCCCGGAATGTGAGGGCACGCGGTTGGCGGCGGGCGCGCGCAACGCGAAGATCGAAGGCGTGAGCATCGCCGATGCGTGCGCCATGCAGATCACGGATCTCGCCCAGTGGGTCCGCGGCCTGGATTACCCGTCCATGAAGCCCCTGCTCGATGGACTGACCGCCACGCTGGATTCGTTCGTGCGAATCGGACTGGGCTACCTGTCACTGGATCGCCCCACCAGCACGCTGTCCGGCGGTGAGTCTCAGCGCGCCAAAATGATCCGGCACCTGGGCTCGCCGCTGACCGATGTCACCTACGTGTTCGATGAACCGACCATCGGCCTGCATCCCCATGACATCCGCCAGATGAACGAGCTGCTGTTGGAGCTGCGGGACAAGGGCAACACCGTGCTCGTCGTGGAGCACAAGCCCGAAACCATTGCGATCGCCGACCACGTGGTGGATCTCGGACCCGGCGCCGGCACGGACGGCGGCACCATTTGCTTCGAGGGCACCGTGGACGAGCTGCGGGGGAGTGACACCAATACCGGCCGCCACTTGGACGATCAGATCGCGCTCAAGGAATCGTTCCGCAAACCCACGGGCCAGCTCGAGATCCGCGGAGCCACCTCGCACAATCTGGACAACGTGGACGTGGACATTCCGCTGGGCGTGCTCACCGTGATCACGGGCGTGGCCGGTTCGGGCAAGAGTTCACTGGTGCACGGATCGCTCCCGGACAACCAGGACATCGTGTCCATCGATCAGAGTGCGATCCGCGGGTCCCGCCGCAGCAACCCCGCGACCTACACGGGCCTGTTGGATTCCATTCGCAAGACGTTCGCCAAGGTCAACGGTAAGAAGCCCGCGCTGTTCAGTCCCAATTCCGAAGGCGCATGCCCCACGTGTAAGGGTGCCGGTGTGATCTACACCGATCTGGGCATGATGGAGGGCGTCACCTCCACGTGTGATGACTGCGAGGGCAAACGGTTCCAACCGGCGGTTCTCGAGTTCGAGGTGGACGGCAAGAACATCAGCGACGTGTTCTCGATGTCCGTCTCGGATGCGCTCGAATACTTTGCCGACGGCGACGCTCGTACGCCAGCCGCCCTCAAGATTCTTGAGCGTCTCTCGGACGTCGGCTTGGGCTACGTGAAGGTGGGTCAGCCGCTCACCACGCTGTCCGGCGGTGAACGTCAGCGCCTCAAGTTGGCCACGCGCATGGGGGAGAAGGGTGGCGTCTACATCCTGGACGAGCCCACCACGGGCCTCCACCTCGCCGACGTCGAGCGCCTCCTGGGCATGCTGGACCGCCTGGTCGACTCGGGCAAGTCGGTGATCGTGGTCGAGCATCACCAGGCCGTCATGGCGCACGCGGATTGGATCATCGATTTGGGTCCCGGCGCGGGTCACGACGGCGGGCGGATCGTTTTTGAGGGCACACCCGCAGATCTCGTGGCCGAGAAATCGACCCTCACGGGCCAGCACCTCGCGGAGTACGTGGGCGCCTGACCAATCCTCCGGGAACGACGGCGTTTACCCTAGCCAGGCGGCCTATTTACGGCTTGACTAGGGCAAACGCTTTTTATGGAGAGTTGCCGGGGGACTAGCCCGCCTGGAGCGGCCGCAATTCAACCTTCTGACCGCAGGCCGCCGATGCCCGGGTTGCCAGTTCGATGGCTACTGTTTCGTCAAGCGCCTCGACAATCCAGAAACCGCCGATCGACGCAGCGGCCACGGAGAACGGCCCGGAATTCACGGACGGTGTCGTGCCGGTGGCATCCACGGTGTGGCTGGATTCCGGAGGCATCAAGCCACACGCGTAGACAAATTGTCCTGCTGCCTGAAGTCCGGCGTTGAACTCGGCCACGGCCGCGAAGGCGGCCTGTAAGGCGGCGTCGTCTTGATAAGCGGTGCCGGCGTTCTGAACGCCAGGTTCGTGGAAAACGGAAATCATGTACTGGGCCATGGTGAATCCTTTCGCGGGTCTGTCGCTCGCACAGTGAAGGCGACTGCGAGTGCTTCCATCAGCGATTCAACCACCGTGAGGGCCGCACGTATATAGAGGTGTGGAACCCGGGAACCGCCCAGATCAACCTTTGACCGATAATGTACATTATGTAAAGTAGGTCGTTCGAACGCGAGGATGCCTCTGGGCTGGCTGTCTCCTCTCAGTTCAGATGAGACCTCTCGCACCAGAACGGACACTGCTATAGTATGAGCCATCTAGTCGCAGTTGATCCGATACACAAGGTCAACTGCCCAATGCGAGAAGACCTGGAGGCTCCGTGAGTCGAGCACTGCGCTCCTTGCCGAGCAACGTCACGGACACCGTGCGCGTGCTGGCGCGCCTCGATGGTCGGTTGCTCAATGTCGAGGCCAGCCGGGCCCTCACGGCAGAGCCCTTCGAGGATGCGCTCCCCATCCGCGAGTTCTTCGCTTGGCCGGGCAAGCGCAACTACGAGGGCCTGTGGTGGTCCTCCACGACGAAGCGGCACACCGGATTCGAGAGCCTGCTGGAGCGGCAGTACCTCCTGAGCGCAGACCATGACCCCGATGTCGTGGGTGTCTCCTCCCAGCCGCTGGCGATCCTGTGGCCCAAGGGCACGCAGGATGCAGAAGGCCGACGATTCCGCGATCACGTCCCCGACTTCTTCGTCCGGCTGAGCAACGGCGACGGACGGCTCGTGGACGTGCGTCGCCCGGACAAGGCCGAGACCCACCAGTTCGCGTTGACGAAGGCCCTGTGCGACAAGATCGGCTGGCGCTACGAGGTTTTCACCGGACTCGATGAGCAGGTGGCCCACGCTCTTACGTGGCTGGGCGGTTACCGAATGGACCGCTACGCTCCCTCCTCCCCCGAGGTGGCCCAGCACCTGGTCGAGGCGTTCACCCCGGCCACCTCCCTGAGAGCCGGTGTCGCCCGCGCGGCGCGAAGCAGCGGTGTGCAGAAGGACCTGGTGCAGGCCAATGTCCTGAACCTGCTGTTCACCGGGATGCTGTGCACGGACCTGAGCCAGCCGCTGACGATGGACTCCGAGGTCGGCGCAGGAATGGCGGTCACGCGGTGAAGAGCGTCCGGCTGTTCGACTACATCTCCTTCGACGCCGACTCCTGGCAGGTGGTGGCCCAGGACGGGCCGGAACTCGCGCTGAAGAGCCTGACCACCAACCGGATTCGACGGGTTCCCGTGGCCGATCTGCTGGCCGATGAGTCCTACCTGCCCGACTCGCCCGACCGTCTGCCCTCGCTCGACAACGTGGCCGTGCTCGACACCCTTGATCCCACCACCCGGGAGCAGACCATCGCCTTGCACCGGCACGTCTACGAGGTTCTCAACGGCGTGCCCCCGAGCGATGGCGAGACCGAGATCGAGCCGAAGGACGAGTACAACCTCGACAACACTCTGGAACAGCGCATCGACGCCAAGGTCGAAGAACTACGAGGTTCGGGATCGGCGATGGGCAAGAGCACTCTGAAGCGGCACCTGTCCGCCTACCGGGCCAAGGGCATCGCCGGGCTCGTGGACGGGCGCAAGACCCGCCAAACGAGTGTCGGCGGGCGGACGGACCCGCGTGTGGTGGCTCTCCTGGAGGAGCAGATCGCGGGTCAGACGAACCTCTCCACAGGGACACGTTCCCGAGCCGTCTTGCGCGTTCGCTTGCAGGCCGAGGAGAACGGCTGGCCGGTCCCCTCGGACGCCACCCTCTACCGCGTGCTTTCCAGACTGGAGCGGTCTCGCAGCCCGTTCGGTCAGGCCACCACCAGGCGCAGCAAGGCCAACCGCCCCGACCGTGCGTGGGGACACCAGTCCCCCTCTCGTCCCGGCGAACTGGTCGAGATCGACTCCACTCCCCTGGACCTCATGGTGCGTTATCCCGATGGCTCGACTGGGCAGGTGGACCTGACGGCAGCGGTGGACGTGGCAACACGGGTGCCCGTCGCCGCGATCCTGCGTCCCGTAGCCACGAAGTCGGTCGATGCCGCCATCCTGCTGGCCCGGGCGCTCACTCCGCTGCCCATGCAGCCCGGCTGGGACGCCTCGCTGTCCTACTCGCGCTCCATCCTGCCCTCGGGCATGGTCCCCGGGGACGAGGAGGTGAAGGCGAGCATCGCGGCCAAGCCGGTCATCGTGCCGGAGTCCATCACGATGGACCGAGGCAAGGCTTTCAAGAGCACGACCTTCATGAGTGCCTGTGAGCGGCTTCAGATCAGCCTGACCCTGGCTGCGCCGAGGACGCCTACGGACAAGGCGCACATCGAGTCCTTCTTCCGAGGGGTGCGGACCGGGTTCGTGCAGCATCTGGCTGGCTACGTCGGCCCGACCGTCGTCCAGCGTGGTGCTGACCCGGCCCAGGAGGCTCGCTGGGGTCTGGCCGAGTTGCAGAACGTCCTGGACCTGTGGATCGTCGGCGTCTACCTCAACCGCCCCTCCCCTGGCCTACGCCTGCCTGCCATGCCCAAGAAGGAACTGACTCCCAACGAGGCTTTCGCCGCTCTCGCGGGAGTGGCCCCGCAGGTGCACGTCGCGCTGGACCGCGACGACTACATCTCGCTGCTGCCCGTGGCCTACCGCTCCATCCAGCCCTACGGGATCAACTTCGACGGCCTGCACTACGAGTCCCCAGAACTGGCCGAGTACCGAGGCGTGGCCAGTGGCCTCCCCTCCCCCGCGAACGGCAAGTGGGAGGTCCGCTTTGACCCACACAGGATGAATGCCATCTGGGTTCGGGATCACTTCAAGGGCAGGTGGATCGAAGCCCGCTGGATCATGGACCGGCAGGTCCTGGCCCCGTTCTCGCGGGACGTGCTGGAGGCCGCAAAGAAGACCATCGAACGGCGAGACGGGACCACCCCGGGCATGGAGGTCGTGGCACAGATCAACCGCATTCTCACCGCGCCCGCCAGCACAGTGGAGAAGGTCGCTCGCAGGAGGTCCGCCACGGCCATCGCGAGCGTCCCCGACGCTCCTGAGCAGCCTGCTGAAGACCCGAGCGACAAGCACGGCCCCACCTTGGGCGTGGTGCCTGAGATGGAGGCTGCTCCTGCTGCGAGCACTGCCACCAAGCGCCCTCGTCGCAAGGCCAGACGGATCGACTTGGAGGACTGACATGGCCATCCCCGACAGCCTTGCGCGTTGGCGCGAGTTCATGGACGAGCGGGCCGTGGAGCCCGAGCAACTGCCCATGAAGCGTTTGCGCTCTCTGTCTCCTGAAGCGAAGGAGGAGTACGACCGGCAACGGTTCGCCTGGATTGGTGCGGACACTGTGCTGGAGACGAAGGACTCACACCCCATCGAGAAGCACCTGCGGATCGTGCAGGCCCGGATCGGCGCACGGAGCGCCACGGCCAAGCGAGCCTTCGCGATCTCGGGAAGGGCTGGACTCGGGAAGTCCACCACTGTTCTGAACCTAGGAAGGAAGCACGAGTGGCAGCGCCGCAAGACCCTGGGCGACGGGCTTGACGTGACCCCCGTCGTCTACGCCGTCGTTCCTCCTGGAGCCACGCCCAAGATGCTCATGCGGGCCTTCGCGACGTGGCTGGGCATGCAGGTCCCACAGCGCTTCGATGCTCCGACCATCACTGATCAGGTAGTGCGGGTCATGACCGAGCAGCAGACCAGCCTGGTCATCCTGGACGAGGTGCACAACCTGCGCACGACCCGCACCGTTGGGGCCGAGGCTGCCTCGCAGTTGAAGGTGTTCACCGAGCGGCTCGACGCGGCCTTCGTCTACTGCGGCATCGACCTCCTGACCTCGGACCTGTTCACCGGCGACATCGGCAAGCAGATCAGGGCCCGGACCAAGATGTATGCCCTGGAGCCCTACTCCTTCGGATCAGAGAAGGACCGTGACGACTGGCTCGACCTAGTTCTCGGCATGGAGGACCTTCTCCCGTTGAGCAACCACCCGGAGGGATTACTGGAGGACGAGGCGGCCTACCTGTTCCATCGGACCGGAGGGTCTATCGGATCGTTGCGTGGACTCCTCGGTGACGCCGCCATCGAGGCGATCCTCTCGGGCCGAGAGCGGGTGGACCGTGCCCTCATGGACGAGATCATCCTGGACGAGGAGGCCGTTCACAGGACCTCTGAGTCCGCGACCACCGACCGCGCCCCCCGCCGTGGACGCGCAAGGAAGTCTGGGTGAACAGACCCCTTTCCTTTGACGCTCTCCCGGTGCCGACGCGGTTGGTAGGCGGGGAAGGAGTCTCCACGTATGCCAGTCGTCATGCGATGCGGAACTTCAGCAACGTCAAGGACATCGAGGGGGCCGTCCGCGAACAGGGGTATCCGCTGAGCAACGCCCGTTCGGCCCCGGAGCGCTTGGCACTGTGGCGGCAGTTGGGCAACTTGCGCGACCTTGCCTTCACCGAGCCCCAGGTCGTCACTGGGAACTGGGTGGTCGAGCGGAGTCTCTGCGGAAGGTGTATGCCTCATCTGGAGGACGGCATCGGGCGGATGCCCCGGGTCGGCTGGGTCTGCCTGAAGCACAAGCGCTGGATCGGCACGCCCCAGGCCGACCTGACGAACTTCGGTGAGGCGCTTGTCGCTGAACGTCACTGGAGAGGTCGGCTCGCGCCCCGAGGAGTCGTTGTGGACTCGTCGTTGCTTCTCCTCGCAGAAGAGGCCGCCACGGTGGGCATCTCCAAGGCCGTCCTGGAGGAGCGCGCGGAGAGAGTCCAACACCCCTCTCCTGGCCTGCTCGTCTACCCCGAGACGGTCGGCCTCGCACGGCTGCTCTCGCGCCGGTCGTTGCTCGACTCCGTGCTCGGAGAGGCTCCCAGCCCGTGGAAACGCGCCCTGGTCGAGCGGGAGGTGCGGGCGATCCTTCCTGACGCTCCGGATGCCGAGAACTGGCGTGCGCTCGCCCGGGTCTGGGACTTGGTTCTCAACCTTCAAGACGTTGTGCGGGACGCCCTCTGGCTCGGGCAAGTTCCGCAGGATCGCTGGAACGTCCTGCGGTACTCGTCAGGCTTTGCGGAGTTTGAGCGCATTGAAGTCGTCCAGGCTCACCCGCTCGTGTAGGTAGCGCCGCCGCAGGGCACTCACCATTTCGGGATCATCGTGGAGGAGCACCCGCCACCGGGTCTGACCTTCGTTGATCGGCTCGATGGCCTCAGCCACCCAGACGCCGAAGACAAAGCCTCCCGGAATCACGTCGCGCCCTGTTCTGCCCTCGGCAACTAACAAGAGCGGCAGTGGACCACCCTCCCGCAGAGCCCTGCCCACGGCTTTCGGGGCTGTGCTCCCCTCGATCACGGCGAGGGTCTCCTCGAAGAGTGTCTGCTCGTCCAGGACTGGCAACTGGGCAATGGGAGTTGGTCCGCCGTGTGTCCTCAGGATGGCCCCGTCCTCTGGCAGGGGGACCAACTGTGCCCGCTCAACGGTGTGCACCAACGAGCCTGGCCAACGGACGCTCTTCAACCGTTCGTTCAGGGGTGCAGGGTGCAAGCAGGCGCAGAGAGTGCCAACCGTGCGTGCGAGGTGGCCAGATTCGGCGCTCGGCCAGGCTTGCTCCGGCACGACCTCTACGATCACGCGGATTCCTGCCTGGCTCAACGTCCCCAGCCGCTCACGCGCTGCCCCCTCTCCCTCGGGCAGCGACTCGGGCTCGGTGGCTTCGCGCAGGTCAACGGGCTGCGGAAGTTCGTGCCGCAGCCCCACGTAGAAGATCGTCCCCAAGGCGTGATTGCTCGGCCCGGTGGTCGGGTCGATCAGTAAGTAGATGCGCCACGGGACGGCTTCTCGGGTGACGGGCATGAGGTGGGTGGCCGGCCTTTCGGGTCTCTTGTCGGTCTCTCTGTCCCGCAGTCTAGAGCGGCTCGCCACTCCCCTGGGCCGGTCAGTCCGACCGCGACACGCCGGTAGAGCGATCACGACCTTTCCGGCAGGAGGTCTGTAAAACGACATTCACTGCTTGGTGCTTTGATCTTGTGCTCTCTGGTAGTTGGTGCTGGATAAGAAATGACGGGCCTGAATCACGCATATCCGGCGCATATCGTGGCCGTGGAATCAGCCTAGGAGAAGGGATTCTGCGATGCCGAAGGTAGCCCCTGTCATCACGTCAACACCCGCCGATGTCGTCACGCGGCGGAGCGTGCCGCTCACGCAGGCTCAACTAGACCAACTCCGCGACATGGCCCGGGAGGGCCGTCGCACGCTCTCGGCGCAGATGAGCATGCTGCTCACCGAGGCGCTGGAGAAGCAGACATCCAAGGGCCGAACGAGCACCCGCTAACAACGACGAAGCGCCCCCATGCTTGGCGGCGGAGGGCGCTTCGTGAAAGTCCGATTGGAGGACATCGTGACTGTATCACCTGGCCCTGACCAGGCAAGGGACACGCCCAGGACGGCTGGAGTGCCTCTGCCGGTGCACCAGCAGCGATGGCACCCTTACGCAGCGACAACCCGGCCACCCGCGCCACACCCCGAGTCGGGCCGGGACATGTCGATGTTTGACGCCTTGGCTGTCTGGGCCGCAGTCGACTATCAGGCGAACCTGGCCCGCCTCACCGACAAGCAGAGCCGGGCCTTGCGTGCCGTGGTCAACCAGACGATCCGCTACCAGCGCTGCGCGGTGCCGGTCACCAGGAAGAGACTGGCAGGGCTGGCGAACATCCATCCCAACTCTCTCGGCGCAGCACTTCAGGAACTGGCTGCCCTGGGCTTCATCGTCTACGTGGCAGGTCGGGGCAAGACCAAGAGCCGCATCGAGGTTGTCATCCCGCAGGGCTGGGAACTACACGAGCAGGACCTCCTCGGGACAGAGGGAGCGGCGACCGCTACCTCTGGCGGGGCTCAAGACGTAGCAGCGGCTGCTACCTCTGATCTGGTCGCAGAGGTAGCGACGGCTGCTACCTCCCCAGTACCGGTGACCGCTACCTCTGAGGTAGCGGCGACTGCGACGACGGAAGTAGCGACGAGCGCTACTCGGACGGGGGAGATTAACGAGAAGACCGAGACGAGAAGACGGGGCGGGGGCGAGGTGGTGGCGCTTCCGACCGAAACTGCGACCGCACCCGCCGCCCCGGTAGTCCCCGACGTCGCGCAGTCGGTTCTCGATGCCTACTGCTGGGCGATGGCGGAAGCCGGGACTCCGGTCGTCAAGGCTGAGACCCTGCTTCCGGGCATTCGGGCAGCGCTCCGAGCGGGTTACTCCCCGCGCTCGGTCCTCATGGGCCTCGGCATGTGGGACTCCGAGGGTTTTCGCAGTCCCCGGCAGGTCGAGGAGTGGGTCCAGAAGTCGGCACGTCAGGCTCCAGAGCCCGCCCAAGCCATGAGCGTCCCTGACCTTTTGGCCGAGGGCCGGGAGCGCTACACACGCTTTTTGGGACGCAAGGTCACGGCCACGCCGTCCAAGGCTGATCTTCGTCGCCAGCGCTCGTTGGCTGCCATCCGTGAGTTCACCGAAGGACCACCATGACTGAGCGGCTAGCCCCTGCTCGGCCACGCCTGGCGCCCTGGGCGGGCCAGGCCAGATACGATCAGTGGACCGACTGCAAGGAAGTAAGCGTGACGAAGCCTGATCCGAACTTCATCTGGTCCATCGCGGACCTGCTCCGTGGCCCCTACCGGCCCAAGGAGTACGGCACAGTGATCCTCCCGTTCACCGTGCTCGCCCGACTGGACTCCGTACTGGCTCCGAGCAAGGAAGCCGTGCTCGATGCGGCAGCGAAGTACGAGAGCAGCCCTGCCCTGGTGCGGCAGGAGACGTTGCGGCGGGCCTCGGGCCAGACGTTCTACAACACCTCCCCGTTCAGCCTGAAGAACCTGGGCGACCCGGCGAACCTCGCGGCCAACCTTCAGGCCATGATCGAGGGCTTCGACCCGGAGGTGTTCGAGGTCTTCGAGCGCTTCGACATGCCGAAGATCGTCCGCGACCTGGACGACCGGGATCGGCTGCCTGAGATCGTCAACCGCTTCGCCGCCCTCGACGTGCACCCCGACCGGGTGAGCAACGCCGAGATGGGCGATGTGTTCGAGGAACTGATCCGGCGCTTCATGGAGGCGTCCAAGGACGTGGCGGGTGACTACTTCACCCCCCGCGAGGTGGTCCGCCTCATGGTGAGCCTGCTCTTCGCCCCGGACGAGGACGACCTGTCGGACCCGCACGCCATCCGTCAGGTCTACGACCCCACCTGCGGGACCGGAGGGATGCTCTCGGAGGCTCACGAGTGGCTCCAGAATCACGGCAGCGGCGCGACCCTGAACCTGTTCGGGCAGGAGTTCAATGCCCTTTCCTACGCCATGGCCAAGGCCGATCTGATCATCAAGCGGCAGGATGCCCAGAACATCTTCTTCGGGGACACCTTGCTGAAGGACGGACATGAGGGGCGCACTTTCACCTATTGCCTGTCCAACCCTCCGTTCGGGCAGGAGTGGAGGGTGCAGGAGAAGTCGGTCAGGGCAGAGCGGGAGCGAGACGGCGACGACGGACGCTTCGCTGCGGGGCTTCCCAGCGTGGGCGACGGCGCAATGCTGTTTCTTCAGCACCTGGTCTCGAAGATGCGCCCCGCCTCCCAAGGCGGCGCGCGTGGAGCCATCGTCCTCAACGGCTCGGCCCTGTTCACCGGGGCGGCTGGCTCGGGGCCCTCGGAGATCAGGCGCTGGCTGCTGGAGAACGACCTGGTGGACGCCGTCGTGGGCCTTCCGACCGACATGTTCTACAACACCGGCATCGCGACCTACATCTGGGTGCTCGACAACAACAAGCCCGAGGAGCGTCAGGGCAAGGTCCAGTTGATCGACGCCACCGCGCAGTGGGTGAAGATGCGCAAGTCCATCGGTGCGAAGCGACGCATGCTCTCCCCCGCCAACATCTCGACCATCGTGGGGCTCTACGGCGAGTTCACCGACGCAGACCCCGAGGTCTCGAAGGTCTTCAACACCGCCGACTTCGGCTACCGCACCATCACCGTCGAGCAGCCGTTGCGTCTGGTCTTCTCCGTGGACGCCGACAAGGTTGAGCAGGTCATGGAGGCCAAGGCAGTTGCGGCCCTCGACAAGGACCACCGCCACGACCTTCGGACGGCGCTGGAGACGTTGGAGAAGGAGTGGACATGGAAGAGCCAGGCGGACTTTGAGAAGGCGCTCGGCCCGGCGTTGGGTGCGCACGGCGTGACGTTGAAGCCAGCCGTCCGCAAGGCGGTCGTCGCCGCGTTCGCGGAGTCCTCCCCAGAGGGAGAGATCGTCAAGACGCCGCGCGGCAAGGTCGAGCCCGACTCCGGGCTGCGCGACACCGAGAACGTTCCGCTCACCGAGGACGTGAACGCGTACGTGGAACGCGAGGTACTCCCCTGGGCTCCCGAGGCATGGGTTGACGAGTCGAAGACCAAGATCGGCTACGAGATTCCCTTTACCCGGGCGTTCTACAAGTACGTCCCGCCCCGACCGCTCGCGGAGATCGACGCCGACGTGCAGGCGGCCATCGCGCGGGTGCAGGCACTCTTCGCGGAGGTGAAGGCTTGATCCAGCCGCGAGAGGCTCGCCTCTTCAACGTCTCAGATGTCCGCGTTAGCACCGTGGATAAGCACACCAACGAGGGTGAGCAGGCGGTTCGGCTATGCAACTACGTGGACGTGTACAAGAACGAGGTCATTCTCAACGACTTCGACTTCATGCCCGCAACCTGCACGCCGGATGAAATCGCCCGTTTCCGGCTCGCACCAGGCGATGTCGTCTTTACGAAAGATTCGGAAACGGCTGACGACATCGGCATTCCCGCCTTTGTCGAGACGAGCGCGCCTGACCTAGTGTGCGGCTACCACGTCGCCATCGCGACTCCGCACCAAGACTTGGTTGATCCAAAGTTCCTCTTCTGGTACTTGAATAGCCGACCGGCGTTCGCGTGGTGGGAAACGCGTGCGAGCGGCGTAACGCGGGTGGGCCTGCGACAGGAGGACATTCGGCATCTACCCCTGGGCGCGCTTCCACCTATGTCGCACCAACGAGCCATCGCTGACTTCCTCGACCGCGAGACTGCACAGATCGACGCCATGATCGAAGCGCAGGAGCAACTACTCCGCAGCGTGATGGAGCGGCGTGCAGCGATCAGGCGGCGAGGTTTCTTCGACCTCCGCGAGACGGAGGCTACCCGGCCCCTGAAGCACCTGACGGTCAAGGTCTCCGGGAGCGCGTTCCCGTTGGATGAACAGGGAGAACAGGGCCTCGAACTCCCCTTCCATAAGGTCGCTGCGCTAGCGCACCGAGACTCGCGCGGAGTGATCACTGCGGAGAGCGATTCCATTACCTCCGAGACTAGTTCCGAACTGGGGGCACAAATAGTTCCGGCTGGTTCGAGCCTTATGGCAAAGATCGGCGCGGCTTCACTGCTTGCCCGTGTCGGGATCAACATGCACGACTGTTGCATCGACAACAACATGGTTGCGTTCGTCCCTCGCACGGGAGTGGTCTCTCGATTCCTGTACCACGTCTTGTGCGACCTGGACATCTACCCCTACATCAACCAGAGCACCATCCCCTACATGAACGAGCGGGCCATCATGAATGCACCTGTGCCCCTGCCGACTCTCGCTGAGCAGCAGCGACTCGTGGAAGGATTTGATAAGGAACTCGCCCAGGGCTCCATTCTTGTGGGAGAGACCGAAACTTCGATCGCTGTGCTCCGCGAGCGTCGCGAGGCTCTCATCACCGCCGCCGTCACGGGCAGGATCGACCCCGCCACCGGCGTCGAGCGGATCGACCCGACGACCGAGAAGGAGGCGTCGTGACCGAGGCGCACAAGGAACTGGCGATGGAGAACGAGGCCGTCGCGCTCCTCCACTCGAAGGGCTGGCTCTACGAAGAGGGAAGCAACGCCCGCTACGACAAGAAGCGTGCCCTGTTCCCCGAGGACGTGTTCGCCTGGCTGGAGGCCACGCAGAGTGACGAACTGGCGAAGTTCATCAAGCCGGGCATGGACTCCACACAGGAGATGAAGGCGCGCGACGGAATCCTCGACGCCCTCGCCACTGCGCTCAATCAGCCCGTCGAGAGCGGCGGGGGCACGCTCAACATCCTCCGCAAGGGCTTCCGTCGCATCGGGTCTCGCTTCCTCATGGCCCAACCCAAGCCCACCGAAACCTTGAACCCGAAGACGGTCGAGGACTACCAGCACAACCGGCTGCGCGTGGTGCGGCAGGTGCACTACTCGGTGACGGATGCAAAGAAGTCCATCGACCTGGTGCTCTTCCTCAACGGCCTGCCGGTGGCGACCATCGAGTTGAAGACCGAGTTCACCCAGTCGGTCACCCGAGGGCAGGTGCAATACAAGAACGACCGCAACCCCGGCGCGGACGGCAAGGAGACGCTGCTGGCGTGGGGCAAGCGGACGTTGGTGCACTTCGTGGTCACCGACAACGAGGTCTCGATGACGACGAAGTTGGACGGGCAGAAGACGACGTTCTTGCCGTTCAACAAGGGCGATGACGGCGGCAAGGGCAATCCCCTGAACCCGAAGGGTGCCCGCACCGAATACTTCTGGGCCGACATCCTCGACAAGGACATGTTCCTGACGATCCTGACCAAGTACCTGGTCACGCGGAAGGAGGAGAAGCCCAACCCGGTCACGGGCAAGCAGGAGACCTCCGTCTCGCTGCGCTTCCCCCGGTTCCACCAACTCTCTGCCGTGGAGAAGATCGTCGGCCACGTCAAGGATCACGGTGTCGGGGACCGCTACCTGATCGAGCATTCGGCTGGCTCCGGCAAGACCGACACCATCGTGTGGACCTCGTTCCGGCTCGCAGCCCTGCACGATGCAGACAACAAGAAGGTCTTCGACTCGGTGATCGTCGTGACCGACCGCAATGTGCTCGATAAGCAGATGACCGATGCCATGCGTCAGTTGGACCCGCGAGGCACCCAAGTCGTCTCCATTGACGGCGCAGGCTCGTCCAAGTCCAAGGAACTGGCCGAGGCGCTGGCCATGCGTACCCCGATCATCGTGGTGACGATCCAGACCGCTCCGTTCGTCCTCCAGTACCTGCGCCAGCAGGCCGAGTCGAAGGGTGGTCACTACGCGGTCATCGCGGACGAGGCGCACTCTTCCCAGACCGGCATGGCTGCGTCGAAGTTGAAGGCAGTCCTGAGTCCCGAGGAGCAAGAGTCGTTGGCTGACGGCGGCGAGGTGGACACCGAGGCCGTACTGGCCGCAGAACTGGGCCAGCGGGCAGAGACCCCGAACGTCACCTATCTGGCGTTCACGGCGACACCGAAGTCCAAGACGCTCGAACTGTTCGGCACCCCCAACCCTGACGTGCTGGACGACGAGGGCAACCCCACGCCTGAGCCCTTCCACCGCTACACGATGCGCCAAGCCATCGAGGAGGGCTTCATCCTTGACGTGCTCCAGAACTTCACCGAGTACAAGGTCGCCTACGAACTGGCCCTAAAGACCAAGGACGACGACATCAAGTCGGTCGACAAGGAGGCCGCGCGCAAGGCTGCGGTCAAGTGGGTGCAACTCCACGAGCACAACATCAGCCAGAAGGTGGCACTGATCGTGGAGCACTTCCGCGACAACGTGTCGCACATGCTTGGTGGTGCGGCCAAGGCGATGATCGTCACCTCGTCGCGCAAGGCCGCCCTGCGGTACTACAACGCCGTCGAGCGTTACGTCGCCAAGCGTGGCTACACCGACGTGCACGCCCTGGTCGCCTTCTCGGGCAAGGTCACGGTCAGCAACGATGACCACGACATCGCACCCGATGACCTGCTGGGGGTCGGTGAGTACACCGAGGCCAGCGTCAACACCGGGACCAAGGGCAAGAGCCTCGCGGACGCCTTCCACGGCCCGAACTATCAGGTGATGATCGTCGCCAACAAGTATCAGGTCGGCTTCGACCAGCCGTTGCTGTGCGCGATGTACGTCGACAAGCGCCTCGACGGAGTGATGGCCGTGCAGACCCTCTCCCGCCTGAACCGGACGTGGGCTGGCAAGGACCAGGTGTACGTGCTCGACTTCGTGAACTCCGGTGAGGACATCCTCACGGCGTTCCTGCCGTACTACGAAGGTGCCGAACTCACCGAGACCACTGACCCCGACCTGGTGAACCGGATCGCAGCCAAGTTGGACGCCGTGGGACTGGATCGCGTCTACACCGAAGGGGAGATGGTTGAGGCCAGCGACGCCGTGACCAAGGGCCTGCACGGCATGCTCGCTGGGGCCATTGACCCCGGAGCGAAGCGCTTCGTTGCCGCCCTGCACCAAGCACGCGAGGACGAGGACGACGAAGAGGTCCAGCGGCTGGAGGGCTTCCGCTCCGACCTGTCCAACTACGTCAAGGCGTATGACTTCCTGTCGCAGATCGTGCCCTATGGGGTCGAGATGGAGCAGCGAGCGATCTACTACCGCCTGCTGGCCAAGCGTCTTCGTGACGAGCAGTCCGGAGTGAAGGTCCGCGTGGCTGACATCGCTCTGTCGCGCTTCAAGATCGACAACCAGGGCACTCAGACGCTAGATCTTTCCAAGGGTGAGTCGACGCCGTTGACTCCGCTGGCCGAGATAGGAACGGCCCAGGCTCGCGAGCGTGACCAGGCCCAGTGGGACGAGATCATCGACGCCATCAACAGCCTCTTCGCTGACAGCGGGCTGACCGCCGACGACGCGGTGCAGCAACTGGAACTGACGCTGCGCAAGACCAAGGAGAACACCGACCTGGTGGCCAAGGCGCAGGCGAACTCCGATCAGGACTTCAACTCCGACCCCGGCGTCGTTGCGGCCTTCCTGACCACAGTGATCGACATGGCGCAGAACAACGCCGACTTCACGACTGCCCTGCTGAAGGACCAGAACCACCACTCGTTGTCGGTCCTGCTGGAGATGCTCGGCTACCGCAAGTACCTCGCCACCGTGGACTATTCATTCCCGAGCGATTCGATCTCGGTGGAGGTCGACGCCCGCGCCGGTCATACGCGGAGCAAGCCCGAGGAAGAAGTCCGAGCATGATGGGCTCCGGTAAGGATCACCTGTGCATCCGGCAGGCCATCCGGGACGCCAAGACGGTCAAGGGCCTCTACGAGTCCGGCGTGGCGAGCGACTACTGAGATGGGCTTCTTTGATTGGCTTCGTCGCACCTGGACCTCTCCGGTGCCGGAAAGCAGTCCGCCCGCCGCATCGACCTCGACAGGTGCCCCCGATCCGAAGACAGCCACGGAGGCGTGGGGCGTACTGACCAACGTCAACGAGTGGGTGAAGCATGCCGAAACGAAACTCGGCGTCGTTCTGGCGTTCCTGGGCGTCCTAGCGGCGGGACTAATCACGTTGGTCATCGAAGTGGGGCGCGGCTCCGCCCTCATGCTGGCCCTGGAGGGTGTCTCCGGGCTGCTGCTGCTCTTGGCCACTGGGTGCGCCTCGCTGGGTCTCCTGCCCCAGTTCGCACACGAGCCCGACCAGACCAAGTTGAACCCGCTCTACTACGGCGACGTTCATCGGCACTTTGCGGGCCAGCCCGACCAGTACCCGGCACACCTCAGGGGCGCACTGGCTGATCCGAACACGGTCACCGAGCACCTTGCGCGTCAGATCGTGGCGAACTCTGGCGTAGCCGTCCGCAAATACACGTGGGCCAACCGCGCCATCTTTCTCGGATTCCTGTCTCTGCTGGGCACGGTGGCGGTAGTCGTAGGCCAGGCGCTGTGCTGGTAGCCCAAGAGTGTCAGACCGGCTCCGTAGCCTTGTTCATATGAGCGATGAACCCGCCTTCCTGACCTCCCTCCTCGACGCACTGGGCGAAGAGGTGAACACAGTCCTGAACAACTCCGACATCCCTGTGGTGGAGAAGGACGGCACCTTCAAGGCCCAGGACATCCCTTCCTCGTCCAGCGACACGTGGATCAAACTTCCTGAGGTTGTGGCCGTGGTCTGTGACCTGAAGGGGTCTACCCACCTCGGTACCGGCAAGCACGACAAGTCGACCGCCCGCATCTACAAGAGCAGCGTCGAGGGTGCGGTGCGCATCTTCCACGACTTCGAGGCGAACTTCATCGACATCCAAGGCGACGGCGGATTCGGCCTCTTCTGGGGCGACCGGGCCTACGAGCGAGCACTGTGCGCAGGGGTCACGATCAAGACGTTCAGCGAAGACCTGGTGGCACGACTGGAGAAGCGGTGGCCAGACGCCCCGGAGACTGGCTACAAGGTGGGTGTCCACGCTGCACGCACCCTCGTCAAGAAGATCGGAACGCGGCGGAACGTCTCAGAACAGGAGGCCGTCTGGGCGGGCAGGCCGGTCAACTACGCAGCCAAGTGTGCGCAGGCTGCCGAGCGACACGAGATGATCGTTACCCAGCAGGTGTGGGAAAAGTTCAAGAACAACGACTACATCGCCTTCAGTTGTGACTGCAACGACGGTCCGTCCGCGAACCTTTGGACGGATACGACCGTTGACCGTCTCCCGCAGGACAACCAGGCCGCCGTTGTCCTCAAATCAGGTTGGTGTGAGAAGTGCGGGCCGGAGTTCTGTGACGCGATCATGGCAGGTGAGACGAAGAGAGACATCTCCACCAGCGTCCGCATGACGATTCCTCGAATGGCGATGGAGAGGGCGCTGGAGGCAAAGCGCGAAAGAGACAGGCTGCGCCGTTCGCAGCGCGGCTACCGCCTGTAGATACTTAGGTGGTTCGTGGCAGTGCGTCTGGGCTACCAAACCGGGGGCGGCTGAACTCGTAGCGTCTGAGTTCACGTTCGGTCAAGACTTCCTCGGGATGGCCTATCCGGTGCGCGAGCGACCCTTCATGCAGCCAGTCCACGACCAATCTGAGGGCCTCCTCCATCACCTCACCGAACGTCCGGTCGGCGCAGTCTTCGCGGTAGGCCGGGTGGTCTGGCGTGCCTCGGCTCGCGATCAGGACCGCGATTCCGACACCCTGAGTCAGCGCCGTCTCCCGCTCTTCGGCGGGCAGAAGATTCAGTTCGTCAACCAGGGACGCCATGGTGGCGTTCGCTGGGCCAGCCTCTGAGGACTGGTGGCGAGCGAGCCATGCCCAGAACACTTCGGCGGAACCCAACTGCGGCGCCTTCAAGTGGCAGTTGGAGCAAAGAAGTCCATACTCCTTCGGGTCAGTGGCCAAGCCGCCGTCCTAATCGGCTGAAGCGGCGATGCTCACTTCTTTTTCGGACCCACACGCCCAGCAGGTGATGCACCTGCGGTGGGCGGTAGCCACGTCGCTCCGCGACGGGTACCGCGTTCCGATCTTCGCGACTCGTTCGTTCACTCAGTCCAAGATACCCAACAGAGTGAGCCGACCGAGCGTGCTCGTACGACTGTGCGCCTACTCTCGATAGCACCCAGTAGCACAAGCCCATCTCAGGAGGGACCGTCATGATCCAGCACAACCCCAAGGACTCCCTCCGGGCCGACATGGAGGCGCTTGCCGAGGTCTTCGAGGCCGAGGACCGAGAAGACCGCCGACAAGAGGCCCAGCGCCGTCGTGACGGCCTTCCCGAGCCCGAGCGGGAAATCCGGACGTTCCCCGGGTTCGCGGACGGTGGAGCGACTCCCCGAGGGGGATGGTGACACGGCTGCCCTCGCAAGGTTTGTCCGAGCCCGGGTACAGACTGGAGGCATGAACCTTCATACCAAGAATGGACGCCCGCTTCAGGTCAGCGGTGACTCTCTGTACTCGCGCTCGGGCGTCTACCTCGGCACTATCTCGAAGGGCAAGGTCTATGACCCAAGGGGCCGCTATGCGGGAACCATCGACGGTGATCGGGTGGTCTACAGAAGCACCGACAGCGGCTCGATGGGCAGTGCCACCATGTCAGGCAACAGGGCAGGAATCGCCACAGCGAACCTCGTTGGTTCAGCCACGTGGGGTGACGAACCGAACTTCCAGGACTGAGGAGCGACATGGACACGTTTTGGGGCCTGTCAGGCACCGCCTGGACAGCCCTCTACACCGTCCTTACCGCCCTGCTCCTCCTCACCGCTTGGGTGGCAGCGGGAATCGCCTGGGGCCAGTGGAGGGCGAGCCGCGATGCGGTGAAGGACGCGCGCAAGGCGCAGGCCGAGGCCAACCGTCCTTACGTCCTCGTCACTGCTGAACCCTCTGCTGCGAGTAGGCGGCTGTTCGACCTCTCGATTCGTAACATCGGCAAGCGTCCGGCCCTAGACCTCAGCGTTCGCCTCGATCCTCCACCCGTACGGGCCGAGGAGGTCGACGGGCACGAGTTCGCCAAGATGAAGATGCTGACCGAACCCATCGTCATGCTCGCGCCTGACCAAGAGATGCGTGCGTTCTGGGACAGCCACGTCGAGCGCCACGGCGTGGTCCGGCCCACTTCGCATCAGGTGCACCTCACCTACAAGGACTCCTCGGGCGCAACTTACGAGGAGACCTCCGTGATCGACTTGGACGCGATGCAGGGGAGCATGCACACCGAGGTCAAGACCCTTCATGACGTGGGCAAGTCCTTGGACGAGATCAAGAAGGTCCTCAAAGGGGCGGCACTTTTATCCCGGAACGGCTCGGTAGACGTTCAGGCTGTCACCGAGTCCTACGAGGCTCACAAGCACCGCCTGGCCATGGAAGGGCACACGCGCCTGCGGGCGAACCTGGAGTCTCTACAGGGCTGGCGGGAGAAGCGGCCCGAGATCATCTCCGATTTAGAGGACCGCATAGCCCGACTGGAGGCAAATCATCCCTTCCTCATTGAGGGGACGGGAGACGCATCCCTCACGCCACGCTGGTCGACAAAGTGGAGGCGTCTGGCAACGCGCCTTCGCGCCCTAGCGTCCCGACAGAGGCAGTAGGAGCCGGACTACCTATCCGCGATCCACGCCTCTCCCAAGAGCACGGACACGACGGCGTACTCGGTGCGGTCGCGGTCGAGATCGGGGACGAGGTGGGTGGGGTAGTGCGTGGCGCGCTCGGCTGCGTCGAAGACCGTGGAGATCAGGGTCTGCTGGTTGGTCGCTCTCTTCATGTGCCTGGACTGTAGCCAGGCGCAGCGACATTCGACAGGAGTTCTTAGTGGGTTCGGGCTTGGTGCTCGGCGTACTGTGGTGCTTGACTAGCGGCTGCGGCCCATCACACAGGGCTTCGAGGCGCTACGGAAATCTCACCTAGAGTGCGACAACAGCAGCCTGTCCTGCGCAGCCAATCTGAGATAACCCCTAGTTGCGTGTCTCATATCAAATGCGGAAGGTCACTGGCGCTCCCCTCGATCGCCGGACCGGGCTCCCATCACGTGAGTGCTGTCAGTCCGATCAGCGATGCCTCAGCTGCCCGTTGTTGGTTCGGAACTTGGCGACGAAAAGAGCAGCCTCGCGATATCGCGTGCTGCGGCCTCGGGGTCTTCACCCAGCCACGGCGGCAAGGCGTTGTTCAGCCACAGCGTGGCGAATCCGTGCACGAGTGACCATGCAGCAACCCCTCCGACGTGGACATCGCGATCACCTCTTTGCTCGGAGGGCATGTTTTCGACGCCGCCATACAGCGCGTTGGTTGCACGCTGCCGGGCCGCCACTACCCCGGTGTCGCCTGCCCGATAGAGATCTGGGCGGAACATCACCTCGAAGTGAGCTCGATGGTCGACCGCAAAGCGCACATAAGCCACGCCCACTTCGAGGAAATCGCCGCTGCGCTGCTGTTCCGCGTCGAGCGCCTCGGCAAGAAGTTCGAATCCCTGCGTGGCCAGGGCAGTCAACAGCCCGGCCTTGTCGCCGAAATGATGTGCCGGCGCCGCATGGGATACGCCAGCGCGCCTTGCCAGATCGCGCATGCTAAGTCGCTCGGGACCAGATTCGGTAATCACGGCCACCGCGGCACTCAGTATCGCCCGTGCGAGATCGCCGTGATGGTACGGCTTTGTCGTCTTCACTCTTTGAGACTATCCACCTATCTAGTCATTGACAAGACTGGATCGCGAGCGCATCCTGACAGTGTCTAGATTGACACTTCGGAAGGAAGACGTTATGGAACCCCTGATTGTTCTTGTAGTGGTCACACTCGCAGTGCGAGCGGCCGGCATGGCACGGTTCAGTCGTTTGAGACCGTGGCGAATCGCCTTGCGCGGCGGTCTGGCGGCGATGTTCTTCATGACCGGCGTAGTCCACTTCGTTGGAATGCGTGCGGAAATGATCGAAATGGTCCCGCCTGCCCTCCCAGCGCCCGAGCTACTCGTGACGGTGACCGGCGTACTGGAACTGCTCGGCACCCTCGGCCTGCTATGGTCCCGAACTGCACCGTGGGCCGCCGGAGGGCTAGCGCTCATGCTGGTCGCCATGTTCCCGGCGAACGTTTACGCCGCAGTTTCCGGCCTCACGAGCGGCCCCATGGAAGCGCTGCTCCCCCGGACCCTGATTCAGATCGTTTTCCTGGCGGCCACCTTGGCTGTAGCGGTCCCACATTTTCGTGATCGACGGCGAATCGGCCGGGATGCCGGGCGACGGTCATCTGAAGAGGTCATCGTGAACTCTTAGCGAGGATGCTCAATCTGTGCCTCGATGCACGAGTCTGTCTCCGGACCCTACCCAAGTTTCCTCAGCACGCTTAGAGTGAGTTCACGGCCGATCAAGTGACCCAAGGCACCGTGCGCTTCCAGCGTCCCGGCCTCGCGGTGTCGAGAATGGAACGCCCAGGAGGCACCCCGTGATCAAAGCATTGCAGCAGCTCACCGACCGGATCGAACAGACGAACTCGCTGGACTCCGTCATCGCCTTCGCCAAGGAAAATGCCGGCCCCATCATGAAACAACCGATGGTGAGCAAGGTACTGAGCGGGGATTTCCTGGGCCATCCGCTGCATCCCATGCTGACCGATATCCCCATCGGCGCGTGGAGCATGTCGGCACTCTTAGATGTCTTGGGTGGCGAGGAGCTAGAGGATGCATCAGCCATCCTGGTGGGCGTTGGCGTGCTCAGTGCAATCCCCACGGCGGCCACCGGTCTGCACGATTGGCAGACCACTAAGGGTGCGACCAGTCGCGTGGGATTCGTCCACGCGGCGACCATGGACGTGACCGTCTTGCTGTACTCCGGGTCGCTTCTTGCACGGGTGACCGGACACCACACTCCCGGCAAGCTGCTGGGCTTGGCCGGACTGGGTGTCATGACAGTGGGTGGCTTCCTGGGTGGACACCTCACATACTCCATGGGGGTCAACGTGGAGCAGGAGGGACCCACGCTGCGGGCAGTGAAGTAACCGTCCAAAGAGGCGAACAACCGCCTCCGGAGACCCAAGAAACTCACTCCATGACCGGTCATATTTCGGGCAATTTGGTGCGCGCCACACTCCCGCGTTAGTTTTGAGCGACCATCCCGAGCGGCCGAGAGACCTGGATCAGTGACGCCGCAGCAACCGGCTTTGTGCAAGGTGCTACCGCCAGGACCGATGGAGTGATTACACCATGTCTCTTGATGCCAGCACGTCCGTTCGCGCGGAAGAAACCGCCACAGATACGGGCTCCGGGCAACATCAAACCGGAACACGGGGCAAAACGTCGCAAGCGCTGTCCGTGCGCTTCGCCAATGTCTGCCGGGCCTTCCCGGGCAAGAACGGCAACGAACCGCACGTGGTGCTCAAAGACATCACCCTGGACGTCGTCCCCGGTGAGGTTCTCGCCATTCTCGGCCCCAGCGGCTCCGGTAAGTCCACGCTGCTGCGCGCAGCATCAGGTCTGGACGCGCCCACCCAGGGAACCGTTCTGATCGACGGAACGCCAGTGAACGGAATCGACGACCGCTGCGCCGTCGCCTTCCAGGAGCCGCGGCTGCTCCCCTGGCAGAACATCCACAAGAACGTGGAACTCGGCTTGCCGCAGGGCACTCCCAAGGCAGAGGGACAGGAACGCGTCGAGCGGCTCCTGGAACTGGTAGAACTCGCTGAATTCGCTCATTTGCGCCCGCGTGAGGTGTCCGGAGGCATGGCGCAGCGCACCTCCCTGGCCCGAGCGCTGGCCCGCCGGCCAGGTGTGTTGCTCCTCGACGAACCCTTCGGCGCCCTCGATGCCCTGACCCGTTTGAAGATGCAGGATCTCCTCCTGCAGGTCCACGAAGCCCACCCCACCACGGTGTTGCTCGTGACCCACGACGTGGATGAAGCCCTCCAGCTGGCCGACCGCATCGTGGTGCTGGGCCGCAAACCCCGCGAGACGGCGGCGTCGATCGCGCACGTCTTCACCGTGCCCGGCGACCGCCCGCGTAATCGCAGCGACGAACAACTGGGCCGAATGCGCCTGACGCTGCTCTCCGGCCTGGGCGTCGACACCCACCGCCACTAACGCCACACCCCGCCCATTTCGGGCTACCCCACACCCAGTTTTCGGGCCCCGAGTCTCTCGACCGGCCTACTCGCACTGCACACGATCCCCTGGAGGTCCCACCATGAATCCGTCCAAAAACACGCCGTCTCGCCGTTCCGTTCTGAGAGCGGGGGCCTTGGGCCTGGGTGCCGTGACGCTCTCCGGTTTTCTGAGCGCATGCGCCGGTGAAGGCTCCGGCGGCGAGAACATTCCGAGCCAGGGCGGCGGGGACGGAGAGGCCTTTACCCTCAACATCGACTTCGCCACGTACAACCCGTTGAGCCTGGTGATCAAGGAAAAGGGCTGGCTCGAGGAGACGTTGAAGGACCAGAACGTCACCGTGAACTGGGTCCAGTCGGCCGGCTCGAACAAGGCCAACGAGAACTTGCGCGCGGAAGCCATCCACGTCGGTTCGACCGCCGGATCCGCGGCCCTTCTGGCACGCTCCAACAACTCGCCCATCAAGGTGGTCTCGCTCTACAGCCGTCCGGAGTGGGCCGCGCTGGTGGTCCCCGCCGATTCCGAGATCACCGAGGTCGCAGATCTCAAGGGCAAGTCAGTGGCCGCGACCAAGGGCACCGACCCGTATTTCTTCCTGCTCCAGGCCCTGCAGGACGCAGGCGTGGACCCCGGCGAGGTCACCGTTCAGAACCTGCAGCACGCGGACGGCCGCTCCGCCATGGAGAACGGTTCCGTGGATGCATGGAGCGGACTGGACCCGATCATGGCCGGCGCCGAAGAGAAGGGCGCCGAGCTCTTCTTCCGCAATCTGGAATTCAACACCTACGGATTCCTGAACGCCAAGGAGTCCTTCCTGGAAGACAAGCCGGAGATCGCGCAGACCGTGGTCGATGCCTATGAGTACGCCCGCGAATGGGCCGCAGAGAACGTTGACGAAACCGTCAAGATTCTCGCCGAGGTCGCAGGTCTGGACGAGTCGGTCGCGCGCAAGGTCATCGCGGAACGCTCCAACCTGGACGTCGATCCGGTTCCCGGCGACGCCCAGCTCGAAGTCCTGCGCCGCGTAGGCCCGTACCTGGTGGAGTCCGGTGACGTCTCCAGTCAGTCCCAGGTGGACGACGCCCTCGACACCATCATCGACGCCTCCTTCATCGAGAAGGCCGACCCCTCGACCATCAAGGCTGACGCATGAGCACCTCGGTAGAAACTCCCTCGCCCAAGAATTCGAACGCGACCGATACAGCGAACGACGACGCCGCCCTGCAGCCTCGCGTCGCCGGTCCCCTACGCCGCGGCGTAGGGGCCAAACGCGCCGTCCTCGGTGCCATCGTCCCGTTAGTTCTGCTCCTGCTGTGGTGGTTGTCCACCAGCGTCTTGGGGATCTTCTCCCCCGTTCAGCTACCGTCTCCGGGCTCGGTGGTCGAGGCTGGGATCGATCTGGCTCAGCGGGGAGAACTGTGGACCCACGTGGGCATCTCGGTGCAGCGCGTTCTGCTGGGCTTTGCAATCGGCGCCGTGTTGGGACTAACATTCGGCTCCCTCGTGGGCCTGTCCAAGTGGGCGGATGCTCTCCTCACCCCCACCATCGGTGCCTTCCGCGCGGTTCCCAGCCTGGCGTGGGTTCCGCTGCTGATCCTGTGGATGAAGATCGGCGAGGACTCCAAGGTCACCCTGATCGCCATTGGCGCGTTCTTCCCCATCTTCACCACCGTCTACATGGCGCTCCGTCACGTGGACAAAAACTTGGTGGAAGCCGGCCGTGCGTTCGGGCTCTCCGGGCTCAAGCTGCTGACCACCATTCAGTTGCCCGCGGTCGTTCCGTCCGTGTTCTCCGGTCTCCGACTGGCGCTCGCGCAGGCCTGGCTATTCCTGGTCGCCGCCGAACTCATCGCCAGCTCCATGGGCCTGGGCTTCCTACTGACCGATTCGCAGAACAACGGTCGAACGGACCGGCTGCTTTTGGCGATCATCTTGTTGGCCGTGATCGGCAAGATCACGGACGCGATCCTCGGCGTGGTCGAGCGGAAAGCCGTGAGCCGCTGGGCCTGATTCGCACTGCTTCTTAACCGCCGACGCCGGGTGGTCACCTCTGTGAGGTGACCACCCGGCGTCGTTATGGCTAGGCGTGGGGCCGGCGCTTAGCGGCCGAGCACGCTCATGGCTTCGTTGGCGCGGGAAGCCTGGACCTGGACCAGGTAGGTCTCGGCGGCCATGGTCTTGAGGGACTTGAAGTCACGCTTACCGCCGGTGGCCAGGTGGGCGACGAAACCGAAGATCGCACCCCAGATAGCGCCGATGACCACGGACCACAGGATAATCGAGAGCAGACCGAAGCCGGGTGCGAAGAGGCCGAAGAGGATACCGATGAACAGGCCGAACCATGCACCGGAGCCGAGTCCTGCCAGAGCTGCGCGGCCCTTGGTCATGCGGCCGGTGACGAACTCCTCGGAGCGCAAGCCTTCGCCCACGATCTTGATGGTGGAGACGTCGAATTCCCTATCGGAGAGCTGATCGACGACGGCTTGTGCCTCGGCGTAATCCGGGAACCGGGCAATGGTCTCGTAGCGCACGTCGGACTGGATGTCGGTGGTGTGGATGGGCTCAGTCATGCTTCCTCCTGCAATTGTTGGATGCTTCAAACTGTTATAGTTTGACTCTACCAACCACTTTTTGCGGTAACAAGCAGGGTGATGACATGAGCGGTGAGACAACGAACACAGTGACGGTAATGGCCCGGACCATGTCGGCCCTGGGGCGACTCACCACGCGGTCCAGGATGCGGCGGGAGCTCGGCGGTCAGAGCGCCAAACTCTCCCCCACCGACATGTGGCTGGTTGACCGAGTCAGTGAGTTCGGTCCGGCGCGCATGTCCGAGCTGGCCACATGGCAATCCGTGGATCGCTCGACCATGACCACGCAGGTCGGCAAGCTCGAGAAGATGGGCCTGGTGCAGCGTGCACCGGACCCGCAGGACCGCCGCGCCATTGTGGTGTCGGTGACCGAGGCGGGGCGCCAGTTGCACGAAGAAAGCCGCGCAGCTGCCTGCGCGGCTTTCGACAGTATGTTGGCCGACTGGAGTGATGCGGAGCGCAGTCGGCTGACCGAGTCACTCACCCACCTGGTGGACAGTCTGGAGAGGCATCTCTCCACCAAGTCCGAAGATCACAGCACGGAGCGGTAGACCTCCAGGGTCCGCTCCGCAATGGTCTCCCAGGCGAAGTGTTCCTGGGCGCGCTTGCGTCCGGCGATGCCCATCTGGCGAGCGCGTTCGGGGTCGCTGACCACGTCGATCAGTGCGGCTGCGAAGTCGTCCACGAACTTCTGGGGATCCAGCGGGGTTCCGGTGCCGTCGGTGACCTGTTCGATGGGAACCAGTCGCCCGGTCTCACCGTCCACGACCACCTCGGGGATGCCGCCCGTGGCGGAAGCAACCACGGCGGAGCCGCAGGCCATGGCCTCGAGGTTCACGATGCCCAGGGGTTCGTACACGGAGGGGCACGCAAACGCGGTGGCGTGGGACAGGATCTGAATGACCTCGCGGCGGGGCAGCATCTTCTCGATGAGGACCACGCCGGTGCGCTTGGCCTTGAGCTCGTCGATGAGCCCGTTGACCTCGGCGGCGAGCGCGGGGGTGTCGGCGGCGCCGGCGCACAGTACGAGCTGCACCTCGGGCGGCAGCTGCAGGGCGGCGCGCAACAGGTAGGGCACGCCCTTCTGGCGGGTCACGCGGCCGACGAACACCACGGAGGGGCGCTCGGGGTCGATGCCGTACTCCTCCAGGACGTCGGTGTTCGGGTCGTGATCCCACTGAGAGACGTCGATGCCGTTGTGCACGGTGCGCACACGGGCCGGGTCAACGTTGGGGTAGGAACGCAGGATGTCATCGCGCATTCCGTCGGAGACGGCGATGATCGCGGCGGCCGCTTCGTACGCGGTCTTCTCGGTGAAGGAGGACACGCGGTAGCCGCCACCGAGCTGTTCGGCCTTCCACGGGCGCAAGGGCTCCAAAGAGTGGGCGGAGAGCACGTGGGGAATGTCGTACATCAGGGAGGACAGGTGCCCGCCCATGTTGGCGTACCAGGTGTGGGAATGTACGACGTCAGCGCCGGACACATCACCCACCATCCCGAGATCCACGCCCAGCGTCTGGATCGCGGCGTTCGCCGAGGACAACTCTTCCGGCACCGGATAGGCCTTGACGGTTGCTCCGTGGAAGTCGGGTTCACGCGGGGCGCCGAAGCACCGCACGTTCAGGTCCACCAGTGGCGCGAGGACTCGGGAGAGCTCGGCCACGTGCACCCCCGCTCCCCCGTAGATCTCGGGCGGGAACTCTTTGCTCAAAATGTCTACTCGCACACTGCGAGCCTAGACCACATGCACCGGCCCGCCCCAGGGTTACGGCGAGCGCCACGGAAAGGCGACCTGGAGCGGCGCGGCACTCAAGCCGTACTCCTAAGGAAACTTACGCAATGTTTCGTGCGACACGATGGCGGAGGCAAGGAATTGGGACACAATAGCGGTGAAGGCCAGTCGTTGGGGATTGCGCGTTTCAGCCCTCCGGCTATGACTCGAACGGGAAGTGAGAGCTACATATGTCACGCAAGAAGAAGGTTTTGGCCATTGTCTTGGCCGGCGGTGAGGGCAAACGTCTGATGCCGCTCACGGAGGACCGGGCCAAGCCCGCGGTTCCCTTCGGTGGCGGTTACCGTTTGATCGACTTCGCGCTGTCCAACCTGGTCAATTCGGGGTACCTGCAGATCGTGGTGCTCACCCAGTACAAGTCCCATTCCCTGGACCGTCACCTCTCGGAGACGTGGCGCCTGTCCACGCAGTTGGGCAACTATGTGGCCTCGGTGCCCGCGCAGCAACGCCGCGGCAAGGACTGGTTCCTGGGCTCGGCCAACGCGATCTACCAGTCCATGAACCTCATTGATGACGCCGATCCGGACATTGTGGTCGTGGTGGGCGCGGATCACGTGTACCGCATGGACTTCTCGGACATGGTCGACTTCCACATCAAGTCCGGTGCCAAGGCCACGGTGGCCGGTGTGCGTCAGACCATGGACATGGTGACCTCGTTCGGCGTGATCGAGACGGACCCCAATGATGTCTCCAAGATCAGCCGGTTCGTGGAGAAGCCCCAGTCCACCGCCCCGCTGCCCGATGACCCCAATGCGTTCCTGGCATCGATGGGCAACTACGTGTTCGACCGCGACGCCCTGGTGGAAGCGCTGCGTTACGACGAGCAGCAAGAGGGCACCAAGCACGACATGGGCGGTGACATCATGCCGTACTTCTCCGATCGTGGAGAGGCAGCGGTCTACGACTTCACCAACAACAACGTACCCGGTTCCACCGACCGCGACCGTCAGTACTGGCGCGACGTGGGCACGTTGGACTCCTACTACGACTCCCACATGGACCTGATCCGTCCGCTGCCGGTGTTCAACCTGTACAACTACTCGTGGCCGCTGTACACCCACCAGATCATGGCTCCGCCGGCCAAGACCGTGCGCGGACCCAATGGCCAGCCGGGTGTGGCGCTGGATTCGATCGTCTCCCCGGGTGTGCTGATCACCGGTGGTCGCGTGGAGTCCTCGGTGCTCGCCTCCAAGGTGGTGGTGGAACACGACGCCCGGGTCTCCGAATCCGTGATCATGCAGAACGTCCGCGTGGGTGCCGGTGCACAGGTGCACCGGGCGATCATCGACAAGAACATGGTGATCCCCCCGGGAGCCACCATTGGTATCAACAAGGAAGAGGACCTGGCCCGCGGCTTCACGGTCACCGATTCCGGCCTGACGGTCGCGCCCAAGAACTTCAAGTTCGAACGCTGACACCACGCAACACATGAGCGAGTGCCCGGGTCGGAAACGGCCCGGGCATTTCGTTGTCCCCGGCGTGACCAGCACCCCATTAACACCCCCATTAGCTCCCCGACCAGCATCCCGACCAGCACCCTTACCACCCACCTACTGGCCCCCGCCCAGGTTGTGCTGCCTAGAATGATGCATATGGTGCAAAGTTCCCTGACCCGAGCCGAAGCAACGACCCGTGCGGAACAGATCAGGGTGGCCTCCTATGACGTCACGGTGGATCTGTCCGGCGCGCTGGACCCGGCGCAGACCACGTTCGGTTCCCAGGTGACCGTTCGCTTCACGGCGGAGGATGGCGCGGAGACGTTCATCGACTTCATCCACGATTCCATCTCCCTGGTCGAGCTCAACGGCGACGAACTGGACGTCGACGACGTCGTGGAAGGCTCCCGGATCCGGCTGCCCGAACTCGAGGGCGCCAACGAACTCACCGTGGTCGGCCGCGCCCTCTACTCCCGTTCCGGTGAGGGCCTGCACCGGTACGTGGATCCGCAGGACGGCAGCGTCTACACCTACACCCAGTACGAACCCGCCGATTGCCGCCGCGTGTTCCCGGTGTTCGAGCAGCCGGACCTCAAGGCGTCCTTCACCTTCACGGTCATCACTCCCCCGGAGTGGATCGCCGGCTCCAACGGGGAACACCTCGGATCAGAAGCCGCCGGCACCAGCGACGTTCCCGGCGCCGTCGCCCACGAGTTCGCGCCCACCGAGCGCATCTCCACCTACATCACCACCATCCTGGCCGGCCCCTACACCAAGGTCACCGACGAATGGCAGGGCGCGGACGTCCAGGGCGAGACCCAGACGGTTCCCCTGGCCCTCTACTGCCGGCGAGCGCTCGCCGAGCACCTGGATTCGGACGAACTCTTCGCCGTGACCAAGCAGGGTTTGGATTTCTTCACCGAGTTGTTCGCTTTCGACTACCCGTTCGGGAAGTACGAGCAGGCGTTCGTGCCGGAGTACAACCTGGGCGCCATGGAGAACCCCGGCCTGGTCACCCTCACAGAGGACTACCTGTTCCCGTCCGGGGCCACGCGCACGCAGCTGGCCGGCCGCGCGAACACCATGCTCCACGAGATGTGCCACATGTGGTTCGGGGACCTGGTCACCATGAAGTGGTGGGATGACCTGTGGCTCAAGGAGTCCTTCGCCGAGTTCATGGGCGCGTACGCGTCCGTGCGGGCCACCGAGTACGACGACGCCTGGGTCGCCTTTGCGCTCGGCCGCAAGGAATGGGCCTATCGCCAGGACCAGTTGCCCACCACGCACCCGATCGTCGCGGACATCGTGGACCTGGAGGCCGCCCGCCAGAACTTCGACGGCATCACCTACGCCAAGGGCGCCTCGGTCCTCAAGCAGCTGGTCGCGTTCGTGGGTGAGGAAGCCTTCATCGACGCGTGCCGCGCCTACTTCCGCCGTTACGCGTTCGGCAACACCGACCTCAACGACTTCCTCACGGTTCTGGACGAGGCCTGCGAGGCCGACGTGCGCTCCTGGGCCGATGCCTGGTTACTCACCACGGGTGTCCCCCACCTGGAGGCGGGCGTCGAACGCGAGCCCGACGGCGCGATCTCCGCCGTCTCTCTCACCCAGACCTCGGACGCGCCCCGCCCTCACGTGGTGGCCGTGAGCACCTACGCCCCCGACAACTCGGGACAGTTGCTCCTGCAGCGCAGCACCGAGGTACGTGTGGATCCGGACGAGCCGACCACCGAGCTTCCCGAGCTCCTGGGCGATACCTCCCCCGTGGTCCTGGTCAACGACCGCGACCTCACCTACTGCCTGGCCTCCCCCGGTACCGACGGCCTCACAGCGCTCGCCGACGCCGCTCACCTCCTGAGGGAGCCCCTCGCCCGGGCGCTGGCCCACTCGCAGTTGTGGGCGGCCGTCCGCGACGGCTCTCTGGATCCCCGCGACTACGTGCGCCTGGTCGCCCAGCACGGCATCACCGAGCAGCACAGCAGCATCCTCACGACCATCGTGGACCGTGCGCTCGAAGCGCTCGAGAGTTTCACCCCGCCGCGCTTGCGCACTCCCCTGCGCGGCGAACTCCTCGACGCCCTGCACACCGGCATGTTGAACGCGGAGCACGGAACGGATGCACAACTGATCCTCACCCGCGCCTTCGCCCGCCTGTCCACCAAGGACGGCGCGCACGCCCAGACCATCAAGGAGCTGCTCAGCGGCAGCAGGAAACTGCCCGGCCTGGACCTGGGCTCCCAGCTCACCTGGGCACTGTGGACCGCCCAGGCCGCCACGGCCCACGCCACGCACTCGCAGCTCGACAAGGCTCTCAAGACTGACCCGTCCCGCGAGGGCCGCCTGGGCTACGTGCGCGCCGTCGCCGCGATGCCCGCGGAGGAAGCCAAGGCGCAGGCGTGGAAGGCCATCACCCTGGGGCGGCTGTCCAATGACGAACTCTCGGCCACGATCTCCGGCTTCCAGCTGGGCGACCCCGCGCAGCTGAAGAACTACCAGGACTCCTACTTCGCCTGCATCTCGCACTGGTGGGACGAGCACTCCATGGAGATCGCCACCCGGATGATCCGTGGACTGTACCCGCGCGCGGTGGATGCGGAAGCGGCGTCGTCGGCGGAGGAGAATCCCGTGGCCCTGGCCACGCAGGACTGGCTGAACGTCAACGGGCAAGCGCCCGGGGCGCTGCGACGTATCATGACGGAACTACTGGATGACGCGCGCCGGGCCCTGAAACTGCAGGCCGGAGTGCTGGCTCGCCAGAACCGGTAGGTAGCCAACGGTCGCAAGTGTTGCCGATGGATCGAGAGTATTTCGTGAGAAGCTGGGAGCGATAGGCGCTGCCGCTACAGCGAGGGAGACCATGACCGATTACGCGCTCAACGACCGAGGGTCCTTGGACGTTGTCACCGAGAACTTCTACGACACCGAGATCATGCGAGTGTTCGGCGGGCTGTCGGTTGGTCGTTCGCAGACGTGGACGGGACTGGCCGCACTGGTGCCGGAACCGGACCACCCCTTCGATCCGCGCACCATCTCCGTGCGCATCGGTGAGAACAAGGTGGCCCACCTGCCCGCGCAGGACGCTCACCGCTACTGGGATCCCATTGCGCGCGTGGTGGCCTCCGGGTACACCCCCGTGGTGCCCCTGAAACTGGACGCGCGGCTGGAACGCAACGACGGCCTCGCTGAAGTGGACGCGACCGCGATCATCTCGATCGCTCCCCCGGATCTGCTGTTCCCCATCAACCCCGCGCCCATCCAGGCCGCCGTGTTGCCACAGGGGTCCTCGATCAAGGTTTTGGACGAGCAGGATTTCGCCGAGTACCTGCACTCCATCGTGCCCGCCAGCGGTGAGGGGCGCGTGATCGTCACGCTGGAGGCCAACAAGGTCCGCAACTCGCACGGCGTCACCGTGGACACCGTGGACGTGCTCTACGAACGCAAGCAGGTGGGCCGGCTGTCCACGCAGATGTCGCAGCAGTTCATCCCCATCATCAACCACGCGTTCGACCACAACCTGCTCACCGCAGCGTGGGGCACCATTCGCGGTTCCGCGTTCGAGGTGTCCATGACCCTGCAGGCCGCCCGCGCCTCCGAGGTCCCGGACGCCTGGTACGAGGAACTACCCAACGACGTTCCCGAGCTCGTCGAAGAGGCCGAAACCTACGACGTGCCCCCGGCCTACATCCCGGTCGAAACCGACCGCGGCCGCAACTCCAAGAAATGGCGCAAGGGCTACACCGCCGCGCACCCGCAGGGGCCCGCCGACGCCGCCGCTTCGCGCCCTGCCGCGGGCAGCTCACGTGTCGCGGAGGATCCGCTGGCCATCGGTGATCGGCCCGCCTCCGATCGGCGCCGCGCACCCAAGGGCGCGAAAGCTGCTGTGCTGGCGCTGGCTCTGCTGACCTTGGTGTTGATTGTGGGCGCCGTGGTGATGATCTCGTTCGAGCCCTTGGCCACCACGCTGTTCGCCATTGTGGCTGTGGCTACCGGTTTCATGGCCTTCTATCTCAATCGAACGTTGTAAGGCAGACTTAGCCCCCTATGATTTCTCGCCGCGAACGCTTCATCCAGATCATCGAGGTCCTTTCCAGGCACGGTTTCGGTTTTGCAGTGGGCGGCATCAAGCCCGAATGGCGCGCCCCGTTGGCCCGCGCCCGGCTGCTCAAGACCCAAACCTTCCATACCCAACCCGAACACCTGCGCATGGCGTTGGAGGAACTGGGTCCCACGTTCATCAAACTGGGTCAGCTGGTCTCCACACGCCCGGACCTCTTGCCGCCCGGTTACGCGGATGAGTTGCACAAGCTCCAGGACAACACTCCCCCGGTGCCTGTGGACCAGATCGCCGCCCTGATCGAGGCCGAACCGGATTCCCAGGCGGAAGAGATCCTGGCGCACATCGACCCCACGCCCATTGCCACCGGTTCGATCGGTCAGGCCCACGCGGCGACCTACAAGGGTCACGAGGTGATCGTGAAGGTCCGCCGCCCGGGCGTGATGGACGAGGTCAACCGTGACCTGGAGATCATGAGCGACCTGGCCAAGCTGGCCTCCCGCTACTGGCCGGCGGCCCGCGACTACGACCTGGAAGGTCTGGTCCACGAGTTCAACGACTCCCTGCGTGGCGAGCTGGACTACTTGCAAGAGGCTCGCAACGCCCAGCGAATGGCCGAGAACTTCACGGGTCACCCCCGCATCCACGTCCCGGAGATCTTCTGGGAGGCCACCTCGTCCCGCGTGCTGACCATGGAGCGGATGTTCGGGGTCAAGATCAACAATTATCCCGCGCTGGAAGCTCAGGGTGTGGACCGGCACCTGCTGGCCCGCGAGGCCACGGACGCGATCTGCAAGATGGTCTTCGAGGACGGTTTCTTCCATGCGGATCCTCACCCGGGCAACTTGTTCGTGGAAGAGGACGGCCGCATTGCGATCATTGACTTCGGCATGGTGGGAGAGCTCAGCGAGGAATTCCGCGATCACCTGATCACCATGATGCTGGGCGTGGTGCAGAGCAATCCGCGCCGGGCCACCACCGGCCTGTTGGGGCTGACCGCCACGGGTGAGCACGATGTCTCCAAGCGGGACCTCGAGCGGGACGTTGCGGTCATGATGCGCCGCTACGCCAATAAGCCGCTCGAAGAAGTACGCGTGGGCGAGCTCATGGGCGACCTGGTGCACGTGCTGCGCTACCACAAGCTGCAACTGCCCCGGCAGTCCGCGCTGTTGCTGCGCATGCTGGTCACCGCGGAATCCATGGGCACCGGATTGGACCCGCACTTCGATCTGGTCTCCGTGCTCCAGCCGTACGCGGAGCGCTTCATTCTGCACCGGTTGTCGCCGGAGGCCCTGATGGCTCGTCTCCGTAGCTCGGTGGAGGACGCCATGCAGATGAGCGTGGACATCCCCGAGTACGTGCGCCGGCTCATCGTGGTTCTGGAACGCGGTGGCTTTGACGTGCACCTGCGCACCGACGAACTGGAACCGGTCATGACGAGCGGCGCCAAGATCGGTCACCAGGTCGTGGCCGGCGGCATCATTGCCGCGTCCATTAACGGCACGGCGCACATCGTGGCCTCGGACCCGGAGCGCTGGAAGAAGTACCACACGCCCATGATCCTGGGCGGCATGTCCACGGTGGGTGTGCTGGGTGGCTACCTGGCCGTGTCATCCAACGTGGACCGTGCCCGGAAAATTGTGCGGACCCTGCGTGGCAGGAGGCCTCGCGGGTTGTCCTGATCGAATCGACCACGGCGAACGTGCAACTCGCCGCGGTTTAATTCAGTGTTAGCTCTGGTCCGCGTTCCACCGAATTTCGTCCTCGCTCTGGCAGGCCACGGTGGGTTCGAAAGACTTGGGCTTGAGCGGCTCGCCCTGGATGAACTCGCGGGCGGACTCGTTGGAGACCATGACCTGGTTGAACACACCCTGGGCACCTTGGACCTCCCCGCGAATGGTTACATAGGCGAACTCCGGATTGGTCAACGGAGCCATGGCCGCTCGCAGCGCGGACTGAACGGCGTGGTCTCCCATCAATTCCATGAGCGAGGCCTGGAACACCATTCGAGGTAGGCCGTCGACCAGCACTTCCACGTCCGGGCCGTACAGGGTCTCCACCCAGCGCAATTCGCAATCGGGGTTCGCGGCAATCAGCATGGCCAGTTCACCCACCGTGGCGTATCCCGCCAATGCTTGGTCCAGCGCCACGTAATTGGCCACATCCCACCCCGAGGGATGCTTACCCCACGTTTTGACCGTTTTGGAATCCCTCAAGTCGAATTGGAAGTCGAAGGAGGAAGGCCCCGCCTGCAGGAAGGTCACCCGAATGGAGTCCGGGTCCAAAGTGTCGACCCCCAGTCGGATGCATTCACGGAACAGATCTTGCATTCCCGTGAAGGAATCACTCATGGTCATATTCGGTATGTCGAGCTGCTGGCCGTGTGCGTTGTAGCACGTCACCAGCGCGGACATGCGGCTGATCGTCTTGGTGGAGCGGTCCCCGGTCTTGAGGGACCAGGTTTTGTCCAGTGCTTTTTTGTCCCGTGTACCGCGTGCGGCGGCCATGGCCACTCCCTGCTCAAGTCTCTGCGAATTAGCGCCAGTCAACCCCCCAACGATGAAGTCCGGGTCGGAACGTGACCCGCTCGATTCGTCTGTTGCACCGACGAATTCATCCTAGGTCACACCAGAGGCGATATTCCCTTAAGCCAAGTAATGATTGCGGTGGTGAAAGATCATTCGGCCATGTCATCCTCCCGGCATCCGCATCTGATCTGTCCTAGACTGACAACGAATCTCGCGTCCCCTACAGCGGTGCTGCTGTGGCCCACCCCCTCGGGCCATTCCCCCGGCGCACCGCCGAGATCGCGTTTGCGCCTGGAAGAGGATTATTCATGCACACGATCATGCCGATCTATGGCACTCGTCCGGAGGCCATCAAGATGGCCCCCATCGTCAAAGCACTTGAAGAAAGCCCCCTGTTCAATTGCGTGGTGACCGTGACCGGCCAGCACCGCGAAATGCTGGACCAAGTGAACGAGATTTTCGAGATCACCCCCGATCACGATCTGAACATCATTCAGCCCCGCCAGACCCTCAATGGCGTGCTCACCCGCACCGTGGACGGCCTGGACAAGATCTTCGCCGAGAACGCTCCGGACGCCGTGGTCGTCCAGGGTGACACCACCACCTCCACCGCCGGTGCCATTGCCGCCTTCTACCGAGGCATTCCCGTGATCCACGCCGAGGCCGGCCTGCGTTCCTTCGACCTCTTTTCCCCCTTCCCGGAGGAAGCCAACCGCAAGCTGACCTCCCAGATCGCCTCCCTGCACCTGGCGCCCACGTCCACGTCCCGGGACAACCTGCTGCGCGAGGCCATCAACCCGGATGACATCGTGGTTTCCGGCAACACCGTGATCGATGCACTGCTGCACACCGTGGAGAAGCAGCTGCCCTTCTCGGACCCGCAGCTCGAGGAGATCGCCCAGTCCGGCAAGCGCGTGCTCTTGGTGACCACTCACCGCCGTGAGAATCAGGGTGAGGCCATGCGCGGCGTCGGACGCGCCCTGGCCCGCATTGCTGCGGCAGAGCCTGACCTGACCATCGTGCTGCCCGTCCACCGCAACCCGGCCGTGCGCGAGGCCGTGCTGCCCGCGATCGAGAACCTGTCCAACGTGGTGGTCACCGAACCGCTGGCGTACGGCGAGTTCACCCGCATGCTTTCCGTGGCTCACCTGGTACTCACCGATTCCGGTGGCGTCCAGGAGGAAGCGCCGTCCCTGGGTAAGCCCGTTCTGGTGATGCGTGAGAACACCGAGCGCCCGGAGGCCGTCACGGCCGGCACCGTTAAATTGATCGGCACGGACGAGGAGCGCATCGTCGAAGAGGTCGACAGCCTGCTCAACAACCAGGCGATCTACGAGGCCATGGCCAACGCCGTGAACCCCTACGGAGACGGCAAGGCCGGTGCCCGCACGGTCGCCGCGATCGCCCAGATGTTCGGCGTGGGCGAGCGTATTCCGGATTTCGATTCACAGGTCTAACTAGTCCATCGGTAACTCTCGGGGAAAGAGGACACGCATGAAGCTGACGGTCATTGGTACGGGGTACTTGGGTGCAACTCACGCTGTCTCCATGGCGGAGTTGGGCCACGAGGTGATCGGCCTGGACGTGGATCAGACCAAGATCGATGCCCTGGCATCCGGTGAAGTTCCGTTTCACGAGCCCGGTCTACCGGAGTTGCTGACCAAGCACATCGGCACCGGAAAGCTGCGGTTCACCACGTCCTATGAAGAGGCCATCCCGTTCGGCGACGTCCACTTCATCGGCGTGGGCACCCCGCAGAAGGCCGAGAGCCACGCTGCGGACATGCGCTACGTGGACTCCGCGGTCACGGAAATTGCTCGTGCTGCAGAACGCGACTGCATTATCGTCGGTAAGTCCACCGTGCCGGTCGGTTCGGCCGTTCGTCTCCAGGAACTCGCTCGTGAGAATGCCGCCGACGGCGTTCGGGTCACCCTGGTCTGGAACCCCGAGTTCCTCCGCGAGGGCCACGCCGTGGACGACACCCTGACCCCGGACCGCATGGTGCTGGGCCTGGAAACGGACGCCAACGGTCAGTACACGGAAGAGGCCCTCGCCGCCGAGAAGGTGCTCCGCGAGGTCTACGCATCGCAGCTGGCTGCGGACATTCCCCTGATTGTCACCGACTATCAGACCGCCGAACTGGTCAAGGTGGCCGCGAACAGCTTCCTGGCGACAAAGATCTCGTTCATCAATGCCCTGTCTGAGATCACGGAGACCGTGGGCGGTGACATTCGCACCCTGGCGGACGCAATCGGCCTGGACGAGCGCATCGGGCGCAAATTCCTCAACGCCGGCGTTGGTTTTGGCGGCGGTTGTCTCCCCAAGGACATCCGCGCACTCCGTGCCCGCGCCGCTGAGTTGGGTGTGGACCAGTCGGTCCGGTTCCTAGCCGAGGTGGATGACATCAACCTGCGACGCCGCGAGCACACGGTGCAGTTGGCCGTCCAACAGCTGGGTGGCTCCGTGCACGGACGTGACATTGCCGTGCTCGGCACTGCGTTCAAGCCCGAATCCGACGACGTCCGCGACTCCCCCGCACTGGACATCGCCGCTCGTCTGCACTCCATGGGGGCCGAGGTGCACGTCTACGACCCCAAGGCCAACGCCAACGCTGCCAAGCGTTACCCCCGCTTGGACTACGTGGACCGGATCGAACAGGCCGTGGCCCGCGCCGAGATCGTGCTATTGCTGACCGAGTGGAAGGAGTTCCGCGAGTTGACCCCCGAACAGCTGGAGCCCTTCGTCCGGGAACGCACCATTGTGGACGGCCGTAACGTGCTGGATCCCGATCAGTGGATCAACGCCGGCTGGAAGTACTTGGCGTCTGGACGGTCTACTATGTTATAGGTCGCTCGCAGCCGCACGACACGGTAAATCTGTCTCCTCTAATCGAAGAGGACCTTGGACACGGAGCCCCAATCCGGGAAGTCTCAATCATCAACCGAACACATCAACTAGATGGCTGCAAGTTGTATCTGCACTCATCTTAAAGACTCTCGAACGCGTCATTAAATGTGAACCTCCGAAAATACGCGCAGGTTCACGTCCGTGGCGGCAACAGGGGAAATCCGCAGATACTAACTCTAGAAGCAGTCTGGCACAGCAGGATACGTCACAACTTAGAGACTACGTGTTCCACGGAGGAAAACAAATGACATCAGTTGGACTGGTAGGTTTTTTCGGGTGGGGTAACTACGGGGATGAACTTATGTGCAGAGTGTGGCAACAGGCCCTTCCCTGGTATTCTCAAGTCGTCCATGATCTGCTGGATCCTCCATATTTTACGGAAAACCCAGGTGAAACAGATAGTAAACATGATGTCATCGTAATAGGAGGGGGAGACCTGATTCGCCCCTGGGAAACATCACCACTTTACTGGAACTCTGCCTGGTTAAGAAAGCCATGTATCGTCGCAGGCGTTGGAGTCGCCCTCGGGGAGCGCTATGAAAACGAACGCGTCAAAAGTCATTTATCGAGATTTCTTGGATCCCCCTCGATCCAACATATTTCAGCAAGAGATGACAACTCTGCAAACTGGCTACGTAGTCTTGTCCCAGAGAAAGAAGTTAAAACTACTCCCGATCTAGCATTCGCGTTGCCAATAAACGCAAATGCCATACGCCGACAGCCTACAGTAGGAATAGTGGTAAGAAAGGATTTAAGCAAAGATATAATTGATGCCACAAATAACGTTATTCTTTGGGCAACTAAAGAGGGGCTGAATTTAGAATTCATCATTGGCTCAATTGGGCGAGACGCACAGGACGATTTAAAAATAGTGCAGAAAGAATGGCCAGAATCACCATTCCGAATGCTCAATGACATTGATCATATAACCGATGCATTGGGGGAATATCAATTAATTGCTTCAGCCAAGTTCCATATTACAATCATGGCTGCAAGAATGGGTGTGCCAACGATTTGTCTTCGGACCACCAACAAAATCTTGGGTCTCGCCTCTCAGCTAGAACTACCTCAACTGGCACAACCACCTCTATCGCCAGCGCCGGACATCAACTCTCTAATCACAAGGAAATATCCGACTCAAAAAATAAAAGAACTCGAATCTTCAGCTGTTAATGAGATCCAAAACTGCGTACAATCCATTTACAGAACTCTCGAACATTAGAAAATATCAGCTGAATCGCGATTCACCGCAGCTTCAGCTTACTTTTCAAGCGTTCAGCGAATTCGTTACTTACAGAATCAGCGTGGAGATGCGATATTGAACTAAGAACATCATGGCGTGTACCTGGTTTTGCAAACGACAACATTTCTCTCATTGCCTGCATTTGATGTTCAACCGAAGTGTCAGTCACATAAATTGCGCTAGTGGGAGACAGCGTTTCCCGTAACACAGGCGTATCCATGGCGACAACCGGCAAACCGAAAGACTGATAAAGCAGCGCAGCGCCACTATTCAAGGATCGTCGGTAGGCAACAATACCCGCATCTGAAGCATTTAAGTATATTTGAGCTCGCGCCCCGGGTACTTTAGTAGGTTCGACGAGCACGTTTGGGTGGACCAATGCCCGCCGAACAAACCGGCGAACCTCAGACGAATCATCTGCGGCACCAGCAATCAATAACTTGATCCTCCTGGTGTTTTGCGCAGTCAGCGGCGTCTCCGACTGTAGAAGCAAATTGAAGGCATCCAGGGTTTGATTGAGGCCCTTGTACTCTTTTAGAGCGCCAAAGATGACAAACACAAAGTCGTCGCCGTCAAGCCCGAGTATGCTTCGAGTTTCTGCCCGGCTCATATAGTCCTCGTATGAACCCTCATAGGATGGGTGCGGTGAAACTACCACCTTGCTCTCATCAAAGTCTGCAAAGTCCGACATTGCCTCCAGAGTTCCTGGAGTCATTGTATGAATAACATCTGAGATATCAGCCAGTTTTTGTTGCAGCTCGAGTTCCGCGTCTAACAAAAGCGCGTCATGAGGATACACGTTGTGAACTGTCCAGACTACATTTCCGCCAGTGCGCTTGAACTTATTAATTCTCCCCATATACCCATTAATCTTAGTCATTGCAGACTCGTGGTTGCTCTCTCCGGCCAATAGCCAATTCATCCAATGAAAATGCATTGTAATGGAGGCAACTCGCGGCTTGTGTAGGCTAAGCTCATGAACGAGATATGGTTTGTGCATAGGCGCTACAACGATGCCATTGTTAGGAAATTTTTTGTAAACTAGGCTCTGGTAGGGGTTGAGCCGCGCAACAGACGCATAGGTGAGCAAATGCGGTTTAGTGTCCGAATGTGAATGTGCACGTAATGCTTGATGGATTTCGAGATATGGAGACATTCCGTCGGTGAGATAGCCAGTGAGACTTGCTCGCATGATTAAACCTCTTCCTGTATTGCTTTCTCGAATGCCGCTTTGTATCTTAGGCCATTCGACATCCACGTGCGTTCGTCTTGAACCCACTCGGTACCTGCGTCTGCGAGCCTCGCACGCAATTCATCGTTACTGTGTAACTTGGTTAGAACCATGGCCAGATCAACAGCATTTCCCGGCGTGAACGATAAACCCCTATTAGGAGGATCCACAATTTCCCGGAGCGCGGGCAGATCGGATATAACCATGCAGCAACCACTAGCCATGGCTTCGAATGGCTTGAGGGGTGTTACGTAGGTTGCGGATCTTTCAGGGATACGTGGAACTACGAAATAATCAATTAAGGAATAATACTCGGGAATCTCCGAATGATCGACCCGCCCGAGGAAGTGGACCAGGTCCGAAACGCCTAGTTCATCAGCTAGATTCTCCAGTAGTCCCCTGCGGGGGCCGTCACCCACCAATATGCATTCCATTGGGGTTCCCTGATCTAAGAGCACCTTTGCGCACTCAATCAATGTCTCCTGTGATTCACGGTAGTGGTCCATGTTCGATATATACCCAAATGTGCGTTTACCAATTAGATCGTGCTTTTCAGCTAACCGTCTTGACCGACTCGTGGGAGTGAAAAACTGGCTGTCTACGCCATTGGGTATGACTGATACCTTTTCGGGCGGGACTCCCCTAGAGATGATTTCACGACGCATTGATTCGCCAATTGTAAGCACGTGTGCAGCGCGTGACATGCAAAGAAGTTCTACGGCCCTCCGCTTGCTGTATATTTCTCCGCTTAATTCGCGATCAATGTCAGCTGTCCAATTGGCTTCAAAGAACGAGCGCACTTCGTAAACAAATGGAATTCCCGTTTTTTCGGACAGGGCCATGGCAACAAGCGCGGTCTCGTAACCGCGACGACCGGAACTTGCGTGGATTATGGATGGTCTGATTATTTTTATTTTACGGTAAGCTAGCTCAGCCCATAATTCAAGCATTATATCTGACGGTAAAGCAGATGTATCGACTGACCCGAGATCAAAGTGATAGTGACCTACACCTTGATAAACATTTTCCGATGGAAAAGGTCCGTCGCGCTGATCCGCATTGGGGAATCCCGGTTCGGTCAACACTTTGACATTGAACCCCGCTGACTGCTCAGCGAGAAAATTATATTGACTTCGCGAGCAGAATCCATTCGACAGGTAAGGAGCGGATTCTTTTACAAGGTGTACAACAGTTTTGTCATCTCTAGGTATCAGGGGTTCAACTGGTCCCGGAAGTCGTGGCACCCATCCCGTGAGTTCCTTGTACCTTCCACCTAGCAAACGGAGGGATTGAGGCGAAGCAGATTTTTTTTCAGCCAGCTCGTTACTGAGCTGGATGCTTAGCCCTAAGGAACCTTGTTTAGTTGCGATGGAGCGCCTCAACTTTAGGAAATCCACCGTGGATTTGGATTCCTCACTAGCAAGGCTGCACACAGCTTCAGCGCACTCATACGCGTGCTGAGTGTACAGCCACCGCGCCATACCAAGAAGTTGTACAGAGCTAGGTGGCTCCTCCGCACTCGCCAAGGTCTCGACCAGTGGCATGAACTTACTGTCTTGTTCTGTAGTCGGAGCGCCATTCACGATGTCTTCACTGTCCAAGGGCATATGATTATTCTGTCACAAGTACTTGTCCCCTAAGCAGTGGGTGGCCTGGATGGTGACCGTGTCCCCTGGCACGGTCACAGCTTATACAGCCCGACACCCTCTGCGAGTACTTTGGGGGTTTACAGGGGTGCTTTCGTCTCGAGTCGCTGATATCCGGCCTGCTGTTGAAGTATGCGGACTTAGGCTCCCTGGTCGCGCTGGAGGAGGGTCCCCTCGAAATTAGATCTAGTGCTTATAGGTGATCTGGTTGCTTCTTCGGCGATGCTACGTGGTGAGGTAGTGGAGCTTGAGGTCTTCGACAATCGTGTTGGCAGCCTGCAGGTTGTTCTGACAGTTTCATGCATTTGAGCGGCTCGACTTGCCCGTTTGGAACTTGTCGTTCACAGCGTCACGTTCCATGCCGAGATAGTGTTATCTCAAATGACTCTGATCCTGCGTTTCGTTAAACTCAAGTTGAACAGTTCACTGCACTGGTAGAAATGTCGTTCTCCTGTCGGAGCGGATAGTGCGCGGCCAGCTCAAGTCCGTCCACTAGTAGATATAGGAAGGGAACAGCATGGGTTGGAGCAGCGTATTTACTCGAGGGTTCGCAATTCATCAGAACCGGGGTCAGAAAGCGTTACCTGTGGGCTGGACCAGCTTGGCACTCCCTCCCAGAGGATGGACGTTTAGTTATGATCCTCTCGAAGTCCCGGAGTTCATTACGTTGTCCGAGAGTGACCACTGGATATTTGTCCATGGTTTGTGCGTGTACGCAGGTTATGACCACCGGTGCCTATCGGTCGGTGAGCGGCTCGCCGAGGCATGGTCCGCGGGCCGGGAGTCCTTCCTGGAGCTACTAGACCTACTGGGTGGCCGGCACGTAATACTTGCTGGGGATTCGACCAGTTTCGCGTTGTATCAGGACGCCACAGGCATGCGCTCGGTCTACTTCTCTGCAGACGCGGAGCTGATCTCCTCTCATGCTCACCTTGTTGCTGAGATCCAGGAGCATGCCGCCCGGACTCCCGATCAGGGCCGTAACGGCTGTTTGAAGTCTTGGGATAGGACGCCGTGGTTTGGTGTTTCGGGTCTGCTCCCCAACCATGAGCTATCCGTTCCCGATTTCTCGGTCACTCGCTTCTTCCCACGAGCTGCGAATGCCTATCGACTTTGGACCGTGGCGGACCGAGTGAATGAGTATCTAGCGTTGTTCAGAAATCAGTGGCGGCGGTTTGAAGCTCGTGGATTCGACCCAGTGCTGTCCATCACTGGGGGCAATGACAGTCGAACGAACCTGGCACTATTGTCTGAGCGCGCAGAGGGGGTTCGGACGTTTACGTATGCGGCGTCCAAGGACATCAAGTCTGCCTGGGCTGACAGCACACGGTTGGACCGACAGATCGTGGAAGAGATCAAGGAGTGCCTTCCGTTAGATCATCGATTTTTCGAAGTTCGTGCCGCTGATCGGAAGAGCGATAAGATCCCCCGGGCTATTTTAGCGCGCAATACTTTGGGTAATCATGGATCCTGGCTATTGCCTTTTTACCTATCCAATTTTCCTGAGGATAACGTGATCCATATCAGGGGTAATACCTACGGGGTCTATAAGGCACCTTGGAACGCCGCTGAGGACAACAATCACATCGACGGTCTGCGTGCGCTGCATCGAATGCTCACTCGTGGTGACCGCGGACATGAAGCTCCTGAGTCACGCGAGGCCCATTTCATGGCCGGAGTGCGCCGCTGGCAGTACGACGGTGACCTGTTCGGGTATCATCGCAACGAATTACTGTACTGGGAGATGCGTCTAGGCCGCTGGGCCAGCGAAATCTACAACGAGACAGATCTCGCGTTCCCCACGTTTGACCCCACTAATGTCCGCCGCATGCTGGAGATCGCGCTTTCCTTCACGCTGGACGAGAAGCGTGACAAGATCTTCCAATCTGAGGTCGTGAACGCGGCATATCCGCTGTTGAATTTTCCCGGTAAGAATCAGTCTGAGAACCTGTACGAACAAACTAGGGATCTGCTTCGGTCAACGCCGCGCACTTCGGGGGCCTCGGGTGCAGGGCATCATGTCCTACCCTCCGTGCAGATGCCGGGCACTTCTGGGCCCCGCGATCAGATGATGCCCGCTACCGTAAACACTCCTGGCATAGGCCCTGAACGTGTCACAGTTTCTAAACGCTATCCGGAGGAACGAAACCTCCCACTCCAGCCAGGCATGACTCTGCTCAGGAATGGTGAAGTCGTTGAATCGGTCACCGTGGAGAGTCCCGAGTTGTACCTGCCCTCTACACATTTCACGTCCGGCACCCTGAGCGCCAGGGTCTTCGAGCCCTCGGGAGCCCGAGGATCCCTGGCGTTCACCGTTGAATCGGACTACGCGAAGCACGCGGCCCGGGACAGTTGGCAGTATGTAATCAGCGTCGACGGGTCGGTGCGGGCGCGCTGGGACGGGGCACTGCGACGTCGTCCGGTGCACGTGTCCGTTGAGAACATCACAGCGGAGACCACAGTGGAAGTCAGTGCAGTGGCCTTGCGAGATCGCGTCGGTATATTGTCCTGGGAAAAGGCCACCAGGGCGCGGGTGTCCGACGCAGTATTCACTAAGCACGACCTGCCCGGGCCATTAAGCGTTAGTACAGACGTGGCAGGCAGCACCGTTGAGTCCACGCCGGAGGTTCTCCGCATATCAGTCGATGACCTGGGGTTATTGAACGCCGATGGATTCATTCCTGAAATACCGCGTCGCGTAGACGTAGTGACGTCTCATTGTCTGATCCCTCTATTGGTAGTCCGTCGTTCAGCCGCAGATCGGACCACGATCTGGTGCAATGGCCCAGTAGATCTTGCCCAATCAAACCGTGGCCCCGTTTTCCAGCGCTCCTCTTGGTGGCCGGAACTAGCCCACCACCAGATTTTCGTGTGTGATCCTGCCACTCTTGGAGCGGCCGCCGTGCCCATTGCCTGGGGTCAGTATTCCCCTGAGTACTGGTCCGTACCCGACACGTCCAGGGCAGTTACTGCAATCAGTGCTGCCTTGGGGGTTACGGATGGTGGGCTGAGACAGTACTTCGGTTCTTCCGCCGGCGGATTCATCGCATTGGCACTGGCATCAAGGGATCCTGCCGCACGTGTGCTGATGAACAATGGTCAATTCGATTGGACCGATGGGTATCCAACCGCTGTGAAAACCGTGCAATCGGAGCGTCTGCGGAATATCTCACTCGAAGCCTTGCGGTCACGCACCCCCGAACGTGTCGATGCATTGAGCCATTGGGCTTTGTGTTCAGAACCTCCGCGCGTCCGTTACCTGGTGAACACTGCGCTACGACACGACCGTGAGATTTCGCTTCCCCACGTTGAGAAACTGCTGACAAATCGACCCGATCTTACGGACCGTATCCGGTGCGAGCGCTACCATGACGAGACAGTTGGGTCTGCTCCGTTGGACCAGGGGCAAATATTGGCGCTGCTTTCTGAGCCCGTGAGCTGACCCTCTCCCGCGCTTCCCCGCCCCCTGATGTGATCGAAAGGAACCTTGTGGTTGTTCTGCACCCCTACCCCCGGGGGTTCGTGATCCATTCCGACACCGCGGTGACCGTTCCGGGTGAATGGTCCAGTGTCCCATTAGGCGCCTCCGGCTGGACCTTTTCCCATGATCGCCTCCGGGTCCCAGAGATCGCCCCTGTGAATGGCACCGACAAATGGGTCCTGGTCCATGGGCTCTGTCTGTATGCAGGGCTGGAAGACGTCGGGGTGTCCCCCGCTGAGCATTTAGCTCGCATGGCAGCTTATGGAGAGCCCGAGTTCCTCGAGGCATTGGACGTGCTGGGTGGCCGGCACGTCATCTTGTTGGGCGACAGCCGTAGTTTCAGAGTATTCAACGACGCCACTGGCATGCGATCTGTGTATTTCTCGGCGGAGGCATCTCTGGTGGCGTCTCACCTTCAGTTGATCGACGACATACATCCGCATCCCGTGCGGGTGGACGAGAACGGTTTGCAAGGTGCCATTGCAGGGTGGGACCGAACGCGTTTTATGGGGGTCTCTTCTCTGCTTCCCAACCACTTCCTCAGCGTCTCAGACTGGTCTGTACATCGTTTCTACCCTCGAGAGTCGAACCGATACGAGAGCTGGAGCACCGCGAAGAAGGTCGATGCCTTCCAAAAAATGTGGAAGCAGGAAATGCAGCACCTGGTGGCCACGGGTTCCAAGCTGGTCATGTCGCTGACGGGCGGTGCAGACAGCCGTACAGGTCTGGCACTGTCCATGGATCATGTTGACGACATCGAGATGTTTACCTACACCGCGAGGAAAAACACCGGGGACAAGTGGTCCAAATCGATGACCAGGGACAAGCACCTGGTTGAAGAGATCAAAACCCTGTTGCCGCTGCAGCACCGTTACTTCTATGTGGGAACAAAGAATCTACCTAGGGCAGCGGAGATCAACGCTTGTCTCGACAAAAACTCGTGGCAGAGTCATGGCCGGTGGTTGGTCCCGCACTACGCCAATGCCTACCCGCAGGATGATGTCGTGCATCTACGGGGTAACGCTTACGAAATCGGACGAGCCTATTGGGGCACCAACGAGTGGAATGACAACCTCGAAAATCTGCAGCAGCTTTACTACAAACGCACCAAACGTGACAAGGGTCTGGAACCAGAGGAGTCACGCGCAGCGGACTTCTACAGAGGAGTCCGCAAGTGGGAATATGATGTCCCGCTCCACGGCTTTCACCGTTGGGACCTATTCTTCTGGGAAACCCGATCCGGTCGCTGGCTTGCAGAAATTCTCAATGAGACGGACGTAGCGTTCGAAACCTGTGTGCCCATGAATGTGCGCACGATGGTTGAAATCAGCCTGGCCTTCAGTATCCAAGAGCGCTCCGACGGGTATTTGTTCTCCGAGCTGATCAACGCTGAATGCCCGATCTTAAACTTCCCCGGCAAGAACGACTATCGCAACCTCTATGAACAAACTAGAGACGAACGGCTCGCCGTTGAGGCGCTACACAGTGCGGAGTCACGTCTCCCACTAGAAGCAGAGTTCGCAGTGACCACCGTGGAGGGTAGGCGTCACTTCGTCCACCCGGGAAACGAGAACGTGCATATCCCCCGTGACTCTTTTGTTCCCGGGACACGGGTGGAGCGATTCCTGCAGGCCGCGCCCCACACCGGAGATTTAACCTTTACGATTACTTCTCCCTACTGCCATGCAAAAGCGGAAGGCCATTGGCTCTATCAAATCTGTGTAGACCGACGGCCCGTAGCGCGCTGGGACGGCGCCGCTCGACGGCGCCCCGTGCATGTCACGGTGAGTGGCGTAACGACAGAGACACAAGTTAGCGTTCAGATCCTGGCCCTACGGGCGCACCCTGGCGGGGCCTCCTGGGAAACTGCCTCGCGAGCTCAAATCAAGGACATCATCCTTACGGAACGCAATCCGAGTAAGCCCCTTCAAGTCGCCACCGACATGCCCGACAGCATTTTCGAGTATGGCGAAGAAGCCGTCCATACCGTACATGTTGATCACGTGGGCGATCTGACGATCGACTCGTTCGAAGTAGACAGCCCCCAACGCGTGGATGTAGTCACTCCGAACTGCGTTATATCCCTTTTAGTTGTCCGACGAGGGCACACCCAAGAGACAGTGGTGATGTGCAATGGCGCAGTGGACCAAGCCATCTCAGCAGGTAAGCCGGTGTTCCAGCGCTCCACTTGGTGGCAAGACATCGACCAGAACCAGATCTATGTGTGCGATCCCGCCACTGTGGGAGACCATGCCCTCTCTTTGGCCTGGGGGCAATACTCCCTCAAATACGAAGTGACACCAGATGCTTCTCGAGCAGTCCAGGCTTTGGCTTGTCTACTCGGAAGTACCCACCCACACCAGCGAGCATACTTCGGCTCCTCCGCCGGCGGATTCATGGCTCTTTCCCTTCTGTTTCATGATCCGGAGGCACGCGCAGTCGTGAATAATGCTCAGTTCGACTGGACTCGATGGTTCCCACCCGCAGTCAACAGTTTGCGCAAGATGCGACTGGACAACCGCCTGCCAGCAGATCTCCGAAAAAAGTACCCAAAACGCACTAATGTACTCAAGCTTCTAGCCAGCTTGTCCAAATCCCCGAGGGTGGACTACTGGGTCAATATGGAATCAGATCACGATCGAAATATCGATCACCCAGAATTCGAAATATTCAAACAAAATTTTCCAGACCTTAGTCAAAACATGCGCTGCCATAAATATCGGGATTCCAAGGCCGGCCATAATCCTCTATCCAAACCTTATACGCTTAAAATCCTCCGCCAGATCGTTAATCAATCCTGATTGATTCTGAGGCGAACACCTCAGCATCACTATCTGAATTTCTTTTTAGAAACGATCGAACACGATATACACCAGGCGCGAGGTTACGAAAAACAGTGCGGCCATTATCGCGCTTGTAGTTGACTCGTTGAATAATAGTCGAACCCTTATAAAGATAAAATGCAGTGTAATCACTCGCCTTCGATCGCATAGAAGTCGCGACTATGCACGAACCATCCCGAGAAACGTGTACACCACGGGCAGGTGAAGCGGGATTAGAAACGTCCGCTTTCAGATGGGATTGACTTCCGTCTCCGATGGTTTCAATGTATTTTTTTGAAAACCCGCCAGTGCGTATGACAGTATGTAGATCCAACCCAGGCCCTGAAGACGAAATATTCAAAACCGTGCCGTTCTCAATCCTCCCGAAATCCGGGAAGCGATGTGCTTTTGGCGATTTAGAGCCAACGGAATTAACAAGTTTCGCAGTAACCGTGTGTTTACCCGTCCAACAGATTTCAAGAACTTTCTGACTTCCAAGAAATAATTCGGCTACATCATGATGCACTACAGCTCGCACCCCTGACCCTAAATGCCATAAAACTTCATAATCATGAGATCTCTTGTCCGAGTGCCCAACAATATCTGAGATATGCAACTCAATGTAGTCAGCATTTTCGTTAATCCGCAAACCACGTTCATGAATGGATCCAGGGTTACGACTATTGACGCCCAAGACATTGACAACAGATTTACTATCACTCCCCTGATCTTTCAAGGTCACACCGACAGGGCGTGGGTCAACTCGTGACTGTGATCTCCCGTCTACAACAACAGTATTGTGTGCATACTGAGAAAAGGCATACTTTGTATAAGGATTCTTATAGTCGTAACCGAACGCTCCGGCTTCGCTTAAAAGCAATCTCCCAGCCGCATAAAATATAAGCGACAGATCATCCGCATGGTGATGATAATTGGAATTATAGCCTGCCTTGAAAAGAACAAAGCACGCCTCAGGGCTCCCCCACGCGCTTCGATGAATAGCGAAACCTGCCTCTGGTAAAACAAGCGTGCACTCATTAGGTTTCGATCCTGATTTACCTTCAGTAATGGAATATTGAAACTCCCTCCCATTGAAGGTATTTTTAAGACCGGTATCTCGGACGCGTACAACTTTAGTATCGCTTATGGGAGGCAAAAACCCGTTAGGTAGGATAATGTGGGTAGCATATCGTTCAGAGTTCGCATAAATTTGCTTAATTACAGATGCCCGTTCTTGATCGTACTCCTCAAAAACAGGTATTAATTCTCGCACATATTTGGCAACCATGAAATGATAGCTCGGGCTATTCTCCACATGAACACCATCCCGAGTGAAACAGTCCTTGAAATAATCATAAAGACGCGCAAGAGAAGTCTCCACGCACTTTGACGTGAACTCTTCACGGCAAGGGGAAATAACGTCAGGACCCGCTGCCGCAAATCGAAGGAGCGCAATGTCTTGAAACATTCCGTGATTATTCTTGCCTGCGTAGAATGTCGGATCCATCAATAAATCTACAGTGTAATGAACGGCACTCCTCAATGCTTCGAAGTCTTGAAGCGGTATATCTGCCCCATATTCATCAAGAAAATGCACAATTTGTAGACACCGCTGCGCCGTGGTCTCATCATGAAACGCCATTTGAGATGACCCCGGTTTAGTTGCATTGACCCGCGACCACGACAACATGACACTACTAGCGAATACGACAGCCTGGGGCGAGCTCTGAAGCACTGAATGATGCCAATCAGCGAAGAATAGAAATCCGTGTATGTATCTACCTGCCGTACGAGGCAAATCCGAATTCCAGCAAGCCCCAGAATCGAACTCGATGTCGCCTAGAGTTGGATGCGCGATTATACCTTCATTCAGAAGACGTTCGGCTCTCTGGCTAGCAGACCGATTCCGCACCACTGGCACGAAGGATTTAATAGCTTGTCTTGTTCGATCACGCACAAAAACTCTCCACAATCTCGGATTCCGAATACCGACCGCACCAGTTGCCTATAGTTGACTAGTCTCAGGTGCGAACGTATGCCACAGAGCAGACCGGAAACGTTTAAACACTTAATCCTTTTCAATAATTCTTGAAAGGCTATTCTGCCCCACCGGCGCTCCAATCTTGTGCATGTTCACGAAACTAATCTTGTCCTGTGCCATGTCTAATGCATAACGAAGTGCATTCTGATCGAGCATCCAAGTCGACTCCAAAGACAAGAATGATAAAATATATCTAGATGCGTCGGACAGCAGTCGACGGGTAACAGGAGTGTCAGCGGCCCATACACTCCCCGCGAGGAGTGACTTCCATGGCACGGAGCCATACGCAACAGGACTTAGTGAGGCACCAAATCCCGAGGTCCTAAGGGCACTGAAGAAAGGTTCAACTGGACCAGTATGAACGAGATCGAGGTCCTGAATCCACACTCCTTCCGGGTACATGTCCAAAAGTTCCGTTGCCCTGATGAACCGTGCACACGCAAAATACGTTTTCAGCTCCCCGACCCCTCGTGGCGTTCTCTCAAATGTCACCGAGACGGACGCTGTTCGGCCATCCGCCATCAGATTGTCAGTTCGGGTGGAAAGTTCGAGAGCGTCCCCTACGACTTTGCGGACCTCTGTCTCCTCTCCGATAAGATGAAGATGTAACTGTGTCTTTTCCATTAAGCGCGCGTAATAGTGAATACGGGGGAAGTATCGCCGGAAGAACTTTATGTCGCCAGAGAAAACAACAGCTCTTGGCCAACCCTGAGATTCTGATTCTTGGATAATCGGACGGATTCTAGGATCCAACTCCACATCACATTCAACCTCGTCGTTCGGAAGACCATCTCGATATGTGAACAAGCCGCGAAGTGATACTGCACGAGCAAGGAAGGAACTGGAGTCAAGACTCTTCGCTGACTCAAACTCCTGGTTCGCCTGGAATCGGTCGCCCCTTCTCGAGGCATCAAAAGCCAGCCAAAGATGGGAGCACGCTAGAGACGGATTCGAACGAGCAAATGCCACCACTGACCGCCAACCTTCGACTGAGCGACCATCCGTCTCGTTGGCGCCTGTGGCGACCCGAGCTTCCTCAACGAGGTACCAAAGGTAGAGGTCACACAGTACTTCTGACACCAACGAGCCGGGAACAATACAACCCTTGCTGATGTAGCGTTGAGCTACGCGAACAAGAGATGATCGGTTTGTTAGACGCTGCCCCCTACCGAATCCCCCAATTACGTCGGTGTGCAAGCGAATTAAGCTATTTTCAACTTGTAGCGGCAGTATGTATGTCCAGATAGATAATAGATCCAACGCGCGACTTGTATCATTCCAGAAAGAGTCTGCGTCTTTATAATTGATGATATGTAGTCTATTAAAACTTGAGCTTAGCTCCGACAACCTGAGTCTTCGTATAAGTTCTGTCCCATTGTCTTTAGAGTCATTAGTAGACTCAATTCTCACAAATGTTTTTTTGTCCCTTAACCAATCGTCACCCATAGTTGTATCGGCTAGATCAACGACCTTACTGCCGCTGCGAGGAAGTTTAATTTTGGTGTGCTTTTTTAGATCCTTATTGAATATTACTAAATCCGCACTGACTTCTGATTTTCTAAACCATCGTGTAAGTCTAAACTTCATTTACGATTCCTTTAGTATTCGCGTACCATAGCAAGGATGAATAGCAACTAAACATACTTCGCATCACAACGCGATTTGTTGGCCTCCTCCGAGCAGCTATATTTAGCTTATCAAAGTCTAAATAATTCTCTGCATCACTACCGCGCAGTTTCTCAGACAATGTTGATAATTGACTCCGAACATGGTCTATTTGGACCACATGTCTAAGTGTTGCTTTCATGGTATTGGCTGTTTCAACTTGCGCTGCAGTTGCCGGAGGAAAGTAGGCCTTGGGTGGTTGTACTGGCGCACGATATGGAACTCGATACGTTTTGGATCCTGAAGGTCGTGACTGATCAAATTCTCGTCTTGTCTGTACAGACCTGAGCTCTCGATAACGAGGGGATACTCTTGGAGTATCGAAATCATATGAAAGTAATTCGGGGGCGAGATTGTTCATGACGTCAAGTCCCACCATGTTTTCCATGCGTAAATCTACTGGTAGACGAGAGGCTAGGCGCACAGCGGCTATCGAGTACAGCGGATCAAAGCGGTGGATGTACTTGCTGTATAGCGCGGAGCCGAGCCCCACATAGAATCGGTTTCGGATGGTCACGTACATGTGATCAAGGAAGTAATCCTCGCGGACACCGTCCTCCATGGCCAAATTGATTGAACCTCTGATTGCCTCGTTGTGCATATCAATGGCTTCTTGAGTTAGGAAGCAAGAAGGGTGAGTGGGGTTTGTCGCCGCCCCTCCCCAAATCGACCTACTGAGCGCGGGTATGTCTTGTAGATTGACACCAAGATCCTTGCGGCTATAAAAGGCGCGTAGTAGTTCCCCGTATCCCCCACTTAATACTACCGTGTCGTAAGAATCCGTGTATTTGTTCGGACCGTCGGTTCGCATGCCCGCCGATTCAAGCATCGGCCAAAGCAAGTCTTGCTCTAGAGATGTAGGATATTTCGAAGCTGAAATACCGCTCCGATCAGCTGGGTTTAGGTCTAGAGAAGACGCTAAGCCAAGGTAGATTCGTTTGTCTTCCTGCGCAGGACTTCCTGAGCAGAAGAATCCGAAATTTTCCGTGGCGTTTAAATTTCGAAGCCCAGCCAGGACAAGGCGCGAATCAAAACCCCCTGTCAGGTGAGAAACCCGCGATAGTGCAGGATACTCAATGACTGCCTGGATATTCCGCCTAATATCATTCGCGATTTCCTCAATAGATTCCCAGTAAGAATCCGAACCAAGATTCATAGGATCTATTGAGCTATCTTTCCATGGCCGGTCGTGTTTCGTAACGTTAATTCTGCCTTGAGTAATTGAAACTGTGCAAAACTGCGGCAGGACGTCTAGACCTTTGTAGCTAACGCCGCCAAAGCCTGCATTGCCAGTCAGGATAAGTTCGGAAATATGCTTCTCGGATGGCTCGAGATTGATACCAAATCGTTGCGCACTATCTACCATTCGAACCGGGTCTGAACCGAGCAGAACCACGTTGTCGGTGTCTCGGCCTATTCTGAATACAGGCTGGCCTCCCAATGGGTCGGCGAGTACGAAGGCTGTTTGAGAATCGCTACCACGAAAGACTAACGCTAACGAACCTGCAATGGACAGCATGGCATCCTTGACACTATGTCCTATTTGCCTTCTTAATTGACCTGTATCTACCGCGGCGGAAGCTCCCACGAAACTGTCGCCGAGTCTACCGCAGCCAGCGACTGCGATGTATTCCCCACTATTACTAACTCTCAGGTCGCTGGAGTCTAAGAATACGCCAGGTAGTATCTCTACACCATCACCCCGCTCATTGCCCTGAATTACCGTTAGTAGAAAGCTCACATCCGGGTCCTTATCATATCATGGTTTTGTTTACAGTTTATTATCTTCATATCTCTATTGGGATATGTTCGGAATATTTAGTTAAGTTTTTATATCAACAATGCAACTTTTTACGGGACCACTTCGATTGCGATTATATATCTTGATACGGGATTTATTGGGATCATGAACCATAAATGCCGCAAGATTTCGTCGGCTATATATGGGTTTAGTCGGTGGTCGGTTCGGAGTAATTATCGAGAACGCGTATAACTCTGCAGGCCCCGATGCGTTGACAGTGACAGCTCGGCCGGTTTCAAGCCAGGCCTCTCCTGTCAGGTCAGAACCTACCGCAGACCATACTGTTGGCTCTTTCCGGGGAGCGACTAGTACCTCTCGCGGCATCCATTCTTCTAGCGGTTCATTCAAATCGATTGTTGGTGTCTGACTCTGCAACAATAGATCATTTGCTAAAATGTCGCGACCTACAGTGGTAATGAACTGGATCCGCTCTCCTGCCTGCTTAAGAGATAGCACTTCGGAGGCGACCCTACGACGCCATCCATTGGACATCCAGCCTAAAAATGGGTTTTCATTACCTTTAGTGATTGAAATTTCCGGCTGGGGTCCGATTGATGAAATATCCAGTGTTTTGAGGCCACTAAAAAGACGGACGCTTCCTGCCATTTCTACCATAGATATATTTTTTCCCGCATGCCATCGTTGTTCCACACTCACTGCTACTTCGGCATTGACCGAATCGACGATGACAAGTATGCGCCGTTTTTTGAGGTAAATTACCCGGCGACTAATAAGGATATCATTGTATCCGTGATCATGTAGCGTTATTTCCACATAATCGTCGGTTTCTTTCTTTTGTTCCGCATAGACTTGGGTCTTTTTCTGATATTGTTTCCCGGGGATTACAATTGAGTTATGTCCTGCACGATTAACAACATATGTCCGCATGGGATGTTTTCCGTAATAAAATTTTCCGGTGTCATCAATCCACTGCACCCCATCTGTTGCGTACGTTATTGAGCCCCCGTCACGATGCCCGTGGACCTTGTCTTGTCGCCCCCATGTGGCGGTGACGAACGTTTCGTCTTCGTACGGGCGATTTTCTCCCCACCCACTCCTCATAAATGCGTATCCCGCATCATAAATAGCCGTAGTGGATTCTGGCTTACGCCCCTTTTTTCCTCGGCTCACGGTGAACTGGGTATGCGGGTGGTTCACTTTTCTCGCATTACCGCCGTCAGTATCACCTATGCGTGCGAACCTGCCTAAAGGTGTGGTTGCATGGGCCAAGAGAGTGGGGGCAAGTTCCAACCGGTGGGCTTGCACGGGTCGGGCGACGCCTTCGAGGTCCAGTCGTTTGAAAGCATCGTTCCACCACACATAGTTCTGCAGGTGGTAACTGATGGACCCTTCCTCATTTGCCCCCTGCTCGTCGTAGGCCGCCTCGAATTGGTCAGTTAATCGCTGCATAGCAACGTCCGTGACCTTCTGGTCTTCGAGTACCACTCCGAGCACAAACAACCCAACGTGCTGGTGGAAGCCATGGTTGCCCCTCTTGAGGTGGCTTGGCTCCAATAGCCAACCCACATGATCCCGTAAGGAATTGATCAGCCAGGGCTGTTCTCCCACCACCGTCAAACCGTGACACAGCTCCATGGCGCGGATACCGTCGCTCATATCAATCCACGCCCACTTATATGGATCCGAGCCCGGTTGGTTTGCTTCAATCCAGGATCGAGCGTATTTTTCCCACAGCAATGCGGCGTCTCGGTCCCCCGCTGCACCGGCCCTTCGCAGTGGGTCTAGCCACCTGAGCATGTGGTACTGGAATTCCCAGTTGTTATCGTCGAACGGGTTCTCCCGCCAAGTAGGTACCTCGGGCAGAGACCATTCCTTGTGTGGAGCCATGTGCAAACGCCGATTCTTCAAGCGTGCCACGAGTTCGGACTCGTTCTCTGCCTCTGTGAAGTGAGTGCCCAATGCTTGCCGCCGTGCGGCCTCCAAATTAACCATGCTCAGTGAGTCCCCGGGAGAGGCTCGGTGGTGTCGGCCTCGAGATCCGCGGCGATGTCCTCAGGCACAGGTTGTTTCTCGGCCGGGCGAATGAGAACGCGCAGACCCGAGTCGGGATCCTCGGGGTCCTTGAGGGCAAGCTTCACATCGTAAATTGCACACAGTTCATCCAGCAGAGCGCGACATTCCGCTCTTTGCTCTGGTGAAACGAACTTGTTAAATTTGTCCACCAACCAGCCATTGAAGAACGGGTCCACCCTCAATCGGCAGTAGTCCTCGTAAAGGCCGTCCCGCTCGAGCCATTCCTTACGGAACCGTTCCATGGGCAAATACTTGCGGAAAAACCCGGGGCCAACGGAATTGATCATGGAGTTGGAAACCGCGCCGTAGTAAACGTGGATCGGCAGTCGTACGGTCGCGATCCGCCGAGCACCATAAAGCATTTGTTGGAACGCCAAGGAGTCCTGTCCCAGAGCCCCAAGGGGCTGGTAGAGGCCAATAGAGCGCAACCACTGAGTATCCGCGACGAGAGCCTGGATGCTCATGGGCTGAAAATTGGTGAGCGTTAGTGCGTCCTCCGGCACTATGAGACCACCCACTGGGTCTTCCGGAAGCGACTTCTCCAGCAGAGAGGCATTGTGCACGTGCCGCCGCCAGCTGGACAGTTTAATCATGTCGCCGATGGCGAACTGCACCTTGAGGTCCTTAACCTGGTCTAGCAGCACACGGAAACCGTCGTTGAGCGCTTCATTGTCCGGGTCCAGGTATGTGATGTACGGCGCAGTCGCGAGTTTGAGTCCCTCATTCCGGGGGCGGGAAGCACTTCCAGACCCACCTTTTTGGAAGAAGTGCGCTCGTACATTGGGGTACCGCTCGGCCAGTTCGCGCACGACGTGGGCCGTGTATCCGTCCGTGGAGCCGTCGTCAATAAGAAGGATTTCCATGCGATCGAAGATCGTGGAGCGTTGCAGTGATCGGAAACACTTTGAGACCAAGTGCTTGCCATTGTTGAAAACGGGCACCACAACGGTCAGTTCGGACTCGGCCAAGCCCTTGACATCGATCCTTTCGGTGCCCCTGGGGCCTGCGCCAAACGGTGCCGCGCTGTAGGCGTCTCCGACCATGCGGCCAGTGTCCAACCAACGACTAAGTACGTCGTCCTCGGCCTTCGTTCGTAGGGCACTCCGGGCCGAGGAAGCCACTTCGCTTATCAATTCATGATCTTCGCCGCGGGCGATCACTGAATTCGTTTCGCTGCCGTCCTTAGTGGCTATGTCCACGTCCGCATAGCGGAAGACGTTGAGTAGATCTCGTACGTGCACGCTGCTGTACTCGTGATCATCCGAAATCGGGACGACTGCGTCGTACTGGTCCCGACGAGAGACGATCTCATCACGGGAGAGAACGTCCGCCGGCACTGTCTGGGACGCCGCAACTCGTCGCACTTGCTCAATGCCTGTCCCTGACACAGGGACGAGGGCCGTTCGTTCGGACAAGGTGGCCACGGGTGCCCCCACGGAGTTGAGTAATTGCGCCATTCGTTGCCACGCCGTGTCGTGTTCCCAAACTCGCCGTAGGCCGTCATTCTGGGCTCGGTATAGGTCATCCCCCATCATTGCAGCCAGAACCAAGGGGACTTCTGGCTGCTTGTCGATCAATTGCACCTCGGGATACCGGTCGTTGACCGCCACCGAGTAATTGGAGAGCACGAAAGCACCCATGGCCTGCAGCTCCACCGCGCGGTTCGCGTACATGGTGGTGGAGTTGGTCACCGAGTTCAAGTTGAGCTGCACATCGACCAAGCGTTGAATCTTCATGAGCGCGCGGTGTTCCACACCGGGTCCAACGTGGTCCATGTACTGCTGCGGGTAGTGGTACTTGGGGTCTCCCAGCGTGGAGTTCCTGTCCATAATCAGTAAGTCACGCCCGGACTCCTCTACGCCGTCGAAGAGCTTCTTGGCGGAGGTCTGGCGGTGCGGATACTTGTGGGATAGCCAGGAGCCAGCGAACAGGATCTCTTGCCGCCTAACCCGCCGCGACCCTACTGGGTTGTGGAGCAGCGGGTTGACACCAAATGTCATGGATTCAATATGCGAGACGTCCGGGCAATCCACACGGTATTTCGGGATCATTTCTTCCGCGGAGGTGAACACCACGTCTGCGTCTCGCGCTACGGGCCTGAAGAGTGCGTAATTGGGCGGGTCCTCTTTCGAGTAGAAGATCACCGGCACCCCACGGGACTTAAACTCAGGGATGACCTGCGTGCGCAGAGGTCCCCAGTTGGATGTGGTGCCGTGCCAGTCCTCGAAGCGGCCACGCCACGTGGAAGCCACGATTAGCACGTCCGATTCAGCCGCGGCTTCCCGATAGTTCTCGGGCGTCACGTATGTAATCCGGGCGGTCCCCTCGAATGTTTCATAGAGGAAAGTGTCCGCGATCATTGCTACTCGGGCCGGGTGCGGTTGCAACACCCTGGTTCCTGCATGGTTCGGAAGGGTCCGCGCTAGTTCCAACAATTCTCGGACCTGATCGGCACGTCCGTTGTCGGTCAGAATTCGGGCGTAGCGCTCAGGGTCGACCCGCGGTGCAAGCCGGTCCGCATGGCCACGGCACAAATGAGCTTTGAACGCGCCGGATCCATACCAGCTTTCGTCCAACTTCAATCGCTGCCTTAGCTGCTCCAGTTCGGAGATCCTGGCCCGCACGTTAGCGCTGCGCAGTGCCACCTGCTGATTGTTCATCGCCATGACCGCACCGCTTTCCTCACACGCCACATGCCACTCTGGAGCTTTCCGAGCTTGGACGCGCGCAACTGCCGAACCTTGCGTTCGGCAACATCGCGCTGCTCCGTTAATTGCTCCACTTGGTCCCGGAGTCGGTTTTCACGCTCCATGAAACGGCGTCGTTCGGACTCTAGCCACCAGATCTTCTTCGTCAGGGATTTCTCCTGCTCCTTGAGCTGTTTGTCCCGGTTCTTCAAATTCTTGAAGAACCTCAGTTCCTTCTCGTAGCTCGTGGCCAGTTCCTTGCTGAGAACCTGGATCTCACGGGCTTGGCTCACCAGGAGTTCACTCACGGTGTCCTCAACAGTGGGTTCGGGTTCGTGGGAATCGCGCGTGGAGTTTGGGGGATTCATGCATGTGCTCCTCAGAGCCCTGGGCTCAGGGTGATGTCTAACTGATCGAAGATGTTGCGTTCATCGAACCGTTCTCTCGCAAATTTTGCGGCGTCCGCCGAGAACATACGGCGTTCGTCTTCTGCACGGCTCAGACCCAATATCCGCCGGGCCATGTGTTCCGGCGAGGGAACAAGCCACTCTCGTGGATAGATCAAGTCAGCACCTGGCCAGTCCAAGGACACAGGGACTCCCCCGGATGCGGCCACGTCCGGGAGCGTGAGGTGGAAGGACTCGTGGTCACTCAGAGAAATGCCATAGCCGATACCTCGATACCACTCGGCCATGTCATTGCCGTACGGATCAAATGCCACCACTTCTCGACCATGGCGGTCGTTCAAAACCTTGGCCCGCTCATAGCATTCGCCGTACCAAGCCATTTCATGTTCACGCTTGAGCATCCAAGAATAATCTTCGGGACGCTTTCCTTTAACCCGAAGAGTGAAGTCAGGGTCCTCCTCCAGAATTGCCTCGAGAACACTGATCGCACGGTCCAAACGTTTCATCTGTGGCACCATGCCCACGAAACCGATCGTCTTCGCAGCCTTGGGGGTCTTCTCCAAGGCAAGCATCTCTGTGCGAACGATATTCGGAATGACGCTTGTGATGGAACGTGGAACTCCGTGACTTGCTATGGCACCCTCGCGCATCAGTTCACTCACGAAGATATACTGATCCACTGACCCGTGGTTGATTTTGCGCAGGTAAAGACCGCGTAATTCTTGTGCATGCACTCTAACCACCAGACGGTGTTTCTCACTCACATGCTGCGAATACCAAACCGCGTTGCCAAGACCCCATTCGCAGAACACCGTGTCGGCTCGTGACAGCAACTCACGTGACCGCTGCTCATCATGGTGGGCATGATTCTCCCATTGGTCCACTAAGACAGACACGCCGAGCTCGCGCAGGTGCTCAATCCAAGATTGAGCAAATTTGAGATCGTGCCCCGCGATCAATACCGTTCCCGTTTGCTCAGGAGAGATCTTGGAGGAGGCCACGAGGACCAGTTCACTGTGTGTGTCCGGTTCCTCGGGCACCGTGAGCGTCAAAGTTTTCAGACCGGGAGCTTGCAAGGCTGCTGCGACTGAACCCTGGCACAATTCGGACCTCGCAACGAGACCGGAGGTGGCTAGAGTGTTCTCCCCCGGTACCGCGAAGTGTCTGGCATCCTCATCATCATTAAACTCCTGCGATGTCAGTTTCTGCCACTGTCCCCAGCGGGTAGCCTGCAGCAGATCCTCCGCCCACGTCCGAGAGTATTTCTCGGGCAGGGATCCCCAGAACTCGACGTCATCGGGTATGGGTGACGAAGTGGACAGTACTCGAACGCCGTGTTCCTCCAGAGCGGCCCGAGCGTCGTCGTCATTACCGGAAAGGCGCACGGTAACGGGAGGCACCGATTGACGAATGATCTCATTGACTTGTTCCGGCGTAACGTCGGCGCCCCACGAGGGAAGGGCGAACCCTGCCACTCCAATTCCTGCCGTGCGAGCCAAGATCACAAGGGCAGTATCCACGGTATGAGAGCGCAACACGGTGCGCAGCTGCAACCACACTTCCGAGAGGCGTTCACGGGGATCCGAGGTCCAAGCGGACAACAGCGCCTTTAAGTAATACTCATTGTTAGTGCAGGGAATGGCGCCGTCGAACGTCTCAGCCACACCGCGGCTCCAGCCGGAGAGTACAGCGCCACCGCAGGCGGCGATCTCCACAACCCTGCGAGAGAACATGCTGGGTGAATAAGCTACGGAATTGACGTTCAAGCTGGCTGCGTGCGCACGGTAGCTATCAATCACCTGGTTGTAAGGCAACGCACCGCGAACAGAGGACTTGAACTCGGCCGGAAATTGATATGGCGAATCCGGATATGCTGCCTGCCGATCATAGATGGACAGGCCGTACGGCTTCGCCGTTCGCAACAGAGTTGCGAGTTGATGAGAACGCTCCGCGTACCGGTCACCGTAATACGTTCCCGCGTAAGACACGGTGTTCTCGAGAGGGCGTCGACCAGGCAGTGGATTGTGAATAGCGGGCTGCGCGTAGAACGGCAAGGAAGATGCCGTGATAGCTCGGCCCCCGCTCAAAGTGCGGGCCTGCGAAAGGTACTCCGGAATCATGTCAGCGTCCGTGGTGAAGACATGGTCGCACAACGCGCCAGTGCGACGGAAACGATTGATGTGAACCGGATCCTCTTTATTCCAAAAGACCGTTGGAACGTTCGCGTCCCGGCAGCGTCTGAGTAGATATCGGAACGGCTCATGTTCTTCGTCAGAGTAATAACCCACCTTCCGGTGCCATTGCCCCGCATTGCCGCTCCATGCTGACTCGATGAACACCAAATCCAGATTCTCAGTACGGATTTGGTCCGCATAAGTCTCAACATCGAGCGGGACGATCGTGGCTGAACGGTTCAGAGTCTCTGTGGTGAACTCGTCCGCGATGAGCCCGATGCGGAGATCTTGTACCTGTCGGCCGGCCGTAGCCTGTCCGTCGTAATTTTCAGACGCCAAACGGTAAGTTTCACGAATTGAGTCACCGAGGTGCACCCACTGGCGCTCGTCGACGGCCCATAGGCGTGCGGCCTGCCCCATAGCGATCCGTTCTTCCCGATTCTCGATGAGTCGCTGAAGCGCGTTTGCTAATGATTTGGGGTCACCGGCCACACTGAGTAGACCTCTAGAGCCCTCGTGAGTGCCTTGATCAGCCCCAACCAGAACTCGGTGCGGGGAGACGTCAGAAAGTACAACGGGCTTCGATGCCGAGAATGCTTCAAGCGGTTTAAGCGGTGAAACCATCTCGGTTACGGGCAGGCTCAGGCGGGGGCAAGCCACAATGTCTACGCAGCTCATGACCCGGGGAATTTCAGATGAAGGCCGACGTCCGAGGAATCGGACTGTTCCCTGCAGACGGTTCTTCTTCTGGTATTCCTTGAGGTTGTTGTAAACGCCCCCTGCGCCGGCAATGGCCACCTGAAACTTGACCTTGCGACCGCGCAGGATATTCGCTGCTTGGAGCAAGGTATGAAGACCTTCATACTCCACAAAAGACCCTGCGAAACCAATGACGGGTACGTCTGTGCGGATGCCGTGACTCTTGGCATACACCTCATCCCGGGGCAGTGGAAGGAATGCCCCGGTATCCACCCCATTGGGCAGCAACGAAATGCGATCGGCCGGGACTCCTCGACGGACCAGCTCTTCCTTTACCTCTCGAGTAATGGCTAGAACCGCATCTGCTTCTCGAGCAACGAATGATTCGAGGAATGCTTGGTTGCCGTAGCGCTCGGTCTTTTCCCATCCAGGTTTGGTGGAGGCTTCCGTAACCTCCCACAAGCCCCGCACCTCATACACGAACGGCAGTCCAAGACGTCGAGCCGCAATGAGTGCAGGTAGGGCATTGAGGTAGTTCGATGCTGCGTGAATCACGGACGGCCTTGACAGTTTAGCTTGCCGAACCACGGTATCTGCCGCCACATTGATGTATTCGTGGGGACCCTGAGCAGAAATGTTCCCCTCAGGAAGGTGAACCCAATCGACACCGTGACGATTCACCACATGTCGTCGTTTGCGGGGTTTGGCATCTGCGGTTGAAATGTCCCAAGGGTACCCAGATCGTCCCAGAACCGTGACATCCGCGCCAGCAGCTTTCAAGCCCGCGACCACACCTTCGGTGCGAACTGAGTAACCGTTGGAGTGGAAGATGGGGGTTGAGTACGCGCAATAGAGCACGCGTTTATGTTCCGGGTGGTAAGCGGCTCCTCGCGCGCGCTGTGGTACGAACCGTTCTAGATTTTCCCGAAGCGCTACTGTCCCCAGAATACGCTCAGCAAGTGCACGTTGACGTGAATTTAGATCATTGACCAAATCGCGGTGATTACGGATCAATCGCTCGGCGCGGTTGATTTCGCCTTCCCGATACCACAATCTGTTGAGGCAATCCGCCAAACGAGGTGCATCCGGATTTTCGTGGAAGGCTTTCAGCACCTCACTAGTATCCATCTCCGAAACCACCCGTTCGGGTGCCTCACTTGGTGAAGAAGCCTCAGGATCCTGCTCCGCCGTCGGATCCATGTCACGAGGAATATCGGAGGACTCGGCCTCGCTAGCTTCCTCGGCATCCTGAGGGGCGCTGATTGGGGCGAGATCTGCGGACGAAGATGGATGTACGGTACGCGGTTGTTCTCCAGGCGCGTCTTCGCGACCGCCTGAACTAGGAGTGAACACGAGGGACTCCGGGACTTCCTCGGCATCCGAGCTGATTATTTCGCCCACAGATTCCGTGTCACTTTTAGGGGCTACACCCGATGCCCAGGCATTCTTGTAAACAGCAAGTTCTTCGGCAAGCTGCCGGTTTTCCTGGACAAGAGCACGATGCTGACGGGACACCGTCGCGAGCTTAGCGTTCTGTGCTTTCGACTTGGCCTGGAGACTGCGGTTCGAAGCGGTGGCGCGTTCTAGAGCGTCAAAGATGGCACGTGAATCACTCGCTGCCTGGGCATACACAAGTTCTTTAAGATGACGAGGATCGCGCCGTTCGTCTGGATGCATCGGGGGTGCTCCTGCGGTGGGGGGGGGGGGTATGGCTGACACATCTGTTGGGGGATGACTTCAGTGTCGACTGAGGTGAATAACGGGTAACGGCGGTGGGACCCCCACCGCCGTTCAGCGCGTTACCGCCAGAGGCCCTTGGTATCCACCACGGTCTTGCCCTTCAACGACGCCGCGGGAATGGTCTTAAACTCGTCGTGATCAACCAGCAGAAGAACAACATCCGCGCGCTTGATCGCATCCGCATATTCTGCGAACTCCACATTGGGCATACCCTGCAGTGCCTTGGGCAACTCGCCGACGTTGGGTTCGACAGCCAATACTGTCGCGTGGTCAACGTGCTCGGCCAAATCCTTGGTGATGTTGAGCGCCGGCGACTCGCGAAGGTCATCGATGTTGGGCTTGAATGCCAGACCCAGAGCAGCGATCACCGGAGAATCGATGTTCTTAACAGCCTCATCGACCTTGTTGATTACCCACTTGGGCTTGCCGTCGTTGACCTCACGAGCCGTACGAATGATGTTGGAGTTCTCGCGGTCAGAAGACACGATGAACCAGGGGTCAACGGCGATGCAGTGACCACCCACGCCGGGGCCCGGCTGCAGGATGTTCACACGGGGGTGATGGTTAGCCAGCTCGATGAGCTCCCACACGTCGATTCCCAGGTTGTCAGCGATCAACGAAAGCTCATTGGCAAATGCGATGTTCACATCGCGGAAGGAGTTCTCGGTGAGCTTGGCCATCTCCGCAGTCACATCGTCCGTCGCAAGCAATTCGCCCTCACAGAACGAGGCGTACACCTCGGTTGCGCGGCGAGCGGCCTCGGGAGTGCGACCGCCGATAATGCGGTCATTGCTCATGAGCTCTTCCATCGCCTTACCAGGAAGGATGCGCTCGGGGCAGTAAGCGAAATGGATCACGGGCTTGCCGTTTGCACCGTCGACGGAGAGGTCCGGGCGCAGTTCCAGGATCTTGTCCGCAAGTTTCTGTGTTGTCTTGGGCGGGGAGGTCGATTCGAGGATGACCACTTCGTCGCCTTGCAGCTGAGGAGCAATCGACTCTGCTGCGGACATGATGTACGACAGGTCGCCTTCGTAGTTGTCCTTGAAGGGGGTGGGAACCGCAATGACGAACGCGTTGCCCTGCTGCATCTCGGTGGAGGCGGTGAGCTGACCACTATCGACAGCCTTCTTGAGCTGTTCTTCCAACCCGGGTTCAACGATGGTGACTTCACCGCGCTGGATGCGCTCTACGGCGGAGGCATTGACGTCCACACCGTGGACCCGTACTCCGTGATTGGCCATGACCACGGCAGTGGGGAGACCGATGTACCCGAGTCCGACAAAGACAACTTCCAAAGGATTGCTCATTACCTCACCTTACTGAGACGACTACTACTGACCTCACGAAAATATAAGCCCGGTCAGGAGTGCTATATGTCATGCGCGTTATGACCCACTTGAATCATACCGTCACATGGATTGAGTTGTCCCCGAACATGACGACACTGCCGGTGGCCAAGACGTTAGCATCCGACACTTGCCACGTATGGCCGTCCGTCCCGCGACGTTGGACAAAATTGAATCGATCGGCCGAATAGATCGTGAAGCCCGCCTCAAGGGTCGCTGCCAGGAAGGACGAATCTTCGCCGGTGTTTCTTCGTTGAAACGGAATTTGATCAAAGACCCGTCGATAACCGGTGATAGTAGGCCCCATGACGAAGTCCGTGTATCGGTGTTCCCGATGTGCAAATCGGTGCAACGTTACATCCTGGGACTCCACGTACATGTAGTGGGCCTGTTTCCCGACGATATCCGCGCCGGAGTACACCAGGGCGTCGAGCAGATCTGCGAGATACCGGGGAGCGTAAAAATCGTCGTCGTCCATCTTGGCTAGAACTTCACCCATGGACGCCTCAACCGCAAGATTTAGACATTCTCCAAGTGTCAACTCGGAGTCAGCCGCGATGGTCGTGACTTGGTCGATGCCACTGGTGGCAATCGCTTCCTGTATCTCGTCGGCACTCGGATCGAATCCATGAGCAACCATCACAACGTCCAGGTCGACATTCTCCTGTGTCGCGAACCCTTGGAGAGCAGAGGCGACCCTATGTGGGCGATTGGTACACAATAAGATAGAAACCGTCGGTCGTGTTCGTGGACGAATCTTCTCGGGCAGAACTCGTTGGAGAATTTGCTCCACGCGATGGCCGTACATGTGCTTGTTCCACACTTCTCGCTGCGCGCGGTGGACCATACGATCGGCAAGTTCAGGACTACGCACGAGCGCACGGATGACGTCCGCAGCGTGCTCTCTATCCTCGACAACTGCCAACTGATTCTCGGTGAAGTACTCACGAATGGCCCGAGACGGAGTGCTGACAACTGGCGTGCCACTCGCGGTGATTTCGAAAATACGTCGCGCACACATGGACGGTGAGTCCACTACAGAGTTCACATTCAAAAAGACGCGGTATGCCTTGTACGCAGTCAGCATCTGGTCGTAGGTCAGGGAACCGACCACCCGCTGGTCCAACGGTTCAGGGAACTGGTAACGCTCATCCTCTCCCAGATAGCGGGAGAAGATTTCGAGACCGGTCTGAAGCTTGGGGCTAACGTCATCTGCGCCGCCCAACAACAGATCCATCTGTTCGCGACGTTCGGGGAACTTGTGCGCGAAGTACATGCCGCCAAAGGCGACGTCACGCTCGTGAAAGCCGTTCCGGGGACGCGAGGGGTTGTGAACTGCGGGTTGAGCGGCGAACGGCAAAACAGAGACATGGTCGTGTCCGAGGTCCCGGTGGTAGTCGGGGATCCTATTTACATCTGTGGTGAACACGTGGTCAAAGAGACCCGCGCATTCCAAGAAGTCCTCATAGTGTGGCGGGTCTTCCTTGTTCCAGAACACCGTGGGAATGCCCTGCTCCCTACAGTGGGTGACCAATTCCTTGATGGAGTCCTTGACCCCGCTCGTCCCGGTGAGCTGGTACTGCCAGTCATCACCGTTACCGTGCCAGGCAGACTCTACAAACAAGAGATCCACGGGTTGCGCCGCCAGTTCAGACTTCCACCCGTCACGCGACAACGCGATCTGGTTCCATTCATATTGGAAGGCCCGCGCGGAAAAGTCGTCAAGGATAACAGCGACCGTGAGGTCGGAACGAACTGGCGCTCGATCGGGCCATTCCTGGGGCCTGAAACTAATGGTCTTGCGAAGGCCTTCAACGGCTCCTGCGGACGCCCCGGCTGGTAGGGACGCCCGCCTGCGATACTTGCGCCACTGCGACACTCCCCCGTTCCGGAGGTGCCAGATTTCGGTCCTGAGGTTTCGTTGCGATCGTCTGGGGGTCACCATTGCACCTCGCGGAGTTCGGTTCTGACGAAGTCGGATTGAAGCTGCTCTTTGCGGGCCCGCGCAGCGAAATTGTTCCCTGCCGCGAGGTCCTTCATGTAGGCCTCGTACTCGGCCGTCACGGTCTTCGGATCGCCGTCCATCAAGAGGTCACCCTGATCGAGCCACACCACCCTGGTGCACATGTCCCGAATTTCGGACATGGAGTGAGACACGAACATGACGCAGCCGGCCTGCTCCCGAATTTCGGCCATGCGCTTCTGTCCCCGTTCGCGGAACTGAGCATCACCGGTCGACAACGCCTCATCGAGAATCAAGATGTGGGGATCAGTTGCCGTCGCCACGGCAAAACGAAGACGGGCAGCCATACCGGACGAGTAAGCCTTCATTGGCCAGTGGATCGCGTTCCCCAGGGCTGCCACTTCAACAAGGTCGGGCAAAATCTCATCCACCCGGTCCGGGTGCATTCCCTGTGCCAAACATCCCAGGCGTATGTTCTTTTCACCGGACAGCGCCGGCACCAGAGACACGTTGACCCCAAGCTTCACCGGCGTGTCCACGGAATACACACGCCCAATTGTGGGATTCATTTGTCCGGCCACGATGTTCATCAGGGTCGACTTGCCCGAACCGTTACGACCAATGAAGCCCACGAACTCACCCTGGTGAATTGCGAGAGTGATATCCGTGAGGGCCTGATTCTTGACAACGGGCGGACGCCCCAGCGCTTTGCGGGCCCATCGAACAGGAGCTGCGACCGGCACTTCTTCGCCCCCGCCGGTGGAGGTCACGTTGTAGACCATGGTCACGTTGTCGATGACCACGGCCGGATTGCGTGGCGCTCGTCCATGCCGACCCGCGGCTGCCTCGGACTGCGCATGACGGTTAACGCTCATCGGCATAGCTCTCTTCGTTGAGCCAGAACACGAGAATGCCAGCGATCGCCAGAACCAAGCTTGCGCTTATGAGGACAGCCCATGAGGCCCAGCCAGGCACGGTTCCATCCATGATGAGTTCTCGAGAGATCGATAGCACCTGGTACAGCGGGTTGAAGTGGAAAATGGCCAGGATCCGCGGGTCTTCGATGAAGCGTGAGGGGTCATAGAAAATCCCAGACGAGTACATCCACAAGCGCATGAAGAACGACAGCAGATTGGCGACGTCGGGCACCTTGTTCACGGCAGGCGCCAGCAACATGCCCAATCCCCAGTTGAACAGGGTTTGCAGAAGGAACACGGGAATGACTAAGAGCCAGGTCCAAGTCGGAGTTTCGTGGGGCGGAATGACCATCACCATCACGATCATCGCGAGTAACGCGTAGACCTGGGTCATCGCGTCTTTCATCACGATGGACAACGTGAGCGCCGCACGCGGGAACATGAATCCGCGGACCAGCGCTTTCCCCGAATACATCGATCTTGAGACTGCCACCACGGAGCGGCTGCTGTATTGGAACATGATCAGGCCGATCAACAGGAAGGCCAGAAAATTGTCGATTCCTCGACCAGTTCTCAGGAGCAGACCAAAGACCACAAAGAAGGTTAGTCCCAGCAAAATGGGATTGAGAACGATCCAGACCTTGCCCAAGAACGTGTGATCCTGGCTGACGGCCAAGCGGACCTTGGCGTCGTACATGATGAAGTGCCGCGAGCCCCACAGATCACGCAGGTACTCGCCCAACGGCGGCCGGGCGCCAACTGCTTGGAGCCGCCCGGGGTTAAACGGCTCAACTTTGGCGCTCACGCGTCTCCTCGGGGGTCAGGATGCGGTCGTTCTGGGGCGCGGGGGTTCGCCCAGTCATTTCACCGTACCGCGTCACGGTCTCTTTCGCGGTCACCGCCCACGTGCGATTTTTCAGCGCCCACTCCCGGCCTGCCCTGGCAAGCCTTTCGCGGGTCTGCGGGTCACGTGCCAACTCGAGCAACGCCGCAGCCAACGATTCCGGATCATCCGGCGGGGTCAGCAATCCAGTCACACCGTGGTCGATCACTTCACGCAACGCGGGCAGGTCGCTAGCTACCACCGCTGTCCGGGAGGCCAGTGCCTCCACCGGTTTCAGCGGCGTCACCGCGCGGGTCACCGTGCGATCCTTACGCGGCACCACGAACACGTCGAGTGACCTGAAGTACTCAACCGCTTCGGATCGATCAACTCGTCCACAAAATTTCACATGGTCTTGAATTCCCAGGTCGGAGACCAGTTGTTGCAGTCCCGGGCGGGCCACACCGTCCCCCACGATTACCGCGAGAATGGACGGCACGCTCTTGCGGGCAATGTCCACCGCACGCACTAGATCGTCCAGGCCTTCGTAGTCGACCACCGAGGTCACGGTCCCCACCAGGAACCTCTCGAGCGGCAGCCCGGTACGACGCCGCGCGCTCACCTTCTCCCCCGGCTCGTCCGTGAACTGCCCGCCCACGCCATTGGGAGCCAAGTGCACGGACAATGACGAGTCTCCGGCGATCTCTCGGACCCGATCGGCCATGTGCGTTCCGAGCGTGACAACATGGTGAGCAGATTGAAGCGCCTGCGCCTCGCGCGCTTGGAACCGGTCATAGCGAGTGGACTGCAGCGCCTCCGGTGACCTGGTGGACGCCCACGTATCCGCAAGCAGCCCGCGCACTTCATAGGTCCACGGAATACACAGGGCCTCCGCCACAGCCCGCACAGCCAGCGCGTTCACGTAGTGCGTGGTGGTGTGGAGAACGGAGGGACGCACCTCGAGAGCCAACCGGAGTAAAGCATCAGCGTGCTGTTGCACGCGCCCGGTCGTAGTGGGCGCCAGGTTGAGCGGCAGGATCCGGTGGTACGGGATCCCGTCCACCACATCTGTGCCGCGAGCCAGGACTTTACCGACTTGCACCGGGTAACCGGGGCGCGTCACCGCGTGAACGTCCCAGCCCTCGTCCTTGATGGCGCTCAGCAGCGAGTGCGTGCGCTGGGCGTAGCCGCTGGCTGTGTGCGGTAGGGAATTGGTCACCGCGTATAGCACCGTGTTCGGCCGCGGTGCGTACGTTCCGACCGCGGGAAGTTCGGGTTCAAATGAGCCCAGCAGGTCACGTTCTGCGGACAATCGCTTCACAAGCGACCGTTCACCGCGGGTAGCAGTCCCGGCCGAGCGGGCGGTCTCGAGAACGCCCACGGCCCCATCCACATCGCCATGGTGCCAGTTCACTCGTGCTCGGGTCGCGGAAGCACCCCGGGTTGACGCGGGTAACTCGGAGAGCAATGACTCCGTCAGGGGCAACTCCCCCATGGTCAGGGACACTTCCGCGCAGCGACGACGAACGGCAACACCCGCGGACCCCGCAGCCGAGCGCAAGGTGGCGGCAGCGGCGTCGTCGTTGCCCAAGATGTGAAGACCCGTGCCGCGTGCGGCAGGAAACCTGCTGGCCGGCAAGCGGGACAGGCCCTGGGCAACCGGCCGAACCACCCGGGATGGCAGTCGACGCGATACTTGCAGGCAGAACACCACGGGGTCATCGGTTATGTGGTGAGCCACCGTGGACGCCGTGATCCACGCGTTGGTCGCGAGCTCGCGCACGCGTTGCCCGGAGGGTCCCCGCATCAGGCGGTTCTCCGGAACTGCCGCGATTGCCGGGCCACCTTCACGGCGGCACGGCCCATGCGCGCGATGCGCTGCGTCACCGACTGTTGGGGCTGGGCTTGGTGTTCGCGGATGGTCTGTCGCAACAGGTCACCGTAGCGGCAGGACAGATCCGAGTAGTTGGCGTGGGACTTGGCCCATTCGCGCCCAGTTCCCGCAGGCTGCAATCGGGATCGATCCGCGGCCAGCTCCCGCCAGAGTTGGGCGATTTCCTGAGGCTTGCATTCCACGATGTCGCCTTCGCCGGCCTCCGTCAGCACGTTGGCGGCTTCACCGCGCACGATGCCCGTGATGTGCCGACCCACTGCCAGAACCTCGTACGTCTTGGACGGGATGGTGTCCTCGAAAGACTTCCAATCATCGCGCAGGGAAATCACCAGAGAATCGGCCTCCTGGTACCGGGCAAAGACCGCCTCACGGTATTCAGGAGGCAGGAAACGAACTGTGGCGCCGAGTTCCATGGCCAGTCGGCGAAGCGCCGGCTTCTGACTACCGTGGCCCACGAGCGTGAGTCGCATGTCGTCACCGACCAGGGCGGCTGCGCGAATGAGCACGTCCAAGGCCTGAGATTCCCCGTGGTTACCCAGATAGAGCACCTCGAGCCGCTCACGCTGCACCGGAGGTGCCTCGAGGCGGGGTGTGCGATCCATTTGAATGCCGTTGCGTACCGTGACCACATCGGCGACGCCGCGTTCTCGCAACGTGCGTTCGAACCCTTCGGTCACGGTGACCACCAGGTCCGCACGATTCTGCACGTACTCCACGGCGCTGTTGATCACTGATTTGGAACCGCCGCGCACCAGTGAGGCGTCCTCGGCCAGATTGGGCCACGCGTCCCGCATTTCGACGACGAGCGGCAGGCCCTTGAACCGGGCCACCAGTAACGCCGACCCCAGCAAAGGCAACGACGGCGCCGTGACCAACACGGCGTCCTGGCGGCCCGTGGCTACACCCCGCAGCACCGACCCGGCAGCCCCAACCAGCTGATTGGCCAGTTTGAAGACCCTGTTGTCCCCCAAGAGCAAATGCGGCACCCGGTAAATCTTCTCGCCCAGGAAGCCCGGTTGCGCCCGCCAGGCACGTCCCTTGGTGTCCGAGGAGTAGTCCGGGCCCGGCCCGTAATGAGCCACCGGAGCCACCACGGACACCGCCCAGCCCTGATCGCGCATGTTGCGGATCAGTGACATCCAGCGGCGCTGGGGTGGGGAATGCTCCGGCCAGTAGGAACTGGTCAGCAGTAGCAGACGTACGTCGGTTTCAGGGGGCTGCATGGGCCTCTCGCGGGGTCAAGAGGAAGGGGGACGGGGGTCAGCGGTTCCGCTGGGTGGCGGAACTACGGGGGTTCGGGGGCATGAACGTTACTGATCACCTGCCGGCAGGTTGGACACGTACTCGCCCAGGGTGCCTTCGGAGATGGCGTCACCGATCTCCTGCATGGCCTGGGTATCGGCAACCACGATCGACTGGCCGTCAGCCGAGGTCCCGGTGCCCTGGGTGGGCACCGTGAACATGTGGATGTCGCTATTACTCAGCCCCACCAGCTTAGGGGCCTGACGGATGATCCAGTTAGCTGTTAAGCCATCACTCACGGTCAGGTAGGGAGAAATCTGCTTGACCACTTCATTGATCTTGACCGGGTTGGTCAGGGTCTCGGAGCTGACCAGCTTATTGATCATGGCCTGCAGGTACGCACGCTGGTTACGCACGCGCTGGTAATCGCCGTCCTGGAAGGCATAGCGCTCGCGGACGAACGCCAGTGCGGTCTCACCGTCCATTTCCTGCGGTCCCTGCTGGAAGGTCTGACCCTGATTGTTGGTGAAGCCCACGGGCACGTTGACCGTCACCCCACCCAGGGCATCCGTGAGCCCTTCGAAGCCGGCAAAGTCCACCTGAGCGACCTCGTCAATGCGAGTGCCAAAGTGCTCCTCGAACGTCTGCACCATGAGCGGCATACCACCGTGATCCAGTGCGGCATTGATCTTGGCCTCGCCCACACCGGGGATGTCCACCCAGGTGTCACGCATGATGGACATGATGTACATTTCGCCGCCGTCATCAGGGATGTGCAGCAGCATGATGGAGTCCGCGCGAGAACCGGTGACGTTAGGGTCCTCACCCTCCGGGCGCTTGTCCGAGCCCAGGAGCATGACCGTGGTGCCGGCGTCCTGCGCGGAGTCCTTCTCGGGGCGATCCGATTCAGCGGGGAATGCGGACTCAATGGGGCTGGAGCCGCGGTCGAAATTGCGGCCCAGGTTCCACACGAACAAGCCCGCCACGACAGCGACCGTCAGTACCAGTGCCAGGAACACGAGAAGAACATTGCGGCCCGTGTGTTTCTTGCGCGGACGGCGCTCTTCTTCTTCGTAGTCGAAGTCATTCAGGGACATGTAGGCGCTCCGAGGTGTGGGGGTCATTCGGTTGTGCTGCTCCGCCCCGATCAGGGCGGTTACTTTCGCACATCTTACGGTACGCGGTTGATCCACTCCGGCGTAGCGAATTTGGTGCGCACCAGTTCGCGTGCTGTTGCCAGTTCGTCGGCGGTAATTTCACCGGCCGCCGCGTCATATCGGTCGGTGAATGATGTGCTGAGGGTGGCAATCACGTCCGAGCGGCTCATGCCGGTTTGTCGGCGCAGCGGGTCCACGCGTTTCTTGGCCGAGCGGTTGCCTTTGTCGGAGAGCTTCTCTTTGCCGATCCGCAAAACATCAGTCATTTTGTCCGCATCGATGTCGTAACTCATGGTCACGTGGTGGACCATGCCGCCGTTGGAGAACCGTTTCTGCGCGGCGCCCCCGATCTTGCCGTGCTGGGTGGCAATGTCATTGAGGGGCACGTAATGCGCGTCGAGACCCATGGACTGGAAGGACTGCATGATCCACGCGTCCAGGAACGGGTAGGAATCGGCGAAACTCAATCCGTCCACCAGCGACTGCGGAACGTACAGCGAGTACGTGATGCAGTTACCGGCCTCCATGAACATGGCGCCGCCGCCGGATACGCGGCGCACCACCTCGATCCCGTGGCGCTCTGCGCCTTCCGGGTCCACCTCGTTGCGCACCGATTGGAACGAACCGATCACCACGGCGGGGTCCTCCCAGTCCCACAGTCGCAGGGTGGGGTTGCGCCGACCGGCGCCCACCTCGCGAGCGAGCACCTCATCCAGGGCAAGGTTCTCGAGCGTGGGCCGCACCTGCGGGGCAATCACCTCCCATGTGTGATCGCCCCAGCCGGTGGCCTTGGCCAGCGCGCGCCGCACCGCGATCGCGACCGCGCGGGCGTCGAAACCGAACAGCACGGCGTCGGCGGGAAGGGCCGTCTCAATGGCCGCAACCATCTCATCCGGGGCGGCAGATTCGGCCAGCCCGTTCAACGCGGCGTTGATGTCATCGAGTGCCTCGTCCGGCTCCAGGAAGAAGTCGCCGTTGATCGAGACGTTCGCCAGGTGACCGTCAACAACCGATAGGTCGGCGACCACCAATTTGCCGCCCATCACCTTGTATTCGCCGTGTCTGCGGGTGCTGGTCATTGGCTCTCCTTGGGGCTCGGGGACGGCTGCGTCTTCTTCAGGGTAAGCACAGTGGTGGAGCCGGCCGGTAATGCCACGTCGACAGTTTTGCTGCCGGCCTTGACCCCACCCACGCGCGGTCGCTCCCCCACGGGCGTGATCGGCAGGCCGTAGCCATCCACGCTGGCGGCGTTACTGGGCGCCGGTTTCAGGGCCCGTTCTACGCTCAGGGCCACGTCCGGATCGGCCGGGTAGTCGGGCGCCGACGACGCCGCTGCGCCACTTGCGCTCGGACCTCCCGTTGCACTTGAGCTGGGGTTGGGGCTGTTGCTTGCGTTCGAGTGGTCCTCGAAGAGGCCCGCCACCGGATACTCGGAGGTCCACGAGGGGCCTCGCAGCTGCGACTGTGTTGCGTAGTCCACCGCGAACGGAAGATTGACGGTCGTAGTGCGGTCCTTGCCGCTGGCCGGGTTGCGGTAGTCGGTGAGCACCACGGACACGGTGTCGTTGCCGTGCTCCACGGCAAAGCTCGTGAGGTTATCCGTGGAGGTCGAGGTCTGAACCATGTTGCCCGGCGGGATGCTCGCGATCAGCGCCAACGCCAGTCCGTTAGCGCGCACGGAGAACGCCTCCCCCGGGTTGGCCAGGGTGCCGTTCGAACACAACACGGACATGGGTGCGCCGCCTTCGCAGGAGGCCAGTGATGAGTGGGCGGCCACGCGTTCGACCCCGTGTTCCTGGACGCGCATCGAGTACTCAGCCTGGTGCACGGCGGCCACGAGAGTTTCGGTGATTTCGTTGGAACCCGAACACGCCGAGAGCGAGGTCTCGGTGATCCACAGCGGCATGGTGTGGTCAGCTGCGTCCTCGGCGGCTTGACCCACGAGCCGGTCGATGTTGTCCCGAGTGGCGGGGTCCACGGCGTTCGCCACGGTGGGTTCCTGATGTTCCCACTGACTGCCACATTCGGAGAGCGGGTATTGATGCATGGCCATGGCCATGGGATCCGTACCGGGAGCATCCGCGGCGGCATTCCACCAGTCGGCCGAGTAGGCACCGGGTGCCACGATGCGCAGGTTCGGCACCCGTTCGTGGATGGCCTTGGCGTACGCGGTCAGTTGTTTGGCGTACGTTTCCTGGTCCCAGTCCTCGCCCTTGATGGTGAGGTCGTTGGTCTTGCCCTGGTAGAAACCATTGGGCTCATTGCCCACCATGATGCCCACCAGACGATCCCCGAATGCGTCCTTCGCGTGACGCGCCAGCTCCCCCGCACGATCGGGGTGGTACCGGGCCAGGTTGGCGCTGATGATCACCGAGGAGTTGGTGCGTTGGGCGAGCTTCGCCACGCGTTTCAGGTCCTCGGGCGTGACCTTGGTGATCTCCTCCCCCTCATTGAGGGGCCAGTCCTTGGGGATGGGCTCATCCGAGGCCGTGAAGAAGAACCGGCGATCCGTGGAGTTACCGCCAAAGCGCAGCGTCGGTTCGTGGAGCGAGTCCAGAACGGTCACCAGGTCTGCGTTGTCCCGGTTCATGCGCGGGTCCGCCAGGTCCGTGGATTCCAACGAGAGCCCGACCGAACCGTGCCGGTAGTCCTCCCCCGGTTCACCTCCCCGCAGCGTGACCGTGGCCTCTGACCCGTCCGCACTCGCCGAACTGCCCGGATAGGTGTCCGGCAGAATTCTCGCTTGCGCCACCTTCGCGGGATCCACGGAGTGCAGCGGGGCATTATGTTCGACGCCCGCGATGGGCCCCGTAGGTTCGGGTTCCGGGGTCGGTGCCGGTTCGGACTGGTCCGAACAGGCCGTGAGCACCAGGAGCGCGGTGCCCAGGAAGGCGACCGAGCGGCGTCGTCGGCTAGAAGGAAACACGGAGGCGGGGGCAAGTTCGGGGGCGGCGACCACGCGTCCATCCTAGCCATGGGAAGTCGACCCGGCGCGGACCCCGGGTGTACACTGATCGATTGGTGCTTTGTGCGTTCGCGCCCAAAAACACCGACTATCCGAGCAACGCCGTGCCTGGCAAAATCCAGGCACCTACAGAAGGTTGACACCATGAAGGCTGAAATTCACCCGGATTACCACCCGGTGCTGTTCCGTGACCTCGCTTCCGGCAAGGTCATCCTGACTCGTTCCACCGCCACCTCCTCCAAGACGGAGACCTGGGAAGACGGCAACGAGTACCCCATCATCGAAGTTGAAATCTCTTCCGAGTCCCACCCGTTCTACACGGGTAAGCAGCGCATCATGGACTCCGCTGGTCGCGTGGAGCGCTTCAACCAGCGTTTCAAGAACTTCGGCAAATCCTCCAGCTAATTTTGGAACTGCCAGCAACGCCCGGTTCGGATCATTCCGAACCGGGCGTCGTGCTGTCCGGGGCGGGTTCAGGAGTTTTTTCGCAGGTCATAGCCATATTGCGTCAATAACCCCACGTACCACTCATACCTGGGTATTATGCAAAAGGCTCCTTATGAGGGGCCTATCCCCTCCACTACCCGGGCACGTCAATCACCGAGTTCCCCCGCTCGAGCCCGGGCGCCCGAAAGGTCCCCCGCCCTATGACGGTACGTTCTTCGCGCTTACGCAAGGCCGTTCTCCCCCTAGCAGTCACCGCCGTTCTGGCGCTCTCTGCCCAGCCCGCACTCGCAGCCCCCACCGATGGCCCGGAATCACCGGCCACCACCTCCGCCGCTGAGCCGCCCAAGGAAACCGATCGCGTGATCGTGAAGTTCCGCGAGCCGGCCGCTGACAAGACCACCAAGGACGAAGTGGTCGAAACTGCCGCCGATGAGGCCCTCTCCTCCGAACCCGGCGCCACCCCCGAGGTCACCGAGCACGTCAAGAAGACCGTGGCCGATGCTGACGTGGTTCGACTGGATCGCGAACTCGACGAAGCCGAACAAACCAAGGTCGTCAACGAGCTCCGTGCCGATCCCGCCGTGGAATACGCCGAGCCGGACCGCCTCGCTGCCGCCAGCTGGATGCCCAACGACCCGTATTTCCGGCCCGTTCAGTGGGCCAATACCAAGACTCGGGGAATCGATTTCCCCGGCGCGTGGGATCTGGCCCGCGGTAACGGTCAGACGATCGGTATCCTGGATACCGGCATCACTTCGCACCCGGATCTCAACCCCAAGGTGGTCGCGGGACGTGATTTCATCACGCCCACCAATCTCTCCGTGGACGGTAACGGCCGCGACGCCAACCCCCGTGACGAGGGCGACTGGTCCCCCGCCGGTCACTGCGGCACGGGCAGCCCCGCCCGCAACTCGTCCTGGCACGGGTCCCACGTGGCCGGCCTGGCCGCCGCGGCGACCAACAACGGAACCGGCATTGCCGGCGCAGCCCCCGGCGCCAAGATCCAGCCCGTCCGCGTGCTGGGCAAGTGCACCTTCGGTTGGGTTTCGGACATCGCCGACGCCGTGTCCTGGGCTTCCGGAGCGAGCGTGGCCGGTCAGCCCCGCAACCCCAACCCCTCCACCGTGATCAACATGTCCCTCAACTACCCGGGACAGTGCGGTAACACCCTGCAGGCCGCGATCAACACGGCCGTGGGCCGCAACGTTCCCGTGGTGGTGGCCGCGGGTAACAGCGGCGTGAACGCTGCGGGCACCGCTCCGGCGAACTGCGGCAACACCATCGTGGTGGGTGCGGCGGGCCCCAATGGCGTGCCGGCTTCCTACTCGAACATTGGTGCCGTGGTGGACGTTCTGGCTCCCGGTGGAACGTGGAGCGATCCGATGTTGTCCACGGTGAACAGCGGTGCTCGCACCCCCGCTGGTGGCACGTACAACAACCAGTATGGCACCTCGATGGCCGCACCATTGGTGGCAGGCACCGTGGCGCTCATGAAGCAGGCCAACCCCGGATTGACCCCGGCGCGCATCGAGCAGGTGCTCAAGTCCACCTCCACTGGTCGGCTCGGGTCGCTGCAGATCAACCCCGCTGCAGCGGTTCGCTCCGTGGCACTGACCGGCCAAGTGGCCACCAACTACACCGCTAGCGGTGCAATTGGCTCCAAGTGGCGCGCCACCGGCGGTGCCGCCAAGTGGGGTAACCCAGTGACTCGGGAAGGTGCCGCTGCCAACGGTGGCCGCTACCAGGAGTTCGTGAAGTCCGGTCGCAAGACCACCATTTACTGGCACTCCCGCACCGGTGCACGCATCGTGGAGAACCCCACCGCGATCGGCCGCGCGTTCCTGGCTCACGGCCGTGAACGCGGCTATGGGTTCCCCTCCACTGATGAGCGCCGCGCAACCGGCGGCGCCTACCAGGTGTTCGTAAATGGGCCGAAGATCAACAAGGTGCTCTGGACGTCACGCACCGGCGCCCACGCCGTGCAGGAGAACGGGGGCATCGGCCGGGCCTGGATGCGCGCCGGCTACGAACGCGGCTGGGGCTGGCCCACCTCCGGCGAGTACCGCTCCGGCAACGAAGTACGCCAGCACTACTCCAACGGCGTCACCGCCCACTGGACCTCCGCCCGCGGGGTGTGGATCACGCGGTAACGCATCATTTGGTCCGATCGCCGCTGTTGTGGCGGAGTAATCACCACCCACGACACAGGGGCCGTTCCCATGAGGGAGCGGCCCCTGTGTCGTGTTTAGACGACATCTCGGGCTGAGGTTCGCAACGGTGCAAATTTCGGGTTGGGGTTCGTAGAATTCGGGCTGGTTTCGCTGCGAACCTCTGCCAGGAATGTCGGGGAGCCTCTAGAACTACGAAACTCTGCCACGGATGTCACTGTGTGCGCGTGAAAAGTACCTTCCGCGGGCACGGCTGTCCGTCTACCGAGGCCGGTTCGTCCTCAGCTCATGCATGAGGTCCACGAACAACTGCGGATCTGCGTCGTGGAACCCGTGACCGGTGTCAACGCGCTCCAGGCGGGAGTTCGGCAGAGCTGCGCAGACCCGAGCGGCGTCATCGTCCGTCATGGCTCCCTCGAGGATCCCTTCCCCGGAAATGTTCCAGTTCGCGTGAATGAGGATCGAAGGTGCATGAATTGCTTCGAGCGTTTTCTGCTGGTCGAAGTCGGCCTGCCATTCGAAGGTGTAGAAAGCGTCCGCGAATCGCGGGTCGAACTCGTGCATGTACCGGACGGACTTGTTGAGCGAGGGTGGAAGGAACCAGAAGTTCAACGGCCGGTTCGGATGTTTCCGGCGGTAGTTCCGCGCGAACTTCACCACATTGTCCTTCCCACGGCCGAAGTAGTGGATCCAAGCGTTGTGCTTGATGTACCAACTCACGAAGTCCCCTTCGGCATCATGTGCGAGGAACTCGTGGGCCGGACGAGCGAGGTCCACGAAGTTGAACTGCTGGGGCATGCGGTTCGCGTCGGTGGAGAAGAAAGGCGGATCCTCGAACAAGACCGCCGACACCCGTTCCGGAGCGTCCGCAGCAACCCACGCAGCTATCAGCCCGCCGGATGAGTGTCCGGAGAGAATTGCGGGTTCGTCGATGACCTCGGCCATGAATGCTACGACATCCGCCCCGATCGCGTGGATGTCGTAACGCCCGGGCGTCCGATCGGAAGATCCGTGACCGACCACATTTATCGCGTAGACATGGAAGTCCCGTGCAAGTTTGGGCAGCACTGGAGAGTAGCTTTCCCACGCGCTGCTCTGTGCGTGAATGAGCAGAACCGCAGGTCCGTTCCGAGGTCCCTCCGCGTAATTGATGACCGTGCCACTCGGTAGCGAGTGAGTCTGTTCGGTGAACCCCGCAGCCGTCACCGCTTGGCGATCACGTTTCGCGAAGGTGATGTTGTTCCACGCGTAGAGACCGAGCGCGGTGCCGGCGATTCCGGCTACCGAGGTGAGTGTCGCCCCAGCGATCTTCAAGGCGGGCCGCAAAGTGCAGGGACGTACATTGGCGGAAGTCATGAACCCTGTGTAGCACGAACCCTAATCCGCGGCTCCAGAGATTCAGGCTTAAACCTTCCGCGGTACTAGAACGATGGCGCAACGTACTCGTGGTGGAGATCGCTGACCTTGGCGATGTGGTCGAAATCCTGGTCCGCCGCGAGTACGGTCGCGCTGTTTAATATCGCGTACCCCGCGATCAGGATGTCGAGGGACCCCGCGATACGTACGAGCCCCGAGTTCCAGAGAGCGTTTTGGATATCCAGGACGAGCGACTCATCGGGAGCATGTTCGAGCGGAAACCCTAAGGAAATCTGCTGTCGATAAAGCGTGTATTGTTCCGGCGATCGAGCACTGTGGCAAAACTCCAGAACCTGGGGCGCGCATGTCACGAAGAGATCCGACGGCGTCTGTTCAATATGGCGGAGTCGAGCCGTGATTCGCTGATCACCGGACGCCAATCTCGCCCATACCGAATTATCAACCAGGTAATCGGTCACGAGCTGGGCAGTTCTGAGCCCGGCGCCTCGTCGGTGGGAGCGCCAAGCCCGGACTCGCGGTCCGTGCTCTTTGGGTATCAATTGTGCATGGCAGGACGGAGCGGCTTGTTACCGTGGACGGGTCTCCCAGAACGCCACGGCGCTGGCTGCCGCGACATTAAGGGAGTCCACCCCGTGGCTCATGGGGATGATCACGTGGCGGTCGGCGTGGTACAGGGTGGCTTCACCGAGCCCCTGGCCCTCGGTGCCGAGAATCAGCGCGAGCTTCTCGGGTCGCTCCGCTGCCAGTTCGTCCACGGTTACGGCATCCTCCGACAGCGCCAGAGCCGCCGTCAGGAACCCTGCGTCCTTCACGGCCTGCAGGTCTGAGGTCCAGTGTTCGAGTCGCAGCCACGGAACCTGGAACACGGTGCCCATCGACACCCGAACGGCCCGGCGATACAAAGGGTCGGCGCAGCGTGGGGTGACCAGAACGGCGTCGACGTCCAAAGCCGCAGCGGAACGGAAGATCGCGCCCACGTTGGTGTGGTCCACGATGTCTTCCAGGATCGCCACGCGGCGGGCGGAGGCCAGCACGTCGGTCAAGGAAAGCGGCGCCGGGCGGTGCATGGCCGCGATGGCCCCGCGGTGCAAGTGGAAGCCGGTGATGTGCTCGAGCACCTCGTCCGAACCGACGAACACGGGAACGTCGTAGGCGTCCAAGATGTCGCGCATGTCATCGAGCCACTTCTCGGCCATGAAGAACGAGCGGGGCTGGTGGCCGGCGTCGAGCGCGCGGCGTAGCACCTTGGAGGATTCGGCGAGATAGAGCCCGCGTTCGGGTTCGATCTTTCGGCGCAGGGCCACGTCCGTGAGGCTCGTGTAGTCGGCTACGCGCGGATCTTTGGGGTCCGTCAGGCGGACGATGCGGTCTTCGTAAGATGAATACGTCACGACTGATCTCCTAGAACAGCTGGGAGACCATGTTGATGAGCGCCACGACGCCCAGGATCACGATCACCGTGCGCAGGACGATGGGCGACATCCGCTTGCCGATCTTGGCCCCCAGCCACGAGCCGAGCGTTGAGCTCAGCGCGATGAACAGCACGACCCACCAATTGATGCGATCGAACGCCAGGAAGATGTAGGACAGCGCCGCCACGATGTTCACCGCTGCCACCAGCACGTTCTTCACCGCGTTGGCCGCTTGCATGGACGCCAGCAGGAACACGCCCAGGATGCCCATGAGCAGCACGCCCTGCGCCGCCACGAAGTACCCGCCGTAGATACCGGCGAAGAACACCAAAATGTACAGCGGGAGCGGCTGCTTGGAACGATCCGGGTCAACTTCCCCACCCGAGGTTTCCATGTCCGTGTCGGCGGTTGCCGCGGCCTCTTGCTGGGCCTTACGACGCCGCACCATGGCTTGCAGGCGCGGCTGGAAGATCACGAACAGCAGCGCCACCACAATGAGGATGGGCGCGGCCACACCGAAGACTTCCTCCGGAAGGGTCAGCAGCAACGCGGCACCGATCACGCCGCCCAAAAGGGAGCACGGAATCAGCTTCTTGAGGGTGTGCTTCACTCCCCCGAGTTCACTGCGGTAGCTCCACGCCCCGGTCAGGTTGCCGGCGATCAGGCCCATTGCGTTGGACATGGAGGCCGTCACAGGAGGCACACCCATGGTCACCAGCACTGGGAAGGTCACCAGGGTGCCGGATCCCACGATCGTGTTGATCAGACCGGCCCAGACACCGGCCACCAGGATCAGGGCGACCTGCCACCACTCGAACGGAATGGTTCCGGATTCGCCGAACAGCTGCATGGGGGCAGCCGCGGACAAGGGAAGGTTCAACAACGTGAGTCTCGATTACCGGGCGAACGCGGCGTAACGGTTGCCGACCTTCACGAGCTTCAGCGGAAGGTTGAACGTCTCGGAGAGGTTCTTCTGGGTCATGACCTGACCGACCGGACCGGCCGCCACGATCTTGCCCTCGCGCAACAGCATGGCGTGGGTGAAGGCGTCCGGGACCTCTTCGAGGTGGTGGGTGACCATCACGATGGCCGGCGAGGACGGATCCTTCGCGAGCTCGTCCAGGCGTGCGACCAGCTTCTCGCGGCCGCCCACGTCCAGACCGGCGGCCGGCTCATCGAGGAGCAACAGTTCGGGGTCGGTCATGAGCGCGCGGGCGATCAACACTCGCTTGCGCTCACCTTCGGAGAGCGTGCCGAAGCGCCGCTCGGCGAGCTCGGCGAGCCCCCAGCTCTCGAGCAGCTCGACGGCGCGGGCGTCGTCGAACTCGTCGTACTCTTCGCGCCAGCGACCCGTGACGCCATAGGCGGCGGTCACGATCACGTTGCGGACGGTCTCCGCGTTCGGGATCTGAGTGGCCAGAGTCGCGGAGCTGACGCCGATGCGCGGGCGCAGTTCGAACACGTCCACCGCGCCCAGGATCTCTTCAAGAATGTCGACCATGCCGGTCGTGGGGTGCAGCCGCGCAGCAGCGATCGACAGCAACGTGGATTTGCCGGCTCCGTTGGGGCCGAGAATGACCCAACGCTCCCCGTCCTGGACGGTCCAGTCCACCGAATCCAACAGGGTTTTCTCGCCACGGACGACACTGACGTCCACCAATTCCAGCACAGCACTCATGCTCGCAACTCTAACGTGAGCGGGCGGTCACCGGCATGCGGGCACACCGTGGAGACGGGCACTTGCGGTCACAGATCCACGAAGAAGCGCAGGGCATCCAGATTGGGGATGCTCAGCTGCGTATCGGCGACGTCGCGCAGGGCCGGTTTCGCACGATAAGCCACCGACAGTCCCGCGGCGCGACACATGTCGATATCATTGGCGCCGTCGCCGACCGCAATGACATCTTCCGGGGCGACCTCGAGTTCCTCTGCCCACTGGCTCAGCAGACGAGCCTTGGCTTCGCGGTCGACGACGCCGCCGGTCACGCGACCGGTCAGCTTACCGTCCTCGATGTCCAGGGTATTGGCCGCGGCTCGCGTCAGGTCCAATTTCTCGGCGAGGGGGTCCAGGATCTGGTTGAACCCACCGGATACCGCAGCCACCGCGTGGCCGGAGCCGAGCAGGGTCTTGACCAGGACCGTGGCACCGGGAGACAACCGCACGGACGACGAAACCTCATCGATAACCGATGCCGGCAGACCCTTGAGAACGGCCACACGCTCACGCAGTGACTGCTCGAAGTCGATCTCACCGCGCATCGCACGCTCGGTAACCGCTGCAACCTCAGACTCGAGACCCACGTGCGCGGCCAGCATCTCAATGACTTCCTGGCGGATCAGCGTGGAATCCACGTCCGTGACCAGTAGCTTGCGGCGCGAGTTGTCGAACCAGCGCGCATCGATCACGTTGAGATCCACACCGGGCAGCAGCTGTTCCCGCCGGTTTGGTTGAAGCGCATTACGCAGGTGGTCGACGGATGGAGCGACGGCATGGACGGTAAGGGCGTTGTAACCTTCCACGTCCGTGGCTTGACCATCCGAGGCCGACTCTGTGACTCGCACCCAGTTGTGCGACTCGACGTCTCCACCGGAGCGCTCGATCAGATCCAACACGGATTCGGTGGCCCCCTCCTCGGGAGACACGGCAAACGCAACGACAGCGAGCTTCTGGGGCATGAGGTGCAGTCTAGTCATCGTGGCGGACGGGCATAAAATTACCCGACCGTAGAAGTTTCGACTTTACGGTGCTTACCGGGCGAGCCTGCACCGGACGGCCACCAAGACTTGGGACCGATGTCCAAGGCCAGAGCGGGCACCAGCAGCGAACGCACGATCACGGTGTCCATCAGAACGCCGATGGCCACAATGATGGCCAATTGCACCAGGAACAGAATGGGGAGCACGGCCAGCGCGGCGAACGTTGCCGCGAGCACCACGCCCGCGGCCGTGATCACGCCGCCGGTCGTCACCAGGCCCACCAGCACGCCCTTGCGGTGACCGATCTGCACCACTTCTTCGCGGACTCGACTCATCAAGAAGATGTTGTAGTCGATGCCCAGTGCCACCAGGAACACGAAGCTGAACAGCGGCACCGTGGGGTCAGCCTGGTTGATGTCGAACAGCTCGAACACGGCCCAGGCGACACCCAATGCGGACAGGAACGACAGCACGGTGGTGGCCACCAACAGGACGGGCATCAAGATGCTGCGCAACAACACGATCAGGATCAGCAGGATCACTACCAGGATGATGGGGATGATCAGGGCCCGGTCGCGTTCGGCTGCGGAAATAGTGTCCAGCTGGACGGCAGTGGTGCCACCGACCAAGACGTTCGGATCGACCTCGGCCAACTCGCCGCGCAGACGCTCGACGGCGCCCTGGGCCTCGGCGGAGTCGGTGTTGTAGGTCAGTGTGGCCTGGATGAGCACCTGGCCGTTGTCCTCGGTGGGTTCAGCGTCGGCCAGCGGACCGGCCTGCGGGGCGGGGAACGGAATGGTCCCGCTCGGTGAGTCCTTGGCGTTGAAGGCGACCGAAGCGACGTCGTCGTCAGCGTCGAGCTTCTCCGCGACCGCCTCGCCGTGCTCCTCTGAGGCGAGCACGTACGCGGGGTCACCGGCGCCGCCCGGGAAGTGGCGATCGATGATGGCCAGGCCGTCGCGGGCCTCGGACTCACCCAGGACGAATTCGGATTCGGGTACGCCACCGGCGTCCAGCTGGGACGCGCCGACCGCGGCAATGCCCAGACCGATCGCGCACACGATCCAGACGGTGCGGGACTTGCGGTCCACCAGGCGTGCGACGGCGGGCCACAGGCCCTTCTTGTGCTCGAGGTCATCGGCCTGCTCGTGGGCCTCGGGGACGGTCTCCACCTTGGGAATGCGCGGCCACATGGCCACGCGGCCGAAGATCGCCAACAGGGCCGGCAGCAGGGTCAGGCCGGCGAGGATGGCGAAGACGACGCCGATTGCGGTCACCGGGCCGAGCGCGCGGTTGGATTCAAGTGCCGACAGCAAGAGGCACAACAGGCCGGCGATCACGGTGGTACCGGAAGCCATGACCGCGGGGAACGTGCCCTTCCAGGCGACGCGTGTGGCATGCCAACGGGATTCGGTCTGGTGCAGGGCTTCGCGGAACCGTGCGGTGTACAGCAGGCCGTAGTCGGTGGCCGCGCCGATCACAATGATGGAGAGGATGCCCTGCGTCTGGCCGCTCAGGGTAATGAATTCTTCCTTGGCCAGCCAGTACACGGTGAGGATCGCACCGCACAACGCGGCCATGGAGGTGATCAGGACGAGGAACGGAAGGATCGGTGAGCGGTACACCAGAACCAGGATCACCAGCACCGCGACCAGGGCGACGATCAGAAGCAGACCGTCGATGCCGGCGAACGCGCCGCTGAGGTCCGCAACCAGACCAGCGGGACCCGAGACGGCAATGTTGAGGCCGTCTTCGCTGTCAGTGCCGAGCTCGGAACGGATTTCTTCCACCACGGTGGCCGTGTCCGATTCCGCGTCCACCAGGGCAATGATTTCTACGGCTTGGCCGTCCTCCGACGGGATGGGAGGCGAAACCTGGGTGACCTGCTCAATGTCGGTCAATCCCTGGGTCGTTTCCCCCAGATCCCGAATCTGGGCCCGGGAAATCTCGTCCTCTGATTCCGCCACGATGATGGCGGGGATGCCCTCGGAGTCACTGAAATCCCCAATGCGGTCCTGGACCTCGGTGGCCTGTGCGTCCACCGGCAGGAAGTCCGCCTGGGAGTTGGTGACCACGTCCGAGATCTTGCCGAAAGTGGGTCCACCCACACCCATGACACCCAGCCACGCCAGGACCAACACGATGGGAATGACCCATCGAACGGCACCGGGCTTTGAACCGCTGCGTTTCTTGGCGTGTGAGGACCGGGTATCAGTGGAGGGCATTATTCACCTGTCATCTGATGCCACGGGGCACCCCAGCTCAGGGGAGATCGGGCGCCCGGCGCCGTGAACGTACGCGCCACGTATGCGGCGTCCGCCTTGCAGTCTAATTGCTCACCAGGCTGATCACCCGTGTTGCACAGCCGAAATCAACCTTTCGGTTGATCGGTTCAGCCGAGCTTGTATGTGTACCCGACGGGTCTAGCTGCTCGAGGGCGTGGACAGGGATACGAACCGCTCGTTACTGTTCGATCATCACGAGCAAAGGTGGGTCTTGATGAGGGACGGTACCAAGCCGAACCGCGAACCGGTCTGGCGCTGGATACTGATCTTCGGGACCTACTTTTTCGTATCGGTTTTCCTGGATGACTGGATCGCCGACCAGTTCAAAGCATCCATGCAGGCTCTCGTGGCAATCGGTGGATACTGGTTGTCCAACCTGGCTGTGGGGCTGCTGACCGGCACGGCCTGCTACGTCATCTACTCGGTCCACAGCCGGAAACTCGCTGATCAGTTGGTGAACGGGGATCCTGAGCCTCTGCCGGACCATCTCGATTATGTGACCCAGGCTCAGCCCGGTCTCTGGTTCAGCTGGTTCACCGGCCTGCTCTTCTGGGCGGTCGGGCTGGTCATGTTGTTCCACTGGTACCCGGCGGCGTGGATCTTCGCGCCGATCGTCGGGACCACGATCATCGCCTCGGGGCTGAAAAGCATGAACAACGCCCGCATGATGGACGCTCAGCGGGGAGAGAACCCCGGCAGCGCTAAGGGCCTGCCGGGTTCCTAATCAAAGTCCCGCCGTAATTGGCCCCTCCCTATTAGAGAGCGGACCGGATGTCGCAGAACCGCCGTTGGCGGATTCCGCCTGTCTGCTCCTTCAGTGGGACCAGTCGAATTCAATCCTGGTTCTCCTCGCGCTCGGCCATTTTCCGGCGCGTATATTCGCGACGGGTGTAGGTGGCTTCGCGGATGTCGCTTTCTTTGTCGAAATTGGACCCCATGGCTCCGCCCATCATGCCCAGTGCGGAGGCGAGCCAGGCTATATCCAGATAGTCCAAGAGGTTCACCGGGTGGCCGATGTCGCCTGCCAAGTACTCCGCATTGACCACTGCCAAGGTCACGGCAAACAGGATGGCCCACAAAACCAGGTACATGGAGGCAACGCCGATTCCCACGGTGAGGACTGTTGCCGCGTTGTCCAAGCCGCTGCGTATTCGGCCACCCGCCGACTCTGAAGAGACCCATAGCCCGCTGTGAACGATGAGCCAGGTGGCGAAGGCGGCCACCACGAACACGCTGATCGCTGCCATTCGAGGGGTGGAGAGCGCATCCGACATGTTCCAGATGGACGCGTAGAAAATGCCGAAGCCACCGGTGGCCACGGCGGTCGCGACCGAACTGGACAGGGCCGGCAGCAATCGCATGGGCCGATTACTTCGAACCATGCCCGCCAGAAGACGAGGACGGCTGAAAGCGCCTCGGAGGATGATTTCGTAGTTCTCCTCATCCCCTTCTCGCTGAACCTTCTGCCAGTTCCGACGGCTGAATCCGCGGGGATAGCCCGTGGTGTATTTGCCCGGCGACTCCTCCGCCATGGCAATGACCAGTTCAGTGAGCACCCTGCGCGCCCTGGATTTCACGTGCACCGCTCCCAGGGCAGGGAGGGAAAGCAACGTGGCATTGCCGGTGACATCGACCTCACACACTAGTGAGTTGTTGTCCAAGGAACGCGGAAGGTCGGTCAGATAGACCATGTAGTCCCAACCGTGGGCATCTCTGAGACCTGGCGCCCGATCGAGCAAGTGGATTTCGTTCTGCTCGGTCAACGGCAGGGTATCCCGGCTGACTTCCACCGACCACTCAACGGAATCCGCCTGCGTCAGCTGGTTCAGATCCCGATTCACCAGTGAGACAACTGACCGAGCAACTGCTTCAGGGAGGCCTGGGTCGGCCATGAGACCAACCGTCAATGTTTTCTGAGGCACTCGTTAAGTATGGGACACGCAGAAGCGTGAGGGCGACCACCGCAAGTCAAAGGACGCTGAGATGCTCAGCGACCTGGCTATTCAGACTCGGCTGTAACTTAATACGCGGGACACCGGCGCTCCCAGAGCAAGAAAAATCCCCGTTCGACCCAGTCGAACGGGGATTTTCATCCTGTGCGCGAGGGGGGACTTGAACCCCCACCCTCTAATACGAGGACTAGCACCTCAAGCTAGCGCGTCTGCCTATTCCGCCACCCGCGCAGGTGTCACGACTACGAATTGAGGACTCGGGAGACCTCACGTGGCCGTTGGCAACGAGAAGTAACTTACCACAGATGAGAGCCAGACTCGAAAACACACGAGGACCCCGGAAAGCAGTGTGCCGCCTGCCCGTTTTCACGGACAGGCGGCACTGCTGCAGCGCAGGTAATTTACTTGCCGGCTTGGGCCAGGAAGTCCTCGGCGCCACCCACGAGTTCCACGTGGCCGGTCTCGACGTCTGCAGAGACCATCTTGGCGATCTCCTGAGCAAACTCGTTGACCGAGTAGAGCTTGCCGGCGGATTCACGGCGCTCCTCGAGCGCACCCGGGCGGGCACGGTTGAGCAGCGTGGCGGTCACGGTGCCTTCGATCATGTCCGCGGAGACGACCACGAAGCTCACACCCTGCTCGGCCATTTCGGGCACTCGAGCGGTCAGTGTGTCCTCGCCGGCGCGCTTGGACTTGGCCACGGCCTCGTACTCGGGCATGGTTTCCACGTCGTTGATGAAGTGCGCCTGGTGGCTGGTCACGAACACCACGCGGCCGCCCTCGGGCAGAACTTTGAGTCCCTCGGTCAGGGCATCGTTTTGAGCGTCCCGGTTCAGGCGCAGCGCGTAATCCTCGCCCATGTCGGATTCCATGCCGCCGGAGGCGTTGAGGATCAGGATGTCCACGCCGCCGAACTCGTCCACACCGGCCTGCAACAGGCCACGCAGCGACTCCACATCGGTCATATCGGCCTGGACCGCAATGGCTTTGCCGCCGGCCTCGGTGATTTCCTTGACCACCTTGTTGGCGCGGGGGGCCTTCTGGCGATAGTTGACGACGACGTTCGCGCCCTCCCCTGCCAGAATCTTGGCGGTGTCTGCGCCCACCCCTCGCGAGGAACCCGTAATAACTACGGTTTTGCCTGCCACTGAGCTCATGCGGTTCTCCTTTGTCACGCTGCGCTGTTGAAGACTGTCTTGGGAGTCAGTGTCCCATGACCAAGCCGCCGTCCACAGGGATGACAGCGCCGGAAATGTAGGCGGCGTCGTCGGAGGCAATCCAACGAACGGCCTTGGCGATCTCCTCGGGCTTACCGAAGCGGCTGGCCGGGATCATGGACCGATACTCGGCCTTGACCTCATCACTCAGGGCGTCGGTCATGGCGGTGTCGATGTAACCGGGGGCCACCACGTTGGCGGTCACCCCGCGGGCACCGAGCTCACGAGTGATGGCGCGAGCCATGCCCACCATTCCGGCCTTGGAGGATGCGTAGTTGACCTGGCCCGGCGCACCGGTGAAACCGACCACGGAAGAGATCAGGACAATGCGGCCCTTCTTCAGGCGCATGAAGCCCTTGGTGGCGCGCTGCACCACGCGGAACGCGCCGGTGAGGTTCGTGTCGATGACATCCTGGAAGTCTGCTTCCTTCATGCGCAGCAGCAGTGTGTCCTTGGTGACACCTGCATTGGCCACCAGCACCTCCACGGGGCCGTACTTCTCTTCGATCTGCTTGAACGCGATGTCCACCGAGGCGGAATCGGTGACGTCCGCTTGGACGGTCAGAGCGCCGTCGGGCCCGTCGTCCCCGGAGCGCGAGGTGACCACCACGTTGTCGCCTGCGGCCACGAACGCTTCGGCAATGGCACGGCCGATGCCGCGGTTGCCTCCCGTGACCAGTACGGTGCGGGCGCCTTCGGTGTTGGGCTGATCAGCCATGGTGAACCTTTCATCGACAGGACGGCGCGGCAGAGGCAACGCCGGGTAACAATCTAGTAACGAACTGACAAGCCATCCTAGCCGGACACCGACAGAACTGGACGTCGTCACTTGGGGAGTTAGCACAACGGTGAGACAATTGACGGAAGCGCTCAGCGCGTTCCCCGGAACCCGTGGCACCATGTTGCGTCTGAGATTTTCCGGCCAATGACTTCCAAGGATCTGTTCACCATGTCACGCACGCACCCGCCTTCGCGAGACACCACCGGAGTTCACTCGATTACTTCGGCGGCGGGTCCCCACACGCAGGACATGTCTCACCGCATGAAGGTGTACGCGCTTCAGCAAGGGCTGCGCATCGTGTGCATCATTGGCGTGGTCGTGATTGACATCCTGTGGGTGCGCATCCTGTTGTGTATTGGTGCGGCGGTGCTTCCCTGGATTGCTGTGATGATGGCCAACCGCGGTGCGGACCGATCCGAACGCACCAGCACGTACTACCGACCGCCACAGCGCACCGAGCTGCCCACAAGCGCTGAAACTCAAGCCAAACCCGAGAACCCGGAAACCGTGGTCGTTGACGGCGAATACCGCACTCATGAACCGCCCAAGGCCATCACGTATAAACGAATGGGCACATCACGCAATTAAGCCCCGGCCACCGTCCGAGCACCGAACGTCAGTCACACCAAGGAGTAATGGCACCGTGGAATTTGATCTGCTGGGTTCCCTGAGTCCCAACGGGGGCTCCCCGAAACCGGCCAAGGACTCCACGGAACATCCCGAAGTTCCCCAGTGCTCCCGCCGCGGCTGTGGCCGCGACGCCCAATGGCAACTGCTCTGGAACAACCCCAAGGTGCACACGCCCGACCGCCGTAAAGTGTGGCTCGCATGCGATGACCACCGCGAATACCTGAGCGATTTCCTGACCCAGCGTGATTTCCTCAAGGCCACCGAGCCGTTCAAAGCCTCGGAGGACCAGGTCTGATGCGCAAGTACTCGTTCCTCTTCTCCGGCACCTGGATCGGCTGGTTCCTCATGTGCGTGGTCGCCGCCATCGTGTGCGCGTTCCTCGCTCAGTGGCAGATGTCCCGCAACGATTACTTGGTCGTGGAAAACGACAAGATCGAAAACAACTACGACGCTCCCGCACTCAGCCCCGCCGAGGGCCTCCCCCTGTTCGAGGACTATGACGAGAGCCAGACCTGGCAGCCGGTGACCTTGGAAGGGCAATATCTGCCTCAGGACACCACGCTCGTCCGCAACCGCCCGCAGGACGGTCGCGTGGGGTACGAAGTGCTCGTTCCCTTCCGCGCAGACGATGGTCGCACGGTGGTCATCAACCGCGGGTGGATCCCCACCGGCGACGGCGCCAACGGCCTCCCCGGGGTGGTGCCCCAGCCACCGTCGGGCGAGGTGACCGCCACGGTGCGGTTGCGCCCGGGTGAAGACGCCGTGGACCGTGGCGCACCCGAGGGGCAGATCGCGTCGATCAACCTCGAACAGTTCAATGAGCGGCTGGACTACCCGATAGCCACCGGTGGTTACGGCCTCCTCGCATCGGAAGACCCGCCCGCCGCTGAACGACCGGCGGCCCCGGCCAAGCCCGAAATCAATTACGGCCCGCACCTTTCCTACTCTCTGCAGTGGTATGCGTTCGCGTTCCTGGTGTTCGTGGCCTTCGGTTACGCAGCCCGGCAGCACGTGCGCAACGAGGAATGGGACCGCGCCTACTCGGCCGAGGTCCAACGCAAGCTGGCGCAGTACTACGACGCCGAGGGCAACTACACCGGCGACGTGGACGAGGAACTGATCATCCGCGAGCTTCAGATGGCCGACGACATGCCCGCCCACCTCAAGTCTCTGTACCGGCCCAAGAAGAACCGCCGAACCAACGCCGTGACCAACGAAGACGAAGAGGACGCCCTGTTGGACGCTCTCGAGTCCCAGCGACGGAGCTGACGGCCTAGGCCAGCGAGATCAGATCCTGGTACTCCTGGCTCCACAAGTCCTCGATGCCGTCCGGCAGCATGACCACGCGCTCGGGCTCAAGTGCTTCCACCGCGCCCTCATCGTGGGACACCAGAACCACGGCGCCCTCGTAGTTGTGCAGCGCGTTGAGGATCTCCCGGCGCGAGGCCGGGTCCAGGTTGTTAGTGGGCTCATCGAGCAGCAGCACATTCGCCGACGACGCCACCAACGTTGCCAGCGCCAATCGCGTCTTCTCGCCACCGGAGAGCACGCCGGCGGGCTTATCGACGTCGTCGCCCTGGAACAAGAACGAACCGAGGATGGTGCGCACCTGGGTGTCATGGAGTTCCGGTGCGGCGGTCTTCATGTTTTCCAGCACGGTGCGGCTGGTGTCCAGGGTGTCGTGCTCCTGCGCGAAGTAACCCAGCTTGAGCCCGTGTCCGGCGATCACCTTACCGGTGTCCGGTTCGGCCTGGCCGGCGAGCATGCGCAACAGCGTGGTCTTACCGGCACCGTTGAGGCCGAGCACCACCACGCGGGAACCGCGGTCGATGGCCAGATCCACGTCCGTGAAGATCTCCAGCGAGCCGTAGGACTTGGACAGTCCCTCCGCGGTGAGCGGGGTCTTGCCACAGTCGGCGGGCTTAGGGAAGCGGATCGCGGCGACCTTGTCCTGCTGGCGCTCGCCTTCGAGTCCGGCCATCAAGCGTTCGGCGCGGCGGATCATTTGCTGGGCGGCCACAGCCTTGGTGGCCTTGGCGCGCATCTTATTGGCCTGGTCCATGAGGACACCGGCCTTCTTCTCCGCATTCTGGCGCTCGCGTTTGCGGCGGGCCTCGTCCTGTTCGCGCTGCTGGAGGTAGTTCTTCCACGACATGTTGTACACGTCGATCACGCAGCGGTTCGCGTCCAGGTACAGCACCTTGTTGACCACCATGTTCATGAGCTCAACATCGTGGGAGATCATGAGCACGCCGCCCTGGTAGTTCTTCAGGAACTCGCGCAGCCACACGATGGAGTCGTGGTCCAAGTGGTTGGTGGGCTCGTCCAGGAGCATGATGTCCGCGTCCGAGAACAGGATACGGGCCAGCTCCACACGACGGCGCTGACCACCGGAGAGCGTGTGCAACGGTTGCTCGAGCACGCGCCCGGGCAGATTCAGGTTGCTCGTGATGGTGGCGGCCTCGGACTCAGCGGCGTAACCGCCACCGGCGAGGAACTCGGTCTCGATGCGATCGTAACGTCGCATGGCTTTGGACCGCACGGCGTCGTCCTCGGAAGCCATGTCCTGCTCGGCCTGACGCAACTTGGCCGTGACCCCGGCCAGGTCGCGGGCGGAGAGGATGCGGTCGCGAGCGAGCTGGTTCATATCGTCGACCTTGGGGTCCTGTGGCAGGTAGCCGATGGTGCCCGTACTCGTCACGTCCCCGGCGGCCGGTAATGCCTGACCCGCGAGGACCTTGGTCATGGTGGTTTTGCCTGCTCCGTTGCGGCCCACCAGGCCGACCTTGTCCCCGCGATCCACCCGGAAATTGACTTCGTCCATGAGCAGGCGAGCTCCGGCGCGCAGTTCGAGGTTTGTAACGGTGATCAAGAGGGAGAGGCCTTTCCAAAGACATGAGGGGGCAAACGAGATGCCCCGAACCTGCGGGGCACCGACCCAGTCTAGCCGCGGTAGCCCGCTGGCTGAACTAGACTCCGTGAACATGAGCGAAACCACAGGTTCCCCCCGGAAAATCAACTCCTTCGACCTAGCCAATATCGCGGTTTTCGCCGCGCTGACCAGTGTTCTGGCGTTGGCCCCGGCCATCCCCGTGGGCGTGCTCGGGGTGCCCATCACCCTCCAGACCCTCGCCGTATTCCTGACCGGCATGATCCTGGGTGGCTGGCGCGCGTTCCTGGCCATCGCCCTATACGTGGTGGTTGGTCTGCTGGGCGTGCCGATCTTCGCGGGTTTCGTGGGCGGCCCGGGCGTGCTGGCCGGTCCCTCGGTCGGTTATCTGCTCTCGTTCCCGTTGGCCGCCGCCCTGGTCGGCTTCTTGGCGCACCGTTCCGTTCGTGAGGAACGCGTACGACGCCGCTCCGGCTCCACCTCCGCCACGCCCGACAAGCGCCGCGGGCTGGGTATCAAACTGTTCCTGGCCGGTGTGGCCGGACTGATCCTGTCCCACGTGCTGGGTGTCATCGGCATGATGCTGGTGGGTGGCCTGAGTTTGAACGCCGCGGTGATCGCTGACTTGGCGTTCATTCCCGGTGATCTGATTAAAGCTGCCGCCGCCGCGCTGATTGCCGTGGCCGTGCATCGTGCCTTCCCGCGCATGGCCGGGGCCGTTCTCTAATACATGACTCGCAAGTCAGGATCGTCTCGCTACGACCCCCTGGTGCCCGAAGCATCCCCGGGGTCGTTCTACTGCGCCAACGTGACCCTCACCGTGGACTCCCCCACGGGACCGTTCACTGTGCTCGACCGTGTCAGTTGTGAGTTCAGGGAACCGCGCACCGCGGTGATCGGTCTCAACGGCTCCGGTAAATCCACCCTGCTGCGGCTGTTCAACGCACTGGTGGTGCCGCAATCCGGGGTGGTTCGGGTCAACAGCATCGACCCTGTGGCATTCCCCCGGGAGGCGCGTGCGGCGGTGGGTTTTGTGTTCACGGATCCGGCGTCACAGATCCTCATGCCCACTCCCATCGAGGACATTGAGCTGTCGTTGCGCCGCCACGTGCCCGATCGCCAGGAACGGACCGAGAGGGCTCGCGAGTGGTTGGTCCGGATGGGGCTGGAGCACCGTGCTCACCACAGTGTGTTTGATCTCTCCGGCGGTGAGCGGCAGCTCGTCGCGCTCTCAGCGGTGCTGGCCGCCGAACCCCAAGTGTTGATCCTGGATGAACCCACCACACTGCTGGACCTGCGGAATCAGCTCAAACTCATCGATCTGCTCGACAACCTGGGGCAACAGCAGCTGATCAGCACCCATGACCTGGATCTGGCCTCAACTGCACAACACGTAGCCGTGGTGCACGAGAGCCGGATCATTGCTCAGGGGCCGCCGGCCGAGATGATTCCCCAGTACAAGAACTGGTGCGCCAACGGCTTCGCGGATTGGCAATCTTTATGAGACGAAAGGTGCGTCGCGACGACCTCCTGGGAACCTACGTCCCCGGGCGCTCCCTGTTGCATCGCTGCCCCCTGGCCCTGAAGGCCGTGCTGATCCTGGGGCTGTGTATCACGGTGATGCTGATCCGTGACTGGCAGTTCTCGCTCGCGGTTTTGGCGCTCACCGGGCTTGCGTCCGTGGTGAGCGGGCTGGGACTGCACCGCTGGGCGGCGTCGTTGCGTCCGCTGCTGTTCCTGGTGATTCTGCTGGGCGGTTACCACCTGATTTTCAACGGGCCGGCTCGGGCGGCGTCCATCGTGCTGTCCTTACTCGCGGTCGTCAGTCTCTCGCGATTACTCATCAGCACCACGCCGCTCCCCCGACTCATCGACGGCCTGGTGTGGCTGTGCACCCCGCTGTCGTGGTTCGGGGTCAACACCGAGCGCATCGGTTTGGCGGTATCACTCATGATCCGCTCGGTCCCCTGGCTGTTCGGTTGCCTGGGCGAACTGCGCGACGCCGCCACCGCCCGCACCATCCGGGCCAACCCCGTCCGCCTGGTCACCCCCGCAACCATTGCGACCGTGAACTACGCGCATCAGACCGGTGAGGCGCTCGCGGCCCGCGGGTTGGATTAACCCGAGGAGCGCGCGGCGCACCATTTCATCCGGTGCTCTCACCAATATCAAGCCCATTTTCGTCAGAACACCGGACCACATGGTTCTAGACGCGGGTGGTCGCCTCGTTGTCTCGCCCATGCTCGGAACCGTGACCGGGCGGCGTCGTAAATTTCTGACGCGCGACACGACCGGAAACGCACGGGTGCGACTTATGCTTCCCTCATGAGTTTCAATGACAACTCGCGACTGGATACGTCGCAGGTAGGGTCCGGCGGCGGACGCGGTGGCCGTGGCGTGGCGGTCGGTGGTGGCCTGGGCGGCATCATCCTGCTGGTCGTGGCGGGTTTGCTGTTCGGCCAGGACGGCATCGACATGGTGACCGGTGGTGGCCAGCAGCAACAGCAGCAGGGCTCGATCACCAGCGTGGAGGAACAGGACCGCGAGCTGGCCGAACGTTGCCAGACCGGAGCCGATGCCGATCGTTACGACGACTGCCGTCAGATCGCCACCGTCAACTCCCTCAATGAATTCTGGGGTGCCTACTATCCCGAGGCCACCGGCGAACGGTACCAGCGCCCCGGTGTGATGCTCTACGAAGGTGTGGAACAATCCGGCTGCGGCCAGGCATCGGCTGCGGTGGGCCCGTTCTACTGCCCGGCCGACACGTCCGTGTACCTGGACGTCGGCTTCTTCGACCAGATGCGCGAGAGCTTCGGTGCGAGTGCCAATGCCCTGGCGCAGGAGTACGTGATGGCGCACGAGGTCGGCCACCACATCCAGAACCTGCAGGGCAACTTGGGTATTGCCCAACAGGACCCGCAGGGTGCCGACTCCGGTGCCGTGCGGGTGGAGCTGCAGGCCGACTGCTATGCCGGCATGTGGGCCCACCACGCGTCCCAGCCCGGCGGCAGCGTAAGCCTGGAACCGATCACCAAGGAACAGCTGGCCGACGCGCTCAACGCTGCAGAGGTCATCGGCGACGACCGGATCCAGGAAACCACCCAGGGCCGGGCCAACCCCGAGTCCTTCACCCACGGCTCCTCGGCGCAGCGACAGGCTTGGTTCCTGACCGGCTACCAAACCGGTGACATCAAGCAGTGCGACACCTTCCGCGCCCGCAACCTGGACCGCCCGGCGGGGTTGCAGAGCTAGTCGTTGCGATCCTCACGTGCGGCCGGTCTCATGAGCCCACATCGCGAGTTCGACCCGATTACGTGCGTCAAGCTTGCGCATGAGGCTGGCCAAATGGGTCTTCACGGTGCTGGGACTGATGTGGAGCTCGTCCGCGATCTCGCTGTTGGTTCGGCCGTGCGCCACCGTGAGGAGCACTTGCTCCTCACGCGAGGTGAGCGGCTCTATCGGTTGCGCGGGCGACTCCTGATGCGACCGTGCAAACGTGGCGAGGAGGCGGACCGTGACGCTCGGAGCAATCAGAGCATCACCGTCTGCTGCCGCGTGAATCGCCTGGGACAGCAGCACGGGACCTGCATCCTTGAGTAGGAACCCTCGAGCACCGGCCTTCAACGCGCCATGGACGTACTCGTCCAGGTCGAAAGTGGTGATCACGACGATCGGCAGGGGGTCGGCGACCTCCGGTCCGGCGAGCTGGCGCGTGGCTTCGATTCCGTCCATGAGTGGCATGCGGATGTCGAACAGGCACACGTCCGGGCGCAGCTCACGCGCTAGACGAACCGCCTGTCGCCCATCGCTGGCTGCGCCCACGACCTCGATGTCCGGCTGGGCGTTGAGCAGCATGGTCAGGCCGGTGCGCACGATGTCCTGATCGTCGGCAATGAGTACCCGAATGGTCATGGGGAAACGCCCTTCTTGGGCAGCGTCGCTTCGACTCGCCAGCCACCGCTCGCGTTGGGGCCGGCGTCGAACGTGCCACCCAGCAGCTTGACGCGTTCGCGCATGCCGACCAGGCCGTAACCGGATGGGTTGCCGCCGACCGTGCCCAGAGCGCCGTCGTTATCTACCGTTAACTGCACATGCTCGGCGTCGCCGACGACGCGCACGGCCACCCGCGTCGCATAGCGTGCGTGCCGTCTCGCGTTCGTGACGGACTCCTCGGTCAAGCGGTAAAGCGCCGCCCCGACCGCCGGGCTGAGATCGTCGAGATCACCGGACAGCTCGATGTCGATCTGTGGCCCTCCGTCAGTTTCACCCGTGAGCTGCCCCAGGTCCGCCACGCCCCGGCGTGGCGCCAAGTCCGCGCCCTCAGTGGTGCGCAGGACACCGACCATGCTGCGCAACTCGGTCAGGGTTCGCGAGGCGGCCTCTTCGATGACGGCAAGGACCTCGGTGGCACGCTCGGGGTGGGACGTGGCGACGGCCCGGCCGGCCTGGGCTTGGATGACGATCCCGGAGACGTGGTGGGCGACCGTGTCGTGGAGATCCCGCGCCAGCTGTTCGCGCTCCCGAGCTTTGGCCTGGTCGATGTCCCGGGCACGCGTATACGCGTAGTAGCGAATGGCAGCGCCCAGGGCTGCGGCGAACAGGAAGAAGGCGAAGGCAGCCACCGCATCCGGCGTACTGGTCGCGTCAGCGACCCTGGTGATACCCAACCAGACCAGGATGACCCCCAGTCCGATCGTCGCCTCGCGGCCGGATCCCCAGCGGAACAACGCGTAGGCCAAGACGAGCACGCCCGAGATGCTCCCCGGCAGATAGGCCGCCTCGCCGGTGAGGATCCTCGCGACGTCGAAGGCGATCAGCGTTCCGAAAGAAATAGCAACTGTCGCCAGTGGGTGAGTGCGGCGCCACCACAGGGGCGTGAGGATTACGAACATGGCGGGGAGCACCAGCGGGAGCGGGAGAAGGTCCTGGCGGAGCACCACCTCCACCACAGTCCACGCGACGAACACCGCGAAGAGTGCCCAGTCCCGCCACACCCTCTGAGGAGGGTTCGCCTGTCGAGGCTCGGCCCACAACGCGTGCAGCGCCTTGGTCACCATTCATCCAGTCTAGAGACAGCGCGGCAGGGGCGGATCGGCGGAAAGTACGAGGGCCTCGCCGTGCCATCGGCCGGGCCAACTCCGACCTCCGGGCCGATGTGCCCGCCGACGGACTCAGCGACTCTGGAACTACCGATCCACACCACCACAACGGAGCCCGTCATGAGAACACATCACCCCGCCACCGCCTTGGACGAGCAGCGCGTCCCGGTCAGATTCAAGCTCGCTGCAGCGTGGACCAGCTTCATGTTCCTGTACGTCTACGTGGACATTCTCGCGTTCTACAAGCCCGGAGTGGTCACTGACATCCTGGCGGGCACCGTCTGGCGACTCGACATCACCCAGACCTGGGCCATCACGGCGCTGTCTCTCTTGGCGATCCCGATCTTGATGGTCGTCCTGTCGACAATCCTGCCCGCTCGGGCCAGTCGCATCGCCAACTTGATTGCCGCCTCGGTACAAATCCCCTTCGCCGCTTTCAACGCGGTGGGCGAGTTCGGCGGGTCCTGGATATATTTCTACAGCCTGGGAGTCGCACTGGAAGTCATCCTTCTCATCCTCGTCCTGCGGTACGCCTGGACCTGGCCCCGCACCCGGCCGGCCGCGACCAACGCAGCCATGTCCGCCAGTCCGGATCGAGATGTCGTTCGCGCCTAGTAGCAAGCGTGAGCGCGAGAACAGCCCGTCCAGTTCGAAACCGACATTCACTACGACGTCGCACGGGGGCCTCCCAGGGCCCCCGTCGGCACGTCGGTCCGGCCAAACCGGACGACTGTTTCGTCGAATCCGCCAGTGCAGCAAATCCAATGTGAGGGAAATGCAGTGGAGCAGTCTCAGGGGAGGCAAACGTCGAATCCTCGCCGAATCTGTGCAGCTTCCTCACCTCACGCTTCGCAGCTACGTTTTCCTCCCCTGAGACTCCGCACTCCAAGGCCTCTGCTCAAGCCTCACTCTGTCAGCCCTGAATCCTCAGAATGGAGGCTCAGAAGACGGCAATCTCAGTCGAACCAGTCAGCCGAGGTCAGTCCAGGAGGGCTCGCTCATCTCGGGAGGTGTTCAGCCACGGCGCTCGCATGCAGTCGGGGCCGAGGTCCGCGATGGAACCGGCGCCCATGAGCAGCATGTTGGTGCGGATCTGCTTCTCCAGCAGCTCGATCGCCCTGGTCACACCCTGCTGTCCCCCGGCCATCAGGCCGTAGAGGTAGGCCCGCCCGATCAGCACGAAGTCCGCACCCGCACACAGGGCCGCCACAACATCGGTGCCGGACATGATGCCCGAATCCAGAATCAGCGGCACAGCCGGACCGACTTCCGCGCGGATCTCCGGCAAGCTCGTCAGCGTCACGGGCGCCCGATCCAGCTGGCGGCCGCCATGGTTGGACACGATCAACCCGTCGGCGCCCACGCTCATGGCGCGGCGAGCATCCTCGGCGGTCAGGATGCCTTTGACGAACAACTGCCCGTCCCACTCCTCGCGGATCCACGCGAGGTCCTCCAGAGACAGGCTCGGATCGAACATCTTGCCGATCAGCTCCGCCACCATGTGGGATGTGTCCGCCAAGGACGCGAACTTCAGAGAGTCGGTCGTGAGGAAGTTGAACCACCACTCGGGCCGGTAGGAAGCATCTAGGACGGTCTTGGGTGTCAGCTTGGGCGGGATGCTCATGCCGTTGCGGTCATCGCGCAGCCGATTTCCGGGCACGGGAGTGTCCACGGTGACGATCAGGTTCGTGTACCCGGCGGCCTTGGCCCGCACGATCAGTTCGCGTGAGGCCTCGTGATCGCGCCACAGGTACAATTGAAACCAGCGGGCGGCATCGGGGGCGGCGTCGCGGACTTCTTCGATCGAACGGGTACCCATCGTCGAGAGCGAGAACGGGATCCCGGCCTCGGCAGCCGCCTTCATTCCCCCGATCTCACCCTCGCTGTGCATGAAGCGGGTGAAGCCGGTGGGCGCGATCCCGAACGGCAGGGCGCTGCGGTACCCGGCGATCTCCGTCGAGAGGTCCGCCTCAGCGGTGCCGTGCAGGATTCTGGGCAGCAGCTCCACGGACTCGAAGGCCTCGCGGCTGCGCTTGTACGTCAGTTCCAGGCCGGCCGCGCCGTCCACGTAGTCGAACGCGGGCTTGGGGGTACGACGCCGCGCAATCGCCCTGAGTGCCTCGATATCGGCAGCCTTCGCGAGCCGAGCGGCCCTGCGGTCAGGATTGAACTTGCCGAACTGCATGAGCGGCTTGAGTTCGGAAATTTGGGGCAGTCGTCGTTCCACGGCCACATCCTCTCGTAGATCACGTCTTTGAATCCGAACCTAACACCGGAGGTACCGGGAGGCAGGAAAGGAAGCGAGCGGCGTCGTCGTCGAAAGAACCAAAAGCCCGGGCACGCGAAAGGGCACGAGGTCAAAGACCCCGCGCCCTCGCGCTGCTGAGAACCGGACTAGATGTTGAAGCCCAGGGCGCGCATCTGATCGCGCCCGTCCTCGGTGATCCGCTCGGGACCCCACGGCGGCATCCAGACCCAGTTCACGTGCCACTCGTCAATGATGGTTCCCAGGTTCTGCGAAACCTGTTCCTCGATCACGTCCTGCAGCGGGCACGCTGCCGTGGTCAGGGTCATGTCCAGGCGCAACGAATTGTCGTCCTGGTAGACCAGGCCGTACAGCAGGCCCAGGTCAACAATGTTGACACCCAGCTCGGGGTCGATCACGTTTTCCAACGCGGTCTTGACCTCGGCCAGGGACGGCTGACCGTTGGGGCCCGGGGCCTCAGTGGTGACTGTCTCGGTGGTTTCGCTCATATGGAACCCTCCTCAAGCGAAGTGGTGGAAAGCTGGTTACTTGGCCACGCTCATGTAGCGGTCGTAGCCTTCTTCTTCAAGGCGATCGGCCAACTCGGGGCCACCCTCGTCCACAATGCGGCCGTCCGCGAAGACGTGCACGAACTGCGGCTTGATGTAGCGCAGGATGCGGGTGTAGTGGGTGATCAGCATGATGCCGGTGTTCTGCTCGGTGAGCGCACGGTTCACGCCTTCGGAGACGACCTTGAGAGCATCCACGTCAAGACCGGAGTCGGTCTCGTCCAGCAGAGCGATCTTCGGGCGCAGCAGCTCCAGCTGGAGGATCTCGTGGCGCTTCTTCTCGCCGCCGGAGAAGCCTTCGTTGACGTTGCGCTGGATCATGGCCGGATCGATCTTCAGCTTCTCCATGGAAGCCTTCATGTCCTTGGTCCAGGTGCGCAGCGAGGGAGCCTCGCCGTCGATGGCGGTCTTGGCCGAACGCAGGAAGTTCGAGGTCGTCACGCCGGGGATCTCGACCGGGTACTGCATGGCCAGGAACAGACCGGCGCGGGCGCGCTCGTCCACGGACATCTCCAGGACGTTCTGGCCGTCCAGGGTCACGGACCCGGAATCGACCTGGAACTTGGGGTGACCGGCAATGGTGGAAGCCAGAGTGGACTTACCGGAACCGTTGGGGCCCATGATCGCGTGCACTTCACCGGAATTGATGGTGAGGTTCACGCCCTTGAGGATGGGCTTGGTGGTCTCGTCGTCCAGGATGACGGACGCGTGGAGGTCCTTGATCTCCAATACAGACATGTGGTGATTCTCCTTGGGTAAAAGTGTGTGTGGGCGGTCTACGAGTCAGTTCTCGTGACGCGCGAGCTCTTCTTCAACGCTGTTACGCAGCTGTTCCTCGATGGACTCCACGCCGATCTGCTGGATGATCTCGAACAGGAAGCCACGAACCACCAGGCGGCGGGCGTCTTCCTCCGGGATACCGCGAGACATCAGGTAGTAGAGGTGCTCATCATCCAGCTGACCCGTGGTGGATGCGTGACCGGCACCGGCGATCAGGCCGGTTTCGATCTCCAGGTTGGGAACGGAGTCCATGCGGGGTCCGTCGTTGAGGATCAGGTTGCGGTTGAGCTCGTAGGTGTCGGTGCCCTCGGCCTCGGCGCGGATCAGGACGTCGCCCACCCACACGCCGTGCGCGTTTTCGCCCTGCAGTGCGGACTTGTAGGTCACGCGGGAGCGGCAGCGCGGCTGCGAGTGGTCCACGAACAGACGCGACTCGAGGTGCTGGCCCTCGTCCACGAAGGTCAGGCCGTACATTTCCACGTTGCCACCCTGGGCGGCAAAGCGGGTCGACGGCGTGACGCGCACCAGATCTCCACCGAGAGAGATCAGCACGTGCTTCAGGGAACCGTCACGCTGGATCTTCGCCTGCTGAGCGGACGCGTGCACCGAGTTGTCGTCCCATTCCTGGATCGACACGACGGTCAGCTTGGAGCCCTCGCCCACCTGGAACTCGACGTTCTGGGACAGCACGGCCTGGCCGCGGTGCCGCAGCACCACCAGGGCGCTGGAGTTGGCACCGGTCTCGATCACGATGTGCTGAGCCGCCGGGTCCATCGACGAACCGTTGATGTCGACCAGCAGCGGCTGATCGGCCTCGACGTTGGCCGGGACGGAGATGACGGTGGCCTCGGAGAAGGCGCTCCACGCGTTGGCGGAAACACGATCCTCCGGGATGCCTGCCTTACCGATGCGAGCGTCGTCGCGCCCCACGGTGGTCACGGTGACTTGGCCCTCGCCCGAGACGACCTCGACGGCGGGTGCCGCACCGGTCAGCTCAGTCTCGTCCAGGCCCTTGAGGCGCTTGAGCGGAGTGAACCGCCAGTCCTCGAGCTTGGAGGTCAGCTTGGGGAATTCTTCCACCTTGTAAGAGGAGAAACGGCCCGCGCGGGAGGAGTCCGGGACACCGGAGATGTCACCGTGCTTGGTGTGCTTGATCTCCGGCTCACCGGCCTGGTTGCGGCCCTCCTGGAGGACCTCACCTTCCTGGCTCATGCCCGGAATGGCAACGCGATCCTCACCCGTGGGGACACCGTCCACCTTGTCGGCGGCTTCTTTACCGTGTCGTACGGTCTGGTCGGTTGTGGACATATCAGCCAACGGATCCTTCCATCTGCAATTCGATCAAGCGGTTGAGTTCAAGGGCGTACTCCATGGGCAGCTCGCGGGCGATCGGCTCCACGAAGCCGCGCACGATCATGGCCATGGCCTCTTCTTCGGCCATACCGCGCTGCATGAGGTAGAACAGCTGCTCCTCGGACACACGGGAGACCGTGGCCTCATGGCCCATGGTGACGTCGTCCTCGCGGATGTCCACGTACGGGTAGGTGTCCGAACGGGAAATGGTGTCCACCAGCAAGGCGTCACACACCACGTTGGACTTGGAGTGCTTGGCACCCTCACGCACCTGGACCAGACCGCGGTACGCGGAACGGCCACCGTTACGAGCCACCGACTTGGAGACGATGGAGGATGAGGTGTTCGGAGCAATGTGCACCATCTTGGAACCGGTGTCCTGGTGCTGGCCCTCGCCGGCGAACGCGATGGACAGGGTCTCACCGCGAGCGTGTTCACCGGTCATGTAGACGGCCGGGTACTTCTGGGTGACCTTGGAGCCGATGTTGCCGTCGACCCACTCCATGGTGGCACCCTCGTGTGCAATGGCGCGCTTGGTCACCAGGTTGTACACGTTGTTGGACCAGTTCTGGATGGTCGTGTAGCGAACGCGAGCGTTCTTCTTGCAGATGATCTCCACCACGGCGGAGTGCAGGGAGTCCGTCTTGTAGATCGGCGCGGTGCAACCCTCGATGTAGTGAACGTAGGAGTCCTCATCGGCAATGATCAGGGTGCGCTCGAACTGGCCCATGTTCTCCGTGTTGATACGGAAGTAAGCCTGCAGCGGGATGTCCACGTGAACACCCTTGGGCACATACACGAATGAACCGCCGGACCATACGGCCGTGTTCAGCGCGGCGAACTTGTTGTCGCCCACCGGGATCACGGTGCCGAAGTACTCCTCGAAGAACTCCGGGTGCTCCTTCAGCGCGGTGTCGGTGTCCATGAAGATGACGCCCTGGCGCTCCAGGTCCTCACGGATCTGGTGGTAGACCACCTCGGACTCGTACTGAGCGGCCACACCGGCAACCAAGCGGTTACGCTCGGCCTCGGGGATGCCCAGCTTCTCGTACGTGTTGCGGATGTCCTCGGGCAACTCTTCCCACGAACCGGCCTGCTGCTCGGTGGAACGCACGAAGTACTTGATGTTGTCGAAATCGATGCCGGACAGGTCCGCGCCCCACGTGGGCATGGGCTTGCGGTCGAAGAACTTCAGGCCCTTCAGGCGCAGGTTGAGCATCCACTCGGGTTCGCTCTTCTTGCCCGAGATATCACGGACCACATCGGCGTCAACGCCGCGGCGTGCCGAGGCACCGGCGTCATTCTTGTCTGCCCAGCCGTACTGGTACTGGCCGATCCCCTCGAGCTCCGGGTTCATTTCCAGGATCTCGGAGATCACGGTGTCTTCTGGCTTGTTACCCGCGGTGTCTGCGGGAACGGTGCGCTCAGTCATGACAACCCTCCTTGTCGTGCGGTTGTTGGTTAGTTGTGGTGGTCGATGCCGTTGAGCGGCGCTGCAACGGTACGTGTGTGGTGCAAACATGCGCACCGGCGGCCATGGTCGACAGCCTGCGCACGTCCACGCCCAGCAACTGGGCGATCATGGACGTTTCCAGTTCGCAAAAATCGGGGTATTCCGTGGCGATTTCACGCACGGGGCAGTGGCCCTGGCACAGCTGGGCCGAGCGCATGCTCACGCCCTTGGGACCTCGGGGGGTCACCACGGTGTGGGAGGCGGCAAAGCCATCACGGCTCATTTCGGCGGTCAAGGCGTTGAGGCGATCTTCGACGTCGGGCCCGGCCGCGTTGATCACGGGACGGTACCTTTCCGACATCTCTTGGATGCGTTCGGCCACGAATTCGTGGACCAGTTCTTCGCCGCCGGTCTCCTCAAGGGTGTGCATGGCCTTACGAGCCAGGCTGAGGTAGTCGTTACCGAGTTGGTCGTGGCCTTCCGCGGCCACCACGTAGCGGCGCGCCGGACGACCGGCACCGCCCTGGGTGGTGCGGACCAGTGACACTTCAATGATCTGTTCGGCCTCGAGGGCGTCCAAGTGCCTGCGCACAGCAGCCGGAGTGAGCCCCAGATCCTTGGCAATCTGCGCCGCGGAGACGGGACCGTGAGCAAGCACCAGAGACAGCACCCGCGAACGAGTGGTCTCGTCGTGGTCTGCGCGCACCGGAGTGGCGTGTTCCGTTGCTTGGGAACTCATACTGTGTGGGACATCCTCAAGATTGATTGCGTTGCGGGCCTTGTCGATGCTCGGCCTCTGGTCACGATCCACACCTGGGCGGATCTGCAATACACAACAAGGATATGCGCTAATCCATTCCCAATCCAACACGGCCCTCCGATCCGCGAATGGGAGCCGTCTCACACGAGAGGTTCGGGTGTCACCGCATAGACTGTCGTGGTGCTGAACCACCCTGCTCCCACACAGTCTGCACCGGATTTCGACGCCGGTTCCCAGGTTCCGGCTCTCCACATCACGGATCTGTCCAAAAAGTTCGAGCGCAGGGGTCGGCAGGTGCACGCGGTGCGCGGGCTCAGCATGGCGGCCCACCGCGGGCAGGTCACTGCACTCCTGGGAGCCAACGGCGCCGGCAAAACCACCACATTGCAGTGCGCTCAGGGTCTGTTGCGCCCGTCGTCGGGCACCGTACGGCTGCTGGACGAAAACCCGTGGCAGGCCTCGCCAGAACTGCGTGCTCGCGTGGGCGTCATGCTGCAGGACGGTGGACTCCCCCAGGCCGTGCGCCCCATGGAATTACTGCGCCATGTGAGCCGGCTGTACAAGGAACCCCGGCCGGTGAACGAATTGGTCGATTTATTGGGTATCGAGCCGTTCGCCACCACCTCGATCCGGCGCCTGTCCGGTGGCCAGCGCCAGCGCGTGGGACTGGCCGCCGCGCTCATCGGCCGCCCCGACGTCCTCTTCCTGGACGAGCCCTCCGCGGGTCTTGATCCCCAGTCGCGTCAGATCGTGTTCGACCTGATTACCCAGTTACGCGATGCCGGCACCTGCATCATTTTGACCACCCACCTCATGGACGACGCCGCTCGGCTGGCCGACTACGTCTACATCGTTCATCACGGCTCGGTCGCCGCGCAGGGAACGGTGGCGGACCTGGTCAGCGCGGAACAGCACGCGCCCGTGGTCATGACCGTGACGTTGCCCGAGGCCCGTGCTAGGGACTTGCGCGAGCGCCCACCGTGGCAGGCAGAGTCCTTCCGCGACATTGAATGGACCGTTAAGGACCGCACCGTGACACTCACGGGTGAACTTACGGCACCCCAGATTCGCGACATCACGGAATGGGCCACCCTGGATGATTCCGTTCCCGAAGCCCTCAGCGTGCAGCCCCGTTCCTTGGAGGACGTGTTCTTGGAAGTCTCAGGAAGTGATCCCCGATGAGCACTCTGGCCCCAGCCGCTCAACAGTCCACTCGCGCCGCGAGCCTACCCACCCGGGTCGCGGCACAAGCCCGCTACGAGACCGTCACCATGGTGCGCAACGGGGAGCAGTTCCTGCTGCTCATCATCCTGCCGATCCTGGCACTGATCGGTCTCACGGTCACGGACCTGCTCGATTCGTTCCGGCCCGACGGCGCCACCCGCCTGGACGTTGCCGTGCCCGGCGTGCTCGTGCTGTGTGTGATCTCCAGTGCGTTCTCGGGCCAGGGCATCCAAACCGGTTTCGACCGCCGATACGGTGTGCTCCGCTACCTGTCCACCACTCCCTTGGGCCGCGGCGGCCTGATTGCCGGAAAACTGCTCGCCATCATCGTGGTACTGGCCCTGCAGTACATCCTGATCGGCGGCACTGCCGCACTCATGGGATGGCGCCCGGACCCACTGGCCGTGCTCGGCTCCATTCCATTTCTGCTCCTCGTGGCTGTGGCCTTCACCGGAGTGGGCATGCTGATCGCCGGCACGCTGCGCGCCGAGGCCACCCTGGCGATCCTCAATCTTGTGTGGGTCGCGCTTGCCGCCGGTGGAGGCGTGCTGTTCCCCACCTCCGCGTTGCCGGGTTGGATCTCCTGGCTGGTCGATCTGCTGCCCTCCGCTGCCGCGGGTGAGTTGCTCCGCAGCTGTTTCTTGGCAGGCCAGTTCGCCCTACTGCCCGCTCTGGTTCTGGCCGTCTGGGCAGTGCTCAGCTGGGCCGCGACTGTGAAGTGGTTCAAGTGGGTTTAGGCCCACTCTGCTGTTCAAACCGCTGGGCGCTCCCTTGCGTGCTTCGAGGCCCAGGCTGACACCCGAATCGACGCTCGATCCGTTGAGCTGATTCCCCGGCTCGGCCGCTAGACTTTCCCTACCTCATCCACCAGCATCTGGAAGCACCGCCATGTCTGCCACCGTTTCCCCGTCCGCCACCGACAACTTCTGGTGGCCTTCCACCGTGACCCCTTGGGTTCGCGCGCTGGCCATCGCGTCCCTGGTGGCCAACAGCCTCCTGATCCTCACCGGTGGTCTGGTCCGGCTCACCGGCTCCGGGCTCGGTTGCCCCACATGGCCCCGCTGCACCGACGATTCTTGGACCAATACCCCGGAAATGGGCATCCACGGACTCATTGAGTTCGGTAACCGCTTGCTCACGTTCGTGCTGGCGGTTGTCGCCGTCCTGACGTTCATCGCCGTGTTGCGCCTGCGTCATGAGTTCCCCCGGATGTTTCTCTTCGCCTTGCTCCTGGGTATCGGCATTCCCGTGCAGGCGCTGATCGGTGGCATCACCGTGCTGGTACAGCTGCACCCCTTGGTGGTGGGCGTGCACTATATCGTCTCGGCCATCATGATCTCGCTGGCCACGCTCCTGGTTCTCGATACACGCAGAGCAAGCCTGGCCACCGTGGCCTACGCGCAACGCCCCGGTCAGCTCCCCGGACGAGAGAAGACCGTCCGCATTCTCGCCACGGCCGTGGGTGTGCTGTCCGCAATGATCCTCTACGTGGGCACCCTGGTCACCGGCACCGGCCCCCACGCCGGCGATGAGGACTCCGCCCGTCTCGCCTTCGAACCCCGTCTGATCACCTTCACTCACGTGGTTCCCGTGTACTTGATCGTCGCCGCTGTGATCATCGCCCTGATCCTGGGCATGAAGCAGAACTGGCCCAAGGTCCTCGTCCGCGCGTACGTGCTGCTGGCGGGTGTCCTGGTGCTGCAGGCCCTGGTCGGTTACTACCAGTACCTCAACAACGTGCCGATTTTGTCCGTGGCCATCCACATGGTGCTTTCGGCCATCATGATCTGGGCAGCCACTCGCGTGTGCTCCATCAGTTTCCAGGTCACCAAGGATCCCACCGAGGCCAACGCCGATCGCGCCATCGCCCGCGACAGCGACGTCACGGAGCCGGTCCTCTAAGTCAGCCAGCAATCACCTGAGGTGCCGTTAGAGCCCTTCCGCGCAAGCAGAAAGGTCATAACGGCACCTCTAGTGTTTGGCGAAGTCTTAACGACACATCAAATGCTCAGAACCCCTGTCCCGCGGATCATTTCTCAGGTGTTGGAAGAACCGCCGCTTACACCTGAGGTGCCGGAGGAACCCTCCAGGGGCGGCAGAAAGGTCGCAACGGCTCCTCAGGTGTCATGAAGGGTTCTAAGGACCCCTCATATGTCGGGCCACGTACCCGGTACCGAGCGGCGCGAGGCGACCGAGCGGCGTCGTCGATCGAAAGTGGTCAGTCCGCGATGTGTGGGGCGGCGGAGCGCAGTTGTTCCACGGCGTCGGCAAGGAGGCGCTTGCTGCGGGTGGGAATCGGCAGCAAAGGGCGACGAGGTGCGCCGGTGCGGACTCCGCACACTTCGGCCAGGGCGTAAAGCGCGGACAGTGGGCGTTCGTAACCCATGAGTTGCATGAGTGGTGCCAACGTGGCGCTCCACAACGCGGCCTCGTTGGCGCGATGGTGGATGACCGCGCGGTGGAAGGCCACGAACTCTGGAGCCAGCAGCGCCGCCATGCCGGTGTGCCACGGGGCCATCGGGTAGTCGGACACAATGATCTGGTCGCCACTCACCCCGTGGACCGTGGTGGGATCCGCTCGCTGGGAGTAGAGCAGCTGCCGCGAGTGGAAGAGCCGACCCGTGGCCACGGTGTCCTTGAAGGCCACCACGTTGTCCAGCCAGGACAATTCCGCGGCCAGCTCCACAGGGTAGTTGAAGCCCGTGGTCTCCGGGTTGTTGTACAGGCACAGCGGCAGCGACAGTGAGGACGCAACCGTCTCGACCTGATCCGCAATCTCCTGCGAAACCAGCGGAATGTAGCTGAGGGGGTTGAGCACCAGCCCGTCCGCGCCGTTGTTCTCCGCCGCGTAGGCCATGGTCATGACCTCGCGGGTGGTCATCGCGGAGATTCCGACCCCCACGGGTGTTTCCGAGCCCGACGCCGCGTCAACGGCCACCTTGACGACCTGGGCACGTTCTTCGGCGCTCAAGTACGCGAAGCTGCCGGAGGTTCCCAGGACCACCACGCCGTCCACGCCGCTGCGCGCCAACTTGGCCACGCTGAGCTCCAATGACTCCAGGTCCAAACCGCCGCCCGGCAAGAAGGGCGTGATGGGGTAGGCAATGACACCGGAAAAAGTCATGGACTGCATGGAGCTAGTTTAGGTGAGCCTTACACGGATTCCGTGACAAGGAACGACGCCCGCGAGTCAGGAAGTCCGCGCAGCGGGTACCGTCAGTCCGCGCCCGGCCAGTTGGTGGCGGCGGGTCAGGAACCGAGGATCAGAGAATCGGGCCGCCGATGAACGGGTCGAGAGCCACGCCCACGAACACGAAGGTGATGTAAGCGATGGAACCGTGGAACACGAACATCGCCTGCTTGAGGGTCGGCTTGCCGCTCTGCGCCATGGAGTGCAGTTTGTGGCAGTGGTACAGGAACCAGCCGCCGGAGGCCAGAGCGATGAGTGCGTACACCCAACCGGCGCCACCCACGGGAACCAGCAGCAGCGAGCAGATGACGGTGGCCCAGGCGTAGAGCACGACCTGAGCGCCCACCGATCGGGCGGTATCCACGGCGCCCAGCATGGGGACACCGGCGCGGGAGTAGTCCTCGGCATATTTCATGGACAGCGGCCAGTAGTGCGGCGGGGTCCACAGGAAGATGAACATGAACAGCACCAGGGCCGGCCACTCAATGGTGTCGCGGACAGCGGCCCAACCGATGAGCACCGGCATGCAACCCGCAATGCCGCCCCACACAATGTTCTGCGCGGTGCGGCGCTTCAAGATGATGGAGTAGAACACGGCGTACAACGCAATGGCGATCACGCCGAGCACACCGCACAGCACGCTGACACCAATGGTCAGCCACGCCACCGCCACGGCGGACAGCACCCACGCGAAGATCAGGGCCTCGCGATCGCCCACCTCACCGGTGACCAACGGACGACGCGCGGTGCGCTTCATCAGCCGGTCTTCGTTGCGGTCGATGTAGCAGTTGAACGCTCCGGCCGCGCCGGCCGCAAGGCTGCCGCCGATCAGCGTGTTCAGGATCAGCCAGAAATTGGGCATGCCCTGCTGGGCGAAAATCATGGTCGGTACGGTGGCGACCAGCAGAAGTTCGATGATGCGGGGCTTGGTGAGCGCCACGTAAGCCTTGATCTTGCGCCCCGCGGTCATGGGCCCCTCGTACCCCACCGGCGCTACCGTGCCGATGGAAGAGCCGGTGGCACCGTGGCCGTGAGAGGCCTGCGATGCGCTTCGACCCGACTGTGCCGCGGTATCAAGGGGGTTCACAGAATCAATGCTCCAACTAATCGAATCCGGCGCCGTGGTATTTCGAGCCGTACGGGGCAGATACCGCCTTCCGAACGCGTACCTATACCCACACAGAAGTATAGCCGTCATAATGCGTAATTTCCGGGTGATCAACAGCACGTCCGGGCACGTGATTCACCGATAGCACAAGACACTGACGCCGCCTCGGCTGCGGGACTAAGGTTAACGCTGAAACCCGTGTGGTCTGGCCGACGCGACGTCGTCGAGCCCCAGGCCGCAGTGGAGTACCGCACCGATGAAAGGGACTTGCCACCGTGCCGAACCTTGAGCAACCGCTGAACTGGACCGAACAGGACGCCCGCGCCGTGGACACCGCGCGTGTACTCGCCGCCGACGCCGTGCAGAAGGTGGGCAACGGTCACCCCGGCACCGCCATGTCCCTGGCGCCCGTTGCTTACATGCTGTTCCAGAAGATCATGCGTCACGATCCCAGTGACGACCGCTGGACGGGCCGCGACCGGTTCATCCTCTCCCCCGGCCACACGTCACTGACGCTGTACCTGCAGCTGTTCTTCTCCGGTTACGGCCTGGAAATGGACGACATCAAGTCCTTGCGCACCTGGGGCTCCAAGGTCCCCGGTCACCCCGAATACCGCCACACCACCGGCGTGGAGATCACCACCGGCCCGCTCGGCCAGGGCCTGGCCTCCTCGGTGGGCTTCGCCTACGGCCAGCGCTACACGCGCGGCTTGTTCGACGCCGACGCCGCTCCCGGCACCTCGCCGTTCGACCACAACATCTTTGTGATCGCCTCGGACGGTGACTTGCAGGAGGGCATCACGTCCGAGGCCTCGTCACTGGCCGGCACCCAGGAGTTGGGCAACCTGGTCGTGATCTACGACGACAACAACATTTCCATCGAGGACGACACCAACGTGGCGTTCAACGAGGACGTCCTGGGCCGTTACGAGGCCTACGGCTGGGACGTGGCCCGTGTTGATTGGCGCAACGGCGGCGAGTACAAGGAAGACCTCGACTCGCTGTACAACGCGATCATCTCGGCCACCAAGGTCAAGGACAAGCCATCCATCATCGCGCTGAACACCATCATCGGTTGGCCCGCGCCCAAGAAGCAGAACACCGGCGCCATCCACGGCTCCGCATTGGGCGAAGAAGAGGTCGCATCCGTCAAGGAGATCCTCGGTTTCGACACCGCCGAGTCCTTCGTGATCGAGCCCGAGATCTTCAAGCACGTGCGCTCCGTGGCCGAGCGCGGCAAGGAAGAACGCGCCGAGTGGGAGAAGTCCTTCGCCGCGTGGCGTGAGGCCAACCCGGACAAGGCCGCCCTGTACGACCGCATCCGTGAGGAGCAGCTGCCCGAGAATTACGCTGCCGCCTTCCCGACCTTCGAGGCGGGCAAGGACGTGGCCACGCGTAAGGCTTCCGGTCAGGTCATCAACGCCATTGCCGACACGTTCCCCGAGCTGTGGGGCGGTTCGGCAGACCTCGCCGGCTCCAACAACACCACGATCGACAACGCCAAGTCCTTTATCCCGGCCAACCGCTCCACCGACATGTGGGAAGGATCCCCATACGGTCGTGTGCTGCACTTCGGTATCCGCGAGCACGCGGCGGCAGCAATTGTCAACGGCATTGTGATGAGCACGCAGACCCGTGCGTTCTCCGGTACGTTCCTGATCTTCTCGGACTACCAGCGCCCCGCGGTTCGCCTGGGCGCGCTCATGAAGGTGCCGTCCATCTATGTGTGGACCCACGACTCGATCGGTCTGGGCGAGGACGGCCCCACACACCAACCGGTTGAGCAGTTGTCCGCGCTGCGTGCCATTCCGGGCCTGGACGTCGTGCGCCCGGCGGATGCCAACGAAACCGCTGTCGCGTGGCGCACCATGCTCGAGCACCACGACCGCCCCGCCGGTATCGCGCTGACCCGTCAGAACCTGCCGACCTTCGCCCGTGTGGATCTCCACCCGGACGCCGAGGGCGAGAAGTTCGCCTCCGCCGAGGGCGTGGCCCGCGGTGCGTACGTGATGGCCGACACCGAGTCCACCCCGGACGTTGTGCTGATCGCCACCGGTTCCGAGGTCGAGTTGGCCGTCGCCGCACGTCAGCAGCTGGCCGAACAGGGTGTGGCCGCTCGCGTGGTCTCCATGCCGTGCCGCGAATGGTTCGACGCCCAGGACGAGGACTACCGCGAATCCGTGATCCCCTCGGACGTCAAGGCCCGCGTGAGCGTTGAGGCCGGCGTCAAGATGTCCTGGAACGACATCCTGGGCGACGCCGGACGCGCCGTGTCCCTCGAGCACTTCGGTGAGTCCGCCGACTACAAGACCCTGTACCGCGAGTTCGGCATCACCGCCGAGGACGTGGTCAGCAAGGCTCAGGAGTCCATCGCCGCCGCGCGCTGATTCTCCCCCTTGCCGTGCGGGTGCAGCTGGCACGACCGGCCGCACCCGAACGGCACTACCAGAATTTCCAGCAATGAGTTAGGAAGTCACAGTGAGCACTCCCACCAAGAAGTTGTCCGACGCAGGCGTTTCCATCTGGCTCGATGACCTGTCCCGTCAGCGGTTGACCAGCGGAAACCTGCAGGAACTGATCGACACCAAGAACGTTGTGGGTGTCACGACCAACCCCACGATTTTCGCCTCGGCTCTGGCCAACGGAGAGTCCTACGCGGAGCAGGTCTCCGAGCTCGCCCAGTCCGGCGCGGACGTGGACGAGGCCGTCTTCACGATCACCACCGACGACGTCCGCGACGCGTGCGACGTCTTCGCTCCGATCGCCGAAGCCACCCAGGGCGTGGACGGCCGCGTATCCATCGAGGTGGATCCCCGACTCGCCCAGGACGCCGACGCCACCGCAGCCATGGCACAGCGCCTGTCCCAGACGATCGACCGCCCCAACGCGCTCATCAAGATCCCCGCGACCGAAGCAGGCCTGCCGTCGATCACGGCAACCATCGCGGAGGGCATCTCGGTGAATGTGACCCTGATCTTCTCGCTGGAACGCTACCGCGCGGTGATCAACGCGTACATGCTGGGCTTGGAAGAGGCCCTCGACAACGGCAAGGACCTGTCCACCATCCACTCCGTGGCCTCGTTCTTCGTGTCCCGCGTGGACAGCGAGATCGACAAGCGACTGGACGCCGTCGGCACCGACGCGGCCAAGGCGCTCAAGGGCAAGGCCGGCTTGGCCAACGCCCGCCTCGCCTACCAGATCTACGAAGAGCAGTTCACCACCGAACGCTGGAAGCGTCTGGAAACCGCGGGTGCCAATGCGCAGCGTCCGCTGTGGGCCTCCACCGGCGTCAAGGACCCGACCCTGCCGGACACCCTGTACGTGACCGAGCTCGTGGCTCCCAACACGGTGAACACCATGCCGGAGAAGACCCTGGACGCGACCTTCGACCACGGTGAGGTCACAGGGGACACCGTCACCGGCACCTACCAGGAGTCCAACGAGCTCCTGGATGCGATCGCCGAACAGGGCATCTCCTACCAGGACGTGGTGGATCAGCTCGAGACCGAGGGCCTGGACAAGTTCGACAAGTCCTGGGACGAGCTGCTGGAGACGGTGCGTACCGCCCTGGACAACGCCCGCTGATTCACTGACCGCCAACCCACCAGCACGCATCGCACCCACGAGGAGGCTCTTCATGAGCTCACTGTCATTGTCTGCGGCAGGCGCCGCGCGTCAGGCCATCGAATCCAAGGTTCCAGGCTTGGTCGAGGAACAGTTTGCGTCCAAGCTCTTCGACAAGGACCCCACCCTGTGGGGGCCCGCGGCCGAAGAGGAGGCCAAGATTCGCCTGGGCTGGACCGAGGCCGCAACGGTGTCTCGTCCCCTCGTGGCCGAGATCCTGCAGTTGCGCGATGATTTCGCATCCGAGGGGGTCACGCGATTCGTACTGGCGGGCATGGGCGGTTCCTCCCTGGCGCCCGAGGTCATCACCCGCTCCGAGGGGGTTGAGCTGTTCGTGCTGGACTCCACCGATCCCGAAATGGTGCAGTTGGCGTTGCAGGACCTGGACGAGACCGCCCTGGTGGTCTCGTCCAAGTCCGGTTCCACCGTGGAGACCGATTCGGCGCGGCGTGCGTTCGTCGCCGCTTTCGAGAAGGCCGGCATTGAGGCGCGGCAGCGGATCGTGGTCGTGACCGATCCGGGGTCGCCCATGGACGGTTCCGCACGGGAGGCCGGCTACCGCAAGGTCTTCAATGCCGACCCCAACGTGGGTGGCCGTTTCTCCGCGCTCACCGCGTTCGGTCTGGTTCCCTCCGGCTTGGCCGGGGCAGACATCGAGCAGCTCCTGGACGACGCCGAGGAAGCCGCAGAATTCCTCAGCGATGACGACGAGGACAACATCGGCCTTCGCCTGGGCGCTGCCTTGGGCGGCACCAAACCGTTGCGCGACAAGATCGTGATCGTCAACGACGGCGCTCCAGTAGTTGGTTTCGCGGATTGGGCCGAGCAGCTGATCGCCGAGTCGACCGGTAAGTCCGGTACCGGCGTGCTCCCCGTGGTCGTGTCCGAAGGCGCGCCGGAGCTGTCCAGCGGCGCAGCCGACATTCTTGTGGTATCCCTCGTCTCGGAGGACGCCGAGCCCGTGGACAACGGCGACGCCGTGGCCATTTCCGGTTCCTTGGCCGCCATGATGATGGCCTTCGAGGTGGCCACCGCCGTGGCCGGTCAGTTGTTGGGCATCGATCCCTACAACCAGCCGGACGTGGAATCCGCCAAGAACGCCACCCGTGAACTGCTGGCCTCGTCCCCCGAGCCGACCCCCGCAGAAGCGACGGACGGCTCCATCGAGATCCGCGGTTCCGAGCAGGTTCTCCAGGGCGCCACCACGGTTCCCGAGGCTCTCAAGGCCCTTCTGGGTCAGTTGCCCGAGGACGGTTACGTCAGCGTGCAGGCCTACTTCGACCGTTTGGGTTGGGCGGAACTTGAGGAGATCCGTCCGGTGTTGGCCGAGAAGACCGGCCGCCCAGTCACCTTCGGCTGGGGACCCCGGTTCCTGCACTCGACCGGTCAGTACCACAAGGGCGGTCCGGCCCAGGGCGTCTACCTGCAGATCACGGCCGCCACCGACACGGACGTGGACATCCCCGAGATCCCGTTCTCCTTCGGCGAGCTGATTTCCGCCCAGGCCGACGGTGACGCCAAGGTCCTCACGGATCACCACCGCCCGGTCTTGCGCTTGCGTCTGACCGACCGTTCGCCCGGCGTCGAGCAGCTCCTGAAGGCCGCAGCCGAGCTCTAAGATCGTTACCATTCATAGTTTTCCGGTCGCCGCGGACCGGGGCATTACGCAATCGTCGTAACGCCCCGGTCCGTTGGTCCGGATGAGTCAGGGAGCATTGTGCCTCACCACAACACCAGCAATCCGCTCCGGGATCCCCGGGACCGGCGCCTGACGCGAGTCGCGGCGCCGTCGTCCTTGGTGCTTTTCGGCGTAACCGGCGACCTTGCCAAGAAGAAGCTGCTGCCGGCCATGTACGACCTGGCCAACCGCGGTTTGCTGCCGCCGTCGTTCTCGCTGGTGGGCTTCGGCCGCCGCGAATGGGACGACGCGCAGTTCGCCGAGTACGTCAAGGAATCGATCGCGGACAACGCCCGCACCCCGTTCAACGAGGCCATGTGGGAGCAGTTCGCGTCCGGCTTGCGTTTCGTGCACGGTAATTTCGACGACGACGCCGCCTACGAACGTCTCGCCGAGACCCTCACCGAACTCGACGAGTCCCGTGGTACGCGGGGCAACCACGCGTTCTACCTATCGATTCCGCCCAAGGCCTTCGATGTGGTGTGTCAGAAGCTGGCCGACCACGATCTGGCCGACAGCAACGGCAGCGAGGGCTGGCGTCGCGTGGTCATCGAGAAGCCGTTCGGCCACGACCTCGAATCCGCGCGCGAACTCAACGCCATTGTGGAGCGCGTTTTCCCAGCGGACAGCGTCTTCCGCATCGACCACTACCTGGGCAAGGAGACGGTGCAGAACATTCTGGCGCTGCGCTTTGCCAACCAGATGTTCGAGCCGCTGTGGGATGCCCGCTACGTGGATCACGTGCAGATCACCATGGCCGAGGACATCGGCATCGGGTCGCGCGCTGGCTACTACGACGGCGTGGGTGCTGCCCGCGACGTGATTCAGAATCACCTGCTGCAATTGCTCGCGTTCACCGCGATGGAGGAGCCGCCGGCGTTCTCCGCGCACCACTTGCGCCGCGAAAAGGCGAAGGTCCTGGAGTCGGTGATCCTGCCCGAGGATCTCGGCGCGTATTCGGCGCTGGGCCAGTACACGGCTGGACTGCAGGGTGGTGCCGAGGTCAAGGGGTTCCATCAGGAACAGGACATCCCTGCGGATTCCCGCACCGAGACCTATGCGGCCCTGCGGCTGGAGATCAACAACCGCCGCTGGTCGGGCGTCCCGTTCTACCTGCGCGCGGGTAAGCGGCTGGGCCGCCGGGTGACGGAAATCGCCGTGGTATTCAAGAAATCGCCCAACCTGTTGTTCCGTTCCCCGGACAAGGACGACTTCGGTCAGAACGCCATTGTGATCCGCATTCAGCCGGATGAAGGCGTGACCATTCGTTTCGGCTCCAAGGTTCCCGGCACCCAGTCCGAGATCCGCGACGTGACCATGGACTTCGGCTACGGCCATGCCTTCACCGAGTCCAGCCCAGAAGCATACGAGCGGCTGATTCTGGATGTCCTGTTGGGCGAGCCGCCGCTGTTCCCGGACCATTCCGAGGTCGAGCTGTCCTGGAAGATCCTTGATCCCTTCGAGGACTACTGGGCCGAGCACCACATCAGGCCTGACGCTTACGCACCGGGGTCCTGGGGCCCCGAAACCGCGGATCAGCTCATGGCTCGCGACGGACGTGTCTGGAGGCGACCGTGATCGTACAAATGGAAAACACCACCACATCGACCATCGAGAAGAAGCTGCACTCGCTGCGGGACGAAAACGGTGTGGTTACGCTGGGCCGCGTGCTCACGCTGGTGATCCTGGCCCGCGCGGGCCACTCGGAAATGGCGATCGAGGCCGCGAACTTCGCGAGCCACGAGCACCCCTGCCGGATCATCGTGCACGTGGCGCATTCCGCGAATGAGGCCACCCGCTTGGACGCCCAGCTGCGCATGGGCGGGGACGCCGGTGCCTCCGAGGTGATCATCCTGCACGGCTACGGTGAACTGGCCGAGCCCACCGAGACCTTGATTTCTGCATTGCTGCTGCCGGACGCGCCCATTGTGGCGTGGTGGCCCCATGACTTCCCGGACTCCCCCGGCGACTCGTCCATCGGTAAGATCGCCCACCGCCGCATTACCGATTCCGCCCGGGCGGATGACCCGTTCAAGTCACTGCAGCAGCTGTCCCAGCAGTACCGCCCGGGTGACACGGACCTGGCGTGGACCCGCATCACGAGCTGGCGGATCCAGCTCGCGGCGGTCTTCGATCAGATCGGTGCCGTGCCGGTCCGCGAGGTCATTGTCGAGGGTGCCGAGCGCTCCCCGTCTGTCGTTCTTATGGGCGTGTGGCTGGCCAATGCCCTGGGTTGCGAAGCGAAGTTCATCACCCAGACCGAACGGCCCGGGATGGACCGGGTCACCCTGGTCACGGACGATGGCCCCATCGAACTGCACAGACCCGGCAATACGGTGGCGGTTCTCAAGCAGCCCGGTCAGCCCGATCAGCAGATCGCCATGCCGGTCCGCGACCTCAACGTGTGCTTGGCCGAAGAACTGCGTCGGTTGGATCCGGACGAGGTCTACGGAGACGTGATCACCAAGGCCATGGTCAGTGCAGAGTTGGAAGAGGCCGTCGAAGACGCAATGGATGGAGAAGAGTCCCAGTGAACCACGCCCGCATTGTCCCTCACGGCAGTCAGGAGGAGCTCGCTCAGGAGACCTCACGACGCGTGATCACCGTGCTCGAGCAAGCCCAGGATGAGCGCGGCGAGGCCACACTGGTCCTCACCGGCGGCAGCATGGGCAACAAGGTGATCCAGGCGATAGCCAACGACCCGGACTCCGCCCTGGTGGACTGGCCGCGCGTCAACGTCTGGTGGTCCGACGAACGGTTCGTGCCCGGCGCTGACTCCGAACGCAACGGGGTCCAGGCCGCCGACGCCGCCCAGGGCCAGTTGGATCTCGAATGGGACCGGATTCACCCCATCGCCGCCTCCGACGAGATGTCGACTGCCGAGGAAGCCGCCGCCGATTACCGCGAGGAACTCGCCACCGCGGCCGAGCAGGAAGGGTCGGATAGCGGACTCCCGTACTTCGACCTCATGCTGCTCAGCCTGGGTCCGGACACTCACGTGGCATCCTTGTTCCCGGGCCGAGAAGAGGTCACCGTGACCAGCACCCCTGTGATGGCGGTGCATGACTCCCCCAAACCACCCCCCACACGAGTGACCATGACTCTTCCCGCGATCAATTCGGCGGAACGAGTGTGGTTGTTGGTGGCCGGCAGCGCCAAGGCCGAAGCCCTCGCGGCCATCCGTGACCCCGAGGCCACCCCCCAGTCCGCCCCCGGCAGCGCCGTCCGCGGAACCGAAGAGACGCTTCTGCTGGTGACGGAGGACGCCCTCCCCGGTCTCCCCCAGGACCCCGAGGGCTAAGGGACCGCTCTTCCTCATGCTCCCGCGCTGCACCCGCGCACCTTGGTCGGAGCTAGAACCCTCCACTGCACCTGAAGCGTAGACAGGCCCTCTCCCGTTTCCACGTCATGTTCACCTCTAACGCGCCTCAGGTGCCGGGAGAACCCACCGCTACACCTGACGGGCCGGTAGAACCCCTCCAGTGGTGGCTCAGAAGGGCTCTACCGGCCCGTCAGATGTCATCATCGGTTCCGGCGGCACCTGAGGCGTGGGTAGACATTTCTGGCAGAGGATCGCTTCTAAAACCCTTGTAGCTCTGCGAACGTCTGCCAAAAATGTCACCGCCGCGAACCCGTGCCTGGAATGTCCGCACCCCTGGTCGTCAGTCACGAAGTTCTACCTGAGATGTTGCCGACCACAGTCCTAGTTCTGTCCCAACCCTTTCATTGTCCACCAGCGACGACGACGCACCCCGGCGCCTCGAGCCCAGTTCACGTTGACATCGTGGGAGCCACAAGAACCCGCCAACCCATCTGAGGTGTCCCTAGAACCTTTCCGGAGGCTCAGAAGGGGTCTACCGACGCGTCAGATGACATCAACGGTTCCGGCGGCACCTAAGACGTGCGAGGTTTGGCGCCAAAGTTCTCGGCCGTCTCCCTGTGCGTTCTAACGCCACCTGAGGCGTGAAAGAGGGCCCCCTCGCCTCCGGCTACCGGGCACACTCCAGGACTTCGGCGCCGGTGGACATACTTGGCAGAGGATCGCTGCTAAAACCGTCGTAGCTGTGCGAACCTCGGCCATTTATGCCACCGCCGCCAACCCGTGCCTGAAATGTGCCCATCCCCCATTGTCAGACTGGTTGTGAGTCATGGTGGTCATCAGCTGCGAAGCTCTGCCCGAAATGTCGCGGGGGTACGAGCGTTAAACGCACAACGCCCGGAGACCGAAGTCTCCGGGCCTTGGCTACGTTTTAGACGATCAGACGACCGGCGGCGCGAACCGCAAGGACAGGGCGTACCCGACGATGGCGAGAACCCATACGATGGCCAGGACGGTGGTCATGCGAACCACGTTCTTCTGGGCCGCTCCGGAGGTGTTGAGTGACTGGGTCATGCCGCCGCCGAACATGTCGGACAAGCCGCCGCCCTTGCCCTTGTTGAGCAGGACGAACATGATGCACAGGATGCTGGTGACCACAATGACCACTTGCAGAACAAGCTGCAGGATCTCCACGTAAAGCCTCAATTCCTCGGGAGTCGCTGATCGACCGTAGGAGCGCCGCGGATTCTCACCGCGGGCCGCTCACTGGAATGCCTAGTTGCTGAGCAGATGCTGCTCGAACCGTGCAATCTTAGCAAACTCCTCCGCATCCAAGCTGGCGCCGCCCACCAGGGCACCGTCCACATCAGAGCCGCCCAGGATGTTGGCCACGTTGGAGGACTTGACCGAACCGCCGTAGAGAATGCGGGTGGCCTGAGCGAAGTCCTCGCTGTAGAGCTTTCCGAGTTCCTCTCGGATCGCAGCCGCCATTTCCTGAGCGTCCTCCGGGCCGGCCACTTCACCGGTTCCGATGGCCCACACGGGCTCGTAGGCCACAACGAGGCCCTCGAGCTCCTTCTTGTTCAGGTCCGCCAGACTGCCTCGCAGCTGCTCCAACGTGAACGTCACGTGGTTGCCGGACTGACGCTCGTCCAGACCCTCACCGATGCACAGCATGGGGGTCAGCTTGTGACGAATGGCCGCACGAATCTTGTCGCGGCACTGCTCATCCGACTCGTGATGCACGGTGCGGCGTTCGGAGTGACCCACCAATGCGTAGGTGCAGTCCAACTTGGCCAGGAACTCACCGGAAATGTCACCGGTGTACGCGCCCGAGTCCTGATCCGAAAGGTCCTGGGCACCGTAGACGATCTGCAGGCCGTCGCCCTCGACCAAGGACTGCACCGAACGGAGGTCGGTGAACGGCGGGAACACGGCCACCTCGACGCGCTGGAAGTCGTGCTTGGCATCCTTGAGGGTCCACGCGAGCTTCTGCAACAGAGCGATGCCCTGTGCGTGGTCCATGTTCATCTTCCAGTTGCCCGCGATCAGGGGTGTGCGGTCAAAGTTTCCATCGGTCTTGCTGGTCATAGCTTCTCCTTCGAATAAAACCGCGCGGGGCCCGTGCCGTAACACAGGCCCCGCGCGGCACTCACGTTCTCGGTGGGGGCTGGCTCAGGCGCCCAGGGCCACCACACCCGGAAGCTCCTTGCCCTCGATGAACTCGAGGGAAGCGCCGCCGCCGGTGGAAATGTGACCGAACTGGTCGTCGCTGTAACCCAGGTTGCGCACGGCGGATGCGGAGTCGCCGCCGCCGATCACGCTCATGGCATCCGAGGACACCAGCGCGTCCGCAACGGCCTTGGTGCCGTTGGCGAAGGCCGCCATCTCGAACACGCCCACCGGGCCGTTCCAGAACACGGTCTTGGCGGACTTGATCTTGTCCGCGAAAATCTTGGCGGATTCGGGACCGATGTCCAGGCCCAGACCGGAATCGCCGATCTCGCCACCTTCGATGTCCTCGACGGGGCGGACCTCGTTCTGGGCGTCCTTGTCGAAGGCCGCAGCGTAAACGACGTCCACGGGCAACACGATCTCGGTGCCGGCGGCCTCTGCCTTGTCCAGGTAGTCCTTGACGACGTCGATCTGGTCCTTCTCGAGCAACGAGCCGCCCACGGAGTAGCCCTGAGCCGCGAGGAAGGTGAAGACCATACCGCCACCGATGAGCAACGAATCGGCCTTACCGATCAAGTTCTCGATCACGGCCAGCTTGTCCGAGACCTTGGAACCACCCATGACCACCACGAAGGGACGCTCGGGGTCGGAAATGACCTTCTTGAGAACGTCCACTTCCTTCTTGACCAGGTCGCCCAGGTAACCGGGCAGCTTCTGAGCGATGTCGTACACGGAGGCGTGCTTGCGGTGCACCGCACCGAAGGCGTCGTCCACGTAGGCACCGTTGTCTCCGGTGAGTGCGGCGAGCTCGGCGGCGAACTCATGCCGCTCGGCGTCGTCCTTGGAGGTCTCGCGCGGATCGTAACGAACGTTCTCGAGCACGAGGATCTCGCCGTCCTGGAGAGCTTCGGCCTTGGCCTGAGCGTCCTCGCCGACGACGTCGCTCGCGACCTTGACGGGGACATCGGCCAGTTCGTCCAGCTTCTGGGCGGCCGGGGCGATCGAGTACTTGGGATCGACCTGACCCTTGGGGCGACCCAGGTGAGCCATGACGATTACTCGGGCGCCGGCCTCGGCCAGTTTGGTGAGTACGGGCAACGAGGCGCGCACGCGGCCGTCGTCGGTCACGGTGGTGCCGTCCAGGGGCACGTTGAGGTCCGAACGGACGAGCACTCGCCGACCGGACACCCCCTCAGAAATCAGTTCGTCCAGCGCTTTGGCCATGTCCGGTTCATCCCTTCTAGTGAGAAAACAGGTCCCTATGAAAACGGCGCCGATACCCACAGGGCATCGGCGCCGCTCAGAGGTCTAACTCAGAGCTTATCTGCCACGTACGACACAAAGTCGACCAAACGAATGGTGTAGCCCCATTCGTTGTCGTACCAGGCGATGACCTTGACCTGGTTGTCCACGACCTTGGTCAGCGGGGCGTCGAACACGGTGGAGACGTCGTAGCCTTCGATGTCCTTGGAGACGAGAGCCTCTTCTGAGTACTCGATGATGCCCTTGAAGTCACCCTCGGCAGCCTTCTTGACGGCCGCGTTGACGGACTCCACGGTGACGTCCTTCTCGACGTCCACGGTGAGGTCAACGATCGAGCCGGTGGGGGTGGGAACGCGCACGGCGAACCCGTCCAGCTTGCCCTTGAGCTCCGGGAGCACCAGACCGACCGCTGCAGCAGCGCCGGTGGTGGTGGGAACCATGTTCAGAGCGGCGGCGCGGGCGCGGCGCAGATCTTTGTGGGGAGCGTCGTGCAGGCGCTGATCGCCGGTGTAAGCGTGAATGGTGGTCATCAGACCGCGCTGAATGCCGAACTCGTCGTTAATGACCTTGGCCAGCGGGGCCAGGCAGTTGGTGGTGCAGGACGCTGCCGAGAGCAGGTTCATGGTCTCGGGGTCGTAATCCTTCTCGTTGACGCCGTACACGAAGGTGCCGTCAACTTCCTTGCCCGGCGCGGACAGCACGACCTTCTTGGCCCCGGCGTCCAGGTGCGCCTGCATCTGCGGGCCCTTGGTGAACTTACCGGTGCACTCAACCACGATGTCCACGCCGAGCTCACCCCAAGGCAGCTTGGAGGGGTCCTTCTCGGCCAAGAAGGTGATCTTGTGTCCGTCGACAGTCATGACGTTGCCGTCCAGGGAAACCTTGCCCGGGTAACGGCCCATGACGGAGTCGAACTCGAACAGGTGCTTCAAAGTCTCCGGATCGGTCAGGTCGTTGACTGCCACGACCTCGATGTTGTGTCCGTGCTGCGTGAGCACTGCACGCAGGAAGCTACGTCCGATGCGTCCGAATCCGTTGATGCCAACCTTGATGGTCACTGCGATCTCCTCTTGTCATTGACAATGTCGGTATGCGGGCCCTCGCGAGACCCGATGTTGGATCGGTCACGATCGGTAAGATTCCAACATCTGTCGATTCTCAGATTCATGAGAGCCGAGCTGTTCTACCGCGTTTATTCTATCGAGATACCCGGGTGTTTCCCAGTGCATCCCGCGAATTTTCATCGCTGAGCGCGATCAAACCCCACATAAACCCACATTAACTTTCCGTTCTCGACGGCGTGCTAGGGTCACCGCCGCTGTGACAGGCCGGCGGCCGCCGCGAACTCGCTCGTGTTCGGAACACCGAGCTCCTCGGCACGGCGATCGGCCATGGCGAGCAGTCGCCTGATCCGTCCGGCAATCGCATCCTTGGTGAGTGGGGGATCGGACAACCGCCCCAGCTCGTCCAGACTCGCCTGTTTGTTGGCCACGCGTAGCTTGCCGGCCGCGCGCAGGTGTTCCGGTGCTTCGTCGCCGAGCAGATCGAGCGCCCGCTCCACCTTGGCCCCGGCGGTAACGGCGGCCTGTGCGGAACGCCGGAGGTTGGCGTCGTCGAAATTGGCGAGCCTGTTGGCTGTGGCGCGAACCTCCTTGCGCATGCGGCGATCCTCCCACTGCAACAGGTTCTGATGTGCACCCATGCGGGTCAGCAGGGCGGCGATCGTGTCACCGTCCCTTACGACCACGCGATCGATGCCACGAACCTGCCGCGCCTTGGCGAGCACATCCAATCGCCGTGCGGCCCCGACCAGGGCAAGGGCCGCCTCGGGCCCCGGGCACGTGAATTCCATGGCCGCCGCGCGACCAGGTTCCGTCAAGGAACCGTGGGCGAGGAACGCACCGCGCATGACCGCCGCGGCGTCCTCCACGGTTCCGTTCACGACCGAGGGCGGCAGGCCCCGCACCGGGCGCCCGTGGGCGTCCAACAGACCGGTCCGGCGAGCAAGAGCTTCACCGTCGCGGGCCACGCGCACGATCCACGTGCGGTCCCGGCGTAGTCCGTTGCCGGTCATCACACCCAATTCGGTCGAGTGCCCGTACACCTCGTTAATCGTGTGGGCCGTGCGGCGCGCGGTGGCTTCGGTGTCCACCTCGGCCTCGATCACAATCCGGCCGCCCACAATGTGCAGCCCACTCGTGAACCGCAACAGAGCGGACAGCTCAGCGCCCCGGACCGAGGATTTCTTGACCTGCAGGTGTGCAAGTTCGTCTTTGACCGACGAGGTCAATGCCATGTGAGTAGGTCTCCTTGTGCGTGATTGAGGAACGGCCACCGATCGAGTCGGTGATCAGCCGTCCGCATTCATAATTTTTTGGTAGGCCGCAGCCAGCTTGAAGTGGTTGTGGACGGATGAGCCGTCGTTGTCGCGCAGATCCGCCCAGTGCACCTTGGCGCCCAATTGCGCCGCCGCGAGTTCGACGTCGTGCGGAGACTCGGCCGCGGTCGGATCCGCCAGCACGGCGTCCAGCCGCAGCTCGGGCGCATAGCGGGCCAGCACCCGCAGATGGTCCCCGGTGCTCATGCCCAGGGTCTCGGAATCGCGGGACAGGTTCAGAGTGACCAGTCGCTTGGCCGGGGACTTGCAGATCGCGTCCCGCAGCCCGGGCAGTAACAGGTGCGGCAGCACGGAGGTGTGCCACGAACCCGGGCCCAGAACCACCCACGCCGCCTGGTCGATGGCGGCCACGGCTTCGGGGCAGGCCTGCGCATCGTGCGGGTTGATCCGGACATTGCACACATCCGCCTGCTTGGCGAGCAACGACTGACCCGTGACCGTACGGGTGATGAGTTCGGGCGGGCACGGCTCGGTGGGATCCGAGTTGGGTGCGATATCACCCTCGATCACCAGCGGTTCCCGAGACATGGGGAGCACCTGTCCCCTGGCACCCAGCAGGGCACCGGCCCAGCGCAGACCGTCAACCGGGTCGTCCAACAGTTCCCAGAGGGTCACGATCAGCAGGTTTCCCAGCGCGTGGTTGTCCAGTCCCTCGTTGGGGTGTTCGAGGTCTTGGAACCGGTGCTGCATCACGTCGCGCCAGGTACGGCCCCATTGGGAGTCATCACACAACGCAGCCAGTGCCATGCGCAGGTCCCCCGGAGGGAGCACGTTCATCTCGGTGCGCAACCGACCGGACGATCCGCCGTCGTCGGCAACCGTGACCACGGCTGTGACGGCCGGTGCGAGCAGGCGCAATGCGGACAGGCTCGCGGAGAGGCCGTGACCCCCGCCCAGGGCGACCACCGAATCGGCGTCGGTGAGGCCGTCGCGAGCGGCGGGATCCAAGGAATGGTACGGGTCGACATCGCGCCGGGTGCTCAAGGGCAGCCTCGGCAGCGCGCCGGTCGAAGGAAAGTTACTCATAGTGGTCCGTAGGGTCTAGGGCACCGGGTCTGCGACTACTCGCGCCCCATGTCTCGGTGTTGGATGTTGACGGTCACGCGCGGGGACTTGCTCAGTCGCTTCGCGATGTCTTCGGTGACCGCCACGGAACGGTGCTTACCTCCCGTGCAACCAATGGCGATGGTCGCGTAGTGCTTATTCTCCGTCCGATAGCCGGCGAACACCGGTTCGAGCATGGAGACGAAACGATCGACGAATGTGGCCGTACCGGAATGACCGAACACGTAATCCCGCACCTCGGGGTCCTTGCCGGTGCGCGGACGCAACGCCGGAACCCAGTGGGGATTGGGGATGAAACGGACGTCGGCCACGAAATTCGCGTCCGCAGGCACGCCGTACTTGAAACCGAAGCTCATGACGGTCAACCGCAGCACCACCGGACCGTTGGTCGAAAACATGTCCGCCACGGCGCGCGTGAGCGCGTGCACGTTGAAGGACGACGTGTCCAGCACGGAATCCGAGGATTCACGCAAATCCTGGAGCAGTGAACGTTCTGCCTTGATGCCGTCCAGGATTCGGCCACCGGCCTGCAGCGGGTGGGGCCTGCGCTGGTGTTCGTAGCGCGAGACCAGTACCTCGTCCGAGGCGTCCAGGAACAGCACCGAGAACTCCACACCGGAGTTCTCCAGCGCCGCGAGCGTCTCGCGCATGTCATTGAACAGCGCCTTGCCGCGCACGTCGATGACGACCGCCAGCTTGGGCAGGGTCTCCGGGGTGCGTGCGACCAGATCCGCCAGGGTACTCAGCATCTGGGGTGGCAGGTTGTCCACCACGTACCAGCCCAGATCCTCGAGCGCGTTGGCCGCCGTGGAGCGACCGGCACCGGACATCCCGGTGACGATCAAAAGTTCGGAGGTGGGGGGTTTAACCGGTTGCAGTTGGGGGGTGGGGGAATACGACTCAGGAGTTGGATTACTCATGTCCGTCTGCGCCGCCTGACTGTTTGCCTGCAATGGGTCCGCTTCCAGGGTAGTCCAGTTTCAATCGAGCAACTCCCCCGTCCCCACGTCCACGGCCGCCGACGGCGCTTCCCCGCCTCCCAGCGCAGCCACCACCCGCTCGGCCAGACCCGGGCCGAAACCCTTGACCTGAGCGATCTCATCAACGGTCGCCGCACGCAATTTCTTGATCGATCCGAAGTGCTTCATGAGGGCCTTGTGCTTGGCCGGTCCGAGCCCCGGGACGGCATCCAAGGTGGACACGGTCATGGACTTGGAGCGCTTTTCACGATGGAACTTGATCGCGAAGCGGTGTGCTTCATCGCGCACGCGCTGCAGTAGGTACAGCCCTTCGGAGGCGCGGGGCAGGATGAGCGGGAATTCGTCGTCCGGCAACCAGACTTCTTCGAGTCTTTTGGCCAGCCCGACCACGTACACGTCGGTAATCCCCAGGTCATCGAGGGCACGCTGCGCGGCGGCCACCTGGGGCGGTCCACCGTCCACGATCACCAGGTTCGGTGGGTACGCGAAGACCCGGCCGTTGTCCTCATCGGCCTGATCCGCGGTGACCTCACCGGAGGTCACACCGCGTTCGGCGGCCTTGCGTTGCTGTTCGAGGTGGCGTGTGAAGCGGCGGTGGATCACGTCATACATCGAAGCCGTGTCATCGCGGGCGGCATCACCGGTGATCGAGAACTTGCGGTACTCCCCCTTGCGGGGCAGACCGTCCTCGAAGACCACCATGGAGGCCACGACGTTGGTACCCTGCACGTGGGAGATGTCATAGCACTCAATGCGCATGAGCGCGTCCGGGAGATCCAGTGCCTCCTGCAGCTGCTGCAGGGAGGCGGAGCGCGTGGTCAGGTCGCCAGCTCGGCGGGACTTGTGCAACGCCAGCGCCTGGCGGGCGTTCTCGGACACCGTTTCCAGCAGCTGTGCCTTGTCACCGCGCTGCGGGACTGAGATGGTCACCCGGGAACCGCGCAATTCGCTCAACCAGTTCTCGAGCTCCGGGGCCTGTTCCGGTTCCGTGGAGACGTACACGGTGCGCGGAACGGTGTCCTGTCGGTACGCGAGCTCGGCCGTGCGACGGTGCTTGGCCACGGTGTCCTGGCTGCCCTGCTGGGCCACCTTTCTCCCCCTCCGCTGGGTCTGATTCAGCTCGACGGTCGCTTCACCGTAGGCCTGCTGCAGCAGATGCTCGACCAGTTCTCCGGTCGAGACCTCTTCGACCTTTTCCGTGATCCAGCCGCGCTGACCGCGGATGCGGCCGCCACGCACGTAGAACACCTGCACGGCGGCTTCCAGCTCGTCCTCCGCAAGCGCGAAGAAGTCCGCGTCCGTGTTGTCGGCCAGCACCACGGTGTTGCGTTCGAACGCTTTCTCCAAGGCCACCACATCATCGCGGCGAGCGGCCGCGGTTTCGAAGTCCATGCGCTCGGAAGCTTCTTGCATCTGGCGGCCGAGTTCGCGGATGTACGGCTTGGCGTGCCCGGACATGAAACGACACAGGTCCTCCGCCAGGGCCCGGTGGTCTTCACGGGAAATGGTGCCCACGCAGGGGGCGGAGCACTTGTCGATGTGGGCGAGCAGGCATGGCCGTCCCGTTCGCTCGGCTCTCTGGAAGACACCCTTGGTACAGGTGCGCACGGGGAACACGCGCAGCAGGGCGTCCAGGGTCTCGCGGATCGCCCATGCCTGCGAATACGGGCCGAAATACCGGTTGCCGGGTTTCTTGTCCCCGCGAATGACCATGGCGCGCGGAACGGGCTCGGACATGGTGATCGCGAGGTACGGGTAGGACTTGTCATCGCGGTAGGCGATGTTGAAGCGCGGGGAGAATTCCTTGATCCACGTGTACTCGAGCTGCAGAGACTCGAATTCGGATCCGACCACGGTCCACTGCACCGCAGCGGCGGTGGTGACCATGGTCCGTGTCTTGGGTGAGAGCTGATGCAACGGCGCAAAGTATGAGGACAACCTGTTGCGCAGGTTCTTGGCTTTTCCCACGTAAATGACTCGGCCGTGCTCGTCCCGGAAGCGGTACACCCCGGGGTTGGTGGGGATGTCCTGGCGAGCCGGCTTGTAGCTCGCCGGATCAGCCACGTTCGGGATCCTTCTCCGCGGACGGCGACTGGTTGTAGGTGTCCTTGCGGGGTTGCCCGGACAGCTCGGCAATGGCGTCCATGACCTGGTTGGTCAGTTCCTTGCGCATGCGACCGTTGTGCTGGGGCCCGGTCTTGGGAACGTGGATGGGGTCGCCCACGTGCAGTTCGAAGCGCGCGGGGCGAATCACGTTGGATCCGGGCGGCTGTAGCCGCTGGGTACCCACGAGCCCCACCGGCACCACGGGAGCGCCGGTCATGTAGGCGAGGTACGCCACGCCGTTGCGGCCCCGGTACAGATAACCGTCACGGGAGCGAGTGCCCTCCGGGTAGATGCCGAAAATGTTGCCCTGTTCCAAGTGTTCGAGTGCGGGAGCCAGCGCCGCTACAGAGTCACTCTGTTGACCGCGCTCCACGGGGATCACATCGATCATCTCGAAGAGTTCACGCATGATTCGACCCTTGAGGCCCGGGGTCGTCAGATACTCGGCCTTGGCAATGAACTTCACGCGCCGGGGCATCATGACCGACAGGATCACGGAGTCCAGGAACGACAGGTGGTTGGACGCGATGATCACGGGTCCGTGGTCGGGTACCTTCTCGGTACCCGTGACCACGGGTCGACACAGCGCTTTGAAGGCCCTGGTGACCGAGGTCTGCAACAACCGATATTTATCCATGGTGCGAGCTACCCCTCCCCGGAATCGTTGTACCGGTCAGTCCATGCTGCCAGCTCCGAGGGAGAACTGACCACCGCCACGCACAGTTCGTCGAGTTCACCGGGCTGTCCGAAACCCCACCCGGCACCCAAACAATCGAGCCCGTGGGAGTGCGCACCCTCGGCGTCGTAACTGCGGTCACCGATCATGACCGTACGTGTCGGATCCGGGGTACCGATACCGAGCCTGCGCAACGCCTCGCCGATGATCTCGGGCTTGTCGTGCATGGCGGTGCGGCCCTCCTTCGGCTGCGCCAGATCATCCGCCGCGCCGCTGACCGTCTCGAAGTAATCCGCCAGTCCGAACCGCTCGACCACTTCAGTGGCGATCCGTTCGGGTTTCTGGGTAGCAACCGCTTGACGAACGCCCAGACCTTGCAACCGGCCCAATTCGCGTTCGATCCCCGGGTAGACCCGGGTGCGCTGCAGCCCTTCCGTGAGGTACCCGGCGCGGTAGACGGAAACGACCTGAGGAATCTGATCCTCCGGCACCTCCGTGAAGTGCCTCAGAGACTCGCCGATGGGCGGGCCCACAAAACGCTCCAGATTCTCCGGGACGGGGAAACCGCACGTCCACAATGCATCGGCAATACCTTCGGTAATGGCACCGGCCGGATCCAGAATGGTTCCGTCCAGGTCCCACAACACCACGGGAGTCTGAGGTTTCACGGGCGCCTTCTCTCGGTCGTTGCGAAGTTACTGCTGGATGGTTACTGGTCAGGCGTGTGCGGCTGCCTTGCGGTCCGCCGATGTCTGAAGTACTTCGGACAGGAACTGACCGGTGAAACTGTCCTTGTTCTTGGCCACGTCTTCCGGGGTTCCCTCGGCAACGATCGTTCCGCCGCCCGAACCACCGTTGGGTCCCAGGTCGATCACCCAGTCCGCGGATTTCACCACGTCCAGGTTGTGTTCAATGGTCATCACGCTGTTGCCCTTGTCCACCAATGATTGCAGCACCATGAGCAGCTTGCGGATGTCCTCGAAGTGCAGACCCGTGGTCGGCTCGTCCAGCACGTAAATCGTGCGACCGTTGGAACGCTTCTGCAGTTCCGCGGCCAGCTTCACACGCTGGGCCTCACCACCGGAGAGGGTGGTGGCGGGTTGTCCCAGGCGGACATAACCGAGCCCCACCTCGACCAAGGTGTTGAGGTAGCGCGCAATCGCGGTAAACGGTGCGAAGAACTCTGCTGCCTCTTCAATGGGCATGTCCAGAACCTCGGCAATGTTCTTGCCCTTGTAGTGGACCTCCAGGGTTTCCCGGTTGTACCGAGCACCCTTGCAGACCTCACACGGAACGTAGACGTCCGGCAGGAAGTTCATCTCGATCTTGAGCGTCCCGTCACCCGAGCACGCCTCGCAGCGCCCGCCCTTGACGTTGAACGAGAACCGGCCCTGCTGGTAACCGCGGATTTTCGCTTCCTGGGTGTCCGCGAACAGCTTGCGGATCCGGTCGAATACGCCCGTGTAGGTCGCTGGGTTGGAGCGCGGGGTGCGACCGATGGGGCTCTGGTCCACGTGCACCACCTTGTCCAGGTGGTCCACGCCGTCGATCCGCTTGTGGCGGCCCGGCACCTGCTTGGCGCCGTTGAGCTTATTGGCCAGCGAGGTGTACAGGATGTCGTTGACCAGGGTGGATTTGCCCGAGCCGGAAACACCGGTCACCGACACGAACACGCCCAGCGGAAAGTCGACCGTGAGGTTCTGCAGGTTGTTCTCGCGCGCACCCACCACGGTCAGCTGGCGCTTCTTGTCGATCGGACGACGCCGCTCTGGCACCTCGATCGCGCGGCGTCCCGAGAGGTAGTCCGCGGTGATGGAGTTCTTGTTCTCGAGCAGGCCCTCGTAGGTGCCCGAGTGCACCACATCGCCGCCGTGCACACCCGCACCGGGACCAACGTCAACGATCCAGTCCGCTTCACGGATGGTGTCCTCGTCGTGTTCGACGACGATCAGCGTGTTGCCCATGTCCCGCAGTCGCGCCAAGGTCTCGATGAGTCGCCGATTGTCGCGCTGGTGCAGACCGATGGACGGTTCGTCCAGCACGTAGAGCACGCCCACCAGCCCGGCACCGATCTGCGTGGCCAGCCGAATGCGCTGTGCCTCGCCACCGGACAGGGTGGCTGCCGCGCGTTCCAGGTTGAGGTAGTCGAGTCCCACGTCGATCAGGAACGTCAGACGAGCCACGATCTCCTTGAGCACCTGGTCGCCGATCTGAGCCTCACGATTCGAGAGCTCCAACGACTGGAAGAACGCCAGGGAATCACGCATGGGCAGGTGGGTGGCCTGAGCGATGTTGAGTCCGCCCACGGTCACACCCAGGATGGTGGGGTTCAGCCGGGCACCGTCGCACGCGGGGCACGCGACCTGCCGCATGTACTGCTCGTAGCGGTCCTTGGCGTGATCCGATTCGGTTTCCTCGTGCTTGCGCTTGATGTAACCGAACACGCCCTCGAAACCCTGGGAGTAGCGGCGTTCGCGACCCCAACGGTTCTTGTAGGACACCGTGACCTTGTAGTCCTTGCCGTTGAGCACGGCCTTTTTGGCCTTGGTCGACAAGTCCTTCCACGGGGTCAGCAGGTCGAATCCGACCTCTTCGGCCAGGCCCGCGAGCAACCGGTTCCAGTAGTCACTCGTGGCTTTACCCAGGGACCACGGGGCCACCGCACCCTCGATGATGGACAGGTCAGGATCAGGAATGACAAGGTCCTCGTCCACTTCCAGACGCGAACCAATGCCGTCACACTCGGGGCAGGCACCGAACGGCGCGTTGAAGGAGAAGGACCGCGGTTCGATCTCGTCGGTCTGGAGCGTGTGCTCGTTGGGGCACGCCAGGTGTTCGGAGAACATCCGGCTGTTGCCGGCCCACGCGGTTTCCTCGCCCTCGCGCGGAACGAGTTCGATCACCACGCGGCCCTCCGCCAGGTTCAGCGCGGTTTCCACCGAATCGGTGAGTCGCTGCCGGGCTTCAGCCTTGACCGTGAGCCGGTCCACCACCACGTCGATGGAGTGCTTGTACTGCTTCTTCAGCTTGGGGGGATCATCCAGCGTGACGGTTTCCCCGTCCACGACCGCGCGTGAGAAACCCTGGGTGCTCAACTGCTGGAACAGATCAACGAATTCACCCTTGCGCCCCTTGACCACGGGTGCGAGCACCATGAAACGGGTGCGTTCGGGCAGCTCGAGCAACTGATCCACGATTTGCTGCGGGGTCTGCTTGGTGATGGGCTCACCACACACGGGGCAGTGCGGGTGACCGATGCGCGCCCACAACAAACGCATGTAGTCGTAGATCTCGGTGATGGTGCCCACCGTGGAACGCGGGTTGCGGGACGTGGACTTCTGGTCGATGGACACCGCCGGGGACAGCCCCTCGATGAAATCGACATCCGGCTTGTCCACGCGTCCCAAGAACATCCGGGCGTAGGAGGACAGCGACTCGACGTAGCGGCGCTGGCCCTCGGCGAAAATGGTGTCGAACGCGAGCGAGGACTTTCCCGAACCGGACAGACCGGTGAACACGACCATGGAGTCGCGTGGAATGGTCAGGTCCACGTTCTTGAGATTGTGCTCACGGGCGCCCTGGACCACGATTTCGGTCAGGTCGGACGCTCCGGAGGCTCTCAGCTTGGGCGCGTGATCGGACGCGACCTGCTGGGCAAGACCGGTAGACGAGTGCTTTTTCACGGGGGCTTCGCGGGTTTGCTCGGACACGGCAGTCACTCTATTACTCACCTCAGACATGCAACGCTGAGCGAGGGTGAATCCTCGCTCAGCGCAACGATCGACGAACTTCTATTGTCTCAGTTTCGCGGGCCGCGGCTCGAGTCGGACCTGGCCGACGCCGCGCTGGAACCCGAGCGTGCGGCGTCGTCGTCCTCCTCGGCGGCGGAGCGGCGCAAGCCGGACGCTTGCGGGTCGATCACCGGGAGCGAACCCGTCTGCGCGGTGTGCATGCGCAAGCCGGCGGCCTCTACGGGATCCACCTTCTTGGAGACCACGGAGAGCTCACCCGTCTCCGGATCGACCTCCACGACGTCCACGGTGGTGCGCAGCGGAATCTCCTTCATGAGCAGCACGCAGATGAGCGTGACCACCGAGGCGATCGCGGCGATCAGGAACAGCAGGCCGGTGCCGGTTCCGTAGGCCGAGCGCAGGGCCTCCTCGACGGCCGGCGGCAAGCCGGACAGGTCGATGGAAGCGGCGTCGCCCATCTGCGAAGCGTCCACGTTGTGTTCCCGCGCGAACGTCTCCATGGAACTGGTCAGGTGACGCGTGAGCACGGCACCGAACAGCGAGACCGCCAGCGCGCCGCCAACCGTCCGGAAGAACGCGACGCCTGACGAGGCCGCGCCCATGTCCTTGAGACCCACGGTGTTCTGGACCGCCAGGATGAGGTTCTGGTTGAGCGTTCCCACGCCCAGACCCACCAGGCAGATGAAGATACCTACGAGCCAGACCGGCGTGGTGTGCGTCAGTGTGGCCGCGGAGAACAAACCGGCGCCCAGGATCACGGTGCCCACGATCAAAATCCGCTTCCACTTGCCGAACTTGGTGATCAGTTGGCCGGCCACCATGGATCCGACGAACGAGCCGATTACCTGCGGCAGCATGAGCAGCCCCGATTCGGTGGGCGTGAAGCCCTGGCCGAGCTGGAAGTATTGGCCCAGGTAGGTGGTAGAGGCGAACATTGCGGCGCCGGTCGCAATGGCGGCGATCGTGGCGAGCACGGTGGTGCGTTCGGTCATGACGCTCAACGGCATCACGGGCTCGGCCACGCGGCGTTCCACGATCACGAACAGCACGGCCGCCACGATGGTGAGGGCGACCAGCCCCATGGACTGCCATGACGCCCAGTCGAAGAGCTTGCCGGCGAACGACACCCACAGCACGAGTGATGCCGTGCCGATGGCCAGCAACGTCATACCGCCCAGGTCGATGATCGGCTTACGCACCTGCTCACGCGGCGGGATGTGCAGGGTCTTGATGATGAGACCCGCGGCCAGGATGGACAGTGGCACGGGAATCAGGAAGCACCAGCGCCAACCGAACAGGTCCACGATCAGGCCGCCCAGCAGCGGGCCGAGCGAGGTGGCCACGGCCATGACCGCGCCCATGTACCCGGCGTACCGACCGCGCTCGCGCGGCGGGATGATGGTGCCCAGGATCGTCTGGGCCAGTGCCATCAGGCCGCCCATGCCGATGCCCTGAATCACGCGGGCCATGACCAACATGCTGATGGACGTGGACAGACCCGCCGCTCCAGAGCCGATCACGAAGATCAGGATGGCGAGCAACAGCAGCTTCTTCTTGTCGAAGAGGTCCGCGAGCTTGCCGAAGATCGGGGTGAAGATGGCGTTGGCCAACAGGGTGCCCGTCACGGTCCAGGACAGGGCCGTCTGATCGCCGCCCAGGTCCGCCATGATGACGGGCAGAGCGGTACCGATGATGGTCAGCGTGACCATGGCCATGAAGAAGGCAGCCAGAATGCCGGTCAGGGCCCGCAGGACGTTGCGGTGTTCTTCGTCCCGGGTCTTCTGGTCGTTGCGGCCCCGGCCTTGGTTGTCGGCTCGATTCGTGCCGTGGTTCGTGGCTTGATCCTTGCCGCCCGCAGACGAGGTGTCGGCTGCTGTCATAGAACGTTGTCCTCCAGACGATGCGTCGTCTCAGTAGTAGTGGTGTGTGTCGCAGGTCCTTGCGGAGCGTGCGGAATACGTGCGCCGTGCGCGCTCTTGGGGTCCACCTGCGGAAGGCACGTGGTCATGCGTTCCAGGCCCAGAGAGGTCAAGAAAATGTCGGTCAACCGGTTGAGGCCCTCGCGGGTCTGCGCGGCGTCGTCCTCGCTCAAGACACCGAGCCGCTCGATCAGGCGTTGCGTGTCCGCTTCCAGGTGATCCGCCACGGCTCTCCGGCCCTGTTCCGTGATCTTCACGAGTTGGGCGCGGCCGTCCTCCGGGTCGGGTGCTCGCTCAATGAATCCGAGCTTCTCAAGATGACTGAGCTGACGGCTCATGACCGATGCTCCCAACCCTGAATCTGCGCCGATGTCCTTGGCCCGGCGTGCGGGCACGGAGGCCAAATGGCTCAACAGACTCATTTGCACGACTGACAGGTCACGCTCTGCGGTGGACTCCTTCAGAACGCGTCGCATCACGCGTTGCAGCTCGAAGAGCTCCTGCACCAGCGCGGCTGCGGTCTCTTGAGAAACGCTCATGGACTCCCCCGGTGTGGGTTGTGTTTGTCTTAAAGGAATGTGCCGTCAACCGTGGGGCCGGGTCGACACACCGGTTCAGAATCCTCAAACAGTTGCTTGCAACATGCAACTATATGCCCCCATCTGTAGGCTGTCTAACTAATACGAGGGTGGGTTCCGTCACGGTGCGATGGACACCACGGGTGAAATGCTGGGCCCATATTGGCCCCTCTCGCCGTAGTGGGCCTACACTCGTGGCATGATCGCCACCCAGACCGAGGTAACCGAGCTTTCTGAGATCACCATCCGCCGCATTTCGGTGAGCGAGATGGACAACAACGTGTACCTCCTGACATCCAAGGAGCACGGCACTCAGGTGCTCATCGACGCCGCCGACGACGCCCGTGCCATCGCCGGCATGGTGGCCGCCGGTTCCACCGACTGCACTGATTGGGCCAACCTTCAGCTCATCATCACCACGCACTCCCACTGGGACCACGTCCGTGCCCTGGGTAGCGTGGCCACCCACTCCGAGGCCATGACGGCGTGCGGTGCGGCTGACGAGGACGACATCGACGTCCCCATGGACCTCACGTTCAGCAACGGTGACACCGCCGAATTGGACGGTTTCGAGCTCGAAGTCATCGAACTGCGCGGCCACACTCCCGGTTCCATTGCACTCGTCTACCGCGACCCGCAGGGTCCGGACCACATTTTCTCCGGCGACTCCCTGTTCCCGGGCGGCCTGGGCAAGACCAACTCCCCCGAGGATTTCCAGCAGCTCTACCAGGACGTCACCGAGCGCATCTTCGACCAGTTCGACGACGCCACCGTTGTCCACCCGGGTCACGGTAAGCCCACCACCATCGGTGCCGAACGCCCGCAGCTCGAAGAATGGAAGCAGCGCGGTTGGTGACTTCACCCGCGCACCAGTCCGGTCCCGCGGCCGCTACCGCAGACCGGGCCGCCTACGTGGCGGTTCTGGTCTTCCCCATCCTGGTTCTTGCCGGTGGCGCTGCGGGATACTTCTTTGCCCCGACGATTCAGCAGGCCTCCGGCTGGACCAACACACTGCTGGGTCTGGTCATGTTCGGCATGGGCCTCACATTGCGTCCCGTCGATTTCGCTTTGGTCGCCAAGCGCCCCGTGCCCATCGCGGTGGGCGTCGCAGCCCAGTACATCGTGATGCCGTTGCTCGCACTCTTCGTGTCCTGGCTCCTGCAGTTGCCGCCCGAAATTGCGGCGGGCGTGATCCTGGTCGGTTGCGCCCCTGGCGGCACGGCGTCCAACGTGGTGGCGTTCCTGGCGCGCGGTGACGTGGCCGTGTCGGTGACCATGACGTCCATTTCCACATTGCTCGCACCTTTGCTCACCCCCCTGCTCACACTGTGGCTCGCCGGGCAGTACATGCCCTTGGACGGCGCATCCATGGCAATGTCCATCGTCATGATCGTCCTGATTCCCGTGATCGCGGGCATCGTGGTGCGCCTGGTTCTGGCACGGCTGGTCGAGCGACTTCTCCCCGTGCTGCCGTGGCTCTCGGTCCTCGGGATCGCGACGATTGTGGCCATCGTGGTCTCCGGTTCCGCCGATCGCATCGTCCAGGCCGGTCTGCTCGTCCTGCTCGCGGTGGCGATTCACAACGTGCTCGGTTACACGCTCGGTTATCTGATCGGTCGCGTCACGGGTCAACCCGTTCCCGTGCGGCGTGCCACCGCGGTGGAGGTCGGCATGCAGAACTCGGGTCTCGCGGCCGGTCTGGCCGCGCAGTACATGTCCCCGCTCGCCGCACTGCCGGGAGCCGTGTTCTCGGTGTGGCACAACTTGTCCGGCGCGGTCTTCGCCCTGCTGTGCCGCCGGGCCGACGCTCGCGCCGCAGCGCGCTCCGCACTTACCGAGGACGACGACGCCGCTCGCGTCCGTTCCTGACGCTGCGGTCTATGCCTGTCGGCAAGTGTCGATAGGCTTGCGGTGATGAAACTCCTGGACGCTCTTGCCCCCGAACTCTCTTCCCCCGGTCACCACTACCTGCGCGGGGACTTTGCCTCGAACCCGCTCAGCGACGACGAGATCTACGAGGGGTTCCTCGGGTGGATCTCGTCCCGGGACATGGAGCTGTATCCAGCCCAGGATGAGGCCGTCCTGGAAGTTGCCGGTGGCTCGAACGTCATCCTGGCCACCCCCACCGGTTCCGGTAAGTCCACAGTGGCGGTAGCGGCGCATTACGCCGGCCTGGCTCGCGGCCAGCGCTCCTACTACACCGCGCCCATCAAGGCACTCGTGTCCGAGAAGTTCTTCGACCTGTGCGAAATCTTCGGCGCCGAGAATGTCGGGATGGTCACCGGTGACTCCTCCGTCAACCAGGATGCCCCCATCGTGTGCTGCACGGCCGAGATCCTCGCCAACGTGGCACTACGAGAGGGAGCGGACGCGGACCTCGGGGTGGTCATCATGGACGAATTCCACTTCTATTCGGACCCGCAGCGCGGGTGGGCGTGGCAGGCACCCCTCATCGAACTCCCCCAGGCCCAGTTCGTGCTCATGAGCGCCACGCTCGGTGACGTGACTCGCATCGAGGACAGGCTCACGGAGGTCACTGGCCGCGCCACCAAGCTGGTCACTTCCGCGGACCGCCCCATTCCCCTGCACTACTACTACTCCGAGCGTCCCATTCACGAGGAACTCGAAGAACTGTTGAGCACGCGCCAGGCTCCCGTGTACGTGGTGCATTTCTCCCAGCTACAAGCCGCGGAACAGGCACAGAGCCTCATGTCAGTGGACGTGCTGACCAAGGACGAGAAGCAGCGCGTAGCTGACCTGATCGCAGGATTCCGGTTCTCGGCGGGATTCGGTAAGACGCTGAATCGTCTGGTTCGACACGGCATTGGTGTGCACCACGCGGGCATGCTGCCCAAATACCGTCGCCTGGTCGAACAACTTGCACAGACCGGGCTGCTCAAGGTCATCTGCGGTACCGACACCTTGGGCGTGGGCATCAACGTACCCATCCGCACGGTACTGATCACCGCGCTGTCCAAGTTCGACGGCCAACGGACCCGCCGCTTGAGCGCTCGTGAGTTCCACCAGATCGCCGGCCGCGCCGGTCGAGCCGGATATGACACCGCGGGCACCGTGGTGGTGCAGGCCCCCGAACACGTCATCGAGAACGAACGCGCTATGGCCAAGGCACGGGCCAAACACGGCGACGATCAGAAAAAGCTGCGGCAGGTCACCAAGAAGAAGCCGCCGCAGGGTTTCGTCTCCTGGAGCAATAAAACCTTCGACGGCTTGGTCGCGGCCCAACCCGAGCAGTTGACGTCCTCCTTCACGGTCACTCACTCCATGGTGTTGAACCTATTGCAGCGACCCGGCAACAACGTGGCCGCCGGCTACCACCTGCTCAGCAACATTGATGAAGTGCATGCGCGCAAGCGTGAACTGCTGAAGCAGGCACTCGCGATCCTTCGGGAGCTCATCCGCGCGGAAGTGGTCGTGCGGCTGCCCGAACCGGACGAGACCGGGCGCCGCTACAAGGTCACGGTGGAATTGCAGGACAACTTTGCCCTGAACCAACCGCTGTCCCCGTTCGCACTGGCCGCGCTCACCATCCTGGACCCCGAGTCGGAAACGTACGCGCTCGACGTCGTCTCCGTGATTGAAGCGACTCTCGAGAAGCCGCGTCAAGTGCTGAACCTGCAGGAGAAGAAGGTCAAGGGCGAAGCGCTGGCCGTCATGAAGGCAGACGGCGTGGAGTACATCGAGAGGATGCGTGAGTTGGACGAGATCACGTATCCCCAACCCTTGCGGGAACTCCTGGAGCAGGCCTTCGAAACCTATTCGAGTTCGGCGCCGTGGGTGTCCCAGTTCGAGCTGTCCCCCAAGTCCGTGGTGCGGGACATGTACGAACGCGCCATGACCTTCGGTGACTACGTCCAGTTCTACGGGCTGGCCCGCTCCGAAGGCATCCTGCTGCGCTATCTCTCGGACGCCTACAAGGCGCTGCGACAGACCGTCCCCATGGATGCCACGACTGAAACGCTGACCGATCTGATCGAGTGGCTCGGTGAAAGCATCCGGCAGACGGACAACTCCCTGCTCGATGAGTGGGAGAAGCTCGCTGCAGGCGAGGAATCCCCCATGGGAACCAGCGCGGATTCCCTCGAGGAGCTTGTGGAGGAACAGCCTGAGGGTGTCACCAGAAACCCTCGGGCCTTCCGGGTCATGGTCCGCAATGCGCTGTTCCAGCGCGTGGAACTTTTTGCCCAGGAAAAGGAGAAGGTCCTCGGTGCCCTGGACGAAGGCACGGGCTGGGATCGCGATCGCTGGGCGGACGCCATGGACGCCTATTTCGGCGAATACGACGACATCTACACGGACGCCCAGTCCCGCGGCCCGGCGCTGATTCGAATCAATGAGAAGCCCGAGGGACTCAGCGGGTACTGGACCGTGGCCCAGGTCTTCGACGATCCCGACGGCAACCATGACTGGGGGATCAACGCCCGCATCGATCTGGCCGCCTCGGACGAGGAAGGTTTCCCCGCGGTACTGGTCGACAACGTGGGCAATATCGCCGAAACGGGTCGTGGCTGAAACTCACCCCAGCATATGCAGTTATCAACGCATAAGTGAGTTCTATGCAGTGGGAACCGCATGTAGCATAACGCCAAGCGGACGGACAGCGAGGAGGCACCGTGTACGCACTGACCGTGGACCGCAGGGGATCACGCGAGGATCCCGAGTCCCTGGCCATGCTCGAACACCGCGACCGCTTCCGGAGCTCGTTTCCGGGGGCAGTCCTCGGCTGGCAGATCAGCGCCGGAGACGAACTGCAAGCACTCTATGACGAGCCGCAGTGCGTCCTGGACGTGGTGCTGGCCCTGGCGGATGAGCAGGAATGGCACGTCGGTCTGGGCATCGGACACGTGGACACCCCGCTCCCGGAGAACGTCAACGAGGCCACCGGTCAGGCCTTCGTGTCCGCCCGAGAAGCCGTGACCGCTTCCAAAGACACTGGCTACCCCGCCGTGCGCGGCTCCGACTGGGCAACCCACGCGGAAGCCGTCCTCAGCCTGGCCTGTGCCGTGCGGGAACGTCGAACCGAGACGGCCAAGCAGGCCACCGTTCTGGCCCAGCAGGGATTCACCCAGCAACAGATTGCCCAGGAGCTGGACATTGCTCAGTCCTCGGTGTCCCGCCGGTTGTCCTCCGCGCTGTGGAGCCAGGAGCAGGCCGTGCACCCGACGGTTCTCACGTTCCTGGAATTGGCCAACGAGCAGCCGGAGGCCCCGTGAAAATCTCCCGAATTTTCCTGGACGCGGTTCTCCCGGCCACTCTGGTCCTGACCACTTTTGTATGGACCGCGGTGGCCGGTACGGCTCCCCGTGAAGTGGCCTACCCGGCGCTCCTGGTAGCAGGAACGCTCTCCGGAGACCTCGTGGTGCGGTGGGTGTTCAATTTGGCGGACGTGTCCCACGAGCGACCCACCCCCGGTCCCGATCCGTGGAACGGTCAGGACCCGCCCCCTGAGCCGGTGACTCCACCGTTGCGCGGCGGTTTGGTGATCGGTTTCCTGGAACGCGCCGCCACCATTGCCTCCCTCCTCACCGGCCACGTGGCCGGCATCGGCGTGGTCGTGGCTGTCAAGGGCCTGGCCCGCTACGGCGAATTCACCAATGCACGGCAACGCGAGCAGTTCATCATCGGCACCCTGGCCTCGCTGTTGTGGGCCGCACTCTTCGCTGCCACGGCCCTGTGGTGCACCACGGACCCCGGGCCGTTCGCCGCCTGGCGCTAATACCCACCCATGAAAACGACGTCGCCCGCGCACCTGAGGTGCGCGGGCGACGTCGTTAATGTGGCGGCCTACTCAGACCGTCTTCGATCCATCAGCGGACCGAGCTCGAGCCTCCGGACGAGTGGCCTTCAGGACCGTTGCCGTCTGCGGCCTTACCGGTGGGCTGCACCGTGGCGGTGGGGGCTGCGGATTCCACATCCTCCTGGTCGAGATCCGGGGACGGGGTCTTGACCTCGCCCGTGGATTCGAACTCGCTCTGCTGGCCGTGCACGGTATCCACCATCTTGCGGAACTTTGCACGGGAGTCGATGAGCTCTTCCTTGTGCTTCTCCGAGATCTTGGGGAACTGCTGGGTGAGTTCCGCGATCTTGGTGGAGATGCGGTTGCGTTCCTCGGCGGGGGCATCCTTGGGCAGAGCCAGGTACTTCTCCGAGAGGTCCTGGGTCTTCTGGATGATCCGCAGGGCACGGCCCTTGGGGCTGAACAGGGATGCCAAGACGGTGATGACGAGGATCGAGATGATCACGGTCAGGGAGGTACCAATGCCGATCTCGGCAACCGGAACATGCTGACCATCGTTGATGAACGACAAGGTGTTCTCGTGCAGAGCGTGCAGCATCAGCTTGATACCAATGAACAGCAGGATGAGCGAGAGACCCCACGACAGGTAGATCAGGCGATCCAGCAGACCATCAATCAGGAAGTACAGCTGGCGCAGACCCATGAGCGAGAACGCCGTGGCCGTAAAGACGATGTACGGCTCCTGGGTCAGGCCGAAGATCGCGGGGATGGAGTCAAGCGCAAAGAGGATGTCCGTACCGCCGATGGCCACCATGACCAACAGCATGGGGGTCATGACCTTCTTGCCGTTCTCAATGGTGAACAGTTTGTCGCGATCGTAGTAGTCGGTGGTCGGCAGGAGCTTCTTGGCCAAACGGACCACGAAGTTGTCGGCCTCGTCCGATTCCGAATCCGTGACTTCGCCCTTGATGAGCTTGCCGGCGGTATAAATCAGGATCAGACCGAACAGGTAGAACACCCACGAGAAGGCGTTGATCGCGGCGGCACCAATGAAGATGAACACCGTACGGGCGATCAGTGCGAACACGATACCGAACAGCAAGACCTTCTGCTGATCAGCACGCGGCACCTTGAAGGACGCAATGATGATCAAGAAGACGAACAGGTTGTCGACCGAGAGCGCCTTCTCGGTGATGTAACCGCCGTAGTACTCCGCCGTGAGCTGCGGGCCGTCCATCCATAGGATGACCAGGCCGAAGAGCAGGGCAATACCCACGTACACGGCCGACCAAATCGCGGCCTCTTTGATGGTGGGCTCGTGCGGTTTCCGCACGTGGAAGAAGAAGTCGTAGGCCAGCAGGCCCAAAATCAATGCAAGGGTGATGCCCCATTGCAGACCGGTAATTTCCATGTGTCAGCACTTTCCGTTGAGAGATCCGGATGATTACCGTGGGTCTCTCCACCGATCGGTGCTCGGTCGACTCACCTGCGAAAGTGGTCTTGGCACCATGAGTGATCGGTTGCTGCGCCCGGAGTGACAACTTTGCCGCTCGTGCTGACGTTCACAGCTCTTAGGGATACTCCCCCACGTTTGATGGTTCGACCTAGTTTACACAGACGGTGCACAGGTCAGGCGTGACCGGCATCTTTCATGCGGCGCAGTTCCTTCTTGAGATCCGACAATTCGTCCCGCAGCCGGGCGGCAAGTTCGAACTGCAGCTCGGCGGCAGCGTTACGCATTTGTTCGCTCAGTTGCTCGATGAGCTCCACGAGATCCTCCGCGGGAGCCGCCTGCACGCCATCTCGCAACAGCTTCGATTCGGCCTTGGACGCGGCTTCGCGCTGAGACTCGGACGCGCTCTTCTTCTTGCCGCCCTTGACGGGGGCGGTGTGATCGTTGGCGGCCGCTCGCTGAGCCAGGAGCGTGCGTGTGTCCTCGTCCTCGCGGGCCAATTGATCAGTGATGTCCGCAATGCGCTTACGCAGTGGTTGCGGGTCGATCCCGTGTTCCTTGTTGTAGGCCACTTGAATCTCACGCCGGCGATTAGTTTCCTCAATGGCTGTTTCCATGGAATCCGTGATCCGGTCCGCGTACATGTGCACTTCACCGGAGACGTTACGTGCGGCACGGCCGATCGTCTGGATCAGTGACGTGGTGGAGCGCAGGAAGCCTTCCTTGTCAGCGTCGAGAATGGCCACGAGCGAGACCTCCGGCAGGTCCAGACCCTCACGCAGCAGGTTGATACCCACCAGAACGTCGAAGGTGCCCATGCGCAGGTCCCGCAGCAGTTCCACGCGCTTGAGCGTGTCCACATCCGAGTGCAAGTACTGAACCCGGATCCCGTGTTCCATCAAGTACTCCGTGAGATCTTCGGCCATGCGCTTGGTGAGCGTGGTGACCAGCACACGCTCGTTGCGTTCCACGCGCAGTTCGATCTGCTCCAGAAGGTCATCGATCTGCCCCTTGGTCGGCTTGACCACAACCTGGGGGTCCACGAGCCCGGTAGGACGAATGATTTGTTCGACCACGGAATCCACCTTGGCCATCTCGTACTTGCCGGGCGTGGCGGACATGTACATGGTCTGGCCGATGCGTTCCAGGAACTCGTCGAACTTCAGCGGCCGGTTGTCCATGGCGGACGGCAAACGGAACCCGTGTTCCACCAGAGTGCGCTTACGGGACATGTCGCCCTCGTACATGCCACCGATCTGCGGCACCGTCACGTGGGACTCGTCAATGATGAGCATGAAGTCATCCGGGAAGTAGTCGAGGAGACAGTGGGGCGCGGAACCGCGGGGACGACCATCAATGTGCAGAGAGTAGTTCTCGATGCCGTTGCAGTAGCCCATCTGCTCCATCATTTCGAGGTCATAGGTGGTGCGCATGCGCAACCGCTGGGCCTCGACGAGCTTGTTCTGGGATTCCAGTTCTTGGAGCCGGTTCTGCAGTTCGTTCTGGATGGTTTCCACGGCCCGCGCCATCCGTTCCGCACCCGCCACGTAGTGGGACGCCGGGAAGACGTACATTTCCTGTTCTTCGTTGACGATCTCCCCCGTCAACGGATGCAGCGTGTAGATCGATTCGATCTCGTCCCCGAAGAATTCGATCCGGATCGCCAGCTCTTCGTACATGGGGATGATTTCCACGGTGTCACCGCGCACGCGGAACGTGCCACGGTGGAAATCGACGTCGTTACGGGCGTACTGCATGTTCACGAATTGACGCAGCAGGTCGTCACGGTCCATCTCCTGCCCCACGGCCAGGGTGACCATCTGCTTGACGTACTCCTCCGGAGTACCCAGGCCGTAGATGCAGGACACGGTGGACACCACCACGGTGTCCCGGCGGGTCAGGAGCGAATTGGTGGCCGAGTGCCGCAGTCGCTCGACCTCCTCGTTGATGGAGGAGTCCTTCTCGATGAAGGTGTCCGTCTGCGGAACGTACGCCTCGGGCTGGTAGTAGTCGTAGTACGAGACGAAGTACTCGACGGCGTTATTGGGCAGCAGGTCGCGCAACTCGTTGGCCAGCTGTGCGGCCAGCGTCTTGTTCTGCACGAGAAGCAGTGTGGGTCGCTGGACCGCCTCGATCAGCCACGCAGCGGTGGCCGACTTACCGGTACCCGTGGCGCCCATCAAGACGACGTCTTTTTCGCCACCCTGGATACGCTGGGTCAGTTCCGCAATGGCCTTGGGCTGATCGCCCGCGGGCTGGAACTCGGAGACCACCTCAAAGGGGGCGACGACGCGATTGATTTTCTGAGCCAGCGACATGCCCCCAGAATACGCGCCACCTCCGACACGCTAACTGCCCTGCAACCGCCACCATTCATCGACCTGACGGACGAGGTCCTGGACCGTGCCGGAATTGTCGAACACGGTGGTTGCAGCGGCCCGCCGTTGCTCGTCCGTGGCCTGCGCAGCGATTCGCCGCCGGGCGTCGTCGGCAGCCATCCCCCGGTCGGTGACCATTCGACGCACTCGCTCCTCGACCGGCGCCTCGACCACCAGAACCTGGTCCATGTCCGCATGCTGGCCGGTCTCCACGAGCAGCGGCATGTCGTAGACGATCACCGACCCGGGCGCGGCGGCCTCGATCAAACGTGCCGTTTCTTCGCGGACCATGGGGTGAATGATGCCGTTGAGGGCATCAAGTTGAACTTGATCGTTGAACACGATGTTGGCGAGTTCTTGCCGGAGAAGCTCACCCGTGGTCAGATCGATCACCGCATCGCCAAAGTGTTCGCGAATGGCACTGTGACCCCGTTCCCCTGGTTGTTGGAGGTTGCGGGCGATGGCATCCGCGTCGATCACCACGGCACCCAGCTCGCCGAGGCGCCGCGAGACGGTGGACTTACCGGAGGCTATTCCACCGGTCAGACCCACCGTCATGACGGAACGATCCCCGGCCTTGATATTGCGATCACTCACGTGCGGCATCCTTTTCCCCGACGATTTCCGGAACGGCCGGCACCACGTACTCATCCCAGATCCGCTGGACCTGGGCGCGGAGGTACTCGTTGTCGCCGTCGTTAACCACGACCTCGTCCGCGATCTCGCGGCGCTCGTCGTCGCTGCTCGAATCGTCGACGCGCTCCCAGGCTTCTTCGCGAGTCATGCCCGTTTCCTGGACCATGCGCTGCACGCGGATGTCGGCGGGAGCCTCGACGGCAATAACCACGTCGAACCGTTCCGATTGACCGGATTCCACCAGGTCGCGGACATCCTGGACGAGCACGGTGTCCGGGCCCGCGCGGCGGCCTCGGTGGCGGGACTCTTCCCGCACCAGCGGCAGCACGAGCTCGTTGATCCGGTCACGGGCCGTCTCGTTGTTCGACTTCAGGTCGGCGAGAGCGGCCATGTCCACGGAACCGCCCGGGGCCATGACGGTGTCCCCGAACATCCGCGCGATGTCGTCGTGCGCGGCGGTGCCGGGACGCAGAACGTGGGCCAAGATCTCGTCGTTGTCGACCACGGTGGCGCCCAAATCCTCGAAGGCCTGCGCCACGGTCGTTCTGCCTGCCGAGTATCCGCCGATGAGTGCCAGCTGCAGAATAGGCTGACCTTCCTTCTCGCGCTGCCAGTGCCACGTGCGGGGCTGGTGGGTGTTGTGCTCCGGCTCCGTTCCGACCTCATACTCGGGGCGCATGACATAGTCCTCGACGGACGTGGACCCTTCCCGCGCACGGCGGTGGTACTCCTCCACGGGAAGCACCTGCTTCCACTGACGCGTTCGGATGGGTTTCGCCGTTCCCGCGTCTTCCCGAATCGCTTGGAACAACATGAACGCTTGCAGGAGGGACATCAGCATGACGGGGGCACCGATCACGATGATCACTTCTTGCAGGGCCGCGAGTCCCCGCTCACCCGAGGTCGTGATGATCGCCGCACACACGGCACCGACGGACAGAGCCCAGAAGACGCGCTGCCGTTTGGGGCCTTGGTCCTCGTAACCGGATGCCATGGAGTCCATGACCAGGGCGCCCGAGTCGATGGACGTGATGAAGAAGATCGTAATGACCGCCAGTGCCAGGACTGCCGTTGCTTCGAAGAAGGGGAAGTTCTGCAGCAACTGGAACAGCGCGGCCTCCACATTGCCCTCTTCAACAATGGTCTCCGTCATCGACCGTTCCGTGCCCTGCGCCCGGTCGATCTGAAAGGCACTCAAACCGTAGATCGCCATCCAGATCACCACGAACACCGATGGCACGCCCAGGACACCGATCACGAACTGGCGAATTGTTCGGCCGCGGGAGATCTTGGCCACGAACATGCCGACGAACGGCGCCCAGGTCACCGTCCACGCCCAGTAGAAGACCGTCCAGTCTCCGGACCATGCGCCATTGCCGAACGTGTCGTTGAAGAAGGCCAGCGTGGGCAGCGCGTTCAAGTAACTACCCGCCGACTCGACCATCCCGCGCATGAGGGACATGCTGGCGCCCGCCATCAGAATGAAAACGAGCAGAGCCACAGCCGCCACGATGTTGATGTAGGACAGCCGCTTCACGCCCTTGTCCATTCCCGCCATCACGGACGCGAGTCCCACCGCGGTGACCACGGCGATGATCGCGGCCTGAATCCAACCGGCCATGGGAATGCCGTAGACGTAGTTCATGCCGCTATTGATCTGCAGGGCACCCAGCCCCACGGAGACGCCCAGGCCGAACACCGTGGCCACGATGGCCATGATGTCGATGGCCTTGCCGATCGGGCCGTGAATGCCGTCGCCCAGTAGAGGCTGGAAGGCGGACGACACCCGCGGGGGTAGCTTCCGCTTGTACGTGAAATAGCCGAACGCCAACCCGGGGACAATGAAGATGCCCCACATGTGCAACCCGAAGTGGAAGTTCGAGATGTTCAACGCTTCCACCGCGGCCTGATCCGAGAACGGCTCGGTGCCATACATGGGCGGATTCGCGTAGTGGTTCATGGGCTCCGCTACGCCCCAGAACATAAGGACGGCGCCCAGGCCCGCGGCGAAGAGCATACCGAACCACGCGACACCGGAATATTCCGGCTCGGAATCGTCATCACCGATCTTCAGTCGGCCGTACCGGCTGAGCGCGAGACCCATGGCAAAAATGACCATGGCCGTGACACTGAACGTGAAGAACCAGCCGGCCTGGTACCGCAAGGCGTTGGAGACGGTGCCGAAGAACCCCTGCACCTGCGTCGGAAAGAGTCCCATCGCCGCCGTGAACAGGACAATCAGTCCGGCAGATATGAAAAAGATGGAGGGTGTGGTTCTCAGGCCTAGTCGATCGTGCAAGCGATTGAGCATGTTCCATGACTTCCGGATTGGCGGCGCCGCCCGTGAGTTCCCTCACGGGCGGCAGATCACGGTCCACAACTGTACCGACCAGTTTTTTGGCAGCCCCCAATTGGCGCACCGGCAACGGAGACCGTTACTTGTTCGTAACGTTCCGTTGTTCCCCCGTCACGGAGCGGTCCGAGTTCAGCCGAGCCCTTCTCTCACGCCCGGGCGGAATGCGACGAACAGCCAGATTCCGTTCACGATCACCAAAATGATTCCGGGCAGTCCGAGCAGCAGGTTTCCCGGTGCCACTACCGCGGACAAGGCCGCATGGATGAGACCGACGGTTGCGAAGACCGCACCCGCGTACCAGCCTTCGCGCAGTCGCTTGCGCAGCGGAATGTACACAGCCAGGTACATTCCGACCAGCAGAATCAAACCGACCACGGCCCCGACCCAGTACGCGCTCTCGGGTGGTGCGCCGAACGGTGCGTCCTCGAACGCTCGATGGGTGATCTGGCCGGTGACAATGTTGGTCAGGATGGTCGTGAGGTACAAGACGCCGGAGACGATGGTCAGCGTCAGCAGTGTCCTCACGTGTTTGTCGACCTCGGGGTCGATCTGTCTGTTGCGTGCCGATGAACCCTGGGATTCCGCACGCCGTATTGTCTCACTCATGGTCGGTACCGCTTTCTCCAGTGCTCCTGCACGACATGTTCCTCCCCGAGACGCCGTGATACAAGACACACGAGAAAGCTTCTCAGTAGTAACCTTGTACGGCTGATCCGGCATCCGCCTCTGACCGCGCCCTAGACTGAAGCCCATGCCCATTGATCCGAACGTCTCTTACACGGTGCTGCGCGCGCATTCCGCGCACGCTCACGAGATCGAGATCAAGAAATCCCGCTTCCTGGCGCTCTTGAAACGGGTCGATTCGGAAGCTGCCGCACGCGATTTCATTGCCGAGGTCAAGGCCCAGCATCGCGACGCCCGCCACCACTGTTCGGCGTTCCTCGTCGGCCCATCTCGCGAGACGGGCCGCACCTCCGACGACGGCGAACCGTCTGGTACAGCGGGCATGCCCATGATGCAGTCGTTGAGCGCCTACAAGTCCCCCACGCAGCGTGAAGAGGGACTCGAGGGCGATCTCTCGGATGTCTGCGCCGTAGTGGTGCGCTGGTTCGGTGGGGTCAAACTCGGCGCCGGCGGGCTGGTCCGGGCCTATTCCGGCGCGGTCGCCGAGGCCCTCGAGACCGCGCCCCTGAAGACCCGCATGCGCTCCCGTTCGCTGTCCGTGCCGCTGGCCCACTCGGACGCCGGACGCATCGAGGACGATGTGCGCACGGCCGGGTTCACGGTGCTGCCCACCCGTTACGAAGCCCACGCCGCCGTCCTCACCATCGCGGTCCCTGATCGTGAAATCGACGTCCAGAATGCCCTGGACACCGTGACCTCGCTGACTTCCGGTCAGTACACACCGGAACTCGGCGATATCGACTGGTACGACGTCCCTCTGCTCTAGCACCCTCCCCAGGGTGGCCCTCTCCCCGGATGCTGGGCACCCGCAAGAATCCTGATCCGTAAATCTCCCGAACGTTACCCGGGCATGACAGAACCCCGCACGGAATCCGTGCGGGGTTCTGTGATTCAGAGGTCCGAACCACCGGGGCGGTTCAGCTCATCCGTGAATCAGTTGCCGGTCAGCTTCTCGCGCAGAGCAGCCAGTGCTTCGTCAGAAGCCAGGGTGCCCGCGTCCTCGGCCGGAGCCTCGGAAGAGTAGCTGGTCGGAGCGGCGGGGCCGCTGTTGCTGCTGGAGCTGGAGTTCGAGGAGGAAACTGCAGCTTCCTGATCCTCGGTCAGGTGCTTCTGCACCTGCTCCTTGTGAGCTTCCCATCGAGCCTGAGCGTCGGCGTACTGCTGCTCCCACGCTGCGCGCTGCTCCTCGTAGCCTTCGATCCACTCGTTGGTCTCGGGATCGAAGCCCTCGGGGTACTTGTAGTTGCCCTGATCGTCGTACTCGGCAGCCATGCCGTACTGAGCGGGATCGAACTCGGTGGACTCGGGATCCACGCCCTCGTTGGCCTGCTTCAGGGACAGCGAGATGCGGCGACGGTCCAGGTCGATGTCGATGACCTTGACGAACAGTTCCTCGTTCACGGAGACGACCTGCTCGGCCATGTCCACGTGACGCTGTGCCAGCTCGGAGATGTGCACCAGGCCCTCGATGCCGTCTTCGACGCGCACGAACGCACCGAAGGGAACCAGCTTGGTGACCTTGCCCGGCACAACCTGACCCAGGGCGTGGGTGCGTGCGAACAACTGCCAGGGATCTTCCTGGGTTGCCTTGAGGGACAGCGAAACACGCTCGCGGTCCATGTCCACGTCGAGAACCTCGACGGTGACTTCCTGGCCAACCTCGACGACCTCGGAGGGGTGGTCGATGTGCTTCCAGGACAGCTCGGACACGTGCACCAGGCCGTCGACGCCACCGAGGTCCACGAAGGCACCGAAGTTGACGATGGAGGACACGGTGCCGGTGCGAACCTGGCCCTTCTGCAGCTGCTGCAGGAAGTTGGCGCGAACCTCGGACTGGGTCTGCTCGAGCCATGCACGGCGGGACAGAACCACGTTGTTGCGGTTCTTGTCCAGCTCGATGATCTTGGCTTCGAGCTGCTGGCCGATGTAGGGAGCCAGGTCGCGGACGCGACGCATCTCGACCAAGGAGGCGGGCAGGAAGCCACGCAGACCGATGTCCAGGATGAGGCCACCCTTGACGACCTCGATGACGGTACCGGTGACGACGCCGTCGTCTTCCTTGACCTTCTCGATATCGCCCCAGGCGCGCTCGTACTGAGCGCGCTTCTTGGACAGGATCAGGCGACCTTCTTTGTCCTCTTTGGTGAGAACCAGAGCCTCGACCTCATCACCCACGGCAACAACATCGTCAGGGTTGATGTCGTGCTTGATGGACAGCTCGCGAGAGGGGATTACGCCTTCGGTCTTGTAGCCGATGTCCAAGAGGACCTCGTCGCGGTCGACCTTGACGACGGTGCCTTCCACGAGGTCGCCGTCGTTGAAGTACTTAATGGTTGCGTCGACAGCGGCGAGGAAATCCTCTTCGTTTCCGATGTCGTTGACGGCAACCTGCGGGGTGGTGGTGGTCATGTAGTAGGGACTCCGATGGATTAGTTTGAATGGTCTGTGTTCACCACTCGCACCTTGTAAGGCGCGTAGGGCAGTGAACGAAACGTGCTTTGGGCGCGCGAATGAATACGCACTGCACCAGTCTAGGCATCAAGGGCGGGCGGTTCAAGCTCCTTAGAAGGGCGAGATGCAATAAGGGTGCTCGGACGTGGACATCAGCGACTGCAAATCATCCAGCGCGTCCAGGTCACGCACCTTGATCAACCCCGCGTAGTACAGCGTGGAGGCCTTGACGGCTCCCAAGTAGAGCGATCCCAGGGCATCGATGTTCATGGCGACATCTGCACCGTCCGGCAACTCGACGCGAGGCATGGACTTGCCCGCGGCGTCGTCGTCGGTTCGGGGCCGGTCCCCCACGCGCTCGACGACCGTCTGCTGGCCGGTCGTGTCGATCGTGTAGAGGCCGTCGGCGAAACCTAGTGAATCCACGAGCGAGACCGTGACCTTGCGGTGCGAACGATAAGGGCGCGCGGACAGCGCAGCGACCGGGTCAAGAATGCGCAACCACAGACGCTCGTAGCGCTTGCGCACCTCGTAGTCCGCCATATCGACCATGCCCCACATCAGCGGGTCTTCCATCTGGGCGTTGGGGTGTCGAACCTCAGTGACCAGGTCCAGACCACACAGGTACTCCCACAGGGCGATGCGAACCTGCGCGCTCGGCGAAACGAGATCAACGACCTCCAACGTTCCCTTGAAGCCGCTGCCGCGAACGAACTTGTAGCTGACGTAGCCGTCCGCTCGATCATTCTCGTCATAGTGGACCGCGGTGCGGACTTCGGGGTCGGTCTTGCCTGTGTGCCAATCGAACTGGCCGCTCACGTAATCCCACCATTTGCTGGTGCGCTTCAACGATCCGGGGGTGAGCTCATGGAAGTCTTCGAAGATCTGAGGTGCCAGCTGCGCCACGGCCTTGTTGTCGGCCATTTCCACGCGTCCCACGGACGGCGCCTTGAGCTTGAGCCCGGACTCGGCAGCCACCGCAACCGACGTGTTGAACGTGCCTGCACCGAATCCGAACCGACCGTAAATGGTTGCTTCGGAGGCCGTCAGCGCGGCAATGGCGAAGCCCGCTTCGTGGGCCTCGGTGAGATCAGCGGTCATCATGCGGCGCAGGATCCCGCGGCGCGCATGAGTGGGACGCACCGTGACTTCGGAGACCAACCACGCGGGAATCTGGGTCTGGGCACCCAGGGTGAGACTCGAATTCCACGAGCAGTACGTGGCCACGGGCCGTTCATCACTCAGGGCCGCGGGCGGCACCGGGTCCTGGCTGTAGACGGCACGCAGACGAACGCCTTCACCGTTCAACCACGCGAGATCCTTTTCCAACGACTCCTTGGAGGGTTCCGGACCGTGGAAGCCCTGGCTGACCGCGCGCAACCATTCGACCGCTTCCGCGTTCTCATCGATTCCACCGGGTCCCGCGCCGAAGCACTTCACCTCGTAGGAGTTGCCCTTGGCGCTGTACTGCTCGGACTGGGGCTCATTGGCCGGATGCGTGGTCATGCGTGCGTGTCTCCTGGGTGTCGTCGAATAATTCTTAGTGCGCGGCCTGTTGCCACGTGCGGCCCGTGCCCACGTTGACGTCCAGCGGAACCGTCAGCTCGGCGGCGTTGGCCATTTCTTCGCGCAGGATCTTCTCCACAGCTTCGACCTCGCCGGGGGCCACTTCCACGATCAGTTCGTCATGGACCTGCAGAAGGACGCGCGATCGCAGGTCCTGCTCACCGAGTGCACGGTCCACCCCGATCATCGCTTTCTTGATGATGTCCGCCGCGGATCCCTGGATGGGCGCGTTCAGCGCTGCGCGCTCCGCGGACTGGCGGGCCAATCGGTTGTCGCTCGTGAGGTCCGGGAGGTAGCGGCGTCGCCCCTCGATCGTTTCCGTGTAACCCTTCTCGCGAGCCTCGTCCACGACCCCTCGCAGGAAGTCCCGCACGCCACCGAATCGCTCGAAGTATTCGCTCATCATGGTCCGGGCCTCGTCCACCGGAATGTTCAGCTGCTGCGACAGGCCGTAGGAGCTCAGCCCATAAACCAGGCCGTAGCTCATGGCCTTGACCTTCGAGCGCATCTGGGCGGTGACCTCTTCGGGTGCCACGTTGAACACGCGCGAGCCCACGAAACGGTGCAGGTCCTCCCCCGCCCGGAACGCCTCGATGAGCGCTTCGTCCCCGGACAGGTGCGCCATGATGCGCATTTCGATCTGCGAATAGTCCGCGGTCATGAGGGTCTCGAAAGGACCTTCTTCGTCCGAGCCGACCACGAACACGTTGCGGATCCGCTGGCCCTGTTCGGTGCGCACCGGAATGTTCTGCAGGTTGGGGTCGGTCGAAGACAGGCGTCCCGTGGCCGCAACCGTCTGCATGTAGGTCGTGTGGATCCGGCCGTCGTCGGCGATCGCCATGCGCAGGCCCTCCACGATTTGCTTGAGCTTGGAGTACTCGCGCCAGTTCATGAGCGCCACCAGGAAACGGGATCCCGGGGTTTCCGGATCCACCCGGCCCAGCAGATCCGCGACTGCGGCGGCGTCCGTGGTGTAACCGGTCTTGGTCTTCTTGGTCTTGGGCAGCCCCAGTTCCTCGAACATCACGGTCTGCAACTGTTTCGGTGAACCCAGATTGACCGTGTCTTCGATCTGCTCCTGCGCCATCTCCTTGTTCTGGTCGATGGGCTGCTGCAAGTCCTTGTACAGCTGATCGATCCCTGGCTTGTCGATCGCGACACCCACGTTCTCCATGCGCGCCAGGATCACCGCGAGCGGCATTTCCAGATCGAGCAGCAGCGGCAGTTGTCCGTCGGCCTCCAGCAGGGCACGCAAGTGGTGACTCAACTGAGCGCATGCCGCGCCCAGGCTGGCCTCGCGGGTCAGGACGTCGTCCGGGATGGCGTCCAGGCCCTTGTCCTCGCCCAGGTCCAGTTCCGTCTGGGCAGCTTTTCCCTTGGCCGACGACGCCGCCGCATCACCGACCTCGGGCACCTCCAGTTCCAGGTGCTGGGCCAGTTGCGCCTCCAGGTCGTAGCTGCGCAGCGCGGGGCGCACGAGATAACCGGACAGCTGAACGTCGTCGTACACGCCGTCCAGGGTGACGCCGCGGTCCACAAGTCCGTGGAACAGATCCTTGAGGCCGTCCACGATCTTGAGCTGCCGGTCGTCCTCGAGCCACTGATCCACGGCGTTGGCCAGATCCTGGTCCGCAGCGACCAGGTCGACCACGGCTGCAGTGTTCGCGGTGAAGACGAGGGCCGTGACTTCCCCGCCCGACGTCGCTTTGGGATCCGGCAGCAGGCGCCGCACCACGGCGGGTGATTCGGTGTCTTTGTTCTCGTCGAGCCACTCCTGCCACTGCTCCGCCGACGTCACGCGGCGGACCGTGCTCACCACGGGGGCATCGGAACTGGGGCCGCCGTCGCCGGCGTCACTGAAGGCGTCGAGAAGTCGGCCGCGCAGTCCGGAACCGAACTCGAGCTCGTCGAAGACCTCGTCCACCTTGTCGGTGTCCGGAACGGGAAGTTCTGCCTTGCCGAACTCGATGTCGAGATCGAGATCGGTTTCCAACCGGTTGAGCTTGCGATTGCGGCGCACCAAGTCCAAGTTCTCGCGCAACGCCTCACCCTTCTTACCGGTGATTTTGTCCGCGTGTTCGAGCACGGACTCCACGGTGCCGTAAGAGGTGATCCACTTGGCCGCGAAGCCCGGCCCCACGCCGGGAACGCCGGGCAGATTGTCCGCTTGCTCACCCGTGAGCGCGGCGAGGTCGGGGTAGTTCTGGGGTGCCACCTTGTACTTCTCGTACACCGCCTGGGCATCCATGCGCCGCAGATCGGACGGGGTGCGACCCGGGTACACGATGTTCACGTGGTCATTGACCATCTGGAATGCGTCACGGTCTCCGGAAAAGACGAGGACCTCGAAATCCTCAGCGGTGCCGCGCGTGGCCAAGGTGGCCAGAACGTCGTCGGCCTCGTAGCCCTCAAGCGTAACGACCGGAACCCCGAGCGCCTTGAGGATGCGTTCAATGTTGGGGACCTGGCCGTGGAACTCCTCTGGAGTCTCATCACGGCCGCCCTTGTAGTCGCCGTACTCCTGGGAGCGCAGCGTGGGGCCCTCGAGGTCGAACGAAACGATGAGGTGGGTCGGCTGATAGTCCCGGATCAGCTTGACCATGGTGTTCACAAAGCCGTAGACACCCTCGGTGTGCACGCCCTCGGACGTCACAAAGGCAGGGCCGTTCCCGTACTCGGCGGCACGTGAGAGCGCGAAGAACGCGCGGAAAGCCAGCGAGTGGCCGTCGATCAGCAGGAGGCGCTGCTCCGGACGGCTGACCGTCGCGGGCAGCGTGATCTCTTGGGGGGAATCGGTTTTCTCCCCGATCACCACCACGGGATCGGCGGAGGTTTCCTGGCTTGCGTTGGTCTGGGCGTCGCTCGTCTCACTCACGCGTCCATCCTAGGCGCTCATCCTCAGCGCTCGGAGAAGTGCGCGGTCAGGCCACCTGGTTGATGATCGCCTCGGCGACCTCACGCATGGACAAGCGGCGATCCATCGAGGTCTTCTGAATCCAGCGGAACGCCTCGGGTTCGGACAGGCCCATCTTGGTCTGCAGCAGGGACTTGGCACGCTCCACGAGTTTGCGCGTGGCGAACTGTTCCTTCATGTCCGCGACCTCGTTCTCGAGCGCGGAGATCTCCTCGAAGCGGGACATGGCGATCTCAATGGCCGGCACCACGTCATCCACAGTGAATGGCTTGACCACATACGCCATGGCCCCCGCTTCACGGGCTCGCTCCACGAGTTCACGCTGGCTGAAAGCCGTGAGCAGCACGACGGGAGCGATCCGCTCCTCGGCGATGTGTTCCGCCGCGGTGATGCCATCCATGACGGGCATCTTCACGTCCATGAGGACGAGGTCTGGTGTGTGCTCACGAGCGAGGTCCACTGCGCGCTGACCGTTCTCGGCTTCGGCCACCACGTTGTAACCGGCTTCGCGGAGCATCTCGACGATGTCCATGCGGATCAACGCCTCATCCTCGGCGACCACAACGGTCTTGGTGGGGGCACTCGATGGAGCCGGAGTGGACGCTTCGGGCGATTCCGTCACGAGGGAACTCCTTGGTTAGCTGGGGAATCGAACTGAACACCGCATCAAACCACGTCATGACGACAGGTCTCGCATGAGACACGCCACACGAGAAGCCGTGCGCGGTGCGTTGGTCTTCAGCCTACCGCTCATCGTGTAAGCTGTTACCCGCTGCTCACAGCCAATGGCTTGTGAATCTGCACGACACTTGCCCAAGTGGCGGAATTGGCAGACGCGCTGCACTCAAAATGCAGTATGGAAACATGTGTGGGTTCGAGTCCCACCTTGGGCACCATAAACCGCCTAGTGAAAGCGGTAGAGAAACGGCCTCGTTGACACGGGGCCGTTTTTCGTTGGTGCGGACAGGCTAATTCTTGCTCCCCTGCGACTGAGGTGGCGGGAGGACCCTCATCAACACCTCATGCGCCACTGGAGCCCTTCCAGCTCCCCCAAAAGGTTCTAACGACGTTTCAGGCGTAACAAAGGGTTCTAGAGGCGCCCAGAATGTGAGCGGGCCTTGCCGGTACTGGGGTTGGAGCAACGGGAGATCATAGGCGAACTCGGAGTCATGAGCTGCCCACGTTCCAGGTGGCGGGAGGACCCTCATCAACACCTCATGCGCCACTGGAGCCCTTCCAGCTCCCCCAAAAGGTTCTAACGACGTTTCAGGCGTAACAAAGGGTTCTAGAGGCGCCCAGAATGTGAGCGGGCCGTGGTGGAATCCCGGGGCGGCGGCGTCGTCGGCGGAATCCTAGTGTCGCCGCGGATGGAACCGGGGCGCGGCGGCGTCGTCGGCGGCCGGTAGCGCGATAAAAAGTAGGCGCCGGGATCTGGGGCCTGCGATGAACCCGAGAACTTTTCCAGAACCCACGGCCGTGAGCATCTGTGGCAGAGAAACGCACGGCCAACATCTGGGGACGAGGTTCGCCACTCAAACCCCGTCAACGCTACGAACCTCTGCCAAGAATGCCGCGCGAAGGCCCAGGACACGAACCCGTGCCCCAAATGTTCGGGGCAGGCCCAGGGACTCCCACCTAGGTGCCCTCACGCCGCTGTCGGAATCACGAGCATTTCTAGTGCACACGTCAGGCGCTATTGGAACCCTCCATCACGGCTGATGTTTCGTGAGAACCCTCTTGGAGGCGCCGAAGGGGTTCTAGCGGCGCAACAGGTGTTCGGCACGGTTCTGACGGCGCGCCACATGTCGCGCAGGGGCCCGGAGGCACCGCGGGAAGGGCACCGAGGGAAAGGCACCGAAGGCAGGGAACCGAGAGAAGGGCACCGGCACGAGAATCCAGGGCCAGCCGACGTGAAACCCACCGCCCACACAACGACGGCGACCCGCGCACCTGAGTGCACGGGTCGCCGAGGTCATTCACGCAGCGGAACTAACCGATCACGGTTCGCGCCAGGCGGCGGAACCGGGAAGGCTTTCGCGCCAGGGGCCGACGCGCTCGTGCTCTTCGCGCACGGGTGCCTCGCCGGCGTCATCCAGATCTCCCACGCGGTGGACCTTGACCAGGTTGGTGGAACCGGCCACACCAGGAGGTGAGCCGGCGCAGATGATCACCAAATCGTCGGGACCGGCCAGGCCCTTCTCAAGCATGTAGTGGTCAACCTGTTTGGTCATCTCGTCGGTGTGGTGAACCTGCTTGACCATGATGGGATGCACGCCCCATAGCAGCGACAGCAGGGCCATCACGTTCTGCACCGGGGTGAACGCCAGGATCGGGCGGCTGGGGCGCAGTCGGGACAAGCGGCGAGCCGAATCACCGGACTGGGTGAACGTACAGATGTAGTTCACGTCCAACTGACGGGCCATCGTCACGGCCGCCCGGGTCACGGCGCCGCCGCGAGTACGGGGCTCGGTGCCCAGCGGGGGCATGCGGTCCATGCCCTGGGTCTCGGTGGCCTCGATGATCTTGGCCATCGTCTCGATGGTCTGGACCGGGTACTTGCCCACGGAGGTCTCACCGGAGAGCATGACCGCGTCCGCACCGTCGAGCACGGCGTTGGCGCAGTCGGAGGCCTCGGCGCGAGTGGGGCGCGGGTTGTCAATCATGGACTCGAGCACCTGAGTCGCAACGATCACGGGCTTGGCCCAGCGGCGGGCCAACTCGATGGCGCGCTTCTGCACGATCGGCACGGCCTCGAGCGGGAGCTCCACACCCAGGTCACCACGTGCGACCATGATGCCGTCGAACGCGTCGATGATCTCGTGGAGGCTGTCCACGGCCTGCGGCTTCTCGATCTTGGCGATGACCGGAATCTTCCGGCCTTCTTCCTTCATGATCTCGTGCACGCGGGTGATGTCCTTGGCGTCGCGCACGAAGGACAGAGCGATGATGTCCACGCCGCGCTGCAGCGCCCAACGCAGGTCGTCCTCGTCCTTCTCGCTCAGCGCGGGGACATTGACGGCCACGCCGGGGAGGTTGATGCCCTTGTGGTTGGACACGGGCCCGCCCACGATGACCTCGGTCTCCACGGTGTTGTCGGTGACCTTGGTGGCTTTGAGCGCCACCTTGCCGTCGTCGATCAACAGCGGATCGCCCACGTTGACGTCACCGGGCAGACCCTTGTGAGTCGTGGAGGCCAGTTTCTGGGAGCCCTCAACGTCATCGGTGGTGATGGAGAACGTGTCCCCCACCTCGAGGTTGTACGGACCATTGGCGAACGCGCCCAGACGGATCTTGGGGCCCTGCAGATCGGCGAGGATGGCCACCGTGGTTTCGAGTTCTTGGCTGGCCCGTCGCAGATTCTCGTAAGAGGCGTTGTGAACGTTGTGATCACCGTGGCTCATGTTCAGGCGAGCCACATTCATACCGGCCTGAATGGCCTGGGTGATGTGCTCGTACGAGGAAATAGCCGGGCCAATGGTGGCCACGATCTTCGCTCGACGCATGGGTGATTCCCTTTCGGTCGGAGACTACAGGGGGAAAACAGCAAAATGGCCGCGATGAAACAGCGCGAAGCTGCTCCAGCACGGCCACTTTGCCGGAATTCACTCCCCAGCTTAGCAACGGGGGCCATGTATTGATACGGCCAGGGCGGCGGTTCGCCCGGCTTTAGCTACAGGCTCAAATCAATAGCACGTTCCGACGGCGTCACGGGCTGCGGCAGGCGCGTTTGTCCGGTCAGGTGACGCTCCACCTCGGCAGCGCACGCGCGGCCCTCCGCAATCGCCCAGACCACCAAGGACTGACCGCGGCCGGCGTCGCCGCACGAGAATACGCCGTCGACGGCGGTCATGTACTGCTCGTCGCGCGCCACGTTGGCGCGGCGGTCGAGTTCCACGGACAGCTGCGAGGTCAGCTCGTCGGACTCGTTGCCGGTGAAGCCCAGCGCCAGGAACACGAGGTCGGCCGGAATGATCTTCTCGGTCCCTTCCTTGGGAACACGGCGGCCGTCGTCCAGGTACTCGGTTTCGGCAACCTTGAGCCCCGTGACGTGGCCGTTCTCATCGCCCACGAACTCCACCGTGGACGCCAAGTAGGTGCGTTCACCGCCTTCCTCGTGGGACGAGGAAACCTCGAAGACCTTGGGCATCATGGGCCACGGTTCTTCGTCCGCGCGGTCCACCGGCGGCTTGCGACCGATCGCCAGTGACGTCACCGACGCCGCGCCCTGCCGGTGTGCGGTGCCGATGCAGTCTGATCCGGTGTCGCCACCGCCGAGCACGATCACGTTCTTACCCCGTGCGTCGATCAGATCGGGTACCTCGTCCCCCGCCGACAAGCGGTTGGAACGCACGAGGTAGTCCATGGCGTGATGGATGCCCTGCAGATCGCGCCCGGGGATGCCCAATTCGCGGGGGCGTGTGGCACCGGTGGCCACGATCACGGCATCGTAGCGGCGCCGCAGGACGTCCCACGTGATGTCCTTACCGATCTCGATGCCGGTACGGAAGCGGGTTCCTTCGGCTGCCATGACGTCCAAGCGACGATCCACCACGGACTTCTCGAGTTTGAAATCGGGGATGCCGTAACGCAGCAGACCGCCAATGCGATCATCACGTTCGTACACCGCCACCGTGAACCCGGCCTGCGTCAATTGCTGTGCGGCCGCCAGACCCGCCGGACCCGATCCGACCACGGCCACGGTCTTACCCACCAGACGTGCGGGGAGGAACGGCTTGACGTAGCCCTCGTCGAAGGCCATTTCGCCGATCTCGTACTCGATCTGCTTGATGGTCACGGCCGGTTGATTGATGCTCAGCACGCACGAGGACTCGCACGGAGCCGGGCAGACGCGGCCTGTGAACTCCGGGAAATTATTGGTCGCGTGCATCCGCACAACGGCCTCATCCGTCTGGCCGCGCCAGACCAGGTCATTCCACTCGGGAATCAGGTTCCCGAGCGGGCAACCCTGGTGGCAGAACGGTACGCCGCAGTCCATGCAGCGACCGGCCTGCTCGTGCAGGGTCTGGGAATTCTGCCGTTCCTGGACCTCGTTCCAGTCCATGATGCGGACGGGAACCGGACGCTTGGGACGGTCTTCGCGGTGTCGAACTTTCAGAAAACCACGGGGATCAGCCACGCGTGGTCACCTCCAAAATCTTGAGCCAGGTGCCGTCGCCGTCCGGGTCGTCCCCGGCGGCCTCGGCCTGATTACGCAGCGACAGCACCGCGGAGTAGTCCCGCGGTAGCAGCTTGGTCATGCGCGCGATGGTGTCGTCGGCGTTCTGCAGCAGCGTGGCCGCCCAGTCCGATTCGGTTTCCTCGCCGTGGCGCTTGATCAGCCCCAGAACCAGTTCCCTATCCTGTTCGTCCAGGGTGGCCACGAGCAGTTCACCGGTCTCCCGGGCTTGCTTGTTGATATCCGATTCGTCCAGGTCCAGCACGTACGCGACGCCGCCGGACATGCCCGCGCCGAAGTTCCGGCCGGTCTCCCCCAGGATCAGGGCGACGCCGCCGGTCATGTATTCGCAGCCGTGGTCACCGATGCCCTCGACCACTGCGGTGGCACCCGAGTTACGCACCAGGAACCGCTCGCCCACGGTGCCGCTGAAGAACATTTCCCCACTCGTTGCACCGTAGCCGATCACGTTGCCGGCAATTACGTTCTCGTGGGTCGGGAAGCTCGCGTCACGGGGTGGTCGCACCACGATGCGCCCGCCGGACAGGCCCTTACCCGTGTAGTCATTGGCGTCGCCCTCCAGCCGCAGCGTGATGCCGCGCGGAATGAACGCGCCCAGTGACTGGCCCGCTTCACCGGTCAATGTGACGTCGATGGTGTCGTCAGCGAGTTCTTCGAGGCCCAAGGCCTTCGTCACCGTGTACCCGAGCATCGTTCCCACGGCGCGATCGGTGTTGATCACCTTTTCCATGACCCGCACGGGCTCGCCCTTCTCGATCGCGGGCGATGCCAGCGGGATCAGCTTGTTGTCGAAATGATCCTCCAACTCGTGATCCTGCGTGCGCGTGTTCCGCAGACCGTCCTTGACACCCGGTGACTGGAACGAGTCCAGGATGGGGCTCAGGTCCAGGCCCTTGGCCTTCCAATGGTCGATGGCGTCGCGGGTGCGCAACACCTCGGCGTGCCCCACGGCCTCCTCGATGCTGCGGAAGCCCAGCTGAGCCAGGTACTCACGCACTTCTTCGGCAATGAATTCGAAGAAGTTCACCACGTGCTCGGCCTTGCCCGTGAACCGCTTCCGCAGTTCGGGATTCTGGGTTGCAACGCCTACGGGGCAGGTGTCCAAGTGGCACTTGCGCATCATGATGCAGCCCTCGACCACGAGCGGCGCGGTGGCGAAACCGAACTCCTCGGCACCCAGAAGTGCCGCAATCACCACGTCACGGCCGGTCTTGAGCTGACCGTCCGCCTGTACGACCACGCGTTCGCGCAACCCGTTCAGCCGCAGGGTCTGCTGCGCCTCGGCCAGACCCAACTCCCACGGCATACCCGCGTGCTTGAGCGAGTTCAGCGGCGCCGCACCGGTGCCGCCGTCGTGACCGGAAATCAGGACGACGTCGGCCTTGGCCTTGGTCACGCCCGCCGCCACCGTGCCGATCCCGCGTTCGGACACGAGCTTGACGTGCACGCGCGACTTGGGGTTCGAGCGCTTGAGATCGTAGATCAGCTGCGCGAGGTCCTCGATCGAGTAGATGTCGTGGTGCGGCGGGGGTGAGATCAGGGAGACACCCGGTGTCGAGTGCCGCGTACGAGCCACCCAGGGGTAGACCTTCTGCGCCATGAGCTGGCCGCCTTCACCGGGCTTGGCACCCTGGGCCATCTTGATCTGCAGGTCGTCCGCGGTGGCCAGGTACAGGCTGGTCACACCGAAGCGACCGGACGCAATCTGCTTGACGGCCGAGCGACGTTCGGGGTCCATCAGACGTTCCGGGTCCTCGCCGCCCTCACCCGTATTGGACTTGCCGCCCAACCGGTTCATGGCAATCGCGAGGGTCTCGTGAGCCTCCATGGAAATGGAGCCGTAGCTCATGGCACCGGTCGAGAATCGCTTGACGATCTCGCTCACGGGCTCCACCTCATCGATCGAGATGGGCTTCCGATCCGAGGTGAAGCTCATGAGACCGCGCAGGGTGGCGATCTCCCGAGCCTGATCGTCCACGCGTGCGGTGTAGGACTTGAAGATGTCGTAGCGGCCCGTCTGCGTGGCGTGCTGCAGTCGGAACACCGTGTGCGGGTCGAACAGGTGACGCGGTCCTTCGCGGCGCCAGTCGTACTCGCCGCCGATGGCCAGGTCACGGTGGGGTTCGGTGACGCCGTCCTCGGGGTAGGCCAGGCGATGGCGGGACGCGGTTTCCTCCGCGATCACATCCAGACCGACACCCTGGATCTGTGTGCGCGTTCCGTAGAAGTACGCGTTGATCAGCTCGCTCGACAATCCCAGCGCCTCGAAGGTCTGGGCGCCACAGTAGGACTGCACGGTGGAGATACCCATCTTGGACATGATCTTCTGGACGCCCTTGCCGAGCGCCTTGATCAGGTTGTAGACGGCTTCTTCCTCGGTCACGCCGGTGATCTCGCCGCGGCGCACCAGTTCCTCGGCCGATTCCATGGCCAGGTAGGGGTTCACAGCGGAAGCGCCGTAACCCAGCAGCAGCGCCAGGTGGTGCACCTCGCGAACGTCACCGGATTCCACGATCAGCGCGACCTTGGTGCGGGTAGCTGAGCGCAGCAGGTGGTGGTGCACCGCAGAGGTCAACAGCAGGGACGGGATGGGTGCCCAGGCACCATTGGAGTCACGATCGGAGATGATCACGAACTGCACGCCGCGGTTCACAGCCGTGGAGACCTTTTCGCAGATCTCCGCGATGCGCGTCCGAAGCGATTCTTCGCCGCCATCGGGGCGGTACAGGCCGCGCACCTTCAGCGTGAGTGCGGCGCCGTCCTCGTCGTCCAGGTGAAGGATCTGGTCCAACTGATCATTGTTGATCACCGGGAAGTCCACCTTGATCAAGCGTGTCTTCGCCTGTTGTGTGGCCAGCAGGTTCGCCATGGGGCCCACCGCTCCGGTCAGCGAGGTCACCAATTCCTCGCGGATGGCGTCCAGCGGAGGGTTGGTCACCTGTGCAAAGGACTGCACAAAGTAGTCGTAGAGCAGCCGAGAGCGGTCCGACAGCACGGCCACGGGGGTGTCGGTACCCATCGCATAAATGGGTTCCGCGCCGGCCACGGCCATGGGACCGATGATCTTCTTGAGTTCTTCCTCGGTGTAGCCGAAGGTCTTCTGACGCAGCCGCACGGAGGACGCCGGGTGGGTCATGTGCTCGCGTTCGGGCAGCTCGCCGATCGGAACAATCGAGTCCTGGACCCACTCGCGCCACGGCTTGGCGGCGGCCAACTCGGCCTTGATCTCGTGGTTCTCGACGATCCGGCCTTCTTCGGTATCGACCAGGAACATGGTGCCCGGGGACACGCGGCCCTTACGCACCACCTTGCGGTCACCGATGTCGATGACACCGACCTCCGACGCGAAGATCACCAGACCGTCCTCGGTCTCCCAGAAACGCCCCGGGCGCAGACCGTTGCGATCCAACACGGAACCCACACGCTTGCCATCCGTGAAGGACACACACGCCGGGCCGTCCCACGGCTCCATGAGCGTCGAGTGATACTGGTAGAACGCCCGCAGATCCGGGTCCATGCTCTCGTGGTTCTCCCACGCCTCCGGGATGAGCATCAGCATGGTTTCGGTGACCGGTCGTCCGGCGAGCTGCAGCAGCTCCGCAACCTCGTCCAGGGACTGGGAGTCCGAGGCACCTTCCGAGCAGATCGGGAACAGCTCTTCGGGGTTGCGTCCCAGCACGGCACCGGACATCGAGGACTGGCGCGCGCGCATCCAGTTGCGGTTTCCCATGACCGTGTTGATCTCGCCGTTGTGCGCCAGGGTGCGCATGGGCTGAGCGAGCGGCCACGACGGGAACGTATTGGTCGAGAACCGCGAATGCACCACGGCGAGCTTGGTCGTGAACCGTTCGTCGGACAGATCAGGATAAAAGGGCTGCAACTGAGCGGTGGTCAGCATGCCCTTGTACACGAGCGTGCGTGAGGAGAAGCTCGGGAAGTACACGCCGAACTTGTTCTGCGCGCGCTTACGCACGCGGAACACCTTCTGGTCCAGTTCCAGCTGCAAGTGCGTCGGATCGAACGACGCCGCCGCGCCGGGTTCGAACAGGCTCGCGCCCCGTGCGTTGTGGCGTTCGTCCGCGACGAAGAACTGCACGAACGTGGGCATGACGGCGCGAGCGGAGGCGCCCACGGCGTCGTCGACGACCGGGACGTCACGCCAACCAAGCACGCGCAGACCCTCCATGACGGCGAGATCCTCAAGTGCGCGCTGCAGTGGTTCGAGGTGCTGGCCACCGGTGGGCATGAACGCGGTGCCGACCGCGTAGGCGCCCATCGGGGGCAGCTGGAAGTTCACGGTGTCCCGGAAGAATGTGTCGGGAATCTGCGTGAGGATGCCGGCGCCGTCGCCGGTGCCCTCGTCGCCGCCCACGGCACCGCGGTGCTCGAGGTTGCGCAGGGCGGTGAGAGCGGCTTCCACGATGTCGTGGGTGGAGTTGCCGTCAAGGGTGGCCACCACGGCCAGGCCGCATGCGTCTTTCTCGTCCTCGCCGCGGTACAGGCCGTGGTCCTCGGGCTGTGTGGAAAACGCCCGGAACGGGGATTCCGCGGGAGGTAGCTCCGAACGCGAGTCAGGGTGGCCCGTGTCGCGGTTGACCGCGTCGGTGACGATGTTGGTCACGGGGGCTACTTGATTGACGTGGCTCATAGGGAGCTCCTCACCGGGTTGGTGGGCAGGTCTGAAGTGTCAACGATGCCCGGGCAACTGGGGTGGAGTGCGGACGGACATCATCTGATCCAGATGACAAATGTGTCCGCGGCGCTGCGAACCACTGGGTCGGGCTCGGAAAGACCGACGGATCACCACCGAACGCGGGACTCGCATGATGACGAATCCCCGGTGCGGCGCACGGGTAATTTACCACGATCCGAAATTCGATTGTGAGCGTCGACACCCGACGTAAAACCCCCGGCGTTGGCCGGGGGTTCAACGTGGTACGCGCCGCTCAGCGGAGCGCCGAGTGCGCGGCACCGTTCGCGGGTATTTCTGGATTTCTGCGGACTTTGACAGTTATTGCGGCAAATAATGCAATGCCGAACAGGATCAGGGCCAATGACGTCCACACGTGGACCCTCTGACCAGCGATCATCAGCGCGGGATCGATGCGCAGGAACAGCTCGATCATGAGCCGCCCCAGGCCGTAGTACACCAGATACAGGGCGAACACGCGGCCGTGCGTGAGCTGGAATCGCCTACCGAGTGTGATGAGAATCACCACACCCGCCAGGTTCCACAGGCTCTCGTAGAGGAAGGTCGGATGAAACAGGGTGTCCGCGGGAAGACCATCCGGGAAGTTCGCGGACGTGGGGTCGATCTGCAGTCCCCAGGGCGCATCAGTGGGTTTGCCGAACAACTCCTGGTTGAACCAGTTGCCCCAGCGGCCAATGCCCTGAGCCAACAGCAACGAGGGTGCCACGGAGTCCGCGAAGTACCACAGGGGTACACCGTTCTTCCGAGACACGAGCCATGCGGCACCGGCCCCGAAGAGCACGCCTCCCATGATGCCCAGGCCGCCCTCCCAGATCTTGAGCGCGTCCAAGGGGTTCGCTCCCGGACCGAAGTAGCCGACGGGATCCGTAATGAGCACGTGGTAGGCGCGGGATCCGATGATGCCCGCGATCACGGCCCAGAACACGATGTCCCACAGCACGTCGGGATCTTGGTCCCGGGCCTTCCAGCGGCGCATGGTGAGCCACACGGCCGCGGCCATGCCGAGCAGAATGCACAGGGCGTAGAAGTGGATGGTCAGCGGCCCCAGCGAGATGCTGCTGATATCCGGCGAGGGAATAGCTGCGGCAATCACCGGAGGCATCAGCCGCGACCGGAGAGTTCAGCGGCCAAGCGGCCGACGGCCTCGGGACCGCCCTCGCCCAGGGCGCGCACGAGTGCGGTTCCCACGATCACACCGTCCGCGTACGCGCCGATCTCCTCGACATGTCCGCGGTTGGACACGCCCAGTCCCACGCACACGTTCTCGGCTCCGGCTTCGCGGGCGCGCGCAACGACGTCCTCGGCGGCCGAGGACACCTGGTCACGGGCCCCGGTGACGCCCATGATGGAGACCGCGTAGACGAATCCGGAGGACGCCTTGACGGTCATGTCCATACGCTCACGCGTGGTGGACGGGGCCACCAGGAAGATCCGGTCAAGACCGTACTTCTGGGAAGCCTCAAACCAGTCGCCTGCCTCATCGGGAATGAGGTCCGGGGTGATCATGCCCGCTCCCCCGGCTTCGCGCAGACGGCGGGAGAATTCGTCCACGCCGGTCTGCAGCACCGGGTTCCAGTAGGTCATCACCACGGGTACGGCGTCCGTGCGCTCGGAGACTGCCTGAACGACCGTGAACGCGTCTGCAACCCGCACACCGTTGGCCAGTGCCTGAGTGGTCGCGTTCTGGATCACGGTGCCGTCCATGACGGGATCCGAATACGGGATGCCGATCTCGATGATGTCCGCGCCGTTCTGGCCCAGGGCCACCGCGGCTTCCACGGACTCTTCCACGGTCGGATAGCCGGCCGGGAGGTAACCGACCAGCGCGGGACGACCTTCCGCCTTACACTGCGCGATCCGCGCGGCGAGCTTCGAGTCGGGATTACGGGTGAGGTCCTTGGGGAGGATGCGTTCTGCCAAGCCGCCCACTCCGGGACGGACGGATTCGGGGGCGCTCACAGTTGTTCACCTTTCTGACCGACCTGCTCCTCATGGCTGTCCTCGGGGAGCATGTCGAACCATTCCGCGGCCGTGGCCACGTCCTTGTCGCCGCGTCCGGACAGGGACACCACAATGATCTTTTCCGCGGCCGCCTCCGGGCCGAGGTCCTTGACCCAGCGGCCCGCAAGATCACGGGCGCCGGCCAGGGCGTGCGAGGACTCGATCGCGGGAATGATGCCCTCCGTGCGGGACAGCAGTTTGAAGGCCTCCATGGCCTGCGTGTCCGTAATGGCCTCGTACTTCACGCGGCCGATCGCGTGCAGGTGCGAGTGCTCCGGACCCACGGCCGGATAGTCCAGTCCCGCAGAGATCGAGTGCGATTCGATGGTCTGGCCGTCCGTGTCCTGCATCAGGAACGTCTTGGCACCGTGCAGTACACCCGGACGACCCAGGGTGATGGTGGCCGCGTGACGACCGGTGTCCACGCCGTCTCCACCGGCCTCGTTGCCGTAGAGCTCGACCTCGGCGTCGTCCAGGAAGCCGTGGAAGATTCCGATGGCGTTGGACCCGCCACCCACACACGCCGTCACGGCGTCAGGCAGGCGACCGGCCTTCTCCAAGATCTGTTCGCGCGCCTCTTCACCGATCTGCTCGTGGAAGTAGCGCACCATCGCGGGGAACGGGTGCGGACCGGCAGCGGTACCCAACAGGTAGTGCGTGGTGTCCACGGAGGCCACCCAGTCACGCAGAGCTTCGTTGATCGCGTCCTTGAGCGTGGCGGAGCCGTGGGAGACGGGCACGACCTCGGCACCGAGCAGCCGCATGCGGGCCACGTTCAGGGCCTGGCGGCGAGTGTCCTCCTCGCCCATGTAAATGCAACATTCCATGCCGAACAGTGCCGCGGCGGTCGCGGTCGCCACGCCGTGCTGGCCTGCGCCGGTCTCAGCGATCAGGCGGTTCTTGCCCATGCGCTGGGCGAGCAGGGCCTGACCGAGCACGTTGTTGATCTTGTGCGAACCGGTGTGGTTGAGGTCCTCACGCTTCAGGAACACGCGGGCGCCGATTGATTCACCGAAGCGCTTGGCCTCGGTCAGCAGGGAGGGGCGACCGGAGTAGTCGCGGGACAGCCGCTTGAACTCGTCCTGGAACTCGTCATCCACCCGTGCCTTGTCGAAGACCTCGGTCAGCTCGTCCAACGCGGCCACGAGAGATTCGGGCATCCACCGGCCACCGAAGTCACCGAAGTACGGGCCGGGGGCGTTCTTGAGGGAACCCTCGCCGGAACCGGGCGACGCAGCGCCGTCGGCGGATGCGGCAAGTTGCTGGGCTGCGAACTCGGCCTGGGCGGCCGGGGGCTTCTTGCCCGCCAGGAAATCCGCGCGGGCGGCCGCACCCACGTCGCGGAACCGGGAAATGGTGCGTGCGGGATCGTCGGACTTGACCAGGACCTCACCGGTCAGCACCGCGTTGGCCCCGTGACCCGCATAGAGCTTGATCTGGTCCTCGCCGGCGACACCGGACTCGGCGATGATCACCGCGTCCGTGGGAATCTGGTCCGCAAGGCGACCGAATGTGTGGACATCCACCTCGAGGGTCTTGAGGTTCCGGGTGTTCACGCCGATGATCCGCGCGCCCACGGCCACGGCGCGTTCGATCTCCTCGGGCGTGTGAGTCTCGACCAGCGCGTGCATCCCGAGCTCGTGGGTCAGGTCCAGGAAGCGACGCAGGGTCTCGTCATCCAGGGCGGCCACGATGAGCAGCACCATGTCCGCACCGTGCGCGCGGGCCTCCCAGATCTGGTACTCATCCACCGTGAAGTCCTTGCGCAGCACCGGGACATTCACGGCCTGGCGCACGGCGTCCAGATCGGTGAGCGAACCGCCGAATCGACGCTTCTCGGTCAGCACCGAAATCGCGGAGGCACCACCCTGTTCGTAGGACGCGGCCAAAGCAGCCGGGTCCGCGATGTCCGCCAACGCACCCTTGGACGGGCTGGACCGCTTGACCTCGGAGAGCACCTGGACCGAACCGGGCTCCTCACCGCGCAAGGCACTTTCCGCGTCCAGCGCCGGAGCCTGAGCCTTGGCGGTGCGCTGCAACTGCTGCAGACTCACCACGGCGCGGCGGGCTTCGAGATCCTCGCGCACCCCCTCGATGATCTGGTCGAGCACCGTGTTGGTGCGTTGCTGACTCATGCAAATCCTCACTTACATTTGTTCCGTCATCGGTCGGGTCACAACCCGCCCGTATGACGATGACCAGTTCCGCCGCGCTGGGAACTGGTCATGGTCTGGTGAACCGGTGACGCACATGGGCGCGCACCGGTCCTGAGATCACGCTGCTCAGTGGTTGTGCTTCTCGCTGCCCTTGCCGTGGCCCATGACCTTGAGGACGGCACCCACGATGAGGCCCACCACGATCAAACCGATGCCCACTACGGTGACGGGGGTCGAGGCAATGGTGAAGCCCACGCAACCCACGATCACGCCAACGGCCATGATGGCGATGCAGGCCCACGCGGCAACAGTATTGCCGTGACCGACAGCGGCCGTGTGGTCCAGGATGACTTGGTTGGTGTTCGACATGTGTGTCCACTCTCCCGTGCCGGTTGAGCCGTGCGGCTCATACAGTGATCGGCGCGCGTCGGAGCGCCCCGTGAATTCTTTTGCTCCCATTGTGCCATTACCTCGGGCGTTGCTGGTTCAGCACCACACTCAGGTTACTCGCGCTGTCGCGGCCCGCGAGTGGGGTCCTCGCCACGCGTGAAGGCGTCCCAGGCGTCGATGTCGTCGGAGTGTTCGGTGGTCACCGTCTTTTCATCCGCCGACGCCGCTTTGTTACCCGCCAGTGCCTCACGGTCGTAGCGCTGCCCTGATTTCTTCCGCGCGTTGCGCGCTACCAGCACGAGCCACAGCCCGCACAGGATCAAACCGACCGCGGCAGCGAGGGCGAGCCAAGGAGACACGGTGAGCACGAACTCGCCACCCGTGCCCACGGCTCCGGTCTGGGTGCCGACGGCGCCGCGAGACGCGTTCTCGGGGTCCGCGGTCACGGAGAGCACCGCGAAGATCGCACCGACTCCCGCCAGCGAGACGACCGCACCCACGATGGTTCGCAAGACTCGACCCGCAAGGGTCGAGGCCACGGCGGCCGCGCCCGCGACGAGACCGAGGGCCGTGACGGCCGGAGCGGCGTCGGACCCCGCGACATCAACGGTGATCGGTTGCAGGGTGGTCTCGACCGTGGCATGGATCCACGTGGCGGCTGAAGCGGCGAACAGTCCGATCGCGCACACCAGGGTGGCTAGAACTGCGGGTGCCGTACGACGCAACACTGTGGTCCTTTCTAGTGCTGAAAGTGGGGGCAGGTCAGCGCGAGAGATCGCGCAGCGACTCGGCCACCAGGGCGGCACGCAGGGGTGCGGTCGCCTTGTTCAAGGATTCGAGGGCTTCCGTCTCCGGGTCCGAATCAGCCACGATACCGCCGCCGGCCTGAACGTAGGCCGTGTCATTGACGAGCAACGCGGTGCGGATGGCGATGGCCATGTCCATGTTCCCCGCGAAATCCATGTACCCGACCACGCCGCCGTACACGGCCCTGCGCAGCGGTTCGTACTCGTCGAGCAGCTGCAGGGCGCGCGGTTTGGGCGCGCCGGAGAGCGTGCCCGCGGGGAAGGTCGCGGCGAGCACGTCGTAGGCGGAAACGCCCTCGCGCATCTTGGCCACCACTGTGGAGCACAAGTGCATGATGTGGCTGAAGCGCTCGATCTCCATGAACTCGCTGACGTCCACGGAACCGGGCACGGCTACCTTGGAAAGATCGTTGCGCGCGAGGTCCACGAGCATGAGGTGCTCGGCACGCTCCTTCTCGTCCGCGAGCAGATCATGGCCCAGGGCGACGTCCTCGTCCACGGTGGCCCCGCGGGGACGCGAACCCGCGATCGGGTGCGTCATGGCCTGCCGACCGGTCACGGTGACCAGGGCCTCCGGAGAGGAACCCACGATGGAGTAGGGCCGACCGTCCGCATCTTCGAACGCATACAAGTACATGTACGGGCTGGGGTTGATCCGGCGCAGCGTGCGGTAGACGTCCAGCGCGTCCGCGCGGCATTCGGCCTCGAAGCGCCGTGAGACGACCACCTGGAAGATGTCCCCGTCCACGATGGCCTTCTTGCCGCGGTTGATCGCGTCGATGAACAGCTCGCGATCCCACGACTGTCGGGCCGCGCCCTCGATGTCCGTGATGTCCTGGGCATTGGGGTCCATGACCGAGACCGTGGAACGTTCGAGCGGGGTAGCCAGTCGGTTGACCATCTCCCGCAGCCGAGAGACGGCGTCGTGATAGGCGGCATCCACGTTCTCATCGGTGCCGTTGACGTTTACGGCATTGGCCACCAGCATCACGGTGCCCTCTGTGCTGTCGTGCACGGCCATGTCCGCAACCAGGTTCATGGCCAGCTCGGGCATGTTCAGGTCATCCTCGGGCGGGTTGGGCAGCTTCTCCCAACGGCGCACCGCTTCCCAGCCCACGAAACCGACCATGCCGGAGGTCAACGGCGGTACGCCCTCGAAGGGCTCGGTGTGCAGCAGATCCATGGTGGCGCGCAGTGCCTCCATCGGATCGCCGTCCACCGGCGCACCTGCCGGAGCCTCCCCCAGCCAGTGCGCCTGGCCGTCCTTGGCCGTGAGTGTCGCGAAGGAACGGGCGCCCACGAACGAGTACCGCGACCAGACGCCGCCCTCTGCCGCGGACTCCAACAGGAACGTACCCGGAGCCGGCTTGCCACCGCGCACCACGAGTGAGCGGTACAGACCGATGGGCGTCATGGAATCCGCGAGCACCGTGGTGCGCACGGGAATCACACGGCGCGTGGCGGCGTACTCGCGAAATTCCTGCAAGGTGGGGGTAATGGTGCCGAGCTGTTGCATTTAAACCGCCTGGTGAGCGTTCAGGTCACGATCGTCGAAGCATGTACGCGCGCCCGTGTGGCATGCGGCGCCGGTTTGATCGACCTTGACGAGCAGGGCATCTCCATCGCAATCGAGGCTGACGGAGTGCACCTTTTGAATATGGCCGGAGGTATCACCCTTGCGCCAATATTCCTGGCGCGAACGGGACCAGAACGTGACCCGGCCCTCGGTGAGAGTCCGGTGCAGGGCTTCGTCGTTCATCCAGCCGAGCATGAGCACATCGCCGGTGTCGTACTGCTGGACCACGGCCGCGACGAGTCCGGTGGAGTCCCGCTTGAGACGGCTCGCGACCTGCGGGTCCAGGCGACTGTCGAAAAATTCTTGGGGCGTGTTGTCCACGACGCTCAACTCTTCCGTGCGCATCAACGCACCTCGTACCCTGCTGATCGCAGGGCGTCCTTGACCTCGGCGATTGCACCCACGGGACCGAAGTGGAAGACCGAGGCGGCCAGAACGGCGTCGGCCCCGGCTGCGACCGCGGGCGGGAAGTGCTCGGGGGAACCCGCTCCTCCGGAGGCAATCAGCGGCACGGACACGCGTTCGCGCACCGCGCGAATCATGTCCAGATCGAAGCCCTCGCGGGTGCCGTCCGCGTCCATGGAGTTGAGGAGAATCTCCCCCACTCCGCGTTCCTCGGCCTCCTGACACCAGTCCAGGGCGTCGATGCCGGTGAGCTGTCGGCCACCGTGCGTGGTGACCTCGAAGCCCGACGGCGTATTACCCGTGCGTTTCGCATCGCACGAGAGCACGAGCACCTGATTGCCAAAGCGATTGGTGATCTCGTTGATGACCTCCGGCCGAGCGATGGCCGCAGTGTTGATCGAGGCTTTGTCCGCGCCGGTGCGCAGGAGACGGTCGACGTCCTCCGGGGTACGCACGCCACCACCCACGGTGAGCGGGATGAACACCTGCTCCGCGGTGCGGGAGACCACGTCGAACATCGTGGCGCGGTCACTCGATGAGGCGGTGACGTCCAGGAACGTCAGTTCATCCGCGCCGGCCAGGTTGTACCGAGCGGCGAGTTCCACCGGGTCGCCGGCGTCGCGGAGGTTCTCGAAGTTCACGCCCTTGACCACGCGCCCCGCGTCCACGTCGAGGCACGGGATCACTCGTACGGCCACACCCATAGTGCTGTCCTAACTACTTGCTGAAACGGGTAGCGTACGCGCGTCAAATCCGGGCTGCCTGAATGGGCGAGACGAGGATCGCGCGGGCCCCGGCCTCGTAGAGGGAGTCCATGATCTTGTTGGTGTCGCGTTTGCGCACCATGGCGCGCACGGCCACCGACCCGTCTCGGTCCAGCGGGGAAATGGTGGGGCTCTGCATCCCGGGGGTGATCTTGGTGGCGGCTTCCAACAGATCCTCGGAAATGTCGTAGTCCATCATCACGTACTGGCGAGCGACCAGTACACCGCGCAGTCGACGGCGCAGCACCTCGAGGCCCTCCGGCTCCCCCTGATCCTGACGACGGATCAACAGTGCCTCCGAGCGCATGATGGGCTCGTCAAAAATTTCCAGGCCCGCCGCGCGCAGCGTGTTGCCGGTTTCCACCACATCTGCGATGGCGTCTGCCACGCCCAGGCGGATCGAGGACTCCACGGCACCGTCCAGGCGGACGACCTCAGCGTTGACGCCGTGCTTTTCCAGGTACTTGCTCAGCAGCAGTTCGTAGCTCGTGGCCACTCGCTTGCCCTCGAGTTCCTTGACGGACGCGAATTGTCCCGTGGGCCCGGCCAGGTGGAAGGTCGAGCGAGCAAAATCCAGCCCCAGGTCCTCCATGGCCTCGGCTCCGGAGTCCAGCAGCAGGTCGCGGCCGGTGATCCCCAGGTCCAGGGTGCCACCGCCCACGTAAATGGCGATGTCCCGGGGGCGCAGGTAGAAGAACTCGACGTTGTTCTCGTTGTCGACCAACACCAGCTCGCGGCTGCTGCGCCGCTGCCGGTAACCGGCCTCGGTGAGCATGGTGATGGCGGCTTCGGACAGCGCGCCCTTGTTGGGCACGGCTACTCGCAGCATGGGGTTCCTTTCCAAAGGGCTGGAATGGGGAGGGCCGGAACTGACCGGCACGGGATCACAGGTATTTGTAGACGTCTTCGAGACGCAGGCCCTTGGCCACCATCATGACCTGCAGGTGGTAGAGCAGTTGCGAGATTTCTTCGGCGGCTTGGTCGTCGGTTTCGTATTCGCAGGCCATCCAGACTTCAGCGGCCTCTTCGACGACCTTCTTCCCGATGCCATGGATTCCCGAATCCAATTCTTTGACGGTTCCGGAACCCTCCGGACGGTCAGCGGCTTTTTGGGTGATTTCGGCAAACAGGGCTTCGAAGGTCTTCACCCCTTTAGGGTAATGGTTTCGTGCCCTATCAGTTGAACCGTGGCGCGGGGCCCGCCTCAGACCCCGAGTTCGCGCAGGGTCAGGGCGGTACGCACGGCAGCCTCCGCTGCTTCGTAGCCCTTGTCCTCGCTCGAGCCCTCCAGGCCGGCGCGGTCCAGGCCCTGTTCCTCGGTGTCACATGTGAGCACGCCGAAACCCACGGGCTTGCCGGTGACCACTGAGACGTCGGTCAAACCGGTGGTCGCGGCGGAGCACACGTAGTCGAAGTGGGGCGTTCCGCCGCGGATGACCACGCCGAGGGCCACCACGGCGTCCGCGGTCTCGGCCAGTCGACGCGCCGCCACCGGCAATTCGAAGCTACCGGGCACGCGCACCTCGACCACGTTGCCCACGCGCGCGTCCGTCAGCGCGCGACGGGTGCCGTCCAGCAGTCCGTCCATGATCTGGTCGTGCCAACTGGCCGCGACAACCGCCACGGTGAGGTTTTCGCCGTTGAGTTCGCCGGCGTTGGTGACGGGAGCTCCGTGTCCGCTCATGATTCTTCTCCTGTGCTGGGGTTCGTGGTGTTGAGATTCGTGGTGTCGGTGCTGTGTTTGGTGGCACCGGGTTCAATGGACGCGAGTTCGGTCAGGTGGTGATGCATTCGGTCGCGCTTGGTCAGCAGGTAGCGCAGGTTTTCTTCGCGCGGCGGGACCTCGTGGGGCACCACGGATTCCACGGTGATCCCCAGAGCTTCTAGCTTGCTGACCTTGTCCGGGTTGTTGGTGAGCAGTCGGATCCGCGTCAGGCCCATTTCCTTGAGGATCCGCGCGGCCGCCGTGTAGTCGCGAGCCTCGGCGGGCAGGCCGAGCATCGTGTTGGCCTCGACCGTGTCCGCGCCGCCGTCCTGCAACTTATAGGCGCGCAGCTTGTTGATCAGGCCGATACCGCGGCCCTCGTGATTGCGCAAGTACAGCACCGTTCCGCCATGGTCGGCGATGCGCTCCAGCGCCAGGTGCAGTTGGGGTCCACAGTCACAGCGCCACGAGCCGAACACGTCGCCGGTGATGCATTCGGAGTGCAATCGGACCAGCGGCGGCTTGGCCGCTTCTACCGCGCTCGTGGATGCCGCGCTCAGGGAGACGTGCTCCGCCGCAGCGCGGCCGTTGGGTTCGGGAACCAACCATCCCATCACGGAGAAGGTGCCGAACTCGGTGGGGATGGTCACCGCTTCCGAGTGGTCCAGGGGTCCGGGAGTCGGGCTCATGCGGAGAGGTCCCGGTTGTCCACGGGGGCTTCCGCCGACGACGCCGCTGCCTCACCCGCCGCGCGCTGCTCCAGGTAGTCCACGAGGTCCTCGATGCTGATCATGAACAACCCGTGTCGGTCTGCGAACTCGCGCAGCGCGGGAGCGCGCAACAGTTCACCCTGGTCATCCACGATCTCCGCAATAGCACCCACCGGTTCGCAACCGGCCAGGCGTGCGAGTTCCACGGAGGCCTCGGTGTGGCCGCGGCGCACGCGCACGCCACCGTCCACGGCGCGCAGCGGCAGGATGTGACCGGGCCTGGTCAGTTCGGCCGGGCCGGTGGCGGGATCGGCGAGCAAGCGCGAGGTCAGGGCTCGATCCGCGGCACTGATACCGGTGCTGACGCCCACCCGAGCATCACACGTGACCGTGTAGGCGGTGCCCTTGGAGTCCTCGTTGTGCACGGTCATGGCGGGAAGTGCCAACGCATCGGCTTGTTCGTGAGGCATGGGGATGCAGACGACACCCGAGCTGTGACGAATGGTGAAGCCCATGAGCTGTTGCGTGGCATGTTGCGCCGCGAAGACCAGGTCGCCCTCGTTCTCGCGGTCCTCGTCGTCAACGACCACCACGGCGTGGCCGGCGGCAATCGCCGAAATGGCCGCTGGCACGGGATCCAGGCGCACTCTGGCCGACGCCGCCGGTGCGGCATACGAGGCCAGCCGTTCGGCGTACTTGGCCAACACATCCACCTCGATGTTGACGGTGGACCCTTCGGTGCGGCGACCCAGTGTGGTGGCACGCAGCGTTTCGGGGATCAGCCCCACCTCGAACCACGCTGGGTCCTCGGTCGCGGGGTTCACGGCCGTTACCGTCAGGGACACGCCGTCCACGGCGATGGATCCCTTGACCGCGATGTACTTCGCGAGCTCGGTGGGAACCTGGATGCGTACCGTGTGCCACCCGGTGTGCTCCGTGCGGGAGACCACCGTTCCCACGCCATCCACGTGGCCTTGCACCACGTGGCCGTCCAAACGTTCGCCGGCAACGGTGCAGCGTTCCAGGTTGACGTTCTCGCCCTCGGACAGTTCTCCCAGAGTGGTCAGGCGAAGGGTCTCGCCCATGACGTCGGCGGTGAAACGTCCGGCGCCTGCCTCGGGTGCGGGCACGGCGGTCAGGCACACACCGTTGACCGCCAGAGAACCACCGTGAGGCAGATCCGCGATGATCTGCCCAGCGTCCACGTGCAGCCGTGCGGCGTCCTGGGCGAGTCGCTCAATGCGCTCCACCGTGGCCTGTGCCGCGACAATTCCGGTAAACATGTCCTGCTCCTTCGTACTGAACTACTTCGAGGCCGAGACCGCGGCGGGTCGTAAATGCCACGCGACGTCGTTTCCCAAGGTGCGGACCGACGGCCCGGCCACGGGATCGGAACGCCAGCGAGCGGCGTCGGCGAGGGTCTGTGTCGGCAGGGGTGCCAGTGCGGCTTTCCCATCGCCGAGAATCATGGGGGCTTGGTAGAGCCAGAGCTCGTCCACGAGGTTCGCGGCGAGGAACGCGGCGCTGACCGTGGGACCGCCCTCGACGAGCACGTGGGCGACGCCCAGCGCACCCAACCGGGCGAGGGCTTCGGCGGGATCGTGGGTGTTGAGCCAGACGAAGCGGCCGTCGGACGTCTCGCTGCTGTCCTCGCGCGCAACGACGCCGCGGCGGACCCGGGCGTCGTGGGCCACCGGGGTGCGAGACACGACCGCGCGCAATGGCTGGTGGTCTCGGGGGTTGCCGTGAGCGTCGCGGGCCGTCAGCGTGGGGTTGTCCACGCGGGCTGTCCCGCCGCCCACCAGGATTGCGTCCACGCGGCCGCGGATCTCATGGCCGGCGTCTCGCGCCGCAGGGCCAGTGATCCACTGGCTGGTTCCGTCCGGGGCAGCCACCCTGCCGTCCAGCGACTGGGCGATCTTGAGCGTCACGAACGGGCGGTTCTGGAACTGAGCGTTGAACCACCGGTCATTGAGATCGGCGGCCTGCTCGGCCAACAGCCCGTGACGCACCGAAACCCCGTGATCCGCGAGGAACGCGCCTCCCCCGCTGGCGGCTTCCGTGCCGTCATGAACGGCGAAAATAACGCTGTCGATTCCCGCGTCAAGGATCGCGCCCGTGCAGGGGCCGGTCCGCCCCATGTGGTTGCAAGGTTCCAGGGTGATCACCATGGTCACATGGGCAAGGTCTGTGCCTGCTTCTTTGGCCTTGCGCAGGGCGTCCGCCTCGGCGTGGAGTGTGCCTGCGCCGCTGTGATGACCGGTGTGTAGGATGCGGCCATCTCGGTGGAGCAGGGCCGCACCCACCACGGGGTTGGCGCCACGCACCCCCCGGGCCGCGGCGTCGAGCGCGGCCGTCATGGCCGTGTGCTCGGCGGAGGTGAAGCCGGGGTCCGTTCGTTCCTGTGCCGAGGGGATCATTTCGAGTCGTCCCCCACTTTCAGGTGGAGATCCGGGAATCCGGTCTCGATCGTGGCCTGTTTGCGCTGCTTGGAGTTCACGCGCCACCAGACGAAGAATCCCACCAGTGTGAACGCTCCGTAGAACACGTACATCAGACCGGACGCGTAGTAACCGGCGGAGAACAGTAACGGCACTCCGACCAGGTCCACGGCCACCCAGATCAGCCAGAACTCGACCCAGCCCTTGGCCATGCCGTAGGTCGCCAGCAGTGAACCCATGAAGATCCAGGCATCAGCCCAGACCGGTTCGTAGGAGCCCAGTGCGCGGAAGCCGGGGGTCAGCAGTGCGGTGCCGAACACGAGCGCGGCGATCAGGAGGAAGCGTTGCTTGCCGGTAGCCCAGCGCGGCGTCACGGCCTCTTGGTTGTTACCCCTTGAGCGACGCCACTGCACCCAGCCGTACACCGATACCGCAATGAACATGACTTGGCGGCCGGCTTGGCCGAGCAGGTTGACCGGATTGGGGGTGTCGAACACCGCGCCCAGGAACACGGTCAGCAGAATCAGATTGCCCAGGATGCCCACGGGCCAGGCCCAGATCTTGCGGCGCATGCCGCCGAGTGCGGACAGCAATCCGAACACGTTACCCAGGACTTCACGCCACAGGATGAATCCGTTACCCACCTGCAGTTGCGCGTCGAACAGCCAGCGCAATACGTCCACGGAATATCCTCTCGCCCTGAATCCTTGCAGCTCCGGGGCGGAGATAACGGATCATGCTCATGGGTATGAGCATCGCAACGGCACCCCTGCCAAGGGGTGGCGAGCCGATATCCACGTGTGCCTACCATCCAGACTGTGACTGTCGGTACCGGAATTTCACCGGTTCGGCCGTTCCCGCATCATCGCGTGACTCTGTGCGACGAGCGTTCACGGTTCGCGGACTGTAACCGCCGGTTCGGACTTACACCGACCCCGGAACACGTTGTGATTTGAATTATGCCACGGTGCGCGGGACTCGCACGAAAGTTCGCCCGCGCCAGAGTGCACTCTCGCCGCGGTTCGTCGTGCTCGTACGCTGCTCATAGCGGGCGCTGGCACCGAGGAACACGGGATTCAATCGCGGCATGGAGCACTCGATTCAGCCGTCCTGATGGGCCCTCGCGATTTCGCGCAGAGCGTCGATTGCCGCGGCGGGATCATCCTTGCCGTACACCGCGGAGCCCGCGACGAACGTGTCTGCACCGGCCTCGGCGGCCCGCACAATCGTCTCCTCCGTGACCCCGCCGTCCACCTGTAGCGCCACCGTGCCACCGTGGGCCTTTACAGCCTGGGCCGCTCGGCGGAGCTTGGGCAGCGTCACGTCCAAGAACTTCTGCCCCCCGAAACCGGGTTCCACGGTCATGATGAGCAGCATGTCCAGTTCGGGCAGCAGGTCCAGGTACGGTTCGATAGGCGTGGCCGGACGCACCGCAAGCCCCGCCCTAGACCCTGCTGCCCGCAGTTCACGGGCGAGCTTGATCGGTGCGGCGGCCGCCTCCGCGTGGAACGTCACCGACGCACATCCGGCCTCCGCGTAGGCCGGAGCCCATCGGTCGGGATCCTCAATCATCAGGTGCATGTCCAGGGGGACGGGGCTGACCTTCTGCAAGCTTTCCACCACGGGCAACCCGAGCGTCAGGTTCGGCACGAAGTGGTTGTCCATGACGTCCACGTGGGCGGCATCGGCGTTGGAAATGCGCTGCAGTTCCTCGGCCAGACGGGAGAAGTCTGCGGACAGGATGGACGGGTGGATGGCACAACGGCTCATGGTGTCTCCAGGGGTGTGAGGGTCAGGCGGATTTCCGCACGGCGATCATGAACATGGCGTCGGTTCCGTGCACGTGGGGCCACAGCTGCACGCTGCTGCCACCGTTCGGCCAGTCGAGCTCGGCGGACCGGTCGCCGTCGAGAGCTCCCGGCAGAGCGGCGTCGCGAGCATAGCGAGCCGTGTCCAAGATCTGGGCGTCATCACGGGACTCCACGATGTCCGAGACCACGTCCAGCGTCTCCGCGGTGTGCGGCGAGCAGGTCGCGTAGAGCACCACGCCACCGGGGCGGGTGGAATCCAGCGCGGCGGTTAGGAGCTCCCGCTGCAACGATCCCAGCTCGGCCACGTCCGCGGGGGTGCGGCGCCACCGCGCCTCCGGGCGACGCCGGAGGGCGCCCAGTCCCGTGCACGGCACGTCCACGAGCACGCGGTCGAATCCACCCGGCATCTCCCCGGGGATGTCGCGACCGTCGCCCACGCGGAGGCTCCAGGCCCGTTCCGGCACTGCGGCCAGTGCCTGTTCGACGAGGTCCGCCCGGTGATCGCTGACTTCGTTGGCATACAGCCGGGCGTCCTGTTGATCCGCCAGCGCGGCGAGCAGGGATGCTTTGCCACCGGGGCCGGCACAGAAATCGGCCCACTTCCCGTGGTCGTTCTCGACCGGCACTTCTGCGAGCACGCGGGCCACCAACTGGGAGCCGGCGTCCTGGACGCGCACGGTGCCGTCCCGTGTTCCGGGAATCCGATGCACGTCTCCCCCGGCGCTCTCGGCGCTGTCCGCCACGAGTGTTCCGGGCGTTGCGCCCTCGTCCAGGGCCGCGTCCAGGCTCCCCAGCTCGGGAAGTGCGACCAGGTGCACTCGAGGGGGTGCGTTGTTGGCCTCCAAGAGGTCTTCGATCTCTTCCGGGGATCGTCCGCTCATGCGCAGCGCACGACGCAGCGCACGAACCTCCCACGCGGGATGGGAGTAGCGCACGCCCAGCTTGCGCAGGTCATCCGACTGCTCGGATTCGAGCTGATCGAGCCACTCCTCGGTGCTCTGGCGCGCGACCTTGCGAAGCACCGCATTGACCAGACCCGCCGGGCCCTGACCGATCTCGCCTCGCACCAGACCCACCGTGGCATCGAGGGCCGCGTGGTCCGGAACGCGCATCGCGAGGAGTTGGTGCACTCCCAATCGCAGGGCGTCCAGGACCTGGGGATCCAATTCTTTGAGGGGACGGTCCACGCAGTGTTCGAGAACGGCGTCCCACGTTCCCTGCCGGCGCATCGCACCGTAGGCCAGCTCGGTGGCGAAGGCGGCGTCTCGCTTGTCCAACCGGTTCTTGCGTACGAGTTGGGGCAGCACCAGGTTGCCGTAGGCGTCCTCGCCGTTGACCGCGCGCAACGCTTGATAGGCCGTGAGCCGCGCGGGGTCGGACGAGCGGCGTCGTTGCCCCGGGGCCTGCGCCGAGAATGAACGATCCTTTTGCGCGCGCCGATTGCGCTCGTGTCCCTTGGCGTTGCGGTAACCGCGCTCGCTCATCCGAAGACCACCTGTTCACTGCGTTGCTGACCGCGCGCCCAATCGAGGGCGGCCATGGGTTTCTTGCCGGAGGGCTGCACACGGGTGAGTTCCACCGCGTACGAACCGGTACCCGCATAGACCGCACCGTCCCGCAGTTCCACGTGGCCGGGAGCCATTCCCGTGACCTCAGGCGTGGGGATCACGCGGTCGATTTTCATCCGTTGCCCGTTGTACTCGGTCCAGGCTCCCGGTTCCGGGGTCACACCGCGCACGTGATGGGAGATGGCCACGGCAGGGTGGTTCCAGTCGATCCGTGCCTGGGCGCCGGTCAGTTTGGGGGCTGTGCTGGCCTCTCCCTCTTGGGGAACGGGCTTTGCCTGCCCGGTGGCCACGGCCACCAGGGAATCCGCCAACAAGGACGATCCGCTGTGGGACAACCGCTCCAGCACGGAACCGGCGGTGTCATCGTTGCGGACGGGGTCGGTGAGGGTTCCGACGACGGCGCCCGTGTCCATACCTTCATCCAGCAGGAAGGTAGTCGCGCCCATCATGGTGTCACCGGCCATCAGGGCTCGTTGCACCGGGGCTGCCCCGCGCCACTGCGGCAAGAGCGAAAAGTGCAGATTGATCCATCCGTGTTCGAAGGCATCCAGCACCGGACGCGGCAGCAGCGCGCCGTACGCCACCACGGCCGCAATTTCCGCACCGGTGGCACGCAACTGGTCGACCAGCTCCGCCGTGGCTCGGTTGGCCTTGAGGGTAGGAATGTTCAGCTCGTCGGCTCGTTGTGCAACCGGCGACGGTGTGAGGACCTTCTTCCGGCCCACGGGTGCGTCCTCGCGGGTCAGGACGGCGACGACGTCCACGTCATCGCGGTCAACCAGGGCATCGAGGGGGATCACCGCGGTGGCCGGAGTACCGGCGTAGAGAACTTTGAGACGCTCAGTCATGATCAGGAGTCCTTTCCGCGATTGAAGGCCGATCCTGTGAAGGAGGAACCTGTGGGAGAACCTCTGAAAGAGGAACCGGTAAAGGATGAACCGACGGAATCTTTCGAGCCGCTCGTGGCCGACCCCGACCGCGTGTTAGCTCCCTGGAAGGCATTGGACCGCAGGGATGATTTCGTGGCAGACGTCGCATCGGCCGAGGCACCGAGTCGCTGAGTTTCGCGTTCCCGAGTCACGGTGTCCACGATGTCCTGGTACTCGGGAGCCCTCATGGCGCGCATCGCTTCCTTGCGAACCTCACCTTCCAGCCGGTCGACGAACAACGTGCCGTGCAGGTGGTCCGTCTCGTGTTGGAAACAGCGTGCGAGCAACCCGGTACCCTCTCGGCGTACGGGTTCTCCGTTCATGTCCACGCCCGTGATGATCGCGTGATTGGCTCTCGGCGTGTCATAACCCGGCCCCGGCACCGACAGGCAGCCCTCGCCGCCTTCCTGGGGCTCGTCCCCCACTTCAATGCTGGGGTTGATCACGTGGCCGGAATCATCGCCGATATCCCAGGTGAAGATCTGTAGTCCCACACCCACCTGAGGTGCCGCCAGCCCCACACCTTTTACTGCGTACATGGTCTCGAACATGTCGCTGATCAGCGTGCGCAGCGATTCGTCGAAATCCGTGACGGTGAGTGCCGGTGTCCTGAGGACTGGGTCGCCCTGGGTTCGAATGCGCAGGATAGTCACTGCGAATTGCTCTCCTCGGTTGCCTGAATCTGGGTTTCCTTCAAGTCTACGGTCACGGACATGGCGCCCCTGCCCACCGGGTTGTGGTCGAGCGGCGGCGGAACAATGGCTCGCAGTTGTTGGCCTGCGGCCTCGATCTCCGCTGATCGGGCCCACACCTTGGCCAGAGCACAGAACTTGAACCAGTGGGCCGGCAGCTGATCCGGAACCGCCTGGACGGACAGGGCCTCTGTGTCACCAATGGCCACCGCCATCAGGACATCCGCGTTCGCATACTCCCACGGCTGCCATTCACCGGCTGCAGCGTCCACCAGGGACTCCTCCGCCTTCAAACCGGCCACGAGTTGGGTGACCACCTTGGCGTCAGGAGCTTTGACCCGTCCATTGCGGTCCGTGCCGCGCGTCTTGTAGTCGATCAGGCAGACCTTCCCGCCGATGCGCGCCACCAGGTCAAGAGTTCCGGCGTAGCCCACCGTGGAGTTCCACACGGTGATCTCGGCGGCCAGCGGCTCAGGGCGGTACAGCGCCCACCATTGGTCAGCGCTATCTGCGAAACGGGATTCCTGATTCTCGGCCAGCGTCTCGCGGGCCTGTTCGACCCGATGCTCCCGCCCCATGGCTCGCAGTGCCAACTGTTCGCAGTAGTCGTGAACGCGATCGCCGCGCTCGGCAGCGCGATCCCTGTGGCGCTCGGCAGCCTTGGCCGCGTGATTGACCAGGGCGCGGCGGCGTCGTGAATCGCGCAGCGCGTCGGGAAGCTGCGGGTCCGCTGCCAAGGCCTGCGCAGCGCTGTAGCCGTACCAGCCGCCCAGGTCATTGGACTCGCAGCCGATCACCGTGGTGATGGACGGAACCTGCGGATCCTGCCCCTCCGCACGCGCGTACATGCGTCCGTAGGGAGTTTGTTGGGCCAAGCGTGGTTGCGTCATGGGCATCAGACTACGACCCGGTTCCGACAGGCACACGAGCGCCCACCACGTGTTCGCCTTGGAATGCACAAGGCCCCGATTCCTACTGGAATCGGGGCCTTCATTGTGCGCGATACTGGGATCGAACCAGTGACCTCTTCGGTGTGAACGAAGCGCGCTACCGCTGCGCCAATCGCGCTTGCAACGTTGAAAACCATAGAACACTTTTTGGTCACATGCCAATCGGTTGCGGTTCACCCTCGCCTCATTCACATCGGTTAACCGGGTGGACCCGCTGGGGTCACCGTCGATTTGCTCGAACGAAATTGTGTGGGTAATGTTCTAGCTCGTTGGCACAGCCGAGAACGGCGAAGCGATCAACCCCCACCGGTTGAAAACTTCACGGAACAGGCGCTGACGGACTGTGATAGAGTTTCCGCTCGGAAGAACGGCAAACCGGTTCACGGAAAGTCTTTCAACCAACAATGCGGACGTAGCTCAGCTGGTAGAGCATCACCTTGCCATGGTGAGGGTCGCGGGTTCGACTCCCGTCGTCCGCTCGCAGTAATCGACAACCATGTCGAGACCTGAGACCCTGTCCTACAAGGATCTGGTCCCGGTGGGGTGGCCGAGTGGTTAGGCAGCGGCCTGCAAAGCCGTCTACGCGGGTTCGAATCCCGTCTCCACCTCGGTGCTAACCACCCTCGCTCGACGAGCTTGTTTGAGCGCGATTGGCGCAGCGGTAGCGCGCTTCCCTGACACGGAAGAGGTCACTGGTTCGATCCCAGTATCGCGCACCAAAGAAAAACCCCGGTACGAAAGTGCCGGGGTTTTCGCATGCGCCCCGGAACTTCCACATCCCTGGCTGATCCGAACCTGCCACCGTAGACTCGGCACATGAGCAAACCAGTCAGTCGACTTGATCGGATTACGGTGAATCCGACGATCTGCCACGGATCCCCAACGATCCGAGGCATGCGTTTGCGAGTGCAAGACGTGCTTGAACTGCTCGCGTCCGGCATGAGTTACGACGAAATTCTGACTGACTACGACGAGCTCGAGCGCGATGATCTTCTCGCTGCGATTGAGTATGCAGCTCTTGATTCATCGGCCCGTGTTCTTCGCGTCGTGGCATAGGCGAAAAAGGTGGCTGGTTTCCTTATCGACCAACAGCTGCCACGGGCCCTTGCCCAACACCTGACAAGCCTGGGGCACGATGCCAAGCACATCAAGGAATATCCGGGTGGAGCGACTTTGCCGGATACCGCCGTTGCACAGATTGCGGACACCGAACAACGCTTCGTGGTGACCAAGGACGAAGATTTCCGTGCATCGCACCTACTGCGGAAGCAGCCGTCTCAACTACTTCACATCACCTGCGGGAACATCTCTACCCGCGATCTGCTCGCGCTCGTCGACGCAAACTATGCGGCGCTGAAAGTTGCAATTGCTACCTACAATTACATCGAAATCAACCGCCCCGGAGTCATCATTCATGATGTGGACTAATGGCGATCAAGGCGCTAACCTCACGCACCAAAGAAAAACCCCGGTACGAAAGTGCCAGGGTTTTCGCATGCCCCGACTCCCCCGCACTGCTCGCACTTCTCCATGATCCCCGGGCTCCCACCACACCTGAGGAGCCGCTCGAGCCGCGCGCGACGCCTCATGTGCCGTTACAGCCCTTCCACGTTGCTGAGAAGGTTCTTACGGAACACCAGGTGTGTCAGGGGGTTCTACCGGCACCCAAGATGCGAGGCGGACGGCGCAACGCTGAGTGAGCCAGCGGCGTCGGCGCGTGAGCTTGCGGTGCAGGGTCATGCAGCGGTATCGGCGACTGGACGCATCCGGAGCCCTGACAGCCGCGCACAAGCTGGCGCGGGCATGTGTGAGGCCCGGGCGAACCCGGGCCTCACACATTCTTTTTCAACCGAGCGGGAGATTTACTCCGGCTCGACCACACCGATTGCCACGGCAAGGTCCTGCCAGCTCATGCCCACGCACTTGAACACGCGCGGGCGAGCGAGGTCGGGCTTGGTAGCACCGGAGACGATGTCCACCAGGTCGACCAGGTTGTCCTCGGCCAGGGACCCGTCGTTGACGGCCTGGATCACGTCGCCAGCCTCGCGCATGGCGGTCGCACGATCCTCGACAACAACCTGGGCGCACCCCATGAGGGTGGAGTCCAGTTCGCGAAATTCGGGTTCGTGCGATCCCATGGCGACCACGCAGGCCGTGTCCGGGACCAGGGCGCCGTCGAAGAGCGGTTCGGCCGCCGACGTCGTGCAGACCACCACGTCCGCGTCGCTCACCTCGGTCGCGTCACCGGACCGGGCCGCGAGTCCCAGCGAACGCGCGTGCTCGACGGCGGCGTCGACCTTTTCGGGGGTGCGGCCGCATACGACCACGTCCGTGAAGGAACGGATCTTGGAGAACGCCTCAATGTGGGAGAGCGCCTGCGGACCGGTTCCGAAGACCACGAGCTTGCTCGCGTCGGGCGTGGCCAGGTAGTCAGCCGCCACCGCGGAGATCGCGGGGGTGCGCAGCGTGGTGAGCACATTGCCCTCCATGAGCGCTTGGACGGTCAGGGTCTGGGAATCCATCAACACATACGTGGCCTGAATGCGGGGCAAACCCTGTTCGGGATTCTTGGGCGACACCGAGGCCACCTTGATGCCCGCCCAGTCGCCGAGAACCGAGGGCATCAATAAGAGATGCCCCGTGCCGGCCGGGATATTGCTCCGTGCGGGGTCATCCTGCGGGCGGAACCCCGAGGCGAGCGTTGATTCCAGGAGCTTACGAGCCCGGTCCACGGACACAGCATCCAGGATCTGCTCGGAGGTGTACCACGCGGGCGATCCTGCGGCTCCCACAGTGTGCTGGTTCTGGTTCGACGTCGTATCGGCGGTCATGAAGCGGCTCCTCCTACGGATGCGGGTGCGTCAGAAATCATGGGTTCCTTGGCGGCCTCGCGCTTGGCGATGGCCGGGGCGAAGAGCACGGCGATCAGCGAGATGGCCGCGGTCAACACGAGGTAGAGCGCGATGGGCAACCAGGCGCCGTCGAACTCGTGGAGCAACCAGGTGGCGATCAACGGTGCGGTACCACCCGCCAGTGCGGCACCGATCTGGTAGCCGAGCGTGACACCGGTGTAGCGGACGCGTGCCGAGAAGATCTCGGAGCACAGGGTGCCCAGGGTGCCGGTGACCGGGGGCCACACGACGCCCAGGCCGATGACCACCGCGGCGAACAGCGCCCAGTTCTGTTGCAGGTCCAAAAGCATGAAGAACGGGAAGGCGAAGATGGCAATGGCCACGGCGCCCGCGAAGTAGACCTTAAAACGACCGACACGGTCCGAGAAGGCGCCCATGACCGGAATCAGCAGCGTGGACAGTGCCGCACCAAGGCTCACCGCGTTCAAGGCCGAAGACTGGTTGTAGTTCAAGGTGCCCGTGGCGTAAGAAACGACGAACGTGGCGAAGATGTAGAACGGTGCGGTCTCCACGACCTTCACGCCCACGGCGACCAGAACGGCGCGCCAGTGGTACTTGAGGGTCTCGGCCAGGGGCAGCTTGGGGATGCTGCCGGATTCCTTGGCGGCCTTGAAGTGCGGGGTCTCCCCCAGCCCACCGCGGATCCACAGACCCACGGCAACCAGCACGATGGACGCGATGAACGGGATGCGCCAACCCCACGTGGTCAGGAACTCGGTTCCGAAGGCAGCCATGACGGCAAAAGCGGCCGAGGCCAACAACATGCCGATGGTGATGCCCATCTGGGGAACGGAGCCGAACAGGCCACGCTTCTTGGGCGGGGCGTACTCGTAGGCGAGCAGCAGGGCGCCGCCCCACTCCCCGCCAATGGCCAGACCCTGAATGATGCGGCAGACAATCAGCAGGATGGGCGCGAGGACACCCACCTGGTCGTAGGTGGGCAAAAGGCCGATCGCCACTGTGGCCACACCCATCATGGTCAGCGTGGCGACTAGTGTGACCTTACGGCCAACCCGGTCCCCGAAGTGCGAGAACACAATGCCGCCCAGCGGGCGGATGAAGAACGTCAGGGCGAGCGTCAGGTACGCCAGCATCTGTGAAATGTACGGATCGTCCGTGGGGAAGAACTGCTCATTGAAAATCAGTGCTGATGCGGTGGCGTACAGGAAGAAGTCGTACCACTCGATGGTGCTGCCGGACAGGGAGCCGGCCATCACCCGGAAATTGGTTTTCCGGGTTTCCGCGGCTTGTTGGTGCGCGTTGCTCATAGGACCTCCAGATGGGTGACCCGAGACACACTACAATGTTACATATTACATTTCTACCCGGTTGCCTTCGTAGCCGTGCCAAGGGCACTCCCAGCAGTCCTTGGACTGCACGTGTCAGTCTTCACCGGAGCCCGCCCAGACACCCGAAATATGTCCCAAATGCCTGGTCATCACGGCTTCCATGGCCTCTGGGTCGCCGTTTCGAATGGCGTCCACGAGCTGCAGGTGTTCCTGGGCCGTGTGCGTGAGTTGCCCCGTTGCCACGAGGTCCTTGAGACCCGTGAGCCGGGACATGTAACGCAGGGAGCGCACGTGCCGGACCGCGATGTCGTTGCCCGTGGTTTCCAGCAGACCCAGGTGCAGTTCCATGTCCAGGCGGATGAATTCGACGAGCTCGCCGTACTGAGCCACGTCGATGCTCCGCTGGGCAATGTGGGCGGCGTGTTCGAGAACCTCGGGCTCAACTCCGTCCCGAACCACCTGGGCCATCAGTGGAATTTCGATGAGTGAGCGCAACTGCAGGATGTTGGCACGGGTGTCCGGGGAGATCTCCACCACCCGGTACCCCTTGTAACGAATGGGCGACACATGGCCCTCGGTCGCCAGGTCCAACATGGCCTCGCGCACCGGGGTCGCGGACACGCCGAACTCGGTGGCCAACACCGGGGCCGTCAGGACCTGTCCGGGTTCCAGATCACCGGCGACCAACGCGTGGCGCAAACTGTTGGCCACCTGCTCCCGCAGCGGAATCGAGTGACCCTTTTCCAGTCGAAGGGGACCCCGTGTGCCCTTGTCACCTGGGGATTGACCGTTGAGAGAGACTGCCATGTTTTTATGATGCCCGTTTCTGCTGGGTTTTCGGGTGAGGTGACGCGCGCCCGCGCAACTTCTTACGCGTTAACGAGCCGCCCCGCCCGGACCAGTGGTCCGAGCGGGGCGGCAATGCTGCGTGAGTGGTCAACCGGTGACGGCTAACCCATCACGTGTCAGAGCATGCAGGAGACGCAGCCTTCGATCTCGGTGCCTTCCAGCGCGAGCTGGCGGATCCGCGAGTAGTACATGGTCTTGATGCCCTTGCGCCACGCGTAGATCTGGGCGCGGTTGATGTCGCGGGTGGTGGCGGTGTCCTTGAAGAACAGCGTGAGCGACAGGCCCTGGTCCACGTGCTGGGTGGCAGCGGCGTAGGTGTCGATGATCTTCTCGTAACCGACCTCGTACGCGTCCTGGAAGTACTCCAGGTTCTCGTTGTTCATGAACGGCGCCGGGTAGTACACGCGACCCAACTTGCCTTCCTTACGGATCTCGATGCGCGAGGCGATCGGGTGAATGGAAGACGTGGAGTTGTTGATGTACGAGATGGAACCGGTGGGCGGCACGGCCTGCAGGTTCTGGTTGTACATGCCGCCCGCCATGACCTTGGCCTTGAGCTCACGCCAGTCGTCCTGGGTGGGCAGGGCGATGCCGGCCAGCTCGAACAGTTCACGCACGCGCGCCGTGGCGGGCTCCCATGCCTGGTCCGTGTACTTGTCGAAGTACTCGCCCGAGGCGTACTTGGAGTTCTCGAAGCCCTGGAAGGACTCACCGCGCTCCTTGGCGATCAGGTTGGACGCGCGGATGGCGTGGTAGGTGACCGCGTAGAAGTAGATGTTGGTGAAGTCGATGCCCTCTTCGGAGCCGTAGTAGATGTGCTCCTTGGCCAAGTAGCCGTGGAGGTTCATCTGGCCCAGACCCACCGCGTGCGACATGTTGTTGCCGCGACGGATGGAGGGAACGGAGTCGATGTTGGACATGTCCGAGACCGCAGTGAGGCCGCGGATGGCGGTCTCGATGGTGGAGCCGAAGTTCTCGGACTCCATGGCCAGGGCAATGTTCATGGAGCCCAGGTTGCAGGAGATGTCCTTGCCGACCTCGGCGTAGGTCAGATCCTCGTTGTACACCGAGGGCTCGGAGACCTGCAGGATCTCGGAGCACAGGTTGGACATGATGATCTTGCCGGCAACCGGGTTGGCCTTGTTGACCGTGTCCTCGAACATGACATACGGGTAACCGGACTCGAACTGCACCTCGGCCAGCGTCTGGAAGAACTCGCGAGCGTTGATCTTCTGCTTGTGGATCCGGGAGTCCGCGACCATCTCGTGGTACTTCTCGGAGACGTTCACGTCAGAGAACGGCACACCGTAGATCCGCTCCACGTCGTACGGGGAGAACAGGTACATGTCCTGGTTCTTCTTTGCCAGCTCGAACGTGATGTCCGGGATGACCACACCCAGGGAGAGAGTCTTGATGCGGATCTTCTCGTCAGCGTTCTCACGCTTGGTGTCCAAGAAGTTGTAGATGTCCGGGTGGTGGGCGTGCAGGTACACGGCACCGGCACCCTGGCGGGCACCCAACTGGTTGGCGTAGGAGAAGGAGTCTTCCAGCAGCTTCATCACGGGGATCACGCCCGAGGACTGGTTCTCGATCTTCTTGATGGGTGCGCCGGATTCACGCAGGTTGGTCAGCGCGAACGCCACACCACCGCCGCGCTTGGACAGCTGCAACGCAGAGTTGATGTTGCGGCCGATGGACTCCATGTTGTCCTCGAAGCGCAGCAGGAAGCACGAGACGAGCTCGCCGCGCTGCTTCTTACCGGCATTGAGGAATGTGGGGGTCGCAGGCTGGAAACGGCCGGTGATGATTTCTTCCACAAGCTGCTCGGCCAGGGCCTCGTCACCGTCCGCCAGGTACAGCGAGACCATGACCACACGGTCCTCGAAACGCTCCAGGTACCGCTGACCGTCAAAGGTCTTGAGCGTGTAGGAGGTGTAGAACTTGAACGCGCCCAGGAAGGTCTGGAAACGGAACTTGTGGGCGTAGGCCTGTTTGGAGAGTTTCTTGACGAACTCGAAGCTGTACTTGTCCAACACCTCGGCCTCGTAGTACTGGTGGTCCACCAGGTACTTGAGCTTCTCTTCAAGGTCGTGGAAGAACACGGTGTTGTTGTTGACGTGCTGCAAGAAGTACTGACGCGCGGCCTGCTGATCAGCTTGGAACTGGATCTGGCCGTTGGCGTCGTACAAGTTCAGCAGAGCATTGAGCTCGTGGTAGCCCAAGCCGCGGTACTGCTCGGGGCAGGTGGGATCTTCGTGTCCCGGTTCAACGCTCAGTCCCGGGGCTGCATGGATGCTTGCCAAAACTTGTCCAATCCTAGAGTGACTTTTTCTACGTCTTCATCGGTGCCCATGAGTTCGAACTTGTAGAGCAGGGGCACCTGACATTTCACGGCCACTTTTTCCGCCGCTACGCAGAACAGTGATCCGAAATTAGTATTTCCCGCGCCTATGACACCCATAAGGTGCTGGCGGTTCACGGGTTGGTTCAGGAATTTCACGACTTGAGGGGGGACCGATCCGGCGCCCCCCGGTCTGCCGTAACTGGGTACGGCCAACACGAACGGCTCAGTGAGCTCGGGCGTGGGTTCGGAGGTTTTCAACGGCAACCGTATGGACCTGACCGGGAGCTTCTGGATGAAGCGGTCGGTGTTGCGGGTGACCGAGGAGAAATACACCACCAGGGGGGAATTCTCCCCCGCGGTGACGTCGAGTCGATGGTCTTCGCGTTCTTGAGCCGCGGCCAACACGCTGGCCAAAGTGCTCATGGCGTGTCACTTCGATTCTGGCTATCGGGCTATGGTGCGGGTTGAAAAATTCCGACGCCGCCGCGACGGTTCGCGAGCAAGCGTCGGCTTTTTCGACGGCTGCGGGTTTAACGCTACCGCTCTCAGGCAGATAGCAGAACAGCCAGGGAGCTGATCTTATCCGGGCGGTAACCGGACCAGTGATCCTGGGCGGTTTCCACCACGGGGACCTGCTGGTAACCCAGGCCCACCACGTGCTGGTAAGCGTCCTGGTCCTCGGTCACGTCCACCACGCGGTAGTCGATACCCTTCTTGTCCAGGGCACGGTAGGTGGCGTTGCACTGGACGCATGACGGCTTGGAGTACACGGTGACGGACATATCCCAATCCCCTCGAAAACTAGTGGTGGGAGTACTGCGCTTCCGCGGCGATCGGAGCATATCCGGTGGGTTGCCGCTGGTTGCGTCAAGTGCTCTGTATGACTGCGTCAATACTACATCTAGTGTCAGACATGGGAAGCGGCCCCAAGATGATGTGGTGGCCATAATCCACAGGTGTCTCCCGGTTATCCCCTCACTGTCCACAGGGTGGTGCTGAAACAGGCGCGAGAACTCGCGGAAGTCGTCCGTCCTGTGGACAACCGCGGAGGCGTTGAACACATCCGAAAATTAAAAAAACCGGCGTGTCGAGAATGCTCTCGGCACGCCGGTTTTTGCCTCGGGTGGCTCTACAGCAGGCCCGCATCGCGTAGCTGGTGCGAGATCGACGCGCCGTCGTTACCTTCGATCCACAGGGTGCCCTCGGGGATCGAGACGGACCGGTCCTCGGTAGCGCGGGCGCCGGCGGCGAGCACCGCCTCGGTGGGTGAAAGGTTACGGATCACAATGGCCGCCACGGACTCCGGGTGGCGTTGCGCGAAACCGGAGTAGATCTGCGGATCGTGCTGACCGTCGTCGCCAATGAGGATCCAGCGCATGTGCGGAAAGTTCTTGGCCAGCCGCTGCAGGTTCTGAACCTTGTGCTGGGCCCCGGACCGGAACCAGCGGTCCGTGGTGGGCCCCCAGTCGGTCAACAGGAGCGTACCGGCCGGGTAGGCGTTGCGGGTCAGGAAGCGGCGCAGCGTGGGCGCCACGTTCCACGCACCGGTGGACAGATAGAGGAAAGGTGCCCTGGAATGGTGGTTGCGCAGTCGTTCCATCAGCACCGCCATGCCCGGGGTGGGGGTGCGAGCGTGCTCGTTGAGCACGAACGAGTTCCATGCCGCCAGCATGGGACGCGGCAGGGCCGTAACCATCACGGTGTCATCCACGTCGGAGACCACGCCGATGGTCTGGTCCTCGGAAACAATGGTCACCGCAGCCTCCGTGACCTCGGAGCCGTCGGTCTGCATATAGACGGTGTAAATACCCGGCTCCATGCTGACCTGTAGGTCCACGTCGATCACGCCGCCCTTGTCGGCCATGAGGTGGAACTCGTGGTCGCCCAGCCACACGTTCACGTGTGCGAAGGCCAACGGGATGGACGTGAAAGAGCGCCAGCCGCGGATGAATTCGGCGGAATCATCGGTGTCCGCGATCAGCTGCCGCGTCTTGAGCAGCACGCGCCCCAGCACGCGCACGTGCCGGGTGCTGCCGTAGCCGTCGAAGGCGAGCATGGTGGGGATGTCACCGCGCTGCTCGGCGCGCGCCTGTCGCCACCGGTGCAGCCGCTGCTCCCACCGGTAGCCGATGTTGATGGCCTCTTCCGTGACCTGATCAACGGTCTGGAAAAGGTCCCCGCTACCGGTGTGTTTTGCCATGCTTCACAGTCTTTCACAGCTGTTCCCGTCCACGACGCCGCCGCGTACCGTGCCGTAACTCCGTCCCGGTCCGCGGCGGCGGCCGGCTGCGCGGCGTCGAGGTGGCCGACGGCGCTCGAGGCTCCCGAGCGCCGTCGGCGGGGAACTCAGCCGCGCACGTAGCGCGGGAAGCGCTCGGGGCGGGCGATGGGCTGGGTTTCGGGAGCCATGTCGATACCGAGGTCCTTGGCGAAGATCAGGCGGGTGCCGGTGTAGACGCGTTCGGTGCGCTCGTTGAGTTCGAACACGCGAGCACCGCGCAGCGTGTGTTCATCGCGGGTGCCGTCGTTGAGGCCGTACGTGCCGAAGCCCGTGCCCGGCCCGTAGCCGAGTTCAATGCCGAAGTAATTGCCCATGTAGGTGTTGATGTGGTCGTGGCCGCAGTACATGCCCAAGATGTCCCCGCGCTCCTTGGCCGCGGCGTAGATACCGGAGTTGATCATGCCGGTGTAGACGTTCTCGTGCTTCTCCCCCACGATGCCGTGGCGCTTCACCGCGGCGGCGTGACCGTCGTCGTCGGAGCTGAACTGCTGGCCGTACCACATGTGGTGGTGCTCCCACGTGGGGATGTGGAAGTACATGAGGCCCGGGATCTTCTTCCCGTAGCGGCGCTCGGTCTCCGCGGAGAGGTCGTTGTACCAGCGGATCTGCTGGGGGCGGATCCAGTCGTAGCCCATGAGCCCCTCGCGGTCCTGACCGCCGGGCTTGTCCTCCGCGTACCGGCCGGAATCCAGCAGCCAGACGGCGAAGGCCGGCGCGTTGCCGCGGGAGCCGCGAATCAGCAGCTGCGCGTTGGAGGAACCGAAGACCTTCTGGTCGTCACCGGGGTTGAGGTTGTGCTGGTACTGGCGCACGAACTCCACCAGCTGCGGCTCGTACATGCCGGTGCCGTTGTCCTCGGTGGAGTCCTCGTCGTGGTTGCCGAACGTCACGGCCCATTTGATGCCCCGGGATTCCATGGGCATGACCACGTTGTTGATGGCCTGTTTGACCTCGCGGTTGGTGCGCGGGGACCCGTTGATCACGTCGCCGTTGATCAGGGCGAACTGCGGCTTCTCCCGGTCCAGGACCTTGCCCATGAACTCGAGGGTGCGGCGATCGGTGCGCGGGCCGTCCTGGGTGTCGTTGAACTGGACGATCTTGAACGCGCCGTTCTTACCGAAGGACAACGGCATCTGGCCATGGCCGCGACCTCGGCCGCGGTGTTGAGCCACCGTGGCCGGTGCTGCCTGGGCGGCGACGGGTGCGGCGCTCAGCACCCCGGCGGCCGCGAGCGCGCTGCCTCCGGTGATCAGGTTCCGGCGGCTGGGACGAGGGGTGTTCTCGGACATGGTGTGCTCCTGGTGTGAGGAATTCCTGGCCGCCGTGGGCGGCTGATGATTCACACCGTAGGGAGGTTGCGTTAAGAGGTTGTGACCTGGGGTTTTCGTGCAGGTGCACGGCTGGGTTTGGGTTGGGAACCCAGCACGGTGGCGGGGTCGGGCAGGGTTTCGGGATGGGCCATGTCCCAGGCCTGCACCGCTTGCACTCCGATGCCCCGGGGTCCGGTGCGGCGGGTGTGGCCGTGGACCAGCAGCATGGTGGGTGCGAACAGCACGGGTCCGGACAGTGCCTGCGCTTCGTCGAAGAAGGTGCAGTCCACCGCGCCGGAACCGTCATCCACGGAAATGAACACCACGCGCTTCCCGCTGCGCATGGGCGGGGTCATGGTGGACACGCGCACCCCGGCCACCACTACTTCGGTGCCGTTGCGCAGTCCCAGCAGGTCTTCCGCACGGGTGACCCCGTAGGAGCGCAGGAGAGCGGTGTGGCCGTCCATGAGGTGGGCGGAGACTTCGATGTTCATGGTGTCCAGTTCCGCGCGCACCTTCTCCTCGGTGCTGGGTTCGGGTTGTTCCGGCGGCAGCCCGGTCAGTTCCAGGTCCCCCAGCGGAAGGGCCAGTTGTCCGGGGCCGGGTTGTCCCTTGGCAGAGGCGCTGCGAGAGGCGGCTGGTTGATCGGCTCGCCGGGTCAAGTGGGTCACCAGGTCGGTGCGGGAGGCGCGAGCGCCCGAGGTGTTCAGGAGACTGTCCAGGGCCCCGGCCGAGGCCAGTCGCTGCAGACTCCGCCGAGAGGGTCTGGCCCGGGTGCGCACATCCGTAAGCGTGGAGTAGGGCTGACCGGCCACGATCCGTTCGATTTCCGCGCCGCTGATCCCGGTGATGCTGGTGAGGGACATCCTGATCCCCCAGGACCCGCCGCGAGTATAGGGAATGCCCTCGTCCAGGTCCCCGGATTCCACGGTGCCGGGCCGGGCGGCCACGGGTTCGATGCGGTGATGGTCCACACTGCGGTTGATGTCCGGACCGAGTACGGGGATGCCCATGCGCCGGGCCTCCCCCACGAGCAACCGAGCGGGGTACATACCCGGGTCGTGTTCCCAGACCCCGGCCATGAAGGCCTCCGGGTGATGGGTCTTCAACCACGCGGACTGATAGGTGGGTACGGCAAAGGCCACACCGTGGGCCTTGCAGAAACCGAAGCTTCCGAACGCATGCAGGATGTCCCACACCTTCTCCACGGTTTCCGCGTCGTAGCCTCGGGCCCGTGCCCCGCTGCGGAAGGCGTCCTCCACGCGTTGTTCGGTCTCCGAGCCGAGCCTGCGCCGCCATTCGTCTGCGGTGGCCAGTCCGCAACCGGTCATCCGGTCCATCATCCGCATGATCTGTTCGTGGTAGACGGCCACCCCGCGGGTTTCCTTGAGGATGTCCACCAGGTCCGGGTGGGGGTACTCGGGGGTGCTCCAGCCGTGGCGGGAGTTGAGGTAGGGGCGCACCATGGACGCCTGCATGGGCCCTGGGCGGAACAGGGAGATGTCCACGATCAGGTCGTTGAACTCCTCCGGGCCCATGGTTCCGATCAGTTCGCGCTGACCGGGTGACTCGATCTGGAAACAGCCCAGCGTGTGGGTGGAGCTGATGAGCCGGAACGTGTCCGGGTCATCGCGGGGCATGGCGTCCAGGTCCAGGGCGGGGCGGTCCGGCTCCATCCGGGCCACTTCCTGAACCGCATAGGCCAGGGTGGATTGCATGCGCACGCCCAGGATGTCGAGTTTGATGAGGCCCATGGGATCCATGTCGTGCTTGTCGAACTGGGACATGGGCAGCCCGATCCCGCTGGCCTGCACAGGCGTGCGGTTCAGCAGGGTGGCGTCCGAGAGGATCACCCCGCACGGGTGCATGGAAATGTGGCGGGGCAACCGGTCCAGGCGTTCGGTCAGATCCACCAGGAGATCCAGCTGCCGGTTGGCCTTGAGGTCATCGGCCAGCCGGGCCAGCTCCGGGCGCTGCGCAATTTCCTCGCGCAGGGTGGCCCCGGGGACCCGCCACAACTGGGCCGCGATGTGGTCCACGAGTTCCTGTTCCAGCCCCAGCGCAAGCCCGGCATCCCGCACGGCACCCCTGGAGCGGTAGGCGTTCTGCATGCTCATGAGCGTGACCCGACTGCTACCGAAGCGTTGGAAGATCTCGTGATAGATCCGGTGCCGCTCCGCGCTCTCCATGTCGATGTCGATATCCGGCAGACTGCTGCGCCGCGGGGACAGGAAGCGCTCGAAGACCAGGTCGTACTCGAGCGGATCCACCGGAGAGATACCCAACAGGTGCACCACCAGGGACGAGACCGCCGAGCCTCGGGCCGCGTGCCGAACCTTCAGCTGGGTCATCAATTCGGAGACCTCCGAGACGGTCAGGAAGTATCCGGCGAATCCCAGCTGCGCAATCACGTCCAGCTCCCGATCCATCCGCGAGCGCAGCGATTCCCCGCTCAGTCCGGGGACCGTGCGGTCCCAGTTCTCGTGGGAGTGGAAGCGCTCCAATCCGGTGTAGCAGCGGGTTCTGAGTTGGGTGTTGGGGTTCCCGGTGAGGCCGATGACGGAGGCTTCCGGAATCACCGGCTGGCCCACTCGCAGGTCCGTGACGGGGTCCTGGCTGCAACGTTCGGCCAGTCGGTAGGTGTCCGCGAGCAGGTGCGCGGCCCCGGTGGCCCCGAGGTCCGCGGCCGCCGAGATCTCGTGGGCGAGCCGGGTCATCTCCGCGGTGTTCTTGAGCCACCCCTGCCCCGTGGGTTGCAGCACCCCGGGATCCGAACCGGCCAATTCCTCCAGGGACATGAGGGTGCGGGCGGCATCGAGCACGTCCGCGGTGACGGCCTGGCCGGGGTGGGCGTAGCGCACGGCGTTGGTGAGGATCACCGGCAGCCCGGCCTCACGCCCCACGGTGAGCATCCGCACGGCGTGACCGGTGCTGAGGGTGCTGCCCTGCGGCGCCAGGTGTGTTGCGGTCTCCACGGTGAGACACCCGGCCGGTAGGACACGCTTCCATGCGCGCAGGGCCGTGCGGGCCGCCCGGTAACGACGCCGGGCCAACAGCGACCCCACGTCCGAATCCGGGCCCACGAGCACCACCAGTCCGGGAGTTCCCCCGGCCGCCGCGCGATGCACGTGGCGGGCAATCTGGTCCCGGGTCAACCCGATGGGGCGGGCTGCATGATGATCGTGGTTCCGGTGGGCCGCGGACACCAGTCGGCACAGCGCCGCGTACCCGGCTCCCCCGTTACCCCCGGTGGCCAACACCACCACGCGCCCGATCACCCGAGCCGGCGGCACCGTGCTGCGCCCGTGTCGACCGTGCTGGCCTTGCCAGCCGGCGGCGGCGCGAGTGTGTTTCCCCGCCGACGCCGCCACCGGACCCAACAACGCCAGGTCCACTCCCAGCACGGGAGCCACACCGTGCTGCTGACAGGCCAGCACGTGCTTGACCACCCCGTACAACCCGTCCCTGTCGGTGCACGCCAGGACCTGCGCCCCGTAGGACGCCGCCACCTGCGCGAGCTCGTGGGGGCGAGCCACACCGTAGTGCGCGCTGTAAGCGGAAGCCACGCGCAAATGAGGGAAATGCATACCTCATATTCGAAAGTTTGTTCGATCAATGTCAAACCGCCTGGTCAGCCACGAGCCACCATTGGCCGGTGATCTCGTGGCGCACCAATTCCAGAGTGCGAGGTATCACGGCCCCGCGTTGCGCCGCCTGGACACGCCAGTGCTGCCGGTCCACCACGGACTGCCCGCTTTCCCGCGGAACTCGCTCTTCCAGCTGCCACCAGCGGCGACGTTCGTACCAGCGCTGCGGTGGGGCCGTAATGCGGTGAAGTCTGCCCCGGAACACCAACTCGCACGGGGCACCCGACTCATCGCAGTGCACCTCGCAGGGTTGCCCCCACCCCTCATCGATCCGCACCGCATCGTACGTCTCGCTCCACGTGAGCTCCGTGTGTTCTACCGCAGTCAGTACCGTCATGACTCGATCACTCTCCCGGTGTATTCGAAACTTTATTCGAGTACTGTGAGAGTGCCAAGGGTCGCTGACACGCATAAGCGGCCCGCCACGGGATGACCCGGGAAGGCCCCCGGGGCAGCACCGGAAAAACCCAGAAACGGCGACGTCGCCCGGCCGAGGGGACCGAGCGACGTCGTCGTGACTGTGAAGTGCCGACCGCGAGGTCGTGACTGTGAAGGAGCGCGTGGTTATGAGGTGTAGCGGCCCGGCTTGCCCAGCAGCACGCCCACCACCGAGATCACGCAGCACGCCATGAGGAAGAGTGCTGCGGCCCAGGTCTGTCCGCCGGCGGCGGTGATCAGGGTGGCCGCGATGAGCGGGGTGAATCCCGCCACGATGGCACCGTTGGCCTCACGTGCCAGGGCGATGCCGCTGAAGCGTTCGGCGGCGGGGAACAAGCCCGCCAGGTAGGCGCCCTGGGAACCGGAGGTGCAAGCGATCACCGCACCGTAGCCCACGGAAATGGCGACGGTCGCAGCCATCGCGCTGCCCGAGGACAGCGCCGCGAACAGCGGGAACGCACCCGCCGCACCCAGCAGCGAGCCGAAGGCCAACACCTTGTGGGCACCGAACCGGTCCGCAGCCAGACCGCCCAACGGGGTGGCCAGCACACCGCACACGGAACCGATGATCACCGCGGTCAACGCCGATCCCCGGTCCATGCCCACGGCCGGTGAGGTCATGAAGGACAGGGAGAACACGGCCAGGATGTAGTTGAGCGCGTTGTGCCCGGTGATCGCGAAGAACCCCACGACCACTGCGCGCCAGTGCTCGCGCATCAGGGCCACCACGGGCACCCTGCGGCGTTCCCCACGCTCTTTGGCGGCGTGGAGCGCGGCCAGATACTCGGGGCTCTCCTCGAGCTTGACGCGAATGAAGATCGCCAGGGCGAACAGCACCGCCGAGGCCAGGAACGGCAAACGCCACGCCCAGTCCAACAGCATCTGGTCCCCCAGCGACGCCGCCCACAGGAACGCACCGGTGGCCAGCACGATGCCGGCCGGGGGCGCGGCGAGCACGAGCGACGTCATCAGTCCACGACGCCGCGGCGGGGCGAACTCCGCGACCAGGGTCATGGCCCCGGCCAGCTCGGCACCGGCACCCATGCCCTGCAGCAGACGCAGGAGCACCAGGAACACCGGGGCGGCCACGCCGATCGCGGCGTAGGTGGGCAGCAGACCGATGCCCACGGTCGCCACGCCCATCAGGATCACGGTGAGCAACATGGCCGGGCGGCGACCGTAACGGTCCCCCAGGTGACCGACCAGCACACCGCCCAGCGGGCGCGCCACGAAGCCCACCGCGAAGGTCGCGAACGCGGCCAAGGAAGCACCGGAGTCCATTCCGGCGAAGAAAAGTGGGCCGATGATCAACCCGGCGGCCGTGCCGTACAAGGCGTAGTCGTACCACTCGATGAGGGTTCCGGCCACGGCAGCGAAAAGTGCGCGCCCAGCCCCGGGGCGCATGGTGGTGTTGTTCACGGTGAAAGCTATCCCGTCTGAAATCTCCCGATCGCGCTAGCGGGACGCGTAGCGACGGATGAACCGTACCTGATTCAAACGCTGGATCTCGGGATGATCCCCCACGCCGGCGTCGTAGAACTGGTCGCCGGGGCGGCGCACGCCCACGGTGTCCCAGCCAGCTTTCCGTGCCGCATCCAGGGCTTCCACCTGGTCGGAGAAGAACAAGAACTTCTCACGCGGTTTACCCAAGGCCTCGGCCACGTCATGGGTGATGTTGCGGAACGAACTCACCTCGTGTTTGGAACCGGCCGACTCCAGGGAGAAGTGCCCCTTGATCAGGGGAATCAGGTTGCCTTCGGGCGAGTGGCTGAACCACGCGCGCTGGGCGGGCAGCGTGCCGTTGGAGAAGATGAACACCGGAATCGACTGCTCGGACCAGGTCCGCAACGCAGGAATCGCGTCGTCGAAGAACGGCGAGACGAACTCTCCCGCCGCGAAACCTTCCTGCCAGATCAATGCGTGCATCGTGCGCAGTGGAGCGGGCATCTCCCCCTCATCCATCCAGGCTTCCAGGACGCCCGTGAGGTCCTCTGCCGTGGCGGAACTGTCCAGTCCCGCCATCTCGATGATCTGCCGGCGAGCGCGGGCGACCTCGGGTTTGTGGGAGTACTCCTCGAAGTAGCTGGTGAAGCGTTTGCGGGAGTAAGGGTAGAGCTCGTCCCGGACGTACCACGTGGAGGAGAGGGTGCCTTCGATGTCGACCACGATGACCTCGGGTCGGTCGAGCACCAGTGCATTGGCGGCGGCGGGCTCAGGCATGGTCGGCTCCCTGTGTTCTTTCGACAACGGTGTCTGCCCCGGCAACCCGGGGAATAGGCCCATTCTAGGCACCGGGGACGAGCAGAAACAGGAGGCCGTCTCAGGCGTGAACCATCCGGAGAGGCCTCCCCGAGGTGGGTCATAAAACTTCATCATTTGTGGCGCTCAACGTTCGTGTGGTTAGGTTCACGCGACAAGAATCACGAGTTCCGGCGCGAAGCCCTGGCTGGCCGGACGGCAACCCTCAGACGCTGTCGTGGGGTGCCCCAGGTGATGATTCGGCCCGTGATCAGTACCGGTACGGGCAAGGACGGCGTCCGGCTCACCCAACATTCTTCCGTGGCGCCCCGTCATGAGGAGTGTCATGGCCCCCGCCACCGCCCCGGTGCCCACGGTCACCGATTCATCATCCCGGCAGCCCCAACCCGCCACGGATCACGCGCTCTCGAGCGTGGGATCGGCGGTGCGCGACAAGAAGCGCGTGCTCGCGGCGTCCTTCGTGGGTACGACCATCGAGTGGTACGACTTCTACCTCTACGGCGCCGCCGCTGCCCTGGTGTTCAGCCACTACTTCTTCCCACAGGGTTCGGGCGTGGGCTCAATCATTGCCTCGTTCGCGACCTTCGCCATTGCGTTCTTCTTCCGTCCCCTGGGCGGCATCATTGCCGGTCACCTGGGTGACCGGATCGGACGCAAGGCCCTGCTGGTCGCATCCCTGCTGATCATGGGCGTGGCCACCACGGTGATCGGCCTGCTGCCGGGCTTCTCACAGATCGGCTGGTTTGCCGTGGCCCTACTGGTCGCCTGCCGCATTGCGCAGGGCCTGTCCGCCGGCATGGAATGGGGCGGTTCGGCCGTGCTCTCGGTGGAACACGCACCCAAGGGCCTGCGTGGTTTGTTCGGCTCCTTCACCCAGGTGGGTTCGGCGGCGGGCATGCTGCTGGCCACCGCCTTCTTCGCCATCATGCAGGGCGTCACCACCGCCGAGCAGTTCCAGGCGTGGGGCTGGCGCGTACCCTTCCTGTTCTCCGCAGTGCTCGTGATCATCGGCCTGATCATCCGCGCCGGCATCGAGGACGCCGAGGAGTTCCAAGAGGTCAAGCGCGAAAAGGCCGCCGCGACGTCGCCCGTGCGTGAGGTGCTCACCCAGCACACCCGCGGCGTGATCGTCTGCATCGGTCAACGCATGATCCAGCCGGCCATCTTCTCCATCCTCACCGTCTACACGCTCACCTACGTGACGCAGCAGCGCGGCGCGAGTCAGTGGGTCATGATCTCCATCCTGATCGCCGCCGCCGTGGGCCTGGTGGGCGGCCCGTTCTGGGGCTGGCTCTCCGACCGCGTGGGACGCCGCCGCATCTCCATCATTGCCGCGACCGCCATCGGCGTGTTCGTGTGGCCCTACTTCTACTACCTGGACCACGGGCCGCTGGCCTTGCTGCCGCTGATGTACCTGATCGGCATGGCCGTGCTGCATGACAGCATCTACGGCCCTCAGGCCGCTCTGTTCGCCGAGCAGTTCCCCACCCACCTGCGCTACTCCGGGGTGTCCCTGGGTTACCAGGTGGGCACCATTCTCTCCGGCGGTCTGACCCCCATGATCGCCGCGTGGCTCGTGGCCACCGGCGGCTCCCCCTGGCTGCTGTGCGGTTACTTGAGCCTGCTGGCCGTGATCTCCGTGGTCACCGGCCGCATGGCCAAGGACACCGTGACCGACGCACCCGAGATCGCTCAGTACTGACTCGGCACCACCCGCACACGCGCCAGTACCAACCCGAAAGGATCCCTTTTGCCCCGCCCCTTGCTGCTCAATGCCTTCGAAATGCCCGTGCCCGTCCACCAGTCCCCCGGACTGTGGCGCCACCCCGAGGACCAGTCGCGCAACTACGCGCAACTGTCCCACTGGGAGCGGGAGGCCCAGATCATCGAGAACGCGGGCTTCCACGGCCTGTTCCTGGCCGACGTTCTGGGGCTTTACGACGTGTACGGCGGCTCCGCGGACGCCGCCCTGCGCGGCGGCGTTCAGGTCCCCCAGTTGGATCCACTGATCCTGGCACCGTTGCTGGCCAAAGCCACCAGCACCCTCAACATCGGTGTCACGGCGTCCGTCACCTACGCGGCTCCCTATGACCTGGCCCGCCGCTTCTCCACCCTGGACGCCCTCACCGACGGGCGGATCGCGTGGAACGTAGTGACCTCCTACCAGGAGTCGGCGGCACGCAATCTGGGCCTGGGTCAGCAGCTGCCCCACGACCAGCGTTACGACCGCGCCGATGAATACATGGACGTGGTCTACTCGCTGTGGGAGGGCTCTTACGCGGACGATGCCTATGCCGCGGACGCCGCGAGCGGCGTCGTCGTGGATCCCGAGAAGGTCAAGGGCGCGGGGCATTCCGGCGAGTACTTCGACGTCCAGGCACCCGCTCTGGTCGCACCCACCCCGCAGCGCACGCCGTTCCTGTTCCAGGCCGGTGCCTCCCCGCGCGGGCTGAAGTTCGCGGCCAAACACGCGGAGGCCGTGTTCTTCTCCGGACCCACCCCCGAGCAGGTCGCCAAGTGGACCACCGGCCTGCGCGAGGCCGCCGCCGAGTACGGCCGCGATCCCCGCTCGATCAGGGTCTTCACCAACGCCGCGGTGGTCGTGGCCAAGACCTCCGAGGCCGCCCGCGAGCGCCTCGAGTCCTACAAGCAGTACGTGGACGTCGACGCCGCGCTCGCCCTGTTCGCCGGCTGGACCGGAGTGGACCTGTCCAGCGCGGACCCGGATGCCCCGCTCGAGCATGTGGAGACGGACGCCAACCGGTCGGCCCTGGCCTCGTTCACCAAGATGGATTCCGAGGGCGCGTGGACCCCGCGCCGAGTCGCCGAGTTCGTGGCCATCGGCGGCCGCGGCCCCGTGATCGTGGGCTCCCCCGAGGAAGTCGCCGACGAACTCCAGCGCTGGGTCGACGTCGCGGACCTGGACGGCTTCAACATCAACGCGTGCGTGCGCCCGGCCGACTTCGAGAGATTCGGCCAGTTCGTCACGCCCGTTCTGCGCGAACGTGGCGTACTGACCGCCGACGACGCCGCTTCCGCCACCTCCCGCACGGCCCGCGAGGTCTTCGGTGGGGCCGGACCCCGTTTGCGTGAGGATCACGCGGGGGCGAAGTTCCGGTTCGAGAGCTAAGACCGCCGCGTTATCAGTAGAAGATCCCCCGGGCACGTGACGTGTCCGGGGGATCTTTTTGTTTTGTATCAGCTCGCGCAATCAACGTTGCGCGGGCAGCACGTACTTCCCCGTTTTGTCGGTGGCCAGCGCCAGGGACGAGATGTACTGCTTGGATCCGTCCGGAGCCAGTTCATTGGAGAGCAGCATGTCCGGGCGCTCGAACTCCATCCCGGTCACATGACAGGTAAGTGTCACGTCCGAGGGGTTGCCGTCCGCATCAACCATGGGCAGGTCGATTCCGTCATCCTCGCGTCGCAGGTAGTACCGCCCCTGAGTCAGCACAGCCATGACGGGTGTGGCGATCATGGCGATCAGGACCGCGAAGATCGGCGAATACGGTGCCACCGCCGGACCGAAAGCGCCGAAGAACATAGCGATGGAAATACCCGCCGAGAGCGCCAACGACGTCACGCCCACAGGGTTCCAGTTGTAGAGCATTCCTCGACGGAACTCGGGGTACTTGGGTGAAAGTTTGAGGATGTACTTGTTGACCACGATGTCCGTGGCCACCGTGACGATCCAGGCCATGGCGCAGTTGGCGTAGAAGCCCAGGATGGTGTTGAGGAAGTCGAACATGTTCAGTTCCATCAGTGCCAGGGCAATGGCCAAGTTGACCACCACGAAGACCATGCGACCGGGGTAGGTGCGGGTCACCCGGGTGAACGAGTTGGTCCACGCCAGTGATCCTGAGTACGCGTTGGTCACGTTGATCTTCACCTGAGAGATAACCACCAGGATCACCGCCAGGGTCATGGCCAGCCACGCGGGCATCATCTCCCGGTAGACACCCAAGAACTGGTGGACCGGTTCATTGGCGGTGGCAGAGGCTGCCGGGTCCAATGTCGCAATCAAATACACCGTGATGAACAGACCGGTGATCTGCTTAATCGCGCCGAAGATCACCCAACCGGGACCGGCCAGAATCACGGCGCGCCACCAGGCCACACGGTTCTCATCGGTCTTGGGCGGCATGAACCTCAAATAGTCGATCTGTTCGGCGATCTGAGCGATCAGTGACAGGCACACGCCGGCGGCCAACATGACTGACGCGAAGCTCACTCCGGCACCCGCGCCTGATTCACCCTGATATGCGAAGAAACTACCCACGGAATCGGGATTGGCCAGGACCAGATATCCCACGGGGATCACCATGAGCACGAGCCACAGCGGGGTGGTCCAGACCTGCAGCGTGGCCAAGGTTTTCATCCCGTAGATGACCAGGGGGATGATCAGAAGGGTCGACAGCGCATAACCGATGGGTTTGGGGATACCCAGCCCAAGTTCCAGGCCCTGAGCCATGATGGACCCTTCCAGGGCGAAGAAAATGAACGTGAAGGTCGCAAAGATCACGTTGGTGATCACCGACCCGTGGTACCCGAATCCCGAACCGCGGGTAATCAGGTCCAGGTCAATGTTGTACCGAGCCGCGTAGTACGCCAGGGGCAACCCGGTGACAAAGATGATGAACGCGGCAACGGTAATACCCAGCAATGCATTGGTGGTTCCGTGCGCGATTCCGACATTGGCGCCAATGGAGAAGTCCGCCAAATAGGCGATCCCACCGAGTGCGCTCGTGGCGACCACCCCCGCGCCCCATTTCCGGTAGGAACGTGGTGCAAACCGAAGCGTGTAGTCCTCCAGACTCTCGCGAGTGGCCGCTCGCGCGTCCGCGTTGGTGCCTGGTGAGACGGTCGTTGTCGATCCTTCGTGGTCCGGACGTGTCCGAGTATCTAACGACATGTATTCGATCTTTCTTCTGGGCAGCTCCGAGAGCTGAAAGACGCGTGATGATCCGGTGGAAGGCTCTGTGTATGACCAGCTACGAATCCATGGGAGGCCGGTTCGTGTTGTGCATCCAACCGGCGACCCCAGAAGAACTATGGCCCCGAATTATTTCGGGAATGTTTTCGATCGACGACACTTCTGTGTCGGGGAAAGCCATTCGTGTAACGATTGAAAGAAGGGTCGCCGCCGATTCATCGGCAGCGACCCTTCGACAGTCACCTCACACTCGCGAGAGCATCACACGGCTTGAGCTCACCCCTCAAACAACTGCTGCCCCACGTACGCCCCGGGCTCGTTGGGTATCCCGGGCGGCACGGCGAACAGCCCGGAACCGGTGTGGCGCAGGTACTCGCTCAGGGCGTCTTGACGGGCCAGTTTGTTCTGGATCGGGACGTAGCCGGTGCGGGGGTCGTTGACCATCGCGATGAAGAACAGCCCCGCATCCATATTCCCCAACCGGTCCGTGCCGTCCGCGTAGTTGTAGCCGCGGCGCAGCATCTGCACACCGTTGTTGGTTTCCGGGTGGGCCAAGCGCACGTGGGAATCCTTGGGGATGATCGGTTGATTTCCCGCACCCTGCATGCCGAAGTCCGGCGCGGTGAACTCCTCGCCGCCGGACAGCGGTGCGCCCGTGCCCTTGGTGCGGCCGATGATGTTCTCCTGGCCCATCAGTGATTCGCGGTCCCAGGTTTCCATGATCATGCGGATGCGCCGGGCCACTAGGTAGGTGCCGCCGTCCATCCAGGTGCCGTCGCGGACCCATAGGTGATCGTTGAGCAGCTCCGGGTCCTCGGCCTTCAGGTTGGCCGTGCCGTCCTTGAATCCGAACAGATTGCGCGGGGTGTTCTGACTCTTGGAGGTGGACGAGGTCCGTCCGAAACCCAGTTGCATCCACCGCGTGGACACGATCCCGAAGCCCATGCGCACCAGATTATGCACGGCGTGGACGGCCACCTGCGGATCGTCGGCGCACGCCTGAATGCACAGGTCTCCCCCGGTTCGCGCGGGGTCCAGAGTGTCTCCCGGGAAGTGTGGGAGCTCGATGAGCGCCTCGGGCATCCGCTCGCGCAAGCCGAAACGGTCCTTGCCGTCCTTGTCCTCGAACAGGGAGCGCCCGAACCCGATGGTGACGGTCAGGTGTCCCGCGGACAGGTCGTGGGCCTCGCCCGTGTCCTGCGGCGGCGCGTACTGGGAGCCGCCGTCGAAACCGGTATCGGTGACGTCCAAACCCTGGGTGATGCGCGCGCACGCCGCAGTCCACCGGGTCAGCAGCTCCACGAGTTCGGCCCGGTCCTCCGTCAGCACGGTGAGCGCGGCAAAGCACAACCGGTCCTGAGCGGGGGTCACGATCCCGGCCTGGTGCTCGCCGAAATAGTCGACGACGTCGCTGTGCGCCTCCCCGTTCACGGCATCCTGGATCGCGGCGGCCGCGGGTCGACCGAACCAGCCGAGGCCCGCACCCACGGCCACGGCGCCGGCTCCGGTGCCGAACAGTGCTCGGCGGCTGACGCCTTTCTTCGCGCCCTTCTGGTCGGGCCGGCCGGACGGGTCGGTGTGGTTCCCCGTACCAGGTTCGGTTGCGGGGTCGCGCTCTTCTGGGCGGTGGTTCATGGGTTATTCGACGACCTTTTCCGTCACCATGGACAGCGGTTCGGACAGCGCGTTCACGGCGTCCGAGAGTTCCTTGACCTGCTCCTGACTCAGTTCGTCGTAGTAGACGAACCCGTCGCCCTTCTTGTGCTGATCCAGCAACTTCTGCAGATCGGTGAAACGAGTCTCCAGTGTGCTGTTCAGCTCGGCATCACGCTTTTCGAGCAGCGGGGACAGGTTTTCGTACGCGATGCGTGCACCGTCCACGTTGGACTGGAAGTCCCACAGGTCCGTGTGGGACCAGATTTCCTCTTCACCGGTGACCTTGCCCGTGGCCACCTCGTCGAGTAGTTCCTTGGCACCGTTGGAGAGCTGGTCCGCGGTGAAGGTCATGTCGCGGGTGCGGTCGTAGAGTACTCGGGTGTCGGCCACCAGCTGATCTGCGTACTTCTGGCCATCGGCCGGGCTCATGGCCTCGTAGCCGTCCTGGGGCGGCCACAGGTCCTTCTCGATCCGGTGCCAGCCGGCCCATTCCTGACCTTCTTCCAGGTCCGCTTCGCGCAGATCGAGCTTGGGGTCCAAGTCGCCGAAGGATTCGGCCACCGGTTCCACGCGCTCCCGGTGCATGCGCACGGGTGCGTACATCTCCCGCGCCTTCTGATCGTCCCCGGACGTGTACGCCTTGGCAAACTCCTCGGTGCCCGTCATCAGCTGCTCGGTCTGATCCTTGACATAGGCCGCGTACTGCGTGGTGGCCTGATCTTTGAGCTGCGAATCCTCGGCGTTGACCTCGGCACCGCCCTCGCCTTCGGTCACGGTGAATTCGTTGCGGATACCGTCACCGACCATGCCCGGCTTGCACGCCGTGAAGTACTTGCCCTGAGGAGCGGACACGGTCAGCGTGCGATTGAGCCCGGGTGCGATGTTCTCCACCTCGCCCACGATGCGCAGACCGTCGTCACCGAGCAGGTAGAACTCGGTGACCTTGGAGCCGTCGTTGGTCACGTCGAAACGCAGGGTTCCCGCGGGTGCTTCTCCCACGCCGACGTCGCACTGGTCGTCGGTGCTCGACACGGCAATCGCGCCGTTCTCGCCACCCTGATCGTTGGGTTGGCACGCGGCCAGCGTGAACAACAGACCCACGGCGGTCACGGCGGCGGGAAGGCGGGTGGAGACAGAGCGCATGGATGGTCCTTAGAAATTCGGTGCCCCGGTGTCGGGTGCATCAGGCAAGTACAAGAAATGAGGTTTCAGGCGGAGGCCGAGAAACTCGCGACCGGAGCGGAAGAGGCCGCCGGCGGCGTCGTCGGCTTTCTCTTGGCCGAGCGGGAGCGGGCGATGAACAGCGGCATGACCGTGAGCACGTAGGCCCACCACACGCCGAACTCGAGCCATGTGGTGGCCGGTGAGAAGTTGAAGACGCCCTTGAGGAGCACGCCGTACCAGCTGGTGGGCGGGATCTGTTCGGACACGTCGAAGGCTAGGGAGTTCAGGCCGGGTAGCACGCCCGCTTCTTGCAGGTCATGGAACCCGTAGGCCAGAACACCTGCCGCGATGATGACCAGGAATCCACCGGTCCAGCGGAAGAACGTGGAGAGGTTGAGCTTGAGCAGGCCGCGCGTGATGAGCCAGGCCAGGGCGATGGCCACCAGGATGCCACCGAGTGCCGCGAGCGTCGGGGCGAAGATCCCGCCGCCGGCGTTTGCCCGCGTGGCGGCCCACAGGAACAGGGCGGTTTCCAGGCCCTCGCGGCCCACGGCGAAGGCGCCCAGCAGGATCAGCCCCACTGCGGAGCCTTTCAGGGCGACGTCTGCCCGGGATTCGAGCTCTCGTTTCAGGCCTCGGGAGGCGCTGGCCATCCAGAAGATCATCCAGGTCACGAATCCCACGGCCAGGATGGACAGGGTTCCGCCAATGATTTCCTGGGCTTCGAACGTGAGGGTGGAGGGTCCGAACGTCAGGAGTGCGCCGAAGGCCAGTGAAATGGCGATGGCCACGGCAATGCCGATCCACAATCGACGAACGGCGTAGCGCTGGCCGGTGCGCTTGAGGTATCCGATGAGGATCGCGACGATCAGCGCGGCTTCGAGGCCTTCGCGCAGACCGATCAGAAATGTCTGGAACATCCGACTGTCTTCCACTTATGAGGTTAGGTGAGCCTAACCTGAACAAGGTGAAATTAGCACAGTGCCTGTCGGTAAAGAAGATGTGCGAGCGAGATTCTTTCAGGGCCACTCAGTGCGTCGTTATGTGACGCGAACAACGCGCTTCAGCGAGCGTCCGGCAACCCGATCGATGCCCGGAATGCTGATAGTCACATGGTCAATCCGCCGCTCACGGACAGTGCCTGTCCGGTGATGTAGGCCGAGCCTTCGCTGAGCAGGAAGGCCACGGTCGCGGCAATCTCCTCGGGCTGGCCGAGCCGGCGGGCCGGAATGCCCTTGGCCATGCCGGAAAACACCTTGCCGGTCATCCCCTCGGATTCTGCGGCCTGGCGATACATCTCGGTGTCGGTGGGCCCCGGGCACACGGCATTCACGGTCAGCGGCACGGCCGCGTTCTCGCGAGCCACGGATTTGACCATACCCAGCACTCCGGAGCGCGCCGCCGACGATGCCGCGTCACCCATGGAGCCCGCTTTGGCACTGTCCGAGGCGACGACCACGATGCCCGCGCGCCGACCCTTGTTCCCGGCGTTGCGAAGGAACGGTAAGGAGTGGCGGACCAGGGACATCACGCCGATGAGCTCGGTTTCAATGATCTCCCGGGCCCAGCCGGCCTGGGTTTCGTGCAGGGGCGCAAGTTCGTGACGGTGACCCGCCGTGACCACCAGGGCGTCCAGCCCGCCGAGGATTTCCGCGGCGCGGCTGACGCCCCACTCCACGGCGCCGTCGTCGGTGATGTCCACGGTGAGGTGACCCAACACAATGCCGAGTTCGTCCTTGGGGTCATCGAAAGGCCCATCCATGCGGACGTTCCTGCCCGCGACGACCACACGCGCGTCCTCGGTGACCAGATGCTCCACCGTGGCGGTACCGATGCCACCGGCCCCGACCACCAGAATCTTCTGACCCACGTGCTGACCCAAGCTCATGTGCGTGCTCCGTTCAGTGTTGTAATACGGTGCTGCCGACTTTAACCCCGATCCTAGTTAGACCGATTATGCAGAACCATGAGCAAGCCCACTATGCTTGAATCTGGGCACCAGTCGAACCATGGCCACCATGATCAGCAGTTCCACCAGGGTCTGAGTGACCACGACCAACGGCGCAAGATCCATGGCGGCGGGAAGCGCAATAGCCAAGGGCAGGATCACCAGGGAATTGCGCGTGACACCGGAGAAAACGAGCGCGCGTCTCGCGGCGACGTCGTACCCGCCGCGTCGCCCCACCCACTGGCCCAGACCGAACATGATGAGCGCGAACGCGACGAACAACGGGATCACCACCAGCAGGGCTGCTAGCTGCGCGCCGACCCCGGCAATTTGGGAAGCGACCACCACGGCGAGAGTGAGCATCATGAGCGGCACCATCGCGGCCATGGAACCGGCCTCCAGAATGCGCACGACGCGAGTGCGTGCTGCCAGTTCAGTCAGAATTGCGGCTGCGAGCGGCAGCACGATCAGCAGAACGAAGGCCTCAACGAACGGTTCGATCTCCACGACCGAGACCACATCCGTACCAGCCATCAACCACAAGTAGACCGGCAGGAGCAGCATCTGCACGAGCATGAGAACGGGCGAGGCTGCAAGGAGACGGTCGTGGGCGCCACCGGCCAGGCCCGTGAAGACCATGACGTAGTCCACGCACGGGCACAGCAGCACCAGGAGAACTCCGGCGAGCAAGGCCTGATCATGGGCGACAAAACGCGACAGCCCGAACACCACCACCGGCGCCAGCACGAAGTTGAGCAGGAGGGTAGACCGAAGGAATGTCCAGTCCCGCAATACGGCACCCAGCCGGGTGAACGGGATACCCAGGAAGGTCGCATACAGCAGCAGCGCGAGGACGGGGTTGATCAGGGTCTCCGCCGGAGCGGCGATTCCAGGCACTGTGAGGCCAACGATCACCGCAACACCGATGGACGCCACATACAGCGCAACTTGATGCCGCTCGAACCACTGAATCACTCGATCCAGGCTAGTTCACTCGTTCAGACGCCGCCGACTTGGATCAGCCCCGGATATGCAAGAAGCTCCCCGCCCGTTCGGACGAGGAGCTCCCAGCGAGAAGTCTTGCGGAATTACTGATCCTTGATCAGTGACAGCTCGAATTCCAGGCTGATCTTGTCGCTGACCAGGACTCCACCGGAGTCCAAGGGGGTGTTCCAGGAGACGCCCCAGTCCTTGCGGTCGATGCGTCGGCCGCCTTCGAGGCCGGCGCGCAGCCCGCCCGTGGGGTCGGTGTCGATACCCAAGAGCTCCATGGGGATGGTGATGGGCCGCGTGATGCCGCGGATGGTCAGGTCACCGGAAATGATGAACTGCGACTCGTCCACCTCATCCAAACCGGTGGACTTGAAGACGATCTCGGGGTGATTTTCCGCATCGAAGAAGTCGGGGCTGCGCAGGTGTTGGTCACGCTGGTTGTTGCGAGTGTCAACGCTCTGGACCTTGAGCCGGACCTCCACCGTGGAGTTGTCCCAGTCGCCGGTGTCCAGGTGAGCGTGACCTTCAACCTCGTTGAAAGCACCGCGCACACGAGTCACCATCGCGTGGCGGGTGGAGAACCCGAAACGCGAGTGCGACGGATCGATGGACCAGTCGCCGTTCAATGTCGAATCAATTGCCAAAAAGGACACCCCCATGTCAGGACCAGCTGAGCCGTTGTAACCAATGCCTCAGCGGCCGTTCAACCCTCAACCCATGTAGTTATGCGCCATGTCATTGAGACTGTTTAGATCTTCAACCCAAAGTATTCAAAAACAATCATTCCGGACTGGACCCTGGTCACGCTACCCCATAGTTGGTGGCCCTTGAGGGAGGGTTAGCGTGTGCCTTCCGAGAATCTGCAACTTACTTGGGGGTAAGAAGCGGCTATATTTCCCTACGTCAGGGCGACACCGGGGCAGTCTTGATCTTCGTGCGTCTTCACACGGACCTGTCGCCGCTCCCCCTGAAGATAGGGTGGAATCCATGGGCTGGCAGTACTGGACAGAATCAGCAGGCACGGGCACGTGGCGGGAGGTGCCCGAACCCCACGCTGACATCAATGCGCATGAGCTGCGGGTCCGTACCGTGGCCACTGCCGTTTCTCGCGGGACGGAGACCCTGGTCCACACCGGAAACGTCCCGGAATCCATTGCGCACCTGATGCGGGCACCGCAGCAACTGGGTGACTTCCCCTTCCCCGTGTCTTATGGCTACCTGGGCGTGGGTGTTGTCGATGAAGGACCGGCTGACTGGCTCGGGGCACGGGTGTTAGGCCTGCTGCCGCACCACACCCATCACGTGGTCACCACGGAGGACGTCCAACGCATTCCCGATGACGTGCCCGACCACCGCGCGCTACTCGCCGGGGCCGCCGAAACCGGACTCAACATTCTCTGGCAGGAGCCCCCGCGCATTGCGGACCGGGTTGCCATCATCGGTGCCGGAATGATCGGCACCTCCACGGCGCTGCTCGCTTCGGGAATGGCGCTGGATCGGCTCGAGATCCTGGAAACCAACCCGGACCGCCGCCAGCTACTGACCTCCCTGGGACTCACGGCGGTGGATCCCAGTGAGGCATCCCCGGACGACGACATCGTCATCCACACCTCCGGCACCGAGCCCGGTCTGGCCCGTGCCCTGGAGATCGCCGGTGACGACGGCACGGTGGTCGAGGCCTCGTGGTTCGGTTCCCGCGCGCCCTCGGTCCCCCTGGGTGCAGATTTCCACGCTCGTCGGCTGTCCATCGTGGCCAGTCAGGTGGGTCAGGTAGCCGAGGGACGCCGCGCCCGCCGCACCAGAGCCGAGCGACTACAGACCGCGCTACGCACCCTGCGCGATGAGCGCTTCGACGCGCTATTGACCGGCCAATCCCCACACCAAGAACTTCCCGAGGTCATGGACGAGATCACCGGAGACACCGACCTGGCCCGCACCACCCTCTGCCACATCCTGACCTACTGACGCCCCGCAGACACCCACGCACTGACCAGCCCCATCCACCCGAGCAGGAGAACCATGTACAGCCTCACCGTCAATGACCACGTGATGATCGCCCACAGCCTGCCCGACGAGTTCTTCGGCCCGGCTCAGGGAATGCACGGCGCCACCCTCACGGTGGAGGCCACGTTCACCCGCGCCGAGCTAGACGAACACGCGGTGGTCCTGGACATCGGCCAGGCCATGGAGATGCTCGACGACGCACTGTCCCCGCTGCGCTACGCCAACCTGGACGAGCACCCCGATTTCGCGGGCAAGCTCTCCACCACCGAGGCCACTGCGCACTACATCGGGCAACGGCTCGCGGACTCCCTGAGCGATCAGCCGGACGTCGGAATCACCGTGACCCTCACCGAGAATCCCCGCGCCAAGGTCGCCTACACAGTCCCCGGACGCCCGTGACCATACTGATCGAGCCGGATCTCGGACGCGTCAGCGGGGGGCTGCGCTACAACCGGTTCGTGGCCGACGCCGTGGGCGGTGCCATCACGCGCCAGTCCCTTCCCGGGGCGTGGCCGGATCCGTCCGCCCAGGATGACGCCGCTCTGCGTCACCTCGCTGCGCAGTTCGATGAGCCGGTCATCGTGGACGGTCTGATCGGTTGCTCCCTGAGTGATCCGCTCGACCTGACCGTGCCGGTCATTCAGCTCGTGCACGCGCCCCTGGCCTTGGCCAACCCGGCTGCGCAGGAACGCGAGCGGGCGAATCTGATGGCCGCGAGCGGCGTCGTCACCACCAGCCGGCATGCCGCTGATCAGGTGCGTAGCTTGTACGGTCTGGACGCGACCGTGGCCGCGCCGGGCGTGAAGAAGCGACAGCCTGCAGCGGGCACCGAGACCGGCGCCCACCTGGTGTGCGTGGGTGCCATTGAAGAGAACAAGAATCAGCTGTTCCTCGTGCGCGTGCTGGCCGCGCTCGCGGAGACGGGTGTGGACGGGTGGCACTGCACGTTTGCCGGTCCCCCGACCGATCCGGAGTACGGCGCCAGGTTGCACCGCGCGTGTCGCACATTGCCGCTGCAGAGCGTGACGTTGGCCGGCGAACTCGACCCGCAGGACGTTGACGATCTTTTGGCCGCGTCGGATCTCCTGCTGTTGCCCTCCCATCGCGAGACCTATGGGATGGTCGTCACGGAAGCCGCCTCTGCCGCAATCCCTGCCTTGGTCAGCGCCAGCACGGGAGCCGAAGAGGCGCTCGGAGCTGGCCAGGCCCTGCCGTTGGTGGAAGAGCAGTGGGTGTCGGCACTCACGCGTTGGCTGACAGATACTGAGTATCGGGTCCGCCTTCGCGACGACGCCGCAAGGCTCCGGCCCGGCCTGCGCAGCTGGGAGGACACCGCGAGCGCGCTCCTGGACGCTGTGTCTTCGTGCGGCGCTTTCCCTCACCCCACAACATCGAGCGAGAGGAACCCGGAATGATCGGCGCCGCCCAGGATTGGCTCGAGGCTCGCGTTCCTTTCGACGACGCCGCTCGACGACAGTCCCTGCCCCTTTTGGACCATGCCGCGCAGGCTCTGCTGGATGCTGACCCCACGGGGCAGGCGCCTCTGACCGTTGTGGATCTGGGCGCCGGCACCGGTAAATCAGCGGCGTGGTTCCGGCACCATCTGACCCCGCGGTTGCCCGATCGGCACATCCGATGGCTGCTCGTGGACGCCCACGAGCCGTCGCTGGAGATCGCGAGCCAACACGTGGCGGACGCGGACACCATGGTCACGCATCTGTCGGACCTTCCCACGGCCCTGGGCGACTACCTCCCCGTCCATCCTGCCCCGGGCACGCTGCTGTTGACCTGCAGTGCGGTGTTGGACGTACTCACCCAGGACGATGTAGAAGCCATTCTCAAGACCCTGACCACATACCAGGGGTTGGGGCTGTTCCTGCTGAGCATCACTGCGGACTGGAACCTGGAACCGGCGGATCCCAGGGACAACGGACTCGCCCAAGCATTTGCCGAGCACCAGCGACAGGACGGCAAACTCGGCGCGGAAGGGGGCCAGACGATGCTGCGGGCCGCTCGAGATCACGGAGTCCGAGCCACGCACGGCAACAGCCCGTGGCACCTGATCTCACCCCGTGATGCGGAGTTCACACGGAGGTTCCTGACCGAGCGGGTAGCCGCTGCCATCGAGGCCGCTCCCGAACTGGAAGAGGACGCTCTTGACTGGCTCAAGAGCCGCAATCAGCAGGCCGCCGACCACCTGACCGTCACCGTGGACCATTGCGACGTACTGGTGGACGCCCGCCACGACAGCTGACTCCGTGAAGAAACTCTGGCTCCGACGGATCGCCATGCTAGCGGTCACCCTCGTCCTGCTCTGGTTGACGGCCCGCGCGGTCGGGATTCAGGCACTGGTGGCAGGGGGCCAGGTGTTGACTCCGCTGACCGTATTCGCTGCACTGCTGGCGGGTCTGATCGTGGCGCTGACACAGGCGATTCGCTGGAAGATACTGGCCGCCGAGCAGCGGATTAACCTCAGCTTCCGCCGGGCATGGGGCGACTGCTATGCCTCCGCTTTCGGCAACATGATTCTGCCGGGAGGTCTGGGCGGGGACGCCGCACGAGTGGCCGTCTACCGCCACCGGGGGCGGCAGCACTGGTGGTCTCCGCTGCTGGCCGTCGGTGCTGAACGGCTCAGCGCCACCGCATGTCTGTTCATCGCTACCGCACTCGTGCTGGGAGTGAGTGCGGAACGGGGTGAAGCGCAGTGGCCGGTGGTGATCGTCGCGGCGGTAGCCGCCGTGGTGTTCCTGGCGGCGGCAATCGTTTGCTTGCGCGGACTGCCCGCACCTCGCCAGGTCATTGTGTGGGGCACCTCCGCGCTGAGCGTACTCACTCTCATTGCCCTGTTCCTCCTGGCGATGGCCCAGTTGAGCGGGCCCCTTCATGCGCCGGTCGCGACCGTGGGGTTGGCGTCCATGAGCCTGCCGGTGGGAGTGGGAGGCTGGGGCGTTCGAGAATTCTCGGTCGGTGCGCTGGCTCCGGCCATGGGCGTTCCCGCAGAGCAGGCCGTCACCGCGGCCACCGGCTATGGGTTACTCGCGGTAGTGTCCACCCTCCCCGGCGCCGCGGTTCTGACCTGGGGCGCCCGGCGCCGTGCGGTACAACAGGGCTCGACGAAGGCCGAGGCAGAACGAGACCAGAACGCGCAGACCCCGGTAGACGAGGAGCGACAGGCCTAATCCGGTTACCGGGCATCGAATTCCTGGCCCGTGTTCTGCACCGTTGCGTGCCCGACAGCCTGCGCGGCGGATTGCCCGGCAATCTGAGCGGCGTCGTGATCCCTGGCCGCTTGGCTGAGCACGAACTCGGTACAGACATCCTCCTCGAACGTGTACCGGCGGAACGGCGCACGCAGCGCCTCACCCATGACCTTCGACCCTTCGAAGCGCACTCCGGGGACCCCGTCCCCGATCAACACGGGTGCCACGGTGAGGAACAGCCGATCCAGCAGACCCGCGGAGAGGAACGCGGAGACCGACTTGCCGCCGCCCTCGACCAGGATGGAACCACTAATGTGCTCCCGAACCACGCGCAGAACCGCAGCCGGCTCTATGGAGGTGCCCGCGGCGCCGTCGGCCCCGGCCGAACTACCGGCCGCGCTCGCGGGAAGGCGCACGATCTCAACATGCTCACCACATCCGGAGGGGACCTCGGTGTCCTGGCCGACCAACCACAGCGTGCGCGCATCTGCGGACTGCAGGACCCGGCTCGCCACGGGAATCCGTGCGCGCGGATCCAGCAGAACACGCACCGGGTTCTCCCCCTGCACCGCCCTGACCGTGAGCTGCGGGTCGTCTCGGGTGACCGTGGTGGCCCCCACCAGCACCGCGTCCACCGCTGCGCGTAAATGATGTAGGTGGGTGCGGTCGGCCTCGCCGGAGACGAACTCCGCGTCCCCGCCGCGAGCTGCAATAAAACCGTCAGCGCTCTGGGCCAACTGCGCCACGACCTCCGAATTGGAGGCCAGCGTTCGATACACGGGGAAGGTGTCTTCCTCCACGGACACCCGGCCGGCCAGCGGATCGTGACGCATACGCTGGCGCTTGGTCTGCAAGTAATGAGAGTTCTCGGGTCGGTCCACGACCGGGAGTACCACCCGATCCGCCACCGTGATCCCCAGGCTGGTCAACGCCTCCGCCTTGGCCGGGTTGGAGGACAACAGCCGAACGGTCGAACACCCCAGATCTCGGAGCATTTCCGCGGCCGCGGTGTAATCCCGAGCGTCATCCGGGAGCCCCAGTGCACGGTTGGCGTCCACGGTGTCCATCCCCTGGTCCTGCAGTGCGTAGGCGCGCAGCTTGGCGGCGAGTCCGATCCCGCGGCCCTCATGACCGCGCAGGTACAACAGGATGCCGGTGCCCTCTGCGGCGATGGCTTGCAACGCGGCCTCCAACTGATCACCGCAGTCGCAACGGTGAGAACCAAGGGTGTCCCCGGTGAGGCATTCGCTGTGCATGCGCACGATCGGAGCCTCCGCCTGAGCCGGTTCGCCCATCAGCATGGCCACGTGCGTGACGTCACCAAATGTGTAGGCGCACGTGGTGAAGACGCCGTGATCGGTCGGCAACACGGTCCGGGACTCGAGGAGAAGTGCGTGATCCTGTTCTGGCTGATGCATGCGTTTCAGTCTATGGTCAGCACGCTGCTGGACCGGCCACGGGATATGTCCCGGGCGCGGTTGTGTCGTAGTTCGACTCAGTCACCGGAGCCGGCGCCTCGGCGTTCCAGCCACAGAATATCCCGACCGAAGGAATACAGTACCGACACCACTGCGGCGGCCACGCACAGCCCCCCGAACGGCGGAAAAGCCACCGCAATCGGCGTGCCCGCAGCGAGCAGGAGGATGCCCTGGGTTGCGGCGATCACTCTGCGGCTCAATGAGCTTGGGAGATGCTGCCGCCACGCAGGACGGAAGGCTGCCACCAGGTGGAACGCGTAATACATCAGTCCTGGGATCAGGCACCACAGCCCCCACAGGGGAACGACACCAATGGACAGAATGAGGATGAACAGCGCGTCCACAGTCTCGTCATACAGTGCACCGGCCCGCGTTCCACCAGTCGTGCGGGCAATTTTTCCGTCCAGACCGTCCATGGCCAACGCTGCTCCGCCCAGCACCACGGCGGTCCAGGTGAATCCCCGGCCGTCATCGGCCAGGAACAACGCCGTCACGATCACGATGAATCCGAGCCGCAGCGTGGTCAGGTCGTCCGCGCGGGTCCATGAATCGCGACGCAACAGGCTCCGCGCAGCTCCGATCACGGTCACGAGGACACAGATCAGACCATCCATGAAGCGGGGAGACAGCAGCCAGGCGATGACCAGCGCCGAGGTGAGGATCGGTAGCGACAGGAGTAGGCGTCGATCAAGACCATTCATCCGCTGTGCACCGACCTCGCGGCATCCCTGAGCCATCGCTTCTGAGCGCGAGTCTCCACGGCACGCGGGTGATAGTGCGCGCGGGCCCATGCCAGAGCGTCGTCGGCGGCCACCCCCGGTCGACGACGCCGCGCTCCAGTCCCGCGCACAACTCGCCCGTCCGGCAGCTTCACTACACCCGTTTCGGTTTCCCACGCGCCCATGCATCAAGCGTAGGTGCCCCTCAACGGACGAGTCCCGCACCGCAGATCGCGGGGCGGGACTCCACAGGAACAGTCCGCTCAGAAGCTGAACGTGGCAGTGCAATCATCTCCGATCCATTCCCACAGTTGGACGGTTCCGGCGACTTCTGCGTTGTCGACGAGTGAATCCGGATCAACGCCCTTGGCTTTCACGCAGATCCCGCACGCGATGTAGTGTCCGCCGGCGTGGGCGAAACGATCCATGAGGTCGGGCAGTGGTGGGCACCCTTCGCAGGCAGTGCCCTTGGTGAAACCGGTGACGGCCAAGCGGACCGATTCTTTGGTCAGGAACATAAGTGTGTCTCGGCCGGATTCTGCGGCACCGACGGCGACCAGGAAAGCCACCGTCACCTTCTCCGCGTCCTCGAGGCCGGTGGTGAGTGTGATGGCTGCCTTGGTCATGATGCCCTCCAGAGGGCTGCCGGGACCCGAGATGAATCCCTATTTACAAGTATGACCCCTTGTGATAACGAGTCAATGGCGACGGTGCGAGCGATTGCCCAGATGTGCCGCACGGATGTAACTGACACCGGCCACCATGTGCAGCACCGCTCCGAGATCGGCCAGCGCATGCGGAAACCGCCCCAACCTGCCCCGTCGCCGGGGACCAGCGGCGGCCGACACCATGGCAACGAACAAAATTGCGCTCCGGACCTTTCCCAGGTAGGAGACCTTGAGGCGCCCACGGTAGGCGGCTTTGGACGTCAGCACGCCGGTGGCGAGGTCCATGATCAACACCGTGATGGGAACGCACCGAGGCAACTCCCCCACCTTCGCGAGGCTCCATGCAATGGCCGAGATCCCCGCACGGTCCGCAAGGGGATCCAGTGCCTTGCCGATCGTGGATTCCCAGTGCATACGCCGAGCCAAGGTGCCGTCGATCCAGTCTGTAGCGGCCCAGACCCCAACGCCCACCGCGGTTCCCGGCCCGGTCCGCCCACCACGGATGCGACGCACCAGCGGAACGGTCGCTACGAGTCGAGCGGCCGTGAACAGATTGGGCAGCTGGTGGATGATGCTCATCGACGTGTACCGATCCTTCCGGTGGACAGTGCACACTCGGGGCCATTGTGACCCGGGTGTTCCCGACGTTGCCCCACCTCGACCCGAATGTCGAGACCCACCAGGTCACGATCGCCGCATTAGTCCGTGGACTGATAGCCAGGCGGTAGAATATTAGACAATCCTTCATCCGTTGTTGAGCCCGCTATCGGGAGATTGTGGGGCTTCGAGTCGTGACCACTTTTGGTATCGAAGAGGAATTCCTCCTCATCGACCGCGGGACCCAGTTGCCCGCTACACCGGCACCGCAGCAAGCGGAAACCCTGCTGGACATTACCGCTGGCGGCGGCAAGGCCACACCGGAATGGCTCACCTGCCAACTCGAACACACCTCCCCCGTGTTCAGTGATGCGACCACCGCACTGAACTCCCTGCTGAGCTTTCGCCGCGAACTCGCCACAGTAGCGGGTTCCATGGGCTTCGACGCCGCAGCAACGGGTACCGCGCCCGACATTGCCCTGGCTCCCGCTCAAGTCACCCCCGGCGAGCGCTATCACCAGTTGGCGGGAATGACCCCGGCCATTGCCGCCGATCAGTACCTCAATGGGATGCACGTTCACATCGGCCTGAATTCCCTCGAGGACGGGGTCCGAATCCTCAACGGTCTACGCCCGTGGCTGCCGCTCGTGGTCGCTTTGGGCGCTAATTCGCCCATGTGGCGCGGGTCCGACAGTGGATTCGCCTCGTGGCGTTCCATCCACTACCGCCGGTGGATGGCCAACAGCGTTCCCCCGCAGTTCGACAACTTGGCCGATTATCAGGCCCGCTTGAAAACGCTGCTTCACTTCGACGTGGTCGAGAGCCCCAGCACCCTGGCCTGGCTTACCCGCATTTCTTTTGCTCACGGCACGATCGAGATCAGGGCGTGCGATGTGCAGCTCGAAGCCTCCGACGCCGTGGTGATTGCCCTCTTCATTCGGGCCCTGTCACGCATGTCCCTCGAGGTCCCGGCCGTGGCGCAGATTCCACCCGAAGTATTGGAGATTGCGGTGTGGCAGTCCGCGAAATTCGGCCTGTCCGGTTCCCTCATGGATCCGATCTCGGGCACCCAGAAGCCCGCGGCGGATCTGGTCCAGGACGCTCTGGAACGGGTCCAGCCGTACTTCGAAGGAGCCGAGGATATGTCCGTGGTCCAGCGGGGGTTGGAACGAATTCTCTCAGAGGGGACCGGTGCCGAACGCCAGCGCCGAGCAATGCAGAACGGTGGCATGAACGCTTTGTTGACCTGCGCTTCCTCGTCCTTGATCGCACATCCCGCTCGCTGAGTTCGATACGTTCTCGGGAACGACCCGGGATCCAGCCCCACAAAAGGCGACGATGACACCGGTGTGTTGCGGGCGTGGCGGTGCTAGCGTGCCCACCATGGCTACCCGCAACAATGTTCTGGCCCGTTGGGTAACGCCCGGCGGCGTCCCGCAACGCCGTCTCGTGTTTTTCCCCCACGCGGGCGCGGGCGGCTTATCGGGGCGGTCACTGGCTGCCGACGACGTCGAGGTCCTCGCCCACAGACGGCCCGGCCGTGAGGCGCGTATGACAGAACCGGCCACTACTTCCGTGGCGGACATAGTGGACGAAGCCGTCGACGCGTTACTGCCGGTGCTGGACGCTGACGAGCTGCCCACCGATGTCCTGGGGCACTCCTTCGGCGCGCTGCTGGCGGCTGAATGTGTGGCCCGCGTGGAACGGCACCGCCCGGGGAGAATTCGCCGCCTGGTTGTTTCGGCCAAGGTGCCACCGCCGGACCCCAGCCCTGAACTGACAGCGGCCCTGCACGATGAAGACGCACTCGTGGCGTGGCTCGTAGCGCTGGGTGGTACTCCCCCGGAGCTCTTGGAAGACCCCGGGATGCGTTCCATGGTGCTGGACCCGTTGCGCGCCGATCTGTCCGCATCCCTCGGCCATGACCGGGAGCCACCCTTGGTGAACACTCCCCTACTGATGGTGGCCGCGGACGGAGACACCACGGCCCCCATGCGGGACGTCGAACTCTGGAACCGGTTCACCACCGCTCCCGTGAGCACCCTTCGCCTGCGAGGTGGCCATCACGCGATCTTCGAACGGCCCGAACTCTTGCACGCCGCCTTGCGGGGCTCCGACGCGGGCGGTTCCACAACCGACCGTGCATGACGCGACCGGGCACACGGGTGGATCCGATGAGCTTGACTGGAGCAAGCGGCGTCGGCGAATGAGGGGCGCCCCGCGGGACGTGGACCTGTTTGTCGTGGCTCTGGCCGAAGTGGGTGACTGGGCCACAATGTCCACGTGGTGGCTTGGGGAGGACGAACTGGCTCGCGCCCGTGAACTACGTGAGGAAACCCCGCGCCGGGAATTCCTGAACTCGCGCGTGGTCTTACGTCGACTTCTTGCGCTCCGCTTGGACTGCCCGCCTGAGGCCGTGGAGCTGCCTCGGAACCCCACGACGGGCGCCCCCGGACCGGCCAGGGTCCGTGGCGTAAAGGCTCTCGAGCCCGGGGATCCAGTCCAGTACTCCCTGGCGCGTACCTCAGGGTACGTGGCCGTCGCGATGGCCAACCGACCCGTGGGCGTGGACCTCGAACTGCGACAGAGCAACCAGCAATCCGAAGCGCTACTGCGGGTCCTGCACCCCGCCGATCAGTCCCGCCTGCTGCGGGTGCCCGCGCGACGACGCGCTCGGGCGGTGACCGATGCCTGGGTCCGAGTCGAAGCGCTCCTGAAGGCCCGGCGCACTGGCCTGTCCGTCGACCCCTCCACGGTGCACGTGGGCGCAGAAAACCGGGTGCGTCACCCCGACGGACTGGTCGTCACGGGGGTGCGCACCCGGCGTGGATCTCAACTGCACGCGGCGGTTGCCTGGCTCGAGGATCCGTTGGGCAGTCCCGAGCCCTGGACCGACCGCCCCATGGGGCGCTAGGACTCCTTCGGTGTCCGCACAACCGCCCGGCCGACCGCCTTGGAAGCGCGCGTGACCACCCGTTCCAGCGGCCCGTTGCCCAGCGCCTGCTGCCAAGCAGTTGCCACGAGTGCCGCGACCGCGATCTGCACGACGTACCAGAACCACGGCATGGGCGTGACCTCCACGAAGGTGAGGAACACCAAGTGGGACGCGTACAACGTGAGTGTCATGGACCCCATCGCCGCCAACGGGGTGAACCACCGCCCGATAGCGCGGCTGGCGATCAGGAACCCACCCAGGGCAACCATGGCCAGCCCCGCCGCACCGATCAGTGCGAACGGGGTATTGGTGTGCGGCCCAGAAAGCAGTAGCCACTGCCACGTGGTGGTCGGCAGCTGAGGGTCGGGACCGTAAACCTGCGCGGTCCACACGTCATCGCTGGTCATCCAGGGAGTTGTCTCGATCAGCGCGTACTCCAGATCGAAGCGGTAAAGCATGAGCAGGGAAATGCCCTTACCCACCGCCGCCACGACCGCGCCGATGACCACCAGGAGCACCTGGATGCGGTCACGGGTCAAGGGCAGCCGCCCCAATGCCATGCCCAAGCAAATGAACGTCATCCACGGCAGTGCGGGATACGTGCCGGTCAGAAACAGTTCCGCAAGTACCGTGGCCGGCTCGTTGACCAGATCGAACAGGTTCGGGTTGGCGTGCACGTGAGCTGGAATGTGTTCCAGCGACCACTGCATGAGGAAGGGTGATGCCACCGCGAATGTGAGAGCAGAGACCAACAGCCACCGGACGGACATCAGGGTGAACGGGATGGCCAACAAGAACATCAGGCCGTAGTAGATCAGGATGTTGTAGGCCGGGATGTCCAAGAAATTCAGGGACAGTCCCACGGCGAACAACAGCAGCGCACGCACCGCCAGCGAGACCCGCGACCGGGCGGCGTCCCGGCCCCTTCGCGGGGTGCGGCCTCCCGTGAGGAACGCCAAACTGCCACCCGCCAACACCGCGAACAGGGCGGCCGCATTGCCTCCGAAAAGGGACCAGGTCCAGGTTGGGTTCCCGGCGGCGTCGGCGCTGGCCGGCAGGGTGTGTACCGCGATCATCCCGAGCAGCGCGAACCCGCGGGTGACATCCACCCCGACAATTCGACGCCGGGTGCGGCGGCCGTCCGCGCTGGGCAGATTGCGAACCACGGCGCCCTGGCGCGGTGGTGGTGCTGCCGTGCGAGGCGGAGCGGTCACGATCGGAGTCTGAGCCGTCCATAATTCGCCTTCCGTGACCGGTTGCGCTTGTTCACGGTCCTCACCGGTCCAGACTTCGCGTTCAGGCCGGGGTCCCGGCGCGGGGCGGTGCCCCGGGGGCAGGTACCCCTCGACCACAACTTTCGTCGATTGCTCGCTCACTTCATGGCCTCCTGGGTGTACATGTCATTCTCCGCGACTGCCCACGGGGCGGGGCGCATGGACGGATCGGAAGAGATCGGCGCCGGGCGATTCGCCACGGGCGGGCCCGGGTGGAGATCCGAGCTGATCGCCTGGTCCCCCGATTCCAAGTGCTGGATGGGATTGCCACCCCAGTTACCGTCCGAGGGAACCGTTTCCTGGCGCATGACCAACGATCCCGGGCCCACAGTGGAGCGCTGTTCGATCGTGGCCCCAGGTAGCACAAAGCTGTTGGGACCCAGCGTGGAGCCGCGCTGCATGGTGACGGGTTCCAGGCGCATGATGCGATCGTGAAACAGGTGGGTCTGAAGCACGGTGCCGCGGTTCACGGATACGTGATCCTCGAGCGTTACCAGATCGAACTCCGGCAACCACCAGGTCTCGCACCACACGCTGCGACCGATATGTGCGCCCATCAGTCGGGTCCACATGTTGAACATGGGCGAGCCGATGCTCAGGCGAACCAGGGACGGCACGGCCAACGACTCCGCGAAGACATCCGCGAGCTCATTGCGCCAGACGAACGAACTGAACAGCGGGCGCTCCCCCGCGCGGAAGCGTCCCATGAGGGACCACTTGACCACCACGGGAACCAGACATGCCAGGGTGCTGGCAACGATCAGAACCGGGCCTGACCACAGGAAGGTGTAGAGCACACCGCTCAGACTCTGCCCGTGTGCCATGTAGATGCTCGTCAGAGTGAAGACGATCAGCAGGTCGATCCACGCGGACACCATGGCCGGCACCACGCGGAACATCTCCACGAACGCCCGTGCCACCTTGAGCCGGCGTGGCGGTTGGAACGTCACGTCCTCGTCCGCGTCCGCCGTGGCCCGCGAAATCGGTTCGGCATTGCGCCCGAGCCAGGAGGATCCGGCCGGGGCCTTGTAGGGCGCGGAGCTGAGAACGGCCACGAGCACATCGTTGGGCAGATCACGGTCCGGACCCACGATTGCGGAGTTGCCAACGAACGTGCGCTCGCCGATCACGGAGGTGCCCACATTGAGCCACCCGAAACCCGAACGGTGCGAGGCCACCAATGAGTGGTCGGCCAGGAACGAACCGTCCTTCAAGGAGGTGAGGTGGGGAATCGACTCCATGGTGGAAATCTCCACGTTGCGGCCGACCCGAACGCCCAACAGGCGCATGAACCACGGGGTCACGCAGGACGCATAGATGGGATAGGTGGAGATCAGGGTCCGCTGCAGCAACATCTCCGTCAACCACGTGGCCCACGCGACCTTACCGGTGTGCGGGAAGTAGCCCGGGGTGATCATGTCCGCCACGAGTCGAATACAACCGGCCACGAGCAACAGCCACGTGGCGGCGGTCAGCACGGTGAACACGGGTACCCACAGCGCGAGGAACGAGAAGACGTCCTGGTAGCGCTCCAAGAAGATGATCTCGATCAGCGCCAGCACCGCTCCCGGGATAATAGCCAACAGCGGCAACAGCGAAATCAATGCCACGCCACCAGAGTAGGCCAGGTGGGCTCGGAACTTTCCCCAGGACCCCAGTGCGGGAACATCCTGCGGTGCAACTTCCGGCCAGCTCTCACCGGCGACACCGAGATGCACCAGGGGCGAGCCGCCCCACAATTCGCCGTCCGGAACGGTGCCGCTCACGTGGGAACCCGGTGATATTTCGGCCCCTTCGCCCACGCGGCTTCCGGGGTCCACGAGTGTGCGCGTACCGAGTCGCGCGTGCGCTCCGATCTCGATGGCGCCCACGTGCAGGGTGTCACCGTCCAGCCAGTACCCGGCGATGTCGGTTTCCTGTTCGAGGGAGGCGTTCTCACCAATGGTGACCAGTCCGGTCACGGGCGGCAGAGCATTCAGACTGGCGCGGTGCCCCACCGTGTTGCCGAAGAGCCGGTGCAGCGTGCGCGCCATCGGAGTGCCCAGCAGCAGTTCGTACTTGTTGAACACCACGAGCCGTTCCGCGGCCCAAATCCGCAAGTGAGTCCACCCACCGCGCGGATAGTGGCCCGGTTGTAGGCCCGCATTCAGAACTCGCACCGCAGCGGCGCCGAAGAGCACCCGCCCGGGCAGCGAAAACATCACGAGCCAGCCAATGAACAGGGGCCAGAACGGCGGCCGGGGCACCCACGCAGCGTCGACCACCACGGAGAGCACCCACACCACGATGAGCGAACCCATTACATACCGCAGGCCGTTGAGAATGCACAGGCCCACCAGGAAAGCGCCTTGTGCCCACCCGGTCCACCCCGGCATGCGTTCCGGCTCCCGCTTGGAGTCGGTCGACGCCTCCAGGGTGTCCAAGTAGGCGGCCATGCCACGCAGCGTGGGATCCGCGTAGATCCGGGCGATCTCGGTATCCGGGTGGGTTTGCCGCAGGGCTGACACCAGCCGAGCCACGCCCACCGAGCTGCCTCCCAGAGCGAAAAAATCGCTATCTGCCGTGAACGGCAGGGGCCCGAGTTGATCCGCCCACAGTTCAGCAAGCCACACGAGATCCGGGTCAAGATCCGGCTCATCGTCACCCCCCGAATTGGGCAGCGGCCACGGCAGTGCCTTGCGATCCACCTTGCCGGACGTTTTCAGCGGGAGTTCATCCATCAAGCACAACGCGGGCACCAGTTGGCCCGGAAGCCGCTCGGACAACCACACACGCGCATGGGCCAGATCCACGGAACCTTCCGATTCCGCGACCAGGTAACCCGCGATCACGCTGCTGCCGCCCGGGGTGGAGTGCACGGCGCATGCACCCGCCCGCACACCGGGGACTCGAGACATGTGGTCATCGATTTCGCCGAGCTCGAGGCGGCGCCCGGAGACTTTGACTTGATCGTCCGCGCGCCCGGCGAACACGAGGCCTTCCTTGTCCGCGCGCACCACGTCGCCGGTGCGGTAGGCCCGCTCCCAGCCCAGTGCCGGCAGCGGAGCATACATTTCGGCGTCCTTGGCGGGGTCAAGATAGCGGCCCAGGCCGACCCCACCCACCATCAGTTCTCCTGTTTCGCCCCAGGCCACGGGCTGGCCCTCGGAGTCCACCACGGTGAGCTCCCACCCCGGAACGGGGAGTCCGATGCGCACGGGATCCTCACCCGTCAAAATGGCACCGGAGGCAATGACCGTGGTTTCGGTCGGTCCATAGGTGTTCCACACTTCACGGCCCGGGCGGACCAGGTGCTTGGTAAGTTCCAGGGGACATGCCTCACCACCGAATATCAGCAGTCGCACGGTGTCCAAGGCTTCTCGCGGCCACAGTGAAGCCAACGTGGGCACGGTGGAGACCGCGGTGATGTGATGTTCCACGATCCACCGGCCCAGATCCGGCCCGGAGCGCACGATGTCCCGCGGCGCGGGAACCAGAGTGGTACCGTGGCGCCAAGCGAGCCACATTTCCTCACAGGACGCGTCGAAGGCCACGGACAGCCCCGCCATCACACGGTCCCCCGGTCCCAGCGGCCGGCGCTGCAGATACATCAGCGCCTCCGCGTCCACGAGAGCAGCGGCCGAACGGTGCGTGATAGCCACGCCCTTGGGCTTGCCGCTGGAACCCGAGGTGAAGATGATCCAGGCGTCGTCGCCCGTACGCGGAGATCCGATGTCATTGGTGGTCTCGACCTGGTCGATCCGAGAGAGGTCCAGGTTACGACCAAAGATTGCGGCGACCCCGGCTTCTTCCCACACGGTTCGTGCACGCTCCTCGGGGTCGTCCCAGTCCACCGGCACATAGGCCGCGCCGGCGAACAGTGTGGCCAAGATGGCCACGTACAGGTCGATACTTCCGGACGGCACGCGAATTCCCACGCGGTCCCCGCGCCCCACACCGAGGTCCCATAGTCGCTGGACGTGTATCTCGATCAGGTCTTCGAGTTCTCCGTAGGCCACCCGTTGATGTTCATCCTCGAGCGCAATGGCATCCGGATACTGCGAGACGGTATCGAGCACGATGTCGACCAACGTGCGTGCCTCCGGTGGCTGTTCCACCGGGTAAACGGCGCGGTCCTCGGCTATCTCTATCGTTGCTGTGTTGCGAATTCTATGGTGGTTTTCCACGGACAAGGCTTCCCCCAAAACGGATAACCATTGGACACAGGGGTAGCCGGACACCGTCGACTCACGACGGTGAACTATTAAGACATGTGCACATCATCCGGCCCAATCCCCCGACGGTCCGGATCGCGCGGCACATCAGCGCGCAATTGAAAAGGCAGCATCCCCCTGCTGATTCTTTTGTGCATTAACCGTACATCCTCCCAAGTCAGAGGACAATTTGCGTGAAAAACGATTCAGTAAGTGCGACGCGATCTCAGCGCTCGGCGGCTTTCAACAGATCGTCCAGAATCCGCGCATCCGGCATGTCGTAGTGGTCGTGGCCGGCCAAAAGTTCCAGATCGACCCGCTCGAAGCCTTCGTCGTCGTAGAAGTCCGCTCCGGCCACCGCGGCACTCACTGCGTCGAACGGTGCCGATTGGGTGGAGCCGTCGTCTTCCTCACCGGTAATCCACCACAAAGGCATGTTCTCCATTTGAGACTCGGTGGCAGCTGTGTCGAGAGCCTCGGGGGCACCGCCGCCGCCCACCAGCGCGGCTCCCTCAGTCACCAGGTCCCGAGGACCGGCGAGGATTCCATAGCTGAGCATCTCCGCACCACCGGAATATCCCATCCACGTGATCCGTTCCCGGTCCACCGGGTAGTCCTGGAGAATCCGGTCGTTGACGAGCGACGTGAGCCAGTCCCGATTGCCGTTGAGGTTTTCCCACCATGTGGGTTCCTGGGCGCGGTCCGGGGTACGCGGGACGACCAGCAGGGCGTTGTGCGAGGCAGCCACCGCGGCCAGACACGTGGTGCGGCCACTGGGGTCGTGGTATTCCCGGGCGCCGTCACCGTGCAGGTGCATCACCAGGCCCACGGGTTCATCCGTATTCACACCGCCGTCGATCACGTGATATTGACCGGTGAGGCCGTTGTGATTGTACGTCTGAGCCATCTCCCCCAGTTCGCCGGCAGCCGAGTAGGTACTCCCCGCGCGGAAGCTCGCATCAATGATCTGCGTGGGTTCCGCGCGCGGGTCATCGGCCGCAAGACCATAGGTCGTGCAGCTGACAGCTGACGATTCTTCGTCCGGATCGAGAGAGAACAGGAGGGGGGAAAGAGCAGTTCCCGTTGCCAACAAGAGCGCAGCGCCGAGGGCAATACGAGCGGTGACAGTTAGGGAGCCGTCCCCCGAATGTCGGGTCGGCATGGGGTGATTCTATCGGTGTCACCACATGTGTAACGAACCGGACGCGGCGTTACCTGGAAATACAGAATTACCCCGCCATCAGGCGGGGTATTCCTCCTTGATCAATGGTTCTGCCGAATCATTGGCGCCGCCGGGGCATGATTCCCGATTCGATCCTCTCCCGATGGTGGCCGCGGGCGCGCACCGCGCATCAGACCCACCACCAGGCCCGCACAGGCGCCGATCAGAAGCAGGCCGGACAGGTAGCTTGCCCATTGGCTGAAGTTGCTACCCACGAACTCCACAAGGACAAAGGCAAGCAGCACCGGGCCGGTCCACCGTGGTGCGGCGCCCGAGCGGATGTGGGCGATCCCAAGGAACACCAGGCCCAGCACAGTGCCGATCAGGCCGACCACCATGAACGGCATCAGCGGCGGGAAGGATTGCAGCTGAGCGGCGGCTGCGGCGTTGACGTCAGGGTCGGTCGCCATCACCTGCCGGGCCATTTCGGCGCCGCTGAACACCGCGTGGCCGAAACCGCCGAGCACGGTAAGTGTGCCACCGATGGTAGCCAGTTTGGGGCTGGTCGGGTGTAGCCAGGCCGCGACACCGGCGAAGGCGATCATGCAGGCGAGCTGGCTGAGGGACAGCGCGAGGACGGCGATCTGGGCGCTGGTGCCCGCATCGGCGATCGCGACCAGACCGTCGTGGGGATCTTCGAAGTGATCCGGTAAGAGCATTGTCCAGACGATCGATAACGCTGCGAAGAGTACGAGACAGATAACGACGAGAAGTCGGAGATTCTTTTTCATGTGTCCAGCTCACCATTGCGGCACCCGAACCGTCATCGGCCGCAAGTCGTGACTACTGTCCTCTCTGGGATGACGCCACGGACACGAATCTCGCCTACCGTTGATGTATGAAGCGCCGTCGGCCCGGGATCTTTGATCTGATGATCGTCCTCGCCGTGCTCGTCATCGGTCTGATGGAGATCTGGCTGCCCTTCGCCTCTCGCACTGGGGACGGACATCTCTGGTTGACGTCAGTGCAGGTGGTGATAGTCGCCGCGGCCATGACAATGCGCCGCACCCGCCCGTTGATTGCCGCCGGTGTGGCCTTCGTACTGTTCAGTGGCCTGCACATCCTCGGGGTGACCTTTCTGCTGTTCTACGGACAGTTCGTCCCGATGGTTCTGACGACCTTTGCCGTGGCCCGCCATGGAAGAGGACGAGAACCGCATTTCGGCGCGGCGTTGATTATCGGCACGATGCTGGTAAGTGATTTGCTCGTGCCGGAACTGCAGGACCCAGCGGAAATCGTCTTTCACTGGAGTGTGCTTTTCGGTGCCTACGCTCTCGGAACCTGGCAGCGGGTCATGACGAACCAGGCCGTGCTGGCGCGGCAGCGGGCGATTGACGCTGAGGTTCAGGCGGCAGCGCGGACCGCGGCGGCGATCCTCGAGGAACGCACCCGGATGGCTCGTGAACTACACGACGTGGTGGCTCACGCCATGAGCGTGATCGTCGTCCAGGCGGGTGCGGCCCAGCTGGTCGCCGATGATCAGGAGAAAGTCAGTCGCTCACTGGAGACCATTCGACGCACCGGCGCCGAGGCGCTGGGTGAGATGCGCCGGTTCGTCACGATGCTTCGGGACCAGGATGCGTCTGCACCGCGGGTGCCGCAGCCCGGACTGGCCGCTGTCGAACAGCTCGTAGAAGAGACCAGGCGCAGTGGTCTCCCAGTCACCTTCGAGGTGCACGGCACCCAACGGGATTTGCCGGCGGGAATAGATCTCGCGGCCTACCGGATCATTCAGGAGGCGCTCACCAACGCCCGGCGTCATGCCACGGGGGTGTCGTCGATCGAGGTAACTGTGGATTACGCGCCGGGAGAGCTCCGCCTGGAAGTGCGTGATGACGGGACGCCCGCGGCCGGGAGCACCGGTACCGGTCATGGATTGATCGGGATGCGCGAACGGGTCCAGCTCTACGGCGGGCCTTTGCACGCCGGTCCATCTGCCACTCGCGGCTTCCAGGTGGATGCCGTGCTACCCCTGGGGCCGTCATGACCATCTCGGTGTTGATCGTCGACGACCAGGAACTGCTCCGGGAGGGATTCCGGCTCATTCTGGAGAAGTCAGGGTTCAACGTTGTCGGCGAGGCCTCCGACGGGGTCGAGGCCATCGAGCGCGCCCGAGCGCTGTCTCCGGATGTGGTGCTGATGGATATTCGCATGCCGCGCTTGGACGGCATTGAGGCCACCCGCCGGATCGTGACGCACCGCCCCGCGACCAGGGTGCTCGTGCTCACCACCTTCGATCTCGATGAGTACGTTTACGACGCCGTGCGAGCCGGGGCATCCGGCTTCGTGCTGAAAGATCTACGCCCCGCCGATCTCGTCCGGGCCGTCGAGATCGTCTCGGTGGGCGAGGCGATGCTCGCCCCGCAGGTGACCCGGAGGCTCCTCGAACAATTCGCACCCGCACCTTCACAGACTGCCGCGATGCCCGCGTTGACGGAGCGGGAAACTGAGGTGCTGCGGCTGATTGCCACCGGTAGGTCAAACAACGAGATCGCAGATCAGCTGTACCTCAGTGAGGCGACGGTGAAAACCTACGTGTCGCGGTTGCTCACCAAGGTCGGACGGCGCGACCGGGTGCAGTTGGCCGTCCTGGCCTACGAGAGCGGGCTCGTCCGCCCCGGAACGGGGTAAGTATCGAAGCGAGTAAGAACCGGAGGCCGCGTTGACCGGAAATACAGAAATGCCCCGCCTGTTGGCGGGGCATTTCTCGATATTCAGTTGTGGACGCGGGTGGACTCAAACCGAACGCCTGGCAGCGGTTCGAGCGGCTCGGTTCGGCGTGGAATCAGGCGAAACTGGGCATCGACGATAAGCCACATGGTGCCGGCGAGGGCGAGCCGGGCGTCGTCGCGAAGCCTGGGAGACGAGCTAGAACACCCCTGACAGAGAGCCAAGTAGACGCTATCCGAACTGCCCGCGCCAACGGCGAGGGCGTGATCTCCATCTGTCGCCGATTCGACGTGCATCGGATGACAGTGTGGACGTATACAAGGGATCTTCTCGGCATCGCGCGGTAGCGAGTCGCCGCCCGCCCATGCGGCCGGTGCGCGCCTTCGTCGGTAGTGACCAGGGGCGACGCCGACGTACTGGCGGAACAGGCGGGTGGCGTGACTGCGGGAGCGCCAGCCGACGCACTGCATCGCGGCTGTGACGGTCATGTCGGTCTCTCCTAGGTACTTCGCGAGGTGTTCTACGCGGAGCATCGTCAAGAACGCGAGCGGGGTCTTGCCTGTTTCTGCTGGAACTGTTGGGCGTTACGTGAAGCAGCAAGGGGTTGCATTGCGTCCCCCGCTTCTCAAGGCAGTGCCTACGCGGTGAGCGATCGCGGTACGCCCGCCTCGTCGAACTCTATGGAGATCACATTTTCCTGCCCAGCCCAATCCTCGAGAACCGCGACTGCGTCGTCGCTGAGCTCTTGAACGAACAGCAGTGCAAGGTTGTGTTTTGCTCGCGAAGCGGAGACGTAGAAGAGGTTGCGTGAGTGCGGGAAGCTCCCGGCCTGCCTGAGTTCTGGCTGGCTCTGCGGAGCGTGGGCAGCGATCATCTTGGCGAAGTCGTACTTAGTCCAGCCGCGCCCAACAAGGACGATCACGTCGTCAAACTCTGCGCCTTTGACAGAGTGTTTGGTTGAGAAAACGGTGCTGTCTTCCAAATAGGAGCGGAGTGCGCCTATTTCGGCATACGGCACGGATCGTAGCGACCGATGCTCCACCAGCTTTCGCGGCTCCTCCAGTTCCTCTCCAGGGCCGAGAGCCAGTAGTGCTTCTTCTAGGTCGCGTCCTCTCTTAATTACCCGAGTGGGCACGGAGAAGAGATTCTGCGAGTTCAAGAGGTCCAGCACATCCCCGATCGTGCCCGTACTGCTGGTCGAGATAAGCGAATCGAAGCATTCGGACCAGCGATGCTTATCCTTCGGTGCGGTGAGTGTTGGCCTCTTGCTTCCCAGGAGGCGGAACAACTTTCCATACTTGTGCTCGGAAAACGCCTGCATAGCAGGTTCTACAGTGTCGACAAGGAACTCGATCACCGTGTCTTCCTTATTTGCGAAGGAGTCGTTGGACGAGAAGACACCCGGAAGGCTGGGGTAGCCCAACTCGTTCGCGATCGTCGCGTGTGTGAGCATCAAGACTTTCAGGTCCTTTGAGTTCTGGATCCATGTGCTACTTGGGGACGCGCGTTGGAGCCATTCCAGACATGCCTGGGTAGCTTCCTGGGAGATCTGCCCCTTCCAGTTTCTGCCCAGACGGGTGCCCGGCCAAGTGTTGGAGTGATAGACCGTGACTGTGCCCTCGTCGGCATCGGCCCGCGGTGCCTGCGGAAGCTCCGGGCGTAACTTGTTGAGGAAGTCGACGATCGATCTGTCTGATCGGAAGTTCGCGTTCTTGGGGATCGATGTGAGCGAAGAATGCTCGATCGAGCCACAGGTTCTGTCGTAAATCTGCTGCCAGTGGTCACCGAAGAAACCCACGACAGGGCTTGTGCGGTCTTCTCCGTGACCGGGCAGAACCGCTTCAGCAAGCCCAGACGGGGTGTCCTGGTACTCGTCGATGAAGATAATGGGAAACCGGTCCGTGATCAGCGAGCGGAACTTCTCATTGCCGAAGAGCTGAATCGCGAACTCGGGGATGTCATTGTGATGGAGCGTGATTCGATCCTCGTGAAGGCCACGAATACCTAGGTCGTATTCGATCGCCAGCCCACTGATATCTGGATTCTCGGCGAGACGCTCCTGCCAGCTTTCTGAGGACCGAAGAGCCGCAGCGAGTGCCTTCTGGTAGGGGCTGATCATCTCCCAGAGGAACCCGTGAAGGGTGTCAGCGAAGATGGCGGGGTCTTCGTCGGTTCTTGCTTTGATTTCGTCGCGGGCGACCTTGGTGTAGGTCAGGCAAGCGACTCGTTGATCGCTGCGGGGAAGGTAGACGGACTTGTTTTTCAGGATGCGTCGCAGGGCTTGGATCAGTGAGTAGGTCTTCCCTGCTCCTGCGCCCGCTTCGAGTTTGAAGTTCCTGCGACTATCGAGTGCGGCAAAGAGGGTGGCGAGAGCTTCCTCGCTTGCTCTCTCGGCGTTGTCAGCCACGTTGCTGTCCCAGGCGGTCATCAAACAACCACTCCGGTCTCGCCTGGAGTCTCGGCCACGGCTTCATGTCCTGGGGGGCTACCGAGTAGCCAGTCGAGTCCGCGCTGGATGTATCGAGGGGTCTTCCAGCCACCCTCATCTACGGCAAATCGCAAAGCGAAGTCGCTCTTCTTTAGGCCATCTACAGCATCGCGGACGCGGATCTCGTCCTGCTTGTTATCGCCCGTGAGCGTGAGCCCCTCAGCGGATGGGTTGGCGAGGAGGAAGGCGTCTTCGAAAGTGCGGCCGCAGGCTTTGCCCTTGCTCTCGGGAACCTGGAACGCAAGGTACCGGTTGCCGCTGATGATGGCGTCCGTCTCCGCAGCGGCCAGCAAGGCAGTTGGGTTCTGCGTGTCGGTGTTGGGGAACCACTTCTTGATGGTTGCGTTGCTTGTTGATGTACCTTCGTGAACTGTCGTTGCTCCGTCTCGCTTCTTGCCCTCGACCGGGCCTACTGCATCGAGGTCGGTGATGATGAGGGTTGGAACGCGGAGGAAGTCAAGGAGCGGGAAGAAGATGTGGGCGTATGCGCCTCCCACTTCCATGAGCGCAACGTATTGGCTGCTGAGCTCATGCTTGGCGTTTCTGATGGCCGCGGGAACGATCAGCCGTTCGCTCGTGCCTTCCACCAGTATGGCTTTGTCGGCGAAGAAGAGGTCAGAGCGGGTGAGGGTCAGGTACTGGTGTAGGAACTTCTTGTTGATGTCTTCAGTGTTGGTGAGGTCGAGGACATTGGCGTGGTGGCCTGGGCCACCTTTCGGGTCGTTTTCGACACGGAAATATCGGATGGTTGAAAAGTCCGCACGGTTGGCAACATGAGACGAGTGGGTCGAGACCGCGAACTGAGGCCACCAGGGTTGCTTCTTTTCATCCAGCGTCGGGAAAAGCTCAGCGACCGAAGCGAGCTGCTCAATGAACACCTCCTGCATCTGCGGATGAAGATGCGCTTCAGGCTCTTCGATGAAGACCAGGTGCAGTCCAGGCATGTTGCCCCTCGTCGCATACTCGCGGTAGTAGCTAAGAAGCGTGAGCAACATCAGGATGAGGTTGCGAGACCCCAGTCCGCTGTAAGACTCAGGGAGTGACACCCCGGCTACACCGTCGTAACGAATGCTGGTGTGGTTCCCCAGCACGCGTTCGATGTCCAAGGTTGTTTCAGCTTTGAGGCGGGGATCAGTAAGGCCGGGGTATCCGAAGCTCCGAAGTGCCGGGATGATTCCCTTCACCATCTCGCTGACTTTGGCACCTAGATCCTGCTCGATGTCAGCGACTGCTGCCGTGAGCGCATCGGCAGTTGCTTTCTGGGTGCTTCCGTCGTTCGCTTTGGAGGCGGCATCAAACAGGTTCTGGAAGACGCTGCCGATCAGGTCTTTGGGTCGTTCCTTTTCGTCATCGAGTCCGCGTTGTGCTTTCAAGAAGTGAACGGTGAGGATGCGCCGCATCGCTTCTAGCGCGATGTCGCGCGTGTTTGTGGAATCTCCTGGATCGATTGCGCTGATCGACCGTGCGAACATTCCCTGAACTCGGTCTCCGACGATGCCCAGTACGCGCTCGAGATCCGGTTCCTCACCGGTGTCTGGGTCGCCTGCAACCCCTTCAAAAAAGTCCGATAGATGCCCACCTTCAAGTGAGTAGTTGAAGCGGATCATTGCTGTTGTGCAATCCGGGTCGAGATCGACGATAGCTGCAGCTAGAGGCCCGTATTCCGGCAGCTCTTTTGAGTACGAGATCTCCACGGTGAGGGAGATCTCAGGCAGCAGACGCCTCGCGGATTCTTCGTCTCCTGTGGCGTAGGCCTTCCACGCTTCCAGGAACTCCGGGTAGCTCTCGGCGGAAAAATCGGCCACGTTGAAGTTCAACGTCGACGGCTGCAGAAAGCGAGTAAATGCCTCCGCGAGCGTTGTCTTGCCGCTGTTGTTTCGGCCAACCAGCACGGTCGTGCGGCCATCAAGGTCAATATCCACGTTCCGCAGCAGGCGGAAGTTACGCACCTTGATGCGGGAGACCCTCATCGGGGTAGATGGCTTCTTCGGCTTGTCGCTGGGGTCTGTGGGCGCAGTCTGCCGGGTCATTCGTGGTCCTTTACTGAAGGACCACCGTCGCGGCGCTCCTGCTGAGTCAGATGATCATCGTGATACAAGAATGCCCGAACAGCCCTCCTGAGTCGACCCGGACACACCAGGCGTAGCTCTCACGTGCCGCCCTACGTACGAGAGGACCAGGCCGTGACCAAGATCAACTTCGATGAGTTGGATGAGCGGACCGCGCGCGTGCTACTGGCCTGTGCGTCGGGGCCGGGTGACCCCGACGTGGATCATCTGGTGCAAGTGTTGGACCCGGTGGGGTTTTTTCCTGTATCCGCCGGACTCGGGTGCCCTCTCGCCGCTGGCCGACAAGGAGTGGGTGAAGACGGCCGCGACGAGGTTGAGCATGCGTGACGCGCAGGAGGCCTTCGAAGCGAGCGTACGGATCGGAGCGAGAATCCTGATCCCGGTGACCCGGAGTCGCCGACCCAGTTGGGGAATCTACAGGAGCGTGCTCCGTTTGCGACCGTATGGTTCACCGTCTCGTCCGAGGAAGAAGCGGCTGAGTTCACCGCCCGCCGTGCGAAGAACCTCGCTGAGCAAGACCGACTCATCGTCGCGTATCTCGCGGAGGCGATCAGCCTCGAACACTTCAAAACCAGGCAAGACAAGCTCCGAGCCAAATGCGACACCTTGCCCGAGTTCGCTGAGCACGACCGCGGCCCAGTTGCGGACGATGACCCTGGCAAGGGCTTCGGCAGTCAGGTTAGGCTCTCCACCCAGTCGTTCATTGACGTGCTTACGCACGTTGCCTGTGTGAATTGTGCCGAGACCACTCACGTAATGAGAAGTCAGTTCCACCTAGTTGTGGTCGTTCAGATTCTGCTCGAACACACCCCCGACAAAGATCGGATCAGCCCACCCTCTGCCGGCCTCGTGTGCAAGGTGAGCTGCGCGGTTGACCACGTCACCCATGTAAAGGACATCGTTGATGCCGCTACCGCTGAATCCTGCCTTAATCATGAGCACCCGACCGTAATCGATACCGATACCGATACCGATCTTCAGTGGATCGATCCCCTACTTCCCATAGTGATGGGACTGTCAGAAGAACGGTGTGTGAGGGTCCGGCCTGATCCGAGAGGAGACGGCCGTGGCTGACACGACCGATTTG
>NZ_NOIT01000020.1 GCF_004136555.1 Kocuria carniphila
CACCCCAGGGAACTACGCGGACATTCTTACGTGAGGCACCCGCTCCCGTTCCCGGACCTTTTAGCTGAGTCTCGTCGGCTCCTTGTCTGTCCGAACAGAACCATTAGACTGTGAGCTACATCACCACAATGACCTAGGAGATTCACACCATGACGGTCTACCAACAACCCGGTAAAGACGGCGCCAAGGTCACGTTCAAGCCCCGCTACGAGCACTTCATCGGCGGCGATTGGGTCGCGCCCGTGAAGGGTCAGTATTTCGAAGACATCACGCCCATCACGGGTCAGCCGTTCACCGAGGTGGGTCGCGGCACGGCCGAAGACATCGAGGCCGCGCTGGACGCCGCCTGGGCCGCAGCGCCGTCGTGGAATGCCACGTCACCGGCCGAACGTGCGCTCATGCTGAACAAAATCGCGGACCGCATGGAGGAGAACCTCGAAGCCATTGCCGTCGCGGAGACGTGGGACAACGGCAAGCCGGTGCGCGAGAGCCTCAACGCGGACATTCCGCTCGCGATCGACCACTTCCGCTATTTCGCGGGCGCTATCCGCGCGCAAGAGGGACACCTCTCCCAGCTGGACGTGGACACGGTGGCGTACCACTACCACGAGCCTCTGGGCGTGGTCGGTCAGATCATTCCCTGGAACTTCCCGATCCTGATGGCCGTGTGGAAGCTCGCCCCGGCACTCGCGGCCGGCAACTGCGTGGTGCTCAAGCCCGCCGAGCAGACCCCGGCGTCCATCCTGGTGCTCATGGACCTCATCAAGGATCTGATCCCGGACGGTGTGGTCAACATCGTCAACGGCTTTGGCGTGGAGTGCGGTAAGCCTCTGGCCTCCAATAAGCGCATCCGCAAGATCGCATTCACCGGTGAAACCACCACGGGCCGCCTGATCATGCAGTACGCGTCCGAGAACATCATTCCGGTGACCCTGGAGTTGGGCGGCAAGTCCCCCAACATCTTCTTCGAGGACGTTGCCGCTGCGAAGGACGGGTTCTACGACAAGGCCCTGGAGGGCTTTGCGTTCTTCGCGCTCAATCAGGGTGAGGTCTGCACGTGCCCGTCCCGTGCGCTGATCCAGGAGTCGATCTACGGCCAGTTCCTGGCGGACGGCATCGACCGCGTGTCCAGGATCAAGGCGGGCAATCCGCTGGACACGGACACCATGATCGGCGCGCAGGCTTCGACCGACCAGCTGGAGAAGATCCTCTCCTACCTGGACATCGGCAAGAAGGAGGGCGCCAAGGTGCTGATCGGCGGCGAGCGTGCCGAGCTCGACGGCGATCTGGGCGGCGGTTTCTACGTCCAGCCCACCGTGTTCGAGGGCACCAACGACATGCGCATCTTCCAGGAGGAAATCTTCGGACCGGTGCTGTCGGTGGCCAAGTTCAGCGACTACGACCAGGCGATCAGCGTTGCCAATGACACGCTGTACGGACTGGGCGCCGGCGTGTGGGCGCGTAGCGGCAACATCGCCTACCGCGCGGGCCGTGCCATTCAGGCGGGTCGCGTGTGGGTGAACCAGTACCACAGCTATCCGGCACACTCTGCGTTCGGTGGTTACAAGTCCTCGGGCATCGGCCGCGAGAACCACCTGATGATGTTGGACCACTACCAGCAGACCAAGAACCTGCTCGTGTCCTACACCGAGACCCCGCAGGGCTTCTTCTAAACCCTGAGCGAAAGGTAGTGAGGTGCCATGAGCGCACAACCTTTTGAACCGCAAGACCTGGGCGGTCTTGAGTACCACGTGGTGCTCGAGACCGCCCCGGTGGTGCCCGGCGACACCACCTCTCGGGTGGGCTTCACCGGGCCCGCCGTGGCCTTGCTGCAGGAACTATGGGACCAACACGGACCGCTCATGTTCCACCAATCGGGCGGCTGCTGCGACGGTTCATCCCCCATGTGCTTTCCCGCCGGAGAATTCCGAACGGGAGCTGCGGATGCGCTGCTGGGGGTTGCCCAGTTGCCGTCTCCGTCCGGTGGGGAGCTGGGCCCTTTGGAGTTCTGGATCTCGACCGAACAATTCGAGGTGTGGCGTCACACGCGCTTGATCATCGATGCGATTCCGGGTCGGGGCGGGGGGTTTTCCCTGGAAGCGCCCACGGGCAAAAGGTTTCTCACGCGCAGCGAACTCTGCATCGTGCCGCCGGTCGAGTCAGGCCCGTAAGAACGCAACACGCACCCTGTAGGTCAACAACCGCGAGGCCACCTTTCACCCGCCGGCCCTGGGTCATCCACGCGCTTCATGAGAAGTTCATGCGGGAGCACGCGGGGATTACTTTGTGTCCCCTGATACATCGCGCCAGCCTTGCACGACTGGCCACGGTATTCTCCGCATGCTCCCACATCCCCCGTGAACCGGCGGTGTAGGCCTTGTTTCGCCTCCCCGGGAATGAAACATCAACCACCGCCGGGTGACCCCGAGGGAGGACGCCAAGTGCGCACTCAATCCGTCATCGCTGGGGTTACTCAAAAGTAACCTATTAGCCGTGACGTGTCAATGATGTCAACAGAAAATAGTTGACAAGGATTTCCGGACGGATCTGGGCGGTGGCTGCGCTCCCGCATGCGTCACCGCCTTTGGGTCTTCGTCGTTCGACTCGTATATTGAAACCCATGCGTCCTGTTCTCATTCTGGCCTCGCAGTCTCCTGCGCGCGCATCCCTGCTGACGCGCGCACACCTTCCGTACGAGACCGTGGTCTCGCACGTGGACGAGGACGCCGCACTCGCCGAGCACGGGCCATTGAGCCCCTCGGACACGGCACTGCTGCTGGCGCGAGCCAAGGCGGAAGCCGTGGCGAGTCTGGAGATTGCCGAGGGCCGTGTGGTTCTGGGGTGCGACTCGGTCTTCGAACTCGACGGCGAGAGCTACGGCAAGCCCTACACTGCGGATGTGGCGGTGGAGCGCATCACCGCCATGAGCGGACGGAAAGGCACCCTGCACACCGGCCATTGGCTCGTGGATCGCCGCAACGGTGAAAGCCACGGAGAGGGTGCCATCAGCTCTGCGGACGTCTACTTCTCGGAAATGTCCCGCGAAGAAATCACGAACTACGTGGCCACCGGGGAACCCCTGCAGGTCGCCGGCTCGTTCACGCTGGACGGCCGCGGCTCTGTGTTCATCGAGCGGGTGGACGGGGACCCTAATGCGGTGATTGGTTTAAGCATCTCCACGCTGCGTGACCTCTTGGCCGCCCGCCACGTCAGCCCGAGTCACTGGTGGCGGCCAACACCACAGCCCACCACGTCATGATTTGTAGAAGATCTACAGTTCAGCCCGCATCCGAGCGTTCGCTTAGGTGATCTCCAGTACGGGGCACTAATCTTCTGGAGAGTATCGACAAGGAGCTATTCACGTGACAACCACCTCCACGGAGCAGCAGGCCTCCACCGACATGCGCCCCATCACCAAGGTCTTGGTGGCCAACCGCGGTGAAATCGCGGTGCGCGTCATCCGCGCCGCACGCGACGAAGGCATCACCTCCGTGGCGGTTTACGCGGACACCGACCGGGACGCGATGCACGTTCGCATGGCGGACGAGGCCTACGCACTGGGCGGCACCACCGCCGCGGATTCCTACCTGGTGATCGACAAGATTCTCGACGCCGCCGCTCGCGCCGGTGCTGACGCGGTTCACCCCGGTTACGGCTTCCTTTCCGAGAACGCGGACTTCGCGATGGCCGTGATCAACGCCGGGATGACGTGGATCGGCCCTCCCCCGGCGGCGATTTCCAAGCTGGGTGACAAGGTGGCCGCCCGCCACATCGCCGAGAAGGTCAACGCTCCCCAGGTTCCGGGTACCGCCGATCCGGTGTCCTCCGCGGACGAGGTGCTGGCCTTCGCCGATGAGCACGGCCTGCCGATCGCTATCAAGGCTGCCTTCGGTGGCGGTGGCCGCGGTATCAAGGTGGTCCGCGAACGCGATGCCATCCCCGAACTCTTCGACTCCGCCGTGCGTGAGGCCACCGCGGCCTTCGGCCGCGGCGAGTGCTTCGTCGAGCGCTTCCTGGACGCCCCGCGCCACGTGGAAACCCAGTGCCTCGCTGACGGCCACGGCAATGTAGTGGTCGTCTCGACTCGCGACTGCTCACTGCAGCGCCGCAACCAGAAGCTGGTGGAAGAAGCGCCTGCGCCGTTCCTCTCGGAGGAACAGAACGCACGTCTGTACGAGGCTTCCAAAGCCATCCTCAAGGAAGCCCAGTACCAGGGCGCCGGAACCTGCGAGTTCCTGGTCGGCCAGGACGGCACCATTTCCTTCCTCGAGGTCAACACGCGCTTGCAGGTCGAGCACCCGGTCTCCGAAGAGGTCACCGGTCTGGATCTGGTCCGCGAGCAGTTCCGCATCGCCCGCGGTGAAGAGCTCGGCTATGACGACCCGCAGGTGCGAGGCCACAGCTTCGAGTTCCGCATCAACGGCGAGGATGCCGGCCGCAACTTCATGCCCGCGCCGGGAACTCTGGCCAAGTTCACCCTGCCCACCGGCCCCGGCGTACGCGTGGACACCGGCGTTGAGGCCGGCGAGACCATCGGCGGCAGCTTCGACTCGATGCTCGCCAAGCTGATCGTCACCGGCGCCACCCGCGAGCAGGCACTGCAGCGCTCGCGCCGCGCCCTGGACGAGCTGTTGATCGAGGGCATGCCCACGGTGGTCCCGTTCCACCGCGCGGTGGTTTCCGACGCCGCCTTCGCACCCGAGAGCGGCGCCCCCTTCTCGGTGCACACCCGCTGGATCGAGACGGAATTCAACAACGAGATCGAGCCCTTCGAAGCACCGTTCGAACCCTCCTCCGAGGAACCCGAGCGTCAGTCCGTGGTGGTCGAGGTGGGCGGCAAGCGCCTGGAAGTCACCCTGCCTCAGTTGCCCGGCACAGCACGCGTCGGTGGCAATGGCGGTCCCCCGCCCAAGCGCAAGGCCCGCGCCAACCGCGGCGGCTCCGCAGCGGCTCGCGGTGCCTCGGGAGATTCACTGACCTCGCCCATGCAGGGCACCATCGTGAAGATCGCTGTGGACAACGGTGACACGGTCTCCGAGGGTGACTTGATCGTGGTGCTCGAGGCCATGAAGATGGAACAGCCCCTGACCGCGCACAAGTCCGGCGTGATCAAGGACTTGACGGTTTCCCAGGGCGATACGGTTTCGGCCGGCACGGTTCTGGCGAACATCGCCGACTGACGCTTCAGCTGATCAGCACCAGTCAGTGAGAACGGCGGCTCCCTTTACAGGGGGCCGCCGTTCTGACTGAGAGGAACCTCCCTGCGTGAGTGGCGACGAAGCCAGCCAGCCAGTGTCAATGCCAATCTCATATTTTGGACACTCGAATTCACAGTGTGGAACAACGGGTCTAGCGTGTACATATTCAAACCCCTTCCCATCTGAGGATTCACCATGTCTACAACCGTGACTGAACCGGGTTCCCACGGGCCCGAATCGGATAAGTCACTCGCGGAGCGCGTTCCACGTTCGCGCGTGATCGTCGCGTCCCTGGCCGGCACCACCATCGAGTTCTACGACTTCTACGTCTACGCGACCGCCGCCGTGGCCGTGTTTCCCGCCCTGTTCTTCACCGGTGAGGACGAGACCACCAAGCTTCTGGCGTCCATGGCCACGTTCGCTGCCGCGTTCTTCGGCCGTCCCATCGGTTCCGTGATCTTCGGTCACTACGGCGACCGGATCGGCCGTAAGGCCACCCTGATCGGCGCGTTGCTGACCATGGGTATCGCGACGTTCTTAATTGGTCTGCTGCCCACCTACTACTCCATTGGTATCTGGGCTCCCCTGATCCTGACCATCCTGCGCTTCTGCCAGGGCCTGGGTCTGGGCGGCGAATGGTCCGGCGCATCCCTGCTGGCCACCGAGTACGCGGAAGAGGGCAAGCGCGCCCGCGCGGCCATGTGGCCCCAGCTGGGTGCACCGTTCGGTTTCATCCTGGCCAACGGTTTCTTCCTGATCCTGACCATCGTGATGCAGTTCGGAACCGCCGAGCATCACGCCGTGGGCGACCACCCGTTCCTCGTGTGGGGCTGGCGTATTCCGTTCATCGCTTCCGTGGTGATGGTGCTGCTGGGTCTGTGGGTCCGCATCAAGCTCGAGGAGACCCCGGTCTTCAAGAAGGCCGAACAGCAGGGTGAGAAGGTCAAGGCACCCGTGACCGAGGTGTTCAAGACCTCGTGGGTCCAGATCATCCAGGGCACCTTCATCATGCTGGCCACCTATGTGCTGTTCTACCTGATGACCGCGTGGGTGCTGTCCTTCGGCATCGGCTCCCCGGACGCCGGCGGCTTGGGTATCGAGTACCGCGACTTCCTGATCATCCAGCTGTTGGCGGTGCTGTTGTTCGCCATCACCGTACCGATCTCCGGTTGGCTCGCGGACAAGTACGGCCGCCGTTCCTCGCAGCTCGTCATCACCTCCGCGATCGTGGTGTTCGGTCTGTGCTTCGGCCTGATCATGGACCCCTCGCTCGTGGGCACCGGTGAGAACGTCTCGATGGGCCGCGTGCTGTTCTTCCTCGCGGTCGGCATGACACTGATGGGCCTGACCTTCGGCTCGATGTCCGCCATCCTGCCCGAGCTGTTCCCCACCAACGTGCGCTACACCGGCTCCGGTATCGCGTACAACGTGGCTTCCATCCTGGGCGCAGCCATCACCCCGTACATCGCGGTGATCCTGAACGCGAACTTCGGCGTGGGCTCGGTGGGCATGTACTTGTCCTTCGCCGCGGTCGTCACCCTGATCGCCCTCTGGTTCTCCCCTGAGACCAAGAACGTGGACATGTACACCGTGGGTCGCAAGGTCGTGAAGTAACGCACCTTCCGCTCCATCGTCCATGACGTACGACGCCGCCCCGGTGACCTTTCGTGTGAAAGGTCGCCGGGGCGGCGTCGTCAGTTTGTGAATCAGTGGTGCACGTGCAACCGGCGAGCGGCCTCCGAAATGGAGCCGGACAGCGACGGGTACACGGCAAAGGTATCCGCGAGATCGTCCACACTAAGGTTGTGCGTGACGGCCAGGGCGATCGGGTAGATCAGCTCGGACGCTCGCGGACCCACGACTACGCCACCCATCACGGTGCCGGTGCCGCGGCGGGCGAAAATCTTCACGAAACCGTCGTCCACGGCCATCATCTTGGCGCGCGGGTTGGTGCTCAGCTGAAGCGCGGCGTATTCGATCACGGACGGATCGGACTTGGCGTCCTTCTGACCCACGCCCACGGATGCAATCTCCGGGGAGGTGAAAATGTTGGATGCAACCTGGTCGGTGCGTAGCGGACGAACGGCGTCCCCCAGCTGGTGGGCCACGGCAATGCGGCCCTGCATCGCGGCCACGGATGCCAGCGGCAGCACACCGGTGCAGTCGCCAGCGGCATAAATACCGGGCACGGTGGTCCGGGAGACCGCGTCCACCACGATGTGACCGGATTTGTTCGTGACCACGCCAACCTCTTCGAGGCCAAGATCTGTGGTGTGCGGGATGGAGCCCACGGCCAGCAGGCAGTGGGAACCCTGGACCTTGCGGCCGTCGGCGAGGGTGACCAGAACGCCGTCGCCGGTGTTTTCCACGGAATCCGCGCGCGAGCGGGACAGCACGGTCAAACCGCGGCGCTCGAACACGTTCTCCAGAACCGCCGCCGCGTCCGAGTCCTCACCCGGCAGGACCTGGTCGCGGGAGGAAATCAGGGTGACGTCCGAGCCCAGCCCGTTGTAGGCGGACGCGAACTCCGCGCCGGTGACACCGGAACCCACCACAATGAGCTTCTCCGGGATCTCCCGCATCTGGTAGACCTGTTTCCAATTGAAGATCCGCTCACCATCAGGCTTGGCGGTGTCCAACTCGCGAGGGTAAGCACCCACGGCCAGCAGCACGAACTGGGCTTCCAGGTCGTATTCGAGCCCTTCATCGGTCTCCACGTGCACGGTGTTCGAGCTGGTCAACCGACCGTGGCCCTTGACCAGGTGCACACCCTGGCGTTCCAGGCCGCGCTTGATGTCACGGGACTGCGTCGCCGCCAGGCGCAACAGGCGGGTATTGACCTTTTCCAGATCCACCGACAGTTGATTGATCTCATCACCGTCCCCAGAGCCACCCACGATGTGGACGCCCAGATCCTTGGCCTCCGCAAAGCGATTCATGGTGTCCGCGGAAGCAATCAGGGTTTTGGACGGGACCACGTCGGTCAGCACCGCTGAGCCACCCATGCCCTGTTGTTCGATCACGGTGACCTCTGCACCCAGGGACGAAGCAACCAGGGCCGCTTCATAACCGCCGGGGCCGCCACCAATGACTACGAGTTTCGGATTCGCAAATTCAGTCTGCACACTCACGTCCCCCATTGTTGCAGTAATTGAACGGGGAGTAACCGTGACCGGGACCTCGGTTCCGTGAAGGTTCGGTGCGGTGTCGTTTCAAGCACGTCACCGTGGCTACCCGTGCCTGCCCACGCGCTGCCGCTCCCCCGTACCGCGCGACTCTTGCACCGCGCGACCCTGTACCCCGGGTTCTCGCGCCACACGACCCTGTACCCCGGGTTCTCGCGCCACGCGACCCCGTACCCCGCGGTTCTTGCGCCACGCGACCCCGTACCCCGGGTTCTCGCGCCGCACGACCCTGTACCCCGCGGGCTCCCTACACCCGTGCACTCCGCACCTTTCCAGCTCCTTACACCCACGCACCCCTTGGACCCCGCGGCTCTCCGCCACCCGAGATCTGAGGCAGAGATCCGCACCATGAACATTTCAGGCAGAGGTCCGTAAGAAAACGAGGGTATGAGCAGCACATCTCGACCCCAGATGTTCGCGGTCCTTCCTGACTCGCCGATCTCTGCCTCAGATGTTCACGGACACCTCGAACTCGCGCATCTCTACCCCAGATGTTCGATACCGCCACACTGCCCGCTAATCTCTGCCGTAAATGTTCACGGGCACCTCGAACCCGCGGACCTCTGCCGGAGATGTTCACCACCGCCACGTTCCCCGCGGATCTCTGCCCCACATGTTCCCGGCGCACTGGGCGCACGCGGGGCGGTCCGGCTCCGGGGTGCACGCGCACTCTTGCCCGCCCCTGTTCTAGAGTGGGGCGCGTGACTGAGAATGCAACGGCTACCGCCGATCCCTTTGACATTGCCCGCCGTGCCGCTGACGCCATCCGTGAGCGCACCGGCGTGGAGAACCACCGCATCGCCCTGACCCTGGGTTCCGGGTGGGGTGAGGCCGCCGAGCTCATCGGTGAGACCGAGCACGAAATCCCGGCAACCGAGATCCCCGGATTCTCACGCCCCGCGCTGGAAGGCCACGTGGGTACCCTGCGCTCGATCAAGCTCGCCAACGGTCACTACGCCCTGGTGATTGGTGCGCGAACCCACTACTACGAAGGCAAGGGCGTGCGCGCCGTCGCCCACGGTGTGCGCACCGCAGCCGCCGCAGGTGCCGAAATCATGATCCTGACCAACGGTTGCGGCGGTCTGAACCCCGCGTGGCAGCCCGGCACCCCGGTGCTGATCAGCGACCATATCAACCTCACGGCCACGTCCCCGCTCGAGGGTGCAACGTTCGTGGACCTCACCGACCTCTACTCGTCTCGCCTCCGCGAGATCGCGCATGAGGTCGATCCGAGTCTGGACGAGGGCGTCTACGCCCAGTTCCCCGGCCCGCACTACGAGACTCCGGCCGAGGTGCAAATGGCCAAGGTCCTCGGTGCCGATCTGGTGGGCATGTCCACGGCCCTCGAAGCCATCGCCGCGCGTCACGCCGGCATGGAGGTCTTCGGCATGTCGCTGGTGACCAACCTCGCCGCCGGTATCAGTGAGACCGCGCTCTCCCACGAAGAAGTTATCGAGGCCGGCGCCGCCGCCGGTCCTCGCATCTCCCGCCTGCTCGCGGACATCGTGGCCAAGCTCTAGGGCTTCACGCTCTTGGACGACGTCGCTCCCCCGGCCACGCGGCCAAGGTCACCTCGAGCGTCGTCGTACTAGTAAACCGCCCGCGCAGCCTCCCCAGAAGGAGGTCGCGCGGGCGGCGTGCGTAGAAGAGGCGCGCGTCAGACCTGAATGTTCACGGCGCCGTCGTCGGCGATCTGGACCGGGTACACCGGGAGGGTGAAGTCCTGGCCCGTGAGGCACTCGCCGGTGCGCAAATCGTAGGTTTCCTTGTAGAGCGGCGAGGTGATGGAATCGTGCTCGCCGGTGCGGCCCACGATGCCGCGGGCCATGACCAGGGCGCCGGAGTTGGGGTCCTCATGGGCGAAAGCGAACACCTCGTCGCGCACGGTGCGCACCAGCGCGATCTGCTGACCATCGATCAGGGCGGCCTCGGCCCAGTCCTGCTCCAAATCCGACAGTGAGCACACGCGGTGCCAAGTGGCAGTGGCCATGGTTTCTGTACCTTCCGTGCTGGGTGCGGGGTTCGTTCGTGGACCCGGCTGACCGTGACGCAATCGACAAGATGCTCACTGCAACATCGCCTGCGTGCGACGGTCAACCGTGTTTCAATTAAAGCAGCATTTGCCGAGCAACATATTCGGCACCTGCGCAAACACTGTACGACCCCGGGGTTACCGGCCAACGTCACCGATCCCGGGGACTCCTACACCGAGAGGTCGTCAGCATGGGTCAGACCACCCCGCCCGTCACCGTCGAAACCAGCACCGGCAACGCTCCCGAACCGACGGCAACCGCCCCCGATGCGCGCAGGATCGTGGTGGTCGGCGGTGGACCGGCAGCGCACCGTTTCGTGACGAGCCTAGTGTCCCGCGGCCTGGGTGATGACACGGTCACCGTGCTCTCGGAGGAAAAGTACGTGCCGTACGACCGCGTGGGTCTGGAGAAGCTCTTCGGCGACACTTCCACGGACCTGACTCTGGCCAATGGCGAGATCTGGGAGCACCCGGGCGTGGAGCTGCACGTGGGTGAACGTGCGGCGGACATCGATCTGGATGAGCAGTGCATCATTTCGGTGAGCGGTCAGCGCTACCCGTATGACGAGTTGATCCTGGCAACCGGTTCCAATGCGGCGTCACTGAACATTCCTGGCGGTCAGAAGACCCACAAGTTCCGCACCGTGGATGACGTCAAGGGCATCGTGGCGGACATCGACCGACTGCAGGAGAAGCTGGGACGTGCCCCGCGCGGCGTCGTGGTGGGCGGCGGTCTGCTGGGCCTGGAAGCAGCGGCCGGCCTCAAGGAACTGGGCGCGGAAGCCACCATTCTGGACGTGGCCGAATGGCTGCTCAGCACCGAAATGGACCAGGGCGGCGGGCAGGCGGTCAACGCACTGATCGGCCAAGTGGGCATCGACGTCCACTGCTCCACCTTCATTTCCGGCGTCAACACGGACGGGGGCGAGGTCGTGTCGGTCTCCGTCAAGGACGGCGATGACATCCCGGCGGACCTCGTGATCCTCGCCGTGGGTATTCGTCCCCGCGAGGGTCTGGCCCGCCGCGCGGGATTCCACCTGGCCGACCGCGGCGGCGTGGTGGTCGACGAGCGCTGCGCCACCTCCGTGCCGCACGTGTGGGCCATCGGCGAGGTCGCCTCGATCCTGGGCCGCACGTGGGGTCTGGTGGCACCGGCCAACACCATGGCGGACGTGGTCGCCGAACAGCTCACCGGCGGCTCCAAGGTGGTCGAGTCCTTCGACACCGCGACCAAACTCAAGTTCTCGGGGATCGACGTCGCGAGCTTCGGTGATACCGGTGGCACCACTGAGGGCTGCCTGGAAATCGTCTACGCGGATCCCGCGCGAGGCCTGTACCAGAAGATCGTGACGTCCTCGGATGCCTCGGTCCTGTTGGGCGGCGTGTTCGTTGGCGACGCCGCTCCCTACGATTCCCTGCGCCCCCTCCTGGGCCGCGCGCTTCCGGGTGAACCCGGCGCTTACCTTTCCGCCGCCGGTTCCGAGGCACCGGACACCGAACTGCCCGACGACGCCATCCTGTGTTCCTGCAATGCCGTCTCGTTCGGCACCGTGCGCGAGGCCGTGCGCGATGGTAACCACGACGTTCCCGCGCTCAAGGGCTGCACCAACGCCGGCACCCAGTGCGGTTCGTGCGTACCCATGCTGCAGAAGACGCTGGGCCAGGAACTCGGCAAGCTGGGCCTCACCGTGTCCAAGTCGCTGTGCGAGCACTTCGAGATGTCCCGCGCAGAACTCTTCGAGGCCGTGCTGGTCACCGGCCTGGCCGACTTTCCCGCCGTACTCGAGCGCTTCGGCACGGGCGAAGACGGCTGTGCAGTGTGCAAGCCCACCGTGGCGTCCATCCTGCACTCGATCCGCCACGACTACGCCCTGGATTCCGGCCGCGGCACCCTGCAGGACACCAACGACCGGGCGCTGGCCAATATGCAGAAGGACGGTACGTACTCGGTGGTCCCCCGAATCCCCGGTGGCGAAATCACACCGGAAAAGCTGGCGGTCATCGCCCGCGTGGGCCAGGAGTTCAACCTCTACACCAAGCTCACTGCGGCCCAGCGCATCGGGCTGTTCGGTGCCCGCTTGGAACAGCTCCCCCTGATCTGGAAGCAGCTGGTGGACGCCGGCTTCGAGTCCGGTTCCGCGTACGGCAAGGCACTGCGCAACGTGAAGTCCTGCATTGGCAGCACGTGGTGCCGGTTCGGTGTGCAGGATTCGGTGGCCATGGGCATCGACCTGGAGAACCGGTACAAGGGGCTGCGCTCACCCCACAAGTTCAAATTCGGTGTCTCCGGTTGCGCTCGCGAGTGCGCGGAGGCACAGGCCAAGGACGTTGGTGTGGTGGCCACCACCGACGGGTGGAACCTGTTCTTGGCCGGCAACGGCGGCGCCAACCCGGTGCACGGTCGGCTGTTCGCGCAGGGTCTGGACGAGACAACCCTGATCACCTACATCGACCGTTTCCTGTTGTACTACATCCGGACTGCGGACAAGCTGCAGCGCACCGCCCGCTGGATGGAAGACCTGGACGAGCGATACAACGGTGACGGCATGGACCACCTGCGCTCCGTGATCATGGACGATTCCCTGGGGATCTGCGCAGATTTGGACCGTGCCATGGAAACCCACGTCAAGGAGTACCGGGATGAGTGGGCCGAGACCCTCAAGGACCCGGATCGCTTGCGACGATTCCGCCCGTTCGTCAACGAACCCGAGACCCAGGACAACGGTGCACGCATGTATGTTCTGGAGCGCGACCAGATTCGTCCGGCCACCGCGCAGGAAATTGCGGCGTCCGAATCCGGTGAAGGGCCGGTCTTGGTCACCGGGGCAAAAATTCCGGTGGGCGCACCCACCCCGTAACTGGCGGAATGTCAGCAACGGGGCGGTCAACCGTCTAGACTGGACAAAGAATTTATTTACCCCTCGCGGTTGCAGTCTGAAAGGGTGCACTCATGGTCAGAAGAGATGAAGCCTCCGTCAACGAGCAGGAGACTACTCGTCGCTCGGCCGAACGCGGAAGCCACGCCATCAAGCCCCGCACTTTCTCGGGTGAGGGCGAGACGATCAAGAGCTTGATCCTGCTTCTCGGCGGCATGATCACCATTGTGGCCAGCCTCTGGATGTTCGCCAGCTACCCCAACAGCTGGTGGATCTTCCTGCTGGGCATCCTCGCATACGGTCTCGCGTTGTTCGTGCCCACCACCATCACCTCCGGTGCAACGGCCAAACACTCCACCGGTGGCACCGAGCTCACGCTGGACCTGCCCGCCGGCCCGCACGAAATGGCCCAGCGCCCCAACGTGCCCAATGGGGCCCAGGTCAACCACTAAGTTTCACCGCAAAGAACCCCGTCACCGAAGTTCCGGTGGCGGGGTTCTTTCGTTGTGATCGCGGGTGCGGGCCTGTGGAGTGGACGCCAGGCCGACGACGGCGCGGCTAAGGGGCCGCTAGAGCCGAAAGGATCACCTCGAGGGGCGTGAGGACCTTCGCGGGACCCCACAGGGGCTCTACCGGTGCAGGAAACGTCTGGCCAGGCTCCCGCGGCGCACAGAATGCCACGGTCCGACGACGCCGCTCGGCTCGGTCCTCGGTCCAGTCCTCGAGACCGCTCTGTCCATTCCTCGGTACGGCTCGGCTCAATCCTCGGTACGGCTCGGTCCAGTCCTCGGTACCGCTCGGCTTGGGCCTCGGTTCAGTCCTCGGTTCGGCGCTCGAGCGCCTCGCGCACCACCGCCGCACTGTCCCGGGGCGTGAAGCCCACGACGTCGAGGCTGGAGATGTCCAGGCAGCTGTTGGTCGGTCGCGGAGCGATGCCGGTCTTGCCCGCCGTGTACTCCTCGGTGGTCACCGGGGTCACCCGCTGCGGATCGTGGCCCAGTTCCTCGAACGTCCAGCGGGCGATCTCCGCCCACGTGGTCGGCTCGCCCGAACCGGTCAGGTGGTACGTGCCGTACGGAGCTCCGCTGTCGACCAGGTGCAGCAGTCCCGCGGCCAGATCGGCCGCGGACGTCAGGCGGCCATGCTGATCCGAGACCACAGAAGGGTCCACGCCGTTCTCCGCGAGCCTGGCCATGGTTGCCACAAAGTTGTGTCCGGAGCCGATCACCCAGCTGGTTCGCACCAGGTAGTGCTTGGGCCACGCGGTCACCGCGCACTCGCCCGCGGCCTTGGACTGGCCGTACACGGAGACGGGTGCCGGAGCGGCGTCGGGCGCGTAGAACTGCCCGAGCGGCAACTGGCCGTCGAACACGTAGTCCGTGGACACGTGCACCAGCGGCACTCCCCCGCGCTGACACGCTCCGGACAGGGCACGAACGCCCGTGGCATTGGCGGCCCAGGCGTCAACGCGGCCCTCGGGAGTCTCGGCGGCGTCGACCGCGGTGTGCGCAGCGGCGTTGATAACGGCGCGATAGCGGCGCAGCCCCTCTCCCGTGCGGACGTCCTCGGGCCAGCCGTCGGGGTTGGCGAGGTCCAGGTCGGAACGAGTGTAGGCGGTGTAAGGCAAGTCCCGCTCCGTCAGCTCGCGTGTGAGCGCGGAACCAAACTGGCCACCGGCACCGATCACCAGGACCGGCGCGGGCGGCAATGGCTCAACGGCTGCGAGCAGCGGGTGGTTGCGGTCTTTCTCGGACAGTTCCGCCTGGTCCAGCGCAATGGGCCAATTGATGGCCAACTGGGGATCCACAAGGTTCACAAAACTGTAGGCCGATTGCACGTCAGCGGACCAGTGGTCGGTCACCAGGTACGTGTAGGCGGTGGCGTCCTCGAGGGTCTGGAACGCGTTGCCCACCCCTCGTGGCACGAACACGGCGGTGGAGGGCGTGATCTCGTGCGTGACCACGGTGCCGAAGCTGGGACCGCGACGCAGGTCTACCCACGCGCCGAAAATGGACCCGGTGGCCACGGAGACGTATTTGTCCCACGGCTCGGCGTGGATGCCGCGCGTAGTGCCACGGGTGCCGTTGAAGGAGATGTTGTTCTGCACGGGAACGAAGTCCGGAAGCCCCGCCTCGACCGCTTTGGCGCGTTGCCAGTTCTCCTTGAACCAACCGCGATTGTCACCTGGGCGCGGGAGGTCGACGATCAGCAGACCGTCGATCGCCGTGGTGTGGACCTGGACCTGCGTAGCGCTCACTGACCGGCCTCCCGGTACTTGGCCTCGGTGGCTTCCTTGACGGGTTCCCACCAATCGCGGTGCTCGGTGTACCACTCGATGGTGTTCCGCAGGCCGGATTCGAAGTCCGTGAACTGCGGCTCCCAGCCCAGCTCCTGGCGAGTGCGTTCGCCGTCGATGGCGTAGCGCAGGTCGTGACCGGCGCGGTCGGTGACATGGTCGAACTCGTCCTCCGGCCGGCCCATGAGCCGCAGGATGGTTCGCAGCACCGTGAGATTGTCCGCCTCGCCATCAGCGCCGATCAGATAGGTGCGGCCGATCTCGCCGGCTTCCAGGACGCGCAGCACGGCGGCGGAGTGATCGTCCGCGTGGATCCAGTCCCGCACGTTGTGGCCCGCACCGTAGAGCTTGGGTTTGCTGCCGCTGAGCACGTTGGTGATCTGACGCGGAATGAACTTCTCAACGTGCTGGTACGGACCGTAGTTGTTGGAGCAATTTGACAGCGTTCCCGCAACGCCGAAGGAGCGCACCCACGCACGGACCAACAGGTCCGATCCCGCCTTGGTCGAGGAATATGGGCTGGACGGGTTGTAGGGAGTTTCCTCCGTGAACTTGGCCGGGTCATCCAGCTCGAGGTCCCCGAACACCTCGTCCGTGGATACATGGTGGAACCGGGTTCCATGGTGGCGCACCGCCTCAACCAGCGTGTACGTGCCGATCAGATTGGTATGAACAAAAGGCCACGGATCGCGCAAAGAATTGTCATTGTGCGATTCCGCGGCGAAATGCACCACCGCGTCAGAATCGCGGACCAAAGAATCCACGAGCTCAGCGTCCGTAATATCTCCCGCGACCAATTCGCAGCGCTGAGGATCAAGACCGTCTAGGTTCGCCCGATTTCCCGCGTATGTGAGTTTGTCCAATACCGTCGCCGAATGTTCTGTGTTCTCGAGGATGTGACGAACGAAATTGGATCCGATGAAACCGGCGCCCCCGGTGACGAGTAATTTGCCCATGGTCCTCAATCCTAGGGGCACGTCAGGAGCTGACCTGGCTACCATCCTTGAGTGTCTGCGGTGCCTTGCTGGCCTGAGGGGTGCTCAACAGATCGAGTGCCGTGCGCAGCCGCGTAGAGGAGGTATGCACGGTATACGGGAAGTACACGAGCTCCACCCCCACTTCCGAGAAACGTTCCTCCAGGTCACGACCGCGCGGTGTGCCCTTCCAGTCGTCGCCCTTGAAGAACAGGTCGAACCGCACATGGGCCCAGGTATCGAGCTTGTCCTCGACGGATTCGATGTGGACCTCGTCCACGAACTTCACGTGGGAGACGATCTCGGCGCGTTCGGCCGCGGGTACCACCGGGGCACGGCCCTTGGTCAGCTCCAACATTTCGTCACTGACGACTCCGGCAATCAGGTAATCACAGTGTCGCTTGGCTTGGCGAAGAATGTTAAGGTGCCCCACGTGGAACAGGTCAAATGCACCGGCCGCATATCCCACCACGCTGTCTTGGGGTAAGCCCCGTAATTCCGCAGCGGACAGTCCTAAACCACTGTGCCCGTGGCGGTCGTGCTCCGAAATCGTTTCGGAAAGTGATGTGGTGGTGCGCTCAGCCGCCATAATTCCCCCTCAAGACCAACACTGCACGGTCCCCACCGAGCAGAGTGCTTCTTCTACGGTAGCAAGCGAGAGAAGAATTTAGAGACTGTTCACCCAATGAACCGCCGAATGGTGGACAAACCCGTGTTCAAGCTGTCCACACTTGCGCGGATTTATCCCCAAATTCGCGATTCCCTCTGGCCCCCACCCCTGTTGCCGGAGCATAGTGAAGGTCCGGGACGGTAAGGGGAGCACCCGGGGGAGAACAGATGATGGGGCACATTCAGTTGAGCGAGAACACGATCCAGCGACACAGATCTCACCATGATTCGAACGGTTCGCGAGCGGCCACAATAGTCACGACCTTGCTGACTCTGGTGATCCTGGTGGCCTTGGGCGCGCTGGTGTACAACTACGTCAGCAACGCGCGCCCGCAGGTGGCCACCTCCGCGCATGCACCGCACAGCATGTCTGACGTGCAGCACACGGCACGGGCGTCAGCTCAGTCCTGATCGCTGGGAGGCTGCGTCGTGGTCACCGGGAAGATCGCGTCAAGCACTTCGCGTGCCCACGCCAGGATCGCTTCGTCCACGAGGTCTTTGCCGCCGATCCGGTCCGTCTTGGGTTTGGGAATGAGCACCATGCGCCGATCGGTTCCCGGGATCGCCTTGATCTGCGCACCCTGGTACATGCGCTTGAGCCGCATCTCTCGCGACTCCGGCAGGTCAGCCGGCGCGAACCTGATCATGTTGCCCTGCGTGGCCACATCCGTCAGTCCCGAAGCGCGCGCCAAGATGCGCAGTCGCGCCACGTCCAACAAATTCTTGACCGGGGTGGGCAGTGGTCCGTAACGGTCCTGAAGCTCCTCGCCGGCTTCCACCACGGCCTCTTCCGTGGCGGCATTGGCAATGTTGCGGTATGCCTCCAGGCGCAACCGCTCCCCCGGTACGTAGTCGTGCGGCAGGTGCGCGTTGACGGGCAGTTCGATCTTCATTTCCGACGGCGCCTGGTCCTGATCACCGCGGTACTCGGCCACGGCCTCGCCCACGAGACGCAGGTACATGTCGAAACCGACACCTGCGATGTGACCGGATTGCTCGCCACCCAGCAGGTTGCCCGCACCACGGATCTCGAGGTCCTTCATGGCCAACTGCATACCCGAACCGAGTTCGTTGTGCGCCGCGACGGCCTTGAGCCGCTCCAGGGCAGTTTCGCTCAGGGGCTTCTCCGCCGGATACAGGAAGTACGCGTAGGCGCGTTCGCGGCCACGCCCCACACGGCCGCGCAGCTGATGCAGCTGGGACAGGCCGTAACGGTCCGCGCCGTCCACGATCAGGGTGTTGGCGTTGGCGATGTCCAGACCGGTTTCCACAATGGTCGTGCAGACCAGCACATCGAACTTCTTCTCCCAGAAGTCCACGATGATCTGCTCCAACCGGGACTCGGTCATCTGCCCGTGTGCCACCGCGATCCGCGCCTCGGGTACGAGTTCCGCGAGTGCCTTGGCCTGGGCGTCGATCGACGAGACCCGGTTGTGAATGAAGAACACCTGGCCCTCGCGCATCAGCTCACGCCGGATGGCCGCGGACACCTGCTTCTGGGTGTAGGGGCCCACGTAGGTGAGCACGGGGTGGCGTTCCTCGGGCGGGGTGGCCAGCGTGGACGTCTCGCGGATGCCCGTCATGGACATCTCCAGGGTGCGCGGAATGGGCGTTGCGGACATCGCCAGCACGTCCACGTCGGTGCGCATGGCCTTGAGCTTCTCCTTGTGCTCCACGCCAAAGCGCTGTTCCTCGTCGATGATGACCAGGCCCAGGTTCTTGAACTGCATTTCCTTGCTGAGCAGCCGGTGGGTACCGATCACCACGTCCACCGCGCCGGATCGCAAGCCTTCCAGCGTGGCCTTGGATTCCTTGGCGGTCTGGAACCGGGACAGAGTAGCCAGGCGCACCGGGAATCCGGAGAACCGCTCGGCGAACGTCTCGGTGTGCTGCTGGGCAAGCAGCGTGGTGGGTACCAGAACCGCTACCTGTTTGCCGTCCTGCACGGCCTTGAACGCGGCACGTACGGCCACTTCGGTCTTGCCGTAGCCCACGTCGCCGGAGATCAAGCGGTCCATGGGGATGGGGCGTTCCATGTCCGCCTTGACCTCGTCGATCGTGGTCAGCTGGTCCGGGGTTTCGATGTACGGGAACGCCTGTTCCAGCTCACGCTGCCACGGGGTGTCCGGCCCGAAGGGATGCCCCTTGGACGCCATGCGAGCCGAGTACAACCGGATCAGCTCGTTGGCGATCTCCTTGACGGCCCTCTTGGCGCTGCGCTTGGTCTTGTTCCAGTCCGAGCCGCCCATCTTGGACAACGACGGCGCTTCCCCGCCCACGTACGTGCTCACCTGATCGAGCTGGTCGGTGGGCACGAACAAGCGGTCCCGGGGACCGTTGCGCTTGGACGGCGCGTATTCGAGCACGAGGTATTCGCGCATGGGCTTGGGCTGACCCGGGGTGATTATCGCACCGGCGATCGGGCGCTGCACGAGTTCAATGAATTGACCGATACCGTGCTGTTCGTGCACCACATAATCACCCTTCTGCAGGGTGAGTGGGTCCACCTGGTTACGCTTGCGCCGCTGCGGCAGTTTGCGCATGTCCCGGGTGGTGTACGCCGTGGAACGACCCAGAACATCGGCCTCGGTCAGCAGCGCGATCCGCGGCCCCTCGAAAACGAACCCTCGACCGGCACGCGCCGTGGTGAGTTCCACCAACCCCGACTCGGGCGCCTCGTCGATGGATTCGAAATGGGCGGCAGGAATCTGGGCACCGTGCAGCAACTCGCTCAGTCGGTCGAGCGGACCGGGTCCGTCGGTGACGAGCACGACCCGCCAACCCTCGGCCATGCGACCCGCCATGAACTGCAACATGGCGTCCACGTCGCCGGAGAATCGCGCGGGTTCCCGTGCCGCGACGTTGAGGGTGTCCGCGTCCGTGTCCGCCAGGCGAACTTCTTCCTCGGTGGAATCTGCGTCGATGTCACCCACGCTCACGGCGTTCACGTTGAGTCCGGTGATCGACCACCAGCCCACGGATCGGTCCAGGGCGAGTTGCCGGGTCTCCGCGATCTCGTGGAACGATCCGGCGGCCAGGCTGCGTTCCTGCCCGTCCTCGGACTCGACTGCGGTGTTGAGATCCAACGGAGCATCACTGCCGCCGGAGGCCGATTCCCACGCGGCCATGAGGAATTCCTGATTGGTTGCCACCAGGTCGTGGGCGCGGGCGCGCACCTTCTCGGGTTCGATCACCACGGTCATGGATCCCTCGGGCACCAAGGACAGCACAGGGACCATGTCGTCCGCGAGCAGCGGAGCAAGTGATTCCATACCCTCCACGTACTGACCACCGGCAATGCGTTCGAGGATCTCCCGGCCACCGGGCAGCTGATCCTTGAGCTTGGCCGCGCGGGACATCACCGTGGGCGTGATCAGCAGTTCGCGGCACGGCGAGGCCACGATCCTGGTGGGGTGATCCACCCCGGTCACCGTGCGCTGATCGGCCACGGCGAACCAGCGCATTTCGTCCAGTTCGTCACCGAAGAATTCCAGGCGCACCGGGTGATCCTCGGTGGGCGGGAAGACGTCGATGATGCCACCGCGCACCGCGAACTCACCGCGCTTGGTGACCATGTCCACGCGCGAATAGGCAGCGTTGGCCAGGTCCTTGATGAGCTGATCGAAGGCGTATTCCTCACCGGCCACCAGGGTCACGGGCTGCATGTCACCGAGCCCGGCCACGACCGGCTGCAGGACGGAACGCACGGGCGCAACGATCACGCGCAGCGGTGCCTCGTCGGATCCCGGGTGCGCCAGCTTACGCAACACACTGAGCCGCTGGCCCACGGTGTCCGAACGCGGGGACAGCCGTTCATGGGGCAGCGTTTCCCACGACGGGAAGTTCATGATCTGCTCTGCCGGCAGATAGGAGGCAAGTGCCGCCTCGAGGTCCTCGGCCTCACGGCCGGTCGCGGTGACCACGAAGGTCACGGGGGCGGGACCGGAAGGTGACCCAGCGGCGTCGTCGTGGAGACCCGCCACGATCTGGGCCAGGATGGGTGCGCGCAGGCCGTCCGGAGCGCTGATGATCGTCTCACTCGACCGTTCGGCCGGCGGGCGGGACGCCTGCGCAAAGATGTTGGCGAACGTGCGGTCCTCGGTGAGCGCGGTGTGCAAACCGGTCAGGGACATGTGCGGGCTACTCCTGGTGTGGACGGTAAAATCCCCTGAGAGTGTCGGGGACGCGCCCAAGCCTACTCGCCGCCGCAGACACGCTCAGCTCGTACGCTGGAGACATGAACGCTCACGCAGAGGCACCGTTGACCGGCCGCACCGTGGCCATCACCGCGCACCGGCGCGCCGATGAACAGGCGGGCGCTTTCGAACGGCAAGGCGCCCGGGTGCTGCACGCGCCGGCACTCAAGCTGGTCCCCGCCGACCAGGACGACGCCGTTCTGGCCGCCACCCGCGACATCCTCGCCTCGCGTCCGGAGACGGTCGTGATCACCACCGGCTACGGGCTCAAACGGTGGCTGGCCGTGGCCGAAACCGCCGATCTGCGTGACGACCTGGTGCACTTACTGCGCGAAACGGCGGTCTACGCGCGCGGTGCCAAGGCCAAGGGGCAGCTGCAATCGAAGCAGATCCCGTGCGAGTACACGGGCCAGTCGGGGCGCACGAGTGAGATCGTGGACGCTTTAATCGCTCGTGATTCACGCGGCACCGTGGCGGTTCAGGTACACGGCATCACCGATGAGGAACAGCTCACGCGGTTGTCCGATGCCGGTTTCCGGGTGCTCACCGTGGCCCCCTATCAGTGGGCCTCAGCAGACGAAGGCTCCAGGCTGGCCGACCTGACCCGCTCGATTGCCTCGGGAGACGTGGACTACGTGACGTTCACCGCCGCACCGGCCGCGGACGCGTTGTTCGACGCCGCCCGCGCCGCGGGCACGTACGAATCGCTGGTGAGTGCATTGAGGGGTGGTCATTGCACCGCGGTGGCCATCGGTCCCGTGTGTGTGCAGCCGTTGGAAGAGGCCGACGTGCTGGCCGTAGTGCCCGAACGGTTCCGACTGGGTGCCATGGTGCGTGCGGTGTGCGATCACGCCCGCGCGGAGGGCTCCGCAGACGGCTTGTAGGGCGTGGTGGCTACTGAGCTGACGCTCGTGCCTGTGCCTGTGCCTGTGCATGAGCCCGTGCCGACACAACCTTGATCCGGTTATCCGTGAACGGCCTGTTCGTAGTGCTCGATCACGAGTTCGGTGAGTTCGGGCGGCGTGGGTGCATCCGGCAAGAGTAGAGGTGCAGCGGTGATGTCTGCGCCAGCTTTCAAGGTCTTGTTGTGGAAGAACCCCGGTGCCAGGAGATAGGTGGCCACCAGGACTCGGCCACTTGTGCTCACTCGGCCAGTCGCTGAGCCGCCCACTTGGCAGGACCCCGATCCACTCTCTGATCCACGCTCTTGGCCGTTTTCTAGGCCACTGGCCCGGTTGCTTGCCAAGTTGCCTGCTGATTCGCGGGCCTCCGCGACCGCGTCGCTGACGGTGGGTTCTGCCGCCGAGAGGAAGGCCACCTGAACCGGCACACCGAGCTCATGGGCGAGGTGATCAGCGGTGACTCGACAATCCCGCACGGCGTCAGGTTCGGAGGATCCAGCGGCGGCCATGATCACGGTGTCGTTCTCGGTGATCGGCGCTGCACCTTGTTCTCGCAAGGCCTCGGTCAGACGTCGGGCCATGATGACGGACAGGCGCGGATCGGGTCCGAGGGCCGCAGCCACTCGATGATCCGGGTTCCCCTTGATGGCCCGAGCCATGTCCACGTACACGTGGTACCCGGCCGAAAGCAGCAGCGGAACGATCACGGCGGGCTCGCGCGCCAGTTCGCGGGTGCGGTCCGTCAGACTCGGTTCCTGGACGTCGACCCAGGTGTCGATCACGCGGACCGATTCGAGTTCCGCGCGGATCCCCTCGACGAGTTGCGCCACGGCGGCCTGGCCCTCGGAGTTCCCGGTGCCGTGAGCGCAAGCCAGCAGAACGGGCCGCGCATGCGCGGTTCGTTGGACAGCACCATTGGCCTGTGCGGCCGGTTCATCACGGGCCATCATGACCGCGCTTCCCGTCCCGGGTCCGGTGTGCCCGCGTCCGGTGTGTCCCCGTTCGACGCAGCTGAAACAGGGGCGTCTGAAGTAGGCATCTCCGACGCCGGCACGCCCGAGCCCGGCCGAGCGCCGTCGGCGAGCGCGTGCACCACGGGGCCGATCACGGTGACGGCGGGAGAGGCGCAGCCCGCGGCGGCGGCATCCACCACGGCAGTGGCGAGGGTCGTATAGGTGCTGCGTTCCTCGGGGCTGAAGCCCTTCTCCAGAACGGCCAAGGGTGTCTCCCCGGCCAGTCCGTGACGGGCCAGCCCGCTGACGGTCTGTGGCAGGGTGGCCATGCCCATGAGCAGCACGATGGTCGCCCCGGAGCGGGACAGCCCTGCGAGGTGCTCCAGCTCGTTCTCGTCCAGGGGGTCGTGTCCGGAGACCACGGTGAAGGACCGGCTCAGTTCACGGAAGGTCACCGGGATGCCGGCGTTCTCGGGAACGGCCACGGCGGAGGTGATCCCGGGGATCACATGGACGTCAACACCCGCCTCACGACAGGCCAGCAGTTCTTCGCCCCCGCGCCCGAACACGAAGGGGTCGCCACCCTTGAACCGGACCACGGTCTCCCCCGCCAGAGCAGCTTCGATCATCTGGGTCTGGATCTCGGACTGGGGTACGGGGTGGTGTCCGGGGCGCTTACCCACCGGAACCACCCGCACCCCGGGAGCCAGTTCGTCGGTGACGGCCGGGGCCAGGCGATCGGCGTAAATCACGTCCGCGTGCGCGAGCGCGTGGAGACCCGCGGCGGTGATCAGTCCCGGATCACCGGGGCCGCCTCCCACCAGGGTGATGCTGCCGCGGGTTCGTTCGGCAACTCGTTCCACGCTCACCGGCAAAGCGGCACCAGCGGTGGCGAGCGCGCCGCGCCAGACATCAGCGCCATCGAGGGCGTCGGCGGAATCCGTGGTCTCGGGAACAGCGATGACCGCGTAGCCCACCCCACTCAGTGATCGCGATGACACGTCCTCCGGGCGGTCGAATTCCACGACCCCGGCGGCGGCGCGCTGGTAGGTGTCGCGCAGCGTCGTCGTCAGTCGTCGAGGCCCCAGGAGGGCGACCGTGACGGAACCGAGGTCGACGTGGGCGTGCATGAACTCTCCCGGGAATCGAGGCTGAACCCCGAGCATCCGGGGCGGGTCGCAGTCGATGCTATCGGTGCGAGCTCCCAATCCCGCAGGCCACGCGTGCGTTGGCCGCGTGCATTACCTCGCGTGACTCGTGTGCCGACTCAGCGGCGCATCTGCTCGTTGTACCCCACGCTGCGGTCCACGGATCGTTGCCGGTTGACCAACCAGCGCGTGCCGCCCGGTAAATGGGCGATGGCCGACTTGACCCGCACGCGACGCTGCGTGGGCATCATCTCGGCAGCGCGCTTGAGATGCTCCTTGGCGTCGTCCCCGCGGCCGTCACGCAGTGCCTGTTCCGCTTCCGACGCCGCCGCGAGCGGAGACCCGTAGTTGAGTCGCCGCAGCAGTTTGGCACGTTCTTCGGTGCTGAATTTTCCGTCGAAACGCCGCAGGGTTTTCTGCAGGGCCAGCTCCTCACCCGCGGCCATGCGATCGCGCTGGGACTGCATGGAGCCCCCGGTCCACGAAATAATGTTCGTGACCTCGTCCACGCGGGCGAAACGCCAGCCGGAGTAGATGGCGCGCAGCCACAGTTCCCAGTCCTCCACGAAGACCTGTTCCGGGTCGAAAGTTCCCACCTCGGTGAAAAAGCAGCGCGGGAACAATCCGTAGAGGCTACCGATGTTGTATTCCAGAATCACCGAGCGCTGTTGATCGGCTTCGGGCATCTTCTCGCGGTACTGCAGACGCCCGGAGTTGATCCCGCCCGTGGTGCATTGGAAGGCGTTGGCATAGACGACGGTTCGGGACGCGCTCTCGTTGGTGTCGAGTTCCTCGTAGCGTTCCAAGAGCGTGCTGAGGTGGTTCGGAAGCAACGTGTCGTCCGCGTCGAGGAACGTGATGAAATCCCCGGTCACCATGGTCAGCGCTTGATTGCGAGCGGCCCCGCAGCCCGCGTTGTCCTGACGAAGAACACGGACCTCGCGGCCGGGCCGGCTGAGTGCCTCGAAGCCTTCGAGCACTTGCGATGTATGGTCCGTGGACCCGTCGTCCACGATGAACAGCTCGATGTTCGGATGGGTCTGCCGCAGCACGCTGCTGATGGCCTGACCCACCAGGTCCTGGCCGTTGTACACCGCAATCACCACGCTGATGAGCGGGTATTCGAGTTCGGTTTCCCTGTTGTCGTTCACGTTGATTCCCCCTGTAGTGACGAGCACGCTCTCCCCTACGTGTCTCGCCTCCAGTCTAGGAAGTGGCCACCGCGCGGCGCCCCTGATGATTCGTCCACACATAAGGGCACGAATCCGTGAAATCAACGATCCCGCCGCGCCAGATGTTGGGGGGTGTCGTTACAGTTTTGAATGCGAACACTTTGGGGAACGGTCCGTACCGCTTTCGCGCGGGTCGTGAGCGTTTGCATTTATTCAAGGGGGAGATGAGTGAATCTCAATCAGTACATGCGCTGCTTGAAACAGCAGTGGTGGATCGTTGTTCTGACCGCGGTGCTGGGACTCATCGCGGGCGCGGGTTCTGCCCTGATCATGCCGAAGTCCTACGAGTCCCAGGCGCAGGTGTTCGTCAACGTGGCCAACCCTCAGTCGGTCACCGACCTGCAGATGGGTGAACAGTTCGCCATGGCCCGTGCCGGTTCGTACGCGCAGGTGGCCACGACCAATTCGGTGTTGCAACCGGTGGTGGATGAACTCGGTCTGGACGCCACGCCGGAATCGCTGGCCGAATCCGCCGTGACCGTGACCAATCAGCCCAACACCGCGATGATCACGATCACCGCCACGGGAGATGCACCCGAGGACACCGCGCGCCTGGCGCAGGCCACCGCCGAAAGTCTGGTGGAGGTCGGCCAGTCGCTGGAGTCCGGACCGCAGCGCGGCGAACAAGCCGGAGTCAATCTGACCGTGGTGCAACGCGCGGCGACCCCGGAGAATCCCGCCGCGCCCTCCCTGGTGCTCAACACCGCCCTGGGTTTCTTCGTGGGTCTGGTTCTCGGATTGCTGATCGTCCTGGTGCGCGGTGATAAGCCGTCCTCTCGTTTACGACGACTGCAAGCCGGAGGCTCTCATGAGCGCTGAGCACGACAATCCGTCACGACCCACACGAACCACCCCGCGAGATGCCGTGGTGGTGTGCCCCACCGAGTACGGAGGGCAGCTCGAGCACGCCGCTGACCTCGCGCTCGCGCTGCTGGAGGATCCACAGGCCGACCGGGTGTGGCTCGTGTCCCGCCCGGGTGCCCGGGAGTACCTTGGCTGGGGATCGGATCATCCGATTCAGGTCGTGGAGACGGTGCCGCCGCGGCGCCCCCAGTCCCCCGAGTCCAAGCTCGGCAAACTCGTCAAGCCCGTTCTTCAGGTCGCGGATCTGCTGCGGGAGCACGCCGCCGTCCGCTCGGTCGCCAAACAGGCCGACGGCCGTGCCGTGCTGGCGCTGGATTCCACCAAATACCCGCTGCCGCGCGTCCTGTGCGCATCCCGAGGTCAGGCGGTCTCGGTGTTCGTGCATAACGCCCAACCACACTTTGACCTCACGAACCCGGCCGTGCGCGAACGCGTGCTGCTGTGGCTCGAGCGCTCGTGCGCCCGCCGATCCGATCAGGTGATCACCCACGGTCAGGACCAGGGGGAGATCGTGCGCGGCTACACGGCCAAGCCGGTGACCGCGGTGGACCTGCCGGTGTCCTCACGTCTCGAACTGGCCGACGCTCCAGCATCCAGTGCGATTCCGAGCACGCCCTACGCGTTGTGCATCGGTGAGTTGCGCGCCAACAAGGGCATCGAGCTGGCCATGGACGCGGCGGTGCGCGCGGGCATCCCGCTGCTCGTGCGCGGTGCCGCAGAGAGTCCCGAACTGTCCTATTCGCTCGCGCGCCGTGCTGCGGCCGACCGCTGCGTGGACTTCGCGGACGAGTTCCTGTCCCGCGAAGACTTCAACGCGTTCATCCTCAACGCTGCGGTGATCGTGTTGCCCTACACCCACTTCGACGCGCACAGCGGCGTGCTCGCCAAGGCCGTGGGCGCCGAGGTGCCCGTGGTGTCCTCGGACCTCGCGTCCCTGCGCGCCCAAGCCGGCGACTACCCGCACTTCACCGCCGCGGACGTGCACGACACCGATGCTTTCGGTGCAGCCCTGCGCACGGCGTTCGACGCCGCCGTGTCTGGTTCACGCGACAGCTCGCGCCAGCCTGTGGGCGAGGGTTCGGGGCACGGAACGCACGCGGCGGCGGCGTCGGCCTCGAAGCACCAGGACTGGGCGCCGTCCGTGGCCGCGGTGATGAGCGCGGAGCGAGCGTGAGGCAGCGGCCGCTGTGGGCCATCTGGGCCCCCAAGCACGTGCGGCTGCCCAAGCGCGGTGCCCTGCCCGAAACCGGCACGCGTCTGGACCGCAACCTGTCGCGAGCGCTGCTGGTGTTGTCCGCTCTGCCGTTCGCCGCGCTACCCACGGGGTCGAACACCAACCTGCCCCTGACCAGTGTGGTGGCCGTGGCGTTGATTGCCCGCTGCGCCAAGTACATGCCCATCATGTGGACCGCGCTGCTCGTGGCGACCGCTCCGTTCTTTGCCGCGGCTGTGCGGATGTTCATCAGCCCGGAACCGTGGCAGGTCGCCGGGTCCGTGACGTGGGTCGTGTTCACCCTGCCCTTCGCGGGTGCTGCGGCGGCCATCGTGTTCCTGCGCTACCGGGCGATCGCGTGGTTGAGCTGGACCATTCTGCTCAGCGCCGCGTACGCACTGGTGCAGAAGTACATTTTCTTCGACATCCTCGACACCGTGCCGTTCGAGTCCTTCTACGACTTGCCCGGCTACGCCAATGTCTCCGAGTTCACCGAGACGTTCCTGACGTACGTGCGCCGACCGTTCGGGATGTTCCCGGAGACCTCGTTCATGGTGGGCTCACTGTCGCTCATGGCCATGGCACTTGTGATCCTGGTGCGCCACTACCACCGCACCATCAACCTGCGGGACGGCGTCGCCCTGACGCTGGTGCTGTGGGCCGTGGCCATTTCAGGCTCCGGAAGCGCCGTGGTCGTGCTGGGCGTGGTGCTGATCGCCGCGATTGCCCCGTACGCCGCCCGCAACGCGTGGGCCAGCATCATTCTGGTGCCCGCGGGACTCGCCGGTGCCGTGGCCATCGGTGCACGCACGCTCCAGGACCGCAGTGAATCCTTCAATTGGTCCTGGTCCGATCGCTATTCGTCGATCGCCGCCTCCGTGCGGTATTTCTTCGCGGACCCCGCCGTGTTCCTGTGGGGCGTGGGCCGCGGCAACACCAATGAGATCTTCCTGACCCACCGCATGCCGCTGGGCGATCTGCAGCACTACAATCCGCTGCCGGACATCTACAGCGTGACGGGGCGGGTCATCCTGGAGAGTGGCATTTTCTTCGGGCTGGGTCTGGTGCTGATCATGTCCGTGCTGATCCTGCGCGCCGGTGGGCGGAATCCGCTGTGGCTCGGTGTGTGCGCGTTCATCGTGTGGGCCGTGATCTCCGGCCTGACCATCAGCTACGACTCCGCCTTCTGGATCTGGGGCATGGCGGGTATCTGCCTGGGGCTGGAGCTGACCCGTTCCTGGCCGGATCCGCCGGCGCCTTCTTCGACCGACCCGCGATCAAGCTCGAACACCCATCCCACCGAAAGGTTGCCTCATGCGCATTCTGCACATCGTCAATGACGCCGACACCGGCGGCGCCCAGACGCTGATCGAGCAGTTGCTGCGTGTGACCCGCCCCGGGGACGAGGCACACCTGCTGGTCCTGCTCTCCCCGGCGTCGCTGTCCTCCCGACTCGAGTCGGTGGCCACGAGCACCACGTACTCGGGAATGTCCCGCAAGTCCGTGGTGCCGGCCAAAGGCGTTCGCGACGTGCTCCGCTTGGTGAAGAAGCACAAGATCGACGTGGTGCACTCGCACCTGCACCAGTCCGATCTGATCAATGAGCTCACTCCACACGGTCGCCCGAGGGTGTCCACGCTGCACTCGAGTCTGGATGTCTCCTCCAACCCCGTGGCCAAGGTGGTCTGGCGGACGGTGGCGGGACTCTCCGGACGATTCGAAGCCGTGGTGGCGTGTTCGGCCTCCGCCAAGGACTTTGCCGCGAAGCTGGGCTACCGGTTCCCGGTGAATCAGATGCGGATTGTGCACAACGGCAGCGCCACGGCCAGTGCTCCCGCCCCGGAACCGTCAGGGGACCCGGTCTTCGTGCACCTGGCTCGCTTTGCAGAGCCCAAGGACCACCCCAACCTGTTCCGCGCGTTCGCGAGGGTGCGCGAACGGGTCCCCGGGGCCACCCTGGTGTGCGCTGGGCACGGGGTGGACAACGACAACCGGGAGCTCACCCGCGAACTCGACCGGCTGGGCATCCGCGACGCCGTGTCTCTGTTGGGACCGGTCGACAACGTGCGCGAGCTGATCCGTACCGCCCACGCCGTGGTGTTCTCCAGCTACCACGAGGCGCTGCCCATGGCCGGCATCGAGGCCATTGGAGAAGGGGTCCCCGTGATCACCACCGATACCGGGGATGCCAAGGACCTCACCGTGGATGAGCGCGCCGTGGTGCCCGTGCGGAATTCCGAGGCGTTGGCTGAGGCCATGACCTGGCACGTGCAGCAGTCGCCGGAGGACCGCGAGCGCATGCGACAGGCCAGCTGGGACAAGGCCGCCACCGAATTCGACGCGCTGGTCACGGCCGATACCTACCGCCAGCTGTACGTGCAGCTGCTCTGAGGGTGCTCAGGCCGGTGCTTGGGCGGCGTCGCGCTCGTTGAGAACGTCGTCGCGGCGTCGGATCCGCTTGAACGCGCCTAGGAACACGACGCCCAGGACGAACGCACACACGCCGATGCTCAAAACGTCTCCAAGAACCTGGGCGAGCAGCGCGAAAGCCACGGCCGCAGCAGCGGCGACCAACACCATGCCCAGCCATACAAGCACGTGCTTGGCCCACGAACCGCTGGTTTCGGTGCGCTCGCTGAAGTAGATCTGCACGGGCACGAGCAATAACAGCGGAGCCACAGCAGCCAGCATCACGTAGCCCAGGTCTCCGGTACCGGACGCGAACCACACCGCCGGCAGGGTCAGCAACAGGACAGCCAGACTGATGAGCGAGGCGATCAACGGGTTCCCGCGCAGGGTCATGATCAGGTTGGGTACCTGGCCCATGGCCTCGGCCATCACGCCCACGACCACCACAGCCAGAGCCGGAGCCGCGAACGCGAATTCGGAGCCGAGCCACACCGTCAGCAGCTCATTGGGAAGCGCCGCAAGCGGCACGCTGATCAGCAGTCCCACCAGCAGGGACACGGTGAAAGCCACCCGGATGTGCTCCCCGGCCTCCCCCAGCGCAGATTTTTTAATGGGGTACGCGAACGGCATCACGATCCAACTGATGATCAACCGGGCGCTCTGGAACACACGCATGAGCGCGCCGAACGCCGTGGCCGCCTGCAGACCCAGCGTGGGGCCCACGATGAACAGCGGCAACTGATAGACACCCAGAAGCGACAGCGAACCGATGGAGAGCACCGAAGACATCTTCAACAACGGCTTGCCCTGCAGTCGCCACGCACCGCGGATCATCCGGGGCAGCCCAAACCGCTGGTACACGGCCCAGAAACACACGAGCGGCGGAAGCAACAGCGAAACACACTCCACCATCACGATCGCGATCAGCCCACCCTTCAGCGGGATCAGCAGTGCATAACCCGCCGCTCGCCCCAGGATGGCGACCACGGCGGCCTTACGTTCGATGTCCGGGCGGTTCAGGGCCCACAGAATCGAATTGCACGCGCGCCCCAGTACGGAGAAGAACAGCGTGGCACCCGCCGCAATCACCAGCGGTAGCACGGCATTGCGGTCCTGTTCCGGGACGTCCACCGTGGTCAGGTACAGCGGGAAAGCCACGAAGTACAGGGCGGTGAGCACCACCGACAGGACCGAGAACACTGCGAGCGCCACCGCCACGAAACTGCGCCGATCCCGCCGATGTTCAGCGTTGTCCGGGATGTCGGTCAGGGTGCGGACGATGCCCGTTCCCAGGCCGAAATCGGACATCGTCAGCAGCTGAATCGCGCTGGAGGCCAACACCCACAGACCGTACGCTTCCGCCCCCACGATCGTGATTGCGAACGGGTAGAGCAGGAGTAGTCCGAAGACGCTGGTGAACCCCGAGATGTAGTTCCAGGCAATGTTGGCGCCCAGGCGGGACTCGCCGGCTTCGGTGGCCTTGTCGGTGAGGAGTGAGTGCTTAGCCATTCGCGGGCGACCGCCCTTCCCACTGCGAGAGCAGTTCAACGACTCGTGTGACCACCACGTCGCGGGCGGTGCGGGACAGGATGGAATGGTCCACGTTGGGTAGGTACTCCTCGCGGATGTCGCGGCCGCGCCCGGTCAGCCGCGCCACGGCTCGCGGGGTCAGGGTTTCGCGGTAGCGGGGCTCGTCCTGCGGTCCGACCAGCAGCACCACGCGGGCATTGCGACTAGCGCGGTCCAGGATGTAGTCGGCAATGGATGCCTCGGGGTGCCGCGCAATCAGGTTCCAGACCGGTTCGGGCGCGTAGTGGCGCAGCGCGTAGGAGCCTTTTTCCTTGACGGCACCAAGGACGCTCTGTGCCGCCGACGCCGCCCCGGCCACCTTGTCCTTCACCGCGTCCCTGCGCGGCGTGGCCGGGCGGGCGAGTTCCTCCTTGGCCTGCCGGGAGGTGAGCGCGGCGGCGTGCAGTCGGGCGTCGGCGTCGTACGTCTTACGCAGCTCGTCGAAGAACTCTTGCTTCATGCGCCATTCGTTCTGGTTGAGCAGGATCATCCCCTCCACCGGAATGCCCTCAGGCTCGCGGGCGGCGCACAGCGTGTCCCACGCGCCCGAGCACAGCACCGTGGCCACCACGGTCGAGTTGAAGTGGTTGTTCAGCCACTGAGCCTGCTCGCGCATGGCCTGGGCATTGGCGTGCCGGTACGGGTTGGGATCGCGGTCCGCCCAGAGTTCGGCGCGATCCGCGGCGCCGTCGCGATCGGCACGCAGGCTCGCTACCCCGTGTCCGGCGAGTTCCCGCGCGGTCTCGGACCACAGTGCGGAACCGTCGCGCGGTTCGGAGGCACCCGGGGCGTAGAACGTGACGGGCTTATCCGTCCACGAGGCAATCGGGCGGCCAGGCTTGTCGGTGAGCACCGGGCCCGTGAGTACGCCCATGTAGTCCTTGGGCTCGACCCGCACGATCTCCTCGGCACACTCGACCCCGGTGGGAGCGGTGAATTCATTGCGCAGTGGTCCGCGGCCGTCGCCTCCCACGGGGGTGAGTACGGGGCGCGGAAGCATGCGGATCAGCTGATCCAGGATGTCGTAGTGCACGCGGGTGTCCAGGGACTCCACGCCGTACATGACCTTGGCGCGCGGTTGATCCTTCTCACGGAAGATCGCCACGTGCTCCGGCAGGTTCGCGAGTTTGCGGGGGTCGCGCAGACTGGAGAGTTGCGCGGCCTGCTCGTTCCCCAGGCACAGCCCCATGAGGTCCACGCGGTCGCCCACGGGGATATCGGGCAGGGTCGCATTGCGCAGTCGGGACCACTGCTTCACGAAGACGGACCCCGCCACGGGTTCCCACGCGATCACGTGATCGAAGTGCTCGGCGATCCCGGCGAGCAGGGTGGCTCCCATCCGGTGACCGATGGCCCACACGGGAAGCTCCTCCGTCCCGCACACCTGACGCGCGTGGGCCGCGGTATCGAGCAGGTCCTGCCGCCAGGCTTCCACCACGTTCTGATCCGGCTCCAGCGCGTGCGAATCTCCCACTCCGCGGTAGCACGCCCGGGCCACGCAGTAGCCCTCCGAGGCCAAGAGCATGGCCAATTGCCTGTTGGAGCGATAAGCCTGAATGTGTTCGCGACCCACCGGTGGTGCGAGTAGCACGAGCCCTCGTGCCTGCCCGTCCACGGGGGTGTGGATCCACGTTTGAAGTGCGTCGGTTCCGCGACGGGTCCACATCGCCTGTCCCGGAATTCCCGCATAGTTGCCTTGTTGCATAACTCTCCCCTGTAGTTCTCGTGCCCGTAGTGCATCAGTCGTCATGGTGTCGACGGTGCGCCCAGCGCCTTCTTCTCCAGGAGGGGTACGTGCACCCCGTAGATCTCGCACAGTCGGTCTCGTTGAATCTTGCGGCAGTTCTCCCACAACGCCTGCTGGGACCAGCCGCACAGGTGGTCCCGGGTCTCCGGATCCACGATCTCGTTCCAGCGCGCGGCCACGTCCTGGGGGGTGTCCACGACCAGCGGCAGGCCGGAATCGTCGAACACTCGGATGCGGCGCACGATCACCGGGATGTGGTTCGCGGCGGCCTCGAGCACCGTGATGGGGAACCCTTCCCAGCGCGCGGTGTGCAGATAAACGTCCGCGGTCTTGAGCTGCTCCTGTACTTGTTCGTGGGAGATCCAGCCGGTGACCTTGATGCCGTAGTCGCGGAACAACTGCTCCACGTCCTCGTCACCGCCACCGACCCAGATGGGGGCCACCCGGAATCCGGCATCGCGAATGGCCTGGACCGTCTCCGCGAAGAACACCGGGTCCTTCTGGGCCGTGAGGCGACCGGCACCGGCCAGGACCAGCGGTTCGTCCGCACCCTTGGTGGGCTTGCGGACCGAGTCCGGTTCGGCCACGTTGGGCACGTAGACCGTGCGCGGGGACACCGGTCCCCAGTGGGCCACGTTGTTCTCCGCCTTGGAACAGCCCGCCAGCACGTCCGTACGTGCGGCCAGGGCACCTTCGAGGGCCCAGAAGCCCAGGCGGGTCAGTCGCGAATGGTCCAGGCGAGAGAACGACCACGCGTGCGGCGTGTACACCTGCTTGATGTGGGCCAGTGCGGGGTCGAAGTACTTCTGTACCTTGCGCCGCAGTGGGCCGCGCTCGGCCAATTTCTCGGCACGGAGACGACGCCGCCGCTGGCCTTCGCGCAACAGGTCACCGTGTCGCTCGGCGCGGGTCGTGGGGGCCCCGGGTGTGCGCAGCGGGGACAGCGTGTCCACCGGTTTACGCGGTAGGTGCCCCACGGCCAGGCGCGCATACACACCGGCGTAGCTGGAGTGGGAGTGGATGACGTCCGGGTGGATCTCGCTGATGGCCCAGCGGGTGGCTTTCAAATTGGCCAGGTGGCCGCCGGGAAGGAAACGCACGGACGCGAAATCAGTGTCCCACTCGTCCTCGAGGTTCACGGCCTCCGGTCGCAAGTGGCACAACAGATGGTGATCGCATTCCGGGGTGGCCCGGGCGTAATCGCGTACCGCCGCGGCCACTCCCCCGCCGAACGCCTCGACCACGTGCAGCACCACGGGCCCGCGCGGCGGCTCCGGATCGTGGGCTTCTCGATGCGGAGCCAGCAGGGTGCGCGTTCCATGCCGAGCACCGGGGTTCTCGCGGCGCGTCGGCTGCATCAACGTGCCCGTGGCAGGCGAACTGGAACCGGTCATCTATATCCCCCTGATGAAACGCGCACCGCTTATGGGTCAGCGGCGTGCCTGGTCAGCGTGATGAAAACACGCAGGTCACGGGATCCCCACCCGTATTTATGACCCTCGACATTCCCCCGCCGCGGGTCTTTTTCAGTCTAGGTTTGAGCACGTGATCGGCAGTGCCCTGGGGGCAAACTGACTGTCCGATCTTTAGCGGACAGCCCAACTCCAGCTTCTCTCAGGTGTCCGGTTTGGTCTTGGGCCTAGGATTGGTTGCGCTGGCCACAACGCGTTCCGCGTTCATCAATTTCAAGGAGAACCATGTCTGTTAACGCCTCCACCACCGTCAAGGCTCCGCTGGAGACCGTGCTCAAGACCTTTGTCGACGAGGCCTTCGTCCGGCACGTGAGCGACCGCGCGGGTACGCAGCTGGAATCCTTCGAGGTTTCCGGTGACACCAACACGGCGTTCACCGTGACCACCGTGCGGACCATGTCTGCGGACAAGCTGCCCGATGTCGTCCAGAAGTTCGTCAAGGGTGCCGTCAAGCTCAACCAGGTGGACACCTACGACGCTCCGGCCGCCGATGGCTCCCGTAATGCCCGCACCGAGATCAAGGCTCATGGCCTGCCCGTGGGCGCCAATGCCACCCAGACGCTGAAGCCCACCGGCGAGGAGACCGTGATCGACGTGGCCGGTGACGTGGTGGCCAACATCCCGCTGGTCGGCAAGAAGATCGCCTCCGCCGCTGAGCCCTACATCGGCAAGGCCCTGACCCTGCAGGCTCGCGCCGCGGAGTCCTGGATCGCCAAGCACTGATCAGTCACGCACTCGGTAGTAACCGGGGGTCGCTCCTGCGGCCCCCGGTTTTTAGTTGGTGAGGCTATATGATGACCCAAGATATCCGCAGATCGAATGGAGTTTGGCGTTGAATGTGGCCGTGAACAATCCGTCACGCGCGGGCAATCTGGGAGCGTTCCTGAGGCGTGACACCACGGGCGGCCTGCTGTTGCTGATCGCGATGGTGGCCGCGCTCGTCATCGCCAACTCACCGCTGGGTGACTTCTATTTCGGTGTGCGTGACGCTCACGTGGGCATCGGTGTTCCCGGTTTCGATCACACGGTGGGCGAATGGGCGGCTGATGGTCTGCTGGCCATCTTCTTCTTCCTCACGGGCCTCGAGCTCAAAACTGAATTCGTCAACGGCGAGCTGCGCAATATTCGTAAGGCCATGCTGCCCGTGGTCGCCGCTGTGGGTGGCGTGATCATGCCCGCGTTGATATACCTGGGCATTAATATCGCGGCCGGCGCGGAGGAAACGGCCATGCACGGCTGGGCCATCCCCACGGCCACGGACATCGCCTTCGCCGTGTCCGTCCTGGCGGTCGTGGGTTCGGCCCTGCCCACCGCCATGCGCACCTTCTTGTTGACGCTGGCCGTGGTCGACGATTTGATCGCGATCATCATCATCGCGTTCGTGTACACGGAATCCGTGCGCGTCCTCTTTCTGGGCTGTGCGGCGGTACTGCTCATCATCTTCTGGGTGCTCACTCACAAGTACGCCAACTGGTTCATGGCCAAGCACTGGGCGGCCTGGGTCATCCTGCTGCCCCTGGGCGTGGCCACGTGGTGGTGCGTCTACGAGGCCGGCGTGCACGCGACAATTGCCGGCGTGTTGCTGGGCTTCATGGTTCCCGTCATGAAGACCACGCCCCGCGTGATCCGCCACGAGGATCCCGAGATGGGACTGGCCCCCGCCCTGGAGCACCGCTTCCGTCCTCTCTCCAACGGTCTGGTCATCCCGATCTTCGCGTTCTTCTCTGCCGGTGTGGCCGTGGGCGGTATCGACGGCATCAAGTCCGCCGCCGCGGATCCCGTGGCCCTGGGCATCGTCGCGGGTCTGCTGATCGGTAAGCCCGTGGGCATCTTCGGTGCGGCTTGGCTGATGGACCGGTTCAGCCCCGCAGAGAAGGACAAGGACTACACCTGGTTCGATTTGTTCGGCATGTCGTTCGTGGCCGGTATCGGTTTCACGGTGTCCCTGCTCGTGGCCGAGTTGAGTTTCGGCATCGGCAGCCCCCACAACGATCATGCAAAGGTCGGCATCCTCTTCGGCTCCATGCTCGCCGCGATCATCGGTGGCAGCCTGCTGCTCGCCCGCAACGCCAAGTACAAGAAGGTCCGTGCGCACGGCGTGGACCCGGACGTCTACGACAACTAGGTCCCGCGCGACCGGGCCTCGACAGCACAACGAAACGGCCGGTGAGAACCTCAAGAGTTCTCGCCGGCCGTTCGTCATGTCAGGCTCGCGGGCTGCTGGCGCATTCCCGCGTCCGTCAAGCTAGTTCGCTCGAGCCTTCGACGCCGCCTGGTTCACCGCGTCCTCCACGGCCACCCAGCTGAGCATTGCGCACTTCACGCGCGCCACGAATTTGGACACCCCCGCGAAGGCCGCCGCATCACCCAGGATCTCCTCGTCCGGAGCCACCTGGCCGCGCGATCTGAGCATCTCGCGGAAGTGCTCGATCATTTTCCCCAGCTCGGACAGACTCATCCCGGGTGCCATGTCCGACAACACCGACGCCGCCGCCATGGAGATCGAGCAGCCCTCGCCGTTCCATTCCACGGCCTCCACGGTCGGGTTCTCCCCCTCCGTCACCGCCACCGCCACGCGCACGGTGATCTCGTCGCCGCACGTGGGGTTGTACTGGTGGGAAACACCGCTGCGTTCCCCGGCCGAGGACACGTCCTGGTCGGTTTCGCCGCTGCGCTTGTGGGAGTGCTCGAGGATGATCGTTTGGTACAGCTGGTCCAACTCTGCGCTCATGCGCCCTCCGCCCGGAAGTAGCCGCGAACGCGCGAGAGCTCGTCAAGGAAGCGATCGACGTCGTCGGTGGTGTTGTACAAATAGGTGCTCGCGCGCGTGCTGGCCGTGAGGCCCAACTCGCGGTGCAGCGGCTGCGCGCAGTGGTGGCCCACGCGCACGGCGATACCGGCGACGTCCAGCAGCTGGCCCACGTCGTGTGCGTGCACCCCGGCAACATCGATGCTGGCCAGGCCCACGCGCTCAACGCCCGGTTCGGGACCGAGGAGGCGAACGCCGTCGATCTCCGTGATCCCGCGGGCCAACCGACCCCCGAGCTCGGCTTCCCACGCTTCGATGCGGTTCATGCCGATCTGCTCGAGATAACGAACGGCCTCGGCCCACGCGACGGCCTGGCTGATGCGCTGCGTGCCCGCCTCGAAGCGGACGGGCGAGTCGAGGTAGCGGGCGTGCTCCGTGGTGACCTTGGTGATCATTGAGCCGCCGGTGAGGAACGTGGGCAGTGCGTTGAGCAACTCGCGGCGTCCGTAGAGCGCGCCGATGCCCGTGGGGCCCAGCATCTTGTGGGCGGAAAACACCGCGAAGTCCACGCCGAGGGCCGGGAAGTCGATGGGCATGTGTGGCACGGACTGGCACGCGTCCAGCACCGTGAGCGCGCCGACTTTCTGCGCCTCGGCCACGACGCCGGGCACGTCCGTGATCGCGCCGGTCACGTTGGAGACGTGCGTGAAGGCCACGAGCTTGGTGCGGTCGCTGAGTGTGTTCGCGACCGCCTGCGGGGTGATCAGACCGCGCTCGTTCACGGGGACCACGCGCAGGGTTGCGCCGGTCCGTGCGGCGAGTTCCTGCCACGGGATCAGGTTGGCATGGTGTTCGGCCTGGGTCGTGACGATCTCGTCACCGGGACCCACGCGGAAGCGCTCCGCGTTCTCGGAGCCGTTGGAACCCGCGGTCGCGTTGGACATCGCGTAGCTCAGCAGATTGAGGCCCTCGGTGGCGTTGGACGTCCACACGAGGGAATATGGATCCGCGCCCACGAAACGCGAGACCGTGGCGCGAGCATCCTCGAAGAAGTCCGTGGCCTCCACGGCCAGGGTGTGGGCACCGCGGTGAACGGCGGCGCGGTGGCGCAGTGTGAAATCCCGTTCCGCGTCGGCAACCGGGAGCGGGACCTGGGAGGTCGCGCCGGTGTCGAGGTAGACCAGCGGATGACCCGCCACCTGTGTTTCGGTGAGCAGCGGGAAATCCTGCTTCAGCTGCAGGACTTGCTCATTGTCCAGGGGGGTAGTGGTCATGACTCCTTCTCACGAGCTGTCGCTCATCGGCTAATGGACCGGCCATCTCCACCGTAGCCCCGCGCGTGGACGGTGACTAATAGTGGTTACGCCAGATTGAGCACCCGAACTCAGTAGGGATGTGCGGCTCCGTTTCCGAGCGCCGCACGCGGGCCGTGGCCCGCCTGGCGTCACGACAATTTGGCATGGAAATGCTGCTGCGTGTCGACCAGACCCTTTTCGGTGAGCATCTCCACGGCGTCGGCGGCATCACTGATCAGCAGGGGCAGTTCTTTGGACTCTGCGCCGGAGAAACGCTTGAGCACGTAGTCAGCGGTGTCCATTCGGCCGGGAGGTCGGCCCACGCCCACCCGCACTCGCACGTAGTCCTTGGTGCCCAGCGCCTTGGTGATGTCACGCAGCCCGTTGTGGCCGCCTTCTCCCCCACCGCGCTTGAGCTTGACGGCACCGTACGGCAGGTCGATTTCGTCGTGCACGACCACCAGGTTGTCCAGATCCAGGTCGTAGTACTTGAGCAAGGAGGAGACCGGTCCGCCGGACGTGTTCATGTAGGTCAGGGGCTGAGCCAGGACGAGCCTCGGCGCTCCGGGACTCATCCGCGTTTCCGCTACCGCGGCGCGAGTCCTATGGGCGGACAGCTTGGCCCCGGCGCGGCCGGCCAGTTCGGCCAGCACCATGGCACCCGCATTGTGTCGAGTCCCCGCGTAACGGTCGCCGGGATTTCCCAACCCCACCACCAATGTGCGATCAGCCACGAGGGGCCTCCTTCGGTTCGTTCTTCAAGTCGTTGCAGCGCCGTCACGCTGTCTCTGGATATGACGCCTATAGCGCGTGTCACCGGTGCCCGCCCCTCGCCCACTCAATGCCTTCGGGGCTTGCGTACTCGGAACACGCGTTCACGAAAACACGGCGGCAGGCACCCGTGGGTACCTGCCGCCGCGTTCGATCACTTCACTGCGCCGCCCGTGCAAGGCCGCGCGGGTGAAGAAATACTTACTCTGCGTCCTCGGCGGGGGCCTCTTCGTCGGCGGCTTCCTCGCCCTCAGCAGCCTCTTCGCCCTCTTCCGGCTCCTCGCCCAGGTCCTGCTGGACCGGCTCGGAGACGTTGATGACGAGCAATTCCTCGTCCGAGATCAGTGCCACGCCACTGGGCAGGGTGATGTCCTTGGCGTAGACGTGCTCGCCCGGCTCGAGAGCGTCGATGTTGACCACGACGTACTCGGGGACCTTGAGCGCGTCGGCCTCGATGACCAGAACGTTCTCTTCCACGTTGTGCACGGCGGTCGGTGCGACCTCGCCCTCGACGTGAACCGGGATCTCGACCTCCACGCGCTCGCCGCGGCGCACGGTGAGCAGGTCAATGTGCAGGATCTCGGGACGCACAGCGTGACGCTGAACTTCCTTGATCATAGCCAGGTGGCCGTCACCGTCAACGTCGATTTCGAGCACAGCGTTGGGGTTACGGGAAGCCAGCATCATTTCGTGGCCGGGCAGGACCACGTGCAGGGGCTCGGCACCGTGGCCGTAGATCACTGCGGGGATCTGGTTGTTCTGACGCACGCGGCGGGCGTAGCCCTTGCCGAACTCGGTGCGCAGCGTACCGGGAATGTTGATGATATCCACCATGGTGGGACTCCTTCGATTGTGGGTTATCGGCTCGTCACCACACTGACCGCCGAATGGCACTCGCACCAATCGTTGAACCGGTCAGCAAACCGACGTGGTGCGGTACCGCATGGCGCTCCCGTTCCGTGAGGTCACGGGAGTTCACGATCCCACCAGCCGTCGTCGATAACGGGGCAGCAAAATACGCCACCCCCTCGCCTTGGCAACTTTCCCAGAATACCACGGGTCCTTATCTCCCGAACCGCTCACAGGCTCGTCCCCCGTTATGTACCCATATGTCCTGGACAGGGGCCGTTCGCGGGTGAATCACGCTATCGTGGGAAGCGTGAATCTCGGGGGAGATTCCACGGTGCGGCCGCCTCACTCATCACAGCCGTACCGACGCGGTGCAAGTTTTTACGCACTCTCGTCGACCGTTTTCAGGGGGAGGGACCGACGATCATGTTCAAGGAGCCAACAGTGCGCCACACGCAAGCGTTGTGGCGTGAGAAATACCAGCAGACTCTGCGGATATCCGATGCCCTGGCGTTAGCGGTGGCGTTGGCGGTGAGCCAATTGATCCGTTTCGGCTTGGGCGACGGGTTTCTCCCGCTCGAATCAATTCCCGTTCCGTATTGGTTGGTCGGTGTCATTCTCGGACTGGGTTGGTGGGCCTGGTTGGAGTTGCGCGGCACGCGCGGAGTCCGTTTGATCGGTAATGGTGTCGAAGAAACCAAACAAGTGGTCACCTCCACCCTGGTCCTTTTCGGCGCGATCGCTATCGTGTCCTACGCCTTCGACATTCCGACGGCGCGCGGTTACGTCCTCATCGCCCTCCCGCTCGGTCTTCTCACGTTGATCAGCGGCCGCTTCGTGGCACGGCACAACCTGATGCAACGGCGCTTCAAGGGCCAGGCTATGTCCCGCACCATGATCATCGGCCGTTTCCCCGGCGCCGTGGAGATGGTGGATGAGCTCCAGCGCCGCCCGGATGCCGGTTTCAAACCGGTGGCCGTGTACATGCCGCGCTCACGACGGGACGTTCCCGAAGAACTAGCTCACGTCGAGATGCCGGTCAATACGTTGGAACACGGTGTTCGTCCCAGCGTGGCCGGAATCGTGCAGGCGTGCTGCGAGAACCGCATCGAGACCCTGGTCATGACCGCATCGGTACCCCTGAGTACGCGCGAGATCCGCCACCTGGGGTGGGCGCTGGCTGATGAGCACATCCGATTGGTCATGAACACGGGCCTGACCGACATTGCAGGCCCCCGCATCCACACGCAACAACTGGCCGGGCTACCGCTCATCCACGTGGCCACCCCGCGTTTCACTCGGTCCAAGAAGATGATCAAGCGCGGCACCGACATCGTGGGGGCGTCTTGTGCGCTGCTCATTCTGTCGCCCGTGTTGCTCGTACTCGGCCTGATCGTCAAGATGCACGACGGCGGTCCTGCCTTCTTCGCACAGGAGCGAGTGGGCATTGACGGCAGCCGGTTCAGGATGCTCAAGTTCCGTTCCATGTATGTGGATGCCGAGGAGCGAAAGGCCGCGCTGCTGGCGGCCAACGAGTCGCAGGGTGGTGTGCTGTTCAAGATGAAGGACGACCCGCGCGTCACCCGCCCCGGAAAGTGGATGCGGCGCTACAGCCTGGACGAACTCCCCCAGTTCTTCAACGTTTTGGGCGGCTCCATGTCCCTGGTAGGTCCCCGGCCTCCTCTGGCCTCCGAAGTGGACCGGTACGAGAAGCACGTCTACCGCAGACTCCGGGTGCGTCCTGGTATCACCGGCTTGTGGCAGGTCTCCGGTCGCTCCGATCTGGATTGGGAACAGTCCGTCCGGTTGGACCTGTACTACGTGGAGAACTGGTCCCCGGTTCAGGACATGATCATTTTGTTACGGACCTTCAAGGCGGTTTTCGCCTCCGACGGCGCCTACTGACCGTCTTCTCGACGGACCGTCACCGTGCCGTCGACACTTCCTCGTGGCCCTTCACTGCCTTGCGCGGTGAAGGGCAACCTCGGTTAAGTCCCGGCGAACCGGTCGTGTACGAAACCGAAAATTTGCAGCCTTGAAATGCTTTCGTGATCGATTCTCGAAAATTAATCCATTAATTCCCTGAAAGTTGTTTAGAATCTTGATGCCCCCAATGCCCAAGCGCCCCCGCGCACCATCCCCCAGTTAGGCAATTCGTGTGATCTCCCCCCGAAAGACAGCCCTGCCCGCTGCCGTTACCGCGGCTATTCTGGCATTCACCACATTCGCTCCGGCCATTGCTGCCGAAACCCCCACTGAGAACCTCGATCCCGACCGCGGCAACGTGGTGTCCGTGGAAACCGAAGAACTCGACACCGTGGTCAAAGATCCCAAGCTTCCGAGCGCACCGCCCAAGACCGGGGATAAGAACCCCGGCGCCACCATGGGTCAGCGCATGAAGTCAATGGATGAAACCACCAACCTGTCCCCCGAGTCCGAAGCGGAACTCGAGCAGGTCGAAAAGGAACTCGACACGAAAACCGCCCCGGCGGCGTCGGCGTCGGTCGGTGCCGTGACCCCGGAAACCCGGGAGAGCCCGGAATCCGATCCGTCCAGCACCCAGACAGTGGGCCCGGCTGGTTCGATGTCCCTGATGATCCAGGCCAACACGTGGCGCCCCGCGGGCATCATGGGAATGGACGTGTCCGGTTGGCAGCCCACCGTGAACTGGAGTGCCGAGTACTCCAAGGGCGCGCGCTTCGCGTACGTGAAGGCCACCGAGGGAACCGGTTACAAGTCCCCCTCGTTCGCGTCGCAGTACAGCGGCTCCTACAACGTGGGCATGATCCGCGGTGCGTACCACTTCGCCCTGCCGAGCGTGTCCTCCGGTGCGGCCCAGGCCGACTACTTCGTGAACAACGGCGGAGGTTGGTCCGCGGACGGCAAGACCCTGCCCGGTCTGCTGGACATCGAGTACAACCCGTACTCGAGCTTGGGCAACACGTGCTACAACATGTCCCAGCCGCAGATGAACTCGTGGATCAAGTCCTTCTCGGACCGCTACAAGCAGCGCACCGGCCGCCTGCCCGCGATCTACACGACCACCGACTGGTGGCGCACCTGCACGGGTAACACCGCGCAGTTCAACACCCACCCGCTGCACATCGCCGCGTACAACACCACCGGTGCCGGGGCCATGCCCAACGGTTGGTCCACGTACGACATTTGGCAGTTCTCGGCCTCGGGCCCCTTCTCCGGTGACTCCAACCAGTACCGCGGATCCTGGGCCCAGTTGCAGTCCATGGCCAGCTCTCGCAACTACAAGCCGCTGGGCGGTCGCGCGCCGAGCACCAATGCGGTGAACCAGTCTTACTCGGTGAGCGGCGGTATCGGTTCCATTTACCGCGCCACCGGCGGTGCCGCCAAGTGGGGCCAGGCCGTGACCCCGGAGCGCGCTGCCGCTTCGGGTGGTCGCTACCAGGAGTTCGTGCGCAACGGCGTGAAGGCCACCGCGTACTGGCACCCGCGTACCGGTGCCCACATGGTGCGCAACACCTCGAGCATCGGCAACAAGTTCGTGCAGACCGGTCGCGAGCGCGGACTGGGCTTCCCGTCCACGGAAGAGCGCTCCATCTCCGGCGGTGCCTACCAGAGCTTCACCACGGCCACCGGCCGCACCCACAAGGTCATGTGGACACCGTCCACCGGTTCCAACACCATCAAGGAGTATGGGGCCATCGGTAAGTTCTGGAGCAAGCGCGGTCATGAGCGCGGCTACGGGTTCCCCGTGACCGACGAGTACCGCGTGGGCAACCAAGTGCACCAGCGCTTCTCCAAGGGCTACACCGTGCGCTGGTCCTCCGCGACCAACCACGTGTGGGTCACCCGCTAAGGGTTCCACCCGCCAGACATGAAAAAGCCACCCGCCGGATTCCGGCGGGTGGCTTTTTCATGTCACGGTTCAGGGGAACCGGACGCGGATCATGCGGGTCAGGACCGGCCGTTGAACAGGCTGGTCACCGAGCCGTCCTCGAAGACTTCCTGGATGGCACGCGCGATCAACGGTGCGATCGAGATGACCTCGAGGTTCTCGAACTGGTGCTCCTTCGGAACCGGCAGGGTGTCGGTGACGACAACCTTCATGGCACCACAGTTGGCCAGGCGCTCCACCGCGGGGTCCGAGAACACCGCATGAGTGGCGGCAATGATGACATCCTTGGCGCCGTTGTCCCGCAGCACGCGGACAGCGCCGGTGATGGTTCCACCGGTGTCGATCATGTCGTCGATAAGCACGCAGGTACGGCCCTCGATGTCGCCCACGACCTGCTTGGACTCGGCCTGGTTGGGAACGTTGATGTCACGCGTCTTGTGGACGAAGGCCAGCGGTGCACCGCCCAGACGTTCGGCCCACTGCTCGGCCACGCGCACACGGCCGGTGTCCGGGGACACCACGGTCACGTTGGACTCGTCCACCACGGAACGCACGTAGTCGCTCAACAGCGGGATGGCCATGAGGTGATCCACGGGGCCGTCGAAGAAGCCCTGGATCTGCGCGGTGTGCAGGTCCACGGACATCAGACGGTCAGCGCCGGCGGTCTTGTACAGATCAGAAATCAGACGAGCGGAAATGGGCTCACGACCGCGGTGTTTCTTGTCCTGGCGGGCGTACGGGTAGAACGGGCTGACCACGGTGATGGACTTGGCCGATGCGCGCTTGAGCGAGTCGATCATGATCAGCTGTTCCATCACCCACTGGTTGATGGGTGCCGGGTGGGACTGGATGAGGAACGCATCCGCGCCACGCACCGACTCACCGAATCGCACGTAGGTCTCACCGTTGGCAAAGTCGTACGCGTCGGTGGGGACCAGTTCGGTGCCCAGTTCGCGCGCGATGTCCTGCGCCAGCTGCGGATGTGCACGACCCGAGAGCAGAACCATGCGGTTCGACCCCGCATTCGTAATTCCGGTCATGTGAACTCGCTTTCCTCGAAATGCTTGATGGAGCGCTGGTCGCGTGTCTCGTGCCCGGTTCAGGCCTGGGATGCGCGGTCAGAGTTTTAGGAGCCGTTGGACGCTTCCGCAGCCTTAGCGGCATCGGTTCCGGGACGGTGCTTCTGCACCCATCCTTCCACGATGACTTGATTCCCCTCGGTGAGGGCCAGTGCGCCGGCGGGCACGTCCTTGCGGACGGTGGTGCCGGCACCGGAGTAGGCGCCGTCGCCAATGGTCACGGGCGCAACGTACATGTTGTCCGAGCCCATGCGCACGTGGTTGCCCACCACGGTGCGGTGCTTGTTGACGCCGTCGTAATTAACGAACACGGAGGCCGCACCGATGTTCGAGTGCTCGCCGATCGTCGCGTCGCCCACGTAGGACAGGTGCGGGATCTTGGAGCCTTCGCCAATGGTCGAGTTCTTGGTCTCCACGAAGGTGCCGATCTTGCCCTTGGCGCCCAGCACGGTGCCCGGACGCAGATACGCGAACGGACCCACGGACGCGCCCGCACCCAATTCGGCGTCGCTGCCGTGGGTGCGGATCACGGTTGCGCCGTTGCCCACGGTCACGTTGGTGAGGGAGGTGTCCGGGCCGACGACGGCGTCCTCGGCGATTCGCGTGGCACCGTGCAGTTGGGTGCCGGGCAGGATGGTGACGTCCTGCTCGATCTGCACGGTGTCATCGATCCACGTGGTACCCGGATCAACGACCGTCACGCCGTTGGCCATGTGCATCTTGAGGGTGCGCTTATTGAGGTATGCGCCGAGTTCCGAGAGCTGCTCTCGGTCGTTGGCACCCTCGAGCTCCATGTAGTCCGTCATCTTCAGGGCGTCCACCCGGTGGCCCGCGGCCCGAGCGAGCTTGGGAACATCCGTGAGGTACTTCTCGGCCTGAGCGTTGTTGGTATCCACCTGGGCCAGGGAATCGCGCAACACGGCGGCGTCGAAGGCGAAGATGCCGGAGTTGACCTCCACGACCGCGCGTTCTTCCTCGGTGGCGTCCTTGAATTCCTTGATCTCGGCGAGCTGACCGTTCTCGTCCCGCAGGATGCGGCCGTACTTGCCCGGAGTGGGGTGATCCGCGGTCAGCACCGTCACGGCGTTGCCGTGGTCGCGGTGGTAGGTCACGAAGTCCTGCAGGGTCTGCGCGGTGAGCAGCGGAACGTCGCCGTAGGTCACGACCACGGTGCCGGACACCGGAGCTTCACGGTCCAGAACGTCCAGACCCGCATCCACTGCACTGCCGGTGCCGGGAACGTCCGACTGGTCCGCAATCAACACGCCGGAATCCAGCTCATTGATGTGCGCTTCCACGAGATCACGCTGGTGACGAATGACCGCCACGAGCTGCTCCGGGTTCAGTTCCCGGGCGACCTTGAGGGCGTGCCCCACCATGGAACGACCCCCGATCTCATGCAAGATCTTGGGGGTCTTGGACTTCATGCGGGTGCCCTTGCCTGCGGCCAGGACGATGATTGCTGCGGGGTTGGACCCGCCGGTCGCGGCGCTCTGATCGGCCGCGGTATCGACGATGCTCACTGAGCTAACTCCTCGTGGTTGCTCGTCAGGTGGTGGAACCCATCTGCACCTGGGTGGTTCGTGCGTTCCGCCACTAGGACTCGAACCTAGACTCACGGCTCCAAAGGCCGGTGTGCTGCCAATTACACCATGGCGGAAAGGTCGTCACTGTCGTGACAACACAACCGTGCACCACACGGGATGCACGGAAAATTACCATAACATTTCCCGAACTTCGGTCAGTGCGATCCCGAGCAGTGTTCCACCGTGACCACGCGGCCGTTGGCCATGGCCTCCTCGAAACCCGGTAACGCCTGGGCGAGGTGGCGGGTCTCCCCCGGCTCCAGTCCGCGCACGAGCACGGGAGCGCGTTTGGCTGCACGCTGCACGAATTCCCACGCATCCGCGTCGGACTGGCCTGCGCCTCGAGAGCGGGACACGTCCCAAGCGAGTGAGGTGACCTCGGGTTCGGTGACGTCCAGGGTGTCCTGATCGAATTCTCGGTCCAGGAGTACCAGGAGCATGACCACCTCGTCCACGGTGGTGTGGTTCTGCATGAGCAGTCGCACGTCCTGAGCCGAAGCTGCTTCTGCGAGCGCGGCCACCATGGAGTACAGCCGTTGCCGCTGTCGACCGCGGTGGGTGACGCCGCCCAACGCGAGCACGAGCGCCTGGGCGCCCACGCCGTGGGCCAGGACCAGAGCGGCGTCGGCCTCGGCGATCACGCCCTCGTCAGGCATGTCCTCGTCCACGGACACCGGTGCGCGCAGGATCAGCGGATCGGCGCCGGCCTTGCGCAACTGATCGCCTGCCTGGCGACGCACCATACTTCCCATGTGGAGACCCACTGGACGGTCCGCGCCCAGCGTGATTTCCACGGGCCCCGGGTGCTCGCGAACGTGTTCGACGGCGCTCGCCAAGTCCTGGGGAATATCCAAAACCGTCCCGGCCACGTAAGTCTCTTGCATGGGTCAAGTCTCCCACGCCAATCTGGCACTTCTCCCGGATAACCCTGACGCTTGTATCCTGGCCTGCGTGGCACATCTGATTGGCGGAGAGAATCTGCACCTCGAGTATCCGACCAAGACCGTTTTCGACGCGGTCTCCATAGGCATCGATCAGGGTGACCGGATTGGCATTGTCGGGCGCAACGGCGACGGTAAATCAACGCTGATGCGCCTGCTCGCCGGCCGCATCGATCCCGACGGCGGACGGGTCACCGTGCGCTCGGGAACCACCGTGGGCATGCTGGACCAGGCGGACACGCTGGACCCGAATCAGACGGTGGGGCACGCCGTCGTCGGCGATGTTCCCGACCATGTCTGGGCCTCGAATGCCAAGGTGCGTGACGTGATTTCCGGCCTGGTCTCGGACGTGGATTGGGACACGGACGTCAGCGAGCTCTCCGGCGGGCAACGGCGCCGCGTGGCCCTGGCCAGCCTGCTGGCCCAGGATTGGGACGTCATCTTCCTGGACGAGCCCACCAACCACCTGGACGTGGACGGCATCACGTGGCTGGCCAAGCACTTGAACAACCGTTGGTCCAAGAACTCGGGCGCACTGGTGGTCGTCACTCACGACCGCTGGTTCCTGGACGCCATGTGCACGGACACATGGGAGGTCCACGACCGCATGGTCGAGCCATTCGAAGGTGGCTACGCAGCCTACGTACTGCAGCGCGTGGAGCGCGACCGGCAGAACGCCGTGGTCGAGCAGAAGCGGCAGAACCTCATGCGCAAGGAACTCGCGTGGTTGCGCCGCGGCGCACCCGCTCGCACCTCCAAGCCCAAGTTCCGCATCGACGCCGCCAACCAATTGATTTCCGATGTTCCCCCGCCCCGCGATTCGGTCTCGCTCTCGCGCATGGCCGTGTCCCGGCTGGGCAAGGACGTGGTGGACATCGAGGACGTCTCGGTGTCCTTCGAGGGCGCCAACGGCACCACCAACGTGCTCAAGGACGTCACGTGGCTGATCGCCCCTGGCGAGCGCACAGGCATCCTGGGTGTCAATGGCGCGGGCAAGTCCACGCTGTTGGGCCTGGTCACGGGCGCGGTCTCCCCCACCACCGGGCGGGTCAAGCGCGGCAAGACCGTGAAGATCTCCACGCTCACGCAGCAGCTGGCGGAACTCGACGACGTCGCCAACGACCGCGTCTCGGACGTGGTCGCCAGCAAGAAGACCAGCTACGTGACCGAGGGCAAGGAGATGAGCCCCACCCAGCTTCTCGAGCGACTCGGATTCACGTCCGCGCAGCTCAAGACCCCGGTCAAGGATCTGTCCGGTGGGCAGAAACGCCGCCTGCAGTTGCTGATGATCCTGCTGGACGAGCCCAACGTGCTGATCCTCGACGAGCCCTCCAACGACCTGGACACGGACATGCTCGCCGCCATGGAGGACCTCTTGGACACCTGGCCCGGCACGCTCCTGGTCGTCTCCCACGACCGGTACCTGCTGGAGCGTGTGACCGACCAGCAGTACGCCGTGATCAACGGCCAGTTCCGGCACCTGCCCGGCGGGGTGGAGGAATACCTGAAGCTCTCGGCCTCGTCCGATTCGGGATCGGCCGCTGGCTCTGCCGGTGCCTCCAACCCGATGGCGGCTTCCTCTTCGGGTTCCGGTGCCGACGCCGCCGCAGGCTCGCCTTCCGAGCCCAAGCTCTCCGGCTCCGAGGCGCGCGCCGCGCAAAAGGAGCTGGGCGCCGTCGAACGCAAGCTGCAGAAGCTCAACAAGGAAGCCGAGGCCCTGGACGAGACCATGGCCGCCGCAGACCCCTCCGATTTCGAGGGGCTGGGCAAGCTGTCCGCCAAGAAGTCCGAGCTGCAAGAGCAGATGGACGAGCTGGAGATGCGGTGGCTGGAGTTGGGCGAGGCGCTGGAGTAAGCCTCGGGCCAACGCTCGTCGGCCGGATATGGTGAGGGCATGTTGACCCCGGCAACAACCCACGAGCTGTATATCGAGACCTCGGCTGGCTCCTTGGGAGTGCTCCGGACGGGACCGTCCATTTCCGACAGACAGCCGCTTCTGCTGATCCATGGCGGTGGAACCGACTGCTCGGCGATCTCCTGGTACCGCCTCTTTGGACCGTTAGGTGTCGACCGTCAGGTGTGGGCGGTCGACCTCCCGGGGTTCGGGCGCAGCATGTCCGTGGACCCCGTGGGCGGTCCCAGCGACATGGCGGATCTCCTGGCGGAGGCGCTGAGGATTCTGGGCATCGATTCCGCCATCGCGTGCGGGGTGTCCATGGGCGGCGACGTCGCTCTCAACCTGGCGCTGTCACACTCCCCGTTGGTCGCGGGATTGGTCCTGATCGCCCCGGGTGGTTTGGTTCCGGCTTTCAAGTCCCCTGCGGCTCACCGTGCGGCGTGGTACGCATCGCGGTTGCCGGACTGGGCGCTCCTCCCCCTGGGCCGTTTCGCCAACCGATTTGTGCGGGCCAGTCTGAACTCCATGGTCAAAGATCCCGCCACCCTGCCGAAGCCCGTGATCGATGAGTTCGTTCGATTGGCTCGCGACCCTAGGGGTGCTCTGGGATACACCCGCTACAACCAAGCCACAATCGGCCGCGATCGGATGCTCAATGACCTCACGGATCGTGTGGACGAGATCGACGCTCCCACTCTCTTCTTCCACGGTGCTGACGATCCGCTGGTCGATCCAGAGGGATCCCGTCGAGCGGCAGCTTCGATGTCTCACGCTCGGCTCGTCATGGTTCCGGACTGCGGGCACTGGGCGCAGTTGGAGCAACACGACCGCTTCATGGAAGAGACCGCCCACTTCCTCGAGGAAGTGGACGGTCTCAACTAGATGGCATCAGGCAGCGATGCCCTGGGAGATCACTCGCTCCAGGGGTTGGCCTTGATGATCTCCACAAAGTTGTCGCGCTTGAAGTCCGGGTTGAAGTGCTCCAGGACGTCCGCGTTGACGTTGCCGAACGTGGAGTGCGGGCGGTGCACGTTGCCGTCGTTGAAGGCGTTGAGGATCCGATTCTTGAAGTCCGGACGGGGGTGGGCTTCCACCACGGCGTTGCGCTGTTCGTCGGAGAGGTCGTCCAGGTGCATACCGAGCACATCGGTTTCCACGCCCGCACTGACCAGTGCGATCTCCGGGGACAAGAATTCGGGAACGCCCGGGGTGGTGTGCAGGGCGATGGCCAGCCAAGCATCATGCGCACGCTGAGCGGAAGTGCCGTGGTCGAGCAGGAACTCCTTGACCGCGTTGGCACCATCCACCTCGAAACGGAGCTTGGAATCCATGTAACCCTGGGTCAGCCCCATGTCGTGGAACATGGCGCCCGCGTAAAGCAGCTCGTGATCCACGGACAGATTGCGCACCTGGCCCTGGAAGGCACCGAAGAAGAAAACTCGACGAGAGTGGTGGTAGAGCAGATCGTTCTCGGTATCACGGATGTACTCGGTGACCTCGCGGGTCAGCTTGGTATCGGGAACGGAAATGCCTGCAATGGTGTCAGTCATGTGTGTTGCTCCTTTTCGATTGGTTCACTGATCAGTCTGGTGACTATTGCTCCGTGAAGCCATGGACATGACGCCAGCAATCCCTGAAATTCGGACATACTGGTCCCATGGCCCACTCCCACAACGTTGTCTTCCTGACATTCCCCGGCGTGAAAATGCTGGATGTCACCGGCCCCGCAGAGGTCTTCTCGGACGGGAATCTGCACGGCGCGCAGTACTCCCTGAGCTACGTTTCACCGAGTGGTGGCAACGTGCTGACCACGGTGGGAACGCCGTTGGTGACCGAGGCGGCGTCGTCGGCCTTGAAAAGCGGCCCGATCGACACGCTGGTGGTGGCCGGCGGCGAATGCCTGGTGGACGAACCGATTCCCGAAAATCTGATCGCCACGGCACGCGAGTTGGCCGACCGGTCCCATCGTGTGGCGAGCGTGTGTACTGGTGCGTTTCTACTGGCCAAAGCCGGTCTGCTCGACGGTAGGCGCGCCACCACTCATTGGCTGCACACGGATCGGTTGTCGCGCGAGCATCCGGAGATCAATGTGCTTCCGGATGCCCTTTACACCCAGGACGGCCCGGTGTTCACGAGCGCCGGGGTATCCTCCGGCATCGATCTGGCGCTGGCCCTGGTGAACGCCGACCATGGTGAGGCACTGGCGCGAAATGTCTCCCGCGGGCTGGTGGTCTACATGCAGCGTGCGGGAGGACAATCGCAATTCTCGGCCGCCTTACGTTGGCCGAGCCCGGCCACCCCGGGGTTACAGAGAGCCGTCGACGCCGTGACATCGGACCCGGGTGCCGAGCACTCCGTGGGGTCGCTGGCTGCGTTGGTCAATGTCAGTGAGCGCCACCTGACCCGGCTGTTCAGGGCGGAACTGAACCTCACGCCGTCGAAATTCATTGAACACGTGCGGCTGGACTCGGCCAAGGCGCTGTTGGACGCTGGGCACACGGTGACGGAAACCGCTCGACTCGCCGGGTTCGGCAGCGATGAGAACCTACGACGGTCGTTCACCCTGCGCTACGGCCTGGCGCCCAGCTATTACCGCGGCCGATTCAATACCGCCCGCTGACCGGTATGTGGGTCAACGGGCGGTGGAATCATTTGAAGGGCCGTTAGAGCTCGACGACCTCGAACTCGAGAAGGCTGGCTCCGGTGGCAACGGGCTTCTTGGCCTCACCGGCGTGAGCCTGGCGAGCGTTGCCGTCGCGCCACGCCACGAAGTCTTCCTCGGTGGCCCACGTGGTCACTACGAAGTACCGGTTCTCCCCCGCGACCGGGCGCAACAGCTGGAAACCTTCGAAGCCCGGCTCGGAATCCACGGAGTGCTTGCGGGCAGCAAAGCGCTTTTCGATCTCGGGGCCGGCACCTTCGGGAACCTCGATGGCATTGATCTTGACGACGGACATTGACGCCTACCTTTCAGTTGTGGATGTGCTTCCGACACTAGCTGCGGCGGATGAAGCCGCGCTGTACGACGGCGCACCATCAATGGCTTCCACGAGCTCGAATCGCGATTGGGCGTTTGCCGTGTCCGCCTCGACCAGCCGCACACGAATCTCCTGCCCCAGCGGCAATCCCGTGCCCTTGACGCTGGCTTCCACGGCGGGGTTTCTGATGATGAAACGACCCTTCTCACCGGTTTCGTCGACCTCGACCACCGTTCCCGTGAACTCCTGACCCACGTGCGGGGAGAGCATGAAAGTCTCCACCATGTTCACGATGCCGCGCTCGTAGGCGGACGCCTTCCGGTTGGACGCTTCCATCTCCTTGGGCAGCTGGGGCAGGGCATCCGTGACCCAATCGGGAACCGGTTCCCCAGCGCACACTGCCAGGCACACTTCGCTCGCATAGCGGTCGACCAGCCGACGCAGCGGAGCGGTCACGTGGGCGTAGTGGGTGGCCAGGGCGGCGTGTTGGGCGTTTTCCGGTGTCTGACCATTGAAGGCCAGATATCCGGCACCGCGGAACAACAGGGTGCACGAGTACAGCATGGCCGCGTGATCGGGGCGTTCCGGGTCCAGGGTGCGCACGAACTCGGGGTAGTCCATTTCGGGCGGCCACTCAATCAGCAGGGCCTTGGCGGTCTCGCGCAACTTGCGCAAGGACGCGGCGTCGGCGGGTGGCAACGTGCGGAGCAAACCGACGCCGGCTTCGAGCATGATCTCCGCGGCGGCCATGCCCGTGAGCAGCGAGATCTGCGCGTTCCAGCCCTCGACCGGCAAGGCGGAGCGATGCACGATGTGCCATTCTCCGTTGGAGGTTTCCACCTCCTGCTCTGGGATCTGCAGGCTCACGCCGCCGCGCTCGTGTTCGATCTGCTCGCGGAGTTGACCCACGGTCTTGAGGAGTTGCAAGGATTCGGAGGCGGTGCCATGATCCAGTGCGTCCTGCACCTCGCGATAGGTGAGCTGTGCGCGGCTGCGGATCAAGGCTCGCTGCACGGTGCGCGCCGTCTGATGTCCTGTCGCATCCAAGGTGAGCTGCCACAGCACCGCGGGACGAGTCTCGTTCTCCAGCAGACTCGCTGCATCCTCCGAAAGCTCCGGCGGATGCAGCGGCGTGCGCTGATGAGGTCCGTACAAGGTCTGCCCGCGGGCATGGGCTTCCAGGTCAATGGGATCCCCTGGGCTCACGAAAGCGGCAACATCCGCAATGGCGTACCAGACGGTGAAGCCCGGCTCCGTCGCCTCGATGAACACCGCCTGGTCCAGGTCCCGGGACCCCTCAGGGTCAACCGTCACGAAGTCCAGATCGGTCCGATCCAGTTGGGGAAGGCGAGGATGTCGCGCGGCGTGCTGAGCGGCGTCGTGAACCTCGGGCGAAAAGTCCTCGGGAATGTCGAGGTCCTGGCGAAGTTTCTCCAAACCTTCGACCAGTGGCTTGGGCACGGCTTGAACCTGGTGGGGACGAATAGGCATGCTGTCTCCTCACATCAAGGTCCGCGTCCGCGGGCGCATTGTTCTAGATTGTGCCCCACTCGGGGATCAGTTGGGCACCCACCACGGGCCCGGTGGTCGAAAAAGCGTGGCGATGCTCGCGGCGTAGGCCATTGACCAGGTTCTCCGCGGCCTCCGCAGATTCCGCGAGGAAACACACCGTGGGGCCCGAGCCGGAGACCCAACCCGCAAGGGCACCGAGGTCCACGCCGTGGTTGAGCAGTGTAGCCAACTCCGGCAGCAACTCCAGGGCGGGCGATTGAAGATCGTTGCGGACCCAAGTGGCCACACCTGGAGCATCGCCGATGGCGGCAGCACGTACGAGAGCGGGGTTCAGCGGGTCCGGTGCGCGTTGTGATCTGTGCGCCGTATGAACGCGGTGCGCGTGGTCCCACTGCCGGAACACCGCCGGAGTGGCCAGCCCTTGATCCTGGGGAACGAACACCAGATGCAGCTGATCATCGGTCTCGACGGTGCGGAGGTCATCGCCCTTGCCTCGGCCCTCGGCCAGGCCGCCCAGGATCATGAAAGGAACATCTGCGCCGAGAGTCGACCCGATGTTCATGAGCCTATGACGCCCGAGCCGCGGCTGATCGAGGTGCTTGGCGAGCAATGCATCCACGGCCACGAGTGCCGCCGCGGCATCAGCGGAACCGCCGCCCATGCCGCCGGCCACGGGTACCGCCTTGTCGATGCGTAACTCGATGCCCGGATTGTCGCCATGGGCCTCACTCACCGCGAGCGCGGCACGCACCGCAAGGTTCGAATCGTCCAGCGGGATGTCAGAAAGCCGCGCCGTACCGGACTGGATCATCTCCGCGTACTCACTGCCGGGTGCCGGGGACACCGTGACCATTACGCCGCTCCCCCGCCGGGCCACGTGCGTGTTGATCGACGCGGTCACGGTTTCGCGCACGTCCACGGCGATGAACAGGGTTTCCAGCGGGTGGTACCCGTCCGGTGTGGGGTCGCCAACGTGCAGCGCCAAGTTCGTTTTCGCGGGGGCCGATGCCGATGCCCGCAGTCCGGCGGGGCTCATGCGGGGTTCTCCGTGGTCGGTTCGGGCTGCGTCTCAGGCGTGGCGGGAGTTTTCCGTTCGTGATCCGGTTGCGCTGCTGCCTGTGTTTGTGTCTTTGTCTGTGCCTGTGCCTGTGCCTGTGCGATCGTCGCCGCGGCCTGGGCGATGCGCGCGAAAGCTTTGACGTCCAGTTTCTCGCCGCGCTCACTCGGGTTGATTCCGGCGTTACGCAGGATCTCTTCCGCCCTCGCACCGGATCCGGCCCAGCCGCTCAGCGCCGCACGCAGGGTTTTGCGCCGCTGAGCGAAAGCGGCATCGATTACGGCGAAGACTTCCTTGCGCAGCGACTCGTCCGCCGGCGGGTCACGTCGTTCGAAGCGCACCAGCCCCGACGCGATCTTGGGCGCCGGCCAGAACACGTTCTTACCGATCACACCGGCCTTGGACACCGCCGCGTACCAATTCGCTTTCACCGAAGGCACTCCGTAAACCCGCGATCCCGGTCCAGCGGCCAGTCGATCCGCGACCTCGTCCTGCACCATGACCAGTCCGTGGCGCACGGTGGGGAACATTTCCAAGATGTGCAGCAGCACCGGCACGGCCACGTTGTACGGCAGGTTGGCCACGAGCGCCGTGGGCGGGGTGTCGCCGGGCAGGGCGGTGACGCGGGCGGCGTCGTCGAGCACCATGTTGAGGCGCGAGGCGGCCTCGGGATAGAAACGCTCGACCGTCTCCGGGAGCTGGGCCGCGAGCGGCGGGTCGATTTCCACGGCCGTCACCGCCGACGACGCCGCCAGCAGACCCAGCGTCAACGACCCCAGTCCCGGCCCCACCTCCAGGACATGATCGTCCGAGGTGAGGTGCGCCGTAGCCACGATCCGCCGAATGGTATTGGGGTCGATCACGAAGTTCTGACCGAGCGTCTTGGTGGGGCGAATCCCCGCACGCTCGGCCAGTTCTCGAATTTCTGCGGGGCCCAGGAGCGGGCCGTCAAGGCTCTGGTCGGTCACCGGTTCATCCTACGTTGAATGGGTGGTCGGGTTGTGGGTGGTGGGGTGCCCCGGCGGGCAACGACGTGTAGAGAGTGACATCTCGGGGAGCGACATTTGAGGCACAAGTTCGCGGGATGTTCCGCAGCCGTGAACATCTGGGGAAGAGGTTCGTAGCGATTCTGGGGCCGATACACCCATGGCAGAGGATCGTCGTAAAACCGCGGGTATCTTCGTGATCTTCGACCTCAGATGTTCGTGTCCTCCGCGCGCTGCGCTACTTTTCCGGAGATGTCAGCAGCACTCACGGATAAATATCGTTGGTTGGTCATTGGAGCTGGGGAGCTGAGGCTTGCCCCTCGGGGCTTGGTCGTTGGGGCTGTTGAGCTGGGGCTTGGCTCTCGGGGCTTGGTCGTTGGGGCTGTTGAGCTGGACGTGTCGAGTCCGGTCCGTTCAGGCCCCACTCGGGCGGTCGGAACCTGTGGAAAACACCTATCGTCGTGGCTCACTCCGTAGATTCTGGTCATGCCCGATTCCACTCCCTCAAACCGCTCTGATGTAACCACCTTGTATCGCGGACCTCGGCCGCTCGTGGCGGAAACGGCCCGGTGGTCTAATCGCACGGAACGATTACACCGAGATCCGGAGATGCACCAACTCGCCTACGGTCACTGGTTCCGAGCAGACGCGCCGGTCAGTCACCTACAGCGGACCGTGCTGTTACAAAGGCATTTGGGTACGCCGAGTTCTACCGTCCGAATCACCGGTACAACCGCACTCAAGTTGTTGAAACTGCCCGACGGGGACCATTACCCCTGGGCCAACCGGATCTTTGCTCATCCCGAACCACTTCGCGGTGGTGAACTTCGCCGCCATCAGAAACACCTTCACCAATTGTCGTGGAACGGTGGTCGGAGGCGCACTTCCCTGCCTGACGTGAAGTTGACCAAGTCTTACAGTCTTGGTTCGTATCAGGGCCCGTGGGATTCGGTCATTGTTCATCCGGTCGAGGCGCTGGTGGTCGCGGCGCCCATGATGGATCGATGGTCCATCACGGCTGCTCTCGATGCGATGCTCTGCATCGACCGACTGAAGCCCCTTGGAACTTCTGAGCCGGATGTTTTCACGGTCGAATCCATCCGAGAGGCTTTGGAGTTACTACCGCCTGCATCTCGTGCCGTCAGAGAGGTTCATCGAGCTCTGGCTGATATCCAGTTCCCCACGTGGTCTGCCATGGAAACACTGACACGAATGCTGGTACTGGCCTGCGGAATGCCGCGGCCGATCATGAACTTCCGGGTGGAGACGCCCAGGGGTCATAGCATCCTGGATTCCGCCTGGCCCGAGCACATGACCGCGGTTGAGTTCAACGGCCGCGATCACAGCCAGGATCATGCGAGCTATAAAGACGAGATGTACCGGAACGAGGTGCTTCGGGGTCTGGGATGGAAGCTAAGAATCGTGTCCTTCGACGACCTGCGCAAAATGGATCGACTGGCGGAGTGGCTGACGTGGCTCGGCGGACATCTCGGCGTCGAGCCCGATCTGAGTCGAGTGACCGATACACGACTTGAACACTCTGAGCCCTGGTGATCGCAGCTAACCCAGTATTCACCTGATTCCTGTACTCGGGGTGGCCGGCTCCCGGTATTCAGAAGGCCGCCTATACGGAATTGACCGGAAGACGTGAACATTTCTGGCAGAGGTTCGTCGATCGGAGGGGGCCAGATACATCTAGGGCAGAGGGTCGCAGCAAAAGGCCTAGTATCTCCACGATCCTCAACCACGCATGTCAGAGACCCCGATATCACTACGAACCTCTGCCCAGAATGTCCTCCGCCGGCGGCCCCAGGGCGAACCGCTCCCCCAGATGTCGTCGGACCGCGACCCCGGCGTGAACCGCTACCCCAGATGTCACGTGGCGACCCACACCACGCAAGTAAGCGCGAACCGCTCCCCGAGATGTCACGAGGCAACTCACACAACGCGAGTCAGCGCGAACAGTAACCCCAGATGTCATGAGGCGACCCGCACCACGCGAGTAAGCGCAAACCGCTCCCCGAGATGTCACGAGGCAAGTCACACAACGCGAGTCAGTGCGAACAGTAACCTCAGATGTCATTCGCCCCGCCCCTGCGGAATCAGGATGCCCAGACGTGAACATTTCTGACAGAGGTTCGTCGATCGGAGGGGGCCAGACACATCTAGGGCAGAGGGTCGTAGCAAAAGGCCTAGTATCACCACGATCCTCGACCACAGATGTCATCGACCCCGGAATCACTACGAACCTCTGCCCAGAATGTCCTCCGCCCACGTCCCCAGCGCGAACCGCTCCCCAAAATGTCCGCAGCCCACGACCCCAGCGCGAACCGCTACCCCAGATGTCGTCGGACTACGACCCCGGCGTAAACCGCTCCCCAAAATGTCCGCAGCCCACGATCTCAGCGCGAACCGCTGCCTCAGATGTCAGCCGCCACCGAAATCCAGGACGGGGCCCTTAAAACTGCCCGTACACCTTCTCGGAGTTGGCCCAGATCTGCTGGCACAGCTCCTCGAGGTCAGCGGAAAGGATCTCGGCCATGCCGCGCACCGTGTAGTTCACCATGTAGGGGGCGTTGGGTCGGCCGCGGAACGGGTGCGGGGTGAGGAACGGAGCATCCGTCTCGGTCAGAATCAGCGAACGGTCGGCTTCGAGCAGCGCAGCTTTCAAGGACTTCGCGTTCTTGAACGTCACCGTCCCCGCGAAGGACATGTACCAGCCGTTCTCATTGCAGATCCGCGCCAACTCGGGATCGCCGGAGAAGCAGTGGAACACAGTGCGCTCCGGGGCCCCGACCTCGCGGAGAACGCGCACCACATCGTCGTGAGCCTCGCGGTCGTGGATCTGCATAGCCAGGTCGTGCTTCTTGGCGAACTCGATGTGCGCTTTGAAGGACTCCTCCTGCGCCGCGTAACCGTCTTCGGAAGTATGCACGTGGTCCAAGCCGGTCTCACCTATGCATCGCACGCGGTCCTCCGAAGCCAGCGCCTCGATCTCCGCCAACGCATCAGCCAAAGAACCGGCGGCAGCCAGTGACGGCGCCTCGTTCGGATGCAGTGCAACCGCTGCCAGCACCCCCGGCACGGACTGCGCTGCGGAGACGGCGAACCGTGAGGACTCCACGTCGCACCCAGCCTGCACGACACCACGCACGGAGGCAGCCTGAGCGACATCCATCGCGTCCATCACCGACACCCGAACCAACCCGTCCTGCATGTCCAGGTGGGTGTGGTTGTCCACGACCGGGTGCGGCAGTGGCTCGGGAAGCGCGGGGAATTCGACGTTGCGGCGTCGGCCCTCTCGGTCGGTGAGCGCGCGGCGTTCGGTTCCTTCGCCGCTCTCCACCGAATCCGACAATTGATACCACTCGGGCGAATAGGCCGCGGGAGTGGTTCCGGGTTCGGGCTGGGGGCGCTGGTGGGTGTCCCACAACGTGGTGGCAATAGGCGTTTCGATCACCCACCCACGATACGCCGGGCGCACGGGTCGAGGCACGCCCGTGGAGGCACGCCCAGGGAGGCTCGCCCGCTCAACATGGCCCATAGCGCGTTTCTATGCGAGAGAATAAGAACCAAACCACACAGCGATTTCTCACGAGACGAGGAACCATGGAGCAGTTCTCCACGTACACCCAAGCCATCCTGGACCGCATGAATTCGGTGATCGACGGCAAGCCGACCGAGACCCGCACCGCACTCACGGTTCTGTTGGCGGGAGGTCACTTGCTCGTGGAGGACGTTCCCGGCGTGGGCAAGACCATGTTGGCCCGCACACTGGCCGGCGCGATCGGTGGCACGGTGAGCCGTATCCAGTTCACCCCGGACCTGCTGCCCACCGACATCACCGGTGTATCCGTCTACGATCAGGTGCGCCGCGAATTCGAGTTCAAGCCGGGCCCGGTGTTCGCCAACCTGGTGATCGGTGACGAGATCAACCGCGCCTCCGCCAAGACCCAGTCGGCGCTACTGGAGGCCATGGCCGAATCGCAGGTCACCGCGGACGGCACCACCTACCAACTGTCCACCCCGTTCATGGTGGTGGCCACGCAGAACCCGGTCGAGATGGACGGCACGTTCCCGCTCCCCGAGGCCCAGCGCGACCGCTTCACCGCCCGCATTTCCATGGGATACCCGGATGCGGATGCGGAGGTGCACATGCTCGCCGGTCACGGCTCGGGCTCCCCGCTCAAGGATCTGCAGCCGGTCGTGGACATCAATCAGGCCACCCAGCTGGTCGAGTACGTCCGCTCGCTGCACGTGTCCACCGCGGTTCGCCGCTACATCGTGTCCCTGTGTCAGGCCACGCGTAACCACCCGCACCTTCGCCTGGGCGCCAGTCCCCGCGCCGCACTCCAGATGCAAGCGGCCGCTCGCGCCGAGGCCGCCCTGGCCGGCCGCAATCACGTGCTTCCGGACGACGTCAAAGCCATTGCCGTCCCCGTGCTCGCCCACCGCCTCCTGCTCGAGCGCCGCTCCGGCACCGACAGCTCCCAGGACGTGGTGCGCACCATTCTCGACGACGTTCGTGTGCCCACCGAAGACGGCTCCGGATCTCGATGACTAAGACCGCCCCGACTGCCGAGGCGCGGGTCGATTCCCGCGCCAAGTTCACGGTGCGCGGCTGGTGTTTCCTGGTCGCGGCCGTCGTGTGCCTGGCCGCCGCCACGTGGCTGGGCCGCAAGGACGTGCTCGCGCTGTCCTTGTTCCTGGGCATGCTCCCGTTGTTCTCCTCGCTCGCAATGTGGCTGATCAAACCTCGCGTGTTACTCAAACGGTCCGTGGATCCGGCGCTGGTCACGGTTGGCGACGCCGCCTCGGTCGCCTTGCGTGTGCGGCGTCGTTCGCAGTTCGGTTCCCGACGCCGCTCGGAGACTTCCGGCTCGACCACTCATGATCGCGCTGCGGTCGAAGTCCACGAGAGGGTGGACCCGCAGCTGGGCAAGAACCAGGATTTCTCGGTGCCTGTCTCCGGCGTGCCCGTGGAGTACACGGTGCGCCCGCGGCGTCGTGGAATGTATGAACTGGGCCCGGCGACCGTGCGCGTTCAGGACCCGTTCGGCGTGGTGACCGAGCTGTTGGACGTGGCCGAGCGCACCACCCTGCAGGTCGCCCCGGATGCCGAAGACCTCACCGAGCTGGGTGCGTCCCGGGTCCGTGAAACCGGCGGTGATCCGTCGCGGAGGGCCATGCCGCAGCCCGGTCCCGACAACGTGACCACTCGTGAGTACCGCCACGGTGACCCGATGCGACGGGTGCACTGGGCGGCGTCGGCGAAGCACGGCGAACTCATGGTGCGCCAGGAAGATCCGCGCAGCACTCGGAAGGCCGTGCTCGTGCTGGACATGGCCCAGGAGCACTGGCCCGGCGAGCGTGTGTGGGCGGGCATTCTGCCGTCCACCGAGGAGTTCGAGTGGGGTGTGCGCGCCACAGCGTCCGCTCTGGACCACCTGACGCGCCGCGAGACCGTGGTCTTCGCCCTGGACGACCAGGGACGCGCGCTGCCGCACGGCGACTTGGAGGGCACTGATCAGCGGGACACGTCCGTCACGGACAACACGGCCCTTGAGGTGGTGCACGGTTTGGCGCAGGCCGCGTTGGTGTCCCGCCCCGAACCGGACGCCGCAACTGATCCGCTGACCGCCCGCTTCGACCGTGAAGCGTTGACCCACCCGCTGCTGCTCATCACCGGCAAACTGTCCGCGGAGGCCGCGCGCCGCTACGTGACCGCCGCGAAGGGCAATGTCGCGGGTTCGGTGATCATGGTGCTTGACCCTCCCCTGGCCCGCCCCGAGAGCGCGGACATTCTGGAGACCTCCGGCTGGTCCGTGGTGCTCGTGACGCGCTGGACGGACATCGACGCCGCCTGGACCTCCATCTTGGACGGCGCCACCCTCCTGGATCCGCCGCCCGCACCGCCCGGGGTCGAACAGTTGAACATGGATCACGTGATGGGGCACTTCCGATCGAGGACTACCGCATGAGCCACACCGCCGCACCGGCCACCCCGTGGGGCAGTCCGGAACCCGCCGGAGACACCCGAGGTACGGACGCACCGTCGGGAGCTTCAGGAAATTCTCGGACACCCGAAGCACCCCAGAACCAGCGTGCACCGCGCATGGCGATCATCCCACTGCACGTGCTGCTGCTGGCAAGCATCGCCCTGGGCTGCGTGGGTATGGCCGGCGCGCTCGCCGGTTTCTGGTGGGTGCTGCCCGTGGCGGTCACCGTGGTGATCGTCCAACTGGTGACCGCAGCCGCACGGTGGCTCCGTTTACCCTCTGCGGCGGTGACCGTTCTGGGGCTCGCCGCCCTGCTCTTGGCGCTGACCGTCCTACACCTGAGTGATCACGCGCTGCTGGGGTTCATTCCGACCCCTGAAACCTTTGCGGCAGCGGGGCAACTGTGGAGCGATTCCGGGTCCTTCGTGGCCCGACAATCCGCGCCGTACGGAAACAACGCCGGTCTGGCCCTGGTGTTGAGCGCCCTGGTGGGTCTCGTGACCGTGTTCATGGAAACCGCTCTGCTGGGCCTACGCATGGCGGGTTTGGCCTGCGTGGGAATCCTGTCATTGCTCGTGGTTCCCGCCCTGACCCTTCCGGGCAGTGTGTCCATGTGGGGTCTGGGTGCTGCAATCCTCGCCGCGCTCGCCCTGCTCGCCGGATCCAGGTTGTGGGGTGCTACCCGTCAACAACGCATCGCGCCGACTCCCGGCGGGCTGCCGCGTGCCTTGTTGGTGATTGCCGGTGTCCTGGGTGTGACACTGCTCGTTCCCACGGTGATGCCCGGATTCTTCAGCGGTGCGTTCCCCCAGGGAAGCTCCTTTAACTCCGAGCGCGCCGCGGGCGTGGGTCCGCTGCGCGCGGTCGGTCAAGACCTGCGGGAAAGCGACCGTGTTCAGCGTTTCAGCTACACCACCTCTGACGGGCAGCCCAAGCACATGCGGCTCATGACCCTCTCGGACTTCTCCCAATCCGAGTTCTTCCCGCAGACGGACAACCTGGAGGAAGGGTTGGACGGCATCGCCGATCCCGAAACCAACCCGGTGTCCCGCGAGGATCCCGTCACGACCAAGGTCACGTTCGAGAATTACAGCGAACACTGGCTCCCGGCCCCGTACGCGCCCACGGAGTTCACCGGGATCGGCAACGAGGGTTGGTCCTGGAACCCCCGCGACCTCTCGGTTTTCAGTGCGGCCTCGGACATGTCCGGCGGCACGTTCACCGTGACGTCCTCGGCACCGCAGGCAACGCCGGAAGCGATGCGTTCGGCGGCGTCGTCGGGCGCGAACGATGAGCTGGCCGACTACATGCGGCTCCCCAACGAAATGCCCGAGTCGATCAGCAGCGCGGCCCAGCAGCTCACGGAGGGTGCCGGCAACGACTACGACCGTGCCCTGGCGCTGCAGAACGGGCTGCGCCACAACTTCCAGTACGACGTGAATGCCCCGCTCGCCCAGGGTTATGACGCCGGTGGCCTGGACAGCATGGAACAGTTCATGGAGACCCGCACCGGTTACGCCGGCCACTTTGCCCCCGCGATGGCCCTGATGGCCCGCGAGGTGGGTATCCCTGCCCGCGTGGCTGTGGGTTATCTGCCCACGGCCCCGGTTGGGGACCCGCAGGGCGGCGAGCGCTTCGAGGTGGGCACCGGTGACGCTCACGCGTGGCCCGAACTCTACTTCCAGGGTGTTGGGTGGGTGCGATTCGAGCCCACCCCCGGCATTCCCACCACCCCGGAGTACGCCCCCGAGTCCGGCAACGAGCCCGGTCAGGACGCCTCCGGCCAGCCCGATGAGACGCCCAGCCAGGAGCCTTCGCAGCCGGAGGAACCGACCTCGGAATCCACGGACGAGCAGAGCCAGCCGCCCGCCCCCGAGACCCCTGAGCCGGACGAAGCGCAGCAGGAAACCAGCACCGCCCTGATGATTCCGGTCTGGGCATTGGTACTCGGCGGTGTCCTGCTGCTTCTCCTGCTCCTGGCCGCCCTGCCGCGATTCTTGCGCGGACGACGCCGCCGGGCTCGGTTGGCGGACATGGCCAACTCCTCGCTCTCGCCCCAGGATCGGGCGAACGCGGCGTGGGACGAGCTGGAGGACCTGTCCGTGGACCATGGCGGTTCCCCGAAAGAATCGGACACTCCACGCGTGCGGGCTCGACGCATGGCAGGGGGGATCCCGGCGGCGTCGGAGGCCGTGGATCGAATCGTTGCGGATGTGGAGCACGCGAGCTACGCCGCCCCGGATGCGTCGTGGAAGCCGTCTGCGTCCGCCGCGGATCTCGGCAAGGTGCACGACGAGCTCATGCACCGGGCCAACGGCGGTCAAAAGTTCCGTGCCACGTGGTGGCCGGCGTCGATCTTCCGGCGCTGACATATCGGGTAGAGGTTCACAGTCAGGAACATTTGAGGAAGATGTCCGCAGCGAAACCAGCCGGTTTCTTGCGGACCTCTGCCGAAAATGTCAGCGGCCGAGAAAAACTGCGCATCTCGGCCTCAGATGTCAGCGCTGACCGCGGGCGGCGATCACGGCGTCGTAGAGCTGGCGGGTACTCACGCCCGCGTCCGTGGCGATCTGGCGGGCGGCGGCCTTGAGTTTGATGTCGCTGGTGGCCACGAGTTTTTCGACGTCGCCCACGAGGTCCTCGGGTTGCGGAGCCTCTGCCGCTGCTGCACCGTGGACGACCACCGCGATCTCTCCGCGCACCTGGTTGTTCTGCGCCCACTCGGTGAGGCCCGCCAAGTCATCGCGGAGGACTTCCTCGTGGAGTTTGGTCAGTTCACGGCACACCACGGCCTGACGATCGCCTCCGAGCCCGTCCCGCAATGCTTCCAGCATCGCTGCCAGACGATGCGGTGATTCGTAGAAGACCATGGTCCGGCGTTCTTCGGCCAGCGTCTTGAGGTGGGTGGCCCGCTCCCCCGCCTTCCGCGGCAGGAACCCCTCGAACGTGAAGCGGTCGGTCGGCAATCCGGACACCGCGAGCGCAGCCAGCACGGCAGAGGGTCCCGGGATCACCGTCACCCGCAGGCCGGCCTCTGCAGCAGCACGGGTGAGCGGAAACCCCGGGTCGGAAACGGTGGGCATCCCGGCGTCGGACAGCACGGCCACGACCTTCCCGGCACGGACCAAATCGAGGATCTCAGCAACCCGCTCGTTTTCGTTGTGCTCATGGTGAGTCATGACGCGGCCGGTGAAGTGGACATTCAGTCCAGCAGCAAGGCGATGCAGCGTGCGGGTGTCCTCAACGGCCAGCACATCCGCGGTCCGGAGGATCTCCAACAAGCGGGGGGACGCGTCCGACAGGTTGCCGATGGGCGTGCCCACGACCACCACCGCGCCTCGATCGGCGTGCTCCGGAGAAGACTGGGGGGGTTCCTGAGGCGTAGATTCTTGCGAGCTCACACCCAGTACTCTACGAACCCTGTCCAATCGTCAGCTGAGAACCGCCATAAACTCCCCGTGAACAGGGCCTATTCAGAGCCAGCGCCTACGATGAGTGAGTGCATCTGACTGCTTCCCAGCCGGTGACCCGCGGCCCCTCCACAGACCTTCGTGGTCTTTTGCTACCCGCCGTGACTCGGTTGCCCAGGTTGTGGTGGGTTCCGCTGCTGATCGTGACGGTGCTGGGCGGTGTGATGCGGTTCGTCAACCTGTCCTGGCCGCACGCCGTGGTGTTCGACGAGACGTATTACCTCAAGGATTCCTATTCGCTCCTGCTCAACGGCACGGAGCAGCAGTGGCCCTCCGACGCAGACGAGGCATTCGCCGCAGGCAATCCACCCACCAATCTGGACGAGCCGTCCTTCGTGGTGCACCCACCGGTGGGCAAGTGGCTGATCGCCGGTGGTCTCTGGCTGTTCGGCGCGGATGATCCCTTTGGCTGGCGTTTTTCGGCCGCTCTCTTCGGCACGCTGTCCATCGCGTTGATCTTCGCCGCGGCATGGCTGCTGTTCCGCTCCGTCACTCTCGCGACCGCCGCCGGCCTGCTCACGAGCCTGGACGGCCTCCACCTCGTGGAATCCCGCTTGGCGCTGCTGGACATCTTCCTGATGTTCTTCGTGCTCCTGGCCTTCGTGTTCCTCCTGCTCGACCGGGACGACGGACGACGCCGCCTGGTCACCCGTTTCTCTCCCCACGGCTTGGGTCCGTGGCTGGGGATCCGGTGGTGGCGAATCACCGCCGGTGTGGCCTGCGGACTCGCCGTGGGGGTGAAGTGGAATGCCCTGTTCCTGGTGGCCGCACTGGGCATTCTCACGGTCCTGTGGGACATGAATGCCCGCCGGATTGCCGGGGTGAAGCACTGGTTCTGGGGCGCGGTGGTCAAGGACGGGCTGCCCGCCTTCGTCGCCATGATCGGCACCGGCTTGATCGTCTACGTCATCACGTGGGCCGGCTGGCTCACCACCGCCAACGGTTATCACCGCCAATGGGCCGAGCAGAACCCGGGCGAAGGCCTGCTGTGGTTTCCGCCCGCACTGCGCTCCCTCTGGGAGTACCACGTGGCCGCGTACTCGTTCCACTCGGGTCTGGATAGCGAACACACCTATATGGCCGGCCCTGCACTGTGGCCCATCCTGGCTCGGCCCACCTCCTACTTTTATGAATCCCCCGAGCGCGGTGTGGACGGATGCACCGTGGACTCGTGTTCCCAGGCGATCTTGAATCAGGGCAACCCCGTGATCTGGTGGGCGGGCATCGCGGCGGTTCTATTCGCGCTGGTGCTGTGGGCTGTGAAGCGGGACTGGCGTTTCGGAGGTCTACTGGGGATGTACGCCGCCGCGTACCTTCCGTGGTTCCTCTACCCGGAGCGCACCATGTTCTACTTCTACGCGCTCGCGTACTTCCCGTTCATGGTGCTGATCATCGTGGGAGTACTCGGAGTTCTGACCGGACGAGTGGGAGCCGCCCCGTTCGGAGACACTGCAGGGACGCCCGCGGCCCGCAACCGCTTCATCTCCGCCGTGTGGGGTCACCGCTGGACCACCGTTGCCCTCGTGTTCATGAGTCTGGTGGTCGTGTGCGCCGTCTTCTTCTGGCCCGTCTGGACCGGGCAGACCATCCCCTACGACCACTGGCGCTGGCGCATGTGGTTCGATTCCTGGATCTAGGTCAGCGGCGCACGGGTCAGTGATCCCCGGCGAGGGCTGCGACCTGACACGAGCATCAGAAGTTCCAGAGCCGGTCCCGAGACGGGCGGACCGTCTCCGATCTCCAGTTCAGTGTCATCCGCTAGGAGTTTCACGGCACTCACCAGTTCCTTGGCGCCGCCGAATTTCACGCTTGTCCGTACTTGGTAGCGAATGGCCTCAGTGACCGCGTCCGAAGGGTAGTTCCTCTCAATGCCCAATGGTCGGCGAATGTCTTCGCCATGCGCTATTTCTTCGACCAGTCGGCTGGCCAAGGGAGCGAGGATTCGTGGTGGGCCGCTGGTCCGGTCGACCACCTCGCTCAGCCGAGTCAAAGTCTCGGCCGGTGTTGAGCCACGGTGCGCTGCGATTCCACGAGCGTTTTGCTTGTTGAAGTCGAATCCGGATCGCAGCATGGTCACGGCAAAGTTTCCGGGGGTCGTGAGTGCGCAATCCACCAGATGGGCGACAACATCATGAACGGCCCACCCGGGACAAAGCGATGCCGTCTCCCAGGCGTCGTCACTAACGTGCTGCAGGTCCTTCACGAGTGCCGCTCGCTCGGTATGAACCATGTTCCAGATCGGGTGCATCGTGGCCTCCCAAGAACCACTACAAAAAGTGGGGCAAGTCTACACGGGACCTATCAATCACCATCGACCTGGCCCATCCCACTGTCATTCCAAACGCCGCGAGGACCCCCTCCTGCACCTGGTGTGCCGTTAGAACCCTCCAGGGGTGCTAGAAGGGTCCTAACAAAACATGAGACGTCTCCAACGGTTCGAACGGGCCCCAGAACGGACGCGGGCCACTAAGCCTCGATCCACCGACTCAGGTTAGGGCCGGCGGCCGATATCCCGGATCGGCACTGAGCCGTTTTTTGGCGTG
>NZ_NOIT01000021.1 GCF_004136555.1 Kocuria carniphila
CACCCCAGGGAACTACGCGGACATTCTTACGTGAGGCACCCGCTCCCGTTCCCGGACCTTTTAGCTGAGTCTCGTCGAGCCCTAGCTTTCTGAGCGGTCCGGGGTTAAGCTGCTCGGGTCTTGTTGTCCACGAAAGGTGTGCGCTGTGAAGCTTGCCGGTTCTCTCTGAGCCCGCCGCTGCACGCGCTTCTTCACGCCTTCGTTCTTTAATTGACGACGCCGCTCTGACCCGTCTCCTTTCCCGCCACCTCTCGTAGGCGGCAGCTTTTGGGTCGCTTCATGGCGCGGCAGCGGATCATCCTTTGTGTTCTTTCAGGAGATCCACATGCCCCATTCACAACAGACACTCATCACCTTTAACGACCTCACCGTCACCTGGGCTGACGGCACCGAGTGCTTCAACGATCTCTCCGGATCAATCCCCCGAGGGGTTACGGGACTGATCGGAGACAACGGAAGCGGTAAATCCACGCTGCTGCGAGTCCTCACGGGACAACTCGCCCCGACGACTGGGTCGTTACACCGCGCAGCCAGCATCGCGTACGTCCCGCAGGACATCACCGCCCAATCCGAATCCACGATGTCCCAGCTTCTGGGTATTGACCACATCCTGAAAAGTCTCCGCGCGATCGAGGCGGGCAGTGTGGACGAGGCGGAGTACGACGTCGTCGGCGATGACTGGGATATCGAGGAACGCGCGCGAGCGGAACTGGCCACGCGCGGGCTCCCGACCGATCTGGAACGGCGCGTTGCGGAGCTGTCCGGCGGCGAAATCGTGCGGGCGGCGTTGGCCGGGGCGGTGCTGCGGCGAGCGCAACTGACCGTGCTGGACGAGCCCACCAACAACTTGGACACCGCCGCGCGCGAGGACCTGCTCGCGACCGTGCGGGGGTGGAAGGTGTCGCTGTTGATCGTGAGCCACGACCGGGAACTGCTGGAGCTCGTGGATCAGATCGTGGAACTGCGGGACGGGCAGCTCACCGAATTCGGTGGCACGTACAGCGAATACGAGACCTACCTGGCCACCCAGCAGGAGGCGGCGCTGCGCGAAGTGTCTCGCACGGAGGCTGAGGCCAAGAAGCAGAAGCGGGAGCGGATCGAAGAGGAGACCAAGCTGAGTCATCGGGCGACCCGGGGCGAGAAGTTCAAGCGTCAAAAGCGTAAGCCCGGCATGGCCATGGGCAACGATGCGATGTCGGCTCAGGTTCAGGCGGGTAAGTTACGCGGCATCCTTGCCGACAGGGAGAAGACGGCCGCTGCTGCGGCAGCTGAAGCTCGGGATGCCTTGCGTGCGGATCGGCACATCCGCGTTCAGCTACCCCAGACCGCGGTGGCCAATGGGACCAAGGTGCTGGAGTTGGAGCGATCCCTTACCGATGGTGACACCGAACGGTTCGATATGGCCGGCCCGGAACGGGTGCGGCTGGCCGGTCGGAACGGTTCCGGGAAAACCACGCTGCTTGAACGAGTGGTCGCGTGGACGGCCGATTCCGCCGATTCCGCCGAGGGGCCACGCGATGCGGATCTAGCGGGTGTCGCCCCGTGGACCGTGCGCTACCAGCTATCACCCGTGGGGTACATCCCGCAGCGATTAACCGTGGAACGTCCGGAGCTCACTTTGGTTCAAGAGCTGCAGCTGGCCAACCCGGCGGCATCCGAGCATGCGTGCCGCGAGACCCTGGCGCGATTCCTGTTCCGCGGCGCGCAGTCTGACAAGCAGATGAGTGAACTATCCGGCGGTGAACTGCTGCGCGTTGCGTTGGCGCGGGTGCTGACCTCGGAACCCGCTCCCAAACTGCTCATCCTGGACGAGCCCACTAACAACCTGGATCTGCGGTCGGTGGATCAGCTGGTGGATGCACTCACCGCGTTCGAGGGTGCCCTGCTGGTGGTCAGCCACGACGACAGCTTTATCGAGCGAATCGGGGTGATGAGGTCATTGGAATTGGATTGAACCCGCGGCCTGAGTATGTTCCGTCGAGGTAACTATTCGACCGTCTATCCGCGGACGCAGAAATTTGGCAGCCTTATGAGATGACAAACGACCCGGAATCCCACGCAACGGGGGACTCACGCCAGGGAGCCTTCGATGCGGACAACCCAGAGAGCTTTGATCGCGCAAACGGGGTACTTGGTCGAGATCTCACTGTAAGCCAGCTTTCGGCTGTTGCTCGTCAAAGATATGCGAACCTGCTCCGGAGCCTAAGTGGCCGATAGCTCGTTAAACAACCTGCGGCAACACCAAAAGCATAGTCAGCGACCAGATCAGGTGGGCGATGATCGGCGGCGTCAGCGACTGGGTCCGCTCGCGCAGCACGGCGACCATCACACCCATGGCGGCGGCCGCGAACGCCAGCAGCGGCACCCCGGCCAGGGCGGTGACTGCGGTGTACAGCACCGTGGTCACGACCATTCGGTATCCCGGCTTCACGGCCCTCCACAGGGCGCCTCTGTAAAACATCTCCTCCGCAACGCCATTGACCGCGGTGGTGATCAGCACGAACACCAGGCTGCCCACGCGGGCGTAGTCCAAGAGTTCGTCCACGGGGTCGCGGAGGAAGGGGATGAACCGCACTAAGAAGGCACCCGCGAAGAAAACGAGAGCCAGGAGCACACCGCCCACCACGGCGTCGCGAATCCCGCGCCGGGAGGCGTGCCACCGAAACTTGCTGCCCACCAACCGGACCGCCACGAGGCTGCCCACGATATAGATCGCCGCCAGAATGAAAGTGGCGGGGTAGAACCACGGATCGCCCGCCTCGATGCGCAAGGACCACGCGAGGGCGGCGGCGGCCAGCACTCCGGTGATGATGACGGCCACTCGAGAAGCCCCTCCGGGCAGTACCGGCTGTGCATCGGTGGACAGTGCTTCGGAATCCCTCACGGTGCTGCCTTTCAAAAGGGTTGATGCTCGGGTCTCTGCTGTGCCGGAGCGCGCGTGCGAGTGTCAGTCCCGGCGCGGGTTCAATGCCCGGATGGTTCCCGTGAGCACCGCGGCGAAGGCAGTCCACCCGGCGTACGGCGCGAGCACCACGCCTTTTTCCATGGACACCTTGCCCGACCTGCGCACCAGGTCCGCCGTGCTCGCGGCCAGCGCGATTGATTCTACGGCTGCGGGGCCCAGCTGCTTGCGGTCGAAGAACAGAATGCTCCACCCGGCGTTGAGCACCAGGTTGGTCGCGAGGGCTGCTACGTATGCCCGTTGTTCCTTGGTGCGGCCCTGCTCTCCCAGGTCGGCAATCGACAGCGAGCCGATCGCCGCGATATCTGCATAGAGCGCCGTCCACGCGACGGGGAACAGCCACGCGGGCGGCTGGAACGCGGGCTTCTTCAGGGTCTTGTACCACGTCGAGTTCGGCTTGGTTGCGAGCGATCCGACGACGGCGGTCGCGGCCACTCCCGCGGTGGTCGCCCAGAAAATCTTGTTCCATCGGGAGGTGTCCAGGTTCTTGACCGCGGCGCGCACGGCATCGTGGAACGAGGTGTGGCCACCCGGCGGCGGGCCAACATAATCGTCCAGGTCGCGCTCGCGCACCACGGTGTCGTGCTGGAGACTACCGATGAGCGGGCGCACCAAATTCGACTTCACGGGAGTGACCAGACCGATCCAGTACGCGGCCAGTTCCGGAGTGGTGACCGGTGCCGTCAGCATGAAGCGCGGGATCTTGTTCAACGCGCTTGCGTACTCCTTGAGCATGTCGGCGTACTCAAGAGGTTCGGGGCCGCCCACGTCGAAGGTGCGATTCACGTCCTCGGGCAGGTCCGCGGCCCCCACCAGATAGTGCATCACGTCGGCCACGGCGATCGGGTGAATGTGGTTGCGCACCCACTTGGGGGCAATGGCACCGGGAAGCCGCTCGGACAGGTGGCGGATCATGGTGAAGGATGAGGACCCATCCCCGATCACCACACCGGTTTGCAGTGCCGCGGTCGGAACACCGGAATCCATGAGCACCTTGCCGACTTCCACGCGGGAACGCAGGTGATCCGAGAGGTCTTCGGTGGCAGTGTCTGCGGGGTGCAGCCCGCCCAGGTAGATGATCCTGTTGACGCCCGCGTTGTGTGCGGCCGTGGCGAAGGTGTCCGCCATGGACTTCTCTTCCTCCACGAAGTCCTCCGAGTCACCCATCGAGTGGAGCAAGTACCAAGCGGCGTCCACGTTTTCCATGGCGCGAGCGATGTCCTTGGCATCCGAGGCGTCCCCTTCGACAACCTCTGCCTGACCCGGGCCGGCTTCCTGGCCATCCGCTACCACGCGGTCACCCCACGGTAGGTCGCGGACCTTGTCCGCGCTGCGGCTGAGCAGTCTGACCCGCCAACCCCGGTCAAGGAGTTCCTGCGCGACGTTGCCGCCGATATACCCCGTGGCACCGGTGACCAGCGCCAATCGTGTGGTGTCACTCATGAGAACCCCTCATTCTGATGGACCTGGCGCGGACACGTCGCCGCGCAGTAGTTCGCCTACTGAGCATCGCACTGATCAGCGGCTCTCCGTGGTCCCACACCTGGAGATCTGCTGTGTGCGCCGCATTCTGATCTACGTAACGACCACGACAAGGAAAGCCGTGCCTTTTCATCGACGTAGCGACCCAAATTTCTGGCGCCCTGTAAATCCATCGACGTTGCGTCCCTAGAACTTGTGACTTCTGGCTTTACCGTCGATCAGTTTGCAGAGCCGGGCCGGGCATGGCTTCACCGTCGATCAGCGAGCAGCACTCGCCGCAAACGACCTAACTAACCCCGCGCATCCACGTCCTCAAAGATCAGGAACGTCTGGGTGTCCACCACCTCGGGCATGGGTTGGATCATCTCGAAAATCACGTCACGCAGTTCCGTGGTGCCACTCGCCCGCACCAGAAGCATCACATCGAACGTGCCACCCACCAGCGCCACGTGCTGCACCTGAGAAATCTGGCGCAGCTTGGCACACAGGGATGGCCACGTGTTTTGCTTCAGCCGCACGGTCACGTATGCGGACGCTTCCAGGCCCGCCCGCACCGGATCGATCACCGCCGTGTACCGCAGAATCACGCCCTGATCATGGAGCTTCTTGATCCGCTCGTAGGCGTGCGCACGCGAAATATGCACCCGACTCGCCAGCGCCGTGACCGATTGCCGCGCGTCCCGGGTCAATTCGTCCAGGATCCGCCCATCCGTATCGTCCAGATCCGCCCGCCGCTTCTCCGCCATCTCGCTCCTCTTTCAATTCATATTTCGCCGACGACGACGACGCCCGCCAGCCAGCGTCCGCTGCAGCGGCAACTGAGCATCGGAACCGATCGTCCGCTCACATCAGCCGTCGGACGGTAGGACTCCGCCCGCAGCCCTCACCACTCGGACGGCTGTGACCCATCCGACAAACCGTCATGACGTACGTCACATCAGATCATATTGTCCACGATGAGTCCCTGGAGTGCACTTTTGTCCAGTGCATCCCCGAAGTGGGGAGACAACTGACCAATAGTTCTCATACTTGGATCACGAAACGTCTGAACCAACCATGGAAGGGGTCGGCCATGAGCGAGCCCACTTCACCCGGCGGCGATCCCGCAGCCGAAACCCCCACGACGAACTCCACGACACCGGAATCACCGGAGAACGCCGCGGCTCAGGAGACCGCGCCCGGCGCAGTCGACGAAACCCCCGCAGAGGACACCGCACCCGTGATCCCGGCGGTGGAAGCGTCCAAGAATTTCGGCATCACCCCGGAGGCCTACATGCTTCCGGCAACCAGCGAGATCCAGCTGTTGTCCCCGGATGGACAGCCCGTCCCGGACAGCGAGCAGGGCCCCGAACCGGGTCACGAGTACCCCTTGCCCTCGACCGAGCAGTTGCTCAAGGCCTACGAGAAACTCGTGGTGGGTCGTCGCATCAACGACCAGAACATGGCGTTGGTCCGGCAGGGCCGTATGGCCGTCTACCCTTCGAGCCATGGTCAGGAAGCCTGCCAGGTCGCCGCGGCCATGTGCTTGGGCGATAACGACTGGCTGTTCCCCACCTACCGCGACTCGGTGGCCGTGATGTCCCGCGGCGTGGACCCGCTCGAGGTCATGAGCACGTTCCGCGGTGACTGGCACGGCGGCTTCGATCCGCGCGAGTACAAGGTCAGCATCCAGGCCACCCCACTCACCACCCAGCTCCTGCACGCAGTGGGCGTGGCACACGCGGCCAAGCTGCGCGGCGAGGACACCGTCACCCTGGCGATGTGCGGCGACGGCGCCACCTCCGAGGGCGACTTCCACGAAGCCCTCAACTTCGCCGCCGTATTCCAATTGCCCGTCCTGTTCCTGGTGCAGAACAACGGTTATGCGATCTCCGTGCCGCTGTCCTCCCAGACCCACGCCCCCACGCTCGCGCACAAGGCGGTCGGCTACGGCATGGCCGGCGAGCGCGTGGACGGCAACGACCTGGCCGCGCTGCTCTCCGTGCTGGGCCGCGGCGTCGACCTGTGCCGCCAGGGCAAGGGCCCGCTGCTGGTCGAGGCCATGACCTACCGCATGCAGGCGCACACCAACGCGGACGATGACACCCGCTACCGCGAGCGCGACGAGGTCTCCGAATGGGTCGCCAAGGATCCGATCACGCGCATGCAGCGCTACCTGACGGATCAGGACGCCCTGGACGACGCCGCGTCGGAGCAGATCTCCACGCACGCCGAGGACATGGCCAAGCGCTTGCGCGAAGCCATGGCGACCAAACCGGAACTGGACCCGCAGGATCTGTTCCGCCACGTCTACAGCGAACCCACCACCCAGTTGCGCGAGCAGTCCGATCTGCTGGCCGACGAACTGTCCCGAGAGGAGGCGTGATGAGCGTCCAGAAAGTCAGCTTTGCCAAGGCGCTGAACACCGCTCTCGCGGACGCCCTGGAAACCGATCCGAGCGTGCTGGTCTTCGGTGAGGACGTGGGAACCCTCGGCGGCGTTTTCCGTATCACCGACGGCCTGACCGCCAAGTTCGGCCGCGAGCGTTGCTTCGACACTCCCCTGGCGGAGTCCGGGATCATCGGCACCGCCGTGGGCATGGCCATGAACGGCATGCGCCCGGTGGTCGAGATGCAGTTCGATGCTTTCGCCTACCCCGCGTTCGAGCAGATCGCCTCGCACGTGGCCAAGATGCACAATCGCACCCGCGGCAAGCTGGGAATGCAGATGGTCATCCGCATTCCCTACGGCGGCGGCGTGGGAGGTGTGGAGCACCACTGTGATTCCTCGGAGTCCTACTACGCGCACACCCCGGGCCTGAAGGTCTTCACCCCGGCCTCCGTCACCGATGCCTACCTGATGTTGCGCGAGGCCATCGACTCCCCGGACCCCGTGGTGTTCTTCGAGCCCAAGCGGTTGTACTGGTCCACCGCCCAGATCGACCTGGACGTACTGCGCGAGCAGTACGCCAACGGGAGCGCGCCGAAACGCGAGGGACACGCCGTCGTCGCCCGTGAAGGCACGGACGCGACCCTGATCAGCTACGGCCCGTCCGTTCCCGTGTGCTTGTCCGCGGCGGAAGAAGCCGCGCAGGACGGGATGAGCGTGGAGGTCATCGACCTGGGCACCATCGTGCCCTACGACGACGAAACGGTCGCCGCATCCGTGCGCAAAACCGGCCGCGCCGTGGTCGTGGCCGAGGCACAGGGCTTCGCGTCCGTGGCCTCGGAGATCGTGGCGCGCACCCAGCAGCGCTGCTTCCATTCGCTGGCCGCGCCGGTCCTACGGGTCACGGGATTCGACATCCCCTACCCCTCGCCGGCTTTCGAACACCATCACATCCCCAGTGTCGAGCGGATCCTCGACACCCTGGACGAACTGCAGTGGGAGGACTGACCCGTGAGCATCAATGTGTTCCATCTGCCCGACCTGGGCGAAGGTCTCACCGAGGCGGACATCCTGCACTGGCTGGTCGCCGAGGGTGACACCGTGGCCATGGACCAGCCGATCGTGGAGGTCGAAACCGCCAAATCAGCGGTCGAGATCCCCAGCCCCTTCGAGGGCACGGTCCACAAGTTGCACGGCGCGGAGGGCGAGACGCTCACGGTGGGCCAGTCGCTGATCTCGGTCTCCGACGGCGCCGAAACCCCGGCCTCTGAGGACGCCCCGGCACCCGCCACGGAGGCTTCGGCCACCGAATCCGAGGACTCTCCCGCACCCACCCAGGGCGCGAGCTACCGCGAGGAGGAGCGCGCGGGAACGCAGCCCTCCGCCGAGGAGTCAGCGGACGACAGTTCCGACGAGTCCTCCGGCAACGTACTGATCGGCTACGGAACCACCTCGGGTGGTTCGTCCCGCCGACGCCGCCGCGGCAAGTCCGCGCGCACGTCCGGCGGTTCCGCGACCGGCCAGTCCGGTGCCGCGTCCCACACCCACGACGCGCTCACCGCGGCACCGCGCATGGCCCCCACGGTCATCTCGCCGCTGGTGCGCAAGCTCGCCAAGGAGCATGGCGTGGACATCACCGGGCTCATCGGAACCGGTCCGGGCGGACTGATCATGCGTCAGGATATCCGGGCCGCTCTGGATCAGGTGGACGATCAACGACGCCGCTCGGATGCGGCCGGCCCCGCGCCCACCGGTCTCGCGACGCCACCTCCCGCTCCCCCGGCTCCGGCCGCGCCGGCAGCTCCCGGCTCAGCGGCGCATCACACGTCGGTTCCGCCCACGCCCAGCAAGGGGTGGCCGGCCACCGCCGCGGACCCGGGCCACTCGACCCTTCCTCCCCATGCGAGCGCGGCCCGCGGCGGGAAGAGGACAGGCGAGGCAGGGGCGGAAACGGCGGCGTCGGCGAATGTCGCTGGCACGCACGGGCAGAATGTGGACTCGCGAACCGGCCTGGCCGTGGCGCAGCGCGAACCCGTCAAGGGCGTGCGCAAGGCGATATCCGATGCGATGACGCGCTCGCGCACCGAGATTCCCGAGGCCACCATCTGGGTGGATGTGGACGCGACCGAGTTGCTGAATCTGCGCGCGAGCTACAAGGCCAAGGACCCGGAGAACGCGCCGAGTCTGCTCGCACTGCTGGCTCGTTTCACGCTGGCCGGGCTGCGCGCCTTCCCGCAACTGTGTTCGCGGCTCGAGACCCACGAGGACGGCACGCGCTCGATCGTGCGCTTCGACGGTGTGAACCTGGGCCTGGCCGTGGAATCCGAGCGCGGACTGCTGGTTCCCAACCTGCGCAACGCGGATCAGCTCAACACCGTGGAGCTCAACCAGCGCATGCGCGAGGTCATCGAAGTGGCCCGTTCCGGCAAGGCGAGCCCAGCGGAGCTGTCGGGCAGCACGTTCACGCTCAACAACTACGGCGTGTTCGGCACGGACGGCGCCACGCCCATCATTAACCACCCCGAGGTGGGCATCCTGGGTATCGGACGCATCATCGACAAGCCCTGGGTCGTCAACGGTGAACTCGCGGTCCGCAAGGTCACCACACTGACCCTCGCCTTCGACCACCGCGTGTGCGATGGCGGTTCCGCGGGCGGGTTCCTGCGCTTCGTGGCCGACGCCGTGGAGGACCCGACCAGCGCGTTCTTGCGGATGTAGCGGCTCGGGTACCGGCCGGCGCCTTACTTCCGGCGGCAGTGCATCGTGCGGTGGACCTACTTGGTCCGCCGCACGATGCCGTCCGTGGTCTCCGACAGCTGCTCCACGAGCGTGGTCGGCAGCTGCGAATCTTCCAGCAGGTCCTTGGCCCGTTGAGCAGCCTGCTCCGCCATGCGCTCCACGCCGGCGCGGGCACCGCAGCGTTCCAGCAGGTCCTTGGCTGCGTGGGCGTCCTCATCGCTCAGACCTTCTACCGCGGCCCGGTCCAGAATCTCCCGCAGTTTGGGTCCGTACGGCCCGTGTTCGGCGAGGGAGATGAGCATGGTCCGTTTGCCCTCGCGCAGATCCGATTGAGCCGACTTGCCGGTCCGTTCGGGGTCGCCGAAAACGCCCAGGACATCGTCCGCGAGCTGGTAGGCCGTACCCATGGCCCGGCCGACATCGCCGAGCACGTTGACGTCCGCCACGGGAGCACCACCCAGCACGGCACCTGCGGTCAATGGGGCTTCAAATGAGTACGCGGAGGTCTTCAGACGCGTGGCCAGTAGGATTTCCTGATTGGACACCGTCAAACCGGGCAAGGCGTGCTCAACGTCCAGGAACTCGCCGGCTGCAGACCGGAACACCGCTTCGTCCAGGATCGCAAGCAGCCGCAGCAGTCGCGATTCCGGCGCATGCGACGTGGCGATCAGCCGGTACGCGCCCGTGAGCGCGAGGTCACCGGCCAGGATTCCCACGCTGCGCCCATACTGTTTCGCGTGTTCGGTTCCCCCCGCCGACGTCGCTCGGGCACCCAACGCCATCCGGGTCGCCGCGCGCCGTTCGGCCGCCGCGTTGACCGTGGGTTGGTGACGGCGCAGCTCGTCCTGGTCTATCACGTCGTCGTGAATGAGCAGGGCGGTGTGGAGCAATTCGAACCCTGCACCCACGGCGTTGATGACCGGGTGCACGGGACGGGCCGGATAAGAATGGGTGGCCATGTGCAGCAGTTGCGGCCGCACACCCTTGCCCCCGTTGGCCACGCGGGCGATCTCCCGCCACAGCTCGGCGAACCGAGGATTGACCTGCTCCGCGCGCTCAATGGCGTTGTTCAGGAACCCCTGCAGGGACTTGGATGCGGTGAACTCCTCCACGGGCCGGCCCGTGCCGCTCTGTGTGTACGAGGAGTACTTCTTCATGCCCCTATTTCAGCACACCGCTCTGACCAGCTGAGGAAAGCCCCACGCGCAGCCCCTCCACCCTGTATCCGGCGATCAACGCGTCAGTGAACAGCTCGGGCGCGGCCAATTGCTCCACCTCGCGGCTGAATAGTTCGCGCAAGAACACGTCGGTCTCCTGGATGGCGACGAAGTGACCCGGGCAGCGGTGGGCACCGTCGCCAAAGGCTGCGCCTTCGGGACGAGCCCCGCGCGGAAGTTTGCGCTCGGGACAGACCTCGCGGGGCTGGTTGAAGACCTCGGTGTCCACATTGGTGTCCTTGACGGACATCGTGATCATGTCACCGGCGGGAATCGTGTAGCTCTGGCCGTCGTGTTCGACCTCGATGTCCTCGGTGGCGCGGCGGTAGAGCAGGCCCACCACGGGTTCCAAGCGCAGGATGTCGTGCAGGATCGCATATCGCTCACCCTTACCCGCCACCATGAACCGCTCCTGCAGCGGCTTGTTCTCGAGCAAGTGCCACACAGACATGGCAATGAACTCGCGCGTGGTGACCATGCCCGCCGCGGCGTAGGTGAGGCACTCGGTCGCAATTTCCGTCAGGGTGTAATTCTGATCGAGCAGGTGCGAGATCACGTCTGCTCGGCGCTCCTTCTTGCGAGCTTTGACCGCCGGGCGAACGTCGTGCCATGTGAATGTGGCCACCGGGAGGCTGTTCAGGGACGAGCGGATCGTGAACCACACCTTGTGCACAGCGTTGCGAGGTGTCTCGGTGGGATCGGCGTCGCTGCCGAAAAGTTTCATGAGGCGCCGCCCCATGGCGTCCGGATCGGTGCCGTCCAGGCCCACGATGTGCGCGGCCACCCGAACGGAGTACCCCATGGCCGCCTCGCCCAGGTCGAGCGACCCGGTGCGGTCCAGCTCAGCCAAGGTCTCTTTGGCGTAGCGGTCCATGAGCTCGCGGTAAGTGGTGTCCACGGTGGTGGGCGCGAAGAAGCGAGCGATCATGGAGCGCTGCTCGCGGTGCTCCGGGCCGTCCGAGAACAGGACGGGATGGCGTGACTTGCGCAGTCCCGCACGCACCTGTTCGGCGCGGAAACCAGCCTGCAGAGTCTTCTGGTTCCGCAGTACCTGGCGTGCAAGGTTCAGCGAACTGATGCGCCAACCGTCACCCACCCTCTCGATGGGGATGCCGGTGTTCCATTCACCGTCGGTGGCTTTTCGCTGATCCATATCCTGGCTGTCGCTCCGCCCTGTCACCGGGCACTGGTTCGCAGTCGGGGCCCCCGCGGGGCCGTCCGCCGCCATACGTTCGGCACTCACATCCCCCATTGTCACTCACGAAAGCACCTGTGGATACAGCGCGTCATACCCCCAATGCTGAGGACACCCCGGATAAGCTGGGGTGAGAGGTCGCCGGGAGCTGCGTCCGCAGCTTCCGTCTACGAAGCTGGAGCCGCCATGTCAGCACCCGCCCCTGCCCGTCCGAGTGGATCCGCGCCCGTCACGCGCGCCGGTCACCGCAGCCGGTTCTCATCCGTGGCTGCCAAATACATCATGGCCATCACCGGTCTGATTTTCTCGGCCTATGTCCTGGTCCACATGATCGGCAACCTCAAGGTCTATCAGGGCCCCGAGGCCTTCAATTCGTACGCGCACTGGCTGCGTAACGCGTTCTACCCCGTGCTCCCCTACGAGGGTCTGCTCTGGATCCTGCGCGTGGTGCTGCTGGTCAGCGTGATCGCCCACATCGTGTGCGCCCTCATTCTGAAATCCCGTGCTCGGCGCGCCCGCGGCGGTGCCCGCGCGCCCAGCATTCGCCGACGCCGCGGCCTGGGCCTTTCCGTGTTCGCCGGCCGATCGATGCTGGTCACCGGTGTGGTGCTGTTGCTGTTCGTGATCTTCCACATCCTGGATCTGACCACGGGCACCTCCCCCGCGGCCCCGGACGGCTTCCAAGCCGCCACGCACGAATCGTCCTACGCGTATTCGAACCTGGTGGACTCGTTCAGCCGCTGGCCGGCCTCTCTGATCTACATCGTGGCCATGCTGGCCCTGGCCCTGCACCTGCTCCACGGCCTGGTGAGTTCGGTGTACGACCTGGGCATCGGCGTGGGTTCCAAGGCCCGCAACATTCTGGCCGCGGTGGCCCTTCTGGTGGCCCTGGTGGTCGCTCTGGGCAACATCACCATTCCCGTGGCTGTTCTGACAGGACTGATTTCATGAGCTCCCCGTTGACCGACCGCGCCTCCGAACCCCTGGACGGCCGCATTCCCGACGGCGATCCGGCCACCGCATGGGCTCGCCGGAAACTCGATTACAAACTGGTCAGCCCGCTCAACCGGCGTAAGTTCCGCGTGATCGTGGTGGGTACGGGACTGGCCGGGGCGGGATGTGCTGCCGCGCTCGGGGAGCTGGGCTACGACGTCGTCGTCTATACCTTCCACGACGCCGCCCGCCGTGCCCACTCGGTGGCGGCCCAGGGCGGTATCAACGCGGCCCGCGCGAAGAAGGTGGACAACGATTCACTCGAGCGGTTCGTCAAGGACACCGTGAAGGGCGGGGATTTCCGCGGGCGCGAGGCCGATTGTTTCCGTCTCGGGGAGGAATCCGTGCGCGTCATCGACCATATGGACGCGATCGGCGCACCGTTCGCCCGAGAGTACGGCGGGCAATTGCGCACCCGGTCGTTCGGTGGCGTGCAGGTCTCGCGCACCTATTACACGCGTGGCCAGACGGGTCAGCAGCTGCAGGTGGCGGCGTCCCGTGCGCTGCAACGTCAGGTGGGCACGGGCAGCGTGGATCTGCGCACGCATCGCGAGATGCTGGATCTGATCGTCAAGGACGGTCGCGCGCAGGGCGTGGTGTGCCGCAACTTGTACACCGGCGAGATCGAGGCGGAGACCGCTCACGCCGTGGTGCTGTGCACGGGCGGCTACGGCAACGTGTATTTCCGCTCGACGCTCGCGCACAATTCGAACGTGACCGCGGCCTGGCGGGCGCACAGGCGCGGAGCGTATTTCGCGTCCCCGTCCTTCATCCAGTTCCATCCGACCGCGTTGCCGGTGAGTTCGCACTGGCAGTCCAAAACCACGCTGATGAGTGAGTCGCTGCGTAATGACGGACGCATCTGGGTTCCGGCGCGGGCCGGTGACGACCGCCCACCCAACGAGATTCCCGAGGACGAGCGCGACTACTACCTGGAGCGCAAGTACCCCGCGTACGGCAACCTGTCCCCGCGAGACATCTCCTCTCGGGCGGCGCGCGAACAGATCGAGGCGGGCCACGGCGTGGGCCCGCTTAAGAACAGCGTGTACTTGGATTTCCGAGACGCCATGGAACGGCTGGGCAAGCCGACCATCAAGGAGCGCTACGGAAACCTGTTCTCCATGTATTTCGATGCAACAGGTGAGGACCCCTACACCCAGCCCATGCGCATCGCTCCGGGCGCGCACTTCGCGATGGGTGGGCTGTGGAGCGACTACGACATGATGACCTCAGTACCCGGCTTGTTCGTGGGTGGCGAGGCCGGATGGGGCTATCACGGCGCCAACCGGTTGGGCGCCAACTCACTGCTCTCGGCGTGCGTGGATGGCTGGTTCACCCTCCCGTTCTCGGTGCCCAACTTCCTGGCTTCGCATCTCGGGACCGCTCCCCTGTCGCTTGACGACGACGCCGTGCGCGCCACGGTCGACGACGTCAAGGCCCGCACGGAGCAGCTGCTGTCCATCGGTGGAACCCGCGGTGCAGACGACTTCCACCGGCGACTCGGCGACATTTTGTACACGGGTTGTGGAGTGTCCCGGACGGTGTCCGGATTGGAAACTGCCCTCAACGAGATCCGCTCCTTGCGTTCGGAATTTTGGAATGACTTGCGAGTTCCGGGAACGGGGCGGCAGCTGAACCAGGAACTCGAGCGCGCGGGTCGCGTGGCCGACTATCTGGAAATGGCCGAACTCATGTGCCTGGATGCCTTGGACCGCGACGAGTCCTGCGGCGCGCACTTCCGTGAGGATCACCAGACCGAAGGCGGCGAAGCGCAGCGCGATGACGAGAACTGGGCGTTCGTATCCGCGTGGGAGCACGTGCCCGGCACGCCCGAGCACCCGGGCACGCCCATACGGCACGCGGAACCACTGTCGTTCGAGACAGTTCCGCTGCAGACCAGGAACTACAAGTGATGTCCGCCCATGAACGCTTCCGATTCGCGTTGTCCAGCAGCATGCGAGGAGACCGACTGTGAAACTGACCATTGATGTGTGGCGGCAAGCCTCCGACGAAACCGACGGCAGATTCGTCTCGTACACGGTGGACGACGCCGCGGCGGAGATGTCCCTGCCGGAGCTGCTGGATCGACTCAATTCGCAACTGGTCGAGGAGGGTGAAGACCCCATTGCCTTCGACACGGACTGTCGCGAGGGAATTTGCGGCACGTGTGGCATCACGGTGGACGGGATTCCGCACGGTCCGGAGCCGCACACGCCCATGTGCCGTCAGCACCTGAGGTCCTTCTCGGACGGTGCGCATATTCGGATGGAACCGTTCAGGTCCTCTGCGTTCCCGGTGGTGCGCGATCTGGTGGTGGACCGTTCCGCGATGGACCGTGTGGTGGCTTCGGGCGGATTCGTATCCGTGGACGCCGGCACGGCCCCGGATGCGGACACCCGCCAGATCCCGTTCGACATGGCGGAGCGAGCCCTGGATTTCTCGGCGTGCATCGGCTGCGGCGCGTGCATTGCAGCCTGCCCGAACGGGTCGTCGCACTTGTTCACCGGCTCGTTGCTCACTCACCTGGCCACGCTTCCCCAGGGCAAGCCGGAGCGCGGACGACGTGCCCGCGGCGTGGTGGAGTCCGCCGAGGAAGAGTTCGGCCCGTGCTCGGTCTACGGCGAATGCGCAGAGGTCTGCCCCGCGGGCATTCCCCTGTCAGCCATCAGTGCCGTGAACCGTGAGGCTGCCCGTGCCGCCGTGCGGCGGAATCGGGATGACTGACTACTACGCCTCGACAACCGCAGAAGGGGAAAGTTTGACCCCGTGGCCCAGTCCCGATGATTAAACCGCCGGGCTCAGCGCCAACTTTGAGGCAATGGCCAGCATGACCACGCCCACCATGATGTCCACGATGCGCCAGGTCAGAGGGGTATTCAAGACCCGCGAGAGCGCTTTGGCGCCCGCACCCAGTGCGATGAACCAGATGACGGACCCCATGATGGCTCCTGCTGCGAAGACCCATCGTTGATCGCCCTGTTGATTGGCCAGGTTGCCCAGCATGATCACGGTGTCCAGGTACACATGGGGGTTCAACCAGGTCAGCCCCAAGGTCGTCAGGACCACTGTCCTGAGAGACCCACCGCCTTCCTCGGCTGCCTGTAGGCCCTGGGGCTTCATGGCCGAGCGGAACGATTGAATCGCGAAGCCCACCAGATAAATCACGCCACCCCAGCGGAAGATCTCCAGCAACCACGGCACGCGTTCAATCAGGAACCCGATCCCGGCAGTTCCCACGGAAATCAGAAACACGTCCGAGGCGATGCAGATGAGCACCACGGCCCACACGTGCTGACGACGAATGCCTTGCCGCAGAACGAACGCGTTCTGGGCACCGATCGCCACGATGAGGGCCAGCCCGGTCAGCATGCCGGGGATGAAGACGGAAGTCACTCGACAAAACTAGACCCTGCCCCTGACCGGCGGAAACCAGTTGCGGCATGCATAGTCACAAATTACTGCGCGGGCGAGTGCAGGAGTTACTTTCCTTACATCGGGACTACGTCGGACGTTTCCGCCGTTATGCTTTCCGACGAAACAATTTCCCGGGAGGTGTGCGCGTCGTCGGCGTGGGCACCCGAACCGAGAGAACGACGAGAGGACGCTAGATGACTGAGACCGCAACCGCTGATCTGACCGTGGCCATCGACCAGGACGCCGTGGATCGCTTGTTCTGCGATGCCCGCACCGCGAGCCACTTCACGGACGCCCCCGTGACCGATGAGCAGAAGCGCACCATCTACGAGCTCACCAAGATGGGCCCCACCGCGTTCAACTCCCAGCCCATGCGCATCACCTGGGTCGAGTCCCCCGAGGCCCGCGAGCGCCTGGTCAAGCACATGAGCCGCGGCAACCAAGAGAAGACCCGCAACGCTCCGTTGACCGCCATCCTGTCCTACGACGAGAACTGGCACGAGCACTTCCCCGAGTTCCTGCCGGCCGCCCCGCAGATGAAGAGCATGTACGACGAGAACGACGACATGCGCATCACCAGCGGCAAGGCCAACTCCCACATCCAGGTGGGCTATTTCATCATTGCCGCCCGCATCGCAGGCCTGGCCGCCGGCCCCATGACCGGCTTCAACCCGGCCGGCGTGGATGAGGAGTTCTTCGAGGGCACCGGCAAGCACTCCATCGTGGTCGTCAACCTGGGCACCCCGGTTGAGCCCGAGTACGCACGCAACCCGCGCTTCGACGCCGAGGACGTTACCGAGACCATCTGATTCTCAGTACGCAGAAAGCGAGCCGGACCCGCCATTGAGGCGGGTCCGGCTCGTTTTGTCTTCGGCGCAGATCATGCGTTGAATCCAGATCAGTCCCGGCGAACTCCCGGGCGGGGCTGGTGCTCCCCCGTCATACCGCCGCGCGGGCTGGCGAGTTTCTCGAGAACGGGCATGGCGGCGTCGAGCGCGGCCAGTTCTTTGTCATCCAGCCGCGCAAGAACCTTGGCAACCACCTCGTTGCGGTGGCGATCTTCTGCCGCGATCACGTTGTGGCCGCGGCGCGTGAGCTTCACGAGAACAGCGCGAGCATCGGCAGGGTCTGGCTGACGCTCCACCAGGCCGGACTTCATCAAGCGGTCGACGCTCTGCGTTGCGGTAGGGGTACGGACTCCGAGGTTCGCTGCAATAGTCGTCATGCGGACCCCGCCGTCTGTCAACATGGACATGAGGCTGATCTGCTGACTGGTGAGTTCCCGCGTGTTGTCCATCCGCCGGAGGAAGAACACTCCGTGACGAAGCGCCGTTCGTAGTTTCTCGGCACTTTCGAGGGGCGCACGGCCCAGGGACTGGCTCTCAACATCGGGAGTCTTATCCATAGTTAGTTAAGCTAACTTATTCTGCGGAAAGTAGCAAGTTCCCAAGGGGGCTCGTGCGGTCTAGATTGTGGCCATGACCTCGCACAGCAGATGCTATTTCGACACCTTCATCACCGTCTCGCCGGACAGCGCCGCCACCGCGGGTGAACCGGTCACGGTTAAAGCGGCCATGCGATCCAAGAAGCGCTGAGTGAGGAAAGTGCAAGCAGGAAATCTCGTGGGAGGGAAGTGTTGAAATCGACGAAGATTCCAGCATTTCCCTCCCCTAAGCCTTACTGCCTGCAGTTCCCTCACACCAGACTCAAGGGTCCGGTGAATCGCGGTGGAGGTGGCGGTCTGACTTACAAAATCTGCGCCAGCCGCTTCACACCTTCCCGGATGCGCACGGGCGAGACACCGGAGAACGCGAGCCGCACGGCGTCGGAGGGACGTCCGTCCGAGTAGCACGCGGAACCCGGCACCAGAACGACTCCCTGCTCGATCGCGTCCCGCAGCAGATCGTCCTTCTCCGCCAACCCGGGCACCTTGACCCACGTGAAGAAGCCACCGGTCGGCTCGGTCCAGTCGGCACGCTCGGGCATGAACTCCTCCAGCGCTGTTTTCATGGCCTCCCACCTCTCCCGGTAGAACTCCACGGCCCGGCCCAGTGCTGGTTCCCACTGCTCCGACCCGACCCACGCGGTGACCAGCGACTGCGCCAGATTGGACGGGTGGATCACCACGGATTCGGCGGCGATCTGCAGCCGCCCCCTGACTTCCGGGGGTGCCACGAGCCATCCCACGCGCAGCCCCGGGGCAAAGATCTTCGAGAAGCTGCCCAGGTGAATTACGTGTTCCGGGTCCATGCCGTGCATCGATGGCAGCGGTCCGGAGCGGTCGAAGGACAACAGGGCGTAGGGATCGTCCTCCACGATCATCACGTCGCGTTCGGCGCAGACACGCACCAATTCACGACGTCGCTCGGTCGGCATGGTCACGCCGGTCGGGTTCTGGAAGCTCGGGATCACGTACACGAACGGAACCCGTTTGCCCTCCGCAGCCAGCTCGTCCAACGCGGTGGCCACGTGCTCGGGATCCAGTCCGTGGTCGTCGAGCTCCACATGCCGGACGTCCACCTCGTACGCGCCGAAGACTCCCAGCGCGCCCACATAGGTGGGACCTTCCGCGAGGATCACGTCACCGGGATTGCAGAACAGCTTGGTCACCAGATCCAGCCCGGCCTGCGATCCCGTGGTCGGAAGCACGTCAGCGGCGGTGATGTCCGAACCACCCCGGGACATGAGGTGCACGACCAGGTCTCGCAGCGGCGTCGTCCCCGCGCCGGAACCGTACTGCAGAATTTCCCCGGCCCGTTCGGCCAACAGGGAGGAAGCCAGCGCGCCGATGTCCCCGCCCGGCAACACGGACAGATCGGGATTGCCGCCTGCCAGTGAGACCACGGACGGGTCCATAGCGGTTTCAAAGACGGCGCGCACCGGCGAAGGCCGGAACTCCGCCGCGCGTGATGCGAATTCCATGGTCACTCCCCCTCGCCGTAGCGTGCGCCGGAGATGCCGTACGCGGGGCCGTCCGGAGCGGCGTCGGGACCCAGGCTGATGAGCGTGATCAACTCGTAGACCACGTGAGCAGCGGCGATGCCGGTGATCTCGGCGTGATCGTACGCGGGGGCGACCTCCACGACGTCGCACGCGACCACGTCCAGACCGCGCAAGCCACGCAGGATCTCGAGGACCTCGCGGCTGGTCATGCCACCCGCCTCGGGAGTACCGGTGCCAGGTGCGTGGGCGGGATCCAGGACGTCGATGTCCAAGGACACGTAGAGCGGGCGGTCGCCCACGCGCTCGCGCAGGGCCTGGACCACGGCGTCCACACCGGAGCGCATGACGTCCGCGGAGGAGACGATCTCGAAACCGAAGGACGAATCATCCTCCAAGTCCTTGGTGCCGTAAAGGGGACCGCGGGTTCCCACGTGCATGACGGCGTCCGTGTCGATAATGCCCTCTTCGAACGCGCGGCGGAACGGCGTGCCGTGCGTGAACTCTGCACCGAAGTAGGTGTCCCACGTGTCCAGGTGCGCGTCGAAGTGCAACAGCGCGATCTTGCCGTGCCGCGAATGCGCGGCACGCATCAGGGGTAGCGCAATGGTGTGATCGCCGCCGATGGCCACGATCTTGGTGTCCGAACCCATCAACTCGAGCGCGCCGGTTTCAATGGCCGAAATGGCGTCCTTGATGTCGAACGGGTTGCCGACCAGGTCGCCGGCATCCGCGACCTGCAGGCGCGCGAACGGCGAGTGGTTCTGAGCCGGATTGTAGGGGCGCAGCAGCCGCGAGGATTCGCGCACGTGATTCGGCCCAAAGCGCGCGCCGGAACGGTACGACACTCCGGAATCGAACGGGATTCCCACCACGGCAATGTCCGTGTGATCGACCTGGTCCGTGCGCGGTAGTCGGGCGAACGTGGCAGGCCCCACCCACCGCGGAGTGAGCGCCGCATTGACCGGCCCCACGCGTTTTTGCCCGTCAGCCGTGGTTTCCACGATGCGTTCCGGTTCCACGGATTCTCCCTTCTTCCCGAGGATCGCTCGGGACACCACACGCTCCGGGGGCAACCAGGATGTGGTCGGCTCGGAGACCCGGCAGTGATATTTTTTGTGACCTAGTGCATAAACCCTATGCCCTGTACCCGTTTCGCGAGATCAACCCCTCACGCAACAGCTGCCCCCGCCATCTCTCGAGGAGAACCCCTTCATGAATGTGCTTGTCATCGTGCTGTACCTGGTGGCCATGGTGGTCATCGGCCTGTGGGCGGCACGCCGAGCCAAGACGGCCACGGACTATCGCGTGGCCGGCCGTCGACTCGGCCCCGGTCTGTACACCTCCACCATGGCGGCGGTCGTTCTGGGTGGCGCGTCCACCGTGGGCGGCGTGGGTCTGGGCTACCAGTACGGCATTTCGGGCATGTGGCTCGTGGTCGCGATCGCCACAGGCTTGGCGGCGCTGAGTCTCTTCTTCGCGGGACGCATCCAGTCGCTCAAGGTCTTCACGGTCTCGCAGATGCTGCAGTTGCGCTACGGCGACCGCGGCGGTGCGAGCGCCTCGTCATTCGTGATGCTCGCGTACACGCTCATGATTTCCGTGACGTCCACGGCCGCGTACGCCTCAATCTTCTCGGTGCTCTTCCCCATTTCCCGCCCCTGGGCCATCCTGCTGGGCGGTGCCGTGGTGATCGCCTACTCCGTGCTGGGCGGCATGTGGTCGATCACCCTGACCGACCTGATGCAGTTCGTGTTCATGACCATCGGCATGTTCCTGATCCTGCTGCCGTTCTCACTCTCCGCCGCCGGCGGCATCAACGGGCTGACCGAACGCCTGGACGCCACCTACTTCGACTGGGGTTCCATGGGCTTCCAGGCGATCATCACGCAATTCGTGGTCTACGGATTTGGCATGCTGATCGGCCAGGACATCTGGCAGCGCGTGTTCACCGCCCGCTCCCCGCAGGTCGCGCGCTGGGCCGGCCTGGGCGCGGCCGCCTACGTTGCGCTGTACGGCGTGGCGGGTGCGCTGATCGGCACCGCCGCGGCGGCCGTACTGCCCAACCTGTCCGTTCCGGAAGAGGCGTTCGCCGCCATGGCACAGATGCACGTCCCCGCCGGCCTGGGCGGTGTGGTGCTCGCTGCCGGCGTGGCGGCCATGATGTCCACGGCCTCCGGCGCAATGATCGCGGCCTCCACAGTGGCTCGCGTTGACGTGATCCCCACCCTCAAGGGCCTGTTCGGAGCTTCTCATGACGACGTCGCTCGCGCCCGCTCCGAGGACGCCTCCGTCTTCAAGGACCGCGTCTACGTGGTGGTCGTGGGACTGCTGGTCACGTTCATCTCCATGCTCGTCCCATCCACCGTGGTGGCCCTGACCATTGCGTACAACGTGCTGGTCGGTGGCCTGTTGGTCGCCATCCTGGGCGGTCTGATCTGGAAGCGCGGCACCGCCATCGGTGCCGCGCTCTCCATGGCCGTGGGCTCTCTGGTCACCCTGGTGTCGATGGCGGTCTTCGGCGTGCTCGCCAACGCCCCCATCTACCTGGGCCTGTTGTCCTCCGCGCTCGTGTACGTGGTGGTGTCGCTGCTGACCAAGCGCACCTCGGCCGAGATTTCCACGGAGTGGTCGGAACGGATCAAGGAGGCCAAGTCTTGAGCGAAAACCCAGGCAACCAGGCGACGTCGTACCCCCAACGCACCGTGGCCCGAGCGGTCCTCGAGACCCTGCGCGGCTACGGGATCGACACCGTGTTCGGCATTCCCGGCACCCATTCTCTTGAGTTCTACCGGCCGCTGCGCGAGCTGGGAATCCGAGCGATCACCACGCGGCACGAGCAGGGCGCATCTTACGGCGCGGACGGCTGGTCGCAGGTGCGCGGGTTGCCCGGCGTGGTCATCACGACCTCCGGGCCGGGGCTGCTGAACTCGCTGTCCGGCGCGGCCACCGCGTACGCCGAATCGCGCCCCATGATCCTGCTGTCACCGGGCCGCCCGGTGGGTCAGGACTTCCGGGACATCGGTTCGCTGCACGAGACCAAGAACCCGTCCGCCGCGGTCAACGCGATCGTGGGTCAGTCCCGCCGTGTGACGTCCGGGACCGAGGCCGTGACCATGATTCACGACGCCATGCGCGACTTCGCCCATTCCCGCCCCCGGCCCATCCACATCGAGATTCCGCTGGACATCCTCGAGGGCCCGGCGGACGTGCCTGCGTCCGCGACGGCCCCGCGTCCCCTGGGAGCGCCCCAGCCTGCACCGGCGTCCGACGTCGCCGCGGCGGCTGCTGCTCTCGCCGCAGCTTCTCGTCCGGTCGTCCTGGCCGGTGGTGGCTCGTTGGCCGCGGGTTCTCAGTTGTTGGAACTGGCCGAGCTACTCGAAGCTCCCGTCATCACCACAACCAACGGCAAGGGCGCGATTCCGGAGAAGCACCGGTTGTCCCTGGGCGCGGATCTGAGGTTGACCACGGCACATTCATTCCTGCGCACCGCCGACGCGCTCTTGGTCATCGGCTCCAAGGTGGGCGAGGCCGAGCTGTGGGGCGGCGACATCACACCCCAGGGGCCGATCATCCGCGTGGACATCATGCGCGACCAAATGCTGTGCAACCTCACGCCGGACATCGAGGTACCGGGCAACTCGGCCGCCGTGGTGGCGCAGCTACTGGAGGCCTTGCGTGCGGACGATGGGAGCGACGTCGGCGATCGAGAGGCACCGGACCTACGCGAAGTCTTCGACGCCATGGACAACGAGGGGCGCCAGTGGGCGCCCGACCTGGCCGCGCTCAACGAAACCATCATGGACGTGGTCCCGGACAACACGATCATGGCCGGCGACTCGTCCCAGGTGACGTACATGGGATCCACCACGTTCTTCCGCGCACCCACCCCGCACTCGCTGCTGTACATGGGCACGTACGCGACGCTGGGTTACGGCCTGCCCGCCGCGATCGGCGCCAAGTTAGCCGCACCGGACCGCCCGGTGGTGTGTCTACTGGGCGACGGCGCCCTGATGTTCAGCATCCAGGAGCTGATGACCGCGGTGGAACTCGAGCTGGATCTGCCGATCATCTGCGTGGACAACGGCGGGTACGGCGAAATCCGACAGGGCATGGTCGACCGTGACATCGACCCGCTGGCCGTGGACCTCAAGCAGCCGGACTGGGTGCAGCTCGCGGAATCCTTCGGCGCGACCGGGTTGTCCGCGACCATGGACAGCCTGGCCTCCACCGTGGAACAGGCGCTGAGCATCTCCGGGCCGAGCCTGGTGCACCTGCGGATCTGAGGCCGGGCCCGGGGCGCAGCCTGGTCGACATTACGACCACCTGCCAACACTGCCCGCAAACTGATTGACGTTAACGCCTTGAAACCCGGAAATCCGGGTCCCAAGGTCGATCAGATTGCGAGGTGGCGCACGCAAGGGTCGTAACGTCGATCAGCGTGCGACCGCGAGGTTCTGGCGGCTCCCTATGCCGCAGACGCCCCCAGGTATCCGTTGGGATCCAGAACGAACTTGGTGGCCGCGCCGTGGTCGAACTCGGCGTAGCCCTTGGGCGCGTCCTCTAGCGGAATCGCCTTGGCGTTGACCGCCTTGGCGATGTGGATGCGGTCGTACAGGATGGCCATCATCAGCTGACGGTTGTACTTCATGACCGGACACTGACCAGTGGTGAAGGCCAGGGACTTCGCCCACCCGGTGCCCAACGACAGTGACAGGGAGCCCTTCTGCGCGGCTTCGTCGATACCGCCCGGATCGCCGGTGACGTAGAGCCCCGGGATACCGAGTTCACCACCGGCCCGGGTGATCTCCATGAGGGAGTTGAGCACGGTTGCGGGCGCCTCTTCAGCATCCTTGCCGTGGCCCTTCGCCTCGAAACCGACAGCGTCAATGGCACAGTCCACCTCGGGCACGCCCAGGATCTGCTCGATCTGATCCTGCGGGTCGCCTTCCGTGAGATTGATCGTTTCGCACCCGAAGCTGCGCGCCTGCGCCAGGCGGTCATCGTTCATGTCAGCCACGATGACCACGGCCGCACCGAGCAGCAACGCCGACGCCGCCGCGGCCAGTCCCACGGGTCCCGCGCCGGCGATGTAGACCGTGGAACCAACCGTCACTCCGGAGGTCACGGCACCGTGAAACCCGGTGGGCAGAATGTCCGAGAGCATGGTCAGGTCCAGGATTTTCTCAAGGGCTTGCTCCGGGTCCGGGAACTTCAACAGATTCCAGTCCGCATAGGGCACCAGCACGAACTGCGCTTGACCACCTACCCAGCCACCCATGTCGACATACCCGTAGGCGGAACCGGGGCGATCCGGATTCACATTGAGGCAGATGCCGGTTTTGCGTTCCTTACAGTTGCGGCACCGACCGCAGGAAATGTTGAACGGGACGGAGCAGATGTCGCCGACTTTGATGAATTCGACGTCCGGCCCCACTTCAATGACTTCACCGGTGATTTCGTGGCCCAGGACCAAATCCTGAGGCGCCGTGGTTCGACCGCGCACCATGTGCTGATCGGAACCACAAATGTTGGTGGCGATGGTTTTCAGAATGACTCCGTGGGGGACTTTGCGCCCCACGTTGGCCGGATTCACACCCGGACCATCCTTGAGTTCGAACTCCGGATAAGGAGTGTCGATGACTTGAACCTTGCCTGGACCTTCGTAAGCAACGGCTCGATTGTCGGCCATGACGGATCATCCTCCTGATGAGCTACGCATGTGCTTCTAAGTGACTTGGATCACATAAGGTCCACTTCATGCTAGCAGTCACGTCCGCGGTCCCGGCGGCCTCATGCAAACGTATTGAGGCATCGCTCCTAGTTGGGTAACACTTGACGAATTTGCCTTCACAAACGCGAACAGTGCAGACAAAGGCATGGATGTCGGTCATGGTTAATTCATGAACCGTCCGTTCACATCCATTCTTGAGAAGATTCTCAACTTCCGCAGTAGCGATCCAGAGGTGTTCCTGGTCTTCCAACAGCACCCGGAGTCTTCGGATGCTCCGCTCGTGGCAGTGACCCGCACCGAGTTCGATGCACGCTCCATCGAAAAGCAACAACTCTCTGTTCGCCCCACGTACCGCGTCATGTGGGAACGGTTCACCGTTCCGGACGCGCCCGCCGTGGGGGACGGCGATCAGCTCTTCATCGTGTTCGAGGGCAAACGGACTCGCCACTCCCACGTCTCCGCGGATCGCAATCCGGCACCCCTGGGAGTCTTCGCCACAGAGAAGGCTGCCCGTGAGGTCAAGGGAGCCAAGTACCTCCGCACAGTGACAGTCGGCTGGCAAGACCTCAGCGTATGGGACCACCTGGACTGATCATGTAAATCGCAGGAACACTTGCTATTCATGAACCATGTCCACGGACGCTGAGCACTTCGACATCCTGATCATCGGCGCAGGTCTGAGCGGAATCGGTGCTGCGTGCAAACTCCGGCAGGAGCATCCGCACAAGACCATCGGCATCCTGGAATCCCGTGATGCCACCGGCGGCACGTGGGATCTGTTCCGCTACCCGGGGGTGCGTGCGGATTCGGATCTGTACACCTTCGGGTACGAGTTCCGACCGTGGACCGGACCGCAGTCCATTGCCGAAGGCCCCGCCATCCTGCAATACATCCGCGACACCGCTCACGAATACGGCGTGAACGAGCTGATCCGCTTCAACCAGCGCATGGTCGCTGCCGACTGGTCCTCCGAACACAGTCACTGGTGCGTCACCGCGGAACGCACCGCCCGGGCGGCGCCCACGCAAGGTGACAGTGCGGCGTCGTCGGCGAGTAATGAACCGAGCGGGACGGGCAAGTATCGGGAGGTCACCGCAACGTGGCTGTTCAATGCGACCGGTTACTACCGCTATGACCAGCCGAACGAACCCGACATCACGGGACTGAGGCAGTTCGGCGGCACCGTGATCCACCCGCAGCTGTGGCCCCAGGACACGGAGGTGACGGGCAAGAACGTGGTGATCATCGGCAGCGGCGCCACCGCCGTCACCCTGCTTCCGTCGCTTGTGGAGCGGGGCGCGAACGTGACCATGGTGCAGCGCACGCCCAGCTACATCATTCCCGTCCCCAAGGAGAATCAGCTGGCCAAAGCGCTCAAGCCGAGACTCGGTGAGGAGCGGACCTCGCATCTGGCGCGCGCGGTGGCCACCCGCCAGCAGCGGTTCCTGTGGAAGACCAGCAAGATCGCGCCGCACCTGGTCAAGGGCGCAATTGCCGCGGTCAACAAGTCGCAATTGCCCGACGACGTCTCCGTGAAGGAACACTTCAACCCGCCCTATAAACCGTGGGATCAGCGCGTGTGCGTGGCACCGGGCGGGGATTTCTACCGCGCCCTCAAGTCCGAGGCGGGACACGTGGTCACGGGCACCATAGACGAAATCACCGAGACCGGCGTGCGCATGGAGAGCGGTGAGGACATCTCCGCGGACATCCTGATCACCGCCACGGGATTCAACGTGTTGTTGTTCGGTGGGGCCCGCTTCAGCTTGGACGGCGTACCCGCGGACCTCACCGAGAAAATCGCCTACCGCGGGGTGATGCTGAGCGACATGCCCAATTTCGCGTTCGCGATCGGGTACACCAACGCGTCCTGGACGCTCAAAATCGGTTTGCTCGTGGATTGGTTCTCGCGCTTGCTCGCACACATGGACGGAATTGGCGCCGCCTCCGTGCGACCGCTCGCGCCGGAGGGCCTCAAGACCAAACCACTACTCGACTTCGACGCCGGGTACGTCCAACGCGCCCTGGACGGCCTCCCCAAGCAAGGCACCCGCAGCCCATGGCTCATGTCCATGAGTTATCTGGCGGACCGTCGCGAACTTCGGTCCCGGCCCGTGGTCGACGAGTTCTTGCGGTTCGACGACGCCGCCGCCCCCGTTCTCCAGGAACTGCCCACCTTGCTCGCGGGGCCGGGAGATTCGGGCGCGGAGGAAATCATTGATCTCGGTGACGGCCGCACCATGTGCGTTCGCATCGATGGGCCCGTGGACGGCCCCGCGGTCATCATGATCACCGGCCTGGCCTTCGACCTCACCGCGTGGCCCATCTCGTTCGTGAAGTCCCTGGTCACAGAGGGGTTCCGCGTGGTGCGCATCGACAACCGGGACGAGGGCAGGTCCTTCCGTGCCACCTCCAAGGCGCCCTCCGCGCGACAGTTGCTGAGCGGCGACCTCCCCGAAGACCAGTACACCGTGGAGGACATGAGCGAAGACGTCGCGGACACCATGCGAGCGCTGAACATCGAGCGAGCGGACCTGATCGGTTTCTCCCTGGGCGGGATGATCGCGCAATCCTTGGCCGCTCATCATCCGCAGCTGGTGCGCCGGCTCGTCTCCATTTGTTCAACCACCGGCGATCCCGAAGTCGGCACCACCGCGACCTCCACCGCCGCGATGCTGATGCTCCCCGGAGCGCCCAATCGTTCCGTGTACATCAGGGGCCGCACGATCATCGGACGGCACCTGGCGGGGCCGGGGTACCCCATCGATGAAGCCTACGAGGCCCAGTTGGCCGCGGCCCACTGGGATCGATCGCTCAACCCGCACGGCGAATCGGCGGCCATGCGGCGTCAGATCGGAGCGATCCGTGCGTCAGGAAACCGTGCGGAGGTGCTCTCGGACATCACCGCGCCCACACTGGTGATTCACGGTGACAAGGACAAGATCGTGCGCCCTGATGGCGGGCCCGCGACCGCGGAGGCCATTCCGGGTGCCACGTTCATCGAGATCCCCGGCATGGGTCATCAGTTGCATCCCGCGCTGATGCCCACCCTGCTCGGGTACGTCAACGAACACCTCGTGGCCCCGGCACAACGCCCCACTTCATGATGACCAGGCACACCACGGATCCCGCAGCACCCCAGAGCACCAGGGCCGGAGTCAACAGAGTGACGATCTCCAGCAGCGGCGGGACCACCGCGCAAATCAACCCGACGAGGACGGCCAGCGGTGTCAGCCGTAGCTTGCCCCACGGCTTGGCCGAAGCTCGCTCCACTCGGAGCAACGCCGTGGCCACGACCAGCACGGCCACCCAGCACAACACAGCGAGCGGGATCCGCAACAACCACCACTGCGCTGAACCGGGAACCGGATCGTAACCGCCCGCGAAGAACCACGCGGCCATCACCAGGATGATCACCGGCAGGTGCCACAGGTAAATGGTCATGGCACGGGTTCCCACCACATACGTGACCGCCTGAGCGGGCCGCCAGTGCATGAGTCGGTTGAGGGCCGGGGTGAACACCTGCAGCAGGCACGCTTGGGCCAGCCCCAACAACACCATGCACACCGTGGGCGGGTTCAGGTTGGTGAGCATGTCCGGGGCATAACGCCCTGAGAACACGCACACGGCCAGCAGCGCGTAGCAAGCGGCGACGATCAGAAGCAGCGTGAGCGTGCCGCGGGTCGCAAACCATCCGTCCGCCCGGAAGAACCCGAGTTGCTGAATGAGCGGCCACACGAACAGCATGTTCAGCAGCCCCCACCACTGCTGATCCGTGGCCATCCGCAAGAGATCCACTGCGACCACGCACGAGAGCAAGAACCAGCACCACACCCAGCCCATGCGTTCGTGCAATTCCAAGAAGGCGGGCGCCAGCGCTTGCGCGATCAGATACGCCGCCAAGAACCACAGGGGCATTCCCATGCCGGACAGCGCGAACGTCACGAGCTCTTCGCCTACCCCGAGCGCCAAGGCCGCCATGGCGCTGATCGCGAAGACCAGCCACAGCACGGCCGCCGGTTGCATGAGTCGCAGCGTGCGTTCCCGCACGTATTCCGCCGGTGCGGCTCCCCTGGCTCGACGCCGCCGCAGCGCCCCCGCCGTGGCTACGCCGCCCACCACGAAGAACAGCGGCATGACCTGCAGGATCCACGTGGCCCACCAGTACCAGGCCTGTTCCTCGGGGACCAGCACGGAAACGAGTTCGCCGGTGTCCGGATCCGCAGTGAGAGTGACCATGAGCAAATGAATGAACACCACCGCGATCACGCATCCCACGCGTGCAGCGTCCGAGGCGAGGTCACGGTCCGCGAGCGCCACGGAGCCATTGGCCCGGGTGGGGGCGGAGTGGGTCTGAACGCCGTCGCTCATGAGCATCAGTGTATGCAGGTACACACGTGTGTTGGAGGAAGCCGCGCGTTGGTGGAGTGAGATGACGCCGCCCGCTTCGACTTCACTGGCCGCCTCCAACGCGAGCCCGAACGCCGGAGGTGGGGAAAACCCCACCCCGACTCGGTGGCTAGCTCTGGCGCGGAAAACAGGGGCAGAACCGTAGCGTTATGGACATGACCACTCCAGACCCGCGCCCGACTCCACCGTGGGAACCCACGGAAGCGATTCCGGCAGACACGCAGCACACCCGCCCCTTGCCGCCGCACGGAACTCCGCAGCCGCCACAGCCGCCGCAGTCTCCGGCTCCTTCACGCGGCTCTTCTACCGTCTCCCAGGACTCCGTACGCGAGTGGAGCACCTTCTCTCCCAAGACCATGTTCTTCGGAGCCACGGACCTGGTCATTGACGCACTACTGAACTTCTTCTGGATCATCGTGATCGGCACCCTGATCTTCACGGGTGTCGCCATGATCCCCGCGGTGGGTCTGGGCCTGCTGGTCCTGGCCGGAACCGTGTACGTGATCTGGGCGGCGGTGTGGCTGGAACGGCGGCGCTCGGCGTCGTCGTTCGGCCTGGACCTGCGTGACCCGCAGCGGCGCCGCACGCCGCGCACGGACTGGGTGCGCGTTCCCCACCAACTGTGGTTGGACGCGACCGACAGCTCCATGTGGCTGGGTTTCCTGCACCTGATCCTCACGTTCATCCTGGGTGCGCTGGCCGTGTTCTCGCTCGTGACCATTGGCGCGGGCATCGTGGGCGCGTTCTCGCCGCTGTTCGCTCCGGAGAACTCCATTGCGCAGCGCTTCTTCACCCCGGTTCAGGGGTGGCCCGAATGGACCGGCGTGCTGGCAAGCATTCTGGGCCTCCTGATCGGCGTAGTCCTACTGGCCCTGCTCACCCTGGCCCACCGCGGCCTGTCCGCTACCCTGCTGCGGATGAGCGAGTCGGCAGCTCTCCGCCGCGAGGCCGCCGAGGCTCGCCGCCAGGTCGAATACGCGACCGAGGCCCGCGAATCCGCGGTCCGCGGCGCCCACACCGAACGCTCCCGCATCGAACGCGACCTGCACGACGGCGTTCAGCCCCAGCTGGTGTCGGTGGCCATGAACCTCTCGATGGCCAAGTCGCGCATCGACACCGACCCCGCCTACGCCAAGGAACTCGTGAGCGAGGCGCACGGAACCACCAAGGCCGCTATCACGGAGCTCCGCCGCCTGGCGCGCGGTTTCCACCCGGCGGTTCTGGAGGATCGCGGGCTCGACGCCGCCATCTCCGCGGTTGCCGCTCAGGCCCCGTTCCCGGTCAACGTGAACGTGAACGTCCCCCGACTGACGCCCGAGACCGAGGCCGCCGTGTACTTCGCGGTCTCCGAGTCCCTCACCAATGCCATCAAGCACTCCGGTGCCCGCACCGCTGACGTGGCCGTCTCCATCCAGGACGGTGACATCCCAGGCACCTCCACCGTGGTGGCGGGAATCCGCGACTACGGCCGCGGCGGCGCACGGGTGGTACCCGGTGGTGGCCTGTCCGGCATCGAAGACCGGATCCGCTCCGCGGGCGGCCAGTTCTTCTTGAACTCCCCCACGGGTGGGCCCTCCGAGGTCATCGTGCAGCTCCCGCTGAACACACCGGCTCGCACCGGCACCAGCGCCAACGCCAACCAACCGGACCGTCACGACTCCGACAGCAACGAGTCCGACCGCAACGTGCGGTCGGGCAGCCGGGCCGCGAGCGACGTCGTCGAAAATCAAGGAGCGTGACCCCGTGCGTATCGTGATCGCCGAAGACGCCGTGCTGCTGCGAGCCGGCCTGGTCCGTCTCCTCACCGACGCCGGCCACCAAGTGGTCGCCGAAACCGACACCGCCGAGGGTCTCGTGAAGGCCGTGGAGGAACACCGGCCGGACTTTGCGCTGGTGGACGTGCGGCTCCCACCGTCCTTCACGGACGAGGGCATTCGCGCCGCGGTCCTCATCCGCTCCGCGCACCCGCAGGTGGCCGTGCTCGTGCTCTCCCAGTACGTGGAGGAGCGTTACGCGTCCGAGCTGATTGCCTCGCGCCGCGAAGGCCTGGGTTATCTACTCAAGGACCGTGTGGCGGACGTGGACCAATTCCTGGAATCCGTGCAGACCGTGGGCGAGGGCGGAACCGTCCTGGACCCCGAGGTGCTGACCCAGATTCTGGTGCGCTCCCGCCAGCGTGAGGACCTGGAACTGCTGTCGCCCCGCGAGCGCGAGGTCCTTGGGCTGATGGCGCAGGGCCTGTCCAACGCGTCCATCGCCACGAATCTGTACCTGACCGAATCGGCCGTGGAAAAGCACATCGGCTCGATCTTCACGAAGCTCGGGGTGACGTCAGCGTCCGGCAACCGCCGTGTGCTGGCCGTTCTCAAGTACCTGGGCTACCCGGACCACTCCCTTTAGGACACCGCCATGAGCACACATTTTCCTCCCTCCCAGCCCGACGGCGCTCCCCACGGATCGCCCGAACCCTCACCCCGGGTGCCTTACGATTCCTCGCGCGCTGCGGGACCGCACCCCACCAACCCGCCCATCAACCGAGGTCAGCGCCGCGGCTGGAACACAGCGACCGGCATCATCGGCGGATTGGGTGCGCTGACCCTGTTGGTGGGCGGCGCGGGTGCCGCAACAGCCGCGGTGATGACCCAGGAACGCACCGACACCTGGACCGCTTCCTCCGAGGCCTCGAAGATCGTGGTGGATTCGGACAGCGCCAACGTTCGCGTCCTCACGAGTCCCACGGTCGAGAACGTTGAGGTCAAGTGGCAGGAATTCGGCTGGGGCCTGGGCGACCAGCGTGCGCCCCAGGAATCCGACGGCGTGATCCGCGTGGACGCAGCCGAGCAGACCTCGCGGTGGAACAGCGCCATCAACAACATCGAGATCACGGTGCCGGAGAGTGACACTGACACCTCCCTCGACCTCACCGCGGAACACGGGCTGGTGCATGTGACCGGTGCGTTCGATGAGATCACCGCCACGTCCAAGTTCGGCTCCGTGAGTGCGGATTCCGTCAAGGCCTCAGTGATTGACGCCCGAACCACCAACGGTCAGGTGCTGCTGGACGGCATCGAGGTCAGCGACCGGTTGGACGCCCACACCCGCAACGGCTTCACCTCGGTGCGGGCAACCGGCGAGGCACCGAAGCAGAGCTCAGTGACTGCCGAGTCCGGGGTCTACGAGCTCAAGCTGCCCACCGCCGACTACTGGTACCCGGCCAGCTCCCAGCAGGGCTTCGACGACCCGCGCTCCCCGGAGACGGTCACCCCCGATCGCAGGCAGTGGAACGATTCGTTTGACTCGCGCTTCGACAACGACGCCGCTCCTTCGCCTTCCGTGAGCCCGTCGGCTTCCGCGAGCGCGTCGCCGAGCGCCGGGGCCTCGAGCAAGGCCAGCGCGGCGCCGTCGAACTCCGCGCGTGACGAGAACGGAATCGCAACCGCCTGGACCAGCCAGGACGCCTGTGAAACCGCGCCCGATGGCCGTCCGTGCTTGTTCGTTGCGGGTGAGCCGGCGAGCGCGCAAGACAGCGCGGACATGCGCTACTGGCGCGAAGAGTGGAGCTCCGCCTACGACGAGGCCATGTCGGAGAACCCCTGGGAGTTCCGGAACAACTAGCTCGTTACCGTCAGCTCCCCGCACGGCCAGCGGGCCCGTACCTCCAGGTGAGGTGCGGGCCCGCTTTCACGTCGTATTGACTCAGGCCATACGCTGGTTCCCGTGAGTCCATCGCGCATCCTCAAAGCCCGCATCGCCGTGTCGCTGCTGTTCCTGACCAACGGTGCGATTTACGCGAACCTGCTGCCGCGGCTTCCGGAGATCAAGGACATGTTCGAGCTGACCAACGCGATGTACGGGCTGGTGCTGATCGCGCTGCCCATCGGTGGTGTGGTGGCGGGGCCGTTACCCGCGCCGATCATCCGACGCTTCGGAACCGCCCGAGCTGCCGCCGTGGGATCCGTACTCCTGGCGGGTTCAGTGTTTTTTGCGGCCTCCATTCCACACGTGGCGGTGTTCTTCGTGGGGCTGCTGCTGGCGGGTGCGTTGGACGCCGTTGTCGACACCGCTCAAAATGCCCAGGGTCTGCGGGTGCAACGTTTGGCCGGAGTCTCGATCATCAACTCGATGCACGCCTTGTGGAGTGTGGGTGCCGTGCTGGGCGGGCTCATGGGCACCGCGGCGATCGCGCTGCACTTACCGCTGCCTTTGCACCTGGCGCTCAGCGGCGTCCTGTTCGCGGCGGTGGCCCTGGGTGCCATGCGGTTCTCCCTCCCGGACAGTCACGAAGTTCCCGCGGAGGTCATGACGGATACCGCTGGTGTGCCCATCATCCCCGCGGGTGCGGGCAAGGCGCTGCTGGCGCTCGTGCCTTTCGCTGTGATTGCGATGTCCGGGGTGCTGGTCGAAGACATCGGCAACAACTGGGGTGCCGTGTATCTTCGTGACACTCTGGACGCTCCGGTGACCGTGATGGGTTTCGCCTACGTGGTGATGGTGAGTGCGCAGTTCATCGGACGGCTGCTGGGCGACCGGATGATCAATGCCTTCGGGGAAGTGAACATCACGCGCTTCGGTGGTGCCCTGATCTTCCTGGGCATGGGCACCGTGATCATCGCGGCCAACGTTCCCATGGCCCTGGTGGGCTTCGGCCTGGCCGGTTTCGGTTGCGCGACCCTGGTGCCCAGCGCCTACGCCGCGGCAGACCGCGCTCCCGGGCTCAAACCCGGAACCGGACTCACCCTGGTCAGCTGGAGCATGCGCGTGATCTTCCTGATCTCGCCTCCGCTGGTGGGTGCTCTGGCGGACTCCGTGGGGTTGCGACTGGCCATCCTCTTCGTGCCTCTTATGGGCCTGTTGGCGATCGTCTTCGCCCGGTCGTTGCGGATCCGCGGCAGGGGCCGCTAGCTCCCCGCCGCTAGTCCGCTGTCCCCACCGCGCCTCCAGCCACCAGCCACCAGCCTGAGTTAAGGTTCCCTATTACGTTTTCGGAGGCGAAATCCGGTAATACGGAACCTTAAAACGTCACCAATGTCCAGACACAGTTCCGTCACCGAGGCCCTGAGAGACGGCGGAACCGCAGCCTGTGGATAACGAAATCCGCGTTGGCGGGTATTCGCGTAGGTTCCAGGCATGAAACGTGTTCCCGCTCTTGACCTGGGTGAGCGTCCAGTGGTGAAGTCTTTCGCCGACTGGGGTCGCCGGAATGAGCAGCTCGTTCGAGACCCCGCCATGCAATTGCTCGCCAGAGGGGTCTGGGCGCAAAGTTCCGAGCCGTTGTCTCCCCTCCAGAGAGCGGCGCTTCTGCAGCAGCACCTGCGGACGCGCGATAACCATCTGCGTGTCACCGGACTGAACGCACTCGAACTCTTGGATCTGCCCATCGGGGAAACACAGAGCTGGGTCAATCCGCTGCTGGGCCACCGGGCGGGAGAGAGGGAGTCTGAGTTTGAGACGGCAAAGTTGACTCCCCATCTGTCGTGGCGCGGAACCCGCGTTCGGACTTTCGCCGGTCAGCTTCGGATGACCAAGTCCCGCGGTCTCAGCCGTTATTACGGCCCTTGGGGATGTTTTGTCGCGCATCCGGTCGAGGCTCTGGTCGTGGCGGCTCCCTATCTGTCGATGTGGAGACTCATTGCGTGTGTTGACGCTTTACTGTCACGCAGAATCGTTGTCGATGAAAAAGTGACCCTGCGAGATTTCACTGCGGACGTGATCGAGGATGCACTCGAGTTGTTCCCACCCACTTCACCGTCGGTACGTCGCGTCCGCGCCGCTCTTCGAGCTGCATACGACCAGGTGTGGTCACCCAACGAAACGCTCACCCGGCTCATCGCGCTACGCCACGGGTTCCCACCACCCAGGACGAACTACCATGTGACGCCGCAAGGACGACATTTCTACATCGATCTGGCCTGGCCCGATTCACTGACCGCGATCGAGTACAACGGGGAAGTCCACTACAAGAAGCGATCTCATTACGAGGACGAAAACTACCGGATCCAGCTCATCCGCGACTCCGGCTGGGACGTGCAAGTGCTTGTCTGGCGCGATCTTTGGGAGCCCGAGCGGCGTCGAACATGGCTCAACTTCCTGGCCAGGAACCTGGGCCCGCCTACCCGAAAGTTTTAAGGTTCCCTATCCCCGATTTTCATGTACAAAAAGGGAATAGGGAACCATAAATCCACTACGTGGGTCGGTCAGGCCGATCAGCTGAGCGTGCCAGTCGGGTGGGTCAGCGAGCCGGTGATGAGGCGGGGTCCACGTAGGTGGGGACCTTAGCGAGCATCGTCTGCAACTTGGTGAGTTCCACTGTGGCCGCGTCCGTGAGCTTCTTGTCCTTCGGGGCGGCTGCGGCCTTCTCGACCGCCTCCTGCGTTGCAGTCAGCTGGGCCGTGAACTTCGGATCCTGCTGATCCACCTTGACAGTGACCAATTGCTGCGACAACAACGGCAGCTGAGCGTTTAACTGCGAACCCGTGCCGAACTGCTGCTCCGGAGTCAGCCTTAGCTGCTGATTCACGAACACCTGAGTGCGCTGCTGAAGCTGCTCGAGTGTGGTGAGCGTGGTGATATCTGCTTCGTACGGGTTGACCGTGGGCTTTGCGGGCTTGTCGTTTGACGGAGTATCGCCCTTGGGGTCTTCCGGCGGGGTTCCCGGTTCGACCGGCGCACCGGGGACGGCCGGCTTGGTGGTCTCGGGCTTCGGAGCCTTCGGCGGATCGGCCGGTTGGGTCGGTTCTGCAGGCTTAGTGGGTTCGACCGGCGCCGGCTTCTTCGTGTCAGTAGGCGTCGGCTGCGGCTTGGGCTTGCCAGTGTCAGTAGGCGTCGGCTGAGGCTTCGGCTTGCCAGTCTCAGTAGGAACCGGCTGGGGCTTGGGCTTGCCAGTCTCAGTAGGAACCGGCTGGGGCTTGGGCTTGCCAGTCTCAGTCGGCGTCGGCTGAGGCTTCGGCTTGCCGGTGTTGGCGGGAGCGGGCTTGACCGGGTCGCCCGTTGACGCAGGTTCGCTGGGCTCGGAGGTCGTGGCAGGCTGACTCGGCTTCGGCTTCTTGGTCGCGTCGGGCTTCTTACCGTTGTCCTTTTCAGCCGTGTTCGACGACGCGCCGGAGCCGCTTCCCTGCGACGGACCGCCGCTCGGGCGGGACTTCGTGGCATCGGAGGTAGCGCCGGACGGGCTGCCCGCGTTCACCCGACCCTCGGCGTCGTCGTTGGAGCTGGAGGAGCTCCGAGACGGGCTGGGCTGAGCGGAACGGGACTCAGTCGAGGGAGACTGCGAGCCGCCACTCTGATCGGGTCGTGCGGAATGGGATTGAGTGGCCGAATCCCCCGGTTCACGTGACTGACTCGGCTGTGCCTCTGCCGCGCGCCGCTCCGCGACCGGACCAGGCTCAGCACCAGCACCGTCGCCGGAACCGGCACCCGCGCCGTCGCCATCGCCGGAATCAGAGACAGATGACTCTGCCGGCACATCCTCCGCCGGAGCCGTTTCCCGGCTCAGCGCGATGATTCGTTCCTGCTCATCCTCGGGGACATCGGACATGGGGCCGTTGTCGGTGCCGGGTACGGAACCGTTGTCGGTGGTGGCCTGATCGGTCTGGGCCTGATCTTCCAGGGAATACTTGGGTCGGGAGGCGGGGATGATGCCTTCTCCGGTCTCCCAATCGAAGGACTGTGCGTCCACTGCCTTACCCTCGACCCAGGTCTCGAAGTGCAGGTGCGGGCCGGTCACCCGCAGGCCGGTCTGACCAATGGTGCCGAGCTGCTCGGATGCCTTCAAAGGGTCGCCCACCTGAACCATCACGTCTTTGAGGTGGTTGTAAGTGGTCTTCACTCCGTCCGCATGGGAAACCTCAACGCGGTTACCACCCCATTCGTCCCAGAACACCGCGGTGACGGTGCCTTCCAGGGCAGCGACGACCGGGGTGCCCTCAGAGGTGGAGATGTCCGTGCCGTTGTGGAACTCGCGTTCCTTGGTGTCCGGGGCTACGCGCCAGCCGAACTGACCGCCGTCCAGCACCGTGGGCGGCTGGGCAGGGGCAATGATCGTGTTGAAAGGAAGTTCGCCCTCGAACGTGGCGGGGGCCCGTTTGGCAGGAGCCACCGACGACGGCGCGGAACCGGTTCCGCGGTCGGACACGTTATGCACCTGGCTGGCCACGTAATCCTGGGGGGTGTCCTGAACGTCCGAAATGAGTGCGTCATCGGGCACGGCGGCAAACAAGGAGGGCCGGGATTCGCCCTGTTCATCGGCCTGGGGCTGGCCGAACGTACCGCGATCTTGCGGGTTTTCGGACGACTCGCCCGAGGACTCGTTGGCGTACGCGGATTCCCACGGTGCCGGCGCTGAGCCGTTGCTCAGCGCAACGCTGACCGCCACCAAGGCAGAGAACGAAGCGAAAGCGGTCAAGGCCATGGATGGGCGCTTGGCCGCCGTGTGACGTGCACGTGAACGAGCCATAATCAGTTGTAATCTCCCCAGATTCTTGACCTCGATGACGTTTGCCCTCGACACCGATAGTCAGTACAGCAATCCTAGATGAATCCAGGGTTGATAAACAGTGTCGCCTTGCCCACTTAACCGCTTAATTCCGCGACATTTCAGTACTTTCCGTGCCAGGTGTCCTGCACCAGCCCGCGAACGTACGCAGCCTGGCCGAGGTGCTGTGCGGCGTCGTCGATCGTGGAGACGATCCGCACCCCGCGCGTGACGGGCGGATCCCAGGATTCGTCGATGATTTCGTCCAAGTCCGCGTCACTCAGGAGACGCAGATAGTCGACCGTTGCCGCGGTGACGGAGTCCAGATAACCCTGCAGCAGATCTGGGTCGGTCACGTGGACGCGCGCGACGTCCTCCGGGGTGTCACCGAAGCCGAAATCGTCCGCGCCCCGGTCCAGCTCGAACTTCCGCTCCCAACCCTGCGCGGTCCAGACCTGCTCTGCCCCGAAAAGGTGAGCGATCTGCATATCCTGCTGCCGAGCGGCATGCCAGATCAGCCAGGCAATCGAGTTGTGTTTACCCTCCGGCATGCAATTGAGCACGTCATCCGTGATGCCGTCCAGTACCTCGCCTGCCACCTGCGCGGGTCGCTGCGCCGCATCCACCAACAGTTCGTTCGCGCTCATAATTCGCTGCCTTTCCCTCGACGTTTCCGCTGGTCACTTTACGACGACGCCGCTCGCCCCGTAAGGGGTTTCGGTCCCGTGACAGTCGGGGCAGGTCGGCCGGACCCAACGAATCCAGATCAGTTGAACTCGATGCGGTCCGTGGGCAGGGGTTCGTGGAATCGGACCTTTCGGTCCGCGCGAAGGACCCGGAAGATCACGACAGCGACCAGTACCATCGCAATGCCTCCCACCAGGCTGCTGCCCTGCATGCCGTAGGAGAAAGCCGCGGTCGCGCTTTCCATGACGCTTTCCGCCCACGGTCCGCTCTGGGCCACCTCCACGGCGCCGCCCAAGGTCTGGTGAGCGGCGTCGGCCTGCTCGGGGTTGAGTGCCTGGGGAAGGTCCAAGCGCGATTGGTAGAAAGCTGTGGTCAGACCGCCGAGCACGGCGGTGCCCAGAACGGCGCCCACTTCGTAGCCGGTTTCGGACACGGCCGATGCCGCACCACTCTTGGACTCGGGTACCGAAGACACGACCAGGTCGGTCGACAGCGTGGTGGCCAGTCCGCCACCGGCGCTCATGGCTGCAAAGCCCACCAACACCGGAACCGCAGAGCTTTGCTGATCGGTGAAGGCCACGATCATGAAACCGCCCGCGATCAGCAACAGTCCCGCGACGATCGCCGCGCGAACACCGAACCTCACGGCCAGTTTCGCGGCAGCCATACCGGTCACGATGGCCAGCAACAGCCCGGGAACCATCAACAGACCCGCGGTCATGGGGTCCTTACCGCCCACCAGCTGAAGGTGCTGGGTCAGGAAGAACAGGAAACCGAACAGCGCGATGCTGGCCATCACATTGACGGTGAGACCACCGGAGAAGCGCGAACTGCGGAAGAACCGGAGGTCGAGCATCGGGTAGTTCTTGGCCACCTGGCGGCGGGCGAACAGCAGTCCGCTGAGCACACCGAACGCCATGATCAACAGCCCCTGCAGTACGGAACCTCCGGTGGCCATGGACTTGATGGCGTAGACGACCGGGGCCATGGCGAGGATGGCGAGAACGATGGACAGCGGGTCCACCGGCCCCGGGTTGGGGTCACGGGATTCCGGCAGCAGCAAGGGCCCCGCGACCAAGAACGCCACGAGAACCGGAATGGCCAGCAGGAACACCGAGCCCCACCAGAAGTGATTCAGCAGGAAGCCACCGGCAATGGGGCCCAGGGCGGCACCCGCGCTGAAGCCGGCGGTCCAGATCGCAATGGCCAGGCGTCGTTGGTGGTCATCGCGGAACACAGTGCGCATCAAGGACAAAGTGGCCGGCAACAACATGGAGCCGAACACGGCGATCCCCACGCGGGCGACCACCAACCACCCGGCGGTGGGCGCGAAGGCGGCCAAGGCAGAGATGACCCCGAAACCCGTGGAACCAATCATGAGGATCTTGCGCCGTCCGATCCGGTCCCCCAGGCTGCCCATGGGAATCAAAAGGGCCGCCAGGATCAGCGGATACACATCCACGATCCACAACAATTGCGAAGCCGTGGGGTGCAGGGCCCGGGAAATGGCCGGCAGCGCGAAGCTGAGTGCCGTGTTGTTCACGGATACCAGTAGCACCGGCAACATGAGGACGGCCAGGGCGCCCCACTCTCGGGCACCAGCTTTCTGTCGCTGATCGATCATGGTGGACACGATGAAGACCTCCTCGGTTCTCTGCTGCCGAATGTTCGACATTGATTCGCGAAAAGTACTTCGTCGTACTGCGCGGGCGGTGCCGTAGTGGGCACGGGCCATTTACTTACTGTACCGACTAGACGGTACAGTTAACAATGAAAGCGGGGCAATATTCCCCGGATCCGTTGGGGAGAGGTTTTGCTCACATGCCACGCAAACCACTGGCTCGGGACAAGCTGCTCGAGGCCTTCGAGCGCATCGTCCTCACGGACGGCGAGCGCGCCGCGACCCTCGACGCCGTCGCCGCGGCCGCCGGGGTCTCCAAGGGCGGCCTGCTCTACCATTTCCCGCACCGGCAGGCCCTGGTGGACGCCATGCTGGTCAACCTCGAGTCACTCGCGACCGAGGACCTCGAGCGTCTAACCGCCTCGCCCCGGGGTGCCGCGCGCGAGTTCCTCGCCACCTCGCTCTACGAGGACAGCGCGCTGGACCGCGCCCTGATCGTCGCCTCTCGCCTCATCCAGGCCGGCGACGACGCCGCTCGCGCCGCCTATGCGCGCATCGAGAAAAACTGGTTGGCCGCGGTCCTTGAGGATGTTGGCGACCCCGTAGTCGCTACTGCAGTGGTGTGCATGGGCGATGGGCTGTATCAGCAGGCGTCCATGGGTCTGCTGCCGGAGAGCTCGGCGGAGAAACAGAAGACGCTCGAGCAACTGATGGCCGCGCTGGAGCGCTTGACTGCGTAACTGCCTGGCCCCACGGACATATCTGGCACAGGATTGCGCCTGAACCCCCTCGTTCGCAGCAACCCCGTGCCAATAATGTTCGCGGCCGTGACTCGCTGCCTGAGATGTAGGGCCGCTCGCCCGCCACCCCTCCGGCGGGTCAGTGGCGCGGCCGACTCACTCCGCGGTGTCGGGACCCAGTAGGTCCAGGATCAGCTGGACCTCCAGGGCCGTACCGATGGCCAGGCAGTCCTCCCGCACGTTGAACTTGGGATGGTGGTTCTGGAAGGGGAAGCCCTGCTCCGCGTCGCCGCCGCCCAGGATGATGAAGCAGCCCGGCACCTCGTTGGCGAAGGCCGTAAAGTCTTCGGAGCCGGAGGAGATCTCGCCCTCCCAGGCGTTGTCGTCCCCGGCCACCTTCTTGGCGGACTCGAGCGCCTGGGCGGCCAGAGCGGCGTCGTTGTAGACGATGTCGTAGGCGTCCACCCACTCGTACTCGACCGAGGCGCCGTACGCGGCGCAGATGCCGTTGGTGAGTTCCTCAATGCGACGGAAGGCGAGGTCGGTGTCTTCGGCGGTGCGGGTGCGGACCGAGACGCCAATGGTCGCGCTGTCCGGAATTACGTTGGGTGCCTGACCCGCCTGGATCATGCCGGGGTTGATCACCATGAAGTGCGAGGGGTCCACGCTGCGGGACACGATCGTGTTGAGCCCCACGACCACCTGTGCCGCGACGAGAACGGGATCAATACTGTTCTGCGGCATGGAACCGTGCGAGCCCTGGCCCTTGATGGTGATCCAACCGCCACCGGCCAGCGACGTCGCGGGGCCCGGGCGCACCTGCACGGTTCCCACGGGAGCGTTCATCACGTGCAGGGCGAAGATCCCGTCCAAGCCCTCCATGGCACCGGCCCTGACCATTTCCTGTGCGCCGCCGGGATTGAGTTCTTCCGCGTGCTGGAACACGAAAGTCACCGTGCCGCCGAACAGGTCCGTGTTCTCGGACAGCACCTTGGCCGCGCCCAACTGCATGGCGGTGTGGGTGTCGTGGCCGCAGGCGTGCATCACGCCGTCGACCGTGGATGAGAATTCCTCGCCGGTTTCCTCCTGAACGGGCAGCGCATCCATGTCCGCGCGAAGCCCGATGTTCTTGGCTGGACCCTGACCGGTGCCCTTGAGCACACCCAGCACGGAAGTCGGTGTGGGACGGGAGGTCTCAATGCCCATACCTTGGAGCAGGTCCTCGACCCACTGGGATGTGTTGACCTCCTTGAACGACAGCTCCGGATGGGCATGCATCTGACGCCGCCACTCGATGATCTGCTCGTTGGGAACCGTGAACGACAACTGGTCGTTGGGTCGAACTTCCATGATGAACCTCCTGGGCGCGCCATCGCGCCGCGTTGCCGTTAGCTTGCTCGGAATCTACTCAATCACCCTGGTGGCAACTTTCAAGTGGTCCTAGGCTCGGCAGTGCACGGGCGCGCCAAGCGCCCCACGTGAAAGAAGTACGGTTATGAGCACTCAACCCGCTGGTTCACCCACGTGGATGGACCTGGGAACCCACGACCTGGACGGTGCCGCAGCGTTCTACGGCGAAATGTTCGGCTGGAGTTTCGACGACCAGGGTGAAGACTTCGGCCACTACAACATGATCACCAACAACGGCGCCCCGGTGGGCGGCGCCATGAGCAGCCTGATGGGTCCGGAGGGTCCCACCGAGGAGCCCCAGAACCCCACCGCCTGGACCGTCTATCTGCACTCGGACGACATCGAATCGACCCTGAACAAGATCACGGAGCAGGGTGGCAAGATTTACTACCCCGCCATGCCCGTGGGCGAATTGGGCTCCATGGCGATCGCCGAGGATCCGTCAGGCGCCGCCTTTGGACTGTGGCAGCCCAATCAGTTCGACGGTTTCGAGTTCACGGGCAAGCACGGTTCGCCCGTGTGGTTCGAAGCCATGGTTAGCGATTTCGACGCCGCCCTGCCTTTCTACCGCGAGGCCCTCGGCTGGGATACGCACGCCATGGGCGGGGACGAGGAGTTCCGATACGTGACCAACGGTGAGGACCGCGCTGCCACCGCCGGTTTGTGCGACGCCTCCCCGTGGGGCGATATGCCCTCCTACTGGCGCCTGTACATCGGCGTGGACAACACTGACGAGTCGCTGGAGAAGCTCAAGGAGCTCGGTGGCACCGTGCTGGACGGCCCCGAGGACTCACCTTTCGGCCGCCTGGCAACTGTCCAAGACCCCCAGGGGGCATCCTTCCAAATCATCCAGATACAGGAGTAGTGTGCTCCGCGGCGGTGCCGGTACACACGCTGCCGCCAACACCCCACCAGATGGGGAGCAGGGCCCGTCATCCGATGGTCGGTCGGATGACGGGCCCTTGTTCTTCGCGGCCAGTCACGGCCGGTCGCCGCCGGTCACAGCCGAGGACGAACCGGCTGAAATGAATCGGTGAGTCCGTTGCCGGCGAGAGACGAACCGGGGCGACGGGAGCGGCTAGTCCACCCGGGCCATACCCTCCACCGGAGAGACTCGGGTGGCCCGGCGCACCGGGGCGGCCGAGGCCAGCACCGCCACCACCACGGCGGCCAGGATGATCGCCAGGAAGCCGGCCCACGGAACCGTCAGTTCCACGGTCATGTCCTCGGTCACCAGGGACATCACGCCCAGTGTTCCGAAGGCCCAACCGATCACCAGGCCCACGATCGTGGCCACCAGTGAGATCACGAGTGCCTCGCGGCGGATCATGGCGGCCAACTGTCGGCGGGTCAGGCCCAGCGCCCGCAACAGGGAGTTCTCGCGGACGCGTTCGAGCACCGACAGGGACATGGTCGAGGCGATACCGAGCACGGACACGACCACCGCTGCGGCCAGCAGTCCCAGGGTGACCGCGAGCATCACTTCCAGGATGGATACGTAACTGGCCTTTTCTAGGAGCGCGCCCTGGAGATCGCCCGGGGTCACGTTCAGGATGCCGGCGACCTTTTCCTGCAACTGCGCGGCGGCAGACGTATTCAGGGACTGAACAGCGTCGATCTGGGCGACTGCACCGTCCGCGGCGGCCGGGTCGGTGGTCTTGACGCCCAGCACGCCGTCCAACTCCGAGATCTCACGAATCTGATCCGGGCTCACCTGTCCCGCCCCTGCGGGAACGGAGATGTCCACGGGACGTTGCTGATCCAGTTCGCTGAGCAGGTTGGCCCTGGCTACGTGTTGGCCGGTGAGTACGGTGGCCACCAGCAGCACGCCGATCAACAACGCGGTGGCTGTGGTTGCGGTGCGCGCCGGATAGCGGGCGGCGTTCACCGCGGCCAGGCGGGAGGGCTGGCCACCGGGAAGGATTCGTCCCACCCCCTGCACGAGCGGGGGTAGGTACAACCGCGCGGTCATCACTACGCCCAGGAAGCTCGCCAGACCGCCGGCGATGCCTAGAAGGGGTTCATGCACAGCCACCCCGAGTACCAGGGTCCCGGCGCCGGCCACGAGAATCAAGGCGCCCAGGACCACGCGAACGCGGGGAACGCCGTCGGCGGCACGAGAACCACGCAAGCCGTCCAGTGGCGAGGCCCCGTGGGCGCGGCGGGCGGGACCGAGCGAGGCAATCATGGTGAGCACGATGCCCGTGAGGAAACCCACCAGGAGGTCACGAGGAGCCACCGTCACGGTCACCACGCTGATCAGACCGGATGCTTTCAGAACCACGGCGAGCCCCCAGACGACGGCCACGCCGATCAGGGCACCCACGATCCCCAGGACCAGTCCTTCGGTGAGCACCGAGCGACGCACCTGCTTGCTCGTGGCACCCACGCACCGCAGCAGTGCGAGTTCACGGGCACGCTGGGCGGTCAGCACCGAGAGCGTGTTGGTCACGACCAGCAGGGCGACCAGGATCGACAGCCCCGCGAAAGCCAGCAAGAACATGGTCAGAACGTTGGATCCTGCCGCGAGTTGATCGATGGTTTCTTCGGTCAACTGCTCGGGGGTAATCACCCGGAGCTCTGGCTGTTCCCCCTGACCGGCCGCCAGAATCCTGGCCACATCGGTGTTCAGTCCCTGGATTCGGGCGTCGTTAGCGGAACCATCCAGCGTGAGTTGGATTGCCTGCAACGGGCGGTCCCCCATCATCTGACCGGGCGAGAAACGGGTCAGGCCGTCGTTGGTGAGCCACAGGCTCGCGAACGCTCCCGTGGCCGAATTTTCGCTCAGGCCGCTCACCGAATATTTCTTGGCCGCCGACGGCGCTCCCACACCTTGGCCGGCCGCCTCACCGTCCCCAGCGGGTGCGCCGGCCAGTTCCTGGAGGGAAACGGTGTCCCCCACTCCCACCTTGAGCTTTTCCGCGAGGGACTCCGAAACCAGCGCCTGGTCAGCTGAGTTCGGAAAGGTTCCCTGCTCGATCTTTGCCGGGAGTAGCGACGGGTCATCCGGCAGGTTGGCCACCGGCGCGGCCGAACCGTCAGCGGCAACGGTGGAGGAGCTGGGGATGGCGATCGTCGAGTACTGGGCCCACACGGAGTCCACCCCGTCCACGCGGGAGATTTCATCAATCTGCTGGGGGGTGGCGCTGAAGCTGGAAGTCGCGTCTGTCTTGGTGGTGACTACGGCATCCGCGTTCTTGTATTGAGCCACCACATCATTGGTCATGCTGGCGGTCAGCGTGCTCGACAGGCCGAGTGCGGCAGTCATGAATCCGGCGGACACCGCCACCACAGCAAGAACCATCAGGTAGCGAGTCCACTGCAGGCGGAGTCTGGACAGGACGACGGCGCGCATCAGTGATCACCCGTCGCGGCGTCGTCGGCCTGGATGCGGCCGTCCCTGACCCGGACCACGCGGTCGGCGGCCTTGGCGACCTCGGGATCGTGCGTCACGATGACCACGGTCTGGTTGAACTCGTCCACGCTGCGGCGCAGCATGCCCAGGACCTCGTGGGAGGTGGTGCTGTCGAGAGCGCCGGTGGGTTCGTCCGCGATGATCACCGACGGTTCGGGAAACAGCGCACGCGCGATCGCCACGCGCTGTTGCTGACCTCCGGACATCTCGTCCGGTCGATGCTCCAACCGGGAGCGGATGCCCAGTGTGTCAGCCAGTGCCTCGAGCCGTTGCGCGTTGACCTTCTTGCCGGCGAGTGACAGGGGAAGTTCGATGTTCTGCCGCGCGGTGAGCGTGGGCACCAGGTTGAATGCTTGGAACACGAAACCCACGTGATCGCGGCGGAAGCGGGTGAGCTGATCGTCCGACAGGCCGGTGATGTCCTGGCCGCCCACCACGATGCGCGTGTTGGGGTCCTTGTCCGGAACGTCCAAGCCGGCCAAGCAGTGCACCAGGGTCGATTTACCCGATCCGGAGGGACCCATTACGGCCACCAGGGTGCCCGCGGGGATTTCAATGCTCACTCGGTCCAACGCCTTGACGGAGGCCTCACCGGTTCCGTAGGTGCGGGAGACGTTCGCGGCGACCACGGCCAGCGAGCGGTGTTGCTGGTGCTGGCCTTGCGTGTGCCGCGCAGAATTCTGGTCCGTGGGTGACGATGCGGTGGAGCCTGCCTGTGTCTGGCCGGTCGGCTGCTGGGTCTGCTGCCCCCACGGCAGGCCCTTCGAGTGCTGGGTTTCGGTGCGAGTCGTGTTCATGCTTCAACTCTGTCCAATTCAAGACACGAGCACATCGGGCGGGGGTACCGAACCCGCAGGTCATCCCCTCATCCTGGGGTCTGAGACAGCCGCGCCAAACCATGCTCGGGAATGAGAATTCAGCCTCGCAGCAGTCAGGAGACCGCGGACTTGATGTCTACGGACGTCACTCGGTCCACTTCGGTGAAGACATCCTGCGCTGTGCGCGCCGGCCAGTCTGTGGGTACGAGCGCCGCGGGAAGCATGGGGGTTCGCCGGGTGATCTCCAACCATTCCGTGTTCACCAACAACCGGCGGTGCAATGATGCGTTGTGGTCCATGACGAAGGGACTCCAGCGTTCGATGAACTCTTCGTAACCGCGCGAGATCTCGGCCAGATCGAAAGCTTCCCGCAGGATCTGGTCATGGGTCGTGGAACCGGCCGGAACACTGGTGAACGCACGGACGCACTCGCTGCCCTCGATGGCACTCACCAAGCGGTCCACGTCCAGGACACCCGGTGCGACCCACACGCCGTTCTGCAAGCGTCCAAACCCGCCCCATTCGAGCGCGGATTGCAATTGCCGCCGCAGATTTCTGGCCTTTTCGGGGAGCGAGTAGAACACATGGGTCCATTGACCGTCCCAATCCTGCATCAGCACATCCGGGTCGTGCACGCGCACGTATCCCTCCTGCAGAACCGGCATGCCTCGAGCGCCAATGGAGTACACCGTTTCCCGGCCCAGACGCTGCTTGGTCATGAACCCCTTCTTGGACATCCGAGCCAAGGTCATGCGGGTTGCGTCCTCGGAAACGCCCAGAGGTTTGAGTACTTCGATGATCCCCTTGGTCGTAAGCCACAAGTCCTCGACCGCCACGTACATGCCGAACAGCGCCATGATGGCGGTCTGCGCCGTGGGTCCTTCGAACTCCGGGAGGTCCGAGGGCGCGGTGTCAGTGCTCATGAAGTCCTTCTGGCAGCGGGGGCGGGCATTCCCGAGGACAGATGAACGCCCACGTTCGTGCGGAATCAAGCATATCCATTTCACGACTTTTGACAATTGATTGACTTAACGGACGATAGTTGTCTAACGTGATGCGCACCACAGATTGCGTCAGTCATGGCTCGATCCGCAGACCTTTTCCAGTTCCCGCTGCCGTGGCGCATTTGCCGCCTTCTAGGAGTTCACATGTCCGCAACAGTCACCCCTCAGCTGAACCAGCTGAGCGTGCAGGAAAAGCGCAAGGAAGCGCGCCGCGTGGTCCTGTCCAGCTACCTGGGCAGCACCATCGAGTTCTACGACTTCCTGCTGTACGCCACCGCCGCCGCACTGGTCTTCCCGCACGTCTTCTTCGCCGGCCTGGATCCGCTGGCCGCAACCGTTGCCTCCTACGGCACCTTTGCCGCGGGTTACATCGCCCGCCCTCTCGGTGGCGTCATCTTCGGTCACTTCGGCGATCGCCTGGGTCGTAAAAAGATGCTGATCCTGTCCATGCTGATCATGGGTGTGGCGTCCACGTTGATCGGCCTGATCCCGTCCGGTGCCGTCATCGGCTCGTGGGGCGCCATCATCCTGGTGACGCTGCGCCTCATGCAGGGCGTTGCCATCGGTGGCGAGTGGGGCGGTGCCGCGCTCATGGCCCTGGAGCACGCAGAGCCCAAGAAACGCGGATTCGCGGCGTCCTTCGTCAACGCCGGCGCACCGACCGGTTCCGCACTGGGAACCTTTGTCATGGGCCTCTTCGCCTCTCTCCCCGAAGATCAGTTCCTCTCGTGGGGTTGGCGCGTACCGTTCCTGCTTTCGGCCGCCCTGCTGATCGTGGGCCTCGTGATCCGCGCCAAGATCTCCGAGAGCCCCATTTTCGCCGCAGCCGTTGAGGCAGATGAGAACTCGCCTAAGAAGGCCGCTCTCCCCATTTGGAGTGTCATCCGCCGCCCCAAGAACTTGCTGCTGGTGATGTTCGGCGGTGCGGCCGGTTTCGCCCTGCAGGTGGTCATGGCCTCGTTCGCCGTGACCTACGCGGTGTCCCACGGTGCCGAGCGTCAGCCCGTCCTCTACGCGTTTGCCACCGCTTCACTGTTGTCCGTTGCCGTGGTGGTCGTGATGGGCAAGGTGTCCGACCGCTTGGGTCGCCGCCCGGTGATGTTGATCGGCATGGTTGCCTTCATCGCCCTGCTGCTCCCCATCTTCAACTGGCTTGCATCCTCCAACATCCTGTTGATCTTCTTCGCCTTCATGGTGGGCCTCACTTGCCACAGCACCATCTACGGTCCGCTGGCGGCGTTCATCTCCGAACAGTTCGGCACCGCGGCTCGCTACACCGGCGCCTCCGTGGGTTACCAGATGGCCACCCTGCTGGGTGCGGGCTTCACGCCCTCGATCCTGGCCACCCTGTACGGCGCCGACGGTCAGATCAGCCGCGTGCTGCTCTACCTGGGCATCCTCACGGCCATCAGTGGCATCGCCATCCTGCTGACCAAGGAGTCCAAGAACATCGACCTGCACACCTACGAGCACTAAACCCATAGCTCCACGAAACGCCCCGCGAATCTCGAATTTGCGGGGCGTTTCACATGAGCGTTTCAGGCGGCACCGTCAGGCAGTGACCACTCCGGTTTCGTAGGTAATCACCACGGCCTGCACCCGGTCGCGGGCACCCAGCTTGGCCAGGATGTGGGACACGTGCGTTTTCACGGTCGGCTCGGAGAGGAACAGTTCGGACATGATCTCCGCGTTGGACAGCCCCCGCCCCACGAGCTCGAAGACTTCTCGCTCGCGCGCGGTCAGCGATGCCAGTCGCGGGTTCTCCCACGGATTCGACGCCGCCGCGGGCACCTGCCCCGGGCTCGTTGCGTTCCCGGCCACCCCCGTAGGTGACGCATGCGCGGCGTCTGCGGGAGCGGCGTCGTCGTTGGAGGAATCGGCAATCAAATGGTCGAGCAAGCGACGCGTGGTGGAGGGCGCGATCACCGCATCCCCGCGGGCGACGGTGCGAATGGCTTCGAGCAACTCCTCGGGGCGAGCGTCCTTGAGGAGAAACCCGCTGGCCCCGGCACGAATGCCGTCCAGGGCGTATTCGTCCAGATCGAACGTTGTGAGCACGATGACCTTGGTCTGTGAGTGCGCCGCAAGGATGGCCTGAGTGGCCTCGATGCCGTTGAGCCGGGGCATGCGTACGTCCATGAGCACCACGTCCGGCACGCGGTCCGTCCCCAGAGCAGCCGCGACGAAGTCCACGGCTTCCTGACCGTCACCGGCCTCGCCAATGACCGTGAGATCCGGCTGGGAATCCACGAGCATGCGGAAACCGCCGCGCACGAGAGGTTGGTCGTCAACGATGAGCACTCGCGATGCGGCGGTGGGCTCTGCGGGGGTGGAACTCACGCGTCCTCCGTGGGGATGTCCGTGGGAATGGTGGCCTGAACGACGAATACGTCCGATCGAGTCGCGTGTGGACCCGCCGTCATCTCCCCACCGTACAGAGCCACACGCTCACGCAAGCCCTGCAACCCGTGACCGGCGCCCGGCGCGCGGGGTGAATCGTTACCCCCCGCGCCGTCATTGATGATTTCCACCCACGAAAAATCCGGGCGGTGCTCAATGGACACGCGCACGGACGAAGCCTGCCACGCGTGCTTCAGGACGTTGGTGAGCCCCTCTTGCACCACACGGTAGAGGCTCAGCTGCGCTCCGGTGCTGAGTGCGGGCGTGCCCTTCTCAGCGAACTGCACGGGGAGACCCGCGGCCTTCACCGACTGAACCAGTTCGGGAATGTCGCCGAGCTGCGGCACGGGTTTGGTCTCGGTCTCGTCATCGGTACGCAGCACGCCCAGCAATTTGCGCATCTCGGTCAACGACCCGCGTGCAGTTTCGGCGATCGTCTCCAGAGTCTGCGCGGCCACGTCCGGGTTCGACGCCGCCGCGTACCGCGCGCCGTCCGCCTGCGCAATCACCACGGACAGCGAGTGCGCGACCACATCGTGCATTTCCCGGGCGATGCGCGTGCGTTCATCCTGGGCGGCGATCCGTACTTCTTGCTCGCGCTCCACCTCGAGGCGGCGGGCCCGGTCCTCGAGTTGTTCACGACGGCGCCAGCGGTTTCGCGCCAAATCTCCCGCGAGGAACGCGACGATCACGAACAACGCACTCACCACGAAGAACATCAAGGACGCCAGCACCCATTCCAGGACCGTGCCGTCTTCGAAGAACACGAAGAACCATCTGCGGCACATGAGGGCGAACACCAAGCACCCCAACAGCGCGGCGATCAGGACCGTGCGTCGCTTCTTCTTGGACGCACGCACCGCCACCGTGTACATCAGGCACGGGACGGCCCACATGCAGAGCCCGATGGCGGCGACATTGAACAACACCAGCACGCCGAGGGCCAGAACCCCCACGGCGAAGGCCGTTGCCACGGGTGCCGCTCGCCGGAAGAACAACGGAAGTGCCACCACCGCGGCACACCAAAAACTCTTGCCTGCGTCCAGCGCTCCGGCAGTCATGAAGAACAGCGAAAAGATGATCCCACCACCCATCAGCAGGGCATTACTGAGGTGGGGGTGTTCTTCTGCCCAGCGCGCGAGCCGTACGTGGAGTGCCATCGATCCGAGGGTAGCGAGCTTTCGTGCCAAGGGTCGTCGTGCTCGAGTATGAGTGACTTGATGAAGGGCTCATTGAGCTTTCATCAGAATGCGTACTAAAGAGACATCCGCAACATACCTGCTAGTCACACCCATTCGTTACTGTTTCGTTACATTTTTGGCATGCGATTCAGATCCCAACATTCGCGTACTTCGCGCCGATCCCTGTCCATTGCCGGAACCATGACCGCCCTGCTCACGTTGGTGGCAACCACCATGCCCGCTCAGGCCGCTCCGGTTCCGACCACACCCACCGCGCCGACACCGCCCTCCGGCACCGCGCCGGCCTATCTGCACGGTTTCCAACAGCCACAGCAGCTGTGCCCCGGTGGCCAGCTCGTCGGCAAGGTCTCCGACGCCATCGTCGATCCCACCGTTGCGGTGGCCGGTGGCCGCGGCGAGTGCACGCTGGCCGATATGAAGGCCGCCAACCCCGGCACCACGTTCTACGCCTACATGAACCTGGGCGCCATGTCCGAGCGCAGTCCCGAGAACGGCGCCTTCCAACGCACGTGTGCGGACCCCTCGTCGGACGGCCGCAAGTTCGGCGTTATTCCCCGGAACTCCCGCGTGGCCACCAACTCGATGGGTATGGCCACCTACCCCGGTTGGAACTACTCGACCATTTCCAACCTCTCGAATGGGTACGCGGACGCGTGCGCAACCGCCGCGGCCAAGCTGCTCCAAGCGCCGTCGTTGCCCGGTCGTGTGACCAAGGCGCGCCCGGCCAAGTTCGACGGTGTGTTCTTCGACGACGTCGCGATGACCGCCGGACACGGCCAGGACATGGATTACGTGGGTAAGTGGGGTCCGTGGGCGGATGACAATGCTTACGCGCGCCGTGCAACCGCCGTGGTCGACAGCGTCAATCGCCAGCTGGACAACCGCCTCAAGCGCGATGTTCCCCTGGCCGTGAACCTCGGCATCTACCCTGAGAAGCCCTCCAACGTGGCCCGCGCCAATGAACTGGCGCGCACCGGTGCGGTGGACTTTGCGATGCGCGAGTTCAGCACGCAGGACCGCAATGGCTCTCCCCTGTCCACCGCATACCTGAGGAAGTCCGCGGACGTGAATCGCCAACTCACCGCCGCGGGCATGCCGATCCTGAACCATGACTACGCAGTCTCGAAGCGGGCCGTGGGTGCCGCAGGTTACGGCCAGGGCAAGGCCATCAACGGTGGCGCACAGTGCCTCAAGGCGGGAAATACCGCGGTGGCCAGGGCAGCCGATACTCGCCGCGAACGCGACTACCGGATGCTGCTGGGGCAGACCCTGCTGACCCGCGACTCGGGCGCGCGCGGCGTGAAGGCCGTGATCCCGCAGGTCGAGAACTGCCAGGACCAGATCGCTCGCAACACCGGCCTGGCCGAGAGGGTCACGGACCGCTCCGTGAACCCCAATGCCGCTGGCGTCCGTGAGCTGCGGGACGCCGTGAACAACGGGGTCTACGGAACGGGTGCGCGCTCCACCTCGAACCAGGTGCTCGTGCGCAAGCTGTCCAACAACCGCTACGTACTGGTGAACCCGACCAACACCCACCGCAGCGTGTCGCTCAACGGCAAGTCGTGGAGTGTGCCGGGCCGCTCAGCAGCTCTGGCGGGGTAATCCCTAGTTGAACCACTCGGTGGGCGGGCCTGCGTTCAGCAAGATCGTGAACAACAGGGCCACGAACACCACCAAGATCACGGCCGAGAGAATCGGCCAGCGCAGGATCACGGCCAGGAGCCGCTCGGCAGCAGTGCGAGCGGGTTCCTGGCCGTTCTGCGGTGCGCCACCGGCCGGAGCCACACGCCACTGCGACGACAGCAGACCCTTACGGTCCACGTGACGTTCGAAGGGAACCGTTGCGAACGGAACGGCCGCCAGGAGCAGGCCCAGAATTCCCTTGGGCGCAGGCCAGCGCTGATCCGTCCACACGACCACGGTGGACACGCAGTAGGACAGGAACACGAAGCCGTGGATGCTGCCTGCGATCCGCATGGTCCAGTCCGGTGCACCCAGTGCGTACTTGCCGATCATGGCCGCGATCAGCAACGCCCACGTGATCATCTCCGAGGTGGCCACCACGCGGTAGAGACCCCGGGGGCTCACGCGCGGCGTGTCGGTCGGAGACGTGCTGGTGTTCGGATTCGCGGCGTTGTTCACGCGCTCTCCGGATGCTGCTGAAGCTGACTGGCTGGGCATGTTTCTCCCTGGGATCACAGAACTGATGTCACACCATTATGGAAGTGCGGTTGCGGACGGGTCATCCACCGATCGATTGATTCGACTGCCCCGGTTGCTCGGATTGCTCTCGAGTGGCAGGTCAGTCCGCGACCGGCTTGCTCGTGGCATCTCGGACTTCACCCACGAGCTCCTCCAACACGTCCTCGAGGGCCACGATGTCAACCGACTCGTCCGTGGTGCGGGAATCCCTGGCGACCTCGCCCACCAGGGCGAAGTGAGCGCCGTCGGCCTGCATGGTGCGGGTGACCTTGCGCAACTTGTCCTGCGGGGCCACGCGCGCAAACCGACGGATCGATGCGGCCGGGATGGGTACGTGACGCATCTGCTCCGGCAATCCCAGAATGTCCTTGGTGTGGATGTAGCCCATGAGGCGCTCGTTCTGGTCCTGCACCGGGAATCGCGAGAAGCCGGTCTCCGCGCACATCAACTCGATACCCGCGGCGGTGATGTCGCTCGGAACGGTGCGCATGCCGCTCAGGGGCAGCGCGACATCCTTGGCGGTCATGTTCTCGAAGTTCAACGCGCCGGTGAGCAGTTGGATCTCGTCGTTGTCGAGCAGACCCTCGCGGCCGGATTCGGCCACGAACCCGCGAACTTCCTCGGACGTGAACGACGACGCGACCTCGTCCTTGGGCTCCACGCGGAAGAACCAACGAACCAGGTGGTTGGCCGTCTCGTTCATGATCCAGATAAACGGGCGGAACACCATGACGAACCCGTGCAGGATGGGCCCGAGCACCATGGCCGAGCGGCCCGGTACAGCAATCGCGATGTTCTTGGGAACCATCTCTCCCAGCACCATGTGCAGGAACGTCACGATCAACAGCGCGATCACCAGGGCAATCGGGTGCAGCAACGCTTCGGGCACACCGAAGTACTCGAGCGGTTGCTCGATGAGGTGCGCGATCGCGGGCTCGCCCACGGCACCGATCAGCAGTGAACACGCGGTGATGCCGAGCTGGGTGGCCGCGAGCGCCGTCGACACGTTTTCAATGCCCTTGAGGGCATATTTAGCGGTCTTGGAGCCTTCCGCGGCCTTGGGTTCCAGCTGGTCGCGGCGGGCCGAGACCATGGCGAACTCACTGGCCACGAAGAATGCGTTGCCCGCGAGCAACAGGATGAGAACGATAATGGCGGTGCTGGTGGTCATCGCTGCTGCTCCTCTCGGGGATCCTCGACCGAGACGTCGTCATCGCGACGGAACGAGGGGTTGCCTTGCAGTCCGGCCTGCGCCGCCTGGAATTCCTCGGCGGTTTCGGGCTGCCGCGGTTCGCCACCCAGAGGATCATTCCTGCCCGCCGGGGGTTTCCACTCGGTGGAGGTTGTGGAGCCACCTTGCTCGTCCGGGTCGCCACCTTCACGGCGCACCAGGATCCGGTCCACGCGGTGCTGATCCATGCGGACCACTTCCAGATGGATGTTGGCCTTGGTGGGCAGGTCGTCCTCGTCACGGTGTGTGTGGTCGACAGCTTCCAAGGTCAGGGTGTCCCCCACGTGAGGCAGCCGGTCCAACTCTTCGGCCATGAGCCCGCCCAGGGTGTCCGACTCTTCACCTTCGGGCATGTCCAGCCGCAGCACGTCGCCGAGTTCGTCGGGGCGCAGCAGACCGGAAACCACCAGGCCGCCGTCACGGGTGCGCCGGAAGCGCTGGATCCGGGTGTCCTGCTCGTCATCGATCTCGCCCACGATTTCCTCGATGAGGTCCTCCAGGGTCACGATGCCGGCGGTGCCGCCGTATTCGTCCACCACGATGGCCATTTGCAGACCCTTGCCGCGCAGCTTGCGCATGAGGGGGTCCAGGGTCATGGACTCCGAGACGACATCCGCCGGGGCGGCAATATCGGCCACGCGCTTGGTCGAGCGCTCCTCGAACGGCACGGCCAAGGCGTGGGTGTAGTGCACGATCCCCACGATGTCGTCCACTGACTCACCCATCACGGGGAAACGGGAGTGACCGGTCTCCGCTGCGGTGAGCAGCATGTGCTCCACGGTGTCATCGGATTCTAAGAACGTCACTCGCGGGCGCGGGCGCATCACGTCAGCAGCGGTGCGCTCACCGAACTCGATGGAGCGGGCCACCAATTCGGCGGTTCCGGCTTCCAGGGTGCCTTCGCGGCCAGAGCGGTTCACCACGGCTGCCAGCTCGGCGGCGGTACGGGCGTTGGCCACTTCTTCCGTGGGTGTGAAGCCCAGGAAGCGCAACACGGCGTTCGCGGATCCGTTCAGGACCTTGACCAACCAGCCGAACAGGACCATGAAGATTTTCTGCGGGTACACCACCACGTGGGTCACGCGCATCGGGTCCGCAATGGCCCAGTTCTTGGGGACCAGCTCACCGAACACCATCTGCGTGAAGGTTGCCACGATGAACGCGGCCGTGGTGGCGACACCGGTGGCCGCGGCGTCGGGCATACCGGCCCAGCCGAGACCACCACGTAAGAGCTCACCGATGCCGGGGCCGGTGATGAAACCGGCCATCAAACTCGTCACGGTAATACCCAATTGGGCACCGGAAAGGTTGGTCGACGTCTTCTTGAGGCTGCGTTCGATGACGACGGCGCGCTTGTCACCTTCCGCTTCGGCGCGCTGAACCGCTTGCCGATCGACGGTGAGGAACGAGAACTCCACGGCCACGAACAATGCGTTGGCCAGAACCAAGAGAAGGAAAACGAGAAGGAGGAACCAGGCTGTCAGCACCAGCCCACCTCACTCGACATGGGTGCTGCAATGCAGCGCGGGCTGGGGGCTGTGCCGGATCGGGGAAGAGGACTGAGCCTCTTCGGACTGTCCGACTCCTTGTCATCGGCGGAGGCGGGTACACCGAAGTACGCCGCGTGCCGGGAGAGTTGAGATGTCACGGAGAAAAGAATACAGAAACTCGCCGAACCATGCCGAGTGACGTTGGTCAAGTGGGTGAGGCGGGGGCGGCCTCGGGGGATGGGGCATGGTGTAGGGGGCCAGCCATGGGGCTTGGAACCTCTGGCACCGGGTCGCCGGGTTCCGAGCTCGCGTACAAGTCCCCACGTATCGGCCCGTGAACATCCGGGGCAGAGGTTAGCGCTCCTGGCTTCCAGGTGAACATCTGGGGTAGAGGTTAGCGCCGTTATCGGTGCCCTGAACATTATTGGCAGAGGGACGTAGATTCATCCCCGGTTTCGCTGCGAACCTCTACCCCAGATGTACAGCCCTGTTAACCTCTGCCCGAGATGTCATGATCCGCACCCCGCCTTCCACCTTTGGATTCATACATCAGGCTTTTAAAGGGCTACCCCGCGTTGACCTTGATGTCTGAAACCCCCAACCAGTGCGTGTTGTTGCCGCAGCGCAATTGATCCGGGCGTTCGGAGGTACAGGAGAACTCGCCCAGGACAATGACCTCGCCGGGAGCCAACGTGGGAGGGTCCTTGGCGAAGATCTGCGGTGCACCGGGCATTGAGGGCTCCCACTGTGACTGGGCTTGGTCTGAAGTGAGAGTAGCGCTCGTATGAGTTTCCCCATCCACCTGGGTCGATTTTCCAATGCAGTGCACCGCGGTAGGCATGCCCAGGATGACCTCTTCGGAGATGAACACCACGCACTGGGCGGGACCGGTTTGAGCTGCAAATCGGTACATGCCCCGTTCCGCTTTGTAGGGAGCAGCATCCACGCGAATCCCCTCGTGGGGTTCCACGGCTTCCCCACGAGTCAGAGCGATGGCGCGACTCTCGTCTCTGGTTATGCACCCAGCGGAATAGCCACGTTGCATTGACGCTGCATACGTGGGCATCGAGCAGTCATACCCGTTGATCTGATGGTGGTTCGCATTGCCGTTCCCGCCCACGGGCGCTGCGAGGTACTCTTCCATTTGCTGCGCGGCTTCTCCGCAAGAGATCTCCCCCGCCAAGACCACCAACCCGTGACCGTCCACCGGGTCAGGGCAGGGAACCGCAATGGAAGCGGGCTGGCCCTCCGTAACCGGCTTCTTGAACGGTGACAGCGTTCGGGAGCGGTTCGGGCGTTCTGCGGCCCTTGGCGTTGCCGACTCTGCTTCAGAAGGTGTGGGCTCGGAACTCTCCTGAGCACTTGAGCTGACTTCACTGGCAGAAGTTTCAGACGGTTCCACCGAGCTCTCCGGCGCGGTGGTTTGCTCCTGGCTCAGCTGGACATCGGAATCACCGCAAGCGCTAGCTCCCAGCAGCAGTGCAATCGCCGCCGTGGTGACGCACATTCTTCTTGCTGCCATCATTCCCGTTCCCCGCCCCATCAATCTCTGTGATTCAGGTCATCGTAGGCAGACTCCAGCGCACCAGAACAGTCATTGAGATTTCATTTCTGCCGGTCAGAGCTTGATGTCGCCCATGGATGCCTCCAGGAGACAACCGCTTCACAATGCGATGCAAATGGGCGCGGGCCATAGGGTGACCAGATACTCCACCCCGCCGAATGAGACACAGGTGCCCCATGAGTCAGACCGCCACAGCTACTGCCCCGGAGGTGGAGCACAAACGGCCCAAAAAGATCATCCCGCTGCTGCTCGGCCCCGCGTTGGCGGTCTTGCTGACTTTTGTTCTTCCCGATTCACTGGCCTTCGAAGGGCGCGCGGTTGCGGGTATCGCGTTGTGGATGGCCCTATGGTGGATGACAGAAGCGGCTCCGATCCCGGTTACGTCACTGTTGCCGCTTGCCCTGTTCCCGCTAGTGAACGCGGGAGCCATGAAGGACGTGGCCGCGCCCTACGCCGACCCCGTGATCTTCCTGGTGATGGGCGGCGTGATTCTGGGGTTGGCCACGGAAAAGAGCAACCTCCACCTGCGAATCGCGCTGTACACGATCAAAGTGGTGGGAACTAAGCCCGCACAGATCGTCTTAGGTCTCATGCTCGCGTCCGCGTTCTTGTCCGCGTGGGTGTCCAATACGGCAACCGCAGTCATCATGACTCCGATCGCGGTGTCCGTCCTGCAGCTGATCCGTCAGATCGATCCGAAGTTGGTCGACAAGAAGTTCGCCGCGTCCATGGTGCTGGGTGTGGCCTACGGCGTAACCATCGGTTCCACAGCAACCCTGATCGGCCAGCCGCCCATGGCGCTGATGAAGGCGTACTTGGCGGCCAACCACGACTTCGACATCCCCTTCGGTCAGTGGATGATGGTCGGCGTTCCCTTCGCGATCGTGATGCTCGCGCTCACCTGGGTGGTTCTCACTAAGTTGGTGTTCCGCACCAGTCTGAAGGAGATTCCGGGTGGAGCGGACATGATCAACAAGGAACTCCACTCCCTCGGCATCATGTCGCAAGCCGAAAAGAGAGTGGCCGCCATCTTCCTCACGGCCATTGTTCTGTGGGTCGCGGTGCCGTTCCTCTCGGACAACGGCCACGTGACGAACGCGATTCCCTTCGTTGCCAATATCTCGGACACTCAGATAGCTATTGGCGCGGCCATTGCGTGCTTCTTGATCCCGGCAGGTCGCACCGCTCCGGGTCATGCCCTTCTCCAGTGGAGCTCGGCCAAAGAGATCCCGTGGGGTCTGCTCCTCCTCTTCGGCGGCGGTTTGAGCCTGTCGGTGGCTTTCACCGCCACCGGTTTCTCCACGTGGATCGGCGAACAAGTCACGAACTTGGAAGCACTTCCGACGTTCTTGATCCTGGGTGCCGTGGCCATCATCGGATTGGCCCTGACCGAGTTGACCAGTAACACCGCGACCGCGGCGGCGTTCTTCCCGATCATGGGTGCTGTGGCCATCGGCGTGGGAATCGACCCGTTGTTCATGACCATCGTGGTCACCCTGGCCGTGTGCTCGGCCTTCATGCTGCCCGTGGCTACCCCCTCCAACGCGGTGGCGTTCGGCAGCGGTGAGGTCAGCATCAAACAAATGGTCAGGGTGGGTGTGTGGCTCAACCTCATCGCACTGGTGATCGTTATGGCCACCGTCTACACCTTGGTACCCCTGGTCTTCGGAGTGACTCCGTAGGCACCACGTGGGGCAGAGGTTAACGCCCTTATCGGTGCCCTGAACATTATTGGCAGAGGGACGTAGATTCATCCCCGGTTTCGCTGCGAACCTCTACCCCAGATGTACAGCC
>NZ_NOIT01000022.1 GCF_004136555.1 Kocuria carniphila
TGGCCAGTGGTCAAGCTCGGCGACGCCGCCTATGCCCTGTATCTCGTGCACTGGCCGTTGCTGATCACCTATCTGGTGATCCGAGACCGACCGATGGCGGGGTGGCGCTCAGGAATCGTGCTGGTCGTGCTCTCCGTGGTGCTGGCCATCATCATTACCCACAAGGTGGAGAACCCCATCAGGCGGTGGCAGTGGCCCGAACTCAGTCAGCGGCGATCGGGGGCGGTCATCGCCGTGTGTGTAGCGACGGTCGTGGTGCCAACGGTCCTCTGGATGCAGACCGAATCGGTTCGTGCGCAACGACTCGTGGACAATGCCTATCGGAACAACCCCGGGGCCGTGGCGTTGGAACCGGGATTCAACTTCCGGGGCGACCCTGGCGCCCCCGCGTTACCGCTTCCGGAAGACCTGCCGGCCAATGATGCGTGGATCGGTGAAAGTTGCCCGGGTGACATTGCGCTCGATCCGGCCTACGCAAACGCATGTCACGAGTTCGTGCCGAACGACTCCCCGGACAAGACCGTGCTGCTGGTAGGCAACAGCCACACGCAGCACTGGTTACCCGCGTTGGAGCCGATGGCCGAGACGAACAACTGGCGAGTGATCATTTACAGCCAATTGGGTTGTTTCTACACCGTGGCAGAAGAACAACCTGCCGAGTCGTGCAAGGGCTGGCTGAACGGTGCGGACCAAGCGGTGGACGTGATCGACCCCGATCTCATGTTCGTCCAGGGGACCTTTACGAGCGTCAATGGCGAACAGTCGAAGCCCGGGTTCGAACAGCGGATGCGTGAGTTGGACGCACTGGGTATTCCCGTGGTGGGGATCCGTGATGTTCCCCGCTTCCCGGGGCCTTTGGCCAACTGCGCCATCGACAAGGGCACGGATCACCCTGATTGCTACCGGGGCCACGCCATGCTGGGCACTCCGGATCCCCAGAGGGCACTGGCCGCGGAACTGCCCCACTTCGAGTCCATGGACATGACGGACTTGGTCTGTCCGGACCAGCAGTGTCGCCCCACGGTGGGAAACGTCTACGTCTACTTCGATGACGACCACCTCAGCGAGATGTATGCCCACACGCTCGCCCCGGAGTTCACGCGGCGGGCTGAGCAGGCGCTCTCCGCCGCAGGCGTCCAGTTGTGATGATCGGCGCACGGTCGCGGGTGGGGAGAGTGTCTGAGCATGACCGTAGAATGAAACGGAAACTACTTGGTGAAAGGGAGCTTTCGTGACCGATGCCGTGCCCACCGCACTCATGGACGACCCGTTCGGCTTGACCGGACTGACCTACGACGACGTTTTGTTGCTTCCCGGCAACACGGACGTGATTCCATCCGAGGCATCGACCAAGACCCGGCTTTCGCGCCGGATCGACGTTGAGGCCCCCGTTCTCTCCGCGGCCATGGACACCGTGACCGAATCCGCCATGGCCATCTCGATGGCCCGACTGGGCGGCATGGGTGTGATCCACCGCAACCTATCCATCCAGGATCAGGCCGATCACGTGGACCGCGTCAAGCGCAGCGAGTCCGGCATGATCACCAACCCGGTGACCGTGGGACCGGACGCCACCCTGGCCGAGCTGGACCACCTGTGCGGCTATTACAAGGTCTCCGGTCTGCCCGTGGTGGACGAGAACCAGAGGCTGCTGGGCATCATCACCAACCGTGACACCCGTTACCTGCCGGAGTCCGATTTCCAGACCCGTAAGGTGCGCGAGGTCATGACCCCCATGCCGCTGGTGACCGGCAACGTGGGGATGAGCAAGGACGAGGCCCACAAGCTGTTGGCCACGCACAAGATCGAGAAGCTGCCCCTCGTAGATGAGCAGGACCGGCTCACCGGCCTGATTACCGTCAAAGACTTCACCAAGGCGGAGCAGTATCCGCTGGCCACCAAGGACGACGAAGGTCGTTTGCGCGTGGGCGCCGCCGTCGGTTTCTTCGGTGACGGTTTCGAACGCGCCATGACCCTGATCGATGCCGGTGTGGACGCACTGTTCATCGACACCGCTAACGGCCACTCGCAGGGTGTGCTGGACATGATCTCGCGCCTCAAGCACGAGTCAGCCGCGTCCCACGTGGACATCATCGGCGGTCAGGCGGCAACCCGCGCGGGCGCGCAGGCCATCGTGGACGCCGGTGCGGATGCCGTGAAGGTGGGCGTGGGGCCGGGCTCCATCTGCACCACCCGCGTCATCGCCGGCGTGGGCGTTCCCCAGATCACCGCGATCAACGAGGCCGCCAAGGCCACCATCCCGGCCGGGATCCCGATGATCGCGGACGGCGGCCTCCAGTTCTCCGGTGACATCGGCAAGGCCCTGGTGGCCGGTGCCGATTCCGTGATGCTCGGTTCACTGCTCGCCGGTTGTGACGAGTCCCCGGGAGAACTCGTGTTCGTGGCCGGTAAGCAGTACAAGGCCTATCGTGGCATGGGTTCGTTGGGTGCCATGCAGTCCCGCGGTAAGAACACCTCCTACTCCAAGGACCGCTACTTCCAGGCGGACGTCTCCGACGATGAGAAGCTGATCCCCGAGGGCATCGAAGGTCAGGTGCCCTACCGCGGCCCCTTGGCTTCCGTGTTGCACCAGCTGGACGGCGGTCTGCGCCAGACCATGTTCTACGTGGGCGCTCACAACGTGGAAGAGCTCAAGATGAAGGGCCGGTTCGTGCGCATCACCCCCGCGGGGCTCAAGGAATCGCACCCGCACGACATCACCATGACCGTGGAATCGCCCAACTACAAGCGCTGATTCACCCCTCCCGCTACTCGCGCACGGTTGCGCGGGGAAAGGATTACCCGTGAGCTACGACATTGAGCTGGGCCGCTCCAAGCGGGTCCGCCGCACGTTCAACCTGGACGAGATCGCCCTGGTCCCGTCGCGGCGTACCCGCGATCCGCAGGACGTGAGCACGCACTGGCAGATCGACGCCTACAAGTTCGACATCCCCGTGGTGGGCGCGCCCATGGACTCGGTCATGTCTCCGGCAACAGCCATTGCCCTGGGTCAGGCCGGTGGCCTGGGCGTGCTGGACCTGGAGGGTCTGTGGACTCGGTACGAGGATCCGCAGCCGGTGTTGGACGAGATCGCGGACTTGTCCACGGACAACGTGCCCGAGGCCACGCGCCGGATGCAGGAGCTCTACAGCGCTCCCATCCAGCCCGAGCTGATCAAGGCCCGCCTCGCCGAGATCCGCGAGGCCGGCGTGATCGTGTCCGGTTCGTTGTCGCCGCAGCGCGTGGTCGAGCACTACAAGACCGTGCTCGAGGCGGGCGTGGACCTGTTCGTCATCCGCGGCACCACGGTGTCCGCCGAGCACGTCTCGCAGAACCAGGAGCCCCTGGACCTCAAGAAGTTCATCTACGACCTGGACGTCCCGGTCATCGTGGGTGGCGCGGCCGGTTACACACCGGCGCTGCACCTCATGCGCACCGGTGCCGCGGGCGTGCTGGTGGGCTTCGGCGGCGGCGCTTCGCTGCGCACCGAGTCGATCCTGGGCATCCACGCGGCGATGGCCACGGCCATTTCCGACGTAGCCGCGGCACGTCGCGACTACCTGGATGAGTCCGGTGGCCGGTACGTTCACGTGATCGCCGACGGCGGTCTGGGCACCTCGGGTGACATCGTCAAGGCGATCGCCATGGGCGCGGATGCCGTCATGCTCGGTACCGTGCTCGCGCGCGCCGAGGAGGCGCCCGGGCAGGGTTGGCTGTGGGGCGCGGAGTCCCACCACCAGCATTCACCGCGCGGGGAACGCACCAGCGTAGGCACCGTGGGTTCCTTGGAAGAGGTGTTGAACGGTCCCGCACGTCACGTGGACGGATCCTCGAACATCATCGGTGCGCTGCGTCGAGCCATGGCCACGACCGGGTACTCGGACCTCAAGGAGTTCCAGCGGGCCGAGGTCGTGATCCGCGGCTGACCACCGTCGGTCGAGTCAGAGTGGGCCGTCCTGCGTGTCGACCGATCCCCGCGGGGGATTTGGGAAACGCACAGGGCGGCCCACTACTCTTGTGTGGTGCTCAAGATCGCTCTCAGCCCCCGGTCGCTCGCCTTTCTGACGGTGAGCTTGATCATTGCGGCACTCTTCGTGATCTTGAGCATGTGGCAGCTGAGCAGTTCCGATCAGGCCGCCACCGTTGCCGATCCGGACAAGGATCGTGTGAAGCCCCTGTCTGAAGTGATTCAACCCGGCGAGGTGGCCACCGCAACCACTGCCGATCACACCGTGGAGATCACCGGTAGGTACGTTCCCGATTCAACCGTGGTGATCCCCGGCCGCCTCTACGACGGCGCGGAGGGCTACTGGGTGGTCTCGGAACTCGTGATTCGTGACTCCGAAGAGTCGTGGGATGCCGCCAACGGTCCCATGTCCATGGCCGTGGCGCGCGGCTGGGTGGAATCCGCGGATCAGGTGCCCGCGGCGCCGTCGGACGCCGTGACCGTTGCGGGCCGTTTCCTGCCGCCCGAGGCGCCCCTGGGCGACCGCGAGCTTCCCGAGAAGGAACTGGCCTCACTGTCTCCCGCGCAGCTGACCAACGTGTGGAACGCCCCGTTGTACTCCGGGTACGTGGCGGCCGCCGCCGAGGTACCCGCGGGCGAGGAGCTGCCCGTGACCGAGCAGGGTGCCCTGGCAGAAAACGCGAGCGTGATGAGCGCTGAGCTGCGTGATCTGGACATCGATCAGCAGCCCACCGATACGTCCCTGAACATGCTGAATCTGTTCTACGCCCTGGAATGGATCGTGTTCGCGGGCTTCGCGGTGTTCCTGTGGTGGCGCTTCGTCCGCGACGAGTACCTGCGCCGTCAGGATCCTCAGAAGTACTTCTACCTGGAGGGGGACTACTTCTGGGATGAGGACGCCCAGTCCTTCTATTACTGGGACGAGCGCGATCAGTGCTACTACTACTTTGACGACCAACCGGCGGCGACCTCCTCATCCAATGGAGCCTCGACGCGCGAGAACCGCACCCACCCCGAGCACGGAGCCACGCATGAGTGAACCCACCCCTGATCCCCAGCACAACCCCAAGCCGGTTCGTCGCACGGACGGCGTGCGCGTGAACACTCCCGCGGACGCCACTCCGGAGCGCGCCACCGTGCCCGAGAACGTCAAGGCGCGTGCGGCGGCACTGCAGCCGCGACGTCGATTCGGCGGCACCGAGGCTCAGATCCGTGGTGCCCTGACGTTCTACAAGATCTGCGCCTGGGTTTCCGGTACGTTCCTGCTTTTGCTCGTGGCCGAGATGATCACCCGCTACGGCCTGGGCTACGACCTGATCGCAGGCGGCACCGACAAGATCACCGGTGAGACCGTGGCGCTGGGCTGGCAGAACCTGGAACTGGAGAACCTGGCCGGGGGAGTGAACATCTCTACGTGGATCCTGATCATCCACGGCTGGTTCTACGTGGTGTACTTGGCGGCGTGTTTCCGCATCTGGTCGCTCATGCGTTGGCCGTTCCCGCAGCTGATTGTGATGGCTCTGGGCGGTGTAGTGCCGTTCCTGTCCTTCATCGTGGAGCGCAAGATCCACCGTTCCACCGAGGTGGAGCTGGCCTCGAACCCCAAGGCCGCCAAGCGATACTGAGCGTGGGATAAAGCGCGCGCTGGTGTTCTAGACTTGAGCCCGTGACTGAAACCCCTGACAACCTCACCGAACTCGAGGACCGCCCGGTTCTTGTGGTCGATTACGGCGCGCAGTACGCGCAGCTGATCGCCCGCAGGGTCCGCGAAGCGAACGTCTACTCGGAAATCGTTCCGCACACCTGGTCCACCGAAAAAATTCTGCAGCGCAATCCGGCGGCCATCATCCTGTCGGGTGGCCCGTCCTCCGTGTACGCACCCGGCGCACCGCAGCGTGACTCCGAGCTGTTCGAGGCCGGCGTGCCCGTGCTGGGCATTTGCTACGGCTTCCAGGTCATGGCCAGCGCACTGGGTGGCTCGGTGGAACGCACCGGAGCCCGCGAATACGGTGCCACCGTGGCCACCGCGTCCCAGGAGGTCACGGGAACCCTGTTGGAGGGCTCCCCGGACGTGCAGACCGTGTGGATGAGCCACGGTGATTCCGTGACCGCTGCGCCGGAAGGTTTCACCACCCTGGCTTCCAGTGACGGCGCCCCCGTGGCGGCCTTCGAGAATCCCGAACGCAAGCTCTACGGCGTGCAGTGGCACCCGGAGGTCAAGCACTCGGCCTACGGCCAGCAGGTGCTCGAGAACTTCCTGTTCAACGGTGCCCAGATCAGTCCGTCATGGTCCACCGGCAACATCATTGACGAGCAGGTCGCCCTGATCCGCGCCCAGGTGGGCGACGGCAAGGCCCTGTGCGGCCTGTCCGGCGGCGTGGACTCGGCTGTGGCCGCGGCTCTCGTGCAGCGCGCCATCGGCGACCGCCTGACCTGTGTGCTGGTCGATCACGGCCTGATGCGCCAGGACGAGGTGGAACAAGTCGAGAAGGATTACGTGGCCGCCACCGGTGTGAAGCTCCACGTGGCCCGCGAATCGGATCGCTTCCTCTCCGCACTGGCCGGCGTGAGCGATCCCGAGACCAAGCGCAAGACCATCGGCCGCGAGTTCATTCGCGCGTTCGAGGCCGCGGAGGAACAGGTGCTGCGCGCCGAGGCCGCTGACGGTAAGCCCGTCCAGTTCCTGGTCCAGGGCACCCTGTACCCGGACGTCGTGGAATCCGGCGGCGGTGAAGGTGCAGCCAACATCAAGAGCCACCACAACGTGGGCGGGCTGCCGGAAGACCTACAGTTCGAGTTGGTCGAGCCGCTGCGCCAGCTGTTCAAGGACGAGGTCCGCGCGGTGGGTCGCGAACTGGGTCTGCCGGAGAACATCGTGGGCCGCCAGCCCTTCCCCGGCCCCGGCCTGGGTATCCGCATCATCGGTGAGGTCACCGAGGAGCGACTGGACATCCTGCGCCGCGCGGATGCCATTGCCCGCGAGGAGCTGACCCGCGCCGGCCTGGACGACGACGTGTGGCAGATGCCCGTGGTCCTGCTCGCGGACGTCCGCTCGGTGGGCGTGCAGGGAGACGGCCGCACCTACGGTCACCCCATTGTGCTGCGCCCCGTCAGCAGCGAGGATGCCATGACCGCGGACTGGTCACGATTGCCCTCGGAGTTGCTGGCCAAGATTTCCAACCGCATCACCAACGAGGTCGAGGAAATCAACCGCGTGGTCCTGGACGTCACGTCCAAGCCGCCCGGAACCATCGAGTGGGAGTAATCCCACACTCGTTGTGATCGAACATCAGTGCCGGTGCGTCGGCCGCGTCACCCGGGAGCGGGTGACGCGGTCGGCGCACTCGTGAGTAGGAGACTCATGTCTGCAGACGCGCCCCAAGAACGCCCCGAGAACACCACCGAGACCGGGACCGATTCCAGGGTGTCCTTGCGTGCCTGGACCCAGCAAATGGATGCCTATACCGGTCCGGACACACTGCTGGAATTCAACCGCGTGGATAACGTGTGCATCGACCTGGCGGAAGCCAATTCCTCGGGACAGGCGCAGTTGTTGATGGGCCGTCCCACCAGACTGTCCACGATGATTCATCATCAGGACCCCGCCTACGAACGTGCTGCCCGCTCCGCACGTGCGCTGCGTACCAAGATCCATGAACTCTCGGTCATGCACGGACTGGACGCCGCGTATTTAGCGGCCGGAACGGCGTCGTGGTTGACCAACCCGGCCGTGGACGGGCAGCGGCGATTCATCGCACCGGTGCTGCTGGCACCGGTGACCGTGAAGCTACGACCGGACGGTAAGGATTTCGAACTGCAGATTGTGGCTCCGGCGCGGTTGAACCCGGCCCTGGTGCGCCGGTTGCGCGAGGATTACGACGTGGAGCTGGCCACGGGGGAGATGTCTCGCCTGGCGTACGGCACCCGCCGTCTGGATCCCGCGCCCGTGCTCGAGACCCTGCGGCAGCTGGCCGTGGACGTCCCGGGCATGCACGTGGATCACCAGCTGCTCGTGTCGACCTTCGCGGACCTGCACGAACGTCCCGCGGACGAGAACGTCGAGGCGCGCACCGCGTTCGTGCGTGACTTGGCGCGGCTGAAGAACCACGAAGTGGGCAAACTCCCGGTCGTCTCTCCCGTCGAGAACCGCGCCGAGCCTCTCGACCACCGCGATCCCGCGCAGGAACTGTCCCTGACCGATCTGGACCGCAGCCAGCAGGAGGTCGTGGACCTGGCCGAACAAGGCGAGAGCTTTGTGGTCAGCACACCGGTGGGCACTCCTGCCATCGACACCGTGGTGGCCACCGTGGGCTCACTCGTGTACCGCAACAAGAGTGTCCTGGTGCTGGGCGAGTCCCGCACCACGCTCTCCGCCTTCACCCGCGCCTGGAGCCGTTTGGGTCTGGAGTCGCTCGTGCTGCCGCTGGGCTCGCACCTCAACGACGATGACATCGCCGAGCGACTCGTGAACGCCATCGCCCGCAACGAGCGCACTGAAGAACCGGATCTCGAGCAGCTCCACAACACACTGCGAGTTACGCGGGGTCAGCTGCGTGTTCACGAAGAATCGCTGCATGCCGTGCGCCCGCGCTGGCAGGCCTCGCCCTATCAGGCGATGCAGGCCCTAGCGGAGCTGACGGCCCGCGAACCCGGCCCGCAGACGGCCGTGCGGTTCCGCCGATCGGTGCTCGACGCCGTGTCCCACCGTGCCGAGGTCGAGAAGCAACTGGAACGCGCCGCCCGATTGGGGGCCTTCGACGCCGAGACCCTCGCCGGGCCGTGGAACGGTGCTCGCTTGGTCAATGACGACGAGGCCCGCGAAGCCCACCAACTGGCCAAGTCCCTGCTGCTCGAACTGACCACCCTGAAGACCGGGATCCGCAGTGTCCTGGCAGTGTCCGGGCTGCGCCCCGGAAGCACCATCCAGGAGTGGGCGCAACAGCTGTCGCTGGTCATCGAGGTCGGCGACTCCCTCAAGCACTTCACCCCGGACATCTACGACCGACCGGTCACCGACCTGATTGCCGCGACCGCGTCATCGGGCTGGCGCCGGGATCACGGAATCGAGATGACCGGGCTGCAACGCTCACGATTGCGCAAGGCCGCCAAGGAGTACATGCGCCCGGGTGCTCACATCTCGGACCTGCACGCGGCGTTGGTCAAGGTGCAGTCCGAGCGGGACCGCTGGCGCACATGGGCCACGTCCCTCGAGCAACCGGCCGTGTCCGATCGCGCTCGCGAGGTCCGGGACATCCAGCGTCGATTCAGTGAGGACCTCGAGGGACTCGCGATTGCCCTGGAAGGTTCACCCACCGCCGCCACACTGGAATCAGCGGACGTCGAGCAGCTGGAAACCACTCTCGACGATCTGATCAACGACGAGGCCCACCTGGCCACGCTGCCCGAACGCACCATGCTCTTGGACGACCTGCGTTCGCGCGGGTTGGGGGAGTTCCTGCAGGACATGCAGGACCGTCGCGTGCCCGCCCACGAGGTCCGGGGTGAGCTGGAACTGGCCTGGTGGCAATCCGTGCTCGAGGCCATGATCAGCGGCGACGACTTCGTGGCTATGCCCCACGGCAACGAACTGCGACGCACCGAATCCATTTTCCGGCGCGCCGATTCCGCACACGTGGCCTCGGCTCCCGGCCGTTTGATGCACGAACTCGCCATGCGCTGGAGGCACAGCATCCGACGCAGTCCCGTGGCCGCTCGGAACTTGCGGGACATGCTGCGCTCGGGGCGGGTGCGCCCGGACCAGTTGAGTGCGGAGGAAGGGCTCATCAAGCAGTTGGTGCCGGTGTGGACCGCGAGCCCGCTCGTGCTCTCGGCAACGCTGGTCGAGGACCAGCACATCGACACCGTGGTCATCCTGGACGCCGAATCCACGCCTCTCGCCGCGACCCTGCCGGCTCTGGTGCGTGCGGACCAGGTCATCGCCTTCGGCGATGCCCACGCCGGTAATCCCCACCCCTTCACGGTGGCACCGCAACAGAATTCCGGGGACGTCCCACAGCCGGTGGCCGAGCTCGAATCGGCCTTCGACGCGCTCAGCCGCGTGGTCGACCAGCGCGGTCTCACCTCGGTGCGTCGGGCCATGGACCCGCGCCTGTTCAACTACCTCAACTCCGCGTTCTACGACGGCGCTCTCGCTCGCCTCCCGCACGCATCCGAGCTGGTCAGCCCCACCTCGGGGATGTCCGCGGAGTACGTCGAGGACGGCGTGGGTGTCCTGACCGCCGGTACGGAAGGTGTGCAGGCGCCGTCGGCGGAGGTGCAGCGCACGGTGGATCTCGTGTTCGCCCACGCGATGCGTCACCCCGAGCGCTCGCTCGCCGTCGTGACCGCAAGTGCGATGCACGCGACCCGCGTCGCGCAGGCCGTGCAGCGCAGGCTGCGCGAAAACGGTGAGGCCGCAGATTTCTTCGCGCCGGGCCGTGAGTCCTTCCGCGTGGTTGAACTTCACCGCGCCGCCGGGATCGAACGCGACACCGTGATCTTCTCCCTGGGCTTCGGGCGCACCACGTCCGGCAGGTCGACACCCAACCTGGGCGCGCTGTCCGAGAAGGACGGGCGGCAGGCCTTCGTGCGCGGCATGACCCGCGCACGTCGCCACACGCACATCGTCACCTCCATCCACCCCAAGGACACCGAGGAACGTCGCCTGCAGTACGGCGCGCGGGACATGTACCGCATGCTCGAGTTGCTCTTCGGCGAATCTACGACATCCGAGAAGGCCCAGGCGCCGGCTTCGATCGCCGACGACGCCGCGGACGCCCTGGTCGCGGACCTCGCCGACCGCTTGGGTCGCGCGGGCGCCACGGTGCACACGGACTATGCGGACATCATTGACGTGGTGGCGTACGCGGATACCGAGTCCCTGTCTGCGGGTGCCGTGGTGCAGCCGACCGAGAACGGCGAAGCCCCGCGGATTCCCGTAGCCATCGAGTCCGACGGTTCCGATCGCAGCCGCGCCCTCAGTGTGCGTGAGCGCTCCCGCCTGATTCCGCAGCAACTCGAACGGGCGGGCTGGAACTACGTGAGCCTGTGGTCCGTTGAGGTCTTCACGGATCCGCAGACGGTGGCATCGCTGGTGCAGCGGTATCTGGGGCTGAACGCCAAGGCAAAGTCCTCGGCGACCGAGCCCCGTGAGCAGGAAGCTGCTGAGTGGCCGGAGCGATCCGAGGACTCGTCGGCTGACGCGGAGAACGGCTGAGCGGGCCCATGAACGAGGAAAACTCGGCCCCGAAGGCCGGATCCGACGAGCCCGTGGATTTCGTTCATGGTTCTGACTCCGGTCACGAAACCGGGTCACGTCAGGTGGCGGATTCGGATAGCAGCACTGCTTCCGGAAATGCTACCGAGCTTTCCAAACGCCGGCGCCGGGGGCATCGGCGGGTCACCGGTGGTCGTGCGCCGGATCCTAACTTGGCCGTGAACGATCCCGCCCTCTCCGCGCGGCCGAGTGACCCAGATCGTGCCGCGTCCGGGGCCTCGGATGCTATGTCCGACTGGGAACACGAGCTGTGGTTAAAGGAACAGCGTCCCCCGCACTGGGGCTGAAAAACTCTGCCCCCACACGGCACGTCCGAGTTATCCACCTAATCCGCCACCAGGATCAACGATGTTCGTCCGGAGCCGTCCAAGGAGGCCAGACCAGTCGCGGTATCACGCGGCGCGGCCAGTACGACCAGACCCAGGTCGGAATCGGTTCCCGAAGCCGACAACAGCGACGCATCTTGACCAGCATCCTCGGATGCGCTCCACAGCACGGTCACCGATTCCGCCATGGTTTTCCGTTGGTCGTGCCCGGCGCTGTCCGGTTGGTGGACCACATCCACACTGTCACCGGGACGGATGTGTCGCAGGACTGCGGGATCGCTGACACGAATACTGGCCGCAGTGGTGCCGTCTGGCTGGCCTTTGAGGAGTCCCGGACCAAGCACTGAGGATTCCGTCAGGAATTGCCCGGGGACCAGGGCAACCGTGGCAGGCTGTCCCGTTACGAGTGCGGGGTCCGTGAGTGCGTCCTGGGGAACCCAATCGATGGGAACGTCCTGGACGTTCATGTCCGAGCGGGTCAACGCCTGCCCGGCTGGGATCGGATTCACGACGGTGAGTACGGGGGAGGACTGCGCGCTCGGGGGAGCGAAGCGCAGGATCAGTAGGGTGAGCGCCACGGCACACAGGGCAGCGGCGACCAACCGGTGGCGGCGGTTCGCCGCCGTTCGGAAACGCAGACTCAGTGGATATCGGGGGCGGGCTCGTGGGCTCATGCCCGAACGTTATGAGCATTCACGGGTCCGCGGCGGAGTCACCAGCCCGGTTGGGGATGCGCGCGCGACTTCACAGGCCGCGGTCGCACTGTGGAGTGCCTATGCCGCGGTCATCTCACGACGCACCGCAGGGGACTGCCGTTCAGGACGAGGAAGCCCCAGATGTACCAGCGCTCGAGGCGGCCTTGTTGGAAGAGGACTTCTCGGAGGAGCCGGACGAAGACGACGTCGAATTCGACGACGATGAAGATGAGCTGGACGCCGAGGAATCCGAGCCGTTGGAACCGGAGGACTTGGCATCCGAACGAGAATCGTTGCGGTAGAAACCGGAGCCCTTGAACACCACGCCCACGGTGTTGAACTTCTTACGCAGCTGGCCACCGCACTCGGGGCATTCGGTCAGGGCATCGTCCGTGAAGGACTGACGGATGTCGAAGGCATGGCCGCAGTCTTTGCAGCCGTAGGCGTAAACGGGCACGGATTTCCTCGCAAGTAGTTGGCACTGGTGTGGACCGAGTGCCAATCTTACTCCGCCCCGGACGGCTGCGAAGTGTGATTCTTACTGCTCCCCAAGCCGACCACACCGCGTTCGGTCAGTGCCTTGGTCATCACGGCGTCGTGTGGTTCTCGCGGGATACTCCCGGCGACCAGGATCTCGTCGTGGAACACACACGCAAGCATCTCGGGCAGGGGATGCGCGGCCGCGAGTTTTTCCAGGAAGCGGTCGTAGTAGCCGCCCCCGAAACCCAGCCGAACGCCGTCGGCGCCCACGGCAACGGCCGGGATGACCATCAGAGCGATGGTTCGGAAGACCTCGATGTCGTGCCGGGGACCGATCGGTTCGCGCAGACCCGGCAACGAGCCGGGCGCAAGCGCGATTCCCGGCCGCCATTGGCACCACCGCATCGCACGGTCGGTCTCCACCACGGGCACCCAGACCCGGTGACCGGCTTGGTCCGCTGCCTCGAGAGCAGCCAGCAGCGGAGGCTCCGTGTCCAGGGGCAGGAACGCGGCCAGATCCCCGGTCGAGGTCCTGGCCAACTCCCGCATTAGGTGCTCGGTCAACGCGTGCGCTGCTGCCTGGCGCACCTGGGGTGAACGACGACGCCGCTCGGTCAGGATGCGCCGCCTCAGGTCGGCTTTCGTGGTCCCGTTCGAGGAAATGGAGGTCATCACAGTTCCGTCCTTGGTGGATTCGAGCGGCGGTCGTCGAGGAGAAACGTGCGAAAGCGGGGTGTCCCCTCATGAAGGGACGATGACAAACTCTGCATATTTTGCCTCAATCAGCCACACGGAAGGATCGTCCATTAACCTGAGTTTATGAGCCCTAATCAAACCAAGCGCGCGCACAAGGCGGTCATCCCCGCGGCAGGTCTGGGAACTCGTTTCCTGCCGGCCACCAAGGCCATGCCCAAGGAAATGTTGCCGGTCGTTGACCGGCCCGCCATTCAATATGTCGTTCAGGAAGCCGTGGACGCGGGCCTGGACGATGTCCTGATGATCACGGGGCGTTCCAAGCGCGCCCTGGAGGATCACTTCGACCGTGTGCCCGCGCTCGAGGCATCCCTCAAGGAATCCGGCAAGGACAAGCTGCTCACTGAAGTTGAGCACGCCTCCGACCTGGGTGAGATTCACTACCTGCGTCAGCAGGATCCCAAGGGCCTGGGCCACGCAGTGTTGCGTGCCAAGACCCACGTGGGCAATGACCCCTTCGCCGTGCTGCTCGGTGACGACCTCATCGACGAGAGCGAAGACCTGCTCGAACGCATGATCGAGGTTCAGCAAGCCACCGGTGGTTCGGTCGTGGCTCTCATGGAGGTTCCGCAGGAGCAGATCAGCGCCTACGGCTGCGCGGACATCACCGCGGTCGATGGCCAAGAGTACGTCCAGGTCAACGGATTGGTGGAGAAGCCCGCTCCGGAAGATGCGCCGTCCAACCTGGCCATCATCGGCCGGTACGTGCTGCACCCCGAGATCTTCGAGATCCTCGAGAACACCCCTCCGGGCCGCGGTGGCGAAATCCAGCTGACGGACGCCATGCAGACCATTTCCGACAAGGGTGATCAGGCGCACGGTATGTACGGCGTGGTCTTCAAGGGCCGCCGCTTCGACACCGGTGACAAACTGTCCTACCTCAAGGCCAACATCGTGCTCGCGTGCGAACGTGGCGACCTGGGTCCGGACCTGCGCGAGTGGGTCAAGGATTTCGCAAAGGACCTGCAGGACTGATAGTCAGTGTTCCGTGAACACTGAAGTCGTGTGGCCGGTAAGTGTGCAATGGGCGCAGCTGACGCTGCGCCCATTGTCCATGCGTGACCGTGCTGAATGGGACAGCGTCCGGTACCGGAATCGTGAGTGGTTGGAGCCGTGGGAGGCCAGCAACCCGCTGCCCGGGGGAGAGCCGCCCACGTACCGCCAGTTCGTGAAACTGATGCGCGACCAAGCCAAACAGGGCACCTCGTTACCGTGGCTGATCACGGAAGTGAATCCGGAGACCGGCCGAGACGAATTGGTGGGCCAGCTGAGTGTTTCCAGCATCACGGGTGGCTCGTTCAGATCGGCCACTCTGGGGTACTGGGTGGATGCCGCTCAAGCGGGCCGAGGGATTGCGCCCATGGCGGTCGCAATGGCCACCGATTACTGTTTCCAGCATTTGAATCTGCACCGGATGGAAATCAACATTCGCCCGGAGAACGTCAAATCTTTGCGAGTGGTGCAGAAACTTGGATTCCGTGACGAAGGTTTACGGAAAGACTTTCTGCACATTTCCGGGCACTGGCGGGATCACCGGAGCTTTGCCCTCACGTCACCGGAGGTTCCCCGCGGGTTGGTGCATCGCTTCACGGGATCCGATGAACTCGTGACCGTGCACCGGGCACGTTTCTGATGACCCCGGCAAGGGTATTCTGAGGAAAGCACCGTGTAGCACGCAACGAATTACACCGTTGTAAGCAACACGGTCCTGTGTGGCGCAGATTTCGTCCCCCGCTCCTTTAGGGTAGGGGTCGTGGGATTGACGTGGGTAAGCAGCTCGGCCGTTTTGGCCATCGTGTGCGTGTTGTGCGCGGTATGGCTGGCACCCCGAATTCTGCGACGTGAAGACACCCCCGTGCTGGCACAGGTGGATGCGCGCGACCTCCGGTTCGATGCACCCCGCAATGGCCCACAGCACACTACAGTGAGTCTTGCGCCCAAGACATCAACCTACGAACGGGAGAGCACCATGGAGACGCCGGCAACGGAACCGTCCACCGCGGCATCTGCGCGCCGCCCCATGGCCGGCCTGCACATTCGGTGGGACCGCACCCTGATCTTCTTGGCCGGTGCCATGCTGTTGTTCACCGCTCTGATCACGGGTGTCATGGCTCCTTTCACCGCGGTCACCTGGGCTGTGCCGACCGTCCTGACTCTGCTGGGCATCGGTTGTGTTGCCGGATTGCGTTACCTGGCCGTCGAGGAACAAAACGTTCGTCGTGCCCGCGGTTCCGTGAGCGCTCCGGTGGAGCAGCCGGAGCAGAAGCTCTTCGACAACGAGGACGAGAACCGCCAGGAAGAACAGGTCCGCGAACGCCGTGCCATGGCCGCGCTGGATCTGCCCGTGCAGGTGGAACAGCCTGAGCAGCAGGTTGCCGCGAAGACTCATGAACCCGCCTACACCGTGGATGAACTGCGCGCGGAAGCCCTCAAGGTCGCTCGCTCCACTGCCCCCAAGTTCGAGGGCAAGGCCACCTGGAAGCCGGTTCCGGTTCCCAAGCCGCTGTACACCCAGGCTCCGGTCGTTCCCCCGCGTGAACCCGAGCCCCTGCAGGTTCCGCAGCGCCCCGCAGCCAAGTCCACCACGCTGAAGGACGCCGCCGAGGCGGGTGCACGGGAATCCGCGGCCCTCAATCTGGACGACGTCCTCAAGCGCCGCCGGGCATAGCGCGTAGAACCACAACGATTTAGAGAAATATTTTGATTCCGCGCCGCGGCCGTACCCAGCAGGGATGGTCGCGGCGCGTTTCTTATCTAGGGAGTGTCATGGCTGAGCACCAATGGGAGATTGAGCGCAAGTACGATGTCTCGCCCAAACAGGCGGCCAAGATCAAGCTGCACAAGGTCAAAGGATTCACGGTGGGCGAGCCCGCAATCTACGACTTGACGGCCGCGTACTTCGACACCGACGATTACGCGCTGAGCGGTGCCAACGTGGCCGTGCGGCGTCGTGCGGGCGGCGGCGACGACGGTTGGCACGTGAAGTACAAGGCAGGCAAGGTGCGTGGGGAGCTGCATTACGAGCCGCTCAAGACCTCGACGCGCATGCCCGCAGCGTTGCGTAAAACGCTGGTCGGGATCACCCTGGACCAGCCGCTCACGCCCGTAGCGACCATCAATACCAAGCGCGCCGAGTACCCGATCACCGCCGAAGACGGTCAGCAGCACGCCGTGCTGTGCGTGGATTTCGTCTGCGCGCGTGATGAGCGAGCCGGGGTCGATCGTGAGTGGAGCGAGTGCGAAATCGAGCTGAGCTCCAATGAACTGTCCAAGAAGCAGTCCAAGGCGGTCTTCTCGGCAGTCGAGGACATTTTGTTCGAGGCGGGGGCAGTGGCTTCCACGTCGCCGGCCAAGATTGCTCGCGCGCTGGGCCAGGACGAAGGGCCGGCCAAGGAACTGGCCGCGGACGGCAAGGACAAGGATTCTTCCAAGGACTCTGCGAAAAAGGACAAGAAATCCAAGAAGTCCACGAAGGAAGCTGAGAAGAAGCAAGCATCCGAACCCGTCCAGGACGCACCGACCAGCGGCCAGGACGTTCTGGCGGCCATGTGTGAAACTCTCACACGCCAGCTGCAGCACTGGGATTTCGCGGTGCGGATCGACGCGGATGATTCCGTGCATCAGATGCGGGTGCGCAGCCGTGCCTTGCGTAGCGTGCTGCACGCCTCGCGCGATTTCATCCCCGAGCAGATCGGGGCTGATCTCGAGGAACGCCTCAAGACTCTGGCGCGGGCACTCAGCGATGCTCGTGACGAGGAAGTCGCGGCCGAGCAACTGCACGCTCGGTTGGACGACGAGTTCCAGGGCCAGATCACGACCGCGGCCCGGCAGGACTTGTTTGCCGCCTCGGAGGCAGCGTCTGCCGACGCCGCTCGGGCCGTTCGCCGCATGCTGGACAGTCCCGAGCACATCCAGTTGTTGACTGACCTGCGGGCACTGTTCCAGGACTCCACGTTCGGTGAGCAGGCCGCGGGGCTGTCCGCAAAGAAATTCGCCAAGGCCGTCATGACGACCGCTTTGACGGACGTGATCCAGAAGGCCACGGCCAAGCCGACCGTGGATTCTGAGACCGGTGAAACCGAAGTCAGCGAGCTCGGTGCCGAGCTGAGCGAACGGCTGGCGCAGGCTGACGAGGATCCCGTGGCGCTGGCCGTTTACTTCGATCACCTGCACGACGCCCGCAAGGCCATCAAGTCCGTCCGGTACGTCAGCGATGCCCTGGACCGCGCGAATGTCGAGCCGGGCAAGAAACGCTCCAAAGCGGCGTCGTACGCCAAGGAATACCAGGACGAACTCGGTTCCCTCACGGACTGCGCCGTCATGGAACACTGGCTGGCCCGTGTGGCCCGCAGCTTCCAGCGCACCGGCAAGGACCGCTACGCAGTGGGTCTGCTGCACGGCATCGAGATGGCGTCCCTGCGAGCCCGCCTGGATGATGCCCCGGAGCTGATCGGGGACCTGGTGGAGGACATCCAGCGGGAACTTCCGAGCGAGGACTAACCGCCCGGCTGTCTGAAGCCGTCTGACCGACGGTAGAACCCCGCCAGAGTGGATCTCCGTAAAACGATCGACGGTACGACCTGGAACTTTCGTTTTCTGGGTCGTACCGTCGATCGTTTTACCGCTGCGCGGGTCGCGCGCTAGTTCTCGCTGATGAGCTGAATCAGGTTTCCGCAGGTGTCATCCAGGACCACGATGCTCACCGGACCAGCGTTCGTGGGTTCCATGGTGAACTCCACACCCTTCTCGCGCAGCTCGTCGAACGCCTCCTGCACGTCGTCCACCTGGAACTGCGTGTAGGGAACCCCCGCGGACTTCAGCGTGGATTTGAACTCGGGAGCACCGAAATTGGCGTCCGGCTCGAGGGGGAGCTCCACGCCGTCGGGATCGCCGGGGGAGGTGAGGGTGAGCCAACGGGCCTCACCGGCGGGAACGTCGTGCTTGAGCTCGAAGCCGAGCTTGTCGGTGTAGAACGCCAGAGCCTTGGCCTGATCGTCCACCAGGACACTGGTGATGTTGATGCGAATGCGCACGGGATGCTCCTGCTCAGGGACGGGTCGAGACGGACCGTTGGTCCGATTCCGGCTTAACGGTAGCGGAGGAGGGATCGGAAACAGCCGGATCCGCACCGTGCAGCTTGGCGTCGGAGGCGGCGTCGGCGGCCGGTTCATCGTCTTTCGGGGCGTAAACCTCGCGGTCGATCTGCGTTGCCAGAGGCTTCTCCTCCACAAAGAAGAGCAGCACCAGGGCAATGATCGTCAACGGCACCATGAACAGGAAGATGGGCAAGAGCGCGTCGTTGTAGGAATCGATTACCGGGATGCGCAGGGCATCCGGCAAACCCTGGACTGCGCCGGGCGTCAGGGAGTTGGCGCTGACCGGGGCGTTCGCGGCGGCCGGTGGCATCCGCTCCGCCAGGAGGTCGTGCAAACGGGTCACGAACACCGAACCGACCACGGCTGAACCGACCGTGGCACCCACCTGACGAAAGAAGTTGCTCGACGCCGTGGCCGTGCCGACCACGCGGTTGGGGAAGGAATTCTGGACGATGAGCACCAGGATCTGCATGCTCAGGCCGATTCCCGCGCCGAAGATGGCGATGAACAGGCACAGCTTCCAGATGGGATCGGCCGCGGTCATGGTGGACGTGAGCCACAGTCCCAGTCCGGTGATGACCATGCCGACGAGTGGGAAGAACTTGTACCGACCCGTCTTGGAGACGATCTGACCCGAAATTACGGAGGTGACCAGGAGGCTGCCCATCATGGGCGTCATCAGCAGTCCGGCCGTGGTCGCATCCACGCCCTTGGCCATCTGGATGTAGGTCGGCATGTATCCGAGGGCACCGAACATCACGATGCCGACCATTAGGCCGGCCACAGTGGTCAGGGTGAAGTTCCGGTCTGCGAACAGCGACAGCGGGATCACCGGATCCTTGACCTTGGACTCGGTCACGACAAAGGCACCGGCGGCGAGAACGGTGAACAGTGCCAGGCCCAGGATTTGTGGGGAGAGCCAGTCGTACTGCTGGCCGCCCCACGTGCAAACCAGGATGAGCGTGGTGGTGGCCGACGCCAGAAGCACCATGCCCAGGTAATCAAGGTTCAAGGATTTGGCGCGTTCGGGCCGGGGAATTCGCAGGAACACGGCCACGGCGGTGAAAGCCAGAATTCCCAAGGGGATGTTGATGATGAACGCCCAGCGCCAACCGGGCCCTTCGGTCAACCAGCCTCCGAGCAGCGGGCCGGCCACGGAGGCCACCGCGAAGACGGCACCCATGACGCCCATGTACTTGCCGCGCTCGCGGGCGGGCACCACATCCGCAATGGCGGCCTGGGAGAGGATCATCAGGCCACCGCCGCCCAGCCCCTGCACCACGCGTGCCGCGATGAGCAGGCTCATGGATTGGGCCGCCGCACCGATCACGGATCCTGCAATGAACAGCACCACGGCGGCGAGCAGGATGGGCTTGCGTCCCAAGAGGTCCGAGATCCGCCCGTACACGGGCATCATGACGGTTGAAGCGAGGATGTATGCGGTGATGACCCAACTCATGTGATCCACTCCGCCGAGTTCTCCCACCATGGTGGGCAGCGCGGTGGACAGAATGGTCTGGGACAGCGCCGCGAGCAACATGACCATCATCAGTGCGCCGAACAGCAGGACCAGGCGTGGCGGGGGTGCTGACTCTTCCGTGCTCGAGCTCCGGCCCGAGGCCGGCGCCGTGGTGTGACTCATGAAATCTCCTTGAATGCGGATCGGAAGACGGACAGGGCCTGCTCCACGGCACGGTCGACGACGTTCGGGTCAGAATTGCTGGTCAGGTCTTCGTTGTTTCGGTAGACGTATTTGAGGACCGAGCCGGCCATCAGAACGTAGGCCTGCGACCTCTCGGATGCTCGCGTACTGGTCGATGCGGTGGAATGCCCGGCAACGGTCGAGGCCACCAAGGACTCCGCTGCCGTGATGTGGAGCCCGATCTTTCGCGAGAGGTCCGGGTTGGCCGCGAGCAACTCCTTACGTTCTGTGCCGGTAGCGCTGAATCCGGCGGAGTGCCGGAGGACGGCCATGAACAGACGCACGGTTCGGGAGAACTCATCACCGGTGGTGGGGTCCTCGTAGTTCTCCAGGGCTGCCTGCGGAATGTGAACCGGCTTCAGCCCCAGGACGGCATCTTCCTTGCACGCGAAGTAGTTGAAGAAGGTTCGACGGGAGACGCCCGCACGTTCGGCAATGGCCTCCACAGTGGTAGCACCGTACCCGTTTCGGCGGGACAGCTCCCATGCGGCCTCGTGGATTTCGCGTGAAGTCTGGGCTCGATGACGCTCACGTAATGACACATTCACTTCTGACACCGGTACATATTATGCACTGGTGCAAACTTGCACAAGTGCAAGAACTGCTGGCGTGGGCCCCACACCCAAGGTTGTGTTCAGGTAACAATCAGGAGGTTCGGTGTGGGCACGCATACCTGGTTGTTACGGTAATAATGTTCTGGCCACGCATGATCCCGAGTGGCTGGACATCCGTAGAGACCGAGGACCCGCGCGGATCGTCAACAGGTTCCGGCATCGGAGGTCGGTGTGAGTACCGGTCCCGTTCGCAGAAAGTGCAACCTGATATCCAGATTTCTATGATTGGCGATAGTCAAGAAGTGGGGGCCTAGCGTGAAGAACAAGAGCGCTCGAAAACTCCTGAAATTCGCCGTCTCACAGTTCACGTACCCGCGTGACCCGAAAGACTTCCTTCAGGTGTTCAACAACCTGACCAGTGCCCGGTACACCCGGGGAATCGTGTCCCATGTGACCCGTGAAACACCGGACACCTCCACCATCTTCTTCAAGGCCGGGGACGGGTGGATTCCCCACGTGGCCGGTCAGTGGGCACGCATTGGAGTCTCACTCAACGGCAAGCGGGTGTGGCGCCCCTTTTCCATCAGCGCCGCAGAGGGCCACGATCCCTCCATCACGGTGAAAGCCAACGGTGAGGTGTCCACGTTCTTGGTGCACGACGCCGAACCCGGAACCCTTCTGTACCTGGAGGAGCCCTCCGGTCAGTTCGTGTTGGAGGAAACTCCCGCGAGCATCCTGTTCATCGTGGCGGGTTCCGGCATCACCCCGGTGATGTCCATGCTCCGCACGCTCATGCCGCGGCGCCCCGACCACGATGTGGTGCTGCTGTACTCCTCCAAATCCCGTGAGGACTGCATCTTCCACGACGAGATCCTTGAACTGGCGGACCAGTTCCCGGGATTGAAACCCATTTTCCGGTTCAGCCGCGAAGACGGTCGCATCGACTTCTCCGACACAGGGGACATCCCGCGATTGTGCCCCGACTACCAGGATCGCGAGATCTACTCGTCCGGCCCCGATTCCTTCGTGACCCAGGTGCAGGACATGGCCATCCTCTTCGGTGGCGAATCCCGGGTGGAGCGCTTTGACCTCACCCGGCGCACCAGCGCGAGTGGCAACGGTGAAGTGTATTTCGCCAAGTCCGGGGAAACGCTCGAGGTCACCGGGGCGGATTCCATCCTGGAAGCGGCCGAGAATTTGGGCCGGCAATTACCGCACGGCTGCCGCATCGGTATTTGCCGCAGTTGCCTGGTCCCCATGACGGACGGCCAAGTGTCCGACATCCGAACCGGCGAGGTGACACACGATCCGGGGCTGGTACAAACGTGCATCACCCGACCAGCACCCTGGGTGGAATTGGACGTCTAGCGGCCCTGCCGCATTTCCGCCCACCCCATAGATTCAGCCGACAGGCATTCACACCCCTCTGAAGGAGCAACGCATGACAGCAACATTGGAAGAGCAGACACCCACCTTTGAATTAGAGCGCTCGCGTCCAACGCCCAACCCCTTGAATCTCACTGAGGAACAACTCATTGAGCTCGAGGTCAAGTTCGACGCCATTCTCGATGACATCACGGCCAAGCGCGGTGACTCCGACGCGCGGTACATCAATCGCGTCATCAAGCTCCAGCGCAGCTTGGAAATGGTGGGACGCGCTTCCATGTTGTTCTCCAAGCACAAGCCTTTCTGGTTCTTGGGGGTGGGCTGCCTGGCGGGCGGCAAGATCCTGGAGAACATGGAGATCGGTCATAACGTTCTGCACGGTCAGTGGGACTGGATGAACGACATGGAAATCCACTCCACCACCTGGGAATGGGACTTCGTAGCGCCGGCATCGGGCTGGCAGCGAACCCACAATGAAACCCACCACACCTGGACCAACGTGGTCGGTAAGGACCGCGATGTGGGGTACAACGTTCTGCGCATGGATCCTTCGCAGCCGTGGCGCCCGGCCAATCTGCTCAACCCGGTGATCAACGCTGGCCTGGCACCCATGTTCGAGTGGGGCATCGCGATTTACGATGTCGAGTTCGACCAGTACTTGGAGGGCACCAAGCCCAAGGAGGCCATGCTCAAGGACCTCAAGCGGGTTCTGAAGAAGTTCGGTCGGCAGAGCGCCAAGGATTTCGTCCTGTCGCCGCTGTTGGCCTCGCTGACCGGCTCGGCCAAGTCCTCGATCAAGGGTTACGTGGCCGCCAACGTGATCCGTAACCTGTGGGCCCACGCCGTGATCTTCTGCGGTCACTTCCCGGACGGTGCCGAGACCTTCACGGAAGAGGACATCGAGAACGAGTCCCGCGGTCACTGGTATTTGCGCCAGGCCATGGGTTCGGCGAACATCGACGGTTCCAAGTTCATGCACTTCATGACCGGCAACCTGTCGTTCCAGATCGAGCACCACTTGTTCCCTGATCTGCCGTCCAACCGCATGGCCGAGATCGCTCCGCGGGTCAAGGCGATCTGCGAGGAGTACGGCATTCCCTACACCTCCGGTCCGTTGCCGAAGCAGGTTTTCGAGGCGTGGCGTAAGGTCTTCCGGCTCGCTCTCCCGTGAGTCGCGGGCCAGGATCGACGGGGTTGGGTGCTGGGCGGTCCGGTAGAGTTTCACGGGTGAAAATAACCACCCTGGCTCTCGTCGGACCGTCACAACACGGGGTCAGAATGCACGCGAGTGCCCTGGCCCATCACACTCCACACGCCGAGCGCATCGAGGGTGAGATCACCGAGATCCTGCCGCGCCTGCTGGCCGACGAAGGGCCGGTGCACTTTCATTTCACGGACCGCATCTTCGGCCACACCGCGCACGACGCCGCCGGGACCGTCGAACGGATCGCGGCTCACCGTCCCGTATCGGTCACCCTTCACGACATCCCGCAACCCTCCGACGGCCACGCCTTCATGGCCCGTTGTGCCGGTTATGCTCGCGTGGTCGAAGCAGCGTGCACGGTGATCGTGAGTAGCGAGTACGAACGTGACCTTCTGATCAGGCATTCGGGTCTGCCCACGGATACCCCCGTGCACGTAGACCCGTTGCCCATCGACCGTGCCCCCGTCCTCGAGGCAGTCAGCGGTCCCCTCGGGTTCGTGAACACCCCCACCGTGGGACTTCTCGGGTTCATCTACCCGGGCAAGGGACATGCGCGGGTGTTGTCCGCCTTGGCATCCAGTGATCACTCCGCCGACGTCGCCGCGCTGGGTCGGCCGTCGGACGGTCACCAGGACCTCGTGGCCGAGTTCGAGGAACGTGCGCGCGTGCAGGGTCGACGCTTCCATGTCACCGGCTTTCTCGCCGAGGAGCAGCTCACCGCGGCGGCACGCTCGGTCACGGTCCCGGTGGTCGCGCCGGAGCACGTCTCCGCATCGGGATCGGTGGGGCGCTGGATCGCCAGCGGCCGCCGGCCGATCGTCACCCGGCACCCGTTCTTCGAAGAGCTCCGTGATCGGGCGCCCTGGGCGTTGACCCTCACCGATGACCTCCCGTCGGCCTTGAACACCGCACTCGGGAATCCCGCTTCCACGTGGATCGACGCACGGGACTGGAACGATTCCGACGTCCCCTCTACCGCTGACGCCGCCCGTACCCAGTGGTCCCGACTGTCAGCTGCTGACCCGAACCTCCAGCCCCATGGGCCGTCCAACGCGCGATCAACGACCTCCGCGGAAGTTCGACCGGCGAAGCCTGGGGCGCCCTCGGAATCGCCGGTGACACCGTGATCCCGGGTGCCCGCACCATCGACGCCTCGCGCCAGGAGAACGCCCCGCGCGTCAGCGTGATCGTGCCCTACTACGAGAACCAGCTCGGACTGGACCGGCTGCTTCGTGCGCTGGATCGGCAAGATCTTCCGCCGCACGAGTTCGAGGTGATCGTCAGCGACGACGGGTCGGCCGAGGCACCCGCGGCCCGAGCGACGTCGTACTCGATCACCGTCACCCGGCAGGAAAACCTGGGATTCCGTGCGGCCGCGGCGCGCAACAAGGGCGCGGCGCTCGCGCGGGCACCCCGGCTCGTATTCCTCGACGGGGACATGATGCCCGAACCCGGATTCCTCACCGCAATGCTCGCGGGTCTCGAACGCCACGATGACGGTCACGGCGTCCTGGCCGTGGGTGCCCGCCAGCACGTGGACGTCTCCGCATGCACGCCGGCCCAGATCGACCAGTGGCTGGCTCTCGGACATGCCGACGGCGCTCGTCGACTCACGGACCCGGCCTGGCTTTCGGACGGCTACGCCCGCACGAACGACCTGGCAGAGGCCGGAGTCGAGGATTTCCGACTCATCATCAGCGCGCTCATGGGCGTGGACCGTGAGCTCTTCGAACGAGTGGGCGGATTCGACGAAACACTGACCGGCTACGGGGGAGAGGACTGGGACCTCGCCTACCGGTGCTGGCAAGCGGGCGCGCGCTTCGCTCACGTTGCGGGGGCAGTCGCGTGGCACGATGGCCCTGACTTGGGTGGTCGGCCCGACACTCGGGACGTCAAGGACGCCGAGACCATGGCACTGGCCCGTCGCATTCCACTGCCGAGCACCCGCGGGCGGGGTCTGGTCTTCGGGCAACCGGCCATGGTGGTTCGGGTGCGCGGTCACGAGAATGACGGTGAGGCGTTCCTGACGGCGATGCAGTTGCTTCGGGACACAGACGCCGGCGTCTGGTTCGTGGACCGCGACTCGGTACCGGCTGTCCTTGCACAGGATCCCAGGATCAGGGTGGGCGAGCCGAGATCGGAGATCGTTGATCGATCCCGCTACGTGGTGGATGTACTGGCCCCGCTCACCCTGGACGAACCGCTGGGAGTGTTGTGCGAGCACGGTGAACAAAGCGCCCCCGGGCTACTGGAGCTGCGGGAGACACGTAGGGTGAACCGTGGGGAGTCGGACGCATCAGACGCGTGCCACGCGGCTCGGCCGGCAGACACGCACCAACGTATTGAAGGACGGGTGGCACATGGCTGAGGCATTGGGATTCGATCCGCACGACCCCGGTCGCCGAGCGCACTACGGTGAGTTCTACGGGCTCACCGAACTACCGGATGCCCCGATCTTCATGGTGCACGGCAATTGCCAGGCCGAGTCCCTGCGCGTGCTCCTGCACGGGGCGGGGGAGGGTCGCTGGCACGGTGTGCGGGTTCCACCGGTTCACGAGTTGCTGGCCGAAGACCTGCCGCATCTCACTCGATTACTGAACCGTTGCAGCTTTGTGGCGACCCAGCCCGTCGCCTCCGGGTATCGCGGATTGCCCCTGGGATCGGATGAAATTCTCGCTCTGACCCCTGCGGATGCTAGCGCCGTGAAGTACCCCGTGATGCGGTGGACTGCGCTCATGCCCACGCTGGCGATCGTGCGGGCAGCCGGCGTCACGGACCCGCCCATCGCGCCGTACCACGACCTCCGAGTGCTGGTCGCAGCCGCTCAAGGACAGAAATCCGTGCGCCTGGAGCCTGTGTCCCCGGAGGCTGTTCGCTCTTCCCGGGACGAATCACTGCGCCAGTTGCGAACCCGGCAGGAGGCACACGGGACGGTGGACGCGGCGTCGTTGTTCGAAGCCGCTGGCCCCAACGCCGCGCACGTGATCAACCACCCGAGCAATCAGGTGCTGATGGGTGTGGCCCGGGCGATTCTCGACGACCTGGGCCGAGCGGGCGAGGTCAAGGACCCGGGGCGCGTATTGCTCGGCGGCATCCGCGCACCGATTTACGAGTCCACACTGGATGCGCTGGGGTATCGCCCCGAGGAGCTCGAGGGCGGTCCGCGCGAGCACTGGATCATCGGCGGCGAAAAGGTTTCAGAGGCCGACGTCGCCGCGGAGCACCTCGGCTGGTACGCGCGCTTCCCGCAGGTGGTTGCCGCTGGCATGAAACGCCACGAGCGGCTCATCCGCACCATGCAGCTGGTCGACTAGCGCGGAGGACATCCCCACATGATGAGCGAGAGCGGTACTGAACCGGGCGCAGCAATACCCAGGAGTCCCGAAACTGCCGAGACCACCGAGACGCCGGATCTCCGAGACCGGGCCGCCGCATCCATCCGTGATCTGCTGCGTCAACGCAACGGCAAAACGATCTGCCCTTCCGAGACCGCACGTGCGATTGGCGGGGACGACTGGCGGGACCTCATGCCGTTGGTGCGCGACGTTGCCGCGGGGCTCGTGGACCAGGGGCAGGTGATCGGGCAGCAAAAGGGCGAAACGGTAGACATCGCTGCTGCTCGCGGCCCCATTCGCTTGGCGCCGGGTCCCACGCTGAACGGGACCACGTCGAACGACTGACCACAATGTGAAACAAACGCCACGCATAGCCTGCGTTCTCGTGGGAATGTTGTAGCCGTCTGAGCAATGACTGAAGTCCCGAGCGATCGATTCGCTCGAGGCTTCAGTCATTGTCGCCGGTTCATGGTCTACCGGCGGAAGTGGCTATCGCATCAGCGCCGGGGACCGACCTGACCGTTGGGCACCAACTTGCGGCCCGCAGCGCGGGACGCCTTGGTGACCAACCGTTCCAGGGGGCCCGAACCCATCGCGTGCTGCCACGCCGTGGCCACCAGTGCGGCCACCGCGATCTGGACGATCAACCAGAACATCGGGGTTTCGCTGATGGGCACGAACGCCAGGAACACCAGGTGCGCACTGTAGATGGTCAGGGTCATGGATCCCATGGCACCCAGGGGGGCCAAGAAACGACCGATCCACCGGCAGATCAACAGGAAGATTCCCAAGGCCACCATGGCCAATCCCGCGCTCACCGCGATGGCGAAGGGCGTATTGGTGTGCGGACCGGAGATCAGCAACCAGCTCATGGTAGTGGTCGGAAGCTCGGGGTCTGGACCGTAATTCTGAATGGTCATGACCTCCTTGTTGGTCAGCCACGGGGTGGCCGCGACCAATGCTTCGCGTACATCGAAGCGAAGCAGCATCAACATGGACAGGCCCTTCGCCACGGCCGCGATCACCGCTCCGAAGATCACCATCAGAATCTGGGTCCGATCACGGGACAGGGGCAACCGCCCCAGCGCCATGCCCAGGCAGATGAATGCCATCCACGGCAATGCGGGATAAGTTCCGGTGAGGAATAGCTCGGCCAGGACCGTACCGGGCTCCGACACCAAGTCCACGAGGTTGGCGTTGTCGTGCACGTGTCCGGGCAGAACCGTCAGGGAGAACTGCATGAGCATCGGGGCGAAGATCATGAAGAGCGCGGCGCTCGTTAGTAGCCAGCGCACGGACATGATGGTGAAGGGAATGGCCAGCAGGAACATCAGGCCGTAGTAGATCAGGATGTTGTACGCCGGAAAGTCCAAGGTGTTGAGGAGTAACCCGAGGGCGAACAACATCAGTGCGCGCACAGCGATGCCCACGCGAGCGCGACGCGCGTCGATGCCCTTACGTGGGTTCCTACCACCCGTGAGGAATGCCAGGCTGACACCCGCCAAGACGGCGAATAAGGCGGCGGAATGGCCGCCGAACAGCACCCACGTCAACGAGGGCTGATCGGTGGTGCCCACGGAGGCGGGCAAGGTGTGGACCGCGATCATGCCGAGAAGCGCAAAGCCTCGAGCGACGTCGACCCCCATGATGCGTCGCTTGGTGCGTCGCCCGTCCGTGCTGGCCACGTTGCGTGTCGCCGCGGCTTGCCGAGGCGAGGGTGCGGTGGCGCGCGGCGGGGCGGTGATCACCGGAGCATTTTCGCTCCAGTGCTGGGCCTCGGTCGTGGACGTGCGGCCGTTGTCGGAGTCACCGGTCCACACCTCCCGCTGCGGGCGCTGTCCGGGGCGGGGCCGCTCGCCGGGAGCCAGGTACCCTTCGGGTATTTCCTCCACTGCTTGTTCGTTCATCGGGTGGCCTCCTCGGGCGTTGCCGCCGAGACGGCCTGTGGTGTCGTGATGGGTGCGGTGGACAGGATGGGAAGATCATGTCCCGCAACCGGCGGTCCGGGAACAACCTGGGCACTGATGGCCTGGTCCCCGGGTTCGAGATGTCGGATGGGGTTTCCGCCCCAGTTGCCGTTGGCGGGTACGGTTTCCTGGCGCATGACCAGCGAACCGGGGCCGACGGTTGAACGTTCTTCGATCGTGGCACCGGGCAGCACGAAGCTGTTGGGACCCAACGTGGAGCCGCGGCGCATCGTGACCGGTTCCAAGCGCATGATGCGGTCGTGGAACAAGTGGGTCTGCAACACGGTGCCGCGGTTGACGGACACACCCTCTTCCAGGGTGACCAGGTCGAACTCGGGCAGCCACCAGGTTTCGCACCAGACACCCCGTTGCACTCGTGCACCCATGAGGCGGGCCCAAGCGTTGAACAACGGGGATCCCACACTGAGTCGGATCAATGACGGCACGGCCAGGGACTCGGCAAAGACATCCGCCAACTCGTTGCGCCACACGAACGAGCTGAACAGCGGGCGCTCGCCGGTGCGGAAGCGACCCATGAGGGCCCACTTGACGATCACGGGGACCAAGCACGCCAACGTGCTGGCGGCCAACAGGACCGCGCCGGACCACAGTGCGGTGTAGAGCAGACCCTGCATGCCCATGCCGTGGGCCATGTAGATGCTGGTCAGCGCGTACACGATCATCAGGTCGATCCACGCGGACACCATGGCCGGGACCATGCGGAACGCCTCCACGAATCCACGTGCCGCCTGAAGACGGCGGGGCGGACGGAAGGTTGCCGACTCGTCGGCTTCCGTGTGGGCGCGGGCAATGGGTTGAGCACGGCGGCCAAGCCACGACGAACCCACGGGGGCCTTGTGGGGAGCGGAACTCAACACAGCCACCAAGGCGTCTGCGGGAAGGTCACGGTCCGGTCCCACGATCGCTGAGTTACCCACGAACGTGCGTTCCCCGATCACGGAAGTACCCAGGTGCACCCAGCCGAATCCTGCCCGGTGCGAGGCAACGAGCGAGTGGTCGGCCAGGAAGGAACCGTCCTTGAGGGACGTGAGGTGCGGAATGGTCTCTGCTGTGGAGATTTCGACCGAGCGCCCCACGCGTGCGCCCAGCAAGCGCAGGAACAAGGGGGTGATGCAGGACGCGTAAATCGGGTAGGTCGAGATCAGCGTGCGCTGCATGAGGGTTTCGGTGAGCCAGGTGGCCCAGCCCACGGGACCGTTCTGTGGGAAGTAACCGGGGGTGATCATGCCCGCGACCAGGCGCACGCAACCCACCACGAGCAACAGCCACACTGCAGCGGTGATAATGACGAAGACCGGCACCCACAGCGCGAGGACCGGGAAAACCAGTTCATAGAACTCGATTCCGATCACCTGCGGCAGGATCAGGAGTGTGCCCGGGATGATTGCCAAGAACGGCAACAGGCCAATGATGGCCGCGCCCCCGGAGTAGGCCAGGTGAGACTTGACCCTGCCCCAGGTGGGAAGGCCAGATACGGCCTCCGGAGCGATGTCGGGCCAGGTCTGCGAGGCGGCACCGCGATGGTACATGGGGGAGCCGCCCCACAGCTCGTCGTTCGGAACCGTGCCGGTCACGTGCGAGCCCGGCAGTACCTCTGCCCCTTCGCCCACACGGGACCCGGGGTCCACGAGCGTGCGGGTACCCACTCGTGAATTCGCGCCGATCTCAATGGCGCCGACATGCAAGGTGTCGCCGTCGAGCCAATAGCCGGCCAGATCCGCCTCGAATTCCACGGTGGCGTTGTCTCCGATGGAGACAAGACCGGTGACGGGCGGCATATGGTGAAGGTGTGCACCGCGGCCCACCTTGTTGCCGAAGAGACGGTGGAGAGTCCGGGCCATGGGCGTGCCCAGAAGAACCTCGTACTTGTTGAACACCACGAGACGCTCGGCGGCCCAGACCCGCAAATGAGTCCACTTGCCACGCGGATAATGACCGGGTTTGAGCCCTGCAGTCAGCAGTCTCACGGCGACGGAGCCCAGCAGCACGCGACCTGGCAAGGAGAACATCACGAGCCAGCCAATGATCAGCGGCAGCAACGGAGGAGTGGGTACCCAACCGGCGCCGACAACCACCGCGAGGATCCACACGACGATGAGTGAACCCACCACGTAGCGCAAACCATTGACGATGTTCAGACCCACGAGGAAACCGCCTTGGACCAAGCCGGTCCAAGAGGGCAATGGCGCGGGTTCACGCTTGGAATCCTGGGACGCCTCGAGCGTCTCCAAGTAGTTGGCCATACCCCGCAGGGTGGGGTCCGCGTAAATGCGGGCGATTTCGGTGTCAGGGTGGGATTGGCGCAGTGCCGAAACGAGTCGGGCCACGCCCACCGAGCTACCGCCCATGGCGAAGAAGTCACTGTCCTCGGTGAAAGGCAGGGGACCGAGCTGGTCGGCCCACAGCTCCGCGAGCCATTCGAGGTCGCGGTCCAGTGAGGGCGTCTGATCGAGGTCGTCGGTGGGCATTGGCCAGGGCAGTGCCTTGCGGTCCACCTTGCCCGAAGTCTTGAGCGGGAGTTCGTCCATGGTGCACAGTGCGGGCACCATTTGGCCCGGGAGTCGCTCCGAGAGCCAGGCGCGCACGGCGACCAGATCAACCGAGCCTTCGAACTCAGGGACCAGGTAACCGGCGATGATGTTGTCGCCGCCAGGGGTGGGATGCACAGCGCAGGCACCCACGCGAACGCCGGGGACCGAGCTCATGTAATCGTCGATCTCGCCGAGTTCCATTCGGCGTCCGGAGACCTTGACCTGGTCATCCACGCGGCCCGCGAAGACGAGACCTTCTTTGTCCGCCTTGACCATGTCGCCGGTGCGGTAGGCGCGTTCCCAGCCCAGAGAAGGCAGCGAGGCGTACTTTTCGGCATCCTTGGCGGGGTCCAGGTAGCGGCCCAGGCCGACGCCGCCGATGATCAGTTCGCCGGTCTCGCCCCAGGCCACGGGCTGGCCTTCGGTATCAACCACGGCCAACTGCCAGCCGGGCACGGGCAGCCCGATGCGAATTGGTGCGTCACCGGTCAGGATGGCACCCGAACCGATCACGGTGGCCTCGGTCGGGCCGTAGGTGTTCCAGACTTCACGTCCCGGGCGGACCAAGCGCTGAGTGAGTTCCAGCGGACATGCTTCACCGCCGAAGATCAACAGACGTACGGTGTCCAGGGCCTCACTCGGCCACAGCGATGCCAGGGTGGGCACCGTGGAGACCGCAGTGATGCGGTGGTTGATGATCCAGCGGCCAAGATCGGGACCGGACCGAACGACGTCGCGCGGGGCCGGTACCAGCGTGGCGCCGTAACGCCAGGCGAGCCACATTTCTTCGCAGGATGCGTCGAAGGCCACGGACAGGCCCGCCATGACACGGTCGCCCGGTCCCATGGGTCGCTTCTGCAGGTACATTTTCGCTTCAGCGTCCACAAGGGCCGCGGCGGAGCGGTGGGTGATCGCTACGCCCTTGGGCTTGCCGGTGGAACCGGAGGTGAAGATGATCCAGGCGTCGTCCTGGGTGCGAGGCTGCTCGGTATCACCCGTGGTTTCGATGCTCTCCATGCGGGTGAGTTCCAGGTTGCGACCGAAGATCGCGGCCACGCCGGCTTCTTCCCAGACGGTGTTGGCGCGCTCGTCCGGGTCGTCCCAATCGACCGGGACGTAAGCGGCCCCCGCGAACAGCGTGGCAAGGATGGCGACATAGAGGTCTGCGCCACCGGAAGGGACACGAATACCCACGCGGTCGCCGCGTCCCACGCCGATATCCCACAGGCGCTGGACGTGCGTTTCGATGCGGGCTTCCAGCTCGCCGTAGGGCACGCGCTCGTGCTCGTCTTCGAGAGCAATGGCATCCGGGTACTGGGCAACGGTGTCCAGCACGATGTCAACGAGTGTGCGTGGTTCCGGCGGTGTCTCGACAGGGTAAACAGCCCGGTCAGACGCTATTTCTACTATTTTTTCAGGTGTTTGTGACGAATCTTTTTTTAGAAGACGGTCCATCGAAAAGCTCCCCCATTTGCGAACCATGTAACGCAGGGGGCGCAAAACTGCGCACTGGAAAAGGCGGCAGTCTGGTGTCATGAAATTGCCCGATCAGGTCCCCCGACCGTACGGGCAGCGCGTCATGCTGTCGCGCGAATTAGTGGATCTCCAGCGTCCCCCTGCTGGTTCATTTGTGTCTTAAACGTAACGGCCCTAATCGATGATTTGCAATCGGAATACCTAACGATTTGATTAAGGCCGGAGTGACAGTTGGGGAGTATTTCTGTCTCCGCTAGTCAGGCGGGAAATGACTAACGAGTAGACATGCCGATGAGCGAGTATGAGCCTGCTCACTACGTAACGGACCCGGCCCGGACGGTTACGCGGTGGTCACGAAGTGCCCCGAATGTCTGGCCATCAGGGACCGCGTTGTCCCCAACGTTGTGTGAAGTTCATCTGGGCGATGCACTCGATTCCTAGACTGCAGCAGATTGTCTACGCGTGGATGAGTGAGGGATTGCTGCATGGGCTCAAGGAGTCATCGACCATCCGAGGATGCCGCCATGTCCTTGAAGGAAGGGCGAGCGCTAGGTGAGGACGGGGAATCGGGCGAGCTTGCTGGCGGCGTCGAAAATCCTGGCTCAGGAGACGGCGTCGAAGCGCATGACTTGTCGACGAGTGAAGTACTTCGTGCCGACGAGGAAGACCCCTCGGAACTGCAACCACCCGATGAAACACCAGCGCCCGTCAACGCACCCGTCAATTCAGTGCACGTGCCACGGTTCCTGGCCATCACGGTGGGGATTGCCGGGCTGCTGATCTTGTTGGCCGGGCTGCAGGGTGCGCAGGACATCGTTGCACCGATCTTCCTGGGGCTGAATCTCCTGATAGTGGTGTACCCGCTGCAGCGATGGCTCTCGGCGAGGATGCCGCGCATCGCGGCGGCCGCGATAGCCCTCATGGTGGTGCTCGGGGTGCTCACCTTATTCACCGCGATGGGTGCGTGGTCCGTGGCCGAGCTGGTCAACGAGCTGCCGCATTATCAGGACGAATTTGCCCGATTGATCGATGAGTCCATCGGTGCTTTGGCCTCCCTGGGCATTTCTACGGAGATGGTGGAATCCAGCCTTCAGGGTGTGACCGCCGGGAACATCATGAGCCTGATAACCCCGATCCTCAGTAACGTCTCCGCCATCATGGGGCTGCTGGCCACGCTGGTCATGGGCGTGTTCTTCTTGAGCATGGATTCCGCGACCACGGGGCGCCGGCTCACCCGGTTGGCCGAGGATCGACCGCACGTTGCCGGTGCCATGGTCGACTTCGCTCAAGGGGTTCGTCGTTACTGGGTGGTGACAACTGTGTTCGGCCTGATCGTGGCGCTCCTGGACGTGCTGGCGCTTCAGATCATTGGTGTGCAGCTCATCTGGGTCTGGGGGATCCTGGCCTTCATCACCAATTACATTCCGAACATCGGCCTGGTTCTGGGGATGATTCCGCCGGCCATCCTGGCCCTGCTCGACGACGGCTGGGTCGCGATGCTCGCCGTGGTCACCGCCTACAGCGTGCTGAATTTCACCGTGCAGTCGGTGATTCAACCCAAGTTCACTGGTGAGTCAGTGGGTGTCACGCCCACCATGTCCTTCTTGTCGCTGATGTTCTGGTACATGATTCTCGGCTGGCTCGGCGCCCTTGTGGCCCTGCCGGCCACGCTGTTTCTCAAGGCACTGCTCGTGGATGCGGATCCGAACGCACGGTGGATCAACGCGTTGATCTCATCCCGGAAGAAGGACTACCTGCCGCAGAAACCCGATCCTTCGGGGTCGACCCCCACGGACGATGCCGAGCCTGCCGCCGGCGGCGAGCATGTCAGACAGCGGGCCTGAGGAGTTCTGCCACCGCTTTGACACTGGCGGCCACCGCGTCCGTCAGCTGATCGATCGTCAAAATCGTTGACGACGACGACGCCGCGTCCGGGTCCGTTTCACGGCCCACCGTGGCGGATCCTTGCGATCGGACGGCCGGAACGTGGATGAACGTTCCGGGCAGGTTGGTTTCGTGCAGCAATGCCCGATATACCGCATTGCACAGGAAAGCCCCGGCATCGTCAGAAACCTCGGCGGGTACGCTCACGGATCTGATCGCTGCCACCAGTGATGCGGGGTCGATGCGGGACTCGAGGAATTCGGGGCCCTCGTCCAGGGGCGCGGCAGGCCGCGGGGCACCGTCGTTATCGGGAATGCGACCGTGACCAATGTTCCTGGCGCGACGCTCGGGTGTTACTAGGGCGCGGCCGCCGGCCTCACCAACTGCGAGAACGGCGTCGGGGTGGTGCGTTTCGATAGCCCGCAGAAAGGCGGGGGCCGAACCGGACCAGGTGACCGGGAGGATGCTGGTGACGACCTCGAGCCCCGGGTCCCACTCGAAGCCACGCAGCCTCTCTACCACCGCGCCGCTGGCGTTCTCGGTGTCTTGGCCGAAGGGCTCGAACCCGGTCACGAGGATTTTCATGGGTCCACGGTAACGGCAGGCGCGTGGGCCTCTAGTGATGACGACACACCAGCGAGCCTGCACCAATGTGTTAGGCACCTCACAGGTGTTTAGACTATGGGGGATTGCGTAAGCCGCTCGATCCTGCGGCCCGGCACATCTTCCCCATCAAACACACGACAGCCGGGACAGCGCCGTTCGTGCGAATCAGGTCCCTGCAGAAGGGCTTGCTGAGATGAACTCCATAGTTCTGACACTGATCGGCTTAGCCATCATCCTTGCCGGGTACCTTTTGTACTCCAAGTTCATTGGCGGGAAGCTTTACCGCCTCAACGACGCCAATGTCACTCCCGCCCATGAGTTCCAGGACGGAGTGGACTTTGTCCCAACCAATAAGTACGTGTTGTGGGGTCACCACTTCACCTCCGTGGCCGGTGCGGCACCCATTGTCGGTCCGGCCGTGGCCGTGATCTGGGGCTGGGCTCCGGCCTTCCTCTGGGTCACGCTCGGCACCGTGTTTTTCGCGGGTATGCATGACCTGGGTGCCCTTTGGGCCTCCATCCGGAACAAGGGGCAGTCGATCGGCACGCTGTCCGGTCGCTACATCGGTAACCGTGGTCGCAACCTGTTCCTGGTCGTGATCTTCCTGCTCCTGCTGATGGTCAACGCGGCCTTCGCCACGGTGATCTCCAATCTGCTGGTAAGCCAGCCGACCTCCGTGATCCCGGTGTGGGGCGCCATTGTGGTGGCGCTGCTCATCGGTCAGGCGATCTACAAGTTCAAGTGGAACCTGGTGGTCGTTTCGATCGTGGGAGTCGTAGCGCTGTACGCACTGATCCTGGTGGGCGATCGTTTCCCCATCTCGCTGCCGGACACCATCATGGGCATGTCCGCCGGGGCGTTCTGGGTCCTGATTCTCTTCGTGTACGCGGGCATTGCGTCCCTGCTGCCGGTGTGGATGCTGCTGCAGCCGCGTGACTACATCAACGGTCTGCAGCTGTTCATCGGTCTGGGACTGCTCTACGGAGCGATCTTGCTGTCCAACCCCACCATCGTGGCGCCGGCCTACAACAACAACCTTCCGCCGGACACCCCGAGCATCGTTCCCCTGCTGTTCGTGACCATTGCCTGTGGTGCGATCTCCGGCTTCCACGGCATGGTCGCCTCGGGCACTTCCTCCAAGCAGTTGGACAAGGAAACCGACGCTCGATTCGTCGGCTACTTCGGTGCTGTGGGCGAAGGCTTGCTGGCACTCGGTACGATCATCGCCGTGACCGCCGGCTTCGAATCGCTCGCGAGCTGGGAGGAGACCTACTCCGCGTTCAACCAGGGCGGCGTCGTCGCCTTCGTGCAAGCCGGTGGTTCGATTCTAAACAGCGGAATCGGCCTGCCCGAGTCCCTCTCGGCAACCGTGCTCGCAACCATGGCCGTGCTGTTCGCCGCAACCACCATGGACACCGGCGTGCGTCTGCAGCGATACGTGGTCGAGGAAATCGGCGGCCTCATGAAGTTCAAGGTCAACACCGTGGTCGCCACGATCATCGTGCTGGTGTGCGGCATGGGCCTGGCGTTCGGCGCTGACATCACCGGTTCCGGTGCGGGCGGCATGGTGATCTGGCCGCTGTTCGGTACCACCAACCAGCTGATGGCCGCGCTCACCCTGGCCATCATCACCGTGATGCTTGTGCGCCTGCGCCGCACGATCCTCCCGGTGGTGATCCCGCTGGTCTTCGTGCTGGTCATGACTGTCTACGCGCTCATCGTGCAGCTGGGCCAGTTCTACGCGGCCGGCAACTGGCTGCTCGTGGTGCTGGACATCATCATCCTGGTGGCCTCCATCTGGGTGATCTTCGAATCCGCGATGGCAATCGGCAAGGCCCGCAAGGAAGGACCGGACCTCACGGACGATCCCCAGTTGGCCGAGGAGCACAGCGGTGCCCAGCGCCGATAACTCGCACGACGCCGCCCGCCCCGGTTCCGTTCCTCCCTCGCGTGGGGAGGAACGGCCGGGGCGGTCCCGGTTGGCTGAGTTGGGGCGCCGGTTTTCGGCCGGGCTGCAGGATTTTTATGCAGCCCCCTACCGGCGCTCCTTCCAACGCGCCAAGCGCGATCAGGACGACTTGTTCATGATGCTCGTGTTGTCCGAAGCGCTCGGACTCCCCAATCCCGCGAGCTACTACACCCTGGAGCTGCTCCCCGTGGTTTACGAAAACTTCCATGAATGGCACACACGTATGGGCATGGAACGCTCACCGTTGAACGAGATCTCATGCTGTTGAACCTTGCGCAATCCCGCCGTGCCTTGTTCTTCGGTGGCAAAGGTGGCGTGGGTAAGACCTCCGTAGCCTCGACGACGGCGCTCGCGGCCGCCCGCGCCGGCCGTCGCGTTCTGATCGTGTCCACCGACCCGGCGCACAACCTGGGGCACCTGTGGCAGCGGTCCATTGGTTCGGACATCGTGGAGCTGCGGGAGAACCTCTACGGCACGGAGATCGACCCGGAGGCCACCGTGGAGGAACACCTGGCTGCCGTGGGGGAGACCCTCTACTCGGTGATGCCGGAGAACCTGCGCGGGGAGGTGTCTCGGCATTTGGAACTGTCCCGGCAGGCCCCGGGAACACATGAGGCCGCGATCCTGGAACGGATCGCGGACCTTCTGGTCCTTGGACTGCGCGATTTCGACCTGGTGGTGTTCGATACGGCGCCGTCAGGGCACACTGCGCGGTTGATGGCACTGCCGGAGATCATGAACTCCTGGGTCGAGGGGTTGCTGCGGAACCGGCAGAAGTCCGAGAAGTTCGCCGCGGCAGTGCGTGGACTCGAGCACGACGCCAACCGGGATCACCTGGTGGAGAGCAATAAACAGGACCCCCTGATCGAACGAGACTTGAAGATCCGCCGGATTCTGATGCGCCGTCAAGAGCGGTTCACCGTGCTGAGGGACACTCTGCGTGATCCTTCTCTAGTTTCGTTCGTGATCGTGCTCAATGCTGAGCGCATGCCGGTGCTGGAATCAGCGCAGCTCTACGATCAGTTGAAAACCGCCGGAGTGAACGTGGGTGGGCTGGTGGTCAACAGGCGCTCGCCGGCGGATGCGGGGGAGTTCCTCGCGGGGCGCCGGGAGCTGGAGGCCTCGGCTCTGGAGTTGATGACATCCGAGCTGAAAGCACTACCCAGCACGGAGTTGCCGTTGTTGCCCGGAGAGCTCATGGGTGAACAGGCAATCGGGAAGTTTGCGGACCTGTTGGCCTGATGGCATTGAGCCGCTGGACCGCACGCGGTTGGTGGTTCAGACCCAGGAACCGGTGTCCGCCACACGCAGGTGATCGACCGCGGCCAATTGCGGCTGGTCCTGGGCAGCGCGTTGCGCGGTGAACCTGGATGCCGTGAAGAACTCGCGGAGCCGCGCACGCAGGGTGCCGAGCGGCTTCGTACCGCTGAGCGGCGGCACCTGGTGGGTTGCGGGGCGAATGGCGGATGAGGTCATGACGGGCCTTCCATGGCGTTCTTTCTTGAATCCAGCTTGGCCGTTGCGGGGGCGTGATCCAAGGTTTCCGCAACCGTTCGTCACATAAGGGTCCGCGGACCCGAGGTGCGTGTGCCGGGCGAAGTCAGCTTCCGGGCGATTCCTCTCCCGAGGACTGCTCGGTAGGTGGGGTGAAGCTCAGGATCCGGTCATCCTCCGGTGCGGGATTGCCACGCCCGTCCGTGTTATTGGTCATCACCCACAGGGAACTGTCCGGGGCAACGGTGACATCTCGGAGCCGCCCGTACTCGTCGATTAGATGCGACACGGAGTGGGATGTGTTCTCCCGCGGAATCTCGTGGAGCCGTGCGCCGCGCAGATTGGCCATGAAGAGAGAGTTGCCCAGGATGGCTATCCCGCTGGGGCTTGCCTCTGACGGTTCCCACTGTTGGACGGGGTTGATGTACTCATCGTTGTCGCCCATGCCTTCGACCTCCGGCCAGCCGTAGTTGCCGCCGGATTCGATCACGTTGAGCTCGTCCCACGTGTTCTGACCGAACTCGCTGGCGTACATCGTGCCGCCCTGCGCCCAAGCCAGCCCCTGCGGGTTGCGGTGCCCGTAGCTGTAGACCGGGGAATCGGGGAACGGATTGTCCTCCGGTACCTCACCCTCCGGGGTCAGTCGCAGGATCTTTCCGGACAGTGATTCTCGGTCCTGAGCGTCCTCGCGATTGCCGGCATCTCCTGCCGTTGCGTAAAGCATGTTGTCCGGGCCGAAGGCGAGGCGCCCGCCGTTGTGGGTGCTACCCGCGGGGATGCCGTCCAGGATTGTTTCGGCATCCCCGAGCGTGATGCCGCCCGGTTCTCCGGAGATGCTGAATCGCTCGATGCGGTTCTCGTTCTCGGCCGTGAAGTACGCATAGAGGTGGTTCTCATGGACGGCCAGGCCCAGCAGGCCGCCCTCGCCGCGCGGTGCGGCGTCCTCGACCACCGTGACCTCGCGAGCTTGGCCGGCGTCGTCGAGCTCGAGGATTCGGGCCGAATCGCGCTCACTGACCAGGGGAGTGCCGTTGTAGAAGGCGATAGACCAGGGCGCGTCCAGATTCTCGGCCACGGTCTCCGGTTCACCCAGCGACGACGCCGCAGCGGGCGTTTCGCTGGTGGCGGGCTGGGGCGGCTGGTCGCTGTTATCGCCGCAGGAGGTCAGAAGGAGTAAACCGTTCAAGAGAATGGCGGTGGATGTGGTGCGCGATGTGGGAACCATGCTGCGGTCCTTCCGGGGCCCAGGCGTGTTCCGAGTGTAGTGCTGGCAGGCGGCGTTGAGAGGTAGATTGGGCAGCTCGAACGCTTCCGGGATCAGTAACTGTCGCTGAGCCGCATCCACGAATAGGTCGGGTCCTGCGGGGTGCCGGCTGGCGAGTTTTCCCAGTCTTCCTGGCGTCCATAAGGGGTGAGGTCCAGTAGGTCGAACACCTGCATGAAGGACTCCTCGCCGCGCGCCTGGGTGGACCAGGTGTGGAAGATGCGGTCACCCTTCCGGAGAAACACGCTGATCGCTTGTCGTTCCTCGTTGTCGACGGTGGCTCCGAAATCGAGATTGAACTGATCTCCAACGGTCGAGTGCCACGGCAGGTCCCATCCCATGCGGTCACGGAAGGTCAACAGTCGATCCAGGGGAGCGCGAGACGTGAGGACGAACGACGTCCGTCGCGCGTGCAGGTGGGACAAGGGACCGATGTGCTCGGCCATCATCGAGCAACCATCACACCCTTCCTTCCAGTCCGGACCGAACATGAAGTGCTGCACGATGAGCTGAGGGCGTCCGTCGAACAGATCGAGCAGGGTGACAGTGCCTTCCGGTCCTTCGAAGGCGTAGTCGGACCTGACCTCGACCATCGGCATTCGCCGACGAGCCGCGCTGATCGAGTCCTTCATACGGGTGAGAGCTTTTCTTGCTGGAGCAAGACGGCACGGGCATCGTTCCAGGTATCGCGGTCGACGATCGGAGGCCAGTTCTGGTCGGTAGTCATTGGTCGGACCCTTCATTCAGGTTGAGCTAACTGCGCAGGATCTTCTCCATTGCTTTGCCCTTGGCGAGCTCATCGATGAGCTTGTCCAAGTAACGGATTTCCTGCATGAGGGGTTCTTCAACATCTTCAACTCGTACACCGCAGACTACGCCTTTGATGAGAGCGCGGTTCGTGTTCATGGCCGGGGCTTCGGCGAAGAAGGTCTGGAAATCGACGTCGTTGTCGAGCTGGGTCTGGAGCTTCTCGGGGGAGTAGCCGGTGAGCCAGCAGATGATCTGGTCGACGCCTGCCTTAGTGCGGTTCTTGCGCTCCGCCTTGGTGACGTAGTGCGGGTACACGCTGGCGAAGCTGGTGGTGTAGATGCGGTGCTGGGCCATGAGGTCCTCTGCGATTGAAGCGGCTGGATCGCTCCGAGTTTAAATGGACATCAGCACCGGGAATGCTGACGGATCACCGCGGTGGAATAGAGCTTCGTAGGCTTCGAGCACTTCATCGGACATAAGTCCGAGCATGTCGAGAGTCGCGCGAGCGAACTGAACTGGAGATTGCGGGCCGGCCGTTACGAGTCCATCTGCTGCGACGGCTCGTTGATCAAGATAGTGCTCGCCGCCCTTGTAGCCGGTGGCTTCGAGGGCTTCCTTCGCGGCTGCAGTGTGAGGACGGTTGTCGAGCAGGCCGGCGCGTGCCAGTGCCTCGGTGGCTCCGCAGATTGCGGCAACGGGCACACCAGCGTTAAGGAACTGTTTTGCAACGGCGACGAAAGGTTCTTCTTGGCCCGGCTGCCATCCGACGCCGCCGGGCATGATCAATAGGTCACTTTCGGTTGGGTCGAGCTCCGCGATCGTGATGTCGGGCAGCCATCTCAGTCCACCCATGGTCGAGACAGGCTGATCAGACGCCGCAACGCTGACCACTTTCCATGGTTCTCCGATGAAGCGGCCCGTGTTGAGCTCGGCCAGTAGATGACCGGCTTCCCAGTCGGCTACCTGGTCGATGAGCAGTACGTGCGCAGTACGTGTCATGTAAAAACCGTGACTCCATGGTGGCCCATTGTCAATAGTGATTTGCCCTGACTCTCAAATCTTCGCATCCCAACACCACAAAGGGACCCTGGAACCTTCAAGTTCCAAGAACTTACCATCACCCATCTAAAGTCTCATCTGTCGACGATGACTCGACTCAGGGCAAAGGCGGACTCGGATTGGGTTAACCGGCCCTTCACAGATGAGCATGGGTAGCCGGGTGCGTGGGGGCGTTTCGGAGCGCGTGTTGTGGGGTCTGGGTAGAGG
>NZ_NOIT01000023.1 GCF_004136555.1 Kocuria carniphila
CGCCGCGTGAGCTACGCGGACATTTCACCTGAGGCAAGCACGAACACCATCCGGACATCTTGACATGAGGCAAGACGGGGCTTTTGTGCTGCGGGACGGGTGAATGCGAGCCACATGGTCGGGATGACGCGCTGGTCGGTGTTCTCGCCCATGGCCATGCGATCGGTGAGTTGGCCGCTGTAGCTGGTGAGCATGAGTTGGGTCATGTCTGCGGCGGGGATCGTGAACTCCAGGTGCTGACTTTCGGCCACGCGGCCCAGCGCGTTTTCAACGGCGCCGTAGAGCTTGGTGCGCATCGGACGGACGACGTCCCGGACCTCACTCGATCGGAAGGCCGCGAGGAACAGTTCGAGCCGGACGGCCTGCACGTTCATGTTGGAGGACTGGTCCGTGACCCCTTCGATGATGCGGGTGACGATCTCCTCGGTATCCGCGTCCGAATCGAGCCACTGGTCCAGCTCCGAGTCGAGTCGATCAATCAAGCTGTCCACCAGGTTCTCGAAGACCGCCACCGCCAGATCCAGCTTGGTCTCGAAGTTGGAGTAGAAGGCCCCGCGCGTGAATCCGGCGGCCGCGCACAGCTCGCCGATGGATGCGCCGTCGATCCCTTTCTCCGCGAAAACCCCCGCCGACGACGTGATCAACCTGCGGCGCGTGGCCGTCCGGGACCGCTTGTCCGCGTCCTCGTCCGGTCCGTGTGATGTCTGGTCAGTCACTTTTACTCGCTCCCTCTTGCCGTCTCGATACATCAGTGTATCGTGAATGTGAAAACTCGATACAGCAATGTATCCAAATCATATTCAGGGGAACTATGGCAGACGGCAAACTAGGCGCGCGCGCCTCTCATCAAGCAGCGGGGCGGCAGCGCGGCCCGTTCTATTCGGCGACGTTCTGGGCGCTTCCGGCCGTGGTCATCATGGTCTTGGCGGTCCTCGGAACGGCCCTGTATCTGGGTGGGCTGTCCAATCCGGCAGGTCACCTCAAGGACTTCCCGGTGGCCATCGTCAATCAGGACCGCGGGGCGGACGTGCCGGGAGAGGGCGGTGGAACCGAGAAGCAGAATTACGGTCACCGCATCGAGGACGGTTTTGCATCCGAGGCGGGTAAGGATGAGCGGCTGGATCTGCGTCGGCTGGATTGGGATCAGGCGCAGGACCAATTGGAGCGCGGCGAGCTGTTCGGAGTGGTGGTCATCCCGGAGTCCTTCTCGGAGGACACGGTGAGCATGGTCAGGGGCTCTCTGACGCAGGAGTCTGCGGCTCGGCCGGAAATCACCCTGTACACGGACCCGCAGGCAGGTTCTCTCGGGACTCGGATCGCCACGGAGGCTGTGCAGCCGGGGCTGGAGCAAGCCAGCTCCACGATGGGTGAATCACTTGTGAAATCTGCGCAGTCCGCCCAGCAGCAGGCCTACGAGCAGGTGCTGTCGGAACTCGAATCGCAGCAGGATCAGCAGTCCGAAGAACTGGCCCGGTCGGCTGCGCAGGGCGGTCCTGCCGTGCAGCAGTTCGCGCAGCAACTTCAGGAAGCCCAGGCCAACACTCCCAAGCAGGTGGCGGATCAACTAGCACCCAAGGTCAGCTCCGTCTCAACGGATCTGTTGCGGGATCCGGTGAACGTGGACACCAAGCCCTATCAAGAGCTTGAAGAGGGCACAGCGTTGGGGATGGGCGCGTTCTACTACGCGATTATCCTGCTGGTGATCGGTCTCTCCGGGTCCATCGCCGTCAATGTTCTGATGGATGCCCGCATGGGCATGGCGCCGTTCGAAATGGGTCCGCTGTTCCGAGACTTGCCGCGCGTGGGTCTTCCGCGGTGGTTGAACTTCCTGATCAAGTGGGGCCTGTTCACCGTGGCAGCAGGACCCACCTCAGCCCTGATGCTGTGGGTCGCCGCAGGCGTGGGCATGCCGGTGCCGCATGGCCTGGCGCTGTTCTTCGCGGGCTGGCTGTCGCTGTCCGCAGTCTCTGCCGTGGTGTTCGCGCTCATCACACTGGGCGGCTCGGCAGGCATGTTGATCTCGATGGTCTACCTGGTGTTCATGGGGCTGCCGACCGCGGGCGCCGTGGTGCCGTTGCAGGCGGTGCCGGACTTCTTCCGGATCATCGCCCCCATTGAGCCGCTGCATCACATCTTCATGATGGTGCGATCGCTTCTGTACTTCGACGCCAATGCGGATGCCGGGTTGCGGTCGGGGCTGATCGGGATCTCTCTGATCCTGCTCGTCGCCGTTGTTGTGGCACTGATGGCGGGGTGCGCCTATGACCGCAAGTTTGGTCACCGCGGTTCTCGCGGGCCCGGCAAGCATTCTGCGGGCCACGGGGAGTCGCAGGCCACAGATGCTGCGGAAGCTGGAGGTCAGCCGGTGGTGAAGAGTGGGGAAAACCTCAATGCAGTGGTGGGCTCCGGACTTTAGGCTGGAGCTAACGGGAAACCCCCGCACCCTCCACCGCCGGTGGATCACAACCTTGACGGAGATGCCATGAGTTACGAACCGCAGCAACCTCGCCCGGACTACCGCTCCGGCGGTGCCGGCGGCTACGACAACTACGACACCCACCGCCGGACCGGTTCCAGCGGTCCTCAGAACGATGAAAAGACCGTGGCCATCCTGACGCACCTGTCGGGACCCATTGCCGCCATCATCTCGGTGGGTTGGCTGGGCTTCCTGGGCCCGTTGATCGTGTGGTTCATCTACAATGACAAGAGCCCGTTCCTGCGTGCCGCATCCGCCGGCGCGTTCAACTTCAACGTGACCCTGTGGATCATCAACGTGATCGGTTGGATCTGCATCTTCACGGTCATTCTGATCCCGGTTGGATTCATCTTGATCGCCGCCTACTGGGTGTTGCTCCTGGTCTGCCATATCGTGGCCGCCGTTCGTGCCAACAACGGTGAGGTCTACCGCTACCCGATGCAGTTGCCCATCCTGCGCTGAGTGTGGTGAGCGGCGGCTTGTTGGCCGTAGCTCTGAGACATCAAAAAGCCACTCCGGTTCAACCGGAGTGGCTTTTTCGTGCCCGTGATCTTGAGGGTGGCCGAGGGATGCCCGAATTCAGCTTCGACGGTTGCCAGGGTGCGATTCAGCGGGCGGGGGCTCCACGCAGCAGTGCAGCCCTCCGTTCGAGTGGCGGCCAAGTTGTTGAACAATCCCTTGCTCGAATTGTTGAACAACCTGTAGTCTTCCGGCAACACGTCAATCTGTGACCCCAGTCACCCCGACCCATCGGATGAAGACATGTCGACAGCAGCACCCCGGTCCGGGCAGCCCGACCAGCCCTCTCAATCCGGTGGCGAGCCGGTCAAGACGAACTCCGGCGGCCACCGCACCGCGCTGCTCGGTGCCATGTTCCTCATGGCCACCAGCGCCATCGGCCCCGGATTCATCACCCAGACCACCGTGTTCACGGTCCAGCTCGGAGCGGCGTTCGCGTTTGCGATTCTGGTGTCCATCCTGGTGGACATTGCCGTGCAGCTGAACGTCTGGCGGGTCATTGGCATCTCCGGTCAACGCGCGCAGGAACTCGGCAGCAAGGTCCTCCCGGGCGCGGGCATTGCGCTGGCGGCGCTGGTGTTCGTGGGTGGAGCCGTGTTCAATATCGGCAACATTGCCGGAACCGGGCTCGGACTCAATGCGATGCTCGGGCTGGATCCGAAGATCGGCGGCGGCATTTCCGCTGCCATCGCGATCCTCATCTTCCTCTCCAAGCGAGCCGGCATGGCGCTCGACCGGATCGTGGTGTTGCTGGGCGCCGTCATGATCCTGTTGATGCTCTATGTGGCCATCGTTGCTGCCCCTCCCGTGGGTGTGGCGCTCAAGAATACGGTGCTCCCCGAGGAAATCGACTTCCTGGTGATCACCACGTTGATCGGCGGCACCGTGGGTGGCTACATCACCTACTCCGGTGCGCACCGCATGATCGATTCCGGTGTGAGCGGTGTGGAAAACGTCAAGCAGATCAGTCGGAGCTCCGTTCTGGGCATCCTGGTCACATGCATCATGCGTGTGCTGTTGTTCCTGGCGATCTTCGGCGTGGTGGCCGGGGGAGTGGCACTGACCAGCGACAACATGGCCGCCGAAGCATTCGGTGCAGCCGCCGGAGAGATCGGCGTGCGGATCTTCGGTGTGGTGCTGTGGGCCGCTGCTCTGACCTCCGTGATCGGTGCGGCCTTCACCTCCATTTCCTTCGTGACCAAGTCCTCCGGCAGTCCGCGCACCAGGAACCTGCTCACGGTCGCCTTCATCTTCGTGTGCGCCGTGGTCTATTTGTTCCTCGGCCAGGCTCCGCAGACTCTCCTGATCTTTGCGGGAGCGTTCAACGGGCTGATCCTGCCGTTCGGTTTCGCGATCCTGCTGTGGGTGGCCTGGCGCCGTCGAGACCTGCTGCACGGATACGTCTATCCCAAGTGGCTGCTGATCATCGGTGTGCTCGCATGGTTGCTGACCCTGTTCCTCGGGTGGAGCTCCCTGGCCGGTCTCACCAAGTTGTGGAGCTGACGGACATGAAAACCACGGACCACGTAGACCTGGCACGTCTCACACCCCGAGAGGCCAGGGAACGATTCCGCCGCGGCCTGCTGCGTCCCACGTCCGGAATCTCCGCCGGATACGCGCAGGCCAACCTCATCATCGTTCCGCGTGAACTTGCTTTCGACGTGCTCTTGTTCGCCCAACGCAACCCCAAACCGTGCCCCGTCCTCGGCGTGCTGGACGCGGGGGAGACCACCGGCGAACTTCTCAAAGACGGCGACATCCGCACGGACCTCCCGCAGTACGTGGTCTACGAGAACGGCCAGGAAATCGCTCGCCCCACAGACATCACCGAGTACTGGCGCGACGACCTGGTCACCTTCATGGTGGGCTGTTCCTTCACGTTCGAGGACGCCCTGCTGAACAACGGCATTCGCATGGCCCACAACGATCAGGGCGTGAACGTCCCCATGTATCGCACCAACCGCCGCTGCGCATCGGCAGGATCCTTGTCCGGGCCGCTCGTGGTCTCGATGCGTCCCGTGCCAGCGTCCCAGGTGGCCGACGCCGTTCGTGTCACTTCCCGCTATCCCGCCGTCCACGGGGCTCCCGTGCACGTGGGCAACCCCGAGGAGCTGGGAATCAACGACATCAACCAGCCGGATTTCGGCGACCCCGTCCGGATCGAGCCGGGTCACATCCCCGTTTTCTGGGCGTGCGGTGTGACACCGCAGGCGGCCGTGATGGAATGCCGGCCGCAGTTCGCGATTTCTCACGCACCGGGGCACATGCTCATCACGGACGCCAAGGACTCCGACTACCAGGTGCCCTGAACCGCTATTCCACGTGGTCCAACAACTGTGCTTCCGCGAAACTCAGATACTCCCGCAGTGATTCGGCAGCCCGTTCGCGTTCACCGGCCTCCAGCAGCCGCAGCAGTTCGGCGTTGCGGTCCACGTAGTCCCCGTGGAAACCGGGATCCGTGGACATCGAGTGGAACATGAGCCGCATGCGCGCCAGCAACCGGTCCATGGTCGTGACCAGGGTGTCCGAACCGGTCAGATCCATGAGCCCGCGGTGGAAACGCTGATTGGCGTCAGCCATGCCCATAATGTCCCCGGCCGCACGAGCAGCCCGAGCCGCCTCGATCACAGACCACAACCCCGTGAGCACCTGCTCCGAACAGGAGCCCCACAACACCGCCCCCGGCTCGATGATCCGCCGCGCGTTGTAAATCTCCCGCACATCGCCGGCAGTCGGATGTGCGACGAAGACCCCGCGATTGGGCACGCGATCAACCAGCGACTCCTCCGCCAGCATTGTGAACGCCTCGCGCAGCGTGTTCCGCGAAACGCCCAGTTCCTGGGCAATGACGTGTTCCGACAGCTTGGTCCCGGGGGCCAAATGCCCTCCGGAAATGCGCTCGCGCAGCCGGCCTGCCGCGAGTGCGCGCGCCTGCGCGCGGTGCGCACCGAGCGGCGTCGGCGGGCCGTGGACGGGGGCAACCGGTGCCGAGGGGGGTTCGAGTGCGAAGTTACTGGTCACCGGCCCATCCTCTCACCGCGCTAGGCGATCTCGCCCAGCGCCTGCCCCTTGCGGACGGCATCGCCCTCGTTCGGCTCGCCACGAGTCAATGTGCCGGAGCGATGCGCGCGCACGGGAGTCTCCATCTTCATGGCCTCGAGCACGAGCACGGTGTCGCCCTCGCTAATGTTCGCGCCGTCCTCCGCCGCCCACTTCACGACCGTCCCGTCCATGGGCGCGGCCAGCGTGGTGTCCGAGGCTCCATGTGCGGTCGACGCCGCCACCGCCTCACCGCCCGCGCCAGCACCACCGCCGTGCAGCAGCGCCTCCACCATGGCGGTGGGGAGTCCGAGCTGCACGGCCTTACCGTCGAGATCCACGGTCAGGGTGGTGCGCTCGGCGGCGCCGGAGGTCACGTACGGGGACGCCTCCAGCTGCTGCGTGAACGCATCCTCGATCCACGTGGTGTACACGCCCAGCTCATCGGGAGAGGTGAAATCGAGGTGCTCCACCACCGCGCGGTGGAACGGTGCCACCGTGGGCAATCCCTTGATGCTCAGCTCCGCCAGGGCAGCCCGGGAGCGCCGCAGTGCCTGCTGCCGGTCCTGACCCCAGACAATGAGTTTGGCCAGCATCGAGTCGTAATGGGGCGGCACCACGGAGCCGGAACGGACACCGGTGTCCACCCGGATTCCCGCGCCGGTGGGAGTCTGGAAGACCTCCACGGTCCCGGGCGTCGGCAAGAATCCCAGTGCCGGATCCTCCGCGTTGAGCCGGAATTCAAAGGCGTGCCCGCGCGGTGCGGGGTCCTCGGTGATGCTCAGGGCCTGCCCGTCGGCCACGCGGAACTGCTCGCGCACGAGGTCCACCCCGGTGGTCTCCTCGGTCACGGGGTGTTCCACTTGCAAGCGCGTGTTGACCTCCAGGAACGAGATCAGCCCGTCCGGAGCCACCAGGTACTCGACCGTGCCCGCGCTCGTGTAGCCGGCCTCGCGACAGATGTCCCGGGCCGATTCGTGAATGGTCCTCCGCTGCTCATCGCTCAAGAACGGCGCCGGAGCCTCTTCCACGAGCTTCTGGTTGCGCCGCTGCAGCGAGCAGTCGCGGGTGCCCACCACGGTCACGTTGCCGTGGGTGTCCGCAATGACCTGGGCCTCCACATGGCGCGGCTTGTCGAGGAAGCGCTCCACAAAGCATTCACCCCGTCCGAACGCGGACGTCGCTTCGCGCACCGCTGCGTCGAACGCTGACTCGACCTCGTCCATGGTGCGTGCAATGCGCATCCCACGGCCACCGCCGCCGAAGGCCGCCTTGATGGCGATCGGCAATCCGTGTTCCTCGGCGAACGAGCGCGCCGCGGTTGCGTCCTCGACGGGCCCGTCCGTGCCCGGCACCAAGGGGGCGCCGGTGCGAACGGCGATCTCGCGAGCCGTCACCTTGTTGCCGAGGGTGCGGATGACCTCGGCGGACGGGCCGATCCAGGTGAGGCCGGCGTCGGACACGGCCTGGGCGAAGTCCGCGTTCTCGGACAGGAACCCGTAGCCGGGGTGCACGGCGTCCGCATTCGCGCGGTCGGCCACGTCGAGCAGAGCCTCGATCTTGAGATAGGTGTCCGCGGAGGATGAGCCGGGCAGGGCGTAGGCCTCGTCGGCCATGCGCACGTGGACGGAATCGGCGTCGGGTTCGGAGTAGACGGCCACCGAGGTCAGCCCCGCATCCGTGCAGGCCCGGGCAATGCGGACCGCGATTTCACCGCGGTTGGCGATCAAGACCTTTTTCATGCTGACTCTCCTGAGGTTTCGGGTGCGTGCGCGGGGCGGGGTGCATCAACGAGCGTGAACCGGACCGCAGACCCCGGTGGAAGCTGTGCGGCCAGCGACAGGTCCTCCGGGACAACCACGCCGATCACCGGGTAACCGCCGGTCACGGGGTGGTCGGCGAGGAACAGGACCGGAACCCCGGAGTGGGGGACCTGCAGCGATCCCGTGACCACGCCCTCACTGGCCAGCTCGCCGGTGATGGCGCGTTCCAGGGCCCGCCCGTCCTCGGGTGTCTCGAAGCGCACGCCCACGCGGTTGGACTGGCTGCTGACCCGCCACTGCTGACGGGTGAGGGTCTCGAGCGCGGCCGGGGTGAACCAGTCGCCGCGGGGTCCGGTGGTCACGCGCAGCACGGTGGGTCGGCCCGGTTCGGGCAGGGTGACCGCCGGGGCCTCGGGGCGTCCCACCGGGCGCGATGCCGCGGAGCGCACCTCGATCACGCTTCCTGCGGTCAGCGCTTCCGGGCCGATCCGCGAAAGCACGTCCGTGGAGCGGCTGCCCAGCACCGTGGGCCCGCCAAAACCACCGCGCACCGCGAGGTAGGTTCGCAGGCCGGTGTGCGGGGTGCCCAGGGTGAGGGTCTCGCCGTCGTAGAGGGCAAAGGGAATGTCCCGGGGGAGCGGGTTCTCGCCCTGCTGACCGCTGACCGTGGCGTCCACGGGGGCGCCGGACAGCGCCAGCACGTGGTGGCCGCGCGCGGTTACCGACAGGCCACCCAGCAGAGACTCAATGACCGTGGCACCGGACTCGTTGCCCACCATGCGGTTGGCCTGCGCTGCGGACACGTGATCCGCCGCGCCGGACGCAGGCACACCCAGGTCTCCGAGGCCGGGGCGGCCCAGGTCCTCCAACATGGACTGCATCCCGGGGGCCTTGACCACGAGAGCCTGCGCGGGTTCCACGGAGCCCTCGGCGGGTGCCGCCGGGGGCACCGCCACCTGCTCGCGCACCGCGCGGTAGCGCACGGTGTCCCCGGGGCGGATGAGCGCGGGTTCGTCCCGGCCCAGGTCCCAGAGTGTGGCGTTGGTGCGGCCGATCAACTGCCAACCGCCCGGTGAACGCTGCGGGTACACGGCGGAAAACCGCCCCGCCAGCGCCACGGATCCGGCGGGCACCGCGGTGCGCGGGGAATCCCTGCGCGGCACCTCGAGCGGATCCCCGGGGGCCACGAGATACGCGAACCCCGGCGCGAAACCGCCGAACGCGGCCGTCCATTCCGCACCCGTGTGCGCCTCGATCACGCCGCGCTCGCCGAGCCCGGTCAGCTCGCCCACATCGGCCAGGTCCTCGCCGTCGTACACCACGTCGATCTCCACGGTCTTACCGGTCGCCGCGTCGGTATCGCCCAGGCGAGCGGTGACGACGTCGCTCGCGGCCTTGTGCGCGGCCGCGGGTGAAGAGAAGGTCAACAGCACCGTCTCGGCTGCGGCGAGAACGTCCAACTGACTGGAATACGGATGTGCACTGAGATGGGCGTGCCAGCGCATGACGTGTTCGAGGGACGCGCACTCGATCAAGAAGGCCCGCGTCCCCGCCCAGCGGAGGGAGACCGTCGACGGCGCAGCACCGGTGGGCGGATCCTGGCTCATACGAACGACCGGATCTGCACGCCGGCGCGCTCCAGGCCCGCGCGAACCTCCGCGGCCATTGCGGCGGAGCCGGGGGTGTCACCGTGCACGCAAATGCTCTCGGCCCGGATCCGAACGGTGGAACCGTCCACGGCGCTCAAGGTGCCGTCCTCGGCCAGGCGGATCATGCGTTCGGTGACCTCCGCCGGGTCGTGCAGGACGGCGCCTTCTTCGCGGCGGGAGACCAGCGTGCCCTCGGGTGTGTACCCGCGATCCGCGAACGCCTCGGCCACCCCGCGCAGTCCGGCGTGCTCCGCCTTCCGAAGTGCTACGGACCCGGGTAAGAGCAACAGCGGAAGATCGCCGCCGAAGGCCTTGACCGCGTCCACCACGGCTTGTGCATGGACCTCGTGGTGAACAATCGTGTTGTAGAGCGCGCCGTGCGGTTTCACATACTTGATCTCGGTGCCGGCCGAACGGGCCATCGCCTGGAGGGCACCCATTTGGTACAGCACGTCATCCGCGAGTTCCTGCGGGGAGCAGTCCATGAAGCGACGACCGAATCCGGCCAGGTCCCGGTAGGCCACGTGCGCCCCCACGGTGACACCTGCGGCCACGGCGTCCCGGCACGTCTGCGCCATCACGCCCGGGTCTCCCGCGTGGAACCCGCACGCCACGTTGGCGGAGGACACGGAACGGAAGATGGCGGCGTCGTCCCCCATGCTCCAGTTGCCGAACGATTCGCCCACGTCGCTGTTCATATCGATGACCGTCATGCGTGACCTCCGTCTCATTGGTGAGTTCAAGAATGCCCCACCGACGGAGATTGTTCAACAATTACCACCGGTCAGTCCGATTCCACCACGTTCGGAAGGTGCGTGACCGGTGCGATCACGACGTCGCGAATTTTCCAGTCCTGTTCGAGTAGCGCGTTCTCGGCTGCTTCGAGGCGCTCGGGCGTGGCGAGTTCCAGGGATGCGGGGATGACGAACCCCTCGATCTGGAACACCTGGCCCTCGTCGCGCAGGCGCACGGTGGCCGCGTGCACCCAGTCCAAGTTCCGTAGGAATTCCTGCGCATCGCTGATGAGCGGGTGGGGTTTTTTGTTGTCCACCGTGGTGGGCCGGGCATCCATGAGACCGGACACCGCGGCCGAGAGATTGGTGGCGCCGTCCTTCACGATGGACGTGGCAATCACGATGGCCGCGGCGGCATCCGCCCACCACAAACCCAGGCCGATCCCGGCAATGCCCACAATGGCGGCGAACGAGGTCATCCAGTCCGCCTTGTTCATGTCGGCGTCCGCATAGAGCACCTTGTTGTGCAGTGGCTCGGCGAGTTTGAGCTTCATCCGGCCCAGGATCACGGGCGGGATGCCGGTGACCAAGAGCACCAAAATCATGAGCCACCCCAGCCAGATGGTGTGGCCGAACAGGTTGATGCCGCCGATGGTCGGGTGTTCGACCGTGATCAGTTTGATCAGCGCGTCCACGATCAAGTAACCGCCCATGACGAACAGGGCGGTTCCCGCCACGAGGTGGGCGATGCCGATGGCACGGTGATAGCCGAACGGATGTTTGGCGTTGGCGGGTTTGCGGGTGACGCGCACGCCGATCAGAAAAGCGATGGGCGGAACCATGGACAGCATGTCTTCGATCCACGCCGTTTTCATGGCCTGGGAATTGCCCATCACCAGAAAGACCAGAACCACCGTCACACTCAGCACGCCCAGGGTGGCCCATTCCAGGCGCACCGCTTTTTTCACCGCGCGGGAGATCTCATCGGGCAGGTGCTCGTCGTCCGCGGGGCTTGCCATGCGCTTCACGACTGGCCTCCGCTGCTCTGCAGGAACTGATCGAGTTCCAGGAGGAAGGCGTTCTCACCATTGACCACGGCCATGACGTGCTTCTCGGTCTCGCCGTACGCGTTGACTGTTTCCTTGTAGGGCCGAGTCAGGCCCACTTTCTTCTGCCATTCCGTGTCCATGGTCATCCCACCGATCAAGAGATCCAGTTGACCGTGCTCCATCTCAGTGACCAGGTGTTCCTCGCTCGCGGTGGTCCATTCAATGCGCGCACCTAGGGTGTCGGCGAACTCTTCCACCAGGCGCACTTCATCACCGGCGGGCTCACTTCCCTCGACGGATACGAAGGGCTCATCATGAGTGGCGCCCACGCGCAGGACTCCGTCGGTCACCCTGTCCAGGGTGCCGTGGGGATCGGCCGGGTAGTGGGTCACGCAACCGGTCAGGGACATAGCGAGAACCAGGAGCACCGTCAGCCACCTGATGACCTTTTTCATGGCAACACCATAAGCCAAAGTGCCCTTGCCCACATCCGGAAACTTTCCGTGGAATAAATCTCGCGTCGGGTGCATTATGTAGGTAGTTCAAATTTGAAACATCAACGGAACGGGCCGGCGGGACTACCGCAGCGGCGTCGTCACCCAAGACACAGGAGGCAGTCATGCAACTCGGCATCTTCACCATCGGTGACGTCACCATGGACCCCACCACCGGCAAAACCCCCAGCGAAAACGAGCGCATCAAGGCGACCGTGGAGATCGCAAAGAAAGCCGAAGAACTCGGCATGGATGTGTTCGCGACCGGTCAGCACCACAACCCGCCGTTCGTAGCGCCGGCCAACCCGCCCATCCTCATGGCGCACGTGGCCGCGCAGACCAAGAACATCCAACTGTCTACCGCAACCACCCTGATCACCACCACGGATCCGGTGCGCATCGCCGAGGATTACTCCTACGTGCAGCACCTGGCAGATGGCCGCGTGGACCTGACCATGGGCCGCGGCAACACCGGACCCGTGTACCCCTGGTTCGGCAAGGATATCCGGCAGGGCATCCCGCTGGCCGTGGAGAACTACCAGTTGCTCTACCGCCTGTGGCACGAGGAGAACGTGGACTTCTCCGGTCGGTTCCGCACCCCGCTGCAAGGCTTCACCGCGACCCCGCGTCCGCTGGATGAGGTGCCCCCGTTCGTATGGCACGGTTCCATCCGCTCCCCAGAAATCCCGGAGCAGGCCGCGTTCTACGGTGACGGCTTCTTCCACAACAACATCTTCTGGAACAAGGAACACACCGAGCGCATGGTGGACTTCTACCGTCAGCGCTACGAGTACTACGGTCACGGTTCCTACGACCAGGCGATCGTGGGTCTGGGTGGTCAGGTGTTCATCCGCAAGAACTCGCAGGATGCCAAGCGGGAGTTCCGCCCGTACTTCGACAACGCGCCGGTCTACGGCCACGGCCCGTCCCTGGAGGACTTCACCGCCCAGACCCCGCTGACCGTTGGCTCGCCGCAGGAGGTCATTGAGCGGACCCTGTCCTTCCGGGACTACGCCGGTGACTACCAGCGTCAGCTGTTCCTCATGGACCACGCCGGCCTGCCGCTGAAGACCGTGCTCGAGCAGTTGGACCTGCTGGGCGAGGAGGTCTTCCCCGTGCTGCGCAAGGAATTCGACGCACTGCGCCCGGCCCACGTGCCCGAGGCCCCGACCCACGAGTCCCTGGTGGCCCGTCACCAGGCCGGCAAGGACCCGATCCCCGGCGGCGGCCCGGATTCTCAGGCCGCCAAGGATCGCGCCAAGCAGGCAGAAGCCGCTCAGCGCGACCACGAGAACTCCAAGTAATTCCACGCAGCAACAAGCAATACGTAGAGAGAAGGACACCATGACTGATCGTTTGACCCTCGCGGTGGTGACCGCTGGGCTATCAGAAGACTCCACGACCACGCGCTTGGGTGAGGCGATCGCGAAGGCCGCGAGCGACGCGGTCGACAATGCCGGACAGCACGTGGACATCAAGGTCATCCAGCTCCGCGATCTGGCCCACGGGCTGACCGACATGATGATCACGCACGTGGCCTCCCCGGCCGTGCAGGCCGCGATCGACACCGTGCTCAACGCGGACGGTCTGGTCGCGGCTTCGCCCACGTACAAGGCGTCCTACTCCGGTCTGTTCAAGCAGTTCTTCGATGTGATCGACGAATCCGCGCTCGAGAACCTGCCGACCGTGGTTGCCGCGACGGGCGGCTCACCGCGTCACTCGCTCGTGCTCGACACCGCCATGCGGCCGCTGCTGAGCTACCTCAAGGCCCTCGTGCTACCGCTGGGTATCTACGCGGCCTCCGAGGACTGGGGTCACGCTGACCTGCAGCGACGGATCGACCGCGTGGGTGCCTCGCTCGGCACCATGTTGCTCGCTGGTTCGCCGGGTGGCGCGTCCGGTTCGTTCAACGACAACGACGCCGCCCGCCCCGGTCTGCGCCGAGAGGTCAAGGACGAGTTCAGCAACGTTCCCGATTTCGCGAGCCTGCTGGCCTCGGTGGGATCATGAGCGCCACGGTGACCTGTGCGTCCGAGCCCGTAATGGGCCCGGACGGCGGGGGCGTCCACGACGTATCCCAGCAGAAGTGGGATGCGTGGCAGGTCTATTTCGAAACCACGGCCCAACTCACCGCGCGCATTGAAGAGCGGCTCAAGGTCCACGGCTGCACCCTCATGGATTACCAGGTGCTCCTGCTGCTCAACAACGCCCCGGACCACCGAATGCGCATGGGCGAGTTGGCCCATCGCATGGTGTTCTCACCGTCGCGGCTCAGCTACCAGATCGGTGTGCTCGACAAGCGCGGCTGGGTCGAACGCCGTCGTGTGGAGTGCGACGGCCGCGGCTGGGAGGCGGTGCTCACCGGCGACGGCCTCCGCGCCTTCCGCGAGCTCCGCCCCGCCCACGCGCGCGACGTTCAGGAGCTCTTCTTCTCAGCCCTCCAAGGCGACGACGCCGCTCGCCTGGCCGACCTCATGCGTCGCGTGAGCGGGTTGCTGGGTTAGTTCCGGCCTTTCGAGACCGCCCGCCATCTGATGCCGCCTTACTGCGTAGTAGCTGCCCCTACTTTGCAGTAAGGCGGCATCAGATGGTTCTGCTGTCAGGAGCCGAAGTTCCGGCGACCGGCGCGCGCCGCGAAGTCGTCCAGGGCTCTCACGACGGCGGGGACCACCCAGACTTTCTGGCCTCGTACTTTGATGGACCGCTCTTCTCGTAACATCCCGGCTTCGGTCAGTGAGTCCACCGTGCGGTAGGCGGTTGCCTTTGAGATGCCGGCGATGTTTTCCACCATTCCTGCCGTAAAGGCAGGTTCCGAACAGCACAACTCGGCAACCGCGCGCAGTGGCGCGGTGACGCGGCGTCGTGAATCCAGGACTTGCTCATGGAAGGCGCGGACATCGTCGATCAGCTGATCTGCGTTAGCCAGGGATCCCAGGACGGCATGGGAAAAACAGTCCACGATGGACGAGGGGTTTCCGGTGCGGTAGTCATTCAGTGCATCGATGTAGTCGTCGATGTCGTGGAGCAATCCCGATGAAATGGGAATGTTGACATTTTGAACCGTCCCACGTGCGCGAAGCAGCGAGCATACGATGGGACGTCCTGTCCGCCCGTTGCCATCGGTGAAGGGGTGGATGGTCTCGAACTGAGCGTGGGCAATGGCCGCCTGAACGGTTGGATCTAAGTCGCGACGGCCCAGGAACTTGATCAAGTCATCAATGGCTGCGGGAACATGACGATGCTCGGGGGCCACGTACGTGGCCGTGACCGGGGACTGGCCACCGATCCACACCCACTCGTTTCGATACTCACCTGCATCGTCCTGAACGCCCTCGGTCAAAACGCAGTGCATGGTGCGGATGGCATCGGAATCCAGGTGAGAGGCGGCGTCAATGGCGGCACGCATGGCGAATACGTTGCGGGCCACTAACTCTGCATTCCCGCCGACGTGCGCACCCACCGCGGCCAATGACAACTTGCGGGCGCGAACGGTCAGGTTCTCGATCTGGGAACTTGTCGCGGACTCGCCGCGCAAGAGGACTGCGGCGAACGGCAGTGAGGCCAACCCTCCGGACTCGCGGTCAAAAGCCAGCATGGCAGCGGTTGCATTATGGGCGGACGCGAGGGTGTTGCGAGGTAGATCTGGGGTCAACGAGGAAATCTCGGGGATTACTGCTGCCTCAAAATCCCCGGTGTTCCGAATTCGCGCGCGATGAGATGCCATGGGGTCGCGGTGGACCCAGCGGCGGGTTTCGCGCTCGCTTGCGGGCCAACTGGCGGGCATGGGACTCCTTGCTGAGACTGCTCAGTTCAATTGTCTCAATAAGATTCTTATTGAGACAATTCGCTGTTCTGGTCTCAATAAGATGTTCTTGCAAGACTGTCGCCATGACGACTTCTCACGGAGCGCTTCCCTTGCACGGCCAAACCGCCCTGGTCACCGGGGTCTCACGACGCCGCGGGATCGGGTTCGCCGTGGCCCGAGCCTTTGCCCGGCTGGGCGCCAGCGTGTTCATCCATCACTACAGCCCGCACGACGAGGACCAGCCGTGGGGCGCGGACGATCTGAGCGGCGTCGTCGGCGAATTGCGGGCCGAACTCACGGAAGGTGCCGTGCTGGGGGAGATGAGCGCGGATCTGCAGGACACGGAACAGATCCAGCCGCTCATCGACGCCGCGCACGCGCTCACCGGCTCTCTGGACATCCTGGTGTGCAACCAGGCCAAGAGTGGCGGGGACGGCTCCATTCTGGACATGACGCCCGCGGCTCTGGATGCCTTCTGGGACACCAACACACGCTCCACCCTCTTGCTGACGCGTGCCTTTGCGCTGCTCAAGACCGATGCGCCCACCGAGGCAACGCGTCCGGGTGAACGGGTGCGCAGCGCGGGCGGGAAGGAATTCACCAAGCCGACCGGCCGGGTTTTCTGGATGACGTCGGGGCAGGGGCACGGGCCGATGCGCGGTGAGGTCGCCTACGCCACGAGCAAGGCGGCGCTCGCGGGCGTCACCGCCACGGTGGCCGCTGAACTGTTGGAGCTCGGCATTGTGCTCAACACCGTGAATCCCGGCCCCGTGGACACCGGTTACCTCACGCCAGACTCCACGGATCGCTCTCTGGACGGGATCCAGGAATTACTCGATGCTCAGCCGTTCGGCCGTTTCGGTGAACCGAGCGACCCCGCCCAATTGATCAGCTGGCTCGCCACGGACGACGGTGCGTGGATCGTCGGTCAGGTGCTCACCTCGGACGGTGGGTTCTACTTGGCGTGAGATTGGCTCATGGGTGGCGAACCATCTGATGCCGTCTTACTGCAGAGTAGGGCGGGCTACTTTGCAGTAAGGCCGGATGAAATGGCGGGGCAGATCAGTGGGTGGGTCGGAGGGCCCGCAAAGTCCTCACCGCAGCCACCGCCACGACGATCACTGCCACCAGGTACACCAACCCCAGCCCGGAGAAGCCGACCATGGCCAGGATCGGTCCGGCCAGCGCACCACCGGCGGCGCCGCACAAATTCATGACCAGATCCGAGGTTCCCTGCAGCCCGGGACGGTCCTGCACCGGTACGGATTCGGTGACCATGGTGGATCCCGCCACGGTGGATGCGGACCAGCCCAAACCCAGCAGGATCAGTGCGACAAGGACCAGCGATTGATTCTCCGCGCCGAAGAACGTCAACAGCAGGGATGCGGCAAACGTCACCTGTCCCAGCAGCACCGTCTGCGCACGGCCGATCTTGTCTGCCAACCAGCCGAAGACCGGGGACAACGCGTACATCCCGGCCACGTGCAGGCTGATCGTCAGCCCCACGAGTGACAGGGTGGCGCCGTGACTGGTCAGGTGCACGGGAGTCATGGACATCACCGCCACCATGACCGCATGGGAGAGCGCCACGATCAGAACGGCCCGGCGGGCAGCCGGAACGGACCGCAGACTCCCGAAGCCGCCGGTGGGACTGGGCTTGTTCTTGACCGAAGCTCCCTGGGCCAGCGCGAGCTTGAGGGGGTCCGGCCGCAGCCCCAGGAAATAGACCGCGGCACCGAGGATTTGTGCGGCCATGGCGATGAGGAACCCCCCGGTGAACTGGGGAAGTCCAAGGGCGCGGCCCAGGAGCTCACTGGGTTCGAAGAGGTTGGGCCCCACCACGGAACCAATTGTGGTGGACCATACGATCAATGACAGATCCCGGGCGCGAGTCTTCTGCAGGGCCAGATCCGTGGCGGCGAAACGGGATTGCAGGTTCAAGGCCATGCCTGCGCCCTGCAACCCCATGCCGATCAGCAGTAAGGGAAGTGAGCCAAGTACAGCGGCCGTAATGATCACCGCCGCGCCCAGAATCGCTACCAGGGCACCGGTGGTCAGCGAGATTCGGCGTCCTCGCCGTTGCGCGAGGCGTGCCAGCGGAATCGCCAGAATCGCGGCACCCAGGGTGTTCATGGTGGCTGCCAGGCCGGACAGCGCACTCGACCCGGACACCTCCGCGACCAGGAGCGCACCGAGAGCCAGCGTGGCACCAACGCCCAAGCCGCCCATGACCTGACCGGTCGCGAGCACGATCAGGACCTTGCGTTGCAGTCGCTGCTGTTCGAGTTCGGTCAGTGCGCCGCTCGCAGAGGTGGAGGAATCCGTCATGCCTGCATCATGACTGATCACGGGCCGGCGCGCATCCTCTTCCACGGATCGAGGTCACGTGCTCGGTGCTCGGCGTCACCGTCCGGTGAGGGGGTGGTCAGGAGCGCACGGTGAAGACCCGCTCGTGCCAGCCAGAGGAACCATTGGGGTCTGGGCGTGCCCGCTCCGAGGTCTGCACTTGACCGTCCGCGTCCACAGCTCTGACCTCGGCGGTGTGGGAACCGGCAGGAAGATCGGTGACGCGCACGGACCACTGCCGCCAGGTGTCTTCGGACGGCACTGCGGCGAGAGTTGCGTCCATCCATTCCCCGCCGTCCACCCGCACCTGAACCGCGGTGATTCCCGTGTTCTGGGCCCACGCGCTGCCCGCGAGGGTCATGTCGGGGTCCACGCTCGCGTTTTCTCGGGGGACGTCGATACGCGAGGACATCTTGATGGGCCCCTCCGCGGACCAACCCCGGGGCGTCCAGTAGCCTTCGGCCTGGTCAAAGCGGGTAACCTCGAGATCCACGAGCCATTTGGTTGCGGAGACGTACCCGTAGAGACCCGAAACCACCATGCGCACCGGATAGCCGTGCTCGGAGGGCAGTGGCTCTCCATTCATAGTCACGGCGAGCATGGCGGTGCGGTTTTCGTCCGTGAGGGCGCTCAGGGGTGTCCCGGCCGTGAAACCGTCCTCGGACGTCGAGAGCACCATGTCCGCGTCCGGGCTCACTCCGGCTTCCGCGAGCACTTCTCGCAACGGCACACCGGTCCATACGGCGTTTCCCACGAGGTCGCCGCCCACCTGATTGGACACGCACGCGAGCGTCACCGTGCGTTCGTGCAGCGGACGCCCGATGAGGTCGTCGAAGGTCAGCTCGATCTCCCGGTCCACCATCCCGTGGATGCGTAGTCGCCACTGGCTCACGTCGAGATGGGGGACGCTCAGTGCGGTGTCGATCCGGTAGAAGTCCTCGGCGGGGGTCAACCACAGCTCGGTGCCGGCGACTGGCACCTGGGTCCCGGCGGGGATGGCCTCGCGAGCGACCGGGGCCGGAATGCTCAGCGCGGCGCGCATGTCGGGGACTTTCCGGGCCGCCGACACCGCCCATCGCCCCACTGCGCCCGCGACCACTCCCAGGGTCAGTGCTCCCGCGGACAGCTGGAGGAATTTACGGCGATCCAGCGGGTCATCGGCCGCGGGAGCTGCCGCACGGCCACCCGCGTAGCTGAGGAATGCGAGGCCGACGCCGGTGCCGACAACCACGGGGACGGCGTTAACCGCGTCCGCACCCGTTCGGGTCATCACGGCGACCAGTCCGACCAGCCCCAGCGCGGCGAGGACCGCGATACCCGTGCGGCGCCGTCGCCGCTCCGCGACGCCGACGAGCAATCCCAGTACCACGAGCCCCACGGCCATCATCACAAACAGGAAAATCTTGTCACCGGTGCCGAACACGGCGATCACGGTGTCCTTGACGGGCGCGGGGACAGAATCCACCACGACTCCGCCCACCGCGGTCAGTGGGGACCCCAAGGGCCCGGTCAGCCACGCGAAGAACTCGGCGATCCCCACGGCCATCGCGGTCGCGGCCACGCCCAGCAACTGCCAGGCACCGGTGAAGCTGCGGTGCGTGAGCGGAGCGGCTGCGTCGGCAGAACCCGTGCGGCGTGAGGACGAGGGCATGTCACCAAGGTTACGCGGCAACGGCCCAGACCCCTCGTGCCCGCGCCCTGCGAGACGTCGGGCGGTCATTGGCCGCGGGTCGTGGTTCGAGGCGGTCCAGGCGGTCAACCCATGTCTCCCGGCCGGCAACACCCCCGGCGATCGAGGATGCTCACACGGTAACGGGACGAATCAATACGTTTCCGATATCAAAACCCGGTTCCGGAACATCATGGGTGTTGGTAACGTGAATCACATCACTCGTTGAGATTCTCAACGATAGAGAATATCCTCTATTTCAGGAGCTCACCCGTGTCCAACTCGGTCAACATCAGCCCCGTCCGCGGCTTGCTCTTCAACCAGCGCTACAGCCGTGACCTGGCGGCCGTGATTTACGAGGGCCGTACCCTCAGCTACGACGAGTTCGCGGGTAACGTGCGCGAACTCGCGGCGAGCTTGGCGGCGTCGGGTGTGAGCGAAGGCGACCGCGTGGTCTACCTCGGCCTGAACTCCGAAATGTTCCTGCGCACCATGTTCGCCACCTGGTGGCTGGGCGGCGTGTTCGAGCCGCTCAACTTCCGTCTTGCCCCGCGCGAGGTCGGCGAGCTCCTGGTGCGCTCCGCACCTCGCGTGATGATTGTGGAGCCCGGTCATGTTCCGGTTGTCGACGCCGCCCTGGGCACCCTGGACACGTCCGGCCAGGAGAGTGCGGAGTGGCCTTTCGAGACCGAAACCGTCCTGATCGACAATGATCCCGCGGCACCGCTCAACGACGGCCTCGAAGTTGCCGAACACTGGATCCCGCTGAGTGGCTTCGTGCAGCGTGCGGAGGATGTCGAGCTCGGTGAGCCAATCGAGACCACCGACGACAGCCTGGCGATCCTGATGTTCACCTCCGGCACCACGGGCAAGCCCAAGGGCGTGCGGCTGAGTCACGGCAACATCTTCTGGAACGCGTTCAACGTTGATTCGCTGGTGGACACCCGCCGCCGGGACATCAATTACGCCGTGGCACCGCTGTTCCACATCGGCGCCTTGAACTCGTTCACGGTGCGAGCGCTGGTGCGCGGCAACACCACGGTGGTTCGGCGCGGGTTCGTGCCGTCCCAGGTGCTCGCGGACATCGAGAACTACGGCGTGAACAATGCCTTCTTCGTGCCGGCCATGCTTTTGTCTTTGACCCACGATCCCGAATTCAAAGGCGCGAAACTCGATTCCCTACGCGCCCTGATCTGCGCCGGGGCCCCGGTCCCGCCCGTCGTGATCTCACTCTTCGAGGCCAAGAACGTTCCCGTTCAGCAGGCGTGGGGTCTCACCGAAACCGCACCCTTCGCCACCTACCTGCCCACCGAACTCACCTACGAGAAGGCCGGTTCGGCGGGTATGCCCATGCTCTACACCGAGGTGCAGATCATGGATCCCGGCACGGGAGAGCCCGTTTCCGAACCGGATACGCGCGGCGAATTGTGGGTGCGCGGCCCCAACGTCACGAGCGGCTACTGGGAGGACGAGGGCGCCACCGCCGCAGCCTTCACGGACGGCTGGTTCCACACCGGCGACATCGGCTACCGGGATCCGGACGGCTATTACTACATCGTGGATCGCCTCAAGGACATGATCATTACCGGCGGTGAGAACGTGTACCCCGCGGAGATCGAACGCGTCCTGGCCGAGCACCCGGACATCTCCGACGCCGCCGTGGTGGGCGCTCCCGACGAGCAGTGGGGTGAGCGCATCGTGGCCGTCCTGCAACCGCAGCCCGGTCACGAGGTTCCCTCCATCGAGGAACTGCGACAGTTCTGCAGCGACCGCTTGGCCCGGTACAAGCTCCCTAAGGACCTCGTCGCCGTGGAAGAGGTGCCCCGCAACGGTTCCGGCAAGTTGGACAAGGTCGCCATCCGCCAGCTGGTCCGCGGCTGAGTAGCAATGACGACGCCGCTCCAAGACCCACGCAGCCCCGGGCAGTGACGCGCGGGACCAGCGTCCTGCCGAGCTGGTCGCTCACCGAGCGTTCGGCACGTAGGCCGCGAGCGGCGTCGTCGGCGGTAAAACCGAGGAACGAAACCCGCGACCCCGCGCCGCGACCTCACTAAGCTGAACCTATGCAGCCGAACACGGACATCACATTCCGCACCCGAAAATGGGTCAAGCCCGAAGATCTCAACGCCAACGGCACCCTGTTCGGTGGGTCGCTGTTGCGGTGGATCGACGAGGAAGCCGCGATCTACGCGATCGTCCAGCTGGGCAATCAGCGCGCAGTGACCAAGTACATGTCGGAGATTGAGTTCGTGGCCTCGGCGGTACAGGGCGACATCATCGAGATGGGTCTGACGGCCACCAAGTTCGGCCGCACGTCGCTGACCATGCGCGCGCAGGTGCGGAACATGATCACGCGGGAGCTGATCCTGAGCATCGACAAGATCGTGTTCGTGAACCTGGACAAGGACGGCAAACCCACCCCGCACGGCTACACCGAGATCACCTACGACCGCGACCGCATTCCCACCACGGCGGTACCGATCGTCAATCAGCTGCGTAGGCCCCAGCAATGAACCGGCTCAGCGCCCAGCGCCTGACGCCGAGCTGGGTTTATCACGGCGAGGGCCCATGCTGGAGCCCCGAATGGGGCGGTCTGGCGTGGGTCGACATGCTCGCCGGGGACATTCTCACGTTCGGCCGGGATGAGCAGCCGCGCCGTCAGCACGTTGGAACCGTGGCGGCGTGCGTGCGTCCGCGCGTCAATGGCGGCCAGATCATCGCCGTGGAACGCGGGGTGCTCCTCACGGACGCCGCCGGTAATCCCGAACGCGAAGTCACCCTGTGGGAATCGCCGGAGATCCGCATGAATGAGGGCGGGGTCGCCCCGGACGGCACCTTCTACATCGGGTCCATGGCCTACGACCAGTCCGAGGGTTCCGCCACGCTCTACCGGGTCTCACCGGACCTGGAGTGGGAACCGGTGCTTGAGAACGTCACCATTTCCAACGGCATTGCGTGGTCCCCGGACGGCTCGCTCGCCTATTACAACGACACCCCCACCGGTGAGGTCTCGGTCTTCGACTGGTCCGCGGCGAACGGCCTGCACAATCGCCGCACCTTCGTCACGCCGGTGGTCGACGACGACGCCGCGGCCGGCGCCTGGGACGCGGACGAGGAGTACGAGCCCGGCAGCGTGTCCGCCAACCCGGACGGGCTGACCGTGGATTCGGAAGGTGCCGTGTGGACCGCGCTCAACGGCGCCGGCCAGGTCCACCGCTACCTCCCGGACGGAACCCTGGACACCGTGGTGAGTGTGGGCGCCAAGCAGACCACGGCGTGCACGCTGGGCGGGCAGGATCTGCGGACCCTGTACATCACCACCTCGCGCGAGAACCTGCCGAACGATGTGCAGCCCACCGCCGGGTCCCTGTACTCGGTGAGGGTGGCGATTCCGGGCCTGCCCACGGCGAGGTTCGCGGGCTGACACAACCCGGCCGAGGCAGTCGAGCCGAGTCAACCTGGCCGACGCACGGCACCCGATGCTCGACACCCGACGCACGGCACCCGATGCCGGTAGCTGAGACCGAGTCGCGGTCGTAAAGTGTTATGTTCCGCGAGCCCCCGCGGGCCCGGACATAGGATGAACGTTCAACAGTTCGGCGCAGGCAATGGAGCAAGCGGAGGAATTCGATGGATACACCGGCCACGGACGACCAAGGTCAGAACAACCGTCGGGGGAGTGCCACCGGAATCCTTGAACCGGACCCCGGAATGCCCGCCAGCACGTGGCGGCTGCGCAGTGACGCGTGGGAGTACCTGCGGTTCGCCATGAAACGCATTGCGCTCGGCAACGAGGACAAAGAAGCCCTCGCCGCGGACAGCGAACTCCAGCGCTCACTTCGCGCCCTCGAAACCGTTGAAATGTACTGGGCCGGATTCGGCCAACGCTATGTCGCCTCCATCCGGGAAATGCTCGAACAGGGCGACTACCACATGGCGCTCGACCGGATCGGAAAGGTCGTGAACCGGCTCCGCGGTGACACCGTGCCGGACACGTCCCGCGATGACTTTGCCGACGATCCGGAGAACTCGGACCTTCCGATCGACACCGACCCGCGGCCCCGCTTCGAGGTGCTGATCGTGGACGAGAGCACCCAGGCGGACCGTGACGGTCTGCGCGCCGAAGGCCTGCGGTTGCGCTCCTCCGCCGACGATTTCATTTACGAGTACGTGATCGTGCCCTCCGCCGACGACGCCGTGGCGGCGGTCCTGACCAACCCCAACATTCTCGCGTGCGTGGTCCGCCCCGGATTCAGCGAGCGCACTCGCCAGCCGTTGAGCCGCGATCTCAAGAACTCGATTCGCATGGCTCGCGATCTGGTGAGCCCGGAATCAGCCTCCGCCCGCACTCCGCTCGCGTCCATTCAGCGGGTGCTCCGGTTGGCCGACACTCTGGCCGAGCTGCGCCCCGAGATGGACCTGTACCTGATGGCGGGCGCCCATATCGAAGGCCTGTCCGGTGCGCTGACCCACCGTTTCCGTCGCGTGTTCCGGCGCGAGGACAAGCTCGAGCTGCACCTCACCCTGTTGCGCCGGGTGTCCCACCTGTACGACACCCCGTTCTTTTCCGCGGTCCAGGAGCACGCGCGGCGTCCGGTGGGTGTCTTCCACGCGCTGCCCATTGCCCGCGGCGGTTCCGTGGTGGGTTCCAAGTGGATCAAGGACCTCGTGGACTTCTACGGGTTGAACCTCCTGCTGGCGGAAACCTCCGCGACCTCTGGCGGGCTGGACTCCCTGTTGGCTCCGGTGCGCACGTTGAAGAAGGCTCAGGAACTCGCGGCCCGTGCGTACGGGGCCAAGCACACGTTCTTCGTGACCAACGGAACCTCGACCGCTAACAAGATCGTGCACCAAGCGCTGTTGTCACCCAATGACGTGGTGCTCGTGGACCGCAACTGTCACAAGTCCCACCATCACGCGGTGGTGCTCACCGGCGCTCGTCCCGCGTACCTGGAGGCATACCCGCGTAACGAGTTCGCGTTCTACGGTGCTGTGCCGCTGTCCCGGATCAAGCAGTTGCTGCTGGACTACCGAGCCGCGGGTCGTCTGGACGAGGTCCAGCTGGTCACGCTCACCAACTGCACCTTTGACGGCATCGTCTATGACCCCGAGCGGGTCATGGCCGAATGCCTGGCCATCAAGCCGGACCTGGTCTTCCTGTGGGACGAGGCGTGGTTCGCGTTCGCGACCTTCCACCCCGTGACGCGACGTCGTACGGCCATGTGGGCTGCCTCGCACCTCAAGGAAAAGCTGGAGACCAGGGCGCACCAGATCGCCTACCGTGAGCAGCAGAAGCGTCTGTACGACGATCAGGGCAACCCCGCGCCGGACGAGGTGTGGTTGGAAGAGCGGCTCATCCCCGCTCCGGACGCCAAGATCCGCGTGTACGCGACCCAGTCCACGCACAAGACCCTCACTGCGCTGCGGCAGGGGTCCATGATTCACGTGCACGACGACGAGTGGGTGCGCGAAGCCGAGGAGCCGTTCCACGAGGCGTACATGACGCACACCTCCACCTCACCCAACTACCAGATCCTCACGTCCCTGGACATCGGGCGACGTCAGGTAGAGCTGGAGGGCTACGAGCTCGTGCAGCGGCAGCTGGATCTGGCCACGAGCCTGTCCCAGGCCATCGCGCGCCATCCGCTGTTGCGCCGGAGCTTCCGCGTGCTCACGGCCCACGACCTGGTGCCCAGCGAGAATCGCGAGGTGGGCCGGCCCATGCCGTTGCGCGACGGGTTGGCCAGTATGTGGAAGGCATGGACCACGGACGAGTTCGTGGTGGATCCCAGCCGTATCACCATCGAGATCAGTCGCACGGGCGTTGACGGTGACACGTTCAAGCACGACCTGCTCATGGATCGTTACGGCATTCAGGTGAACAAGACGAGCCGGAACACCGTGCTGTTCATGACCAACATCGGCACCTCGCGCAGCGCGATCGCGTACCTCGTGGAGGTGCTCGTGAAGCTCGCGCAGCGTTTCGAGGACGAGAACTCTCAGCTCGATCCCGAGCTCGCGGCCAAGGTCGACGACACCCCCATGCCGCCGCTTCCGGACTTCAGTTCGTTCGCTCCCGGGTACGCCACGGACGAGGAGCTCCCGGATGGAGATATGCGCGCCGCGTTCTTCAAGGGTCAGCGCCGCAAGTCCGTGGAACACGTTGCCCACGAAGAGCTGCGCGAGCGGGTGACCAACGGTGAAAAACCCGTCTCGGCCGGTTTCGTGACGCCCTATCCGCCCGGGTTTCCGGTTCTCGTGCCGGGGCAGGTCATCTCCCCGGACGTCCTGGACTTCATGGCCGTTCTGGACACCCGCGAGATCCACGGTTACGACCCGCGCAAGGGCTATCGCGTCCTGCGGGATTCCTGACCAGCACTTCGGGTACGACGCCGCGGGGCCCGTTGCCCCGCGGCGCTCACTTTCCCGTGCACGAACGGCGCGCACTCGCCGCTCCTGTTTCCGGGTCTTGTTCCCGTGCACGGACAGCACCCGGCTCGCCCCACGCGTTTCCCAGGCATGGTTCCTGCGGCTACTTCACTAGGGCAGCAGTCCCAGCTCGTCGTTGAGGTGCTGGACGTGGCGGTAGTAGTCCAGATTCTGCAGTCGGCTCGCGGCGGCAGCGTCCAGGATCACGGTGGCGTGGGGGTGCAGTTGCAGGACCGAGGCCGGACACGCGGACGAGACCGGCCCCTCCACGGCGGCCGCGACGGCGTCGGCCTTTGCCTCCCCCTGCGCCACGAGCACGGCGTGACGGCTGTCCAGAATGGTTCCGAGGCCCTGGGTGAGGCAGAGCTTGGGGACCGTCTCGTCCTCGCCGAAGAACCGGGCATTGTCCTCGCGGGTCTGCTGCGTCAACGCTTTGATGCGGGTGCGCGAGGCCAGCGACGAGGACGGCTCGTTGAAGCCGATGTGCCCGTTGGCACCGATCCCCAACAACTGAACGTCGATCCCACCGGCCAGGCGGATCGTTTCCTCGTAGGCGGCCGCGGCGTGGCGTAGCGCTCGGGGATCCGGGTCGGAGGCGTCGGGGGAGTGCAGGGAACGTGTGGGCAAATCCACGTGGTCGACGAACTCGTCACGAATGGTGGCCCTGTAGGACCGGGAGTCATACGGTTGTAGCCCCACGTACTCGTCGAGCGTGAACGCGGTGCACTGGGCGAAGGACAAACCGGACTCGCGATACCTGCGGATGAGGTACTGGTACACGGGCAGCGGGGAACTACCCGTCGCGAGCCCCAGTACACACGGCCCCTGCTCGATTCGGCTCGCAAAGATCTCGGCGGCAACCTGCCCGGTCTCCGCCACTGATTCGCACAGCACCAGTCGCACGGTTTCAGCCCTCCACGGCGTTGACGAACCACGAGGTGATCGTGGTCGGGTGAGTGATCGCGGTGCCTACCACCACGGCGTGAGCGCCGGCCGCGATGGCGGCGGATGCTTGGGGCGGCGTATGGATGCGTCCCTCCGCAATGATCGGCACGTCGATATCAGCCTGACTCATCGCCTCGAGAAGCTCAAGGTCCGGCCCATTCGTTTTGGGGCGTTCGCCCGTGTAGCCGGCGAGCGTGGTGCCCACCAGATCGGCACCAGCGGCGGAGGCCGCCAGCGCATCGTCCAAACTGCCGCAATCCGCCATGACCAGGGCATGGGTGTTGTGATGGAGCCGGTCAATCGTCTGCGCGAGCGTGAGCCCGTCGGGCCGAGGACGCCGCGTGCCGTCCAGGGCCACCACGTGAGCGCCCGCAAGCGCCACAGCGTAGGCGTGCTGATACGTGGGTGTGATGTACACACCGGTGTCTCCGTCCTTCCACAACCCGATGACGGGGACCTCCACGGCGGACCGCGCGGCGTGAATATCGGCGATGCCTTGGACGCGCACGGCCGCTGCACCGCCGCGCGCGGCGGATGCGGCCACCTGGGCCATGGTGCGAGGATCCCTCATGGGCTCACCGGGATAGGCCTGCACCGAGACGATCAGTCGCCCGGCCAGGGATTCGACAATCTGTTGTTGAGTAAACGCCATCACTTCTCCTCGACTTTGATGTCTGCTCCGTCCCACAGGCTTGCCGCCCCGATCAATGCGGCATCGGCACCCAGTTCAGCACGCTGCGGGGTCAGCCCACGCACGGCGGGGATCAGTTGGGCTGCAAAGGCTCGTTCCAGGTAGGGCCACCACAACTCGTCGGCGCTGACCAGGCCACCGCCCAGCACGACCACCTCCGGGGACAACACGTTGGCCATACCTCCCAGCGCGGACCCCAGTGCTCGGCCGGCTTTCGCGAAAGCTTCCCGGGCCGTGGTGTCCCCGGCGCGCGCCTCCTCCGCCAGCTCGGTAGTGGTCGACGACGCCGCTCGGCCACCCGCTCGTCGATACTCCTCCAACACAGCGGGGCCAGACGCAATGGCTTCGAGGTGGCCCATTCCGCCGCAGGGGCAGCGCAGGTCGGAGGCAAAACCGGACGGGATATGACCGAGGTGTCCTGCCGCCGAGTTCCGCCCGGTGACCAGATGACCATGGGAGATCAGACCCGCCCCGATCCCCGTTCCCGCAGCCACGAAGACCGAGTCGCTCGTGTCCGCGGAAGCACCCGACCGTGCCTCCCCGAGCGCGTGCGCATGCACGTCATTGACCGCGCGGACGGGCAGTCGAGTCCGATGCTGCAGCTCGGCGATGAGGTTGGTGCCGGTCCACCCCGGAAGGGCGTCGGTCGCGGAGACAACCACACCGTTTCGCGGATCGATCACGCCGGCCGATCCCACACCCACGGCCTGCGGAATCCGGCCATGTTCAGTTGCCGTGGCCATGGTCAGACCTACCAGTTCGGCCACTGCGTCGAGCACGGCGTGTGCCCCGAGTCGGGCCGGTGTGGGGGCCGAACGCACGTGGGTGACCTCGGCCCCTTCCACTACTCCGGAACGGATCTTGGTGCCCCCCAGATCCACGGCGATGACCGGTGTGGAACTCACAAGAGCTCTTCGGTCGTCACGATCTCACGAACCGCCTCGGTCTCGTCCTCGTCCAACTGGACCAGCGGCTCGGACATGCGGTTCGACTCGATGATTCCCATGAGCTGCAAGGCGGTCTTGAAACCACCCAGGCCGGCAGCACCCGCGGAAACGCGGCCGGGAGTGGCCGCAAGGACAATGCGGAACAGCCGAGCCAGCCGATCCTGCTCGGAAGCGACCGTGGCCCAATCACCGGCCTGAGCGGCGTCGAACATCCGGACATAACCGGCCGGGTCAACGTTTCCCAGGCCGGGAACGACGCCCGCGGCGCCACCCAGTAGCGCGCCGTCGGCGACCACCTCGTGACCCGTGAACGCCGCGAACTCCGGAAGGCCCTTGGTATCCAGGAGCAGCTGGCGAAACGAAATGTCGTCACCGGAGGAGTCCTTGACGCCGGCCAGAACGCCGTCGTGGGCGAGTCGGATGGCGACGTCCAACGGGAGCTTCTGGTGGGTGCGGACAGGGATGTCGTAGGCGAACACCGGCACGTCCACGTGCTCGGCGACCGCGCGGAAGTGGTGCTCGATCTCGGCGGAGCCGGACAACGCGTAGTAGGGCGTGGTGACCACGGCCGCGTCACCACCGATGGCCAGGACGCGGTCTGCTTCGTCTAGGACACGCGCGGTGGACTGTTCGTTGAGGCCCACCATCACGGGTACTCGACCGGCCGTCGCCTCAATGGTTGCGGCCAGGACCCGATCGCGCTCCGCGGAGGTCAGGTACGGGGTTTCGCCGGAAGAACCCAGGGCGAAAATCCCGTGCACGCCTCCGTCGATCAGGTGATTGACGAGTCGGTTGAGGCTGTCGAGGTCCAACTCGCCGCCTACGGTACGAGGGGTGAGGAGGGGCGGGACGATTCCACGAAATGCAGTCATGATGACTCCTTTACTTGACGGTGTCGTTGGACGACGTGGTGACCAGCGGGGTGCCTGCGGGTGCCACGGGTGATGAGGTGCGACGGACGTACTCCGAGTTCTTGCCGTAGATCGTCAGGGGCACCACGTCGTGGGGATTCTTGCCCAGCAGCGCGCCTGCAATCGCGGAGATGAGGTAGCCGAAGAGCACGGCACCCACGAAGGCCGCTGCGGACACTGCGAACGGCGTGAACGTGGTGTTCTGTTGAACCCAGAACGCCGTGGCCGCGCCCAGAATCAGGCCGCCGATCACGCCCACGGTGTTGGCCCGTTTGGTGAAGATCCCCAGAGCGAAGACGCCGGCCAGCGGCACACCGAACAGACCGGTGATGCTCAGGAACAAGTTCCAGGTCTCGGCCTGATCGGTGGCGGAGAGATACAGGGCAACTGCTACGGAGAAAGCGCCGGCGACGATGATGACCATGCGGGCGAAACCCACGCCCTTCCTGGCCTGGCCGTCCTTGCGGGGGAAGAACCGGTCCCGCAGATCCACGGTGACGCACGCGGAAATCGAGTTGAGGCTGGAGGAGATGGTCGACTGGGCCGCCGCGAAAATTGCGGCGATCAGCAGGCCGGCCACGCCCACGGGGAGCGCGGTCACCACGAAGTACGGGACCAGAGCTGAGGTGTTGAAGTCCTCGGGCAGATTGCCGGAGTGCTGGTAATAGCTGTAGAGCACCGTGCCAATGCCGTAGAACAGGGGAATCGTCAGGAGTGCCAGGAAACCGTTGACCAGCAAGGATCGGGCGGTCTGCTTGAGCGAGGTGGTGGTCTGATAGCGCTGCACCACGTCCTGGCTCGCCGTGTACTGATGCAGGTTGTTGAACACCGAACCCAGGAAGATGATCGGGATGGCGGCCGCAGCGCCACCGATCTGCCAATTCTTGGCGGTGATGAACTTGTCGTCATTGACGGCATCCGTGACCACGGTGCCCAGGCCACCGTTGATGGCGGCGATACCGAAAACCAGGATGAGCACCGCGCCCAGGAGCAGGATGATTCCCTGGACCACGTCCGACCAGATCACGCCCTCAATGCCGCCCAGGAACGTGTAGATGATCGACAGCACGCCAACCGCTGCTGCGACCACAGCGGGATTGATGTCCGTGACCGAGCTGATGGCCAGGGTGGGCAGATAGATCACGATCGCCACTCGACCCACGTGGAACAGCACGAACAGCACCGAGCCGATGACCCGGATGCTCGGCCCGAACCGTTCCTCCAGGTATTCGTACGCCGTGGTGACGTTGAGTTTGCGGAAGAACGGAATGTAGAACCAGATCAGCAACGGGATGATGGCGAAAATCGCCACGTTTCCTGCTGCATAGGACCAGTCCGTCAGGAAGGCCTGTTCCGGCGTGGACATGTAGGTGATGGCCGACAAGGTGGTCGCGTAAATGCTGAAGCCAGCCGCCCAGGCCGGAATTCGACCGTTGGCGGTGAAGAACGAGTCAGTGCCCGTACTCGCCTTGCGGGTGAACCACACACCGATGGCCAACGTGCCCAGCAGGTAGACGATGATGACGGCCCAGTTGAGTCCGCCGAGTCCAGGCGTTTCCATGAGAATCCTCCTCGTGAGGCGCGGGGATCAATCCCTTCACAACGCGGGTGATCCTCGATGATCCATTGGACGTAGGACGTCCTACGTCTAGAATGTACTTGTTTGTGGGGTAGCGCACAAGAGATCGCCGGGCTGGTTTTGGGAGAACGTTGTGACAAAGCAGGTCAGAGCCGGAAGCGTTACCTCACAAAAACTTGAGGCACCATACATTGAGACCCAACCCGGCCTGACGACCGAAGGAGAATGCACTCATGAGTGAACTCGCTGCCCCTGCGCGCGGTCGTCACACCATGGACCAATTGCAGCAGCGCATCACGGACTTGATCCTGGAGCGCGGTCTGAAGCTCGGGGATCCGGTGCCGCCGGAATCCGAGCTGCGCGAGATCTTCGGTGTTTCGCGAAATTCTCTGCGGGAGGCACTCAAGATGTTGCAGGCGGTCGGGATCGTGGAGATCCGACACGGTTACGGCACGTTCGTTGCGGGGCACCCTCTCGCGGCACTGGGGCGGACCCTCGAATTCCGGGCCCGCTTGTCCCTGCAGAGTTCGGGTGTGGCCGCGCAGGAATTGGTGGACGTGCGCGAAGCTCTCGAGTGCGGTCTGGTCGGGCGCGCCATCGAGGCCATGGATCCCGAACGCCTGGAACGGTTGGATGCCATCGTCTCCGCGATGGAAGCGCGGGCGGAACGCGGGGAGACGGTTCGGGTCGAGGACAAAGATTTTCACCGGGTCCTGTTCGAACCCATCGACAACGCGATCCTGGCCGAACTGCTCACCACGTTCTGGCAGGTCTACAGCGGCATCCACCAGAGCGTGGAGACGCCCACGGGGGAGACCACGGAACATGTCACGGACACGGCCGCCGCTCACCGAGCAATTCTTGACGCCGTGAGGACGGGCGATTCCGCAGCGGCCGCCCGATTGCTCAGCGGCCATTTCGTGGGCATCAGGCGATTGATCGAACGAGCAACCGAAGAATCGCGGCCGGGAACAGGCACGCTTGAAGTGGTCGAGTCATGACCCGCACCCTGCTCCACAACGCCCACCTGGTCACCGATCGCCGGATCATCCGGGACGGTTGGTTGTTGCTCAATGACGGCCTGATCGGGGACCAGGGCACTGGAGATTCCTGGCGCTCGCGATTGGCCAGTGATCAAGCAGGGCCGGGCCGATCAGACCTGGCTCAAACACGCGTCAATGAACAAACGCAAGTGGTTGATCTGAGGGGTGCGTGGCTGACCCCCGGGTTCGTGGACATCCACTGCCACGGGGCGGGCGGCTACGCGTTCGATGATGGTCCCGAGGCCGCGCTCCAGGCCTTGGAAGTTCATCGACACCACGGCACTACGTCCTCCCTGCTCTCCTTCGTCACGGATGCCGTCCCCGCCATGGCCGAGCGGCTGGCATGGGCCGCAGAGCTTACGCGTGAAAATCCTGCGGTGCTCGGTTCGCACGCGGAGGGCCCTTTCCTCGATCGGGGTCATCGGGGCGCGCACGCTGAAGAACTGCTGGTCACGCCCACTCCCGAAGCAGTCGGTCGGCTGATCGACGCCGCGGCTGGAACGCTCCGGCAGCTCACTCTGGCACCCGAGCTTCCCAGCGCCACCGAGGCCATCGCGCAATTGCGCGAAGCGGGCGCCACCATAGCGATCGGCCACACGGACGCCACGTACGACGACGCTCTACGGGCCTTCCGCGCCGGCGCCGGCATCCTGACCCACGCCTTCAATGCGATGAACCCGCTGCATCACCGCAGGCCCGGCCCCGTGGTTGCCGCACTCGAATGCCCGGACGTCGCCCTCGAGGTGATTTGCGACGGCGTCCACGTGCACCCCGGGGTCATCGCCATGCTGTTCGCCTCGGCGCCGGAACGCACAGCGCTCATTACGGATGCCATGTCCGCCGCGTGCATGCACGACGGTTCCTACACCCTCGGTGCACTACCCGTCACCGTGACCGACGGGGTGGCCCGGTTGACCGAGGGGAACACGATCGCCGGTTCCACCCTGACCATGGACCAAGCCGTCAAACGGGCGGTGGAAGATGTCGGACTATCTGTGGAGCAGGCCGTTTACGCGGCCACACAGGCACCGCTCCAGGCAATCGGTGCTGGAGATGACCGCGGTCGTCTGGCCCCCGGTCTCCGCGCGGACCTCGTGGTACTGGATTCGGAACTCACCGTTGCCGGCGTCTACGTGGCCGGCGAAACAATCCGCTGAAACTCCTCAGGATTGTCTTTCGCACGAGCTACCATCTCGGCAGGAGGCCCGATGAGTACCGCACCCGGGACGACCGGCGATGTCGTCACCAAATCAATCCGCCTGTTGGCCACGCAGGGTTACCACGCGACCACCGTGGATCAGTTAGCGCAGGCCACCGGTGTCAGCCGCGCCACGTTCTTCCGCAAGTACGGGTCCAAGGAGGACATCGTCTTCGCGGATCACGCTTCCAACCTCGAACGCCTTGAACAGCTGCTGAGCCGCCCCAACCTCACCCCGCAAGCGGGACTGGCCGAGGGTGTGCAGCTGGTGTTCCGACACAATCTGGATCATGCGGACCGAGCCATTGCTCGCCATCACCTATTGCAGCAAGTGGAAAGCCTTCGAGACAGGGAACTTGCTACATCGCATCGCTACGAGCGGCTCTTCCAGGAGTTCTTGCGCAGGGTGCTCCCTGAGAACGCGGATCAGCGGGTCACCGCGGTGTCCATGGCATCGGCCACCGTGGCTGTGCACAACGCCTATCTACGCACGTGGTTGAGGGACCCTCGTGCCAACAGCGGTGAGCAACTGGCGGCGGGTCTCAATCAGCGGATCGGTTGGCTGTGCACGGTCTTCGGTCTCTCAGCGGGCCCTGGGCGGATTGCGTCCGTGCCCCGCCAACCCGAGCAGGCGGCGTCGTCCTCGCCGGTCGTGGTGGTGCTCCAAGAAGGTGCCGATCCGCGGGCGGCAGCGGAGCAAGCGGCGCGGTCGGTCTACGACGCCCTGGTCGCAGCCCAGGGTCAGTCGAACTCGCGCTCCGAGACCAACACACCGTAGATCAGTTCGTCGCGCCATTCGCCCAGCTGGAAGTGGCTTTCGCGGAGAGTGGCCTCGTGCCGCATGCCGATGTGCTCGCACACCTTGGCGGACGCCACATTGAGGCTGTCCAGGCGGGCGAACACGCGGTGGGCACCCAGTTTTTGGAAGGCAGCGTCAACGGCGGCGTACGCGGCTTCTGCGGCGTAGCCCTTGCCCGTGTGATCCGGGTGCAGCGCCCAGCCGATCTCGACCTGGGAGGCCTCGGCGTCCGCGAGCGTCAGGACGATCTCGCCGGCCAGCTCATCCGAGTCGTGCGGGGACACGGCAAAGCGGAACTGATCCCCGTCCTCCGCCCAGCGGCGTTCTCCCATGTGGTCCTTGACCATGCCTATGACATCGTCCATGTCCCTCGGTCCACGCCACGCGTGCACGGCGTAATCCTCGCGGGACTGGTAGGAGTACATCGGCTCAATATCTGCCTCGGTGAGCCGGCGGAAAGTCAGGCGCTGTGAGCGCAAGGGCAGCACGTTTCTCATCCCGTTCAGCCTATCGACGCGATGCCCCGGATAGCCGCCCCGAATGACACGCAATATCTTGACGTGAGACGCAGTCTCAGGGCAATCTGGGGGATGATGATGTGGCACGGGCCACAACCCCCTCAGTACTCAGGAGTTCAGCGTGACCGAGTCCAAGTTCCCCTCCACCGTGACCATCACCGTGGATTATCCGGTCCTCCCCGGGCGCGAGCGCCCGATTGCCCTGGTCAGCCTGGATTCTACGGCGTCTAACGGGCTCATCATCTGGGGTTCTGAGGCGGTTCAGCAGTTGCGCCGCGACCTCACCGCGATCGACACCTCCGCGGTCGAGGCAGTGGTCGTCACGGGCAACACCAAGTCCTTCGGCGCGGGAGCCAATCTGAAGGAGATTCGTTACGCCCAGTTGCAGGATGCGTCGGAAGATTACGTGTGGGCCGGGCACGAGACCTTCGCCGTGCTCGCGGATATGCCGGTGCCCACCTTTTCGCTGGTCACGGGGATGGCCCTGGGCGGCGGCATGGAACTTGCGCTGCACTCGGATTACCGCCTGGTCACCTCGGGCAAGGCGCAGCTGGGCCTGCCCGAGTGCCACCTCGGTTTCTTCCCCGGTTGGGGCGGCGTCTACCTGCTGCCGCACCTGGTCGGCGCCAAGGCCGCGCTGGACGTGATCGTCACCGATTCCATGCGCGGTCGGAACCTCAAGCCCCAGCAGGCCCTCGAGATCGGCATGGTGGACGCCGTTCTGGACGCAGCTCCCGGTACGCCCGAGTGGGATCAGCAGTGGCAGCAGTGGGTTGTCGAGGCACTCGAGGGCCAGCACGAGCCGCGCAAGACCTCGGATGATCACGCCGCCTGGCAGGAGGCCGTCGACGCAGCCCGGGCGAAGGCCGAGCGCGCCTGGCACGGTGCCGCACCCGGGCCGGTGGCGGCCATTGATCTGGTCGGCCGCGCTCGCACGGATTCTCGGCACGCCAACGCGGCCGCTGCGGTCCAGTTGTTCTCCACCGTGGTCCAGAGTGACGCCGCCAAGGCGTCCCTCTACGCATTCGAACTGGTCACCGCCCGACGCCGCGAGGCCGCCAACGTGCCGGACGCCCCCGTGCGCCCCATTCGCAAGGCCGCGGTCATCGGAGCGGGACTGATGGCGGGTCAGCTCGCGAGCTTGATCGCTCAGGGCGCCCAGATCCCCGTGGTGATGACCGACCTGGACGACGAGCGCCTGGCCACCGGCGTGCAGCGCACCCGCGATCGCTTCACGGCCCAGGCCGAGAAGGGTCGCATGAGCCCGGAGCAGGCCGAGAAACTGGGTTCCCTGATTACCGGAGCCAAGTCCCCTGAGGATCTCGCGGACGCGGACTTCGTCATCGAGGCCGTCTTCGAGGAGCTCGAGGTCAAGAAGAAGGTCTTCGCCCAGTGGGAGCCGGTGCTGCGCGATGACGCGATCCTGGCCACCAACACCTCATCCCTGTCCGTCACCGCGATGGGTGAAGACCTGAAGCACCCCGAACGACTCGTGGGTTTCCACGTGTTCAACCCGGTGGAGGTCACCCCGCTGCTCGAGATCGTGGCCGCAGAGTCCACCGATGATTCCACCCTTGCCACCGCCTTCGACCTCGCCGCCAAATTGCGCCGGATCGCGGTGCTCGTCAAGGACGCCCCGAGCTTCGTGGTCAACCGCGTGCTGACCCGCATGTACGACGAGATCGGCCGCGCCATCGACGCCGGCGGTGACCCCAAGACCGTGGACCACGCACTGGCTCCCATGGGTCTCCCCATGACACCGCTCCAGCTGCTGGACTTCGTGGGCCCCGCGGTACTCGTGCACATCACCCACACGATGCACGATGCCTACCCCGACCGCTTCACCCTGTCCCCGTGGCTGGACGCCGTGGCCGAAGCGGGCCTCAGCAACGTGCTCCCCAAGCGCGGCGAAGAGTCCGACACCTACCTCACACCGCAGGCCGATCAGGCCAGGGAACGCACGCAAGGTGAGCGGGCGGCGTCGTCGACGGGGGACGACGGCGCCAACGGCCAGTTGCTCACGCGCGTCCAGGACGCGCTCGCGGACGAGATCGGGCACATGCTCGACGAGGGCGTGGTGGCCTCGGCGCGAGACGTGGACCTGTGCATGATCCTGGGTGCCAACTACCCGTTCCACCTGGGCGGCATCACCCCATACCTGGATCGTTGCGGCGCTTCCGAGCGCGTGCGCGGCCAGCGCTTCGACGCGGCCCAGAACTGACTCACCCCACCGAGAACCACTGAGAATTCACGAAAGAGATCACACCATGACGCAGCAGCCCGCCACCGATCAGGACCTGTTCCCGCAGGGCACGGTCGAGCCCGAATACTCACTCAATGACGTGCTCGATACCGATGCCGCGGGTGTCTACGCGGACGTCACCGACGAGGACCGCGCCCACTGGATGCGCGCCCGCGCGTTCGTGCAGGACGAGCTGCTGGGCGTCATTCACGAACACTGGGATCGCGGCGAGTACCCGCTGGACCTGGTGGCCCGCATGGGCGAGCTGGACCTGCTGCGCGACGGTGTGAGCGTGACCGGTTACGCGCCCATGTCCAAGATGGCGGCCGGTCTGGTGGCTATGGAACTCTCCCGCGGCGATGGCTCCATCTCCACCGTGAGTGGCGTGCAGGGCGGGTTGGCCATGCGCTCGATCGCCATGTGCGGCAACGATGAGCAGCGGGAGCGCTGGCTGCCCGACATGGCGTCCGGCAAGCTGCTGGGATCCTTCGCTCTGACCGAGCCCACCCACGGCTCCGACTCGATCGGCCTGGAAACCCGGGCCACACCCGTCGAGGGCGGTTTCATCCTCAACGGTGAGAAGAAGTGGATCGGCAACGGCTCGATGGGCGGCATCACCGTGGTGTGGGCCCGCAATGATGTCACCAACGCGGTGCAGGGTTTCGTGGTTCCACAGGAGTCCGAGGGTTACAGCGGCACAACCATTCGCGGCAAGCTGGCCCTGCGCGCCATCCACCAGGCTCATATCCGCATGGAGAACGTGTTCGTTCCCACCGAGAACGTGTTGCCGGGCGCCGGTTCCTTCCGCGATACCGCTTCCGTGCTGTTTGCGACGCGCATCGGGGTGGCCTGGGCCGCCGTCGGCCAGGCCGTGGCCTGCTACGAGACCGCAGTGCAGTACGCGGCGCAGCGTGAGCAGTTCGGCCGTCCGCTGGCGGCGTCGCAGATTGTGCAGGAACGCTTGGCGCGCATGCTCAGCGAGCTGACGTCCATGCAGACGCTCGTGATGGCCATGGCCCGCAAGGAAGAAGCCGGCACGCTGACCGGCCCCCAGGCCTCGCTGGCCAAGTACACCGCGACCCGAACCGCCCGCCGTGTTGCGGCCAATGCGCGAGACCTTTTGGGTGGCAACGGCATTCTGGTGGAAAATCGTGTTGCGCGTCACTTTGCAGACGTCGAGGCCCTGCACACCTATGAGGGCACCGAAACGGTCCAGGCGCTCATCATCGGCAAGTCCATCACCGGTTTCTCGGCCTACAACTGAGCCACCGATTACAGGAGCACCCATGTACGCGAACGCACAGCCCCTGTCCCCATTGCGATTCATCGAGCGCAGCGCGGAAGTCTTCCCCGAGCGAGAAGCCATCGTCTACGGCAGCCAGTCGTGGACGTACAAGGAGTTCGAGCGGGACGTCCGGCGGTTCGCCACGGCGCTCTTACCGCACCTTCCGTCGGCTTCCGCTTCCGGTGACGACGCCGCCGCGTCCGGTGACGTTGCCGGCACGGGTGGATCGGGCGGTGCGGCAGCTTCCCATGAAGACCCGGCACAAGGTGAGGCTGAGAGCGGGGAGTACCTGGGTGCGGAACAACTGACGCGGTCCCTGCCCACGGTGGCCGTGATCGCACCCAATCTGCCGGCGCTGCTACTGGCCCACTACGCGGTCCCCGCCGCGGGTGCTGTCCTGGTCCCGTTGAACCCGCGGCTGTCCACGCGCGAGTTGGATTACATCCTGGACCACAGTGAGGCCAGCGTGGTCATCGCGGACTCCTCAGTACTGGACACCGTGATCTCCGCTCTTGACGGCAAGGAAGGCATCACCCTGGTCCAGCTGCCCGATGAGCAGGCCGGTATCGAGCCAGTGCGGGACCACTCCTACGGCGAGATCCCTACGTTCGACGAGTTCATCGACGTAGAGCCCCTGGAAGTGGGCGAAGCGGCGTCGTCGAGCGAACGAGGCGTGAGCTACAAGGTGGCTGACGAGAATTCGCCCATCACCCTGAACTACACGTCCGGGACGACCGGGCGGCCCAAGGGTGTGCTGTACGGGCACCGCGGGGCGTACCTGAACAGCTTGGGCGAGGTGTTCCACAACGGGTTCGACGGTGCGACTCGCTACCTGTGGACGCTGCCGATGTTCCACTGCAACGGCTGGTGCACCACGTGGGCGGTGACTGCGGCCGGCGGTACTCACGTGTGTTTGCGTGCAGTGCGGCCGGATGCCATCTGGGACGCTTTCGACAACCAGGGCATCACTCACTTGTGCGGCGCACCTGCGGTGTGCTCGATCATCGTGGACGCGGATGAGGCACACGCATTGGACAAGCCCATCCGCATCACCACGGCGGGAGCTCCGCCGGCACCGAGCATCATCGAACGACTGGAGGACGCCGGATTCGGGATCGTGCACGTATACGGGCTCACTGAGGTGTTCGGTCCCATCACCATTTGCGAGCCGCAAGAGGAGTGGAAGGAACTCTCTCCGCGGGAGCGCGCTCAGCAAATGTCCCGCCAGGGAGTGGGCATGGTGCAGGCGGAATCCGCACGCATCGTGGATACCGAGATGAACGATGTCCCGGCTGACGGCGAGACCCTGGGTGAAGTGGTGCTGCGCGGTAACAACGTGATGATCGGGTACTACAAGGACACCGAGGCCACTGAGACAGCTTTCTTCGGCGGTTGGTTCCACACCGGTGACTTGGGAGTGATGCACCCCAACGGCTACATCCAGCTGCGCGACCGCGCCAAGGACATCATCATTTCCGGCGGTGAGAACATCTCCTCCATCGAGGTGGAGCAGGCCCTGTACTCACACCCGGAGGTCCTCGACGTGGCTGTGATCGGCGTTCCCCATGAGAAGTGGGGCGAACGGCCGGTGGCGCACGTGGTGCGTTCGGCGGGTTCATCGGTGACCGCAGAAGAGCTGCGCGAGCACGTCCGTGAACGGCTGAGTGGTTTCAAGGTGCCGGACACCGTGACCTTCAGTGATGAACTACCGCGCACGGCCACGGGCAAGGTGCGGAAGAACCTGTTGCGCGAGTAGTGCCGCCACTCTGGCTGAGCATTCTCAGTACTGGCTTCTCGGGGCCAGAGCGCTGCAATTAGGGCGGCCAGACCACGGACCTAGTGACCCACGCCACTTATAACACAGAGTGCGGCCACCGCTTTGCGCGGTGGCCGCACTCTGTGTAAAGTATTTCGAGTCGCCGCAAGGACGGACAAGCGAGAGATCGCCTTCCCGGTACCGCCGACAGCCCCATCCACCTCCTGAGCCTCGCTCAGTCGTGAACGAGAGTTTGCGAAAAGGTAAACAGATGGATAAGCTGAAGAGGTTGCCGCAAGGGAAAGCGATAGAGCTTCCGAAATCAGCGGCAAGACCAACCGACAAAAAGACCCTCGGGTTTCTTGTGTGGTTTGTTGTTTGTCAACTCAATAGTGTGCCTAGTTTGTTGATACCGAAAAGTATTTGTATTTTTTGGTTGATGG
>NZ_NOIT01000024.1 GCF_004136555.1 Kocuria carniphila
TGCCCTCTCATCGCGGTGGAACGGAACCCTGAACAAGTCCCATTCTTCCCGGTCAGACGGGCATCCCGTCTTTAATTACGGCCCAAGCCCAGCATGCTCATCGGTGGACCAAGGCTAAGGGGCTGAGCCGTCGCGCTCAGGCCGGCGGAGCCTCGGGCTCGGGGGCCTGCTCGGCGCGCGCCGCTGTGCCGAGCGCCCGGCCCAGGCCCTGCGGATCCGCGCAGCCGGCCAGCCTGCGGTCGAGCGGATCGGGCCACCAGCGCTCGAGCCCACGGTGAAGCGCCGAGCGGCGCTCGAGCAGCGCCGCTCGCTGCTGGAGATCGCACTGCCCGGCGAGCGTGTCGAAGAGCGCCCGCAGCCGCCGCTGGATCTGGACGCTGCCGGTGCCGTACTGGCGGATCTCGTCGGTGGCCGCGGCCACGTAGTCGGCCCAGCTGCGCGTCCATTCGCGCAGCACCGACGCGTCGTGGTGGGCGGCCAGGAGCGCCTCGCGCTTGGCGATGTCCGGGGCGAGTTCGGCGAGGATGTCCTCGATCTCCTCGAGCGCCTGGACGGCGCGGCTGGGATCGTTGACCGCGGGCGAGAGCGCCTTGAGCGCGATGTCGACCATGGCGCGGATCGCGCCGAAGGGCCCGCTGGCGGGCGAGAGCACGTCGCCGAACGCCAGCGCCGATTCGAGCGCGCGGCGCTGGGCCCGGCCCACCGGCGCCGAGGTCCGGAAGAGGATCCCGCCGCTCGGCACGGGGGTGCCCAGGCTGGGCACGAGCTCGATGCGCATGCCCCGCGCACCCTCGCAGTCGAGCAGGCGCGGGATGTTAACGGCGAGCACAAAGTCCCCCGCGGGGCGCGGCGGCGCCGGCGCACCGGGCCGCCGCCGGCGGCGGTGCCGGTGGCGGCGGTGCCGGTGGCGAGTTCCGCGGCGCGGGTGTGGAAGCGGGCCGGGTCGTAGCGGGTGGAATCGCGGCCCTCGGCGGCGAGGTGGCGTAGCAGCGCGCCGGGGTTGAGCAGCCGGCACACGCGCACCGCGACCGCGTGCAGCGGCGGCGCGAGCGCGCGGTCGAGGGCAGGCAGCACGGCGCCGAGGGCGAGGGCGAGGGCGAGGGCGAGCAGGAAGAGGCGCAGGGGGATGCCCCACATCGTGGGCACGCGGACCTGGCGGCACATGGCCGCCCATTCGCGGCGGGCGGCGGCGGTCTCCCGGCGGGCCGGGCCCGCCTCGGAATCGCCGTCCCCCAGCGCTGCACCCACACGGACCTCCTCGCGACCGGGCCGCCCGGCGGCGCGACCGCCGCACCCGTGGCGCGACAGGGCTAGCCTACCGAGCGCGGCCCACCTCCACCACAGAGCGGGCGGGACTCAGCCCTGCGGGTCGTCGTAGAAGCCGCCGCCCGCGCCGGCGCCCATGCGGCCGCGGTCGATGTAGTGCTCCTTGAGCCAGGCGGCGAGGCGCCGGCTGTGCTCATCGCCGCTCGACAGGATGTTGTAGGCGGTGCCGAGGCCCACGACGTCGTAGATCTGGAACGGTCCCATGGGCGCGCCCGTGGCGATCCGCCAGACGTTGTCGACGTCCTCTGGCTGTGCGTAGCCGCCCGCCGCCAGGTCGAGGGCCGCATTGAGGAAGGGCACGAGCAGCGAGTTGAGCACGTAGCCGGGGCGCTCCTTGTGCACGGGGATGGGCACCATGCCGATGGCGCGGGCGAACTCCACGACCGTGTCGAAGACCGCGGGGCTCGTCTCCGCCGTGCCCATGACCTCGGCGGTGTTGAACTTCCAGATCTGGTTGGCGAAGTGCAGGGCGAGGAAGCGGTCGGGCCGCCCCGTGAAGTCCTTCATGTCGCTGGGCAGCAGGGTCGAGGAGTTCGTCGCGAAGATCGTGTGCTCGGGGGCGAGCGCCGCGAGCTTCTCGTAGGTCTCGCGCTTGATGTCGAGGCGCTCCGGGACGGCCTCGATGATGAGATCGGCATTCCCCGCGGCCTGCGCGAGGTCCGTCGTCGTCGCCAGGCGCTCGAGCGCTGCCTGCGTGCTGGCCTCGGTGGCGCCCTCGACCTCGACCCGGTAGGCGGTGACGAGCGCGTCCAGGCGCTTGCGGCCGGCGCTCAGGGCCTCGTCGCCGATGTCGTAGACGGTGACGTCGAAGCCGGAGTAGGCGGCCTGGTAGGCGATCTGGGCGCCGAGCACTCCGGCGCCCAGCACGGTGACGCGGGCGATGTCGCTCATGGTGTTCCTCCTCGATGGGCCGCCGGGGCGGCAGCCGCGCAACCTGCGCGCCTATTTTTGAGCTTACTCATTTTTCCGCGCTCGGCAAGGGCGCGGCCCGGCGCCCGCTCCCCTCGCGTCCGGGGCTACCTCCGCAGCGCGCGGCGCACGAGCGCGGCGGCGAACCGCGCCCGGTCGGCGGGGGCAACCAGCCCGGCCAGCGCCTCGGGCTCGGCTGGCAGCCCCGCCCGGCGCGCGCCCTCGAGCACCTTGGCATCGAAGACCGGCGGGAGGGACCAGATCCCCTGGACCTCGCGCAGGAAGATCTGCGCCCCGGCGGGCCCGATGCCGGGAAAGGCGCGCAGCAGGCGGCTCAGGGCCGCGGGCTCTGCGTGCCCCGCTGCACGCAGCCGGCGCAGGTCACCGCCGTAGTCCGCGAGCAGGTGCTCGGACATGCGGCCCAGGCGGGTCGCAGTGCTCTCGTCGTAGCGGCGGTAGCCGGCGCGGCCCAGCGCGGCGACGCGCTGGCGGTGCGTCGAGGCGCGCATGTGCGCCGGGGGTGGTGAGGCCGGCGTCCCACAGCTCACGCGCGGCGGCCACCGCGATGTCCGCCCCATCGTGGTCCCTTCACAGTGGAGCAGGTCCATCGGAATCTTAGCTATGGCCACCGACAACGAGAGACGTGTTCGGGGCGCAGAAGGCATCTATGGACCTATCGCCAGACGTTGGATCGGAACACTCAGACCCCTTGCCCTCAGGGCCCAAGCAACACAACCCCTGGTCAGGCCGGCTCCCTATACGTTGAACCGGAACTCAACCACGTCGCCGCAGATAGCAACCTCTGATTGCACCGGTTTCGCAACGGCGGCAGAGAAGCCTCCGCGCGCTAGACCACACCACGCACAACCATACGATTCAGTCGGTATCGATGGTCCGGACGATGAATCGGCCCGGGTTTGATGCCGCTGCTGTTTGAGTCCGGAAGGATAGACAGCATGCCGAAGAAGATCGATCCCCAGCTGCCCGCCAGGTGCGTGCGGCTCGTCAGGGACCACGCCCAGGAGTACCCCACCCTCACTGCCGCAGTCACCGCGCTCCCCCGGCAGGAGGGCAATGAGATCCTGCGCCGGGCCTCGATTTTCTTCGCGGGCGAGCTCGACCCCCGAAACCGCTGATCTGCGCGTTCATCGACGAGATGCGCACCCGAGGGCTATGCAGTCGAGTCGATCCTGAGCGTCCTGCGCCGGCAGGGCTTGAGGATCGCTGCACGCACCTATCGGTCCTGGAAGCGACCGGCCCGCCTCGCCGATCGCACGATCACAGATGCCCTGGTCGAGGACGAGATCCGTGAGCTGGCCTGGACCATCAATCCCGCCACCGGGCAGGTCCAGATGACGCCCGAGGGCCTGTATGGGCGGCGGAAGTGGGTCGCGCTGCTCCGCCGCCAGGAAGGCCTCGCCGGCACCTCCCGCGCGGCGGTGGACCGGGCGATGCGCACCCTCGGCCTCGAGGGCATCCGGCGGGCGAAGAAGCGGCGCACCACCATCCCGAACCCTGATGGGAAACGGGCGGGTGACCTGCTCAATCGCGACTTCACGGCCCCGGCTGCGAACCTGGTGTGGGTCACCGATTTCACCTACGTCCGCACCTGGGCCGGGTTCGTGTACGTCCCGTTCGTCGTCGACGTGTTCACTCAGCGGATCGTGGGCTGGCACGCCTCGACGTCGAAGAAGGTCGACCTGGTCATGACCCCGCTGCGCATCGCGCTCTGGCAACGCGAACGGGAAGGAAACCCAGTTTCACCAGGCTCTGTGGTGGCGCACAGCGATGCCGGATCGCAGTACACGTCGATCCGGCTGACCGAGAACCTCGACCTCGAGGGCATCGCCCCGTCGATCGGGACCGTCGGCGATGCGTTCGATAACGCGCTCATGGAGACGGTCAATGGGCTGTTCAAGACCGAGTGCATCCGCACCACCGTCTTCCACCACAGCCCCTACCGGACCCTCGCGGACGTCGCGTTCGCGACTGCCGGCTGGGTCGACTGGTACAACAACCGGCGCCTCCACGGCTCCCTGGGGATGCTGACCCCGGTAGAGTCCGAGACGCTGCACAACGAGGCCCTCACCCGAGAGCCAGCACCAACAAAGCAGCGGCAGAGAACCCGGGCCGATTCAGAGAAGCCGGTAGGAGCACGCGAACTGACAACGCGGAAGGAGTCGACTTTTGACGACTCACAAGAGTGAACCCATCGGGACGACGCAAAGCCCGACGGGGGAGGTAGTGGTCGGGGTGATGGCCGATCCGGTCGCCACCGCCCTGACAGTCGCGAAGCATCTCGAACGGGTACTGCCTGGCCTACTCGCCGAGCAGCTCGCTGACGGTCACTGGAGAGTGGAGGTGCACCGAGAGAGGCTGCCTCCCAGTGACGAGAAGCAGTTTGAGATGATGGACCTGGCAGCCGAGCGTAAGCGGGAACATGGCTGGGACCTCGCGGTATGCGTGACCGACCTCCCACTGATGATCGACCGGCGCCCCGTCGTCGCTGACGCCGACCACAGTCGGAACGTGGCGGTGGTTTCACTGCCGGCCTTCGGGGCCATGAGCCTACGAAGGCGAGTGTCAGAAGTGGTGACACAGCTCATTGGGGACATGCGCGGCGGGACCATTCTGAAGGACGGGTCCCAGGCGCATCGGCGGTCGCGGGTCCCGGCTCTGGGCGGCGCCTTCGAGTGGACGACCCCAGACCAAGACGGGGTCGACGTCCGTATCTTCGCGAACCGCGGGCGCCTGCGGCTGCTCGTGGGAATGGTCCGGGATAATCGTCCGTGGCGGCTGGTCTCCGGTCTCCGAGGGGCGCTGGTGGGAGCGTTCGCGTTCAGCGCGTTCTATCTGTTGAACGCCACGCTGTGGGAACTCGCACTCACCATGGCAGCGTGGCAGCTGGTCGCCGTCGTCGTTGCCTCAATTACGGTGATGATCACTTGGCTCATCGTCTATCACCGACTCTGGGAACGAGCCAAAGATCTGCCGCCGCAGGAACGTGAACGAACGGTGCTGTTCAACGCGTCGACTGTCTTGACCCTCGCTATTGGGCTGACGTGCGGCTATGCGGGGCTGTACGTCCTGAACCTGACTGCCGCGCTGATCGTTTTCACTCCGGAGGTGTTCAGCCAGTACGCCGGAGGCGAATACGGACTGGGCGAGTATCTCCTGGTGACCCTGTTCGCGACCGCCGCTGCGACGATCGCGGGTGCGATTGGGTCTGGCTTCGAAAGTGAAGAGTCGGTGCTCGAGGCCGCCTATAGCTACCGGGAGCGCAAACGGCGCGAGGCGCGGCGCCGCTCACGCAGCGCAGAGAACAATGACAGCGCGGTCCACGACGCGGCGCAGAACGACGACACATCTCGTGCAGAGGACTCCGATGCAGGCCCGGACCACTGAGGAGGCAATAGGTCGGCGGTGGATGGTGCGGCTGAAGTTCTTGGCGTACGTAAGCCCTGCCCGAATGAATGCCCGCTGAGGGATCCCTCAACGAGCTAATACTTTCGTTTTTCGTACGACATAGAAGCGATCACCATAGCCATAGTGAATCGGCCGGGATTCTCTGCCGCTCGCCGGAAGGACCTGCTAGTGTTCTCCGAGGCGATCGTGTCCCAACTCGCGGGCACCACGACAAAGGAAGAGGAGACATCATGAGCGTGACCAAGGGATTGCTGGTCAGGTTTGACGCGTTGCCCGGCAAGGAGGACGATGTGAAGGAGTTCCTTGACAGCGGCCGTGCGCTTGTTGAGGAAGAGCCGGCGACCACCGCGTGGTTCGCGATCCGCCTCGGGCCCTCCTCCTTCGGGATCTTCGACGTGTTCCCCGATGACGCCGGACGTGACGCTCACCTGTCCGGCCCTGTTGCGGTAGCTCTCGGCGAGCAGACCGGTGCGTTGTTCTCCGAACCGACGATCGAGAAGCTCGACGTGTTGGGCTCCAAACTTCCCGCCTGACACCACAGACCGGGAGTACTGACCCCGACATGAGGAGTCGTTGCGCGCGGTGACTTCGGGCTGACACAGCCCGTTGACGTCGTGGCAGCGGCCCCTTACTTTTGAGGTCTATCTCACATCCCTAACAGATCGAGGAACCGCGATGACAGGAACTGACGACGTTGCCCCGACGCGTTCACCCGAGGTAGCAGTGATCGGGGGCGGGATCGTCGGTCTGTCGACGGCGTACGCGCTGCGGGAGCAGGGCGTGCCGGTGCGCTTGTACGAGGCCGGTCTGCCCGGAGCGGGTCAGTCCGCGGGCGAGTCGCGGATCTTCCGGCATGCCCACGACGACCCGCGACTCGTCGCTTTCGCGCGCGAAAGCCGCGGTGTATGGGATGAGTGGGCCGAACACTTCGACGTCGAGCTGGTCTCATCAGACGGTGTCGTGGCGATCGGCGACAGCGCCCTGGCGCGGCTGCGGGTGCTCGACGAGGTCGGCGGCGTGGAAGCGCACGAAATCGATGCAGCCGAGCTCGCCCAGCGAATGCCGCTGCTCGCTGGGTACTCGGGGCCAGCGGTGCTCGACGAGTCGGGCGGCGCGATCCGCACCCGCGCCGCGATCACGGCACTCGCGGGTGCTCTCGCAGATGCCGTCACCACCGCAGAGGTCATCTCCATCGATCCCCGCGGCGATGGGACGGTCGAGGTGCGCAGCGTCACCGACCGGGCTGTCTACTCCAAGGTGGTCGTGTGCGCCGGCCGCGAAACCGCCCGCCTGGCCCGCAGTGTCGGCCTGTCGCTGCCGGTTCGCCTTGCCGCACACGTCCGGCTGACCTTCGACGTGAAAGCCGCCGCCCCGGCACGAGTCGCGTGCCTGCAGGACAGCAGCGGCGTCTTCGGCGAAGTCGGCGTGTACGCGACGCCGCTACCGGGCAACAGCAGTTATTCGGTCGGACTCAGCGACACCGTCGGCGTCCGCGACGACGGAACGTTCATCGACCCTGCGGCGATTCGATCGCTGGACGAACGCGCGCGCGAATACGTGACACGGGCGCTGCCCGGTCTCCACCCAGAGCCGCGCGACTTTCTTCACTGCTGGGTGACCGACCTCCCATGGAGCGAGGACGGCGTGGCCGTGTGGGAGGCAGACTCTGTCATTTTTGTGGCCGGTCACAATCTGTTCAAGCAGGCACCTTCGCTGGGTCGCGCTCTTGCCCGGGCTGCGACCGGCGGCGGTCTCGCCGCCGACCTCACGCCCGCCGCTCGCCTCGGCGAAGCCCTGCGATAGTTCGCCTGCCCCCAGAACGGACGCACTCAATGGGTAAACGTCTCCTCGTCGAGGACAACGGCAGCCCGCCCTAGGTCAACCCAAAAGCCGCGGCTGGACAGCAGCCACAGGCTCAACCACCTTGTCATGGGGTGTCTTCATCGTGAGGATCGGTACGCGGAGGTGCCGCAGCGGGATCCGTTGCTGCGGGATCCGCTCGCGGTGCGAACCGGCGCGGGATGATTAAACCGCGTCGCAGTGCGGGGTTCGGACCTAGCCGTCAGGTTGTGAATCGGCCCGGGTTTGATGCCGCTGCTGTTTGAGTCCGGAAGGATGGGCAGCATGCCGAAGGCGGTGCCGGTAATGGTCTGCGCTCCGTCCGGGTCGTCGGCCGCCGGCGAACCACGGAGGTCCAGGGCAGGCAGCGGGGTCGTTCCTGTGCCGGCATCGTAGCGCGGGCGCGCCGGGGTCAGCGCAACCAGAAATCGGTGCGGGCCTTTGGAAGCTAGCCCACGCCATCTACACATGCGGCAAGAAAAACGGGACTGCCGCACGATCAGGTCAAGATGCCACCTATCCATGCGGCAGTCCCGAAATGCGCCCGAAATCGATCGTGACTTGCAGCTTTACACGTTGAATCTAAACTCGACCGCGTTCCGGCACGGAGAACCATCTGCAGTCAGCGACTACCAAGCCCGCCCGCGCAGGTCGACCTCTCCGTCAGGCCATGTCTCGAGCGGGGCGATTGGCAGGATGAGGATCGGCGGGCCGAGCTCGTCCACGACAGACTCGCCATCACGCCCGATCGACTTCTCGCGAGCAAGGATCCTCTTCCAACCACATGACTCGTAGAACGGGACGACTTGCTCTCGACAGCCCAAGTAGCCGAACGCGAGGCGACCGCGATCGCGCATCGATTGCGCTGCCCAGCTCATGAGTTCGCGCCCGAGACGCATCCCTCTCGCGTCACCGGAGATCAAGACACCGCCGACTCCCGCGATCGCGAGGGTCTCCGTACCGACAGCGATCTCGCGGCGCGCCCATCCCACGTGGCCAATGACGCGGCCTTCGATCCGCGCCATGATGTGGACATCATGTGACGCGTAACCGTATGGCTGTTGCGGATCCCACTCTCCGAACTCCTTGAGGTACTCCCTGTCGAAGAGCAGCCGAAGTTCACCCAGATCGACCTCAGTGAGTTCCTGGTGGGCGAGGACCTCGATCGAATGACGCTTCACGCGTCCACCTTCCATGGGTCCACCAGTTCGACGCCGGTGTGCTGGAAGTCCTTCACATTGCGCGTAGCACAGGTGGCCCCGTGCGCCAGGCAGATCGCGGCGATCTGGGCGTCGGCGGTACTGACCGGTGCGCCTGCTGCCTCACGCGACGCGAGCACCTCCGCGTATCGCTCCGCCGCGTCAGCATCGAATGCGAGCACCGACCGGCTCCCCCGATACGGCGCTACCGCTTCATCGATCCTCTGCGCCAGCTCGTCTTTGCGTTGGCCGTTCGGGAGCCTGCGCACACCGGCAAGCAACTCCGCGAGAGTGATGGAAGTGATCGCGACGTCGCCCGTCAAGGACACAAGCCACTCGACGACACGAGGCTCCGGAGAGGGCCGAAAGATCTCCGAGATGACGTTCGTGTCGAGGACGATCATTCGAGGTCCGCCGCCCTTGCGACATCATCGCGCGTCGGAATCGGCAACTCGTCGACCCCATCGACATCCCGTGCCGCAGACAGAAGAGCCATGCCGATGTGCGGCCGTCGAGCGGCCTTCGTGAGGATGTCGCGAACCTCGGCCTCCATGGACCGCCCGTGCTCCTTCGCCTGCGATGCGAGCTGCTGCTTCACGTGGTCATCGAGACCGCGCACGATGATGGATGACATCCGGGCCACCTCCTTCTGCTATCAACCACGATAGCGCAGATGGCTGGATGCGGACAGCCCACAACAAGCCAACGAAGCCCCGCCGATCACGAAGATCGACGGGGCCCGCGGAGCAGGATCGGCTCACATCACACGTTGAACCGGAACTCCACCACATCGCCACGGTTAATAACGTATGCCGTGATCATCGCGCATGCCGCCGCTCGCACCAATCTCCACGGTTAGGAACCACTGCCGGCGCTGGCGCACCTAGAGGCTCTTCACCCGAGCGTAGAGCTCGCGCAGAGCCGCGTCGGAGAGATCGATGATCGGCTCGTACATGAACGAGTTCACGTGGATGTTCTCCGGAGTCATGAGTACGACGTCATCGAGTGTGCGGAGTGACTCGTCGGTTCCATGGCCCCGGTTTTTGTACGCCTGGAAGAGCGCCTGGGTCTGATTGCCAGTGATCCCATCCGTGAACGGCGGGTCGGCAAGGACGGCGACCATATGTCGCTCGGCGACAATGCGGGTGGCGATGGACAGCACGATCTTGTTCTCGAAGTTGATGCCCTCGTCTGCGATGAGTGCCACTTCTGCCTGCTCGAACAGCAAGTCGATGACCGGCTTCGTGCTGGTACTCCACGACTTCTTCTTGTTACCCGGCTGGAAGGTCTCGTTGAAGATCCGGTCGAGCTCGGCGTTATCGACGCTTGCCGAGTCGGCCTTCCAATGCAGCAGCGAGGTCAGCTTCAAGTAGTCAGGGTCGCCCTCGCCCTTCGTGTACTCAAGAATGTTACGCACGAACGGCACCGAGGCAATGCGCTGCATGCCGTTGCCAAAGAAGTTCTTCTTGAAGCCATAGATGAACGGGTTCTTCACGTGGCTGGCCTGGCTCAGCGAGACCTTCCCCTCGCCCTTCTGGGCCATGAGGCACTTGTTGTAGCCAACGACACTTCGATTGAGAAGCGTGCGGAAAAAATCGAAGTTGTGCGTGAGGAGGATGAGCTTGAAGTTCGCATGATCAGCCATCTCCTTGAGGTACTGGATGATGGCGTACTTGTTCTTGTAATCGAACGAGTCGGCGAGGTCATCGATGACGAAGATCGTCTCCCGACCCGTCGCCTTGCGCGTCTCCATCTCGAAGAGGACATTGAGGATGTAGAGCGCCTTCTTCTCGCCGTTGCTGAGCACTGACAGCAGGTCATCCCGCTCGACGCTGGCGGACTCCTGGCCGTCATTAAACTCGAAGACGAGCTTGAGCATGGAGTCCTGGCCGAGGGCCACTTGGTGCTTGTTCTCCGCGCGGAGAGTGAACGGCACGAAGAAGCGCTCGTTGAAGATCTTGATGACCCTGTCCCACTGGGTGCTTTCGGTAGCCGCCTGCTGCTCGATAGCCTTGCGGCGCTTCTCGGTGTCTTTGTAGCACGTCACGACGCGCAGGAACACCTCCTCGTGTGCCTTGAGGTAGGACTTCCAGACGTCCTGATGGAAGGTCTGGACATTGGCGAACTCCGGGAGGAGGTCTTCCCGATTCGCGATGAACTCGAAGAACTTTCGCGTGTCCTCATTGCGCTGGACGGCACGCTCGACACCGTCCATCTTCTTGCGCAGCGCATCGTCTTCGCTGATGCGCTTCTTCTCTTCGGTGATCAGCGCCCGCAGGTCAGCGTCGCTCGTGATCTGGCGGGGCTCATCCTCGCCGTGCAGTAGGAGCGAGTGCTGAGCGGTGAAGAAGCCATTGGCACCGAGGCTCTTCGTAACGTTCGTGGCGTTGTAGTACGTGAACGAACTCCGGTTGAAGAACGTGGACTCCTCGAGAAGCTGGTTGAGCTGGGTCACGTACGCAGCCAGCTGGGCCTGGACGTCAGCGCCCTGGAGCGCGGTAGCCACCTTGCCGTTGAAGAGCAGGTCGTGTGGCAGGTCGGCAAACCGAGCGTCCTCGAGCTGTTCGACCTCGTAGGCAATGCGGACGAGGGAGTCGTAGAACTTGTCATCGCTCTGGGTGAAGACCTTGGAGATCGTCGAGATCACGTCCTGCTTCGTGCCCGACTGAGCCGTCAATTCCTTGACCAAGGCGTCGCGGGCATCGAGGAGCTCCACCTGGAGCGCTTCGAACTCCTTCCGAAGCTCAGGGTTGACGAGCAGGGTCGAGGTCGACTCCGTCGGGCCAAGCTCCTCGTCGTAGGACAGGACAACGGCAACGTCGCCGGGGTCTGGCGACTGGCCGTTCTCATCGGCGATCGAGCGCGAGGACTCACGGTCAGGAAAGACTCGGTCGGTGGTCTCCTTGCCCGTGGCGAGGTCTTTGAAGGTCCGGGCGAGGGAGGTCTTCATCGTGCCGTTGGGCGCGTAGATGGCCACTGCGTTACGGTCGCCGAAGTCCAGCGTCGCGTCAAGCGATCGGATCCCGTGGCAGTTGGTCAGCTCAACGTTAAGCGTCTTCATGCCAACAGACTATGGTGCCCACAGGCTCCGGCCGGAATGAACAGGATGAGCCGCTGCCGGCGTCGGCACTCTGGGGGCCGCCTACTCGGCCTTGCCCTTGCCGAAGAGCACCTCGGAGTGGAGCTTCTCGAGCTCGTCCTCGATCTCCCAGAACTCACGGGCGAGCCACTTCAGGGCCGACTTCATGAAGGCCTTGGTGTCCTTCTCCGGGGCCTCTGTCCGGTACCTGCGCTTCATGGAGACGAAGTCGAACGGCTCGCCGGTGCCCGGGTGCTTGACGAACGAGCCGTTGACCCACACGCCATGAACAACGAAGTGGCGGAGTTCAAGCGCTGCCTCCAGGCGGTCGACGAGCGCCTTCGGTGCCGTATCGCGGAGGGCCTTGACGAGGCGTGAACTGGTGTCGTCGTAACCTCTTGCCCGCGTGTCCCAGTCGCCCGAGGTCGCCTGCAGGAAGGTGCCACCGGCGTCCTCGGCCCAGGCCGCGGCGATGACAACCTCACCGATGAGCTGCGGGAGCTCCGGGCTGACCTGCCGCCGGGACATCTGACGGGTGAGTGACTCAGGATCGTTGGCGAGTGATTCCTTCAATCGGTGGAGCAGCGAGGTGCCCACGGCAACCTGCTCGGCCTTGGGTCGCGCCTCGAGATCAGGCGGCACTAGCTCCTCAAGGAGCTCATCGATGAGATCGGGTTCGTCATCCAAGGCCATGACCCCGATCATGCCAGCGGACAAGCTCCAAGGAGACATCAGCCCCCGTCATAGTCAACTTCAGGCATGCCCTGATGCTGCCCCGGAGGCGAATGCTCAATTAGGCCGCGGTCCTTTAATGTCCGTCGGGCTTACCGAACAGCGCGTTTGGTCATGCAGAAAACACGATCCTTGCGCCGCTTCACGCCTCAAATCGTGAGACGAAGCAACAAATTCCCAGGTCAGAAGCTACTCTTATACATTGAACCTAAATTCCACAACGTCCCCATCCGCCATTACGTAATCCTTACCCTCCATACGCACCTTGCCCGCGGCCTTGGCATCAGCCATGGAGCCTGCGGCAACCAGGTCATCGAAGGACACGACTTCGGCCTTGATGAAGCCGCGCTCGAAGTCCGTGTGGATTACACCGGCAGCCTTGGGTGCGGTGTCGCCCTTGTTGATGGTCCAGGCGCGGGATTCCTTGGGGCCGGCGGTGAGGTAGGTCTGCAGACCGAGGGTCTGGAAACCGGTGCGGGCCAGCTTGTCCAGACCGGATTCTTCCTGTCCGGACATCTCCAGCATCTCGCGGGCTTCCTCATCGGACAGCTCCACGAGATCAGACTCGAGTTTCGCGTCCAGGAACACAGCCTGCGCGGGCGCGACCAGATCAGACAGCTCCTGCTGCTTCTCCGGCGAGTCCAGCACTCCCTCATCCGCGTTGAACACGTAAATGAACGGCTTAGCGGTCAACAGGTTCAGCTCACGCAACTGATCGAGCTCGAGCTTCTCGGGACCGGCAGCCTCGAAAATTGTGCGGCCTTCCTCGAGCACCTTCTGCGCGGCCTGGTAGGCGGCCAGCTGCTCGGGGGAGCCCTTCTTGATCTTGACCTGCTTTTCGAGGCGCGGGATCGCGTTCTCCATGGTCTGCAGGTCCGCCAGCACCAGCTCGGTGTTGATGGTCTCCATGTCGGAGGCGGGGTCGATCTTGCCGTCCACGTGAATCACGTCTGGGTCGTCGAACGCACGTACAACCTGGGCGATCGCGTGCGCCTCACGGATGTTGGCCAAGAACTGGTTGCCCAGGCCCTCGCCCTCGGACGCGCCCTTCACGATGCCCGCGATGTCCACGAAGGACACGGTCGCGGGCAGAATGCGCTCCGAGCCGAAGATCTCGGCGAGCGCGTTCAAGCGCGGGTCCGGCAGGTTCACCACACCAATGTTCGGCTCGATGGTCGCGAACGGATAGTTCGCGGCGAGCACCGTGTTCCGCGTGAGCGCGTTGAACAGCGTTGATTTACCGACGTTGGGAAGACCGACAATTCCAATAGTAAGAGCCACGGTAGGACAGTCTACCGCCGCCCACAGACACTCGCAGACCACCGGACACACGTGAATACTGGGTCATAACGACGCCGCTCCAAGCCTTGGCGGCGCCGCCCACCAATTGTTTGGAGGCACCTCGTGAACTTGGCAGAACTCATCACCGGAGTGACCCGCACCGTGACGACCCAGGGGTCCCATCACACCGTGCAACTGGAGCACATCTATGAAACCTCCCCAGAGGAGATCTGGGACGCCATCACCCAGCCGCAACGCCTCGAAAAATGGTTCGAACCCACCGAGGGCGAACTCATCGAAGGCGGCCGCTACCAACTGACCGAGAGCGGCACCGAAGGCACCATCCAACGCTGCGACCGCCCACGATCGGTGAACATCACCTGGGAGTACGACGGCGACGAAAGCGCCGTTCAGGTCACCCTGCAACCACTGGAGGGCGGCACTCACCTGACCATTCGCCACACCATGGAAGAAAACGACCACTGGCGCACCTACGGTCCCGCCGCCACGGGAATCGGTTGGGAGAGCAGCCTCGTGTCACTCGCGCTGCATCTCAATGCCGCGTCCAGCGACATCCTCCAGGATCTGTGCGATTTCGCGGGCTCGACCGAGGGCCACACCTACACGGACGACGCCGCGGACGCCTGGAAAACCGCCTACGTCCAGTCCGGCGCGGACGAAAATCAGGCCCAGCAGCAGGCCATCAAAACCGCCGCCTTCTACAAAGGCACGGAGTAAGTCAGGCTTTCGGATCAATCGACCGTTACGTCAACGCCACCTATAGAGGCCCAACGGAGAGTATTCAGCCCAACTGATCCAACAACCGCTCCGCGACCGGGATCCACTGCGGCCTGAACGTGTACACGCACACCAACCGCGCCCGAGTGGCTTCGCGGTACACCTCCATGCGGTGCGCATCGGCCCCCACCGCGCGCGCCGCCTCCGCAATCGCAACCCGCGCCACGTAGGCCATGTCCTCGCTGAGCAGCCCTTGCATCACCCGCAGGTCGACATGCACGTCCAGATTCGCCAAGTCCAGCTCACGATCGGCCAGTACAGCGGTGTCGAAATCGAGCAGTCCCATGCGTCGGTTACCGCAGTCGAACAGCATTTGCCCGTCGTGCAGATCGCGATGCGCCGGAACGAGCTCGCTTCGCGCACTCCCCCGGGAGGGTTCGTCCAAGGTCAGCAGCGCCTCCCGGATTCGCCCCTCGACCTCGGTCAAACGATCCGCATATCGATCGGCCAGCTCGCCCGGGTCGTGTTCGCGCACGTTCCCGAACCACGTAGCAATCACGTCGGCCTCCGCCGCGGCGTCGTGCACCTGCCACTCTTCGGACCCGCGGACGTCGCTCTGGACCATTCGCGCCCACGCCGCCGACCACTCGTCCCACGCGAGTTCCCAGCAGTCCTGTTCCAGTTCCATCATGGGTTGGCCGGGCACAGTGCTCAGAGTGACCGAATGCTCGGTGGTCTCCAACACGTCAGGCACCGAGAACCCCGCTCCCCCGGCGAGCGCGCCCATCGTGGTGGTGGCCGCCGCGACGTCGGCGGATTTGCCAGCCCGCAAGTGCTTCACGAAACCCTGCGAAGTTCGCTCGACCGCGCGTTTGCCCGCCCGATGGACGATCAGTTCGCCGCCCGGTTGCAGCGACGGCAGCTTGCGGTCCTTGGCGTACGGCGCCAGTTTCACACCGAACTCCGGGTCCTCCTTGACCGCGCGAATCCGCTGGAGCGAATCGCGACACTCATAAATCCGTTCTCCCTCTTTCCCCGGCCATGAACGACGCACAATTAATCGTTCACCATTGATATCGAATTGCATTGGAGCTTGTGAGTGCTCCGCCCCCGGCGCCCGCTGGGGCGCTATCCCCGTCATGTCATTCCACCTTGCCCCGCAGCACGGCGTGCGCGAGATCAACGCGCTGCCGTGCGTGATTGACGCAATCCGGATCCAGATTGCGAAACGCTTCGGTCACTCGCAAAAGCACATGGAACGCCGTCCACGCGCGCACGGACTCGTCCGTGACCACCCCCGTGCCGGGTACACGACGATACGCCTCAGCCAGGGCCACCGCAGTAGATGAATCGCGACCACTCAACAACTCCACGGCCGCGAAATCACCCAGGTCGTAACCAATGGGCGCCATCTTCATGCGGTCGAAATCGATGAGGAGCGGCGCGCCGTCTTCCCCGAGCACCACCTGATCTGCGGAAAGATCCCCGTGGGAGAGCACCGCGGCGCCAGGGTTCTCCGCGATGGCCCGCAACACGTCGTCGGCCACGGTCTCGAATCGACCCCGCAAATCTGCCAGGAAACATGTCAGCCCGTTGGCCGCACCCTGCAGGGCAGCCACAGGATTCACGCCCGGCACGGCCAGTTTTTGGCCGAGTGCCCCGGGCATGCCCGAGTGCAGCACCTCCTGTGTCATGGACACCAACGCAGCCGGGTCGATGTTGTGCAGCCGGGTCACCGCCTCAGCCACCGCCGGCAAGAGATCGCTTGGCGAGAGCGCTACCGTTGCTGCAGCGCCGGTCGCCGAACCACCGGGGACCTTGTCGCCCGCTGCGCCTGAATCGGACGTCATCACGCCGGACACCGCCCCGCCCGTCGCCGCAACATCTGCAGCCAGCCGTTCCGTGAAATCTCCCCCGGTGATCCACGGCTGCTCGATGCTGTGCTGGGTCATCCCCGTCACCGGCAGTACGGGCGCACCGAGCTGATGCAACGCCGACAGCAACGGCGCCGTGGCGGGAGGTTCCGCCCACACGCGCACCACGGAAGACTCGCCGGAATCGCCGGTGCGCTTGAACACCACACGACGCCACGGGTTGTAGCTGAGCACGGTCCCGTCAACCCGCCCACGCGAGTCCACGGCCTTGATCTCCGCAAGCGCCTTGAACAACATGCGGTCCAAGCCGATCGGCCCGCAGAACACGCTGGTACGCGGATCGTCCGGCAGCAGCGCGGTGAACAACGGGTACCCGGTCTGGTCAGCGCGCTTGAGCAGTTTGCCGGCCTTGTTCGTCTCGCTCGGGGCGTACGCGGCGAACCACCAAGGCTGGCTTGCGGCCCCGGAACGGTCGCGAGCGGCGTCGACAATCCGCGCCACCGCGGAGGTCTCCGGCTTGAAGCGAAGGTGCTCGATGACCGGCTGGGCCATGCCCGTGTTGGCGACCAGCGTGGCAAGGGAACGGGCATCCGATTCCGAGCCGGGCCGGGCATACAGAGCATTGAGGACCGGTGTTTTCAGTGCCTGGCTCATGAGACCTCCGTTGCGTTGCGCTGGGTCTTGACCCACGCGGCGAACCGGCCGGAGTGTTCCGTCATGAGTTCGGCGGGAGTACCGTCCAGTTCGATATTTCCGTTCTCGATCCACAAGACACGGTCCGCGTCCAGCGCCAGGTGCGCATCGTGGGTGATGGCCACGGTCGTGCGATCCACGGTCAGGTGATCGATTGCCTTGAGCACCGCCGACGTCGCCGCGGGGTCCAGTCCCGTCGTGGCCTCGTCCAGAACCACCACCGGCGAATCACGCAGCAGGGCACGAGCGACGGCAATGCGCTGCCGCTGACCACCCGACAGCGTTCCGCCGCGCTCGCCCACGTAGGTGTCGTAGGCCTCGGGCATCGCGCAGATGAAGTCATGTGCGTAGGCGCGACGAGCGGCCTCCTGCACTTCTTCGTCGGTGGCGTCCAAGCGGCCGTAGCGAATGTTGTCGTTGATGGTGCCGGAGAACAGCACGGTCTCCTGGGGCACCAGGGCAATGTGCGAGCGCAGGCTCTCCAGTGTGATGTCGCGGATATTGGTGCCATCCAGGCAGACCTTGCCCTGATCGGGATCGATCAGTCGAGGCAACAACTTGCTGATCGTGGACTTACCGGCACCCGAAGGACCGACCACGGCCACGCGCTGACCCGCCGGAATCTCCACGTCCACACCGCGCAGAATGGGATCGCCGGGGTTGTAGCCGAACCAGACGTCGCGCAGTGCCAGCTCGCCGCGAGCGTAGGCCAGCGGCTTGGCGTTCGGATCGTCACCGATGTCCACGGGCACGTCCAGGACATCGGCAATGCGTTCACCGGAGGCCGTGGCCCGGGCGATGCGGCCGGTGTACTTGGCCAGGTCGCGCAGGGGCTTCATTGCGGTCTTGAGGTAGGTCAGGAAGATCACCAGGTCACCGGGACTCATCCCGCCCTGCACCACGCGCCACCCGCCGCCGCCAAGCACGAGCGCGGTGGCCACACCCACGATCACGTCCGTGCGGCGCTCGAGTCCGGCGGCGAGCTTCTTGGCCTGCACGCCGTCTTTGAGGGTCTTCATGTTGGAGCCGGAGAAGTTCTTGCTGATCTCACCGTGCAGGCTGTAGGCGTGCACCACGCCGATCGCGCCCAAGGACTCCTGGGCGATGTTGGCCAACTGGCCCTCGCCCTTACGGGTCCGGCGAGACGCCTCGGTAATGCGCGTGGTTGAGCCCTGAGACGTCACCCAGTAGGCGATCGCAGCGAGCACCACCACGCAGGCCAGACGGGCATCCAGTACGAACATCACCACGGCCATGACGAGCAGCGTGATCACGTTGGCGATCAGTGGCAGACCCGCGGTCACAGCCACGTCCTGCAGCTTGCCCACGTCACCCACCAGGCGTTGCACCAGGTCACCGCGCTTACTCGTGGCGTGATAGCCGTCCGAGAGCGACTGCACGTGGGAGAACACCGAGGCGCGCAGCTTGGTGGCCACCCGCGATCCGGCCAGGGCGAAGCACACCGTGGCCAGGTAATTCGACAGCGCCCGCAGTCCCACGATCAGCACCACCGCCGCGGCACACGCGACCAGCAGGCTCGCGGTGGCGGCGGGGGCACCCGGGATGGTCGCGCCCAGCTGGGCGGTCACGGCGTCCAACACGAACTTGGTGGGCCACGGTTCGAGCACGCGGAAGGCCACCTCGAACAGCAGCGCTGTGATGCCACCGGACATCAGCCACTTCTGGCCGCCCAGGTGCGGTCGAACGATCTTGAGGGTCCGGCGCAGGGCTCCGGGATCGACCTTGCCCGCCTTCTTGGATTTTGAGCTCACGGTGCGCCGCCGTCTCCGGCCGCAACCGCGGCGGTCTCGGGAGCGCTCTCGATCTCGGAAGCGGCGGTCTCGGCGGGCTGGGTCACGACGCCGCTCAGGATCGTGTCCACGGCCTTGGCCCAGCTGTGCCGCGAGACGGCCAGGGCGCGCGCGTTGCGGGCCATCCGGTCGCGGCGTTCGGCGTCGACCACGAGCTCGTCGATCGTGTCCGCGAGCGCTTGCGCGTCCGACGGCGCCACGAGCACCCCGGCGTCCGTGCCGTCCAGGATCTGCGGGATCTGTCCGATGGCCGAGGCCACCACGGGAAGCCCCGCGGCGAGGTATTCGTACACCTTGAGCGGGGAGAAGTAGGAGTCCTCGGCGGCCACGGCCGGGTAGGGCGCGGTGGCGATCGAGCAGTCGGTCAACAAACCGGGAACGGCTTCGGGCGTTACGGTGCCGGTGAACGACACGCGGTGTTGCAGCCCGGCGTCTTCCACGCGAGCGCGCAGGGTGTCGCCCTGCGGTCCGTGCCCGATGATGCGCAGATCCCAGTCCTGCTGGGCCAGTGCAGCGGCCTCGACGAGGGTTTCCACACCGTGCCACGGCTTGAGCGTGCCCACGAACGCCACGGTCGGGCGGTCGTGTTCCAGGGGATCCTCGCCGGGAGCGATGCGATCCGTGTTGACCCCGTTGGGCACCACGGTGACGTCCGCTCCCCCGGTGGTTCCGGCCACCCAGTCCGCGACCATGGCGGAGACGGCAATCGTGTGCGCGGCGGCCGAAGTCTGTTCCACGAGCGCGCGGTGCGCGAGTTTCTCGTCGAGCAGGTGACGGTGCGTGCGCTGTTCGTCGATGAGCGGCGCGTTGACTTCCAGGACGCCGGGGATTCCGGCGGGTGCGACCTGCGCGAGCGCCGTCGAAAACAGGGAGTAGCGCTCGTAGACCAGGTCGAAGCCTCCGGCTGCGATCTGGAACGCGAATTCGGAGCCGACGGCGTGCTGGGTGGCCTCGCGCTCGGCGGTCTCCTTGGTCTTGATGGGTCGGTGGACGACCTCCACGCCGTCCAGGTCCGCGGGCATGTCGTCGCCTGTGCGGGTTGCGAAAATCGTGACGTCCGCACCGCGGCGGATGAATTCCCGCACCACTTCCTGCACGTGCACGGACGCGCCCTTGGTGCCGAACACCGGGATGCCCGGGTCCACGCACACGTACGCGATGCGTTTGCCCTGCAGGTCCATGACAGGCGGGGTGGTCGCGGCGTCGGCGCTTTCGCTCGTCCGGGGAACGGACGGCACGGCGGGTTCGACGACGTCCTCGAACCGGCCGTCCTCCAGGGCCACAAGTGTGCGGGCCTGGGAATGCGAGTCGAAGCGGTTGTCGATGTGGCGGCGACCGGCGGCGGCCATGGCCTGGCGGTCGAAGGACGGGTCGGCAATGGTTGCCAGCGCGCTGACCAGCTCGTCCACGTCGCCGGGGGTGTGCAGGAATCCGGTGACTCCGTGCTCGATGGCCTCCGGAATGCCCGTGACGGTCGAAGCAACGCAGGGAACACCGCTGGCCATGGCCTCGAGCAAGACGGTGGGCAGACCGTCTGCATTGCCGTCCGCACCGATGATGGAGGGCGCAGCAAAGACATCGGCCCAGGCGAGCAGGTCACGGACCTCCTGTTGGGTGCGAGCGCCCAGCAGGGTGATCACGTCACCGAGCCCGGCAATGTCGATCGCGGTCTGAACTCGGGTGAACAGAGCACCCTCACCGGCGATGCGCACCTCTATCGGGATCCCTTGTGCCACGAGCCTGCCTGCGGCGGCGACCAGGTCGAAGAACCCCTTCTTCTCCACCATGCGGCCCACCGCGGCAATCCGCAGCGGCCGGGAGCCATTCACGGCAGCGGGCGGCGCGTACGGGAAGCGCTCGAGTTCCAGCCCGTTGTAGACCAGGTGCAGTTTGTCCGCGTGGTCCGGGTATTGGGTAGCCAAGTGATTCAGGTTGTACTCGGAAATCGTGATGACGTGGTGCGAGCGCGCCATGGTGCGGCCCAAGCGAGCGGGGACCACGGATTCGTGGAAGATGTCCTTGGCGTGAGTGGTCACGGAGTATTCGATATCCGCCAACAGTGCGGCGACCTCGGCGGTCTGGCCCGCGAGCGTGGCGAAGTGGGCGTGCAGGTGCGTGATGCCGCGGCGAGAGACCTCGCACGCGAGGTGGATGGCCTGGTGGACGTCGGCGGCGTCGTAGGTCGCCAGCTCGGGCAGCAACTCGGCGTAGCGACGGGCGAAACCGGGGATCGTGGCGGTCGCGTCGGCGAAGAGCGCCCATGCGTCCGAGAGTTTGACCGGCTTGGGGAGGAACGTCACGGGGGCCTGCACACGCGCGATCTCGGGGTGGAAACGTGTGTCCGAGGTGGGGCGCAGGGCGAAGATTTCGAGGGACTCGCCCGCGGCTTCGCGGGCGAGAATCTCGGTGACAATGAAGGTTTCGGAAAACCGCGGGTACACCTTGAGCATGTAGGCGGTCTTGCGCGCCGGGCGGGCGGTGGCGGACTCAGACTGCTGCATGGTTGACTCCTGCTGCTTCGAGCGAGTGGGCCGGAACGGTCACCGCGTTGCGGGTAACCCCCGCGGGATCAGCTTCTGCGGCAATCCCTGCATTTGAAGAATAGCCAGCCACGATGTTGGCGTCCGGAACCGGCAGCGGTGCGACAGTCTTGTCGGTCAACCACGCGAGGTCCGCGGCCAGTTCGACCACGCGATCCAGCCCGTTGAGTCCGAGCTCCTCGCGGGCGGCGAGCTGCTTCTCCCGGATAGCCGGATTGGCCACGGCCTCCGCCAACCACTGACCGATGGTTTCGCTGGTGGCTTCCGAAGGATCCACCCAATCAATGGCGCCGGTCTCACCCAGCCCACGAGCGCGGATGATCTGCTCCGTGCGCGGGGTGGTACGCGGAACCAACAGCGCGGGGGTGTCCGTGGACAGCGTCTCGGCCACGGTGTTGTACCCGGCCATGGACACCACGGCGTCCGCGGAGGCCACGTACGACATGCCGTCCGAGACCTTATTCGTGACCTTGGTGGACGGTCCTGCGACGGCCTCCACCTCGTGGCGCTCGGCGGAGGGCATCTGCGGACCGGTCACCACCAGGTGCTGCACGCCTGCGGGTACGGGAGCCGCAGCTGCGGCCTTGGCCACGTTCACGCCGTCGGAACCGCCGCCGAGCATCGTGAGCACGAACGGCTTGATGGTCGCGTTGTGGCGGCCGCTGAACTTGCGACCACTCGAGAGCAGGCCCGTGTAGTCGACCATCGGCGCGAACTCGGCGGGCAGTTCACCGGTGGCCAACGGGTCGTGGATCTCGCGGTCGCCGTAGACCCACACGCGGTCGAACAGGTCCGTGACGGTATCGACACCCACGCGCTTCCATTCCTCGGCGGCGACCTCGGGCGCGTCCAGGACCTCGCGCAGCCCCAGCACGAACGTGGTTTCGGGCTTCACGGCCTTGAGGTCTTCGAGGGGCTTGATCAGCTCGCCGTCGATTCCGAACGGGTGCCGGTCCACGATCACGATGTGCGGACGGAAGGCATCCAGCGCGCCACCGATCACGGAGGAGCGGATGTCGAACAGTCGCTCGCTCTTCACGCCCAGGTGACGAGCCTCGTATTTTCCGCTTTCCTTACGGATTCCGGGGACCACGAGCCAGTCGAAACCCTTGGGGCAACGGTAAGAGGTGGCAGTGCGCTCACCGGTAATGAGCAGCCCGGACAGCTTGCGGCCGGTCAGCTCGGGCAGCGCGTCGGACAGTGCCTGCGCAATGGCAAGGTTGCGGCGGGTGTGGCCCAGACCCAACGAATCGTGTGAGTAGAGAGCGATCCGCAACTCCTGGGAGTGATCTGCAGTGTCCATCTGTTTACCTCACGTTCGAGCCGGCTGGTGGATCCGCCGACGGCTGTCCTGATGGCCCAAGACTAAGAATCGGGTGTGAATCGGACGTGAGACGTTCATGAGAAAGTTCTCATGTGTTACCCGTCGGTTGCTTACCAGCCAATGGCCCCGAATCGCGGGCACATTCGAGGGCGCACCCATGACGTTTGTCACGCGTGAGTCGTGACGTTCGGCAGTTCTGCGTGACGTGTTTTCCCGCGAATCTAAAGGTATGAATTCTCCAGTTGCCCCTTCCTCGGTTCCACGAGCCACTTCCACGACGACGCCGCTCGCCCCGGCCATCGAGTGCTCTCACGTTCATCAGGTGTTCCGGACTCGCAAGGAGACGGTGCACGCCGTCAACGACGTGAACCTGCGCATCGAGCGCGGTGAGATCGTGGCCCTGTTGGGACCCAATGGCGCCGGCAAGACCACACTTCTGGACCTGGCCCTGGGTATGAACGACCCGGGAGAAGGCACGGTCGCGGTCTTCGGACACAGCCCGCGCGAGGCCGTCTCCCGCGGCCTGGTGGGTGCCGTCCAACAAACGGGTGGCCTCCTCGCGGACTTGTCCGTGCGCGAAACGGTGGTGATGATCGCGTCGCTCTACCGCGAGCACATGCCCGTGGACGAGGCGCTGGAACGCGCCGGAGCGGCGTCGTTCGTGAAACGCAAGATCGCCAAATGCTCGGGAGGTCAGCAGCAGCGCGTTCGCTTTGCCCTGGCCCTGCTCCCCGAGCCGGATCTGCTGATTCTCGACGAGCCCACCGCCGGCATGGATGTACAGGCCCGACAGGAATTCTGGGACACCATGCGCGCCGAGGCCCGCGAGGGCCGCACCGTGGTGTTCGCTACCCACTATCTGCAAGAGGCCGAAGACTTCGCCCAGCGCGTGGTGCTTCTTGACCGCGGAGCGGTGCATCACGACGGCACGGTGGACAGCTTCCGATCCGCTTCCACGCATCAAACGGTGTCGTTCGACTGGCCCCGCACGACGCCGTTGCCGGACCTTCCCGGCGTCACGCACCTTGATTGGAAGGGCGCCCGCGTCACCGCACAAACACACGACTCGGATCAACTGGCACGCGTGCTACTGACCGAAACGCCCGCCAACGAACTGGAAATCTCCCGCGGGGGCCTGGAAGAGGCCTTCACAGCGCTCGTGAACCGTTCTTCCGAGCACTGAAACCAGCAGAACTGATAACCAGGATCGACAAGGAATTCATCATGAATCTCACGTACACACTCCATGACTTCTGGCGCCAGGTCCGCGCCTTCGAGAACATGTTCTTCATCGCGATACTGCCCGCGGCATTGTTCATCATGTTCGGTGTCACCCAGGGCTGGTCCGACGAATCCTCGGGCCATGGCAATGTCTCCGCCTACCTGATGGTCTCCATGGCCGCGTACGGCGCGGTCACCGCAACCACCTCCATTGCGGGCAGCGCCGCCGTGGAGAGGATGCAGGGCTGGGGCCGACAGTTGGCCATGACGCCCATGGGAACGGGCGGATACGCCGCCACCAAAGTGATCGTCGCGATGACTGTGGCGGTGGTGCCGGTGATCATCGTTTATTTGGCCGGTGTCCTCACCAATTCGGTCATGGACGATGTGTGGCGCTGGTTCGCAACCGCCGGCATCGTCATTGCCTGTTCCGTGGTCTTTGCGCTCTACGGTCTGGCCGCAGGACTGTTGTTCCGCTCGGACGGCGCGGTCAGCGCCGCCACCGGCCTGCTGGTGGTGCTCGCCTTCCTGGGCAACGTGTTCATGCCGTTGTCCGGTTCGTTACTGGACTTCGCCCGCTTCACGCCCTTGTATGGAATTGTTGGACTTGCCCGCTACCCCATTACCGAAGGCTGGGTGGTTTCCGTGGACGGCGCCGCCGAACAGGACAGCGTCTGGATGCTGCTGGCCAACGTGGGTGTGTGGGCCGTGATTTTCGCCGCCATCGCCCTGTTCGCCGCGCGGAAAGCAACGGCCCGCAAATGAGCACAGTGACGATGAATACTCAGACCGAGAAAGAAACGTCGGCCGAAAATCCCGCCGAATGGCCCTCCGGCTGGCCCGATGTCCTGTTCGCCTCCGTGTGGCTGGTGTTCCTCATCTTCCCCGTGACCCGCGTGTGGTCAAGCCCTGCGGACGATGGCCTCAAGGTCATGGCACTCATCGGGCTGGGGCTCTTCGCCGTTTTGTACGTCATCTCGTGGATCAAGGAATACCTGTTCCCCGAGCACAGTGAGCGATTCAACGCCCTGGTGTGGTGCTTGATTCTCCTGTTGCCCGTGGCCTTGGTGATTCCTGCGGGCGGGCTCGCCGCGACTTATGTCAGTCCGTTCTTCGTAGCGGTCTGTGTGTTCCGTATGTCCATGAAGGAATCGCTCCTCGCTGCCGCGGTTATTGCGATTCTCGCGCTCACACCGTGGTTGATGTTGACCGCGCGAGAGGATTGGATCTGGCCGATCATCGGCATCGGGCCCTCGTGGATGCTGCTTCTGGTCTCCCGCTGGGTAGTCGAACGCTCCGTGGCTCAGGAGCAGCTACAGCGCGAACTCAAACTGGCTCAGCAGCGCGAGTCCGTGGGCCGCGACGTCCACGACATCCTGGGCCATTCCCTCACCGTGGTGTCCATGAAGGTCCAGCTGGCCAAGCGCCTCATGGCCACGGACCCGGAACGAGCGGCCCAAGAGCTCGACGATGTTCTGGTCCTCACGCGCGATTCCCTCACCGATGTGCGCTCCACGGTGGGCAAACTGCGCGAACCCGAGCTGAGCGTCCAATTGGTTCAGACTCGGGCCGCACTGCGCTCCGCGGGCATCACCCCGCATCTGCCCAGTACAGTTCCGTCGATTGAGGCTCCCTGGCGTTCCACGTTTGCGTGGATCCTTCGTGAGGCCGTGACGAATGCGGTGCGCCACTCGTCCGCTACTTCGTGCTGGGTCACGCTCACCTCGACCACCCTGACCATCACCGACGACGGCGCTGGGTTGAGTTGCGAGCGCGACGGCGCGGACGCGGCGGCGTCGTCGGTGCCGGGCAACGGGCTACGGGGCATGCAGGAGCGGGCCGAGAAGGCCGGGCTGAAATTGACCGTGACCTCGCCCGTTGAAGGTAAGGACCGAGGAACTCGAATCGTGGTGGAACCGGCATGAAGAGAATCTCGGTAGTGATTGCAGACGATCAAGCCTTGGTGCGAGCCGGGCTGGCTGCATTACTCGAACTCGAACCGGATATCGCGGTGGTGGCCCAGGTGGGCAACGGTCGAGAAGCCGTGGAGGCGGTGGCGGATCAGGACGTCGATGTGGCCCTGCTGGACATCGAAATGCCCGTGCTCAACGGGTTGGATGCCACACAGGAGATCGCGCGCGGCGGCAGTGGCACCAAGTGTTTGATCGTGACGACGTTCGATCGCCCCGGGTACCTGCGGCGCGCGCTCGATGCCGGCGCAAGCGGATTCGTGGTGAAAGACACGCCGGCCGAACAACTGGCCGAGGCCATCCGGCGCGTCTACGCAGGACTGCGCGTGATCGACCCGCAACTCGCCGAGGAATCGTTGGTCGCCGGCGCCAACCCGCTGACCCAGCGGGAACAGGACGTGTTGCGAGAATCCGCACAGGGTGGCTCGGCGAAGCAGATCGCGGCATCTCTGCATCTGTCCGCAGGAACGGTGCGCAATCATTTGTCCTCCGCTATTGGGAAGACGGGTGTGCACAACCGTTCCGAAGCCGCTGCAACAGCACTGCGCAACGGATGGATCTAGCGGGGGTGGCGCACCTGCGGTTCCCCTTGCGGGTGGCCTGGCGGTTCGCCCGATGCAGGTCCTTATGAATGTCGGAGGGGTCTGAGACAGTTCCCCCATGGACGCTTCCGTGATGTCTCAGGTGTGGTGGTTGTGGGCGTTACTCGCCCTGGTGGTGGGGCTCGGGCTGGGTGCCGCCGTGGGAATGTCGCTGGCTAGTCGCCGGACACGTCGGATCGAGGCCGAGGTCGACGAGCTGCAGGCCGAACGCCTGAAGGCCTTGCAAGAGAGCGCCGCCGCGCGAGAAGCCAAGGAGCAACTCGAGAGGCACGTGGCCACTCTGGAAGCTCGCTCCTTCCAAGATCAGAACGTGCTGCAGGCGTTGGCGCCACTCAATGATCAGCTGCGCACCGTGGGACGTCACGTCACTCAACTGGAACGGGACCGCGCTGAGCAATTTGGTGCTGTAAGTCAGGCCCTGGATGCCGCTCGCAGCACGGACGCGCAGTTGCTGGAGGCCACCGGGTCGCTGTCCTCGTCGTTGCGCTCCACCACTGTGCGCGGCGCGTGGGGTGAAATGCAGTTGCGTCGCGTGGTGGAAGCCGCCGGAATGCTACGGCACGTGGATTTCACGGAGCAGGATTCACGCACGACCGACCGCGGTGTGCAGCGCCCGGACATGATCGTGAAACTGCCCGGCGGACAGGTCATCGTGGTCGATGCTAAGGCACCCATGAACTCCTACTTGGATGCGCAAGCCGTGCCCGCGGACGGCTCACCGGAGAACGACCAGCGCCGAGCGCAATCCTTGAAGGCACACGCCAATGCACTGCGAGCGCACGTGGACGCGCTGGCGGCCAAACAGTACTGGACAGGTAACGATGGCTCCCCCGAGCTGGTGATGTGTTTCGTCCCGGTGGAATCCGCACTCGCCGCAGCCCTGGAGTCGGATGCGGCACTACTGGAACATTCATCTCGAAACAATGTGGCGTTGGTGTCCCCGGTGTCGCTGATGGCCTCGCTCAAGGCGGTGGCATTCAGCTGGCGTCAGGCCACTCTCACGGACAACGCGCGCGAGCTCTACCGGCTCTCGCGAGAGCTCTACGACCGTATGGGATCTGTGGGTAAGCACCTAGCTGATATGGGTGGCTCACTCAGGCGTTCGGTGGACGGCTACAACAAACTCGTGGGCTCACTCGAAACCCGTGTGTTGCCTTCGGCCCGCAAGATCGCGGCGCTGGATCCCACCGACAACGACTCCACCGGGCTCGAAACTAAGCCCGTGGAAACCATGCCCCGAGCCGTCACTGCGACCGAGTTCGTGCTGGACGGTTCCGCTGACCGGGGTAATGAGACTGGCCCGCGCGAAGACAACGCACGGGCCAGCTAATGCTGCGCCGCCCGGCTGACCGAGTGATCGGGTGAGCGGGTCGAGACAGCTCCCGGCCGGTCGCAGTGTCGCGACCGCCAGGCGTTCGGATCAGCGGTTGGGACGCGATCCGCGGCCGCCGAGCTGACGAGATTTGTCGCCGCCCTCGGCGAGCTTGGCACGCAGCTCCTTGGGCAGGGAGAACAGAATGTCCTCTTCAGCCGTGACGACTTCTTCGACCTCGCCATAACCGTACTCAGCCAGCAGGTCGAGCACCTGCTTGACGAGCACCTCGGGCACCGAAGCACCGGACGTCACACCGACGGTGGCAACACCCTCGAACCAGGACTCATCGACCTGGTTGGCGAAGTCCACGCGCTCGGCACGCTTGGCACCGTATTCCTCAGCTACTTCCTTGAGCCGCACGGAGTTGGACGAGTTGGCCGAACCCACCACGATCACCAGGTCCGTCTGTGGCGCAATTTCCTTGATCGCCGCCTGACGGTTGGAGGTCGCGTAGCAAATGTCGTCGCTGGGCGGGTCCTGCAGGTTGGGGAACTTCTCGCGGAGCTTGTTGACGGTCTGCATGGTCTCGTCCACGCTCAACGTGGTTTGCGAGAGCCACACGACCTTGTCCGGGTTGTTGACCTCCAGGGTGTCCACGTCCTCCGGGGAGTTCACGATCTGGATGTGCTCGGGGGCCTCGCCGAACGTGCCTTCGACCTCTTCGTGGCCCACGTGACCGATCAGCAGGATCTCGTAGTCGCCGCGAGCGAAGCGCACGGCCTCGCGGTGCACCTTGGTGACCAGCGGGCAGGTTGCGTCAATGGTTTGCAATTTGCGGTCCGCTGCGGACTGCACGACCGCCGGGGACACACCGTGGGCGGAGAACACCAGCAGGGATCCCTCGGGAACCTCGTCGGTCTCATCCACAAAAATGGCACCGCGTTCTTCCAGCGTGCCGACCACGTACTTGTTGTGCACAATCTCCTTGCGCACGTACACCGGGGCACCGTAGTGCTCGAGTGCCTTCTCCACCGCGATCACGGCGCGGTCCACACCGGCGCAGTATCCGCGCGGCGCGGCCAACAGGACCTTGCGAGAACCGGCGACCGGAGCGGCATCGGCGATCTCTTGGGGTGTGCGCCGAACGCGAGGAACGGTGGGCATGGAAAGATCAACGGTGGTGGACATGCTCTTAATGGTAGGTGACTGCGTGACGTCTCACCACGGCGCCCGTCACACCGGCGAGCGCGACCACCGCAGCCCAGATCATGCCCGTGACGCACCGGGCCACAAAGGATTCGCGCAACAGGCCCACGATTTCGAGGACCACCAGATTCGCCACCGGCTCAATCGAGGACGCCGATACCACCGACTGACCCGCCACGAGCGCTGCGATCAACAACGCACCCGTCATCACCACACCGGCCAGGCCCAGACCCGCCAGGGCAAGCCACCGCCGGGGAGCCAACAGCAGGGTGGCAATGCCCAGCGCCCCGGCCAGCCACGGCAGCACAAAGCGCCACTGGGTGATCCACACGATCGCGTCGATCACGGGACCGGTGCGTGCCCCGGGAACCGACACCGTCAGCTCTTGCGAACTCAACGACGGGTCGATGCCCAAGGTGTCCCGAATGCGTTGATCGATCGTGGCACCCACCGGATGAACGTTCACCACCAGGTTCTCGGGGGCCTCCCCCATCTCCGGCGACAGCGGAACGTTGGCCGCGTGAGTTTCCACCAGCACCTGCGTCCACATCTCGCGCTGCTCAGGCGCGGTTGCGAACGATTCGGCCGCGCCGACGGCGCCCTCCCGTACTCGCTCGAGGGTCTGGTCCACGGGTCCGATCCCGGTTTGGTAATCGTCCAGCAGTCCGAAGGAGGCCCGGTCCAACAGGGTCCCCACCAGTTCCGTCTGGAATTGGGTGTCCGTGACGACCGAGTGAGCGGTGTCCTGGAAACCGGACGGGGACAATAAGTGATCCTGCAACCACGTGAGCCCGAGCCACGCGGCGAAGAACAGCCCAGTGAGGAGTCCGCACAGCACGGCACCCGCGGTTCGCAACGCACGGGTTGTGGACGAAGGGGGTTGAGGGGTCACGACTCCACTTTAGGGAAAAGTCGCCTGTGCATGTCCGCGGAGGGTGGTAAGCATGACCCATGAGCACATCACCTTCGCCGCAGCCCTCGGATGCTGTAGACGTTCCGGACCCGCACCGGGAACTCGCTCAGTTCGCGCGGGACACCTCTCCGGAGAACCCATGGCCGTTGAGCCGCTTGTCCTCCAACCTCAATGCCTGGATCAAGAAGGCCCCGGATGCGTGGGTCGAGGGCCAGGTCATCGAGGTCAATCACCGTGCACGCGTTTCCTACGTGACCCTTCGGGACATGAACGAGGAAATGTCCGTGTCCGTCACCCTGTTCGGCCAGGAAATGACTGCGCTGCAGCGGCCCCTGGAACAGGGCATGCGCGTGGTCGTGAACCTCAAGGCGGACTTCTACGCCAAGACCGGTCGACTCTCGATGATCGGCCGTGGCATCCGACCCGTGGGCCTGGGCGATCTGCTGGAACGCCTCGAACGCTTGCGTCGCGCCTTGGCTGATGAGGGGCTTTTCGATCCCCGCCACAAGAAACCGCTTCCCGTATTGCCCTTGTGCGTTGGGCTGATCACGGGGCGTAACTCGGATGCGGAGAAAGACGTGGTCCGCAACGCCTCCCTGCGTTGGCCGGGTGTGCAGTTCGAGATCCGAGAAGTTCCGGTGCAGGGCAATGGCGCTGCCAACGCCGTGAGCGCGGCGCTGGCGGAATTGGATCAGTTGGAGCACGTGGACGTGATCGTGATTGCCCGCGGCGGCGGCGCATTCGAGGATCTCCTGGCCTTCAGCGAGGAATCCTTGATCCGCAACGTCTTCGCGGCGAACACCCCCGTGGTCAGCGCGATCGGTCACGAGAACGACCAGCCGTTGCTGGACTACGTGGCGGATGTTCGTGCTTCCACCCCCACTGACGCCGGCAAGCGCGTGGTGCCGGACGTGCAAGAAGAACGACTGCGCATCGGCCAGGCCCGAGCCGCACTGGATCGTGCGGTCACCACTCTCATCGAGCGTGAGCAGCAGGGTTTGGCGTCCATGCGCACCCGGCCAGTGCTCTCCCAACCGGACGGCATGATCCTGGTTCGGGAAGAAGACCTGGACCGCTGGCGCTCACGCGCCTGGTCTGCGGTCAACACCGCAACACTCCGCGCGCAGGACGCCGTCACCCAGATGCGAGCACGCGTCCGCGCCCTGTCACCCCAGCAGACCCTGGACCGCGGCTACGCCGTGGTGCAGACCCAAGACGGGCACGTGGTCACGGAAGCTGCTTCCGTGAAGGCTAAGCAGAAACTTGCCGTGCGCCTGGCCTCCGGTGAACTGGGCGTCACCGTGGACAACGTCAGCCAACGCCAACCCGGCGAGCACTAATTAACAGCACGTCAGCAGAACTACTGAGAGGACCATCATGGCCAAGGAAAACCAGTCCCCGGACAACGCAGCCCCGGATCTGTCCGACATCGACCAGCTTGGTTACGAGCAGGCCCGCGAACAGCTCGTGGAGATCGTCTCCAAGCTCGAAACCGGCGGCACCACGCTCGAGGAGTCACTGCAGTTATGGGAGCGCGGCGAAGCCCTGGCCACCCGCTGCGAGAACTGGCTGGACGGCGCCCGGGAACGGCTCGACGCCGCCCGCGCCCGGCGTGAAGAAACCCGGGAGCAGACGGCGTCGGAGTGAGCCATGTCTGAACGGATTCGACTGGCTGAGCCTGTGAGCGCGAGCCGTGGAGCGGCTGTGCCCTACTGGTGGTAGCCGGAGAGGAACTCGCCCAGCCGGTCGAGAGCGGTGTCCAGCATCTCGACTGCGGGCAACGTGACCAGACGGAAGTGGTCCGGTTCACCCCAGTTGAACGCGGTGCCGTGGCTGAGCAGGATCTTCTGTTCCTTGAGCAGGTCCAGGGCGAAGCGCTCGTCATCAACGATGCCGAACTTCTCCACGTCCAGCTTGGGGAACAGGTAGAGAGCGCCGTCGGCCTGTTGGCACGTGACGCCGTCGATCTCGTTGAGCTTCTTGTACGCGAGGTCGCGCTGAGCCTTAAGGCGGCCGCCGGGGAGGATCAGGTCATTGATGGACTGGTACCCACCGAGCGCCGTCTGGATTGCGTGCTGCGCCGGAACGTTGGCACACATGCGCATGTTGGCGAGCAGCTTGATGCCCTCGATGTAGGACTCCGCGCTCCAGTTGGGGCCGGTGATCGCCAGCCAACCGGAACGGTAACCGGCCACCCGGTACGCCTTGGACAGGCCCGAGTACGTCAGACACAGCACGTCCTCACCGGTGAGTGAGGCCAGGTTGATCATCTCGGCGCCGTCGTAGGTGATCTTTTCGTAGATCTCGTCCGCGAACAGAATGAGTTCGTGCTTCTTGGCGATCTCCACGATCTTCTGGAGGGTTTCGCGCGAGTACACGGCACCGGTGGGGTTGTTGGGGTTGATCACCACGATGCCCTTGGTGCGTGAGGTGATCTTGGATTCCAGGTCCTCGAGGTCAGGGTTCCAGCCGTTCTCCTCGTCGCACAGGTAGTGCACGGGCGTACCGCCGGACAGCGCCACCGAGGCGGTCCACAGCGGGTAGTCCGGGGAGGGAACCAGAATTTCGTCACCGGTGTTGCACAGCGCCTGGAGCGTCATGGTGATCAGCTCGGACACACCGTTGCCCAGGTAGACGTCGTCGGTGTCCAGGTTCATGATGCCGCGCGTCTGGTAGTACTGCACCACGGCGGTGCGGGCGGAGTAGATGCCGCGAGAATCCGAATAGCCCTGGGCGTTGGGCAGGTTCTTGATCATGTCGACCAGGACCGCGTCCGGCGCCTCGAAACCGAAGGGCGCGGGGTTGCCGATGTTCAGTCGCAGAATGCGATGACCCGCCGCCTCCATTTTTTCCGCCTGATCCAGCACGGGACCGCGGATGTCGTAGAGCACGTTCTTCAGTTTGTCGGATTGCTTCACCATTGCCATGAGGGCAACACTACTCGCCCCTTATGGCGCTGCCACGCAGATTTACCGGGGCTGTTCCCTGATAAACGCTGCGGCTTCTTCCGGGGTCATGTCCGGGTTTTCACCGCTGACCAACCGGGTCATCATGGCCAGATCCCCGGTGCGGATGTTGGAGGTGATGCCGTTGACCGCTGAGACCGCATCCCCCGTCAGCCCCTCCGAGGCCACGGCCACGAGCTTCTCCGGGCGGTACAGATTATTGGGGTCGTCCAGCACTCTGAGGTCGTCGTCATCGATTACCGGCGAGGACTCGGGCAACACCGCCGCCTGCACCTCGTTGTTGAGCAGCGCGTCCACGCGCTCGGAGTACTCGGCCAGTTCGGGGGCGGACTTCGGCTTGCAGTCGTAGTAACTCTCGAGCCCCTTCACGCCCTGATCGGAATCCGCGTAGTTACCCGGCATACCGATCGCCATGTCCGAACAGTGCTCCCCCACCGAGGTGAGATCGTCCAGTTCAAGCTCCACGGCCGTCGCGGGAGTCACCACGAATCGATCGGTGTTCTGCCCCGGAGACTCGTTGAGAATCTGCAGGCCCTTGGGCATCGAGTCGGGCAGCGCATCGTAAACATCGTCCCCGGACGGCCCGGTCTCGCCGGTGAATCCCAGCAACTGCGCGAGTGAGCCGATGAACCCCGGGTCCTCGGACGCCGTGGGTGCCGGGGTGGGAGTATTCGACGGCGACGCCGGCGTTTCGTTCTCCGCCACGTGCACGTACAGGTCGCCGGTGAAGTCCGGGAGCAAGTCCACTTCGTTGGCTTGGAGCGCGTCGAACAGCTCGTTCCGTTCACGCCCCGCGTCCACCACGTCCGCACCAATGCCCTGCTCGCGCAGTTGCTGGGCGTACATGTGCGCCACCACGCGGGTCTGATCACTCACCCCGGTGGCAATTCTCACCGGGCCGCCCGCCTCGGTTCCGGGTGACGACGCCGCCGCGGTCGGCTCGGGTGCCGCATCTCCCGTTGCGGGCCCATTGCCTCCGTTGTCGCATGCAGTGAGAGCGAGCAGGCCGGTCAGGGCGATCCCCATGAGACCCACTCGACTTCTAGTCGGGCTGGTCTTCGTGACTCCGCGGCTGTTCAGAGGGGCACCGTGATGAGCACCCGTGGTGTGGTCATTGGTCACTCTTCGATGTCCTGCTCGACCACCGGGCTGGGCGCTTCTTCGGGCTGCTCGACCCACCGGCCAAGCCCCGCTAAATGCAGGGCTTGATCCACCAGGTCGAGACGAGCGAGTTCATCCAGTTCCACCAGGGGGAACCACCGGGTGTCGTCGGATGAGCCGTCTTCCTCGACGGTCAACTCACCGTCCACCACGTGTGCTGTGTAAAGGACTCGGCACGCGTGATAGTCGCGCGGCTGACCGTCCAGCCGCTGCTCGGACGCCATCCACCGGCTGTGTACACCCAGCAGGGTGTCGGTGTGCACGGTGTAGCCGGTCTCCTCGAAGACCTCGCGCAGCATGGTGGTTTCCGGTTGCTCGCCAGGTTCCATACCTCCCCCGGGAAGGGTCCACGCGCCGTCGAAATCAGCGCGGCGCGGATTCCAATGGGTCAGCAGAACCTGCTGGTCACGAACGATGAGCGCGTAGGCGCCCACCCTGGAATCGAATGCCAAACTCATGGTGACGAGTCTACTGACCGTGAGCGAGCGGCGTCGTACCCGTTGAGCCACGCGCCCCGGCGGTCGTCACGAGCGGAAGGCGAGCGGCCATAATGGGCGGGTGAGCATCGTGGAGAACGCCATTTACCGGAATGGTCAGCGGATCGAAACCCCGTCGAGCCTGCAGGAGACGTACCGGCTCCTGCTGAAACTGGATGAGGAATGCGCTAGCGCGCCGGACGATCAGCGGGAATCCGTGCTCGCGTGGATCGGGCTGTACCGACCAAGCGTTGACGAGGTGAAGTCACTGGCGGAGCACTTCGAACTCCACGAGCTGGCCGTCGAGGACACGATCCAGGCGCATCAGCGGCCCAAGATCGAGCGCTACGGTGACACCCTGTTCACCGTGCTGCGGCCTGCTGTGTACAACGATCACGACGAGACCGTGGACATCGGCGAGATCCACATTTTCACCGGCCCCAACTTTGTGATCACCATTCGGCACTCGGAATCGCGCGGGGTCTCGCATGTGCGCAAGCGTGTGGAGCGGGAAAGTGAGCTGCTGCGCATGGGCGGGGACGGAGTGCTCTACGCGCTGTTCGATCAGATCGTGGACGACTACTTTCCGGTGCTGGACGGTCTGGAAACCGATATCGACGAGATCGAGGATTCGCTCTTCGCCGGCGAAAGCCACGTCTCGCAACGCATTTACGAGCTGGCCCGCGAGGTCAACGATTTCCACCGCGGTGTGTCCCCGTTGAACACGGTGATGAATCAGTACTTCGCGGGATTTCAGAAGTACAACACCAACGAAGAACTCCAGCACCGAATGCGCGATGTTCTGGACCACGTGATCATCGTGAACAACAAGCTCGAGTCCATGCGATCCTCACTGGCCGATGCCATGACCCTGGACTCCACGCTGACCACGGCCCGGCAGAACGAGGCCGCGATGGAACAGAACGAACAGATGAAACGCATCTCGTCCTGGGCGGCCATTCTCTTCGCGCCATCCATCGTGGGGTCGATCTACGGGATGAACTTCGCGCACATGCCCGAATTGGAGTGGCAGTACGGCTACCCCATAGCGCTGGGGTTGATGCTCGGTGTGGGCGTGGTGCTCTACGTGATCTTCAAGGCCAAGAAGTGGCTCTAGCGCTCGCTTAGGGAGCATTCATCCGGGGCGGTTAATCTAGTGCTCGATGGATGAGAGATTGCTTGATTGGCATTTTTGGATGGATGCGCCGTTCCGCGTGCTCCTGATTTTCCTGGGCGCGCTGCTGCTGACCGCCGTGCTGCGGTTGGTGATTCGCAACGTCACCAGGGGCATTGCGCGCGGTTCGCGCTCGCGCATCGTGCGCAAGATCGACAACGGTAAGCCCCGATGGGTTGCCGACGCCGGGCTGGCCTCGGACCGCCAGGCGCAACGAGCCTCCACCGTGGGGTCCGTGCTGTCCTCGGTGGCCACGATCGTCATTTGGGCCGTGGCCATCTTGATGATCATTGCGGAGCTGGGATTCAACATTGCGCCGGTGTTGGCTTCGGCCGGTATCGCCGGCGTGGCCTTGTCGTTCGGCGCGCAATCCCTGGTCAAGGACTACCTCTCCGGCATTTTCATGGTGGCCGAGGACCAGCTCGGCATTGGCGATTCCGTGGATCTGGGTGAAGCCATTGGCACCGTGGAAAGCGTGGGGCTGCGCGTAACCCAGGTGCGCGACGTCAAGGGCACCCTGTGGCACGTGCGCAACGGCGAGATCCTGCGCGTGGGCAACCAGTCGCAGGGCTGGGCCCGTTGCGTGCTGGACATCCCGGTCCCCTACGACACCAACATCGACCTGCTCACGGACCTCATCGAACACGAAGCGCAGCTGTTGCGCGACGACCCGGATATGGGCCCCAACATCATCGACGACCCCGAAGTCTGGGGCGTGGAAAACATCACCGGCGAGTCCATCACCGTGCGCCTGGCCGTGAAGACCGCGCCGCTGCAGCAATGGGACGTGGCCCGTGTACTGCGGGTGCGGATCAAGAAGTTGCTGGACCGCGAGGGTCTGCGTCTCCCGCTGGTCAATCAGATGGTGGTGCGCAACGACGGCGCTCCGTCCGGTTCCTCCGCGGCCGACGAGGACACGCGCACCACGTCCTTCCCGCAGCCTCGCGTGCCGATGACGGGTCAGCTGCGCACCGCGGTCCGCAAGCCCGAACCCGCCCCGGACACCTCCACCACCGACGGCCGCACGCCCAGTAAGGACGGCACGACCACCGATTCCTCGGAGCGTCGCGGGGACGGTTAGTTTCGCGCGGATCTAGCGTGGGCGGCGTCGTCGGGCATTCTTGCTCGCCGACGCCGCTTTAGCTCCCTTGGGTCCCTTTCCACCGCGGCGCTGCTGGGCCTTGGGCTGCTGTTTTTGGGGCTGCTTCTTTGCCTTGGCCTCTTGTGCTTTTTTGTCCTGACTGGGCGGGGTATCGCGTCCGCTGTTGGCGCTGCGGCCGCGCACGATGCCGACGAACTGCTGGACCGCGGCTTCGTCCTCTTCGCTGAGATCCTGCGGCCACACGAGCACCACGGGGATGGTGGGCGCGTCCGTGAGCTCGCGGTAGGTGACGTCCTTGCGATGATGCAGGCGAGCCACCGACATGGGCAGGATGACGGGGCCGACGCCAGCGGCGGTGAGTTCAATGGCCATGTCTGCTTCGTCGGTGACGGGCTTCTTCTGTGGTTCGCTTTCGGCCGTCAGTTCGTCGGTGGTGAGCGTCTCCGCGACGGTGAGGATATGGTCCTTGTCGAGCACGACGACCTGGAGTTCTTCGTAGAGGGCTACAGCGCGGAACTCCTGGCGGAGCTCTTCCAAGCTGGGGTCCTGGCCCTCCCATTCGAGGCGGACGAAGCAGGCTTTGATCTCGCCGCTGGTGAGTGCCTCCCGCCAGCTGTCGGCGCGGACCGGGTACTGGCTCAGGGCCGGCTTGTGACGGCGGTCCTCCCACCTCCGGAACCACTTCCCCGGCATCACACCGGGAACGTAGCCGACTGCGAACTGGTCATGTGCTGTCGCTTGCTCGGGTGTAAGTGGGGCTTGGGCGGCGTCCGGTTCGGTCATGGGACAACAGTAATCTGCGCGGCCGCACGGGCCCGTTCGACGTGCGAAAAGTAGGTAGGAGGACTACAGTGATCTCTGTTGCAAGGGGCTTTAGCTCAGTTGGTAGAGCGTTTCGTTCGCAATGAAAAGGTCAGGGGTTCGATTCCCCTAAGCTCCACTTTTGTCCTGCGTCGGGTCATCGTTGACTGATGAGTCGGTAGCTGGATGACAGAAGGGTCTTGGAACTGAACTGACCCCCGGGAGTTTGACTGAGGAATTCAGTTCCAACGTCCGGGGGGTGTCCCTATGTTTCGAGTCAAGCCGCGAGAGTGGGTGGCTCGGGGGTCGGGACTGGTGTGGGTGACTGGT
>NZ_NOIT01000025.1 GCF_004136555.1 Kocuria carniphila
CCTTCGCCGGACGGTTCGAAAGAACCACTCACTAATGAGAACCGCCGGACCCCACACACCGTTTAACGGACAGACCCACCCTGACGAGCAGGTCCCCGGCGGGCACCGCGGTTGGGCCGACCGCGTGGCCGAAGAACTGGACCGGCTCACGGATGACTTCGCCTACGCCAATCTGGCCATTCGCGGTCGTCTTTACCAACCGATCATCGACGAACAGTTGGAACCGGCGCTCGCTCTGGAGCCGGACCTCGTCACCATCAGCGCGGGTGGCAACGACATGCTGCGCCCCGGGGCGGACCCGGACGCCATCGCGCAGAAACTGGACGGCGTGATCGCGCACATCGCGGAGACCGGCGCCACCGTGGTGATGTTCGACGGGCCCGATGTGGGCAACACTCCGGTGCTCCGCAGCATCCGCGGCCGCGTGGCCATTTGGAATGAGAACGTGCGTGTGATTGCGGCTCGCCACGGTGCAGTGATGACCGATCTGTGGGGATTGCATGAACTGGCCGATCCGTTGATGTGGGCGCCGGATCGACTGCACTTCTCTCCCCTGGGTCATCAGCGGATCGCGGTGGAAGTCCTGGATTCCCTGGGCGTCGACCACGGACTAGTTCCCGATGCCCTGGAAGCACAACCTGCCAGGACAAAGCGGGAAGTCCGCAGGGATGATCTCGTGTGGGCTCGGAAGCACTTTGCGCCGTGGGTTGCCCGCCGCCTCACCAAGCGCAGTTCGGGAGACTCCATCACCGCCAAGCGGCCGAAATTCGGCCGAGCCGTGATCCCGGGTGCGGGTGAACAAGCGAATGCGCAGATTTCAAGCGACCGGCACCCCTCCGACCCGGAGGCCGGACAGGGTTAGTCCTTCAACACCGACTTCTTGAGCAGCATGCCCAGCTGAGGTGCCTCGATCAAGAACCCGTCGTGACCGCTCGGCGAGCTGATCATGTGCAGGGTCTGCTCACCCGGCAGCGCCCGCACGAGTTCGGCCGATTCCGCAGGGAAGAACAACCGGTCCGAATCGACCCCGGCCACGAGCCACTCGCACGAGGTGCCTGCCAGCACTTCTTCCAAGCTGCCGCGGCCACGCGTGATGTCGTGGGACATCAGGGTCTCGTTGACGCTCAGGTACGAGTTCGCGTCAAAGCGACCCGCGAGCTTGGAGGCCTGGTGGTCCAGGTAGCTTTCCACGCGGTAGCGGCCTCGCTCGGCCGTGTAGGTCCCGTCCACGTCCTCATTCGGCTGGGCCTCACGGCCGAACCGATAGTGCAACTCCGCGGCTGAGCGGTAGGTGATGTGGGCGATGCGCCGCGCGAGGCCCAGTCCCGCTTCCGGGAACTCACTGTCGTAGTAGTCCCCGCCGCGGAAATTCGGGTCCTGCCGGATCGCGAGCGCTTGGGCCTGTCCCCATGCGAGCAGTTCCGCGCTGGCCGAAGCACACGCCGCGATCACGCCGCACGCCGCCACTCGATCCGGGTACATCACGGCCCACTCGAGAGCCCGGGCACCCCCCATGGAGCCGCCGATCACCAGTCGCCAACGCTCGATTCCCAAAGCATCGGACAGAACGGCCTCCGCGATCACCGTGTCCCGCACGGTGATGCGCGGGAATCGGGAACCCCACGATTTTTGGTCCGGGTCCACTTCCGGTGGTGCCTGGGTGGCCGGACCGGTGCTGCCGTAGCAACCACCGAGAATGTTGGCGCACACCACGAAGTACTTATCGGTGTCGATGGCCGCCCCCGGACCCACCAGTCCATCCCACCATCCGCCCGCTTCCGCGGCCAAGCGCTCAACCTCGGGCGCGTGTTCGCGCGACTGGCCGCGTGCGACGTGGGAGTCCCCGGTCAGTGCGTGCTCGATCAACACGGCGTTGGAGGCGTCCTCGTTGAGGTGCCCCCACGTTTCGTAGGCCAAGCGCGCGCGTGGGAGACGGTACCCGGATTCCAAGGTCAAGGGACCCACGTCGATATAGCCCACTACGCCGTCCTCGCGCACGAGCGAATCGGTGGTCCCGCCTCCCACGATGGTCACGCCCGCGTTCCCTCTCCATCCGAGCCGATCGTCGACGACGCCGCAGCCTCACCCAGCGCGGCCACGGCCTCGAATCCGGATTCCAGGTCGGCCACGATGTCATCGATGGACTCCAAGCCCACGGACAGCCGCACAAACCCGGGTTCGATACCCGTGGCCCGCTGCTCCTCTTCGGTCAGCTGTGAGTGCGTGGTGGAGGCAGGGTGGATCACCAACGAACGGGCATCGCCAATGTTGGCCACGTTGGAGTGCAGGGTCAGGGCATCCACGAACGCGGTACCCGCCTCGCGCCCGCCGTCGAGCACGAATCCGAGCACGGAACCGGCACCCTTGGGCGAGTACTTCTGGGCGCGGTCGTGCCACGGCGAGGAGGCGAGGCCCGCATAGGAAACGGCGCGAACGTCGTCGCGCGCCTCGAGCCACTCCGCGACCTTCTGTGCGTTCGCAACGTGCCGATCCATACGCAAGGACAGCGTCTCGATCCCCTGCTCGATGAGGAACGCGTTGAACGGGGAAATCGACGATCCCAGGTCACGCAGCAACTGCACGCGCGCCTTCAGGATGTACGACAGGTTCACCCCGAAGATCCCGTCCTTACCGAGCGCCTGTGCGTAGACCAGGCCGTTGTAGGAATCGTCCGGCTCGTTGAAAGCCGGGAAGCGCTGCGGGTCCTGGCCGAAATCGAAGTTACCCGCGTCCACGATCATGCCGCCGATGGACGTGCCATGACCACCCATGAACTTGGTCGCGGAATGCACCACAATGTCAGCGCCCCACTCGATCGGGCGGATGAGGTACGGCGTGGCAATGGTGTTGTCCACGATCAGCGGCACACCGGACTCGTGTGCCACCGCGGAAATGGTCTCGATGTCCAGCACATCGTTACGCGGATTGGGGATGGTCTCCCCGAAGAACGCCACGGTGTTGGGCTTGACCGCCGCGCGCCACGCCTCGGGATCGTCAGGGTCGGAGACGAACGTGGTCTCCACACCCAGTTTGGGCAGCGTGTGGCGCAACAGGTTGTACGTGCCGCCGTACATGGATGGGCTAGCCACCACGTGAGTTCGGGCGCCGCCCAGGTTCAGGATCGCGAACGTGGAGGCGGCCTGGCCCGAGCTGAGCATGAGTGCACCCACGCCTCCCTCTAGGGAGGCCACGCGGTTCTCGACCACTTCCGTGGTCGGGTTCGTCAGGCGCGTGTAGATGGGCCCAAGCTCGGCCAGGGCAAACCGGTTGGCTGCCGTCTCCGCATCCGGGAACACGTAGGACGTGGTCTGGTGGATCGGCAGCGCCCGGGACCCCGTGGTGGGATCGGGTTCCTGACCCGCGTGGATCTGTCGAGTTTCGAAGGCCCAACCCTCTGGGTTGGACGGGGTGGCTGCGGGGCTCATACCGCACTCCCTCTCAGGATCAGGGGCCCGGTGATCGATCCGCAGCACGGTGCCCGTGCAGCGATCGGGCACCTGTGACCCGCGCTTGCCAACACCGAAGTATTTCGATGCGGCCTGGTCCTCACCCAGGGCACCCCACCGCGGAGGGAGGGTTGCCGGTCAGCTAGCTGGGGCTTGTCGCTGACTCTCGTGACCTGCCCTTCATTGTCCGGAGCCGGTACCTCGAACGTCAAGCCGAGTTACCCGCGTCACACGGTCATGTTTCAGCTCTCGATTTGGAGACCACTGTGCGCGGTGCCACGATGTGACCATGAAACTGGATCATGTCTCATTCGCAGCTCAATCCGATGGTCTTGAAGCCACCACGGAACGGATTGCCGATCAGCTAGGGATCGAGCCGGTCAAGGGCGGCATTCACCCGCGCTTCGGCACGCGAAACATGATCCTGCCGCTCACCGGGCACCAGTACGTGGAAGTGGTCGAGGTTCTCGAGCACCCCGCCGCAGACAAGGCGCCGTTCGGTCAGGCCGTCCGCGCACGTTCCGAAGCCGGCGGCGGTTGGCTCGGTTGGGTGGTCGAGGTGCAGGACCTCACGCCCTACGAGGACAAGTTGGGCCGCCCCTCCGTACCCGGTTCCCGGTTGTTCCCGGACGGTCGTCAGTTGGAGTGGCATCAGATCGGCGTGAAGGGTTTGATCTCGGATCCCCAGTTGCCGTTCATGGTTCGCTTCGATTCCGAGTCCGATATGCATCCCTCCCAGGCGCGCATCACGGACGTTCAGTTGGCCGGTATGGACATTGCCGGCTCGCCCGAGCGCGTGACCGAGTGGCTGGGTGGCCCGGTCGAGGACGTGCTGGCCTCACTCGACGTCACCTGGTCCGCTCCCAACGGGACGCCCGGCGTCATGGCGGTTTCCTTCGCTACGCCGGACGGCTTGGTCACCATTTAGTTTTCCCGTCGACGACGCCGCTGCCGCAACCTTTCGCTCGAAAAGGTGGCTGCAGCGGCGTCGTCGTCGATTAACCCGCCAGTAGTTGCGGGAGCAGGAAACCGGTGATGTCCAGGAGCGCGTGGGCGATGAGCAGCGGTGCGAGGCGACCGTAGCGCCGGTACACCCACACGAACACGAGACCCATGACCAGATTGCCCAGGGCGGGCCCAAAGCCTTGATACAGGTGGTAGCTGGCGCGGAAGACCGAGGTGAGGACCGCGATCGTGACCCAGGACCACCCGATGCGGCGCAGTCGATCGCACAGGAAAGCAACCACGATGATTTCCTCGACCAGACTGTGGCGCAACGCGGAGAGGATCAGGACGGGCACCGTCCACCAGTGCTCATCGAGCGCCGAGGTGTTGATGGCTGCGGTGAGGCCCAGTTCGCGTCCGGCCTGGTAGAGCCCCAGGGTTCCCAGCCCCATGACCAGGAACAAACCGAGTCCCCACAGTGCATCCCGCACGGGGCGGCGACCGTCCATGCCGATACGACGCAGCACGCCCTTGATCCGCGGCAGAGAATCCGCCATGAGATACAGCGCCAGGGCCACCGGGACCAGGGCGAAACCGATGCTGGCAAGCTGCCTGAGCAGGTCGATGGCCGGGACCGGACTCAGGACCTGATTCAAGGTGGCTTGGGCATCCGAGAGCGGCCCACGAGACAGTGTTTCGGCGAGATTGAGCACGGCGTACACCGCTGATGAGCCCAGCGAGACGCCTAGGACCAACACAATGTGGAACCACAGCTCCGAGCGTGCGGGGCGTTGTTCGAGGGGCTGCGGGCGCTGGGAGTCTGTCAACACGAACACCATTGTGCCGTGCTCCCTAGACTGGGGATCATGAGATCCGAGAAGCCCGCATATCCCGTAGCCGTTCGCCGTACCGTCCAGCGCAGTTTTCATGACCACACGTTCGACGATCATTTCGAGTGGTTGCGCGATAAGAACTCGGATCAGGTGCGGGCGCACCTGGGCCTCGAGAACGAGTACGCGGAGGCCGTGACGGCCCACCTGCAACCATTGCGGGAGCGCATTTACGGCGAGATCAAGGACCGCACTCAAGAGACGGACATGTCCGTGCCGTCCCGCAACGGGGACTGGTGGTATTTCGCCCGCACGGTGGAGGGCGGCGCCCACCAGGTCTTCTGTCGGGTCCCGGCCGTTGACAGTGCCGACACCGAGCGGGCCTGGACACCTCCGACCGTGGAACCGGGCGTCAGCCTCCCCGGCGAGGAGACATTACTGGATGCCAACGCGGCGTCCGAAACGCACGATTTCTACGCCCTGGGCAGTTTCAGTGTGTCCGAGGACGGCACCCGCCTCGCGTGGTCCGAAGACACGGCGGGCGATGAGCGGTTCACCATGTACATCAAGGACCTTGCCTCTGGCGAGATGCTGACGGACCGCATTACTCAGACCTCCTACGGGGCCTTCCTCACTCCCGATGCGTCCGAGCTCATCTACACGGTAGTCGACGACGCTTGGCGCCCCTGGCGGGTGTATCGCCATGTGATCGGCACTCCCGTTTCCGAGGACGAGCTGATCTACCAAGAAGACAACCCTGGGTTGTGGCTGGGTGTCGAGCTGTCGGCCGACAAGCAGTGGCTGATGGTCGCGTCCGCGTGCTCGGAGTATGGGGAGTACCGCATTCGCAAGGTCGATGCACCCCGGGATCCGTGGCTCACCGTGATTCCGGAAAGCGACCGGGTGCTCTACACGGCCGAGCCCATCACCGTGGCCGGCGCAGACTATGTTCTGTTGACGCACGACTATGCGGCCCCGAATTCCCGGGTCAGCCTGATGCCGCTTTCCACGGCGGGGTCGAGTATTGCGGATGTCGATCTGATCGACGTGATTCCCGCGAGCGAGCAGACCCGGATTGAGGTGTGCGAACCCACCGCCACGCACCTGGTCGTGTCTCTGCGATCCGAGACCACTCCACGCGTGCGGCTCATCCCGCGAGCCAGCCTTGACGGTCTGGTGACCGGTTCCTTCACTACCGGCTCCCTGACCGGTACGGAACCCGCCTTCGACGAGGATCTGTTCACCGCATCAGTGGTGTCTGCGCGCTACGACAACCCGGTGATTCGGGTGTCCTACACGTCCTTCGTCACGCCGCCGCGGGTCTACGACATCCCCACAGGCCCCGTGGATGATGAGAATCTGGACGAGTTCGGCGTGGGCGCACCCATCATGCGACGCGAAACTACGGTGTTGGGCGGTTATAACCGGTCGGACTACACGGTGGAGCGCGATTGGGCGGTCGCTGAGGACGGCACCCGGATCCCGATCTCCCTGGTCCGCCGCGCAGACTTCGACGCGTCCGTGCCAGCTCCCGTGGTGCAGTACGCCTACGGTTCGTACGAGGCCAGCACCGACCCCGGGTTCTCCATCTCCCGCCTGTCTCTCTTGGACCGCGGAGTGGCGTGGGTCGTGGCCCACGTGCGCGGCGGCGGCGAACTGGGCCGCTCGTGGTACGACGACGGCAAGAAGTTCACTAAGAAGAACACGTTCACGGACTACGTTGCCGTCACCCGCCACCTCGCGCAGCGTCAGGATGTCGACGCCGCTCGCATCGCAGTTCTCGGCGGTTCCGCCGGCGGCCTGCTCGTGGGCGCGGTCCTCAACTTGGCGCCCGACCTGTACTGCGGTGCCCTGGCTGCGGTGCCCTTCGTGGACCCGTTGACGTCCATGTTGATGCCTGAACTTCCACTCACCGCCCTCGAATGGGAAGAGTGGGGTAACCCCATGGAAGACCCCGAGGTCTACGAGTACATGCGCTCCTACTCCCCCTACGAGAACCTGCGGGATGCGAACTACCCACCGGTCTTGGCGGTCACGAGCCTCAATGACACGCGCGTGCTCTACGTGGAACCAGCCAAGTGGGTCGCTGCGCTGCGCGAGCACGCCGAGCATCCTGAGACCGTGCTGCTGCGGTGCGAGATGGCCGGCGGCCACGGCGGTGCGTCCGGCCGCTATTCCCAGTGGAAGGACACCGCGTGGGAGTACGCGTGGCTCGCGGAGAAGTTGGGTGTTGCGGGCTAGGCCGGTTCTCCGTGGATCAGGTGGAGATCGGCTGAGGTTGGAGAGCGGCCGCGGTGTCAGCACTGAGCCAATCTTCGATCCGGCCGTCCACCAGTAGATCTGTGGCGGCACGGGCCATGGCGCTGCTCGTTTGGAAACCGTAGCCTCCCTGTCCAGCGAGCCACAGGAAGTTGCTGACCTGCGGATCCCAACCACAGATCGGCACGCCGGACGGAGCCTCGGTACGCAGGCCAGTCCATGCCTTGCGGACGCCCGTAACTGTCAATGACGTTTCTCGTTCCACGGTTGCGATGAGATCGTCTATAGCGTTCGGGCGAGGCTGGGCATCACAAGCAGGACTCGGTTCGGCTTCGCCCCACGAGATCATGGCGCCGTCCTCGTCGGGGCGGTAGTACCACCCGGATCCGGCGTCGTCGACCATGGGATGCGTCGCGCCCAGAGGCTCGCTCAGGGAAACCAGTGCCGCGGTCCGTCGCAGCGGCTGCAACTGCTGTGGCACCGCGCCGAAGAGTTCCGCCACGTGATCCGCCCATGCACCGGCGGCGTTGACCACCGTGTGAGCTATCAATTGATCGTCACCGACGGTCAGCGCCCAGGTGCCGTCATCTGACGGCTTTGCCGCCGTGACTTTGGCGCCCGTAAGGATCCGAACGCCGGCCTGCTCGGCTCGTTGTCGGTGCCATTCCACGAGCGCAGTGGCATTGGTACGTACCGCAGAATCGTCGATGATCGCTGCACTGTAGCGCTCGGGGTTGCCCGCCAGCTCCGGGCAGTACTCGAAAAGTTCCTCGCTCGACAAGGCGCGCAGACCCGGGACGGTCATTGAAGCGACGTCGGCGGGTGAACCCGCCACCACGAAGGGGCTGGGCCAGGCGAGTGGAACCGGAGCAGCGCGGGTGGGCTTGACCAGAGCGGGAATGGTGAGCCTGGTCAATTCGAGAACCGGTTCCGGGCCGTAGCTGGGAATGAGTTGCTGGGCCGATCGAGAGGAGGTGTGATGCGCCAGCGCGGTTTCCGCTTCGACAAGCGTGATCCCCTCCCCCGATCCCCGACAATCCGCGAATTCGGAAGCCAACGACAAGCCGGCTATGCCGCCACCAATGATTACCGTGTCCACCATCATGTGATCATTCTTTCATTTTCACTATTGACTGCGGATATGCGAAAGCCCCGTCCGCATAATACGGACGGGGCTTTCGGTGATCCTGCAGCGGCGAACCGCTAGCGGGGATCAACCATCGAATCGATGTTCAGATCAATCAGGCAGGAATGTTCAGAACCTGGCCCGGGAAGATCAAGTTAGCGTTCGCCACGGAGTCAGCGTTAGCAGCGTGGAGAGCTTCCCAGCCGCCGTTCACGCCGAGCTTGGCAGCGATGGTGCCCATGGTGTCGCCGGCCTGAACGGTGTAGGAAGCACCGGTCGAAGCAGCCGGGGCCACGGGAGCAGCCGGAGCGGAGTACTCCACAGCGGCGGGGGCGGCAGCCGGAGCGGCCGGAGCCTCAACCGGAGCAGCGGGAGCGGCCGGAGCAGCAACGGGAGCCTCAGCAGCGGGGGCCGGAGCCGGAGCGGCCTGCTCCTGCTTGACCTCGTTGGCCTGGGGAGCCACAGCAGCGGCAGCAGCAACGGGCTGCTCGGCAGCAGCGGGGGCCGGGGTGCCGGAGAGGCCCAGCTTGGCCGAGCATGCGGGCCATGCGCCCCAACCCTGCTCCGCCTGAACATTGGTTGCAACGCGAATCTGCTCAGCCTTGGAAGCGTTTGCAGCATTCCCGGTACCACCGAAGGCAGCCCAGGTGGACGGGGTGAACTGCAAACCACCGGAAAAACCGTTACCGGTGGAGGTGCCCCAGTTGCCACCGGACTCGCACTCAGCGAGTGCGTCCCAGGGCGAAGCGGGAGCTGCGTTGGCCGGCATGGCCATAGCACCTACAGCTGCACCGCCGATCACGAAAGCAGCGGCACCACGGCGAATAACGTTCGAAGTCTTCATCATGCTCCGTAAGGCCACCTACGCTCGTTCCCATCCCTGGGTGTCTTCGCGCCGTCGTCTACCCATGAAAAGTTGAGTTCAGGGGTAGTAACTACGGAATGCTGCCCTGTAGACGACGTACGGTGTTGCAGCAGCATCCAGCATGTCTTGAGGCGCAGATCATGTCCGCCTCAAGCGTTGCGGACTCCCGCGTAAGGAGAGTCCTTTGGGGAAGTCGTTGATAACGATAGCGTAACAATTCTCGTTACGCCAAATCAATTCCCAAAGTTCTGGCGCATCCCTTTGGGGGACACAGCCCGTGCACCCGCGGGGCGCACGACGCATGCCACGCTATGACACCCGGTCGCTAGGGGTCAACTGTGTGTGAGGTTAAGCACATGTAACGGGATGATAGAGATTTGATAACGGTGGCGTAGAACGGCTATGTAGCGCGCGCGGAGGCTCCGATGATCGTGGTGCTCCGCACCCGCTCATAGTGCTCCGCGTAACCGTGTTCGTCCTGGTCGGAACCACGAAGTGCGGTGGGTGCCGGCAGGTCTGGGCGCTGCACGTGAGCGCCTGCTTCCTCGGCGATCAATGCTCCCGCAGCCCAGTCGTGTTCGTGGAGCCCTCGTTCCGAGTAACCGTCCAGTGTCCCGTCAGCCACCATGCAGAGATCCAACGACGCCGCTCCGAGCCTACGCATGTCCGTGTAGTGGTCCATGGTGTCCAGAAAATTTCCGAACTGTTCGCGGCGGATCACGGGATCGTAGGAGAACCCGGTTCCATAGAGGGCGCCGGTTCGATCCGGCACAGGCCCCGTGAGTCTCGAGTCCTTGCCGTCACGGCGCACCCACGCACCCATGCCGCGCACGGCGTAGTAGATGCGTCCGAGAGCCGGCGCGTGTACCACGCCCACGAGCCAATTGCCCTGGTCGTCACAGGCGGCCACCGATGTGGCGTAGTAAACGATGTCCCGGATGAAGTTCGTAGTGCCGTCCAAGGGGTCCACGGACCAGCGCACCGGCGAGCGGTTCTCCGGCACGTGCGTGCCCGATTCCTCACCCGTGATGGCGTCCCAGGGGCGCTCGGCGCGCAGCACGTCGACCACGGCGTTCTCCGCGGCGACGTCGAAGGCAGTGACCCAGTCCCCCGCGGACGTCTTGTTGACGGCGTCGAACTCGGACTCGTCCCGCTTCTCCAGAACTGCCGCGCCGGCAGCCGCAGCGTGGAATGCCGTTTCCAGAAGCTCTTCGAGTTCGGTGGTGTCCGGGCCCAGGCCCTCGAGTACGCGATCCATGTGTTCAGCTCTCCTGCATTTCGGTCGGGTTTTCTGCTGTGCCTGCGTCGTGCTCGGCGGCATTATCGCCGTCATCATCACCGAAGGCTGAAGGCCCCTCTGTGAGCAGTTGTTCGAATCCGGCCTCGTCCAGCACCGGGACTCCCAAAGACTCGGCCTTGTCCAGCTTGGACCCCGCATTCTCCCCCGCGACCAAGAAGTCAGTCTTCTTGGATACCGAGCCAGACGCTTTGCCCCCGCGCACCAGGATGGCTTCCTTGGCGGAGTCGCGGCTGTAATTCTCCAGCGATCCCGTGACCACCACGGTCACGCCCTCCAGAGTTCGTGGCGTGGATTCGTCGATCTCTTCTTCCATGCGGACGCCAGCCACAGCCCACGTATCGACCACGTTCCGGCGCCAGTCCTCGCTGAAGAACTCCTTGACCGCCTGTGCGATAACCGGCCCCACGCCGTCGGTGCCCGCCAGCGTTTCCTCGTCCGCGTCACGAATCGCCTGCATCGAGCGGAAGGCAGTGGCGAGCGAGCGCGCGGCGGTCGGTCCCACGTGACGGATCGACAGCGCTACCAATACGCGCCACAGTTCCTTGGACTTGGCCTTCTCGAGCTCCTCGAACATCTGCTCCGTGGTCTTCGACGGGACGCTGGGTTTGGTCTTGGTGGCCTTGGTCCAGAAGTACGGAACCAGCTGGAGGGTGACTTTCTGGGTTTTCTCGCCGGTTTCCTTGTCCGTGGTCGTTCGCTTGGCCTCGCGCCAGATCTGGATGTGTTCGAGGTCCGCCGCTGTCAGATCGAACAACCGTGCCTCATTGCGCAGGGGCGGCTCGGAGAACTCGGTGCCATCGGGCGCGTCCAGCGGTACGGGCTGGGTAAGCGCCTTGGCGGCTTCGTCGCCGAGTGCTTCGATATCGAACGCGCCGCGGCCGGCTGCGTGGGATACCCGCTCCATGAGTTGGGCTGGGCAGCTTTCGGCGTTGGGGCAGCGAATATCAACATCGCCCTCCTTGGCGGGGCGCAGCTCGGTGCCGCAGTTGGGACAGTGCGTGGGCATCACGAACTCGCGTTCGGAACCGTCACGCAGAGCCACCACCGGGCCCACGATCTCCGGAATCACGTCCCCTGCCTTGCGGAGCACCACTGTGTCCCCGATCAGCACGCCCTTGGCCTTGACGACGTCCTGGTTGTGCAGGGTGGCCATCTCGACCGTGGAACCGGCAACTTTCACGGGTTCCATCACGCCGTACGGGGTCACGCGACCGGTGCGCCCCACGTTGACCCGAATGTCCAGGAGTTTGGTATTGACCTCTTCCGGCGGGTACTTATAGGCCACGGCCCAGCGGGGCACGCGAGAGGTGTAGCCCAGTCGGAACTGGGTGCGGCGGTCGTTGACCTTGATGACAATGCCGTCGATCTCATGGAGCAGGTCGTGGCGCTGGGTGCCGAACTCCTCGATGAACGTCAACACCTGGTCGATGCTGTCCAGCACCTTGGAGTACGGGCTGACCGGAAGCCCCCAGGACTTCAATACGTCATAGGCCTCGGACTGGCTCTCCAAGTCGAAGCCCTGCGCGGCGCCAATGCCGTGCACGAACATCGACAGCGGCCTGCGCGCGGTGACCTGCGGGTCCTTCTGCCTCAGCGACCCTGCCGCGGCATTACGCGGGTTGGCGAACGGAGCTCGCCCTTCCTCCACGATGTGCTCGTTGAGCGTTCGGAAGTCCTTGGACGAGATGAACACTTCACCGCGGATCTCGACCTCCTGCGGGAGATTCTCGCCGGTGAGCTTCTGTGGGATGTCCTTGATGGTTGCCACGTTGTGGGTGATGTCTTCACCGGTTGTGCCGTCACCGCGGGTCGCGGCTCGCACGAGATCGCCGTTTCGATAGAGCAAGTTCACGGCCAGACCGTCGATCTTGACCTCGGACAGCCACTGGACCTTGGGTGCGCCAGGGAGATTGGCGATCTGCGCTTCGGCCCGCGTGAGCCAGGCGGTGAGCTCGTCGGTCGAGAACACGTCCTCCAGGGAGTACATCTTCTCAAGGTGCTTGACCGGCGCGAAGGCTGCGGAGACCTCGCCACCCACTTCTTGCGTGGGCGAATCATTGGCCACGAGGTGAGGGTTCAGAGCCTCGAACTCTTCGAGCTTGCGGTACAGCTCGTCGTACTCGGCGTCCGAGATGGTGGGCTGGTCGTTCACGTAATACGCGGTTCGTGCCTCTCGGACACGATCCGACAGTTCCGCGTACTCCTCACGCAGCGCCTCACTGGGCTCGTCCGGATTGAGATCCTGCCCGGACGCATCCGTGGCCTGCTGAGTTTTCGTCACCTTGTTCTCGCTCACCACACCATTGTGTCCCACGGCTCGGACATGCTGCAGTGGTCATCGGCCGGCCCACAGCGAAAAGGACGGTGCAACCGAGACCATTTGCATCTCGGTCGCACCGTCCTTCACACGCGTCGGATCAAACCGTCCTCATGTGCCGTTACAACGGCTTGACCACCAGTTCCAAGTGCGGCTTGTTCCGCTTGGGGTTCCAGGCGATCACGCGGGAGCCGTTCCAGTGTTCGCGGCGCCCGTCGTCGTGAACGGACACGGCCACGGTTGCGGGCAGCAACACGGGTGCTGCGAACTCGACCGACCAAGAGAACGGCACCTCGGAAGGCACCCCGGTGGCCGCGAGCGCGCGGGACGCGGTGTACATCCCGTGCGCGATTGCACCCTTCATGCCCAACGCCTTGGCCGACGGACCCGAGAGGTGAATGGGGTTGTAGTCCCCGCTCACCCCGGCGTACTCACGCCCCGTGTCCGCTTTGAGCGACCACTGCGCGGTTTGCTGGGGGGCATTGAAAGGCACGGTCAACGAGGAGTCCGTCCACTCTTCCTCGCTCGTACGCGCACCTTCACCGGCGATGGCCGCGGTTTGGCCCTTGGCCAGATAACCGGAACGCCCCGCCCACACGACGGTTCCGTCGTTTCGGGTCAGGGTGACGACGGCGTCCACAACAGTCCCAGCGCGGTGGGTGCGCAGGTTCTCCGTCCAGGCCGTCGCGGTGAGTTCTTCACCCACTGCCACGTTCATGACGTGCTGCACGCTGTTGGTCAGGTGCACCATGCCCATAACGGGCAAAGGGAAATCCTGCCGGGTCAGCACGGACATGGCTACGGGGAATGCCAAGGAGTGCAGGGCACCGGAGAACACCGCGGTCTCGGACGATCCAGGAACCAACGGTCTGGGAGTCGCGTGCACCACGCGGCAGAATTTCTCGTGCCACTCGGCATCCACTGTCAGGCCCTCGACCACGTGCGCGATCTTGGGAACTTCCAAGGCGGCTCGCAACCGGTCTCCCCCGCGGTTCAGGAGTGATGCGGGGAGCACCTTGCCCAGCGGGGACTTGCGCAATGCCGGCAAGGCGCGTGCGGCGGCGTCGCTCGCGAAACCACCGGCGGCGCTGGCACCGGCCGTGGCGTACAAGAGCCCAAGGTTCGGCTTGGCGGCCGGTTGGACTTGTTCGTAGTTCTCGGGGACGGTGGGTAACTGTTCAGCTGAACGGGTCATGGTCCTACGCTCCCACAAGGTTCTGGCCGCACACGCGGAGTGTCTGGCCGTTGATTCCGCCCGCTGCGTCCGACAGCAGGAAGGTGATGGTCTGCGCGACGTCCTCCGGGAGACCGCCCTGCTGCAGGGAGTTGAGGCGACGTGAGATCTGGCGGCGGGCCGCCGGGATCTTGGCCGTCATCTCGGACTCGATGAACCCCGGTGCCACCGCGTTGATGGTGCCGCCCTTCTCCGCGATCAGTGAGGCCGTGGCCGCAACGGCGCCGATGACGCCCGCCTTGGAGGCCGCGTAATTGGTCTGGCCGCGGTTACCGGCAACACCACTCGTCGAGGCCAGGCACACGATGCGCGGGTGCTCCCCGAGCTTGTCGGAGTCCAGCACGGCCTGGGTAATGCGCAGCTGGGACTCGATGTTCACCGCGATCACGGAGTCCCACTTGGCCTGATCCATGTTGGCCAGCATCTTGTCGCGTGTGATGCCCGCATTGTGGACCAGCAGGTCCAGCTTTCCGTAGCGCTCGGACGCCAGATTGAGAATCTTCTCCCCCGCCTTCGGGTCCGTCACGTCCAGCTGAAGGGCGGAGATGTGCAGCTCGTTGGCGAGCTTGGTGAGCGCCTCACCGGCTGCGGGAACGTCCACCACGATGACCCTGGCACCGGCCTGCGCCAGCGTCCGGGCGATCTGTGCGCCGATGCCACGGGCGGCTCCGGTCACCACCGCGACCTTGCCGGCCACCGGCTGATCCCAGTTCTCGGTGGACTCGCCGCGCTCATCGGTCACCGTGAGGAACTGCCCGTCCACGAACGCGCTGCGCCCGGACAGGAAGAACCGCAGAGCACCCACCACGGACGGCGCGTCCGCTGCCACGCCGTCGGCAATCAGGATGCCGTTGGCCGTGGTACCGCCGCGCATTTCCTGGGCGGCCGAACGCAACAGGCCCACCACGCCCTGGCGCGCTGCAGCCACTGCGGGTTCCTGGGCAGCGGTGTCCGCCGGGGTTCCCGACGCCGCTCCGGTACCGATGCCTGCCGCGGGTCGCGACAGCGTGATGACCCGTCCCCCGGACCGCAGCTTGCGCAGCACCGAGGACAGCTCGAGGGCGGCCTTGCCCAGATCCGACGGGGTCTTGGCGTCGGTGTAGTCGATGACCACCGCACCCACGCGGTCCACTTCCTGGGCGTGGCGGCGCACGTCAAGGTTCCAGTCGAGCATGGCCTGGGCGGCGGCGTCGGCGGCCTGACCCTTGCCCAGGACCAGAACGGAACCCTCGGGGAAATCACTACCGGCGCGGTAGCGGCGCAGTTTGGTCGGTTCGGGGAGGCCCAGCTTGCTCGCGACCTGCTTACCCAGTCCGGAATTGACCAGGTCCAAATATGTGTCTGCCACTCGAAGCTCCTGTATGTCGTAAATCTGTGGGGGAATGCGTCTTAGACGGAACGCAGGATCATGGCCACACCCTGACCACCGGCGGCGCACACCGAGATCAGCGCGGTCTGCGGACGGCCTTCTGCCTTGGCGCGGGCGGCGAGTTCCTTGGCGGTGGAGGCCACAATGCGGCCGCCGGTCGCGGCGAACGGGTGTCCTGCGGCCAGCGACGAGCCGTTCACGTTGAGCTTGGACCGGTCCACGGTGCCCACGGGCTCGGACAGGCCCAGGCGGTCGCGGCAGAACTCCTCGGACTCCCACGCGGCCATGATGGCCAGCACGGTGGAGGCAAAGGCCTCGTGGATCTCGATCAGATCCATGTCCTGCAGCGTCAGACCCTGACGGGCCAACAGACGCGGCACGGCGTAGGCGGGGGCCATGAGCAGGCCCTCGTTGCCGCTGACGAAGTCCACCGCGGCGGCCTCGGAGTCGACCACCTCGGCCATGGGTGTGAGGTGGTGCTCGCTGGCCCAGTCCTCGCTGGTGATCAGCACGGCGGAGGCGCCGTCCGTGAGTGGCGTGGAATTACCGGCGGTCATGGTGGCCTCGCCGGAGAGCTTCTTGCCGAACACGGGGTTCAGGGTCGATAGCTTCTCCACGGTGGAGTCCGCGCGCATGTTGTTATCCTTGGACACGCCCTTGAACGGGGTGACCAGGTCGTCAAAGAAGCCGCGATCGTAGGCGGCCGCCAGGTTCTGGTGCGACGACGCCGCGATCTGGTCCTGGTCCTCGCGGCTCACGCCCCACTGCTGGGTGGTCAGGGCCTGGTGTTCACCCATGCTCAGTCCGGTGCGGGGCTCGCCCGTGGTGGGAGCGGCGGGCACCAAATCGTTGGGGCGCAGGTTCTTGAGCGCCTTGAGCTTCTGAGTGGGGGTCTTGGCGCGCTGCAACTGCAGCAGGGCGCGGCGCAAGCCCTCGCTCACGGCAATTGGGGCGTCCGAGGCGGAGTCCACGCCACCGGCGATACCGGCCTCGATCTGGCCCACGCGGATCTTGTTGGAGATCGTGCTCACGGTTTCCATGCCGGTCGCGCAGGCCATCTGAATGTCGAACGCCGGGGTTGCGGGGTCCAGGGCAGAGCCCAGCACGGCCTCGCGCGTGAGGTTGAAATCCCGGGAGTGCTTGAGCACGGCGCCGCCGGCCACGGCGCCCAGACGTTCGCCCGAGATCCCGGCGCGTGCCACCAGGCCGTCAATGGCTGCGGTGAGCATGTCCTGGTTCGAGGCGTTCGCGTGAGCACCACCCGCGCGAGCGAAGGGAATGCGGTTGCCCGCGACCACCACGGCGCGGCGAAGGGACTGCTGGGCGTTCTGCTGGATGTTGTCCATGAAAGAGCTGCTCCTCGTAGATTGATGTGGTGCGAATCACCTGAAACCCAGAGTAGCTGATACTCTCGGTATCGTGAAACAGGTCTCAGAGAACGTTGATGGTCGGAATTCGCGGTGGCAGCGTCACCGCGCCAAACGACGCATCGAACTGATCACCGCCGCGCGAGACGCGGTGGCCACCCACGGTGCGGGCATTTCCATGGAGGAAATCGCCACCGCGTGCGGCACCTCCAAGTCGGTCTTCTACCGGTATTTCAAAGACAAGTCCGGCGTACAAGCGGCCGTGGGTGAATACTTCGTATCCCGAATGCGAACCCGCATGGTCGCGGCAGCACACGAGGCGGACTCGTTCGCGGCCACGGTGCACGCGTTGGTGAAGGAGTACCTCAAGTCGGTGGAGGCCTCCGCGGATGTCTACCGGTTCGTGGTCACCGCTCCGGCGGATGGGGATTCGGCCATCGAACAGTTCCTGGATTCTGTCTGCCAATTGCTCATGGACCAGCACATTCGCCACCGCGGCGAACAGGCCATGCCCGAGGCGCTGTTGCAGTGCTGGGCAGCGTCCACGGTGGGCATGGTCCGCGGTGCCGGCGAGGCCTGGCTCGCCTTGCCGGACACCGAGGACAAACCGGACCGGCCCGCCATGAGCCAACTCATCACCGACTGGGCCGTTCAGGGCTTACGGCCGGACACATACACCACGCTCTCCGCAGACGAAACCTCTGCTCAGACAACCCCTCAGGAGTCATGATGACTACAACTTCCCGCCCCGAAGCGCACACCTCCACTCAGCACATGGCCCGGGTGTCCGAGGACGCCGCGCTGCCTACGCACATCGACGTGGCCGGTCTGGGCGAAGTGCTGTTGGGTCGCTGGCCCGAAGCCCGCAAGGCCGCCCGCGAACGCGCCCTGGATCCGCGGCTGCACAGCAATCACAACCTCACCTTCGAGGATCAGCGCGAACTGACGTTCGAGCAGGTCAAGATCCTGCGCGATGCCGGCACCGCACTAGTGGGTGTGCCCGAGTACTTGGGTGGATCCAACAGCCCGGGAGCCAATGTCTCCGCCTTCGAGGAGCTGGTACTGGCTGACCCTTCCCTGCAGATCAAGTCCGGTGTGCAGTGGGGGCTATTCGGTTCGGCCGTGCTCAACCTGGGCTCCAAGGAGCACCACCTCGAGTGGCTCCCGGACATCCTGAACCTCAACACTCCCGGTGTGTTCGCGATGACGGAGATCGGTCACGGCTCCGACGTCGCATCCATCGGCACGACCGCCACGTACCTTCCCGAGTCGGACGAGTTCGAGATCCACACCCCGTTCAAGGCTGCCTGGAAGGACTACCTCGGTAACGCGGCTGTCCACGGCAAGGCCGCGGTGGTCTTCGCCCAGCTGATCGTCAAGGGTGTCAACCACGGAGTGCACTGCCTGTACGTGCCCATCCGCAATGACAACGGTGAGTTCCTGCCGGGTGTCGGCGGCGAGGACGACGGCCGCAAGGGTGGACTCAACGGCGTGGACAACGGCCGCCTGCACTTCACCAACGTGCGAGTTCCGCGGTTCAATTTGCTCAACAAGTACGGCGCGGTGGACGAGAACGGCGAGTACTCCTCCCCCATCGTCTCTCCGGGACGCCGCTTCTTCACGATGATCGGCACCCTGGTGCAAGGTCGCGTCTCCTTGGACGGTGCAGCCGTGCTGGCCAATCAGATGGCCCTGAGCATTGCCGTTCGCTACGCCGAGCAGCGCCGCCAGTTCAACACGGACTCTGATATTCGCGAGCAGACACTCTTGGACTACCAGCAGCACCAGCGTCGACTGATCCCCCGCATTGCGGAGACCTACGCGATGATCTTTGCGCACCAGCAACTGTTGGATAAATTCCACGAGGTCTTCTCCGGCGAGGACGACTCGGACGGCAACCGTCAGGACCTGGAAACCCTGGCCGCCGCCTTCAAGTCGATGTCCACGTGGAGTGCCCTGGACACCCTCCAGGAGGCCCGCGAGGCCTGCGGCGGCGCCGGGTTCATGGCCAAGAACCGCATCCCCCAGCTGCGTGCCGACCTGGATATCTACGCGACTTTCGAGGGCGACAACACGGTGCTCCTGCAGCTGGTCGCCAAGCGCCTACTGACCGATTACTCGGACGAGTTCAAGAACGCGGATGTGGGCGTGATGGCTCGCTACGTGGCGGACCGAGCCACCGAGGCGGGATTCAACCGCTCCGGGTTGCGCAAGCTCACACAGGCCTTCACGGACACCGGGGACGCCCGCAAGTCGGTCAACGCCCTGCGCGATCCCGAGGCCCAGCGCGCCCTCCTGATGGACCGCGTCGAAACGATCATCGAGGACGTCGCGGACGAGATGCGCGCAGTGGCACGCAAGTCCAAGAGTGAGAAGGCCGAGGTCTTCAACAACAACCAGCATCGACTGATCGAGGCCGCCCGGTCACACGCTCAGCTGCTGCAGTGGGAAGCCTTCACCGAGGGCCTCGAGAAGATCCAGGACCCCGGCACCAAGCGCGTGCTCACCTGGCTGCGTGATCTGTTCGGACTGCACCTGCTCGAGGAGAACCTGGGCTGGTACCTGGCCTACGGTCGGCTCTCGATGCGCCGCGGCCGCGCGTTGGAAAGCTACGTGAACCGGTTGATCGCCCGTTTGCGTCCGTACGCCCTGCAACTCGTGGACTCCTTCGGTCTCAGCCCCGAGCTGCTGCGCGCCGAAATCGCGGGAACCGTGGAGGAAGAGCGCCAGCAGGAGGCGGACGCGTACTTCCGTCGCTTGCGCGCCAGCGGTGACGCCCCCGCCAAGGAGGCCAAGCCGGCCCGCGACCCCAAGGCCGAGACGCGCGGTCACCACGCGTAAGATTCAACCCGAAAACGCCGACGCCGCCCGCGAGACTCTCGCGGGCGGCGTCGGCGTTCAACGTCCTAGCTGATGCGTTTGATGCTGCCGGTGTTGACGCGGGGGTCGTCGGCCTCGAGGACGTCCGCGACGATCAGCGTCACGTTGTCCCGACCACCGGTGCGAAGGGCGGCCTGGAGCAGCACGTCCGCGGCTTCCTTGGGGTGCTGCACCGCGTGCAGGACCCGGGCGATGTGCGCCGGGGACAGCTCCCCGGTGAGACCGTCCGAGCACATGAGCAGTCGCTGACCCGGGCGGGCCGGAATCACGATGATGTCAGGTTCCCACACCTGGCCGGTGCCCAGGGCGCGGGTGATCACGTTGCGTCGCGGGTGCACCAGTGCCTGAGCGGGGGTGAGCTGTCCGATGGACACGAGGTACTGGACCTCGGAGTGATCCACGGTCAACTGGCTCACGCCAACGGGGTGCTCGGGATCGGTGGGTCGCTCGCCCACACCGGGACCCGTGAGTTCATAGGTGCGCGAGTCGCCCACGTTGAAGATCAGCCACAACCAGTGCCCCGCGATTTCCACGAGCCACGCACCGGTGACCGTGGTGCCGGCGCGGGTGCCGCACTGGTCCTGGATGGACTGGTCGGCTTCCCACAGTACGGACCGCAAGCGGTGCACGGCCTCGAGCGCCTCGTTGGGGACGTCCGGATCGAGCTTCAGCTGACGGTCGATCGTGGCCCGGAACCGGGACACGTCCAGTCCGGGTTGGGGTTCCACGATCTGGTAGTCCAAGAAGTTCTCGAGCGTGAACAGCTCGGATGAGCCCAGGGTGGAGACGCACAGGGCACTGGCGACCTCGCCGGCCTCGTGACCGCCCATACCGTCCGCGACGGCAACCATGTTGTCGGTGACGACCAGGGCATCCTCATTGGATTCCCGGCGCAGCCCACGATCGGTGACACCGCCCGATCGGATGGCCAGAGAAATGCTCATTCGTCCTCGTCTTCCAGCCGGGGCCCTTGACCCTGGGTAATGGACACCGGTTGCACGTCGCCAAAGCCACGCACGTTCCGGGAAGGTTGCGGGGTCAACACGAAACGGTCGTCGTTCTTCAGCACCGATGCCGTGGACGCATCCACCACCACTCCACCGGGATCGGTGAGCGCAACCAGCCGGGAGGCCAGGTTCACGGTGGGGCCGTAGAGGTCACCCAGTCGCGGCAGCACGCGCCCCCAGACGAAGGCCACTCGGGCCTGCGGAAGCAGCGGGTCGTTCTTGATCAGTCGGGACAGGGCCAATGAGATCTGGGCACCGCCCTGGGGTGTCTCCGACAGGAACATGACCTCGTCGCCGATGGTCTTGATCACGCGTCCGCCACCCATGGAAATGATTTCCGCGCACCGCTTTTCGAAGCGCTGCACCAGATTCGCCAGGGTGCGCTCGTTCATTTGTCGTGACAGGGATGTATAGGAGACCAGGTCAGCGAATCCCACGCCGCGGGCCAGCGGCAGCGACGATCCGCCCACGTCCGAGACGTGTTCACCCAGGCTTTCCGTGGAACCGTCCGCGCGTTCACCGCGCATTGCGAGTCGCTGCACGGCAGCCGAGAGCTGGCGCCGCCAGGAATAGTCGAGCAGCTTCTTGAGCGGGCCCACCATCTCCGGCAGGACATGGAGCAGTTCGCGCCGTGCCTGAGCGTCCGTCATGCCCTGGTGAGCCACCATGTCCTCGACGAGCGCCTCGATCTGCCACACGACCATGCGGTCGGAGAGCTGGGCCACGGAACGGGCCAGGGACAGCGCTGCTTCTTCCGACAGTCGGTCCCGCTGCACGAGGTCTGACACCACGCGCAGGGCCCGGACGTCCTCCTGGGTGAAATACACCTCGTCCTCGCTGAGATTCGGAAATCCCAGCGCTCGCCAGATCTTCCGCGCGGACGCCGTGGACAGTTCCGCGGCATGCGCGGTCTCTCGGCGTTTGAGGTTGCGCTCGGAACCCAGCAGCAGCTGATCGAGGTTCTTCACGGCCGCTTTGGACTCCTCCGACCCGTACAGGTTGGACTGCACCGGGTTGTGGAGATTGAGGTTGATCTGCTCGGTCTGGGGACCGACCACGGGCTGGTCTGGGCGCTCGTTGGGGTCTTCAGCCACGCGGCCCTCCTTGGAAACTGCTGCTCGATGATGTGGTCATGCCAGACCTACTGTAATTGCCAGCGGGCCGTCCGGACTGTTGGACCAGGTCAACCATGGCGTCCGGTTGCGGACACGCCGCCAGTTTGAGGCCACCCAGCGCCCCGAAGTCCGCCATGACCGTTCCCCGGTCCACTCCGCGGGTCAGCATGGCGAACAGTCCCGTGGGCGCTACCACTCGCGCGCCGCGCAGGGCGTCCAACGGCAGGGCCACCACGTTGTCCTTGGCCGGAGGGCCGGTAAGGGCGAGGCGTTGATTGGTCAGCACGAACACGGTGCGCAGCCAGCGCCACGCCGGGAGCAGCACGTAACGGTAGGCCACCCACAGGGCCGCCAGGGTGATGATCCAACCGACCAGCGAGTGCAGGGTGGTCCACGGCGCTTCGTAGGGTCGCCAGGTCAGGTCCAGGAGTCGCTGCAGCGCCGAGTACAGCAGCACGGTGCACCACGCAATCACGGCGGGCCCCACCAGCCGGATGGGGTGCGCACGGGTGGACACGATCGTTTCCTCGCCCTGCCTGAGGACCAGGCGGTTTTTCGGCCTCATGCCCGCTCTCCCGCGGTGATTCGAGCGACGTCGTCGAGTGCGCACTGCTCGGCAGCCGTCCTGGCCGCGCCGGGTGCGGGACGCACGTGGACGACGTCGCCGGCGGACAAGGCGCGCGCCGTTCCTTGATCGCCGCGCACGATCAGCTCGCCCGAGGTTCCCAAACCTTCGGCCACGGCCTGTTCGGGCACGGTGGAACCGGGTAGGTGGAGCGCCACGCGACGACCGAGAGTATCCAGCTCGGATTCCAGGACGGCGCGCATGTCGCCACCCGGACCGAGCGCTGCACCGGGGTCCTGGCTCACCAGGTGATAGCAGCGAGCGAACTCTCGCAAGATCTCGGTGAGCAGCGTCTGGCGGTCGGGCACGGCGGCGTCGTTGCCTGCCTCAAGGCGCAGGGACGTGGCTGTGGGGATCGGGAGGTGACGCTGGCTCACGTTCAGTCCGGCACCCACCACAGCGCTGGGAACGGAACTACCCGGGTGGTTGATCAGTGTGGCCAACACGCCGCACAACTTGCGTGAGTCAACAAGCACGTCATTGGGCCACTTGATCACCGCGGGAACGCGTGCGGTGCCCCGAACCGCACGCGTCACGCTGTGGGCCATCAGCAGCGTGAGCCACGGGACGTATTCCACAGGCCACGGAACACCCGCCGCCGTGCGCGGTGTGCAGGCCACGGAAAAGGTGAGCGCCACGCCCGGGGGTGTGAACCAGTGTCGGTCCAGCCGGCCCTTGCCTGCGCTCTGAAAACCGGTGACGACGGCGCTCAGATCAGTGCCGCCAGTCTGCCTCACCTGGTCGGCGAGCCAGACATTGGTCGATTCGACCTGATCGAGCACGGTCACGGAAGTGAATCCAGAGTCTGTCAGCTCGGCCTGCAGCTGATCAGCGTGGAAATCCGCTGCCGGTTCCAGGGCAGTGGGGTCCATGCGGGCGACTCCTTAGAGGGGACGTGAAGATCGACATTTCTCAGCTTATGTCTACCGCCGCTGTCGGGGCATAAGCTGAACGGGAGTAATCCAACATGACGGCCGGTGAAAGGCAACCATGAGCATTTTTGCAGTGACCTATTCCTACGGTGGCCCGGTGGAGGTTCTCAACGAACACCGACCCGCACACCGCGCCTACCTGGGCGAGCTGGCCCAGCGGGGCAAGGTCATGGGGTCCGGGCCATTCACGGACGACGGCGCTGCGGGAGCCCTGCTCGTGTTCTCGGCCGAAAGCGACCAGGAGGTCCACGCCATTCTGGCCGAGGATCCGTTGGTGGTCCAGGGAGCCGTCACCGAACACACCGTGCGCGAGTGGAGCATCAACACCGGCGCTTGGGCATGATCCCCTGGGAATGATCACGTGAAAGAACCCGTCACGGGATTGTGGGACCCCTACAAAGGCATGGGCCACCCCGCAGAATAAACTTGTGACGTCCTGAACCTGGGACACCGGTACTCCCACCCTTGTACCGGACCGAGACAACGCGAGGTGCCATGAGCCACGACCTGACCACCACCGCAGGCAAGATCGCCGATTTCCGCGAGCGCCGTGAGAAGTCCGAGCGGCCCGCTGGCGACGCGGCGGTCGAGAAGCAGCACTCGCGCGGTAAGAACACCGCCCGTGAGCGCATCGAGATGCTGCTGGACCTGGACTCCTTCGTCGAGTTCGATGCCATGGCCGTGCACCACAGCACCATGTTCGGCATGGAGAAGAAGAAGCTGCTGGGTGACGGCGTGGTGACCGGTTACGGCACCGTGGACGGACGTTTGGTTGCCGTGTACTCCCAGGACTTCGGCGTGTTCGGCGGTTCGCTGTCCCAGGTCAACGGCGAAAAGATCGTCAAGGTCCAGAAGTTCGCTCTGCGTAACGGTTGCCCCGTGATCGGCATCAACGACGGCGGTGGCGCTCGCATTCAGGAGGGCGTGGCTTCCCTGGCGATGTTCGCGGACATCTTCCGCATGAACGTGCGTTCCTCGGGTGTGGTTCCCCAGATCTCGCTGATCATGGGCCCGTGCGCCGGCGGTGCCGCGTACTCCCCCGCCCTGACGGACTTCGTGGTCATGGTGGACAAGACCTCCCACATGTTCATCACCGGCCCGGACGTGATCAAGACCGTCACCGGTGAAGAAGTGGACATGGAAACCCTGGGTGGTGCCCGCTCCCACAACGAGCGCACCGGCACCGCGGCCTACCTGGCGGCCGATGAGCAGGATGCCTTCGACTTCGTGCACGAGCTGCTCGAGTACCTGCCGGGCAACAACCTGCAGGACTCCCCGCGCATGGAGCACGATCAAATCTTGGAGATCGACGACGAGGATCTGGAGCTGGACACGCTCATTCCGGATTCGGCCAATCAGCCCTACGACATGCGCACCGTGATCGAGACCGTGGTGGACGACGGTCACTTCATGCAGATTCAGGAGCTCTACGCCCCCAACGTGATGGTCGGTTACGGTCGCGTGGAGGGTCAGACGGTGGGCATCGTGGCCAACCAGCCGATGCAATTCGCCGGCACCCTGGACATCGCAGCGTCGGAGAAGGCCGCGCGTTTCGTGCGCCACTGCGATGCCTTCAACATTCCGATTCTGACCTTCGTGGACGTCCCCGGCTTCCTGCCCGGCACGGACCAGGAATTCAACGGCATCATCCGCCGCGGCGCCAAGTTGCTATACGCGTATGCCGAAGCGACCGTTCCCATGGTCACGCTGATCACCCGCAAGGCCTACGGTGGCGCGTACATCGTGATGGGGTCCAAGAAGTTGGGCGCGGACATCAATCTGGCGTGGCCCACCGCTCAGATCGGCGTGATGGGCGCTCAGGGTGCGGTGGAGATTCTCTACCGTCGTGATCTCAAGGCCGCCGCAGAGAACGGCGAGGACACCGCCGAGTTGCGTGCCGAGCTCGCCCAGAAGTTCGAGGAAGATCTGCTGAACCCCTACCAGGCCGCCGAGCTCGGTTTCGTGGATTCGGTCATCATTCCCTCCGAGACCCGCACGCAAATCATTAAGGCGTTGCGCGGCCTGGCCGATAAGCGTGCCTCGATGCCCGCCAAGAAGCACGGGAACATTCCGCTGTGACCGCCCGCGACAAGGCACACGAGGCGGTGTCCCGGTTGGATTCCGTGGACGCAGACGACAAGCGCGAGCCACTGTTCACGGTCACACGTGGCAACCCCACGGCCGAGGAACTCACGGCGCTCACCGCGGTGTTCATGGCCCACGACGCCGCCGCGGACGATTCACACGCCGCTCCCGTGCGCGTGCCGAGGGTGCAATCCCGCCGTATGCGCCTGGGCATGAAGCTGCGCCCGGGGTGGGGCGCGTGGCGTCGCACACGGCCGGAAAGCTAACCCCGGTTTCCATGAATTCCGCAGCATAATGGTGGGCGTGAATGTCATTGTCGCGAGCGTGCTGTGGAGTCTGTCCCTCTTATTGATCGCCAGCGGTGTGGCCAAATTGCTCACCAGCAAAACTGATGAGAGTGCCCTGAACGTCTTGGCGTTGCCCGCCATGGTGAATACGCGGGCCGTGCGCACCGCGCTCCCCTGGGTGGAAATCCTCCTGGCTCTGACGCTCATCTTGAGTTCGGGAATCGTGTTGTGGGCGGCCACAGCCGCGGCCGTGGTGCTGTTCGTGGCGTTCACGGTGTTCGTGGGCATCGGTGTGCGCCAGGGTGATCCTGCATCCTGTGGATGCTTTGGTTCGCTGTCCCGCGCACCCATGTCCTGGCGCACCGTGGTGCGCAATCTGGTGTTCGTAGCCCTGGCTGCCTTTGCCTTCATCGTCACGAGTACCGGTTCTTACCAGGGTCCCGCGTTGCCCGTGCCGTGGTGGACCGTGGTCGCGGCGGCTGTCCCCTTGCTGGTCCTCGGCGTGATCGTGTGGACGGAACGCGGCCACGCCAGCCCTCGCGGGTTGAGCGCGGGTCGGCTGAGCAACGTTCCATCCCTCCCCGAGCACCTCGATCCTCAGCGTGCCACCTCTCAGCCCGTCGCATCCGGCACCGACGGCATGACTCACCCCGATGACGAAATTGGCGACGCCGATGACTACGTCCGGCTGCCCGTTCCTTTCGTCTCGGCCGTCGACAGTGACGGTCAGCGCGTGTCCATGCGGACCATGGCACAGACACAGGCGCGGGCACTCTTCTACGTGAGCCCCGGTTGTGGTCCGTGCATCACGGTCATGGAGCGGCTCCAAGAACTTCCCGCGACGTTGGGACCGGTGGCCATTCACACGATCGTGGCCCACGACAGCTCACTCCACGAACTGCCGGAGTCGTTGCGAGCCAACGCCCTGGTGGATCCGGACCGTTCCCTGGCCAGTTCGTTCGGCATGGTTTCCAACCCGTGGGCCGTGGTCCTGGGCACAGACGGCTTGCTGGCGGGCGGACCCGAAGCGGGCAGCGGTGCCGTGACCCAGTTGTTGGACGAGCTCGTGGAGCGTTTCGAAACGGCTCCCCGCGCGTGACAACCAGCGCCTCGACGCTCAACCACGAGTCGTCGAGTAGAGACGAGCACGGCACGTTCAAGGCACTGCTGGTCGTGGCGGGCGGCGTGGTCGCTGCGCTGCACGTCTGGAAACTCTCTCCAGCGCTGGGCACGCTGTCCGAGCAGCTGAACATGAGCCTGGGTCAGGCCGGAGTGCTCGTGGCGGTGATTCAGGTGGCCGGCATGGTGCTGGGCATGATCGTGGGTCTGTTCAACGACTCGATCGGGCTGCGCCGGGGCTGTCTGTGGGGTTTCGGCTTCCTGGCGGTCGGCTCGGTGCTGGGTGCTATGGCGCGCGGACCCGGGCTGCTGCTGGCCTCTCGCGTCCTGGAGGGCGTGGGTTTCTGGGTGGTCTGCGTGGCCTCACCCGCGCTGATTCGCAGGCTCGTACCCCCGCGCCGGTTGGCCCCGATCGTGGGACTGTGGGGTTGCTTCTTCCCCGTGGCCGCCGCCATTTCTCAGCTCACGGGCGGTTTCCTCGTGGACACGATCGGCTGGCGTGCCTGGTGGTTGGGCGCCGCAGCACTCGCCGTGGCCGTGGGCGTGGCCATGGCCGCGGTCATTCCGCCTGACGCGAGCACCGCGCCGCGGCGAGGCAACGACGGCGGGCCGCGAGCGGCGTCGTCATCGGTGGCCGCGACCTCGACGACGGATACGCTACCGCCGGCCGCGCGCTCGGTGGGTGTTCGGGCGAAGGCAACGCTGAGCACGGGACCCCTGTGGGCTGCCGCCCTGGTCATGGGTTGTTATACGGCGCAATGGAATGGCGTGATCCAGTTCCTCCCCACGATCTATGCGGAGGCCGGAATTGCGGCGGGGGCCGCCGGTGCATTGAGTGCCGGAGCCGCGGCATGTAATGCCCTGGGCAATCTGAGCGCCGGGCAGGCACTGGGCCGAGGGGTCAAGCCCGTGACCCTGTGGACCATTGGATTCGTCACCATGGCCGTGTGCGCGGTGATTGCATTCGGGATCGCTCCCCTGATCGCCGAGGAATGACGCTTCGGACTGCGCTACGGAGCGGTGATCGGGTTTTCTGCGGTGGGCGGCCTGATCCCGTCGACCGCTATCTCGCAACAAATGGCGCTGGCTCCCGCGCCGGACACCGTGAGCACCAGTTTGGGTCTAGGCCAGCAGTTCAATGCGCTGGGTCAGTTCGCTGGTCCGGTGGCCGTGGCATTCCTGGTCCAGAACGCGGGCGGTTGGCACGCGACGTGGTGGGTCACCGTGAGCTTCGCGGTGGTCGGATTGCTCGCGAGTTGGTGGTTGGGGTTCGCGCACCGCACCGGTCCCACCTTGTCATCTGGCCGAGGGTGACTAATGTGGCTTCTCGTGATCGAGAACCAATCCACTGACCGTTCAACCGCCGCATTCCCCCCACTAGGCACTGTTCACCGGCCCGTAACCCCGGTGGACGAGCTGGCCAACCAGTTCTTCGACCGCTCGATGCGACTGGATCCCCTGGCAGCCACGTTGAACGGACTGGTCGGTTACGGTCCCGGCTACCCGGACTACGGCCCCCAGGGCCGCACCGATCGCGCGCACTTGCGCACGGAGACGCTGAGCGCCTTGGAGACGGCACAGCCCCGCGACGATGTGGATCGTGTGACGATTCACGCCCTGCGTCATCGGTTGCAGCTGGAATCAGACCTGTACTCCGCCGATCTGGACGTCGCTCCGGTCAACAACATCGCGTCCCCGGTGCAGTGGGTGCGCGAAATCTTCGACAACATGCCCACTGCCACGCCTGAGGACTGGCAGCAGGTCGTCGAGCGGTTGCGACACGTGCCTCGTGCGTTGGAGAGCTACACGGAGGGGCTGCGGGAAGCGGCCTCGCTCGGGAAGTTGGCCTCGATGACCCAGATCCGGGAGGCCGGTGCTCAGGCGGAGGCGTACTCGGAACTCAAGGGCCCGCTGGGATCGTTGTTGACCCACGACTCGGTGCCCGTCTCGCTCAGTGAACCCTTGGAAGACGCCGTCACCGACGCCCGCCAGGCCTATGCGAGCCTGGTGCGTTCGTTCCACGAAGACTTCGCCGCGACCGCACGGGACACAGATGCCGTCGGCGAGGACGCCTACCGACTCCACCTCCAGTCCTTCCTGGGTGCCAAGCTCGAACCCCGCGAGGTCTATGAGTGGGGCATTGAACAGTTAAGACTGCTGGATGAGGAACAGCGACTCGTGGCGCATCAGATCTCCCCCGGTGTCTCCATCCGCGAGTCCATGAAGCTCCTCAACGAGGACCCCGCCCGCCGGCTGAACTCCACCGAGGAGTTGCAGCACTGGATGCAAGACCTCTCCGATCAGGCAGTCTCCGAGTTGTCCAAGAACCATTTCGAGTTCACGGAGGCCATGCGCAACCTGGAGTGCATGATCGCGCCCACCCAGGACGGCGGCATCTACTACACCCCGCCCAGCAGCGACTTCTCCCGCCCCGGCCGCATGTGGTGGTCCGTACCCGAGGGCACCTCACGGCACGCGACGTGGGAGGAAACGACCACGGTCTACCACGAGGGCGTCCCCGGTCATCACCTGCAATTCGCGACCGCCTTGGCCAATGCGAGCGAACTCAACAACTGGCGCCGCATGGGCATCTGGGTTTCCGGGCACGGCGAGGGATGGGCCCTGTACGCCGAGCGCCTCATGGAGGAGCTGGGCTACTTGGACGATCCCGGCGACCGCATGGGCATGCTTGATTCGCAGCGGTTGCGCACCGTCCGCGTGATCTTCGACGTCGGATTCCATTGTGGCTACACCGTGCCCGCGGAACTCGGCGAGATGCTCGGTGGGGCTCGTGCCGGTGAGATCTGGTCCCCGCAGGACGGCTGGGACTTCTTGTCCCACAACGTGATCATGGACCCGGCCGTGCTGCGCTTCGAATGGCTGCGCTACATGGGCTGGCCGGGCCAGGCGCCGTCGTACAAGCTGGGCCAGGAACTGTGGCTGGACCTGCGCAAGCAGGTGAAAGCGCGCGAAGGTGACCAATTCGATCTCAAGCACTTTCACAGCCGTGCGCTGCGGCTCGGTTCGGTGGGATTGGACACACTGGCCCACGCCATGACGCTCTAGTTCCGCGAGTTCTCGCGGGCCTTGGCCACCACGAGGCCGACGACGCCGCCCGGCACGTAACATTTCGTCACACCCCGTGTGCGCTTTATGATTCCGCGGCCTACCCTGGCTCACATGAATTCCGCAGAAAATACCCGGCGTCTACCGAAATGGATGACCTCCTTCGGTTGGCAGATTCTGATCGCCCTGATCCTGGGTGTTCTCCTGGGCTCCTTGGCCACCGCCATGGGTGGCGATCCCGAAGAGAACCCCAACTGGTTGATGATCGTGCTGGACACCATTGGTTCCAGCTACGTCACGCTGTTGAAGGCCGCGGTGGTACCGCTGGTGGTCACGGCCGTGATCGCCTCGATCGCCAACCTCCGCGATGTCTCCAACGCCGCCCGTCTGGCGTGGAAGACACTGGTGTGGTTCGCGATCACGGCACTGATCGCCGTGCTCATCGGCATGGTGCTGGGTGTTGTGATCCAGCCCGGTGTGGGCACGGGTCAAGCGCAACCCGGTGAGTACACGGGTACCGAGGGTTCGTGGCTGGGCTTCCTCAAGGGCATCATCCCGGTGAATTTCCTGGGCTTGGAAGCCACCTCCAAGATGCCGGATGCGGAAACCGTGACCACCGCGCTGAACTTCAACGTGCTGCAGATCCTGGTGATCTCGGCAGTGGTGGGTATTGCCGCCTTGAAGGTCGGTAAGGCCGCCGAACCGTTCCTGACGTTCATGCAGTCCGGCCTGGCTATCATGCAGAAGATCGTGTGGTGGATCATTCGCCTGGCCCCGTTGGGAACTCTGGGTCTGATCGGCCGCGCGGTGTTCGAGTACGGCTGGACCTCCATGGGCACCCTGATCAGTTTCGTGATCACCGTGTACGTGGGCCTGCTGCTCGTGGGCTTCGTGGTGTACCCGATCTTGATCAAGCTCAACGGGCTGTCCATCAAGCAGTTCTTCTCCGGTGTGTGGCCGGCCATGCAGTTGGGCTTCGTGTCCCGTTCCTCCCTGGGCACCATGCCGCTGACCCAGCGGGTGACCGAGCGGAACCTGGGTGTCCCCAAGCACTACGCGTCCTTCGCGATCCCCCTGGGCGCCACGACCAAGATGGACGGTTGCGCCGCGATCTACCCCGCCATTGCCGCGATCTTCGTGGCCCAGTTCTACGGTGTTCCCCTGACGCCCATGCACTTCGTATTGATCGCCCTGGTGTCCGTGCTCGGCTCCGCCGCGACCGCGGGCACCACGGGTGCCACCGTGATGCTGACCTTGACACTGTCGACCCTGGGCCTCCCGCTCGAGGGTGTCGGACTGCTCCTGGCCGTGGACCCGATCCTGGACATGGGCCGCACCGCACTCAACGTCACGGGACAGGCACTCGTGGCCGCGATCGTATCCAAGCGAGAGGGCATCATCGACATGGACCTCTACAACGCGCAGCGTTCCGGCGAGCCGTTCTCGGACGAGGACAGCCACGGTGAGCTCACACCGCAGGACGCGCGGACCGGAACCGGCGAGGGCTCACACGCCCACGCGCCGTCGGGCCCGAATGACGGGCAACGCGTGGACTGAACCACGTCCTGAAACCGGCGTTGCGTCGCTGACAAGGAGCGGCACGGGTGACCCCGTGCCGCTCCCGTCTTGCCTCATGTCAAGATGTCCGGATGGTGTTCGTGCTTGCCTCAGGTGAAATGTCCGCGTAGCTCACGCGGCG
>NZ_NOIT01000026.1 GCF_004136555.1 Kocuria carniphila
TGCCCTGAACATTATTGGCAGAGGGACGTAGATTCATCCCCGGTTTCGCTGCGAACCTCTACCCCAGATGTACAGCCATGTTAACCTCTGCCCGAGATGTCACAAGGCACCCCCGGGCGCCGGGTTCCGGGCCCCGGACGTCACAAAGCCCCGCGGTCACGGACTCAAAATCCGTAACCGCGGGGCCTCGCTCATCGCTACCGAAGAATTAGAGCTGCACGGTGTCATTCTTGCCGGCGTCCGGGCGTTCGCCGGTGACGCGGGCCTTGATCAGGGAGAGCACGGTCTTGACGCCCTCGGAGCTCCAGTACTCACCGGCCTCGGTGTTCACGCGAATCAGTGCGGCTTCGGGAGACTTGGGGTCCGCCTGCAGGAACGCACCGGTCAGTGCGCTGGCGAGTTCTTCCTTGCGCTGCGGATCCTCGACCAACTCTGCACGACCGCGCAGCGACACCCAGGTACCCTTCCCCACGAATGTCACGTTGACCTGGTCGTTGGCGGTGATCTGCTCAACGAGGTCCGAATCGCGGGAGGTCATGAACCACAAATCGCCGTCGAAATCCTTGTCCTGCACACCCATCGGACGGGTCACGATGCCGCCGTCCGCGGTGTGCGTGGCGATGACGCACGTGCTAATTCCGTCGATCAGTTCCTTGATGGTTTCTACTGCCTGGGTCTTGCCGTCCGTGTTTCCCATGTGTTCCTCCATTGCGTATTTGATGGTGCTGACCCGATCTCACGAATCTGATCAGCCGGACAAAATCGTGCGTCATTAATCGGCAAGTGCTGCCTGGGCCAACGAGGCTCAGCCCACCCGCCCCAAAATGTGCTCGGCACACGCACGCAGGTCCGCGTGCCGGAAGCGGTAGCCGGCCCCCAACAACTTGGACACGTCCACCCGGTGGCTTGCGGCCACAAGTTCCTCGGTGGCTTCCTTGCCGAGCAACGCTCGCGGTCCGGCCAGCGGCGTGGGCACCATGGCGGGTCGGTGCAGTACCCCCGCGACGATCCGCGCGAAATCCTTCTGCCGTACCGGATTGGGCGCGGCCAGGTGGTACGGACCGGACGCGTCCTCCGACAGCACCAGGTGCGCCACCGCACCGGCCATATCGTCGATCCCGATCCAGCTCTGCCACTGCTTACCGCCACCCAGCGGCCCGGACAACCCCGCCGTCATGAGGGGCAGTTGGGGTCGCAGCAGGCCACCGCTCGGGGTCAGCACGAGACCGGTGCGCACGTTGACCACGCGCACGCCAAAGACTTCCGCACCGTGAGCGGCCTTCTCCCACTCGTCACACACATGCGCCAGGAATCCCTCGCCGGGAGGCTGTTCCTCGGCCAGGATCTCATCCCCGCGATCGGTCCCGTGATAGCCGACGGCCGATCCGACGACCAGGGCGCGCGGCCGCTGGTCGGCCGGAACCTGCCCGATCGCCCGCACCAGCAACTTGGTGCTGTCCACGCGCGAGCGCAGGATCTCGGCCTTGTTCTTGTCCGTGAAGCGCGTGGCGATACTCGACCCGCCCAGGTGGAGTACGACGTCGATCCCCGCCAGATCTCGCGGGTTCAGTCGACCCTTGGTCGGGTCCCAGCCGATCACTCCCGGACCGGTGGAACCACCGCGTTTGAGCTGCACCACCTCGTGACCGCCGGTTTCCAAGAGCGCGCACACCTGCGATCCGATCAGCCCGGAGGCTCCGCCCACGGCGATCCGCAGCCGAGGTCCGCGGTGCTCGTCATGGAAGTCCAGGTCCCCGCGCAACTGCCGCTCCCGGTAGGCGAAGATGCGTTCCAACTGACCCCGCATGAGTTTGTCACTCGGGCCGCTGGCCTTGTCCAGGGAGGTGGGCAGCGCACGCACCGTAACTTGGTCACGGACGAGCGTGCCACCGGACGACGTTTCCTCGAAGTTGTGCCGATGCTCCCACTCCCCCAGTGGCCCGCGTTCCATGCGATCGGTGAAGTAGTGCGGCGGATCCCAGTCACCGTGACGAGCAGTCCAGGGAACATGCACCGTGCCGAAGGTTCCGGGCACGGACACGCCCAACTTCACGCGCGAACCGGGCTCGATCCCGTCCGTCGGTGCCTCCGTGACCTTGTCCGGCCCACCGCCGAAGGGCGGGGTGAGCCGGGTCAGGGCGCCGGGACGTTGATGCCACGCGAACACCTCATCACGAGGCTGGGTCAGTCGGGTTTCGTACTCGAACTGCTGTGCCATGGCGGGGCGTCCGTTCTGTGAGCGGAAATTCTCGGGCGACGTTCGGGGCTGAAAAGCGAGTTCTCAAGGCTGAAGGCGTTGAACCCAGGATCCCTACCCGTGTTGGGACGGGGTGCATGAAACCTGAACTCAGCGAGCTGAAATCGCCCCAGTGATCAACCGTTCTGCGGAACCTGATCCACGAGCTCGTCGTCTTCAGGCTCGTCAGCCGGGGCCACCTTGCGAACCTGCTCGGAGGTGATGCGGCGGTCGCGCTCGTACGGATCCAACCTCACGACTTCACCGGTCTCCAGTGAGCGCAGTACGGCCTCGTGAACGCGGGTGTCCAGTAGGCCTTCCTCACCGGACGGTTCGGGCTGCACGCCATCGCGGATGCAGTCCACGAAGTATTGGGTCTGCCCTCCGAATTGCTCCACCGGGTCGTGGGCGAAGCTTTCCGAATTACCGTCCTTGGTGAGTGTGTAGCTGATCCCCACGCCCTCTCCGAAACCGAAGCACGGCTCCGCGGTAATTTCCCCCTCGGTACCGGCAATTGTGAAGCGTTCAGCGGATTCGGACGCGTACGAAATGGTGAACTGGGCCAGCCGGTCCTCCGGGAAGCGCAGGGTCACGGCCACGGTGTCGTCGAAGTTGAACTCCCGACCCGGAGTACGCACACCCACGGCGTGAACCGCGATGGGTTCGGACGCGAACAGGTTGCGCACCTCGTTGAGCGGGTAAGTGCCCATGTCCGGAATCGGCCCACCCCAGTAGCCGGAGTGGCCGCGGTGGTTCTCCTCCGCAATATCCTGCGAGAACACGGATGAGAAATAGCGGGGGTCGCCAATGACCTTCTGGTCGCGGACCTTCTCGATCATCTCCACGGTGCCTGGTTCCTGGTGCAGCCGGTAGGCAACCATCAGCGTGGCACCGGACTTATCGGCTGCGTCGATAATGGCCTGGCAGTCCTCCACTGAGGTTTCCATGGGCTTCTCGAGCAGCACGTGCAACCCGGCCTCGAGAGCCGGTTCCGCGAACTCGCGGTGCCGGAAAACGGGGGTGGCAACATAGACGGCGTCAATATCGCCGGAAGAAAGCAGCGCCGGATATTCCTCGTAGGAATAAGCGGCCACGCCGAACTCCTGGCCGATCTCCTCAGCCTTTTCCGCGCTGGACGTCACCAACGCAGCCAATTCGGCATCCTTGATCTGGGTGAGACCCGGGATGAACGCCTGCTGGGAAATCTGGCCGACCCCCACCACGGCAAAACGCACGGGGCCGTCAATCTTCTGGGACATGTGAACCTCCAAGAGTGGTGTCGCTTCCACGCCGAGTCAGTCAGCGTGCTTATCGGGACAACTGTTTCCACCCTACGTGCGGCTCTCAGCCTTGTCAGGGGTCGTTCACCCAGCGCGCACAACACCCGCGATTTATGGTTCCCTATTCCACTCTCGCTCATGGGTCTTGCGGAACAGGGAGCTCGAGGCGCGGGGTGGGGGCAGGAGACTTTTCCGACCCCTGGTGTACAACTTGTACAAGTTGTACACTTGCGCCATGACTTCCGTGACCCTATCCCAGTTCCGCAGCCAGCAGAGTGACTACATCGCTGCAGCCCAGCGAGAGCCTGTCGAGATCACTTCTCGCGGCGCAGGTCGCCGTGCCGTGGTCGTGTCGCCCGAGTTCTTTGACCGTGCACTCAAGGCCCTGGAGGATCAGGCTGACATCCGCGGGGCTGCGGAGGCTCGTAGCGAGGATGGACGAGTTTCCCATGAGGAACTCATGCGTGAGCTTGGCCTCTGACCCTCGTTGATGTCGTACACGATCAGGTACGTGCCTTCAGCAGCCAAGGCAATTCGGAAGCTCGACAAGCCAACAGCCCGCCGCTTACTCAATGCGATCGGGGCGTTGGCCAGCGACCCACGGCCTCCCGGCTGTATCCAACTGAAGGGCGGTAATGGTGAATTCCGCATTCGCATCGGCGACTACCGAGTCGTCTACGAGGTCCAGGACGATGAATTGGTAGTCCTCATGCTCCGGGTAGGACATCGCCGTGAGGTGCATCGATGAGACGGCGCCTATCACCCTAGATGTTGCGAGAAAGCCTGCTCGCGCCGAGCCAAGGTTACGCACCCAGCGCGCACAACACCCGCGATTTATGGTTCCCTATTCCACTTCTACCCATGGATTTCGGGGATAGGGAACCCCAAAACCGTTATGAGAAGTCGCGCGCGTTCTCCAGCACCGGAATGGACTTGCGTGTCTTCTCGACCAGATCCAGATCCAGATCCACCACCAGGTAATCGGGTGCATCCTCCAGCGACGCGACCACGGAACCGTCCGGTGCGGCGACCAGGCTGTGCCCCACACCCAGCGGTGCGTTGCCCTCAACTTTGCGACCCACCGACGCCGGGTTTGCCTGCCCCACGGCCACGACGTACGACGTCGCATCCAGGGCTCGCGCTCGCGCCAACAGTTCCCACTGTTCGACCTTGCCGGGACCGTCGCCCCAGGAGGCGCCGAGCAGGACGACCTGAGCGCCGTCGGCGGCCATGTGCGTGAAAAGTGCGGGGAAGCGGATGTCGTAGCAGGTGGCCACGCCCACGGTGACGCCGGCCAGATCAAAGGTGACCGGTGCAGCGCCGGCCTGCACGGTGTCCGATTCCTTGAAACCGAACGCGTCGTAAAGGTGGGCCTTGTCGTAGCTGAGCACGCGGCCGTCCGCGAGCGCGATGACCGCGGTGTTGCGCACGCGGCCCTCGTCGCCGGGGCTGAACATGCCCGCCACGATCGCCACGCCATGCTCCTGTGCAGCCTGCGAGACCGCCTGCGCCCACGGGCCGTCGACCGGCTCGGCAACGTTTTTGAGACTGCGACCGAAAGCGAACATCGTGGCCTCCGGCAACACCAGCACGTCCGCCTTGTCCTGTCCGGCGCGGGAGGCGAGCTCCCGAACCTGCCCCAGGTTGTCCTGCGGATCGTGCGAGCTGAGGATCTGTCCGATGGCGATGCGCATGTTTTCCAGCGTATCCGGATCGGGGTGCAGGATGGAGAGCATGAATTCACCCGCGAGCGCCGGAAAACCCCAACAGGTCCCCACATGGACGTTGGGCGCCGTGGGCTTTGTGTCCTTCTTCGACCGCTTCGGCACGCCACCCATGTTGCTGATCATGTCCAACGACACCGGCCTGGATGTGCGCCAAGTCGTCCAGTTGTTCACCGTCTACTCGCTGCTCTACGCCCTGGGGCAACCGCTGTGGGGCGTGCTGAGTGACCGGTGGGGGCGCCACATCGTGCTCCGCATCGCGCTGATCGGCGTGGTGCTCGGCTCGATCGCCAGTGTTCTGGCCAGCGGTTACGTGGCACTGTTGATCGCCCGCGGCTTTGTGGGCCTCACGGTGGGTGCGCTGTATCCCACGCTCCTCACGCTCATCGGGGATACGCGGATCGGCCCGGCCAAGGTGTACGCCCTCTCGGATCTGCTCGCATATTCGTCGATCGGCAACGCAGTGGCCACGTTGACCACCGGCGCGATCGCGGCCTGGATCAGTTGGCGCGTGGTCTTCGGCATCGTGGCCGTGGCGTGCCTGGCGTTGCTGATTCTGCTGCGTCACGTGCGCGCTCCCAGACCCGAACGCACGTCCACCGCCAAGGGAGGCGCCTTCACCAAGTGGCCGCTCGTGGTCTACGCCGTGGCCTTCACCGAGGGCGTGGTGCTCGTGGGCATCCTGACCTACGTGGTTCCCGCGCTGCAGAGCGTGGGCGTGAGCGTGGCCCTGGCCGGCGTGCTGGGCGCGACCTATGGCCTGGGCGTGGTGGTGGGCGCACCCATCATGCGGGTGCTCTCGCGGCGATTCTCGCGCACCCAGTGCATGGTGTGGGGCGGCGTGTTCATGGTGCTGGGCATGGGCGCCTCCGCCCTGTCCGCCACACCAATTCCCCTGACGGTCACGGCCGTGTGCATCGGCCTGACCAATGCGATCCTGCACTCGTCCGTGCAGGGCTGGGCCACCGAGGTCTCCCCCAACGCCCGTGCCACGACCGTTTCGTTCTTCGTCACGTCACTGTTCCTCGGTGCCGCTGCCGGCACGTTCGTCACGGCCGGTCTCGCCGACGCCGCTCGGTTCGGCACCATCTTCGGCATCGGGGCGATCGCGGGGCTGGGGATCACGGTGTTTGCCAGCACGGCCCACGCACGGTGGGTGAGATCCGCAGCTACGTCCTGACCGCGCGCCATGTCCTGACCGCGTTGGCGGGACAAACGCGCCACCGCTGCTGAGCCTCCGGGCACCCCGCACATGGGCATCAGCCAGCTGTCCAGTGTGGGGTGCACTCGGCGGTCAGGCGTACTTGGCGATCTTCACCGCGCTCGCAATCATAGGGATCTGCAACGGCAAGCGACCCAGGGAAATGAGCTGCTTCTCCATCGGCCGGTGGCGCCAGTCCCACGCCATTTTCATGTTGCCCGGCCACACCCCGAGGAACAGCGCCGTGGCCGCGACACCGCCCAGCTTGCGGGTGGCGGGCACGAGCAACAGTCCGGCCGTTGCGAGTTCTGCATACCCCGATCCAATGGCCCACTGCCGCGCGGTTCCGGGCAACTGCTCGGGAATCAATCGTTCGAACGGCCGCGGCTGCACCAGGTGAAGCACACCCATTCCCGTGAGCGCCAGGCCCGTGAACAGTGCGGACTTATGTGCGCCTTTGCGCTTCTGCGTCAGATTGTTGGTCATGGGAAAACGGTAACCCGAGCGCATTCCGGCAAGCTGGGCGGCGTCGTAAAGTGGCGATAACACGCTCGAAGGAGACCCACATGGAACCGTTCGTCACCGCCGACTGGCTGCAGGAACACCGCGATTCAGTCGTACTCGCGGACGCCCGCATGTACCTGGATGGCCGCAGCGCCCGCGCCGCCTACCTGCAAGGCCACCTGCCCGGCGCCGTGTTCGTGGATGTCTCCGGAGCCTTAGCGGCACCCGCATCCCCGGAGGGCGGCCGCCATCCGCTCCCCACTTCCGAAGACTTCGCTGCGGCCATGTCCGCTGCGGGCATCGGCGATGACACCACGGTGGTCGTCTACGACGATGCCGGTGGCGTGATGGCCGCGCGTCTCGTCTGGATGTTGCGCACCACGGGCCACGACGCCGCGCTCCTGGATGGCGGCATCGACGCCTTCCCACCCGACTCCTTGGACACGCACTTCGAGAACCCCGAACCGGCGCATTTCACACCCACCCCCTGGCCCCGTGAGGCACTGGCCACCATTGACGAAGCAGCCGGCGGCGGCACGGTGATTGACGCGCGCGATCGAACCCGTTTCGACGGTCACGGACCGGACCCCGTGGACCCGCGGTCGGGGCACATCCCCGGCGCGCACAACGTACCTGCCCGAGAGCACCTGGCCGAGGACAAGACCCTGCAGCCCGTCGAGCAACTGCGGAAGCGTTTCCAGGACGCCGGCGTGACGGACGCGAACGACATGATTTCCTACTGCGGTTCCGGCGTGTCAGCGTGCCACAACCTACTGGTGGCCGAATTCGCCGGGCTGGGGCGCGGACGACTATTCCCCGGAAGCTGGTCCCAGTACGCCCACACGGACCGCCCGGCCGAGACCAGTCCGTTACCGAACTGAACCCCAAGTCACAGCTTGGTAACTTAAGCACATTCACTATTGCAAAGTAATGCGAGGCCGTCCAAGCTATGTGACATGACCCACATGAAGGCCCGGTTCTGGACTACCTCCCTCGGACTCACCGCTGTTGTCGCTCTCACCGGATGCGGGGCCATGACCGCCGCTCCGCAGTCGAATCAGGGGAACGGCACATCAGTCGCCGCGCCTTCCGATTCGACCCCGAATACCTCCACCGATACCGCTACTACCCGCATCACCGAGAACCCCGCACCCGCCCGCACCACCGGCACCCAGCCCGCTACCACGGCACCTGTTACTTCAGCTCCTGTTTCATCGGCCCCGGCCAGCGCTGCACCCGCAGCATCCCCACCAGCAGCAGCACCGTCTACGGGCAACTCGGGTAACCCCGCTCCGGCGACCCCCGCCGTGACCGGAGACCCGGCACCCACTGCGGGAACGCCGTCGGCCCCGAAGCCCGGAACCCCCGCGACCGAGGCGCCGGCAGCGCCGTCGACCCCCGCCGCGGAGCCCCCGACGCAGGGCCCCGGTGGCTACCCCGTGGTGACTCCGGAGAACTCACCCCGGGTGGGTCTGGATACGAACGGCAAGTACGCCCCGGGTCTGAAGTTGGCCGCGATGGATCAGGGGCGCCTGTTCTTCGCCTACCCGGAGCACTGGACCGTGATTGCCACGTCTGACTCGTCCATGAGCATCAGCTCCCCGGACGGCTCCGTCGAGGGCGGGATCGACATCCGACAGGCCGGCGCCACCAAGCCCGAGATGCCCCAAATGAGTCACACACGCACGGTCTACGGCCAGGCGCAGGGGTCGGATCACGCGGCGAACGTAGTGGTGGGTCGTACGGACGGCCCGTTCAACACCGATCGGCTGAGCTGGCGCCTTCAGGACCCGACCACAGGTGGATCGGGGTTGGCACTGAGTGACGGGCGAGTGGTCGATGCCCAGCTGTACGCCATCATTGGCGAGGGCGAGCCCCAGCTGACGGGCCCGGAGATCGAGCAGGTGATCGACGGGATCCCCCAGCACCCGGACCACCTGGCGGCCCAGAACATCTTGGGAACCGTCCACCACTTGGGCTGACACCGCGTTGACGGGGAGAGGTCATCGCCGGGAGAGGGCCGGGGATCGCATACGCGGTCCCCGGCTCTTCTCTGCGTCCAGGCGGCGCGACGCCCAGTCAGGATGCTTACGTTTTATGCAGTTCAGTGCCAATATTGGAATCAACGAGTGTCATCCGTGACACCCCTGACGAGGAGGCAGCCATGACCAAGCGACCCGAGAATTCCGACCCCATTGCTTCGGCCGGCCAAATCGACGACCCCGACCAGCCCGTGAGCCGCGACGACGATCACGAGACCGGTCAGCGCGAGAAGTCCGACGAAGAAGCCGACAACCCCGGGCATCAAGCCCGAGATCGTCGCGCAGACGGAGCCACCAACGCGAAAGCCTCCCGCTCCGACGAACGCGCCGCTCGAGGCAGTGGCAAGCCGCCCAAGGCCATCAAGGAGACGGGTTTCCCCAACGTGGACGCGGCCGAAGTCGAGGCCCAGCACGGTCATGACGTCGATTCGTCGGCCATGGCGGCGGGACGCAAGTTCCAACCGCCCGTCGGTCGGAAGGACCCCAATGTCCCCAACCTCCCGCCCGCTGGCGAGGACCTGCACAGCCCTCAAGGCCGCGACCTCACTGAGGCTGCCCGCAACGACCGCGACGGCGACAGCTCGGAGGCCGAGACTTACGGCACCCCGGAGAACACGGGTGGCCCCGAGCCGATTACGCATTCTCGCGCCGTCGAAGACCGGGTGCAGCAGCAGGAGCACGACTACAACCTGGAAGAAACCGAGGACGGCGAGCGCTACATGACGCCCCGCGAGGGCCACTAGCGCGTTTCACACCGCCCAGGTGCGATTTAAGGTTCCGTATCCCCGATTCCAGCGCTTGAATCGGGGATACGGAACCTTTTTTCGTGGTCTGGCCACGCCGACGACGCCGCTCGAGCGCCGTCGTGCGCGATCAGCGAGTGGGCGAGCCGGGGCCCAGCGGGATTCCCAGACCCCACCACGCGAGGAAGAACAGGAACCAGACCACCAGCATCGCCAGGGACACCGGAATGGTCAGGGACATCAGCGTGCCGATGCCCGCCTTGGGGTACCACCGCTGCATGAAGCCCAAGGTCATGGCGAAGAACGGGTTCAGCGGGGACACCACGTTCGAGGGTGAATCGCCGATACGGAATAGCATCTGCGTGGTCTCCGGCGGGATCGACAGGTACATGAACATGGGCACGACCACGGGAGCGGTCAGCGTCCACTGCGCGGAACCGGAGGTGATCAGGATGTTCACCACGGCGACCAACAGCACGAAGCCGGCGAACAGAACCACGGTGGGCACGCCGGCGTCGCCGAGGAACTCCGAGCCCTTGATCGCGAGCACCGTGCCCATGTTGGACCAATCGAACCATGCGATGAACTGCGATGCCGCGAAGAACAGCACGATGAGCGGGGCCACCTGGGTGATGGCCGAGGCCATCATGGGCGGAATATCGGAGGGCTTGCTCAGGGTGCCGGCCACCCAGCCATAGACGGAGCCACACATGAAGAACAGGAGTGCGATCGGCACGGCCACACCGCTGATGAGCACCGAGGTCAGCGGCGATCCGTCCTCACCGGGGAACGGAGTGTTGGGCATGAACATGAGGGTGAAGTAAATGGCCAAGCCGATGGCCAGGGCAATCATTGCCGCAATGAGTCCCTTGATCTCACGCGGGGAGGTGGATGAGAGGTCCTCTTCAGTGAGGGTCTCGGCTTCGTCGCCGTTGCCGTTCTCGTCAGCGGCCTGCTCGGCCGCTTCCTGCTGGCTCAGCTCATCGGCTTCGTAGCGCTTGGAGAGCTTGGTGAGCACCAATTCGGAAACCACGGTGATGACCAGGGCCAGGACCACTGCGGATGCCGCGGAGAAGAAATAGTTGGCGATCGGAGAGACCGTGTACTCGGGATCCACGAGCTGCGCAGCGGACTGAGTGATGCCGCCCAACAGCGGGTCGGTCAGGTTCACGACCAGCGAGGCGTTGAAGCCGGCGGAGGACGAGACGAATGCGATCACCGCACCCAGCACGGCGGAGCGGCCGGCGGCCTTGAACGCTGCGGCGCCCAAGGGAATCAGCACCACGACAATGGCGTCCGAGGCAACGGAGCCGGTCACACCGGCCAGGGCCAGAACGAAGGTCAACCAACCGGCGGATACCCGCGACACCACGAGCTTGACCGCGGTGTTGATCAGGCCGGTGCGTTCGGCCACGGCAACACCGAGGAGCACGGTGATGACCACGCCCAGTGGCGGGAATGTCGCGAAGTTTTCGACGGCCTCCCCCACCATGCGCTGGGCGCCCTCGGGGGTGAGAAGGTTCTGAATCGCAACCTCTTCGCCGTCGGCGGGGTTCACGGCCGTGATGCCGATGCTCGACAGCAGTGCGGACAGCGCCACCACCGCGCCGGCCAGAATCACGAACAACCAGAACGGGTCCGGCAGCTTATTTCCCAACACCTCCACCACGCTGAGCGCGCGGATCATGGGCCCGTTTTTCGGTGGCTTTTCCTGGGTTTCATCCGCCGCGCTCGTGGATGAACCGTTCGTCTTTTTCGCCGTGGTAGCGGCCTCGGTTTCAGTCATGGAGTTCTCTCATCGGCTGTCAGGTCGAAGGGGCGCGGCGCTCATGCCCGAGTGCCCCACGACACTATCAAGACGGGGGTTTTATACACCCTTTGAGAACGTCTACCCACGTCAAACTCGAATTCGCGACTCACATCACAGGTCTATTACGATCCACAGTTTACCATTGCAAACTACTGGCAGTCTCGGAAGACTCAAAGACATGGCACAGAATAAAGCCCGCGATTGGGCAGTAACCCTCGGATTATCCACCGCTATCGCGTTGACCGGGTGTGGCGCTTCGAACCCGGCAAGCACAGCGTCCGAAACGCAACACACCACGGCGCAGGACGCATCCGCGACTGCGTCGCAAGCGACGTCGTCCCCGGCGCAGAGCGAGAACACGCAGGCCGCCTCGAGGGGTGCGAAACAGACGACCGGTGCCCTCACGGAGACCTACACGTCACCCGACGGGAGTTACTCCGTGAAGTACCCGTCCTCGTGGCAGGCCACGACCGATAAGGGCTACCTGGAACTGACTAGCCCTGACGACTCAGTCACCGGCCACGTGTCCGCAACCGGAACGTACGGTCCAGATGAGGAATGGTTCACGGATCGCCACCTCGATCACATGACCTCCTATCCCGCCGAGCGTCTCACCGAACTTCTGGGCACCACGGTGGGCCTCTACTCCGGCTTCAAGGCTGGAGAGAGTCCGGAGCAGGATGTCGTGGCGCACGGGCTGAGCCAGGTCAACGCCAGCGGCATGGTGTCGCTGGGGAAAACCGGTAGCAAGGAAGAACTGTGGGCCACCTTCGAACAGACCGGCGTGAACACAACCGGCAAGGCCCTGATGGACGCCGAGGCGGCGAAGGCCGCCGAGAAGGCGGTGAAATCAGAGAACGGTGTCACGACTCAGGCCATCCTGAAGTCGGTCGAGATCGCCCCGGAGGCCTCGCCCGAACCGCCCGCCCAGGGTGAAGCGGAGGCGTTGACGGAGACCTACACGGCGCCCGACGGTCGCTATTCGCTGAAGTACCCCGCATCCTGGACCGCGAAGACCGACAAGGGGTACTTGGAGCTGACCAGCCCCTCGGGAGAGTTCACCGGACGCGTTGCCACCACGGACATCCGACCGGCCACCGAGGAGTGGTTCACCACCACCAGGACCATGGGAGATGGTGGTGTTGAATCGCCGATCACCGAACAGCTGGGGAGCCAGGTCAGCACCTACTCCGCGTATGTTCACAGCCCCGAGTCAGCCGACAAGGACCTGGCACTCTACGGGCTGACACAGGTCAACTCCTCGGGCATGGTGTCGCTACTGGACGGCTCCGGCACGGGTGAACTCTGGGTTGAGTTCACCGCTACGCCTCCCACCGTGACCAATCAGGCGCTGTCCCATGAGGAAGCGAAGGAGAGTTTGAACAAGGTCGATACGACCTTCCAGGATGTTCCGGCGGTCAAGGCGATACTGCAGTCCATCCGCCTGGGCGACGCCGCGGTGTCAGTTGGCTAATCGCTTCGTCCAGACAGTGGACGAACCCCGATCCGGCACCGAAAGGACCGGAGACCGAGGGCCCGGGTAGCAATCGCTACTCGGGCCTTCCCATGCTCACATACGACGGCTGAAGCGTCCCGGATCACAACTTCATCCTGCACCGTCGACCAGGAAGGCCGGCCACTCCAACAAGGGAGGCAAGGCGCAGAAGGCGGAAGCGCTCACTCAGACTTACACTTCGCCGGACGGCAAGTACATGCTCAACTACCCCGCCTCATGGACGGTCTCCACAGACAAGGAGTACCTGGAACTGACCAGCCCGGACGGCTCCGTCACCGGTCACGTTTCACCCAAGAGCCTCAACGGACCGGATGCGGCCTGGATGGGGCGTCATGTCACTCAGTACGAGTCGAACCCGGCGGTGGTCATGAGTGAGATCGTGGGCGATCACGTGGCCACCTACTCCGGCTACAACTCCGCCGCCAACCCGGCGCAGGACAGCATGGGCTGGGGGCTCTCGCAGGTCAACGCGGGCGGCCTGGTCTCGATGGCTGCCGCGGACAGTGACGATGAATTGTGGGCCTACTTCGAGCAGGCCGGCGTGAATAAATCCGGCAAGGCCCTCAATGACAAGAGGGCTGCACAGGTCGCTCAGAAGACAGCCCGCTCCAAGAACGGGGCCACTGTGGAGGCCATCCTGCAGTCCGTGCAACTCGTGGAGGACCTGTCCGGCGAAACACCCCCGGACGGCAACCCCGAAGTTCTCGACCAGACCTACACCTCACCGGACGGGGCCTTCACCATGAGCTACCCCTCCACGTGGACGGTTAGGACCGACCAGGGATATCTGGAGGTCACCAGCCGGACCGGGCAGACCGTGGGCCGAATTGCCACTACGGACGTTCGACCCCTGCGCGACGACTGGCTCACCTCACCCCGGTACATGATGCCCGGTGAGGATACGCCACTGACCGAGCAATTGGGTTCGCGCGTGAGTACCTACTCGGCGTACCACCGCGACGTAGACACCCCTGACGAGGACGCCATTCTCTTCGGGCTGACCCAGATCAATTCCTCCGGACTGGTCGCTTTTGGGGAAGCGAACCAGCGGCGTGAACTGTGGGCCGAATTCACCTACGAACCGATCAACACCACCGGCAGGCACCTGACGGACGATGAGGTCAGGACCGCCCTGACCGGCCACGTCAACACCCACCAGGATGTGCCCGCCGTCCAGGCCATGCTGCAGTCCATCCGCATCAACTAATATCACCACCGACCCGACCCTGAAAGGACCGGAATGCCAAGCCCCCAGGTAGCGAGAACGCCACCCGGGGGCTTCGCGCACCGTCGGATGACCCCAAGACTGGACGTGAACAAGAGCCAGACATCCGCACGAAACCCCTTCCGACTGCAGATCCATCGCCGCGCAGAGTTAATGTCGCAGTTTAGTCACGCTATGTATTTACTATTGCAAATTACCTGTAGCGGGTTCACTCTTTACTCATGACACACATGAAAGCCCGTATCGGGGCTAGTTCAGCAATCATCGCCATGGCCTTCACGTTCGCTCCGGTAGGAGCCGCTCAGGCGGCGGACCCCCTGCCGGATACCTGCGTGACGGCACCATCTCAGCCCGTTCGGGCCTCCAAGTGCTTCACCGAGATCTCCTTCGCCAGTCAACAAGCCGTCGTCACCTATTCCTCGCGGTGGACCAGCCACTTCGGATATGAGTCGACTGACATCACCACCATGTGGAACCCGTCCCGGACTCTGAAAGGCACGGTGTACGTGCGCACCGAGTCCGACCCCGTCAAGTGGGAGCCGCGCGCGGATCACGCACGCGTCCTGAATGTCACCCCGCGTACGGACCATCCCGTGAAAGTGGTGCTGGTTCACACCCCGGGACGTGCTCCCGGGTACGACACCCTTGAGTGGCGCTTCGTGGACAACCCCGCGGTTGCCCACAACGGCATTCGATTGGGGACCGGTGAGGTTCTGGACATGCGCATCAGCACCTTCGTGGGAAACAAGAAACGTCCCATGACCAATGCCCAGATCAAAGCGGCCATGGACCGAGAACTCGGCTCCTTCGATGCACGAGAGGCCGCACAGATCATGTCCTGGGTTACCACCAAGACCTACAACTACTGATCGCCGAATGAATTCATGCACCACCCCACAGCACCATCCAACTCTTGAACCGGACGACAAGGACCGGATGAGAAAGGGCTTCGAGGAATCTTCCTCGAAGCCCTTTCTCATGTCTGGTGGTCAAAGCTGCACATCACGTGAGCCAGCTGGCCAGGTTCACTGCGAACTAGCCCCCGACCACACCCAGCACCAGGTTGATCGCGGCCGCCAGCACCACGGTTCCGAAAATGTAGGACAGCAACGCGTGCCGCGTGACCACGGAGCGAATGGCCGTGTGGGACACGTTGGTGTCCGACACCGCGTAGGTCATGCCCAGGGTGAAGGCCATGTACAGGAAGTCAACATACTTGGGCGGATCGGAACTATTGAAGTCGATGCCGCCCTTCGGCTCCGCGTAGTACAAGTTGGCATAGCGCGCCCCGTACATCAGGTGCAGCATGGCCCAGGACAGGAAGATCCCCAGCAGCCCGAGCGCCGCGGCGGCGGTTCGCTCCTGGTCGTGTCCACGCAGCAGGATCACCACGATCCCCACCAAGCCGATCAGGGCGACCGAGACGACCAGTGTCTCTTCCAGGAGCGGGTTGAAGTCCTCCCGGTTGGCGTTCGCACGCGTCCCTTCGGAGGACATCGGCCACAGCACCGCGACGGAAGCCACCACGAACAGTCCCGCCATGAACACGAGTCCCACCAGGAGACTCATGGGCAGGGTCAGAAAGAACGTGGAAATCAAGCAGGCGATCACCCCCGTGAGCACGGCGAGCGCGAGTCGCAAGTGCCCGGACGGCGGCTTCTTGAACTTGGTGGCCATGTCACCAGTCTAAATAGACGCCTACTTCTGGAAAGCCTCCAACAGGGCCCGGCTGCCGTTGGCGAGCAGAGCGACGTCGGCGCCCACGTTCACGAAATCCGCGCCCGCGGCCAGGTAGTCCCGCGCCTGGTCCTGGGCGAAGGCGTTGACGCCCACGAACTTGCCCGCGGCCTTGGCCTCGCTGATCACGTGCTTGACCGCGGCGACCACGTCCGGGTGGGTCTGCTGACCGAGCAGCCCCATGGAGGCGGCCAGGTCGGACGGGCCGATGAACACGCCGTCGACGCCCTCGACCGCCGCGATCTCGGTGATGTTCTCCACCGAGGCCGCGGATTCGGCCTGCACGATCAGCGTGATGGTCTCGCGTGCTCGCGCCAGGTAGTCGGGGATGCGGTTCCAGCGCCCGGAACGGGCCAATGCGGAGCCGACGCCGCGCACACCCTCGGGCGGATAGGCCACCGCACGCGCCGCGGCCTGGGCTTCGGAGACCGAATCCACCATCGGCACCACCAGGGTCTGAACACCCAGGTCCAGGTACTGCTTGATGATGACCTCGTCGTTGACGGGGACCCGAACCATGCCCAGCGTGGGGTAGGCGGCCATCGCGCGCAGCACGGACTGGATGGTCTCCAGGGACAGCGTCGAGTGCTCACCGTCGATCAGCAGGTAGTCGAAACCGGTGCCGGCAAGGATTTCGGCGGCGGTGGGGTCACCGGACGAGTGGAAGATTCCCACGACCGGTTGCTCGCCGTCAGCCAACGGAAAGAGGTCCTTGAGGCTCGGCAGCGCACCCGGCAGGTTCGCCGCGTCCTCCGCTCGGAAGGACTGAATCAGGTTGTTCACTCGAAGCGACATGTAATGGCTCCCAAATCTCCGTAATCGGCATGCACGGTGTCACCGGGATGGACCCACATGGGCTTGGTGAACGAGCCGGCCAGGATGATGCTCCCGGCGGGCAGCGAATCGTTGTGGGCGGCCAGCTTGTTGGCCAGCCACACCACACCGTTGGCCGGGTGGTTGAGCACGGCGGCGGCCACGCCGGTGTCCTCAATGGACTCGTTGCGGTACAGCAGCGCGGAGACCCAGCGCAGGTCCACGGCATCCGGGGCCACCGGGTTGCCGCCGTAGACCATGGCGCCCAGGGCGGCGTTGTCCGAGATGGTATCGACGATGGTGCGACCCTCCATCTCGATGCGCGAGCTCAGGATCTCCAGGGCAGGAACCACGTATTCGGTGGCGCGCAGCACGTCGAAAATACTCACGTTCGGACCCTTGAGCTCGTCCTTGAGCACGAACGCCAATTCCACTTCAATGCGCACGTTCGAGTACTGATCGTGCTTGATCACGGAGCCGTTCTCGTAGACCTGATCGGCGAAAATCGCACCGTAATCGGGTTCGCTGATGCCCGTGGCCTCCTGCATGACCTTGGACGTCAGGCCGATCTTGCGGCCCACCAGGCGGCGCCCGGATTCCTCACTGCGGCGGCGCCACTCGTTCTGCACCGCGTAGGAATCCTCCACGGTCATCTCCGGGTACTGCTGCGTGAGCCGCGGAATCATGGTGCGGTCGCGTTCGGCCGCAGCCAGATCGTCCGCGATCTTGGTGATGCGTTCCTGCTCCAGCATGGGGTCTCCCTCGCGTTGGTCGGGTTTCACTGGCGACGACGCCGCTCGGCCGCCGCGGGCGCGGAACGGCCCGGCGGCGTCGTCGTCAATCACGAAAGTCGAGTGGTCAGAGCTGGTTGCCCAGCTTGTACTCGCCCTTCTTCCAATCGGGCATGGACTCCTCGCCCTCGGAGGCGCGTGTGTAGGAGAAGCCGTCCGCGCCGATGGTCGCGGCCATTTCAGACTCGTCCGTGCGGGCAATGACTTCCTGCGGGTTGCCGTCCAGGTCGAGCACCAAGGAAGCCTCGGTGTACCAGGACGGGACCACGGGCGTGCCCCACCAGTCGCGGCGCTGATTGTCGTGGACATCCCACGTGACCACGGGGTTGTCCGGGTCGCCGGTGTAGTAGTCCTGGGTGTAGATCTCCACGCGGTGACCGTCCGGGTCGCGCAGGTAGAGGTAGAACGCGTTGGACACACCGTGGCGGCCGGGACCGCGCTCGATCTTGTCCGACTGGCGCAGGGCACCGAGCTTGTCGCAGATCGCCAGAATGTTGTGCTTCTCGTGGGTCGCGAAGGCTACGTGGTGCATGCGGGGGCCGTCGCCACCGGTCATGGCGGTGTCGTGCACGGTGGGCTTGCGGCGCATCCACGCGGCGTAGACGGTGCCCTCTTCGTCCTGGATGTCCTCGGTCACGCGGAAGCCCAGGTCCTGCATGAACTTGGTGGCGCGGGGAACGTCCGGGGTGACCTGGTTGAAGTGGTCCAGTCGCACCAGGGCGCCGGGGGTGTAGAGGTCGTAACGCCAAGCCAGGCGTTCCACGTGCTCCACGTCGTAGAAGAACTCGTACGGGAAGCCCAGCGGGTCCTCCACGCGCACCGAATCACCGATGCCCTTGGTGAAGCCGTCTTTGTTGCGCTCCACGCGGCAGCCGAGTTCCTCGTAGAAGGCGACGGCCTTGTCGAGTTCCTCCGGGCTGCGCACGCGGTAGGAGAATGCGGCCACGGCGGCAACCGGGCCCTTGCGCAGCACCAGGTTGTGGTGGATGAACTCCTCGATGGAGCGCAGGTAGATGACGTTCTCATCCTCTTCGGTCACGGTCAGGCCCAGCACGTCCACGTAGAAGTCGCGGGAGCGCTTGAGGTCGGTGACCACGAGCTCCATGTAGGCGCAGCGCAGGATGTCCGGCGCGGGAACCGAAGGGGTTTTGATCGGGTTGTCGGTGGAGATCGGGGCTTCCTGGGATACATAGAAGCCCGAGGACGTCATTGTCCGGTCTGCGGGATTCGTCATGATGGTTGTCCTTCGTGATGAGGGTGATCAGGTGGTGGGGTTCGAAAGTTTCACGTGCAGTGTGCTTGCGTAGCCGCGGGCCGGTCGCACTGACCGACCCGCAGCGCAGAGTCAGTCCTGCTTGCCGAAGACCGGGTTGTGGACCTCGCCCAGGTTGATGTGCACGGCCTGCTGGTCGGTGTAGAAGTCGATGGAGCGGTAGCCGCCCTCGTGACCCAGGCCGGAGGCCTTCACGCCGCCGAACGGGGTGCGCAGATCACGCACGTTGTTGGAGTTCAGCCAGACCATGCCGGCCTCGACGTCCTGCGCGAAGTTGTGGGCACGCTTCAGATCGCTGGTCCACACGTAAGCGGCCAGACCGTACTTGGTGTTGTTGGCCAGCTCGAGTGCTTCCTCATCCGAATCGAACGGAGTGATCGCCACGACCGGACCGAAGATCTCCTCCTGGAAGATCCGGGCCTCCGGCTTGACGTCCACGAACACGGTGGGTGCCACGTAGTTGCCGGTCTCGAAGCCCTCGGGGCGACCACCGCCGGCCACTAGACGGGCCTCGGACTTGCCGAGCTCCACGTAGGACATGACCTTCTCGTAGTGCTCCGGGTGCACCAGGGCGCCCACCTCGGTCTTGGGATCCGAGGGCAGGCCCACCTTTACGCGCTTGGCCTGAGCCGCGTAGCGCTCCACGAACTCGTCGTAGATCCCGCGCTGAACCAGGATGCGCGAACCGGCGGTGCAGCGCTCGCCGTTGAGGGAGAACACACCGAAGATGGTGGCGTTGATGGCGGCTTCCAGATCGGCGTCGTCGAAGACGATGGCCGGGGACTTGCCGCCCAGCTCCATGGACAGGCCCTTGAGGTAGGGGGCCGCGTTGGCAAAGATGATCTGGCCGGTGCGGGACTCACCCGTGAAGGAGATCAAGGGGACGTCCGGGTGCTTGACCAGCGAGTCGCCGGCGTAGCCTTCTTCGCCATAGCCGTTGACCAGGTTGAACACACCGGCCGGGACGCCGGCTTCCTCGAAGATGCCCGGCCACAGGGAGGCCGAGAGCGGAGTGAACTCTGCGGGCTTGAGCACCACGGTGTTACCGGTGGCCAGCGCGGGACCGAGCTTCCAGGACTCGAGCATGAACGGGGTGTTCCACGGGGTGATCAGACCGGCCACACCGATGGGCTTACGGTTCACGTAGTTCACCTGGCGGCCGGGGACCTTGTAGGTGTCATCGCTCTGGGCGACGATCAGGTCCGCGAAGAAACGGAAGTTCTCCGCAGCGCGGCGCGCCTGGCCCAGTGCCTGGGTGATCGGCAGACCGGAGTCGTAGGACTCCATGGCCGCCAACTGGTCACCGCGGGACTCCACGATGTCCGCGATCTTGTGCAGCACCCGCGAGCGCTCGCGGGGCAGCATCTTGGGCCAGGGGCCCTCTTCGAACGCGGTCTTGGCGGCGGCCACAGCGGCCTCGATGTCCGCCTTCTTACCGGAGGCGGCCTTGATGTAGGGCTCGTTGGTGACCGGATTCAGAACATCAAAGGTGTCTCCGTCAATGGAATCCACCCATTCGCCGTTGATGTAGTGGCGGATGGAATCGGGCAGGCCCTGGGGCTTGGCATCGGTGTTCGTAGTCATGTGAGTACTCCCAATGTGTGTGCTGGGTGTGGACGGTTGGTCAGTTGGTTCCGCGGCTGTTGAGGTAGCTGCGCAGCGTGGCGGTGCGGTGTTCGCGCACTGCCTTCTCCACGGCGTCCGCGGGGGCGTGGGTCTCGATCAAGTGCAGGATCTGGTAGTGCTCGTTCACGGAAGCGCGAGCGCGGTTGGGCACGAAAGAGAATGTGGAGGTGCGCAGGTGATTCAGGCGTTCCCATTCCACGGCGATCATGTCGTTGAGGCGCTGGTTGGGGCACCGGCACGCCAGAATCTGGTGGAACTGGTGGTTGACCGCGGTGAAGGTTTCCGGGTCGAAGTTCTCCAGTGACTCCTCGAGCTTGGCGTTGAGTTCGCGGGCTTCGGCGAGTTCTTTCGCCGTGAGGTGCGCCGCGGATTGGGCGGTGGCCGCACCCTCCAGGATCCCCAGGGCCTCCATGGAGTAGCGGTACTGCTCACCGTCCACCATTGCCACCCGGGCGCCCACGTTGCGTTCGAACGTCACCAGCCCTTCAGCCTCCAGCCGACGGATCGCTTCGCGCACCGGCACCACGGACATGCCCAGGGTTTGGGCAATGTTCGCGAGCACCAAGCGGTATCCGGGCGTGAAGGACTGCTCCAGGATCTGCACCTTGATCCACTCGTAGGCGTACTGGGCCTTACCGAGTTTCTGAGTTGCTTCCGTACGAGCCGGGGTGGTCATGGGTTGTCTCTGTCCTTGATCAGTTCCGTGTCAGCCGGTTCAGTTACCCGGAACCGGGTTCTCGGCCAGCCACTGCTGGAACTTTTCTTTCCACTCGCCGGTGGGCGGGAACAGGCCGTCGACGGGGTTGCCCTCGGCCACGCGCTCGGCCACCCAGGCGTCCTCGTGTTCCTTGGCCAGTGCCGCGTCCACGACCCCCTGGGCGATGTCGCGCGGGATCACGATCACGCCGTCGTCGTCACCCACGATCACGTCGCCGGGCAGAACGGTCGCGTTGCCGCAGGCCACGGCGATGTCCTGGTCCCACGGGACGTGACGGCGCCCGAGCACGGCGGGGTGTGCGGTCTGGGCGAAGACCGGCAAGCCGATCTCCTTGACTGCCTCGTAATCGCGCACGCCGCCGTCGCTGACCACACCTGCTGCGCCGTTGAACTGCGCGCGCAGGGCAAGGATGTCGCCGAGTGTTCCGGAACCGGCCGATCCGCGGGCCTCGATCACGATGACTTCACCCGGGCCCACGGCGTCGAAAACTCGCTTCTGGGTGTTGTACCCGCCGCCGTGGGATTTGAAGAGGTCCTCGCGATTCGGGACAAAGCGCAGCGTCTTGGCCGTGCCGACCATCTTGGTGCCGACCTTCTGCGGGTAGACGCCCTCGATGACCACGTTGTTGAGGCCGCGCTTGCGCAACTCCGCGGACAGGCCAGCGGTGGGCGCCTGCTCGAGCTGGGCGCGCAGGTCCTCGGGCAGGCCCTTGCTTTCTTCGGCCGGGAGACCGGCCTGTTCGCGGGAGCCCCACGCTTCTTCGCGCTGCTTATCGTCCACGGCGGGCATTGCGCCCAGGTTCGAATCGAAGCTCGCGGTGCCCTCGGTGACGCGACTGATCAGGCGGCCGGTGCTCGGAGCGCCGTCGGCCTGGGGTGCGTCAACTTCAATTTCGACGACGTCGCCCGGCTGGGCTACCGACGATCCCGCCGGGGTGCCGGTCAGGATGACATCGCCCTCTTCGAGCGTGACGTGCTGGGAGAGGTCCGCGACGAACTGGGCGAGCGGGAAGATCATGTGGTCGTCGGCAGTGACGTCGTCCTGAACCAGGTCGCCGTTGACCCAGGTTCGGACACGCAACTGGTCCGGGCTGACCCTACGGGCGTCGATCAGCTCGGGGCCGACCGGGGTGTAGCCGTCGCGGCCCTTATTGCGCAGGTTGGAACCCTTGTCCGCGGCGCGCAGGTCGTAAACGCCCCAGTCGTTGGCGGCGGTCACAGCGGCAACGTGGTCCCAGGCGTTCTCGAGGGAGACGTTCTTGGCTGGCTTGCCGATCACCAGGGCGATCTCGCCCTCGTAAGCGAGCAGCTCGGTGCCCGCGGGGCGCTCCACCTCTGCGCCGGAACCGGCCAGGGAGCTGAAGGGTTTGATGAAGTACGAAGGAACCGCCGGCTTGCGACCGCGCTGTGCAGCACGGGATTCGTAGGCCAGATGCACGGCGATGATCTTGCCCGGCTTCACCGGAACTGCCGCGACCTGGGAAGGAACGTTCTGAGTGCTCTCAGTCATGGAGCCTCCTCTGGTTATCCTCGGATGTTATTTGAAATCGTATATTATCTGTGGCGAGGCAACAAGGGTTGATCGCGCTGTTTGCTCGCGGGGCGGGCGTGGAGTAACTGAAAATCGCTGGAACTACGCGGTTTGATCGTATCCAACTTGTACACGCTTTGACTAGTTGTTGCGGGGTCTTCTTCGCGGCGTGTATGACATGCGCCACTGCCGATGGCCACCCGTGGCCCAGGAAGCGTTCACTCAACCCCAGGCCGGCCAAGCTGACTGTCCCATACTTGCCCTTTGTCGACGTTTACATACGTGTTGGCCGATCGAATACTTGAAGCGTCATGTAGATTTCGAAATTATTCCCAGCGCAACCCCGGAGTCAGACATGCCCTACGTTCCTACCCACCCCTCACCTGCACCTCAGAAAAAGAAGGTGTGGCCGTGGATCCTGGCAGCTATAGGCGCCGTGGTACTCCTCGTCCTCACGCTGATCATCGGAATTGCGGTGGGTAAAGTAGGTAGTTCCTCAAATGGGGAAACAGAGGAGCCTGTCGCGGCAGCCCCGAGCGTCGCACCCGCCAACGAGGCTCCCGCGTCAAGCGATGAAGCCTCTCCTGCCTCACGTTCCGATCTTCAGACTCCCCAGATGGCCGGGCTGACCGACCGGGGAACCATCCCCATGGTGCCTGGCTCTTCAATCACCACATCAACCCCAGAACATGGTGAACTTGCCTCGATGATGGTGCATTCGATCGAAGTCGATCCCGTCTGCACCGGGCCGTACGCCCGGCCACCCAAAAATGGGCACTTTGTAGTCATGGATGTATCTGTGAAGGTTGCACCTCAGAGCACCTTGAGCGCAGCGGGGAATTACTACCCCTCCGTGAGTTTGCGTCAGGGAGGGTTCCGCGCGGTGGACAATGACGGCAATGTAACGCCAGGCAATGACATCATCGGCAACGGCTACGGATGCCTCCCTGAAGAAGACACCGTCCCGGTCGATGTAAATGCTGGCGAGAAAACTTCCGGCAAGATCATCTTCGATGTTCCGACCGCCGAGGGAGTCATCATCCTCCCGGAACTCTTGGAGCCAGCTTCTGACAACAACGGCTGGGAATGGGCTTACCCCGCCCAATAGGTTCCCTGGCGATCGGCAGCCAGCCAACTGCTAATAAACTCCCGCAAGCACCATTCATGGCATCGCGCAATCTGCTCGACATTAGGACCACCCCGCGCGCATGCCATGCGCTCTGATCGACGGTGCGGCCACGAAATCCCCGCGGGTTCAGAGGGTGGTTGCAACGCTTCTAGTGACAGGGGTGTTGTGTGATGGGTTGGCCCATGATTGGTCCATTCGCGTTCTGGCGGCGTTCCCCGGCTCTTGCCGAGGCTGTCTGGGATGCTCGTGGTATGGGAAGAACTACTGGTGAGATCGCTTCCGCACTGGGACTAGCCAGGCGTCCGATGGAAAATTACATCTGGAGATGTGGCGGGATACGTCCGCAAAAATGGGCTAATCCCTCCCGGCTGCTCAGTTACCAGGAACGGCTGCTGATCAAGGAGCTGTTGATAGAGAAACGTTCCTACCGGCAGATCGCAGCCCAGCTGGGGCGGGCTCCATCAACGATCAGTCGCGAAATCAAACTCGGCTCCCTGGAAGGAACGCGAGGCCGTTACCTGCCCACGCGAGCTCAGAATCTGGCCTGGTTCAACCGGTTACGTCCCAAGCCACTGAAAATCACCAGTGATCACCTCCTACGCGAAGCAGTCCAGACCGGGTTGGATCAGAAGTTCTCCCCGGAACAGATCGTGGGACGATTACACCGTGATTACCCCGATAATCCTCGGATGCGTGTGAGCCACGAAACGATCTACCGCACGATCTACCTCCAAGCCCGCGGCGGGCTCAAGCGAGATCTCACCGCGCTGACCCGCACCGGGCGCACTATCCGTTACCCCAACCGCAAGCCCGATGCCCGCCGAGGCCGGCTCAAGAACATGGCCTCGATCTGGGAGCGGCCCGCAGAAGCCCTGGAGCGGAAAGTTCCCGGTCATTGGGAAGGGGATCTGATCGTGGGTAAGAACGTCGCCTCGGCCATTGGCACGGTGGTGGAACGGTTTTCTAACTACGTGTTCCTGGTCAAACTCGACCCCACCCTGGACAGACCTACCGCCCTGGTTCAGGGGCTGGTACCCAAACTGGCCCAGCTACCAGACACGTTGCAACGATCCTTGACCTGGGATCAGGGCAAAGAAATGGCCAGGCACCGACAGATCACCATCGATTCCGGAGTGCAGATTGTCAAGCCCCGAGTTTTGTAGAGGGATTTCTATCTGGAAATTGATGTCAATGCTCGAGCAGGCTGCTCCGCGTGG
>NZ_NOIT01000027.1 GCF_004136555.1 Kocuria carniphila
CCATCAACCAAAAAATACAAATACTTTTCGGTATCAACAAACTAGGCACACTATTGAGTTGACAAACAACAAACCACTCTTCCTGCCCTACGGACCGGAAGTCGGTTGCGATCTGCAAGCTTAGGTGAGATCGGAACGGCGGGTCAAATCCAGGTGAACTCTTGGTTCGCTTCGGATTGTCGCCTTGCGATCTCTTGCTTGCGGGGATTCACCTTACCACATCCGCGGCGTCTTGCAACAGCCTGGAATCGGTGTGGTGTAGCTCTCCTGCCACCGCTTCTCGCTCCCTTTTCAGGAAGCTCGCCGCGGCGACTCGGTAGACATTACACACTTGCCGAGGGAACGACAAACCCGCTGCCCGAACCTCTCGGTCCCGGCAGCGGGTTGGGTCGTTTGGCGCTACTTGGTGCCGTTCCCGTTCTTGGTCGCGGGCTTGAAGTACAGCACCGCGAGAGGCGGCACCGTCAGCTCAGCGAAAGCGGGCTTTCCGTTGAAGGCGCCCTCCGTTGCCGTGATCTTCCCGAGGTTGCCGACGCCCGATCCCCCGAAGAGTTCGGAGTCGGTGTTGAGAATTTCGTCCCAGTCGCCGGCCCACGGCATTCCCACGAGGAAATTCTCGTGCGGGTTTCCGGCGAAGTTGGCGATGCACACCAGTGGATTACCCTGGTCGTCCCAACGCGTGAAGGACAGGGTGTTCCGGCCGGCATCGTTCGCGTCGATCCATTCGAAACCGGACGGGTCGTTGTCCCGGACGTAGAGCGCCGGGGTGTCCCGGTAGATCTCGTTGAGGTTCTTCACGAGTTCCTGCACCCCGTGGTGCGGGGGAGTTTCGGACAGCCACCAGTCCAAGCCGTGTTCCTGCGACCATTCGGATTCCTGCGCGTACTCGGTACCCATGAAGATCAATTGCTTACCCGGGTGGGCCCACATGTAGGCCAGGTAGGCACGCACGTTGGCCAGCTGCTGCCAGCGGTCCCCCGGCATCTTGCGCAACAGTGAACCCTTGCCGTACACGACCTCATCGTGCGAAATCGGCAGGATGAAGTTCTCGGAGTACGCGTAGACCATCGAGAACGTGGCCTTGTTGTGGTGGTAGTGGCGGTTAAACGGATCTTCCGCCATGTACTCAAGACTGTCGTGCATCCAGCCCATGTTCCACTTGATACCGAACCCTAAGCCACCGGCTTCGGTCGGCTTGGTGACGCCGGGGAAGGAGGTGGACTCCTCAGCGATCATGACGATGCCGGGGTTACGGCGGTAGGCAGTGGCGTTGGATTCCTGCAGGAATCCAATGGCTTCAAGATTCTCGCGACCACCGTACTTGTTGGGTTCCCATTCGCCGTCGTTACGGGAGTAGTCCAGGTAGAGCATGGACGCCACGGCATCCACGCGCAGACCGTCGATGTGGTACTCCTCGAGCCAGTAATTGGCATTGGCCACCAGGAAGTTACGCACCTCGGAACGGCCGTAATCAAAGATCAGTGTGCCCCAGTCCTTGTGCTCGCCGCGTCGCGGATCCGCGTGTTCGTACAGCGGCTCACCATCGAAGTTCGCCAGCGCCCACTCGTCCTTGGGGAAGTGGCCGGGAACCCAGTCAACGAGCACACCGATACCGGCCTGGTGAAGCTGGTCCACCAGGTATCGGAATTCGTCCGGCGACCCGAATCGCGAAGACGGCGCGTAGTAGGAGGTGACCTGATAGCCCCAGGAACCGCCGAAGGGATGCTCGGCCACCGGCATGAGCTCGACATGGGTGAAGCCCTGCCACGTGAGGTACTCAACCAATTCACGAGCGAGATCCACGTAGTCCAGACCCTTGCGCCACGAACCGATGTGTAGCTCGTACACGCTCATGGGGGCATTGTGCGGATCCGTCTGCGCCCGCTTGGCCATCCACTCGGAATCCTGGAATTCGTAGTTGGATTCGAAGACCCGAGATGCCGTTGACGGAGGAACTTCAGTCCCGAAGGCCATGGGGTCGGCCTTGTCACGCCAGGATCCATCACGGCCCTGAACGCGGAACTTGTAGGTGTCGCCCGAACCCAGGCCCGGAATGAACAGTTCCCAAATGCCGCTGGAACCCAGCGAGCGCATGGCGTGCTCGGAACCGTCCCAGCCGTTGAAGTCACCGATGACGCGCACGGCGCGGGCATTGGGAGCCCACACCGCAAAGCTCACGCCCTGGATGTCACCCATGGCCGAGGGGTAGCGATGAACGTGCGCACCCAGCGCGGTCCACAGTGTCTCGTGTCGGCCCTCACCGATCAGGTGCAGATCCAGTTCGCCCAACGTGGGAGCAAACCGGTACGGGTCATCGAGAACCTGCGGTTCCTGCCCGGTGTAGGTCACTTCAAGCCGGTAATCCGGAATGCGGCCCTTCTCGTGGGTGGGTACGACGCCGGAGAAGATACCTCCCCACTCGTGTTCGAGCGGATACAGACCGTCCACCGTGCGCACCGCGACATCGGTCGCGAACCGACGAAGCGTCCGAACGGTCACCGTGCCGTCCCCGTTCGGATGAGCACCGAGCACGGAGTGCGGGTCGTGGTATCGGCCCTCTGCAACCGCGGCCAGGACCTCTTCGGACACGGGCGCGGGCTTACCCTGCTCGGATTGAGCGGACTCGCGGCCGGTGTTCTGCGATGTCTCCGCAGGCACGGGTTGCTGCTTGCCCGTGGGAGCCGGATCGTTCGTGATATCCGGTGTTCGTTGGGGATCCTGCTCTCGCTCGGTACTCACTACTTCCTCAGTTCTGAAGGTGTCGTTGGAGTTCGGTTGGTCGTTCGTGGTGTCAGTCACGCTACGTGAGCCGACGGCTCGGAGCGAGCGGATGACGGCGTTTGCCGGAACGTCGACCCAGTCCGGCCGATTGCGTTGCTCGTACACGACCTCGTACAGCGCCTTGTCGAGCCACAGTGCCTGGAACAGGACGGATTCGGTGTCGAGGCTCTGGTCGCTGATCTCCCGGTAGCCATCGAGAAATGCCGACGACGCCGCTCGCGTCCATTCCTGCGCGTCACCGGATTCTTCTCGGCCGGCCATGGCACCGGCGTAGTCCAGGGAACGCAGCATACCCACCACGTCACGGAGTGCGACGTCAGGGCGAACGCGTTCCTTGATGGGGCGCAACGGTTCGCCCTCGAAGTCGAGAATCTTGAAGCCGTTGTCTCGGTTGTAGAGCACCTGACCCAGGTGGTAATCACCGTGAATACGCTTTAACGGAGGCAGCTCACGCAGCTCTTCGAGATCGCGCATGACCGTGTCGAGCGCGGACTCGAGTTCGACGAAACGGTCACCACATGCCTCCCAGGCCCACCGCAGACGACCGGAAATGTCCTGCAGGAAAGCATCACGGGCGTCGTGATCGGCGGTGATCGGGTCAAAAGCGGCCATCAGGTCCGCATGGACCCTTGCCGTGGTAGCGCCCAGCTCACGAGCGAGTTCCGTGAAGTCCCCACCACTCTTGGCGCTGTCGACAGCCATCTGCCACGCGTCCTGCGCGTGATCGACGAACTGCGCGGCCACGGCCAGTTGTCCTGCCGTGGTCACCAGACCCTGGCGCCATTGGGCATCGATCCAGCCGGCGGTAGCGGGTACAGCGGATGAGCCCTGTGAGGTCAGTTCCACACCGACTTCGACATCCGGGTTGCGCCCCTCCCCCACCACGCGGAAGAACTTCACGATGACCGCGTCACCGCGCAGTGCAACATCCGAAGCGTTCTCGGAGGTCGGCGGCGTGAGGATCACCGAGGTGTTCGACTGCTCCGACGAGATCACGCGAACCTGATGGGGATTGGAAATCCTGTACTGCGTATTGAGTGCACCGGTGTATTTGCCGTGGAGGCCCATACCGTGCCGCAGTACTCCACCCACACCCAGCTGGGTGTCCATGATGCGCAGCACGGCGTCCAGGAACGGGGCGTCACCCACGGCGTCGTAGAGGTAGAACCTGCTCGCGTGGTCCACGTCCATGTCGAAACTCGGCGAGGTTCGGGCCCCGCGACTCGATTCTTCGGCACCCGGCTCGGAGTTCTTCGCCGCGTCATTTATCTGTGCATCGGTCGGCAAGCTGGCCTGCTCCGCGGACTCCCCCGAGCGGCGTCGTTCCCAGAACGAACCCGCCTGCTGGACCGCGCGCCGCAGGAACGAGGCAGACGCGTCCACGCCCGCCACGATCTGCTCGGGCAACGCCCGATTGGGACCGACACCCTGGTAGGAACCGATCAGGTGACGCTCGTACTCCGCAAGCGGTTCGGTAGTGCGAACCACCGGGACGTTCAGCAACTCGGTGCGATCGCCCACGGTGGCCTGAACCAGGTACACGATGCGATCGCGCACGACCGAATTCGGTTCCTCCGGATCGAGATCCAACTGCACACGACCCGCGACATTGACCTTGATCTCCTGGGCCTCGGCGGTGAACGGGAACCAACGTTGCCGCGGCAGCCAGTCACGCAACCGGTCCAGAACCTGTTGATCCGTCATTCTGTGTTCCCCGCTTCCCTCAAATACGTGTTCGTGGAGTGCCTCGCTGATCAGTCGTTGCGCGCGGGCTTGATGATGGGCATCGCAATGGTCTCCGGGTGGGCGCCGTCCGCAGTGGGCGCACTGCGCAAGCGCAACCAGAAGAAGTCCTGCGAACCCAGGGTGATGCGGTAGCGCCCGGAGTTATCGAACTCGCCGAAGGGTTCCCCGCCGAAGAGCTCTCGAGTGCCACGCCCCGCGTACTCGGGCAGCGTGAGAGAACAGCTGGCCGGGACATGGGACAGGTTGAAGATGCACAGCAGGGTCTCGCCGTGCTCGTCATCCGCATCGCGAGGATCCAGGCGGCGCTGGAAAGCGAGCACCGACTCGTGATCGGTGTCCACGTTCACGTAATCGCCCATTCCGAAAGCCGGGTGTGCCTTGCGCACCATGAGCATCTGCCGGATCCAGTGCAACAAGGACGATGAAGACGCCAGCTGGGTCTCCACGTTGGTCTGCGAGTAGTTGTAGACCAGGGACTGGATCACGGGAAGGTACAACTTGCCCGGGTCCGCTGTCGAGAAACCGGCGTTGCGGTCCGGGGTCCACTGCATGGGAGTTCGGGAGGCATCACGGTCGTCCAACCAGATGTTGTCGCCCATGCCGATTTCGTCACCGTAGTAGAGGAAAGGTGACCCCGGCAGGGACAGTAGCAGCGCGTGAGCGAGCTCGAGCTCGGCGCGAGAGTTGTCGAGCAACGGGGCCAAGCGGCGTCGAATACCAATGTTGGCGCGCATACGCGAGTCAGGTGCGTACCAACCGAGCATGGCCTGGCGTTCCTCGCTCGTGACCATTTCCAAAGTCAACTCATCGTGGTTGCGTAGGAACGTGCCCCACTGGGTACCCGAAGGAATCGCCGGGGTGTTCTCCATGGTGGAAACAATGGGCTCGGCCTTCTGATCACGCAGTGCGTAGTAAATACGCGGCATGATCGGGAAGTGGAAGCACATGTGGCACTCCGGCGAGGTCTCGGTACCGAAGTACTCCACGACCTCATGGGGCATCTGGTTGGCCTCCGCGATGATCACACGGCCGGGGTAGAGCTCGTCCACCATGGTGCGCAAGTTGACCAGGAAGTCGTGCGTGCCCGGCAGGTTCTCGCAGTTGGTGCCGTCCTCTTCGATCAGGTACGGGATGGCGTCCGCGCGGAACCCGTCGATCCCCATGTCCAGCCAGAACTTCACCACATCGAAAATGGCCTGAACGACCTTGGGATTCTCGAAATTGAGATCCGGCTGGTGCGAGAAGAAGCGGTGCCAGAAGAACTGCCGACGCACGGGATCGAAGGTCCAGTTGGACTCCTCGGTGTCGACGAAGATGATGCGTGCGTCCTGGTACTTCTCGTCCGTGTCCGACCATACGTAGAAATCGCCGAAGGGGCCCTCGGGGTCTTCGCGGGAGGCCTGGAACCACGGGTGCTGATCCGAAGTGTGGTTCAGTGGCAGGTCGGTGATCACGCGCAAACCGCGGGCATGGGCCTCGGCCACGAGGCGCTTGAAATCGCTCACGGTGCCGAACTCATCGAGCACGGAGTAGTAATCCGAAATATCGTAGCCGCCATCGCGCAGCGGGGACTCGTAGAACGGCGGAATCCACAGACAGTCGATGCCCAGCCACTGCAGATAGTCCAGCTTGTCGATCAGACCGGAGAAATCACCGGAGCCGTCGCCGTTGGCATCCGAGAACGCCCGCACCAGAACTTCGTAGAAGACGGCTTTGCGGAACCAGTCCGGATCGTGTGAAATGCCCGGCGCGTTGAGGTGGAAGGGTGTGCTGGTCATGATCGGTTGCTGTGGCCTCTCAAAGATGACGTGGAAACAATGGTGGCGCGAGGATGACTCGCGCCACCACGGGGATCACTTCACGTTGCGTCGAATGTGCAGGATGTGCGCCGGCTCGATGTAGGGATCCAAACGGACGTAATTGTGGGTGCCCCACTTCCAGCTGTCACCGGAAATCAGGTCATCCACCCAGAACGATCCGTCCTCGTTGAAGTCATGATCACCCAGATTCAGGGAATCCAGGTCCAACCACACCGTTGCTTCGCGCGTGGCGTGCGTATCGGTGTTGATCACCACGATCACGGTGTCCGTGACCTCCTGACCGTCCTGCTCGACGGTCTTGGTCTTGGAGAACGCCACGATCGCGGAATCGGTGGTGGACTGCACGGTGAGGTTCTGCAGGTCACCCAACGCGGGGTGGTCCTTACGGATCTCGTTGAGACGCGTGATGTAGGGCGCCAGCGACTGTCCGCTCTCCACGGCACCCGCGAAATCGCGAGGACGCAGCTCGTACTTCTCGTTGTCCATATACTCTTCGGCACCCGGACGGGCCACGTGCTCGAACAGCTCATATCCCGCATATACGCCCCACAGCGGTGAAGCGGTCGACGCGAGCGCCGCGCGAACCTTGAAAGCTGCCGGTCCGCCGAACTGGAGGTACTCGGTCAGGATGTCCGGGGTGTTCACGAAGAAGTTCGGGCGATACGCGGAAGACGTCTCATGAGAGACCTCCTCCAGGTACTCCTCGATCTCTTCCTTGGTGTTACGCCACGTGAAGTACGAGTAGGACTGCTGGAAACCGGCCTTGGCCAGTCCCTGCATCATGGCCGGGCGGGTGAACGCCTCGGCCAGGAACACGGTGTCCGGGTGCTCCTCGCGCACGCGGGCAATGAGCCACTCCCAGAACCACAGCGGCTTGGTGTGCGGGTTGTCCACGCGGAAGATGTCCACGCCGTGGCTGATCCACAGTTCGACCACGCGCAGCACTTCGTGGGCCAGGCCCTGGGGGTCGTTGTCGAAGTTCAGGGGATAGATGTCCTGGTACTTCTTGGGCGGATTCTCCGCATACGCGATAGTGCCGTCCGCGCGGGTGGTGAACCACTGCGGGTGCTCCTTGACCCACGGGTGGTCCGGGGATGCCTGCAGTGCGAGGTCCAGGGCGACTTCCAGGCCCAGGTCGTGGGCGTGGGCCACGAACGCGTCGAAATCCTCGAAGGTTCCCAGGTCCGGATGAATGGCATCGTGGCCGCCCTCGGGCGAACCGATGGCCCACGGCGACCCCGGGTCCTGCGGACCGGCCTCGAGCGAGTTGTTGGGGCCCTTGCGGTGATCCCGACCGATCGGGTGGATCGGGGGCAGATAAGCAACGTCGAAGCCCATGTCCGCTGCGCGATCCAGCGCCTGAACCGCGGTCCTGAAATTGCCGGAAATCCACTGGCCCGCTTCCGCGTCCCACGTGGCACCCTCCGAACGAGGGAAGAATTCGTACCATGAGCCGCGGCCGGCCGCTTCTCGCTCGACCTCGATGGGGTACCGCTGAGACGAACTCAACAGGTCACGCAGCGGTCGCTCGGTGACGTAGGTCTTGACCTCGTCCGAGGTGCCCGCGGCCAGTCGGTCCTCCACTGACAGGCTCGTGTCGGCCATGCGGGCGGCAGCGTTCTCAAAGGCGCGTGATTCCTCAGCTGAGCGCGAGGATTCCTTGGAAGCCGCTTCAAAGAGCAACTGACCTTCCTTGAACATGAGTTCCACGTCCTGGCCGACACCGATCTTGATCTCGGCCGCGTGCAGCCACGTGTCGTACAGGTCCGACCAGCCCTCGATCGCAAAGCTCCAGCTGCCGACAGAACCGGGGCGGAGCAGCGCTTGGAAGCTGTCAGTGCCGGGTTCACCGGGGGTCATGGTCACGCGCTGGACCTCACGGCCCTGCGGGTCGTACAGGACGGCGCTCGCCCCCAGGGAGTCATGGCCTTCGCGGAATACGGTGGCGGACACCCGAATGTCCTCGCCGGGAATGGCGGTCGCGGGGAAACGCCCGCCCTCGACCACGGGGCTCACATCGGTGATGGGAATACGTCCGTAGACAAGGTCTGCGGAGGGGAATTCCGAAGTGTCTCCGGAGTCCGCTTCGCTTCCCAGTTCTGCGGTGCCGTGCTGTTCCGTGGGTTCACGATCCACCACGTCCTCCTCTTCCATGAGGTCGACTCGGGGCTGTTCGTCCTGCCGTTTCCCGGTTACTCCATCCGAGGAACGGGAGCGCTGAAATGACGGCGAGACGTCCGGTACACCCGAGGCGGGGACCGGCGCGTTCAAGCGGCTTCCTACATCAGGCCGGGCTGACCCGGCCTGGGGCATAGGTTCCTGCGGGTCGTTGGTGCGTGCGTGATGGCCAGTGGGCTGAGGATTCTGCTGCGACACGGATCTAACGTTAGCGACAATCCGCTCGATTCTTAAGGCCGACCATTCTTATGGCGTCATGGGAGTGTCCTAATCGGACTATGAAGTGGCGAGGGCCCGCGTGCCGGTAGGCTCGCACGTGTGAAGGCCATACGTAGATTCACCGTCCGCACTGTCCTGCCAGACTCCATCGCACCCTTGAGCCGGTTGGCCAAGAACCTGCGTTGGTCGTGGCACAAGCCCACCGAAGACCTGTTCGCCCATCTCAACCCGCGTGCCTGGGAAATCGTCCACGGTGACCCCGTGAAGCTTCTGGGTTCCCTCACCCGCGAAGAGATCCAGCAGATCGCCGAAGACCCCCAGACCGTTGAACAGATCAAGACGCTCGACGCCGATCTGACCAGTTACCTGACCCAGCCCCAGTGGTACCAGCGCACACAGACCGACGACGCCCCGGCCGCCATTGCGTATTTCTCCGCCGAGTACGGCATCACCTCTGTGCTGCCCCAGTATTCCGGTGGCCTGGGAATCCTCGCCGGCGACCACCTGAAGACCGCCTCCGACATGGGCATTCCCGTGGTTGGTGTGGGGCTGCTGTACCAGGCCGGTTACTTCAAGCAGTCGCTGTCCCAGGACGGTTGGCAGCAGGAAACCTACCCCGTACTCGATCCCGACGAAATGCCGTTGACCTTGCTGCGTGAGCAGGACGGAACCCCGGCACGGATTTCGCTGCCCCTGCCCAATTCCCGGTCACTGTCAGCACAGATCTGGCGCGCAGACGTGGGCCGTGTCCCGCTGCTGCTGTTGGATTCCAACATTCCCGAGAACGACGAACACGCCCGCAACGTGACCGACCGCCTCTACGGCGGCGGAAGCGATCACCGCCTGCAACAGGAACTACTTCTGGGCATGGGTGGCATTCGTGCCCTGCGCGCGTTCTCCCGCATCACCGGGGCTCCCGCACCCGAAGTCTTCCACTGCAATGAGGGCCACGCCGGTTTCCTGGGGATCGAACGGATCCAGGAATTGATGAACCCGCAGGATGGCTCCGAGCCCATGACCTGGAACGAGGCTCTCACCGCCGTTCGTTCCGCCACGGTGTTCACTACCCACACCCCGGTGCCGGCCGGCATCGATCGCTTCGATCGCGCGCAGGTCGAATACTTCGTCAACGCGGGGTTGACCCCCGCCGTTGCCACGGCGCACATCCTGGAATTGGGTGCCGAGAGCTACGAGGGTGGAGACCCCAGCAAATTCAACATGGCCGTCATGGGACTGCGGCTGGCCCAGCGGGCCAACGGTGTGGCCAAGCTGCACGGTGTAGTCTCCCGCGGCATGTTCCACGGCCTGTGGTCCGGGTTCGACACCGAGGAGGTTCCGATCACCTCGGTCACCAACGGCGTGCACACGCCGTCCTGGATCGACCCGGCCATGCGGGCCATCGCTGTGGACCCGCAGGAGAACGACCAGGACCCGGCCTCGCGCTGGCGCAAGATCTACCAGGCGGACGACAACGACCTGTGGCAGGTTCGCCGCGATCTCCGCGAGCGTTTGGTGCACGATGTCCGACGCCGCTTGCGCGCCTCGTGGAAGAAACGCGGCGCCGCCGATGCCGAGCTAGCGTGGACGGACTCCGTGCTGGACCCGGATGTGCTGACCATTGGTTTCGCACGCCGTGTGCCCACCTACAAGCGCCTGACACTCATGCTGCGTGATCCCGAGCGGCTCAAGAAACTGCTGCTGGATCCGGACAACCCCATTCAGTTGGTTGTGGCGGGTAAATCCCACCCGGCCGATGAAATGGGCAAGCGCATGATTCAGGACCTGGTGCGCTTCACGGATGACCCGGAGGTTCGCCACCGCATCGTGTTCCTGCCCAACTACGACATCGCCATGGCACGTGTGTTGTTCCCGGGATGTGACGTGTGGTTGAACAACCCGTTGCGCCCGCTCGAGGCGTGCGGTACATCCGGCATGAAGGCCGCCATGAACGGTGGACTGAACCTGTCCGTGTTGGACGGCTGGTGGGACGAAATGTATGACGGCCAGAACGGCTGGGCCATTCCCACCGCGGACAACAAAGCCAGCACGGACGAGCGCGATGACATCGAGGCCGCAGCCCTCTACGAGCTGATCGAGAACCACGTGGCACCTCGTTTTTACGGTGAAACAACGGATGACCCCGAGATCACGTCGGAGGAGATTCCCCACCAGTGGCTCGCAATGGTCAAGCACACGTTGGCCACCCTTGGCCCCAACGTGTCGGCCCGCCGCATGCTGACCGATTACGTGCAGAAGTTGTACGTACCGGCCTGCGTCTCCGGTCGTCGTTCGATTGCGGACAACGGCAAGGTGGCGCGTTCCACCTCGCGCTGGATCGAACGCGTTCGTCAGGCGTGGCCGCAGGTACACGTTGAGCATGTGGACGCCGAAGGTGTGCTGCAGGAACCCCAGATCGGTGACGAGCTGACCATCAACGCCTACATCAACCTGGGGTCGTTGAACCCGCAGGATGTCAAGGTGCAGGTCGGTTTCGGCCACGTGTCCGAATCGGATCACATCCACGAGCGCAGCTACGCCTATCTGGATCGGGTGACTGAGCTGGGCAACGGCCGTTTCTTGTTCAGTGGGGCCCTGACGATCGATCGCTCCGGCCCGTTCGGCTATACAGTGCGTGTGCTGCCCTCCAACGAGGAGCTGGCAGGTCCGGCCGAGTTGGGGCTGGTGCGCAACGCTGCTTAGCGCGAGCGCCGTCGACTCACCGCCGACGAGCTGCTGAGAAGACCGCGGGCGCGGCACCCCAACAAGGGTGTCGCGCCCGCGGTTTTTGGCGTCAGCAGTCAGCCGTCAGGCTTCAGGCTTCAGGCTTTAGGCGAGCGAGAACATCGCGATGCTCTGCGCCGGGACCCGGCACTCGTCTCCGCCGCTGAACTCTGCGCCCGCTCGTTCGTCGAGCTCGAAGTCCGTGGCCAGCACCAGTTCGTAGGACCCGCGGGTGACCGGGTAGCCCGCGGCGCACGTGGCCGGGGTCGACAGATCCTCGACTCCGGGCAGCGTCACGATGACCGGATCATTGGAGCCGTTGATGACGAAGGTTCCCGCCAGTTCGCCACCGCATGAACCCAGTACCACCTGAACGACCCTGGAGCCATCCGTTTGCCACAGCTCGGGGGTCATGGCGTGGCCGTCGGGTCCGTACCAGTACAGCAGAACGTCTTCCGGGCGAGCCGGAAAGTGACTGGGCTGGCTTGCCAGGAACGTCTTACGGATGGCGATCAACCGCCGGGTGGTCTTGAGCATGGACCGCCGCCACGGTGTGAGCTTCCAATCGACCCACGAGATGCGGTTGTCCTGGCAGTAGGCGTTGTTGTTGCCGCCCTGACTGCGGAGCAACTCGTCCCCGGCCGTGATCATGGGAACACCCTGCGACACCAGCAACGTGGCCATCATGTTCCGCACCGTCTTGGCACGCGCCGTCCTACGCGCCACGTTGTCCGACACACCTTCTTCACCGTGGTTCCACGAGTGGTTGTCGTTGGTGCCGTCTGCGTTGTTCTCCAAGTTGGCTTGGTTGTGCTTGCCGTCGTAGGCCGTGAGGTCGTACATCGTGAAGCCGTCATGGGCGGTCACGAAGTTCACGGAAGCCAGCGTGGTGCGACCATCGGGTGCGAACATGTCCGCCGAGCCGGAGATGACTCCGGCAAGACGGGCGGCATTGCCGCCGCCGCCCCCGCGGGCCATGGTGCGCTGACCGGAGAGCCAGAAATTGCGCACGGTGTCACGGTAGGTGTCGTTCCAGTCCGCCCAACCGGTCGGGAAGCGTCCGGTCTGCCAACCCCCGGCTCCCACGTCCCACGGTTCCGAGATCATGCGTATGCCCTGCAGCACGGGATCTGCGGCGACGGCCACGAAGAACGGGTGATTGCGGGTGAAGTGATGGTTCTCGTCCCGCCCGAGCTCCGGGGCGAGGTCGAAGCGGAACCCGTCGATGTGGCACTCCGTGACCCAGTAGCGCAGTGAGTCCAGTGCCATGCGGACCACCTGCGGGTCCGCGAAGTTCACCGAATTCCCGCAGCCGGTCACGTCCACGTAATTGCCGTGGGTGTCATGACGGTAGTACTGCCGGTCCCCCAGCCCGCGCCAACTGTAGGCGGGTTCTTCGCTTCCGCCCTCGGCGGTGTGGTTGTAGACCACGTCCAGGAACACTTGAATTCCAGCACCGTGCAGCGCGTCCACGGCGTGCTTGAACTCATTGAGGACGGCGGTGGGACCTGCGTCTTGCGCGGCACGCGTGGCATACCCGAAGTGCGGGGTGAAGAAACTGAGGGTGTTGTACCCCCAGTAATTACTGAGCCCGTTCTTGGTGAGATGGGGCTCGTCCAGGTGAGCGTGCACGGGCAACAATTCAATGGCAGTGATGCCCAAATCCTGCAGATACTTGAGGATCACGGGATGCGCGAGCCCGGCGTAGGTGCCCCGCACCTCTTCGGGGAGGTCCGGGTGGAGCATGGTGAGGCCCTTGGCGTGGGCTTCATAAATGATGGTGTCCCGCCACGGAATGCTGGGACGGCCGGGGTTCTCCCAGTGGTAGTTCTGGGCGACCACTTGGGACACGTACTTTCCGCCGTACGCGTCAGGGCCGGGATTCATGACGGTCGGCGGAGGACTCACCCTGGTGAGTCCGCGGCCGTAGGGGTCCAGCAAGATCTGTTCCCTGGACGGGTCCGGAGTGCGCTTGGCCGTGGTCGAGAAGGGGACGAATCCGTAACGGGTGCCCTCGGGCATGGCGGGGCACACGTCTACATCGAGCATCTCCGCGCGCTCGACCTCGCCGTCTCCGTGCAACGGGGGTGGCACCGTTCCGTAATGGATGCCGTGGTTGTGCCCCTTGAGGCGGTGACGACGCCACGTGCCACCCGGGCGCTGATACACCAGTTCGAGCTCGTCGATTCCCGGTGCGTAAACGGCCACGTTGGCGCTGCCGTCCCCGGACAGCGATGGGTGAACCCCCAGCGGATAACTACGCGCTTGCACGTCTGCGCGACACTTCGTAGAGCGTGATGCCCACCGCCATGGATGCGTTCAGCGACTCCATGGTGGAGTCAATGGGAATCGACACGATCGCGTCGCAGTGCTCGGTGACGAGGCGGGACAGCCCCTTACCTTCCGAACCGACCACCACGATCAGCGGCTCGGTCGCGAGGTTCAGTTCGGGCAGTTGCACGTCACCGCCGCCGTCCAGACCCACCACGAAGTAGCCGGCCTTTTTGCAGTTCTCGAGCGTGCGGGTCAGATTGGTCGCTTTGCTCACGGGCACCCGTGCTGCTGCACCGGCGCTGGTCTTCCACGCGGTGGCGGTCACTGCGGCGGAGCGGCGTTCCGGAAGGATCACGCCGTCACCGGAGAATGCTGAGACGCTGCGAATGATCGCGCCCAGGTTGCGCGGGTCGGTGATGCCGTCCAGCGCGACGAAGAGCGGCGCCTTGGACTCCGGGTCCTTGGGATCGTACCGGCGGATCACTGCGGCCGCGTGCTCGTCCGCGTCGCGGTAGTCGTAGGGCGGAACCTGCAGCGCCACGCCCTGGTGAACAGCGTCCGAGGTGAGTCGGTCCAGCTCCGAGCGGGAGGCTTCCAGCGTGGGAACATTGCGCTCGGCGCACATCTGAAGAATGTCCTTGACGCGGTCGTCCACCTCGATCTTGGTGGCCACAAACAGAGTCTTGGCGGGCACGTTGGAACGCAAGGCCTCGAGCACCGAGTTGCGGCCCGTGACCAGGTCCTCCTTGATGGGGCCCTTGCCCGCACGAGTCGGCCGGTTGTGCGAGGTCTGCTGCTTGCGTGCGGCAGCCTGCTTGGCCTTGTAGGCCTTGTGATACACGCGGTCCTCGGCCTTGGGGGTGGGGCCGCGACCCTTCAGTGCCTTGCGGCGTTGCCCACCGCTGCCCACGACGGCGCCCTTCTTGTTCTTGCGAACGGCTCCGGGTCGATTGGATTGGGCCATGGTTGTCTACTCCGTGTCTCTCACGGGTGTACGGCGCTCTCGCCGCCCCGAGGTGGTCAGCGATCTATGTGTCAGTTTAGGGCAGTGACCGGGTCAGACCGACCACGCGGAACCCTGGGCTCCGTCCTTCACGACCACGCCCGCATCGGCGAGCTGATCGCGGATCTGATCGGCGAGTGCCCAGTCTTTGTCCGCGCGCGCCTGTGCCCGCTGTTCCAACAGCTGGCGGACCAGGGAATCCAGTGCCTGGTGCTCGGCACCTCCGCCGGCCCCGCTGCCGTTAAGGTTCATGAGCTGCAGGAGTCCGAGCACCTCGGACATGGCAGCCACGGCGCGAACCGGCGCGGCGGCGTCGTCGACATCACCCGAAGCCAGCGCGCCGTTGGCGGCGCGCACCGTCTCGTGCAGCACCGCGAGCGCCTGGGGGACGTTGAGGTCTTCGTCCATGACGCGCGTGAAATTCTCGGGGACGTCCTCCGGCTGCCAGTCGAGGCTCAACCCCGCGGCGCGCGCGGCGACCAGGACGGCTTCCGCGCGTTCGACGGCCGACGTCGCTTCCTGCAGTGACGTGGGCCGGTAGTCCAGGACCGAACGGTAGTGGGCTTGCCCCAGGTAGTAACGCACGGCCAACGGGCGTGCCTCGGCGAGCATCTGTTCGGGCGAAACCGTGTTGCCGATGGACTTGGACATCTTCTCGCCCTGGTAGGTGACCAGTCCGTTGTGGAGCCAGAAGTTCGCGAACTCCTGACCCGCCGCGGTGGACTGGGCCAGCTCGTTCTCGTGGTGCGGGAATCTCAGGTCCAGGCCGCCACCGTGGATATCGAAGTGCGTGCCCACGTACTTGGCTGCCATGGCCGAGCATTCGAGGTGCCAGCCGGGACGCCCCTTGCCCCACGGCGAATCCCATCCGGCGGTCTCCGGCTCGTCCGCCTTGTGACCCTTCCACAGGGCGAAGTCTCGGGGGTCACGCTTGCCGCGGGGATCTGCGTCCGGAGCATCCTGCATGTCGTCGACACGCTGGCGCGTCAGTTCGCCGTAGCGCGGCCACGAACGCACGTCGAAGTAGACGTCGCCGGAATCGTCCTGAGCCGGATAGGCGTGGCCGTCATCAATGAGCTTCTGAATGAGCGCGTGCATTTCCGGGATGTGACCGGTGGCGCGCGGCTCGTAGGTGGGGGCGGCGATGCCCAGAGCGGCATATGCATCGCCGAAAACGCGTTCGAAGCGATAGGCCAGTGCCCACCATTCTTCGCGCGGGTGGTTGCCCGCGTAATCGGGGTCGAAGGACGCCGCGGAGTTCACCAGAATCTTGTCGTCGATGTCCGTGACGTTGCGGACGGTGGTCACCTTGTAACCGCGGAAGGCGAGCCAGCGTGCGAGCTGGTCGAACACGAGCGCGGAACGCACATGCCCGATGTGCGGCGCCCCCTGCACCGTGGCACCGCAGTAGTACAGCCGGGCCTCGCCCGGGTACACAGGTTCAAAGTCTTTAACGGTTGCTGAGGCGGTGTCGTAGAAGCGCAAAGTCACCCGCCCAGTCTAGCCGCGCGGAACCACGAGGGCGGTCGCAACGGCGGCCAGCCCCTCGCCGCGGCCGGTCAGTCCGAGGGCGTCCGTGGTGGTTGCGCTCAGATGCACCCGCGCGCCGGCTGCCTTGCTGAGTACCGTGGCGGCTTCTTCTCGACGGGGCGAGAATTTGGGCCGGTTCCCGATCAGCTGCACCGAGATATTACCGACGTCGTACCCGGCCTCCCGCACGATGGCTGCGGCTTCGCTCAGGATCCGCTCTCCCGACGCGCCCGCCATGTCCGGGCGATCCGTGCCGAAGTGCACCCCCAGGTCGCCGATGCCGGCCGCCGAGAACAACGCGTCAGCGGCGGCGTGGGCCACCACATCGCCGTCCGAGTGGCCCGTGAGACCGCGCTCCCCTGGCCAGTGCAGACCTGCCACCCACAAAGGTGTCCCCTCCGGACCGAAGGCGTGGACGTCCACGCCGATGCCGGTGAGTTGAAGTTGGCCGGCTTGCGGCAACGAGGATTCGGGTTGTTCGTTCATGAGTCCATCATCTCCGATGTTTCCTGTGGGACCCTACTCACCGATCGTCCAGGGCCGGCACGAGCGTTGAATTATCGAGCAAGCTCTTCCAGGACAGCGCGGGCGGTGATCAGATCGAAGGGGCGCGTGATCTTGAAGGACTCTTCGTCCCCGGCCAGGAACGTCACGGGCACCTCCGGGGTGAAACGTTCAATGAGAGAGGCGTCATCGGTGATGCCCTCAGGATCCTCCGCACGGTCCACGGGGGTCAGTGCTCCTTGCTCATCGCGCTCAAGGAGACCGGCCTGCAGGTTTACATCCACCAGGAGTTGGGCCTCGAAGCCCTGCGGAGTCTGCACCGCACGCAGCCCGGATCGATCCACGGTTCCCGTGCTGTGGCCCTGAGCATCCACCCCACGAACCGTGTCGGTGACGGGAAGGACGGGGACCACCGCGCGTTCACCCGACGCGAGGGCGGCGACCACCGCGGAAGTGACCCGCGTGGGCACGAGGCAGCGAGCGGCGTCGTGAACCAGCACGAACCGAGAGTCGGAACCCAGCGCGGCCAGGCCGCACGCAACCGACTGCGCTCGCGTAGCTCCGCCGGTGACCGGGCGGGCCCCGTGCGCTGCCGCGACGTCGCTCAACCCAGAATCCCCGGCGGGCACCGTAACGATGATGTCCGCACCGGGAGCTGCGCGCGCCACCGATTCGAGAGCGATCTCGAGAATGGGGCGCCCGGCCACGGGTACCAACGCCTTGGGCATCCCGTATCCCAGACGCGTGCCGGAACCCGCGGCCACCACAATGACTGCGAGCCCGTCCTCAAAGGACGGGCTCGCGGAAAAATCAGTCGATGTCATACGAGTCGGAGTGACCCTGAATCAAGCGGCCAGGATGTCGTCGAGGCGCTTCTCGGCTTCTTCCTCGTCGATCTCCTTGGCCAGAGCGAGCTCCGACGTGAGGATCTGACGGGCCTTGGCCAACATGCGCTTCTCGCCAGCCGACAATCCACGACCCTGATCACGACGCCACAGGTCACGAACGACCTCGGCAACCTTGAGGACGTCGCCGGAAGCCAGCTTCTCCAGGTTTGCCTTGTAACGGCGGGACCAGTTGGACGCCTCTTCAGCATCTTTGGCCTGCAGAACGGAGATGACTTCCTTGAGTCCCTCCTCGTCAACGACGTCTCGCACTCCCACGAGGTCCACGTTGTCAGCGGGCACCTCGATCATCAGATCGCCCTGCGTGACCTTCAGACGCAGATACATTTTCTCTTCGCCCTTGATGGTGCGCGTCTTGATCTCTTCGATCGTTGCGGCACCGTGGTGGGGGTAGACAACCGTCTCGCCAACCTCAAAAACCATGTACACAAACCCCTTTCAGCCTTTCGATTCTACCACGGTGTATGATTCGCCGCGTTCTACCTCACATCGCCCGGATACCGCGCGAAAGGGTCGCGGTTCGCATTCCTGCGCGAGCCCCGCTGCCCGGTTGTCGCGCCGTTGGTGTGGCCGACGGCGCGTGCGTGTCACGAGGCGCGGATGCAGACGTTGCGTCGCCAAAACGTTAGACTTGCGGCAGATATCTGACACATCGTCTTAGAGCCCGAGGAGTTCGTGCCGTGAAGAACGCCGCCCGCAAGAAGCTGCAGCACTTTGGTTTGGGTGCTGCTGCGGCCGCTGCATTGTTGACCGCAACCGGTTGCGGGTACGTCAGCCCTCAGGCCACCGCAGACGAGTACGCCCCCTCGGACGGCATCCAGTCCGATCTGGGTGACGTAAAGGTGCGCAACTTCATGATCCTCGCGGAGGACGCTGATTCCGAGGGTCGTATCATCGGCACCGTGGTCAACGACGGTTCCGAGCCCGCCACCCTCTCGATAGACGCCAACGGCGCCACCGCTGAGGTCGAGGTTCCCGCCAACGATTCCGTGGTGCTGGAGAAGTCCGAACCCGTGACCATCGATCAGGCCGGAGCAGAACCGGGACTCATGGTTGAGACCGAGCTCGAGGCGGACGGCCAGTCCTCGACAAACTCCGTGCCGGTCCTGGACCACACGTACCCCCGCTACGCATCCCTGATACCCGGTGGTGCACCGTCCACCCCGGCCAACCCCTCCAACACTCCCAAGGCCGAGTCAGAAGAGGGCGGTCACTGACCGTACTGACGCTTTGACAGACTGAGGGCCGCATCCCGTGTGAACTGACCCCCGGGAGTTGGACTGAGTAATTCGGTTCCAACTCCCGGGGGTCAGTTCATGGGGAAGCAGAGTGCT
>NZ_NOIT01000028.1 GCF_004136555.1 Kocuria carniphila
TGGGGATCGATCCTCTTCGGCATACTGTCCATCCTTCCGGACTCAAACAGTAGCGGCATCAAACCCGGGCCGGTTCAAGCGCAGCATGGGGCAGAACACCCCGATCGTTGAACCGTGACAGCCAGATGCAGCGGCTCACCAGCAGACATTGGGTCAGGACTCCTGAGCCCCTGGGCTCGCTGCAGAGCGCAGCGTTACTGCACGACATCCTGGATCGCCCAGAGTCAGAACTGCGAATCACGGGACTGACTGCATTACAGCTCTATGGCCTCCCCTTAGGCGCACCCGATGCCGAATTGGATCGCCTGCTCGGACATGCGCCACCCCCACGATCAAGTGAGTTCCACACGATGATGGCGACTCCCCATTTCTCCTGGCTGGGCATCCGGCGAAAGTGCCCGGTTAAGACCGCACTGGTGACCAAATCGTATGGCCTTGGGCGTTTTCCTGGCCCATGGGGAAGCTTCCTGGCGGACCCTGTCGAGGCACTCGTTGTGGCTGCCCCTTACTTGTCCCGCTGGCGCATCACGTCATGTCTTGACGCCCTCATGAGCCGCACCATCAAGTCTCCCGGTGGAAAATCATATCCCCTGTACAGCCGAGCGCTTCTGGAACGGCGAATCGGCAAACTGCCTCCCACGTCACGCTCGGTTCGGCGTGTACGAGCTGCCTTTGAGGACGCGGTCAAAGGCGCATGGTCACCCATGGAGTCCCTCACCCGCCTGCTCGTCATCGCTCTGGGGTATCCCCCGCCGGCATTGAATTTCCATGTGATTGTGGACTCTGCAGATCGACACCTGGACCTGGCCTGGCCAGGATCCAAGGTCGCCGTCGAATACAACGGTGCCGATCACCTGGATCGCCGCCAGTACGGCGATGAGATGTTCCGCCGCCACCGCTTGGAAGACAACGGGTGGCGAGTTCGATACATCGTGTGGGAAGACCTGATCGAACCCGAACGCCGGTATCTGCTACTCGAATGGCTGTCACAGCAACTCTCTCCCGGGCGGTAAACAATCCAGTCCGTAAAAGGACTCGTTTCACGCCCGAATGTGCACTTTTACGGACTGAAAAGATCGAAGGGCAGTTTTCCGGACTGGAAAGTTGGGTGCGCCGCTGCCTGGGCGCAGCTAACCCACCAACTCGCTAACTCCCCCCTAACTCAGTAACCCACTAACCAGCTACCCCAGCCGCTCGATGTCGGACAGCTGCTTGAGGCGGAACAGCGCAAGCAACAGCATCACGGCGATGAACCACCAGGCCGCCATGCTCAGCGACATGTACTGCAAGAGAACTGCCAGCAGCACAGCCGGTAACAGGCCCTGGAACATCCACGCGATCCGGGTGATGGCTGACAGGTCCCCTATGGGTGTGACCACGCCGGTCATCATCTCCGCGGGAAGGGCCCCGACACCGCTCAAACTCAGCTTGATGAGGGGCGGGAGGAACAACAGCACCAGCAGCGCCGCGGGATCAATCGACGTCCCTAGGAACAACAGATCCCCCACGACGAACCCCAGGCCCAGGCTCACCGCACTCAGAATCATAGGCGCCATCAGGTGCCGGGCAGACATACCCCAGACACCCTGCGGCAGAATCCGATCCGCGCCCACGGACTCCAGATAGTCACCCAATCCCTTGGCCAGCGCACCGAAGACCCACTGCAGAATCACAACTGCCAGAGCCACGAGCAGCGGTTGAGGGCCGAAAATTGTCACCACTGCCCCCGCGCAAAAACTCAGGAGCAGCGCAGACATGAGCCGGAAGGGCCGACGCACCAGCGACATGGCATCCACAGCCAGTGCGTTCAGCCGGGAGTTCGAACCGAGGGGCAGGCAAGAACCCCGGAAGAACCGTCGCGCCTGCCCACCGGTTGATGCAGCAACCTTCAGATCTCCGGCAAGGAGCCCAGCAGTGAGCAATTCCCGCGAGCGCAGATCCGCACGCAAGCGCGCATCGGTGACCCGATCCAACGCCGTCGGGAGCAACAGCAGCACACACACGGCACCGACCAGCACCGCGCCAGTGAGCACCGCAGGTAACCACTGGTCGAGGTTCATCCCGGAGACCAGGCCCAACATGCCGCAACCCAGCCCCGCGAAGACAATGCGCGCCCACGTAGCAAACCCCGAACCGCCGAGCACGACTCCCGCGGCGAAGAGTGCCGCCGTTCCCACGCCGAACGCGGTCACCAGCAGCGCATCATCAACCTCCATGCGCAGCCCGACAGAGATCAGCGCAGACACCAGGCCTACGCACGCCGCTACCCCGAGACAGATGCGCACCGTCCGCCGTGGCGCAGTCCCGCGGAGCCCGAATGGACCTTCCACGAAGTAAAAGAGTTCCTGCGCGGACACGACCACCGGTCCGTAACGGGTGGGCAACCACGGCGCCAATAAAACAGCGAGCGAGCCGCTCAGGAAAAAGGCGGTCAGGACCGAGTCGGAACCCGCCGCATATCCCAACTCGCGTATCCCAAATACTCCGTACCAAGCCAGCGGCCCGGCGAGGTACAGCCAGTACAGGAGGTTCTTGTTACCGGTCTGCTTGGGTCCGAGCACGCGTTGCGCTGCAGCCATATTGCTCCGCCGAGAGCGGGGCGTGAGCGTGGAATCGCCGTCGGAAGGTGCCGGTCGAGAACCTGCAGCCATCTCAACCCGTGACTTCCAGCGCCACGTGACTGTCCGCGAGCGCCTCCGTGAAGTGCGGGTCGTGCGTGGCCATGACGACGGCGCCGCCGTTGCGTTTCTTGTGCAGCAACAGTTCCACAACCCGGGCCCGCCGCTCAGTGTCCAAACGCTGCTCGGGCTCGTCCAGAATGATCAGCTCGGAGGGTCGGATGAACCCGATGGCAAGGGACACGAGCTGTCGTTCCCCCGAGGACAGTTCCAGCGGGAAGCTGTCGCGGATCCGGGCGATTCCGAGTGCCTCCATAATGCGCTCCGGCTCGGTCGTGCCCGGAGATGCACCCCATGAAACGCATACGAAGCGCAGGTGTTCCAGGACCGTGAGGTTCTCAAAGAACGGCGGATCGCCCAGCACCGTGGCTATCCCGGCGCGTTGATCAAGGGATTCCAGCCACCGCACTGAGCCCTCGGTGGCCAGATCTCGGCCAGCCAGAATTTTGAGGAGCGTGGTCTTACCTGAGCCGTTGGGGCCGGTGAGGACCACGCCCTCACCGGCGGCCAACGAGAAGCTCACCGGAGCCAGGATCTCTCGACCCGAAACGGTCTTGGATACGCCGCTGACTTCGACCAATGCTCCGCTCATAGTCCGACCACACTAACCGAGCGAAGGGTCGCTACTTGCTCCGCGACGAACCGCGCCAGGCCGGTCCGGGCCAGAGGCGATTATTTGCTCCGCGTCACCGGATCCTGATCGGACCAAGGGAACACGATCCACTCGTCGGTGGCCTTCCACGCATAGTCCGGGCGCACTACCGACTGAGGCTTCTCGTAGACCACGGCGGAACGGCACTGCGCGCCGTAGCCACTGAGCAGCTCCAGAACCAGGGCCAGGGTACGTCCGGAATCGACCACGTCGTCCACGACCAGCACCTTCTTGCCGCTGATCGACTCGGTGTCCAGCATGGGCGCGAGCAACACGGGATCGGGCAGGGTCTCGTGAACGTCCGTGTAGAACTCCACGTTCACCGCGTCCGAGAGCTTGACGCCCATCGCGTAGGACAGTGCACCGGCGGGCAACAACCCGCCTCGAGCCACGGCAATGATGATGTCCGGAATGAAATCCGAGTCGACGATCATCTGGGCGAGGTCACGGCTAGCGGTGCCGAAACCTTCCCACGTGAGTACTTCTTTGGTCTCTAGGTCCGCGGAGTCAGCGTGATAAGCCATGTCCGCAGGTTAGTCGCTCCGGCTCAAAGCTGCCCAATAGCCCTACCGAAGCCACCATCGGGCAGGCTCCCCGCCTCCACGACGGCGCCCGATCCGTGCCGTGATCCCGCCACAGTCCGCGATCTGACCACGCCACGGACGACGACGCCCACGCGCCCGTATCGGCCACCGGGCACGTGGGCATCTGGGCACCTAGATCATCGATTGATCGATGCGGAAGCCGTCCGCGTCTTCTGCATCGTCCGCAGCTTGCACGCGACCGCGATGAGCAGCACCAAGCTACCCGTCAGCAGCAGCTGGGTCCGCACCACGGGGTCGGAGAAGCCGAGCACGAAGATCAGAGCAATCAAACCCAAGGCCAAGTAGGAGAGGTACGGGTAGCCCCACATGCGGAAGGAGAGCTGACGACCGGCACGGTCCGAGCGGCGTCGGAGAATGATCTGCGAGATCAGGGACAGGGTCCACACGACCAGTACGGTCGAACCGATGGTGTTCAGCAGGAATCCGAGCAACTGCTCCGGCCACAGGTAGTTGGCACCCACGGTCAGGAACCCCACGATCACGGACGCCACCACGGCCGCGCGCGGCACACCCTGTGCGCTCAGCTTCGAATACCGCGCCGGGGCGTAGCCGCGCGAGGACAGCGAATACAGCATGCGAGACGCGCCATAGAGGTTGGCGTTCAAAGCGGACAACAGCGCCAGCGCAATCACGATGGCCATCACGACCTGCGCACCGGGTAGTCCGACCTCGCTCAACACGGCCACGAACGGGCTGGAGGACAGGGATTCGTCGTTCCACGGCAGGATGATCACCATGAGGGTCACGGCGCCGATGTAGAACACCAGCAGGCGCACCACGATGGTGCGGATCGCCTTGACCACGTTGGTCTTGGGATCCTCGGTCTCGGCCGCGGCAACAACCACGAGTTCCGTACCACCGAACGCGAAGACCACGATCAGCAGCGCCGCGGCCACACCCGTGAAGCCGTTGGGGATGAAACCACCGTGTTCCGTGAGGTTGGTCAGCCCCGGCGACGGCGCCGGCAACAGTCCCAGCAGCAGAGCCACGCCCACCAGCAGGAACACGACCACGGCACCCACCTTGAGCAGTGCGAACCAGAACTCGGACTCACCGAGCGCCTTGACGCTGATCAGGTTCACCGCGGTGAAGATGACCATGAAGGCCAGGGCCATGAGCCACTGCGGAATCACGGGCCACATCTCATTCAGAATCTGCGCGGCGGCGGTGGCCTCCGCCGCAATCACGATGACCAACTGGACCCACCAGAGCCACCCCAGGGTCTGACCGGCGGTGCGACCCATGGCCTGCTCGGCATATAACGAGAATGCGCCGCGGGCGGGCTCGGCCGCCGCCATTTCACCCATGGCGCGCATGACCAACACGAGAATCACGCACGCGACCAAGAACGAGATCAGCACGCCGGGTCCGGCCACGGCAATCGCGTTGCCCGTGCCGACGAACAGCCCGGTACCGATGGCCGAACCCAGCGCCATCATCACCAGGTGGCGGGTCTTCATGTGGGTGGCATCAGACTTCTTGAGATCCGGGCTCGGAGTGGAAGGTGTTGGAGACATGACATCCCGATCAGTTCTAGCTGCGCGCTCCGCTGTGGAGAGCGGCGACTTATGGCGTAAGGACACGAAGAATTCCTTTCGGGCCTGCACCAACAGTATGGACCGGGTGCATTCCAGGAAGCCGGGCGAACCCGGTGGAGAGGGTGGGAGAAATCAGTGGATCAGGCAGCGGGGAAGGCCGAGCGGTCCTTGAGGACCTCCAGCACCCGGTCGTTGGTCGCGGGGTCGGCCAGCGTGATGCGCACGCCGTCCCCCGCGTAGGCGCGCACCAGTACATCGGAGCGGTCGAAGGCGTCGACCAGCGCTTGGCGCAGGTCCTCCCCCGCCCGCAGCCACACGAAATTCGCCTGGCTGTCCGGCACGTCCCAGCCGGCCTGGCGCAGGGCGGCGACCATACGACGTCGTTCGGAGACCACCGCACCCACGCGCTCGCGCAACTGCTCCTGGGCCTCGAGCGACGCGATGGCCGCTTGCTGCGCGAGCGTGCTCACGCCGAAAGGTAGCGCGACGCGGCGCAGGGCCTCAGCAATATTCGGGTGGGCCACCGCGTAACCGACGCGCAGCCCGGCCAGCCCGTAGGCCTTGGAGAAGGTCCGCAGCACGCACACGTTGTTGTGGGCGCGGAACAGGGCCAGCGCGTCCAGGGTCTCGGTGGCGTCGAGGTACTCGGTGTAGGCCTCGTCGATCACCACGAGCACGTGGGGCGGAACTTTGGCCAGGAAATCCGCCAATACATCGTGCTCCAGCGCCACTCCGGTCGGGTTGTTGGGCGAGCACACCATGACCACGCGGGTGTCCTCGGTGATGGCCGCGAGCATCGCGTCCAGGTCGTGTGCCTCGTTGGCATCGAGCGGCACGGGGACAGGGGTCGCGCCTGTCAGGCTCACCAGGATGGGGTAGGCCTCGAAGGAGCGCCACGCGAAGACAACCTGGTCGCCGGGGCCGCACGTGGCCGTCAGGATCTGCTGGAGCACGCCCACACTGCCGGGGCCCACGGACACTGCGGTGGATTCCACGCCCAGGAAGTCCGCCAGACGTTCCCGTAACTCGGTGGCGGCCATGTCCGGATAGCGATTCATTCGTCCGGCGGTCCGCTGCACGACGTCCAGCACGGCGGGCAACGGTTCGTAGTGGCTCTCGTTGGACGCCAGTGCCGCGGTGAGATCGCCGGTCGCGCGGCGGCCGGCAACGTAGCCGGGCAGTTGGGATACGACGTCGCGCACGCGCGGTTCGTCGGTCTGAAGCCCGGAGGCCTGAAGCTCGGAGGTGCGGGGCTGGCTGGTGGTGGAGCTGGTGGTCATCAAGGGGCCTTTCAGATGCCGCGGGCCCGGGTTGCGGGCGACCGTTGAAACGTTGGCTCGCTGTGTGAGCCAGGACACGCTGAAAAGATGGTGATCCCCCATGAGCGATCTGCGCAATACTTTAATTTTGAACTGCGTTAAATGCTCACCACCCCCGCTTTAAAGTGACACAATGCACACCATGTACCAGCTCGACCCCCTGGATGCTCGCATTCTCATGGCCCTGGACAAGGATCCGAACGCCACGATCCTGGCCTTGGCTCAGACCTTGGGCGTGGCTCGCAACACCGTGCATGCTCGGCTCCGCCGCCTCTCCAAGGGCGGGGTCATGGGTCCGGTGAGTCAGCGGCTCAACCCACGCGCGCTGGGTTACGACCTGATGGCCTTCGTGGAACTCTCCATCCGACAGGGCACCAGCGAGGACGCACAGAAGGCCCTGCTGAAGATCCCTGAGATCATCGAAATCTATGCGACCACCGGCGATTCTGACCTTCGCGTGCGCCTGGTGGCCAAGGGCACCTCGGACCTGCACCGGATCACCAACTTGATCCTCGAGACTCCGGGACTGCTGCGCACCACCACGTCCATCTCACTGCTCGAGGCCATGCCGTTGCGCATGTCCAGCCTGCTGCAGCGCGAGGCGGACCGGGCGTAGGCCGGCTTCGCACGGACCCCCGCGGTTGAGCATTCGCAGCAACTCGCGTCGATTCGCCTTGACTCGCGTTGTTGGGGCCAAGGTCGGCCCGACTGCGACCAGCTCGCCCCGGGCTCAGCCCTCCGAGCCCCGCACCGCCCGCAGATGCAGCACTAGCCCGGCCACCATGCACGCGGAGCGGAACGCCTCGCCAATCAACACCCACAGAGCCATACTCACCGCGGTATCCGCACCGGAGACCACTGCACCGCCGACCACCAGGAGCATCTGCACCGCCGCGATCACCGCGAACATCCGCTCGCGACCACCGAGCATCATCACGTTGCTCATGGCCGAGGTGATCGCATTGATCACCGTGGACACCACCAGCACCACCGACGCCGCCCACGCTCCTTGGTACTCGTCGCCCAGCACGGCCACGAGCCCGTCCGATCCGACCACGAACAAGAACGCCAGCAGACCCAGCGGCACCACCAGCGAACTTCCACCGGCCTGCACCAGCAACTTGATCAACGCGGCTGGCTTCCGCAGCGCCACGGCAATGCGCGGGGCGAAGACCGTGGCCACGGCCGAGGTTCCCATGGCGCCGCCGGATTGAATCTTCTGGGCCACCTCGTACACACCCGCTGCCGCCAACGACTGCCCGCCGATCACGAACATTGGCCCGCGCACGCACAGCGATGTCAGCGCGTTGCCCGCTCCCACGGTCAGTGCGGGGCGCCACGGGATGGCTGCGTGGGCGGCGTCGTCGGGCTGGGGCGCCCCGGACGCATGCCGCGGAACGTATATGGGATCCGGCTCGGGGACGGCCCTCGCGTGCCGTCCTGTGAACGGGACCTCCGGGGCCGACGACGCCGCGCGGCGTCGTCGTGCGCGGCCCTCCTGAACCGACGGCGAGGCGGCGTACAAAATCAACGTGACCAGCACGAACGCCATGACCTGCGAGGCGATCAGCCAGTCCGGTGCGAGCACCGAGGTGACCAGCGCGCCCACCAGACCGAGGGCGGGCAGCACGATGGACTCCATGAACTGGCCCAGCAGCGGCCAATTGCGCGCTTGGCGCTGCACCACGAACAACCGCTGGAACGCGGAGGCCGTGGCGACCATCCCGAGCGCCAGGACCCAGCCCCACGGGCCGCCGCCAACGGCCAACGCAACGCAAGCGGCAGCGAGCAACAGGAACGCGACGGACCACACCCGCGCCAGAGCACCGGCGTAGCGTCGACCGAGTTTCACCGCGAGAGTGTCCCGACCTTCAGCCCACAGCGGCGACTGCGAGCGCAGCCCCATGACGTCCAGACCGAGGGGGCCCGCCATGCGCGCGACCAGCGCGACAGCCCACAGGATGCCGTTGAGACCCACCTCGGTGACGGAGAAGCGCAAGGCCACCGTGGCAACCAGCAGCATCTGGAGCACAGCCCCGCCCACGCGGATGCCGAGCACCAGGATGGACTGTTTGGCAGCACTCATCGGGGCACCCGGTCGCTGGGGAGACCCAGACCGACGAGGTGCCTCACGAGGGGTGGCGGGGGGACTCGTGGCGGCGCCGCCCAGCGCCGTGCGAGCCGCGGGGGCTTCAGTCACGGTTCAATCGCGCCCTCACCACGAGCCAGACGAACTTGGAATTACCCACCAGGTAGCGCTTGAACATACGACGCGGTTCCTGGAGCAGACGCCAGGACCACTCCATGCCCATGCGCTGTACGAACTTGGGGGCGCGGGAGGTGATGCCTGCGACCACGTCGAAGGAACCACCCACGCCCACACAGATCGCTGCGCCGGTGCGGTCCTTGTGGGCGAAGACGAAGTCCTCCTTGAGCGGCGAGGGCACGCCCACGAACACGATGTCCGGGTTGCTGCGGGCGATTTCGTCCGCCATTTCCTGATCCGTCATGTCCTCGCGCCGCCAGAATCCGTTGTGGAACCCCACCACGTTGGCCCCGCGCGCCAGGAAGCGCCAGCGCACCTGACGGACCACCGTGTCCGTGGCGCCGAGCAGGTAGATGCGGTAGCCCTTCTCCGCGCTGGCATCCACCAGGCGGTCCATCAGGTCGATTCCGGCCACGCGTTCGGGCAACGGGGCGCCCAACAGTTTGGAGGCCCACACGAGTGATTGGCCATCGGCCGTGACCACTGTGGCTGTGGCGAACTTGTCGACCAGTTCTTGGTCGTGGCTGGCGGAGACCAGCTTGGCCGCGTTCATGGCCAAGTGGTTGTAGTGGCCCGAGTCCTTCTCGATGAGGTCCTCGATGGTCTCCACCGTCTCGTCCATGGTCAGCGGGTCAACGCGGGCACCGAGCAGACGGTTGGTGTGACGCGGTACGGCACGCGGCTTCCGCCGAGTGATGTGGGGATTGAGCAAGCTCATGACTGTGCCTCCTCTGACTCGAAACGAACCCGGCGGCCGCGTTCACTGCGTTCGTTGCTTCCGCTGCTGTCACCGTTGTCACTGCCCAGAAGTTCCACCCAGCGGCTCAGCGCGTAGCTGGCGTGGGCCTGGTTCCAGCGCATGTGGGGTAGGGATTTGGGGTCGTTGCGGAAGCCGCCGTCGGTTCCCTGATGTGAGATGAGGTGTCGGATGGCGGGTTCCGGGTCGATCTCCAGGTCCCCACGACGAGCCAGCCCCGCAAGGAATCCCACGGTGGTGGCCACGTTGTGAACGTCGTGGGACGCGTGAGTCTCATCCGCGTTGTAGACCGGCAGACCATCCAGGGTCATGCAGTGGGCGTACCAGTACGCCAGACCGCGCTCGTAGGAGTCACCGATCTCGAAGCCCTGCTGTTTCAGGAAGTACAGCGAATCCAGCACGTAGATCGTGTGGAAGCTGTCGATCCATTCAAGGCCCTTGCCCTCGCCGTACGCCCAGGAGCCGTCCGGGGCTTGAGCCTCCACGGTGCGGGTGATTGCCTGCTGGATGAGATTCCGGTCCCCACCCAGCAGCGCCAATGATTCGGCCGCCAGCAGCGATCCGTTGTGCACCAGTCGATCGGAGGCCTCCGTGTAGCGGAAGAAACCGTCCGGGTGAGCGAGGTTCTCGAGCCAGGTGGTGGTTTCCCCGGAGACCTCATCCAGCCGGTCCATGGCCGCAATCGCGCGCAGGGCAAAGACCGTGGCCACCACATTGGGCGAGTTGGCCAGGTAGTGCGCCCACCGGGTCTGAACGTCGAACTCATAACCCCACGGACCGTTGCCGCGAGTGCACAGGATGCGTGTGACCAGTTCGTGGGCACGATCTGGGTGATCTTCGCAGCGCTCAGCCATCGCGAACAGCGCGAGCGCCTTGGTCATGGTGACCTTCGGAACCCGCGTGGCCGAACGCAGCGAGTGCCCCAGTCGCTTGTGGGCCTGGACCCACACCTGCCGCGGCAAACGGCCCTTCAACAGCGGAGCCGCAGGCGACAACAATCCGTCATACGGGTCCGTACCGGTGAAATCGCGGTCCCGCGCGAAACGCAGCGCCGCCTCAGCCGAGGCGCGTATGTCGTCCCCCAGCGTCTTATGCAAAATCTCATGAGCATGGAAGCTCATTGGTCCCCCTTGCAAGTCTTTATGTGCACCGGTTCCCCCGAACCCATGCACGACTTTGATGTCAGTGTTCAGCGCCTATGTGACCTGTTCATACACCTCATCCAGTCGGTCCCTGTACTGCGCAATGTCATAGAACTCTTCCCAGCGATCTCTCGCGGCGTGCGCCAAGGCCTCACGCTTGGTCGGGTCCAGAAGGAGCGATTCCAGCACGTGGGCCAGCGTCTCTGCGTCGTTCACGGGCACGATCCATCCGGTCTCACCGTCCAGAACCACCTCGGCCACGGATCCCACGTCCGTTGCCACCGGGGCCAGTCCCCAAGCCATGCCGTCGAGCAGCGACAGCGGCAGGTTCTCCGCATGGCTCGGCAACACCAGGATGCTCGCCGCGGAAAGTTGTTCGTCCAGTTCTGTTCCAGACAGCCAACCGGTGGTGGTCACGGCAGGAGCGTCCTTGAGCAGGCGAGAAATTTCACCATCGGGGTCGTGCAGATCTCCGGCGAGCACCAGTCGCGTCCGGATGTTGTCCGGCAACGACTTCCAGGCCTTGAGTAGCTCGATCACGCCCTTGGCACGGGTCACTTTGCCCGTGAACAGCACCACCGGTTCCGCGCGGTCGCCGGGTACCTCGGCCGGTCCTGGGACGGCATTAGCAATCACGTGGACTTTCTCCGCGGTCACGCCCATGACCTCCGTGACGAACGCCTTCCACACGCTTCCCAGGACGACGACGCCGCCCGCGTTCCTGAACATCGAACGCACCGCCGATGCCAGCGGGGCGGGCAAATCCCTGTAGAACTCGCGATACCGGCCACCGTGAAGATGAAGGATGTAGGGGCGGCGTCGAACCCTGAGCGCACCGGTCAGAATGAGCTTGCGCCAGGTGCTGCCCCTGGTCGAGATATTGACGTGAAACGCTGAATCTTCCGGCACCGGCCCCCAGCAGGTGAGCAGTGCTTTGCCGAAAGCTGCCAACCGGCCGAGTCGAGCACCGGGCGCCCCTCCGGATTCCACGAAATGCACCTGAGTCTTATCGGACCGGCTCCGTGAGAGGTGCCCCATCATGACCCCGATCCCACCGGCAGAATCCGGTCGAGGTCCCATGACGATCACGTGTTTCATGGCGACTCCTGATACCGTCGCCGGCCGTGCGCGCGCCATACGACCGATTCGGTGGGGGAGGATCCGTCGGGTGACGGGGGCGTTTCATCGACGGCATGGCCGTGCAACGGGCGCCCGAACGAGCTCTCGCGCAGATAGATGGCCGCCGCGACTCCGGCCAAAGCGAAGACCGGGCCGAACATGGGTGGTCCGGTGAAAACCGGAGCGGCAATGGACTCGATGAGCATTTGTCCCATCCAAGCAATCACCACAGTGCCGATCCACTGCACGTAGGGGTGGGGCGAACGGCGCATCAGTTGCCAGGCCGGGTAGACCACCATGATCAGTCCGATCAGATAGAACAGCAGACCCAAGAACCCGGTCTCGGCAAGGATCGAAGGCCAGAACGTGTCTGTCAGGAATCCACCGCGCTCCCCGGGGCCCATGCCGTAAACGCGCGTGTAGCCCAGTTCGTCGTAAAGCGGGCTGTAATTCGACGCCGCCACCGCGGAACCGAATCGCCCGAGCCCCACGCCCAACGGGAAGGCCGCCGCTGCGAGCGCCACGGAATCGATGGTCATGGTGGTGCGAGCCGTGGAGTCGATGTTCGTGAAGTACTCGTCATACGTACTGGTGACCACCTGGGTGAGGGGTTCCCACGCCACGATGAGCGCGATGGGAATGACCAGTAACAACAAGAGGATGGACTTAGCCTTCAGACCGGGCAGGGCAAGCCGGGTAGCCACTGCCACGATGAGCACGGAGGCCACTGACTTACGACGGAATGTCAGGATTCCCACAGCGGCCGTAGCGAGCATCAGCACCAGGGATACGAGCGACCGTTCCACCACCCTGCGATACGACAAGATCGCCAAGAACGCGAGTCCCATGGTTGAGCCCAGCCCCACGGGGTGATCGAAAATGCCGGTGAGACTGGGGATGCCGAGTCGGTAGCTCACGGGCTGTCGACCGACGATCGAGTTCCAGGCTTCCGGTGCCATCGCATTGATCAACGCGGAGAGCAGGACCACCAAAAGGGCCACGGTACTGAACCGAACGATCTTGGGAATGTCATCCCGCCGCCAGTCGATCTGGAGGATTCCCAACAACAGCAACGGGCCCTTGAGGAACAAGAATCCGCTGAGCAACCAGATATTCGGAGGCACAGAGTTCATGACCGCGGAAATCATTCCCACGATCGCGTACGCGGCAAAAAACCAATAGGCGTGGATGCCCCGCAGCGACTTGTGGATCAACAATCTGCGCACCGGGAACACCACGATGGCGGCGAGGACTGCCACCTCGTCCACATAACCGACCAAAGAGCTTCCGGTCATGGTCTGCAGTGTCTGGGCAATGACCGTCGCGGTGACCAGCAAGGCCACCGCCACCTTGGGCCACAACCCAAGGGCCAGGCCGAATAGCAGAGCCACGCAGATTGCTGCGATGGCCGCCCCAGCCATCAGCATTGCAACCCCTGAGGCTCGCAAAAAATGTTCATAGGTTCTCTCCCCCTGCGCGCCGCCCAGCACCTATGGCACCGGTGGCGGCCCCCAATTTATTCACTCCCGTCAAAGAAATGTGACCCCGTGTCCCCCCGGACACGCCGCTTCAAGCGATGGATCGCACCCATTTGACTAGTAACCACTGTAACCGGGGCACAGATCATTCAAAACGGCGAACGACTGAATGGCAAGCCGCACAAGTGGGGAGTTGTCCCTTTTTCAACGGACAAAAGGGAATATGGGGGGCTGGGAAGTGTGATTACCATGGAAGTTAAGTCACTGTGCCGAGGGGAACGGCGCACACGATCATTGCAACGCCCATCAGCACATGCTGAGGGCTGGGCTGAGGGGGAACGTACTCGTCATGAGTCAAACCAATGGTAGAACGTCGCGCGCGTACGAGCGCGGCGAAATGAGCTCTTTCCATCTCTGGACAGCGCTGCGCAGAAGCTGGTGGGCGATCGTCATTGCTGCCGTGCTCGGTGCCGCTCTCGGTTGGGGCGCCGGTGCCGTGTTGGGTACCAGTTACACCTCGACGGCCTCCGGCGTGGTGGTGGCGAATGGTGGGACGAACTCCACCGAGGCTCTCGCGGGCGAAAACCTGGCCAAGTCGAAGGCAATCACCTTTGGCAGTATCTCCGGCACCACCTCCACCGCCGCCTCCGTGATCGGCGAGTTGGGCCTGGAGCAGACTCCTGAAGCCTTGCTGCAGAACGTGAAGTCCACCGTTCCGCTGGACACCTCTGAGGTCCGCGTGAGCGCGACGTCGTCCTCGCCGGAAGAGGCACAGCGCTTGGCGCAGACCTGGATCGACGTATTGGGCACTCAGGTGGATGACCTGGGTGACACCACAGAGGAGAACGGCACCAGCGTGGAGCTGACCCGCGTGGGTCAAGCCTCGTTGCCGCAGGACCCGTCGTCTCCGTCCTCCATCATGCTGATCGCCGTGGGAGCGCTCCTGGGCCTCCTGGTGGGCGCGCTGTTTGCGATTGCTCGTCATCAGCTGAGCTCCAAGTAGAGCTTCTAGCAACGCTCATGGCTGAGGGCCCCACCGAAAGTGAACTGACCCCCGGGAGTTGGACTGAGTAATTCGGTTCCAACTCCCGGGGGTCAGTTCATGGGGAAGCAGAGTGCT
>NZ_NOIT01000029.1 GCF_004136555.1 Kocuria carniphila
TGCCCTCTCATCGCGGTGGAACGGAACCCTGAACAAGTCCCATTCTTCCCGGTCAGACGGGCATCCCGTCTTTAATTACGGCCCAAGCCCAGCATGCTCATCGGTGGATCAAGGCTAAGGCAAGCACCGTGTCCTCGGTATGTACGCCGACAGTATCGACGGCGGTGACCGTAGGTTCGCCCTTGGTCAGTGTGCCGGTTTTGTCGAAGAGGACTGCATCAACGGTGCGCGTAGACTCCAATGCGAGCCTGTCTTTGATGAGCACTCCGCCGCGGGCGGCGCGTTCGGTAGCGATGGATACTACCAGCGGTATTGCGAGGCCAAGGGCATGGGGGCAGGCGATGACCAGGACCGTAATGGTGCGCACGACGGCTTCGTCAGGGAGACCTATTAGGGACCACACGAGCGCCGTAATTACGGCAGCGCTGAGGGCGAACCAGAACAACCATCCGGCGGCGGTATCGGCGATCCGCTGGGCACGGGAGGAGGACGCCTGAGCATCGGTCACAAGCCTCTGGATGCCTGCCAAGGCAGTATCTTCGCCGGTGGCGGTTACCTCGATCCGCAGCCCCGAGTCTGTGGAGATAGTGCCGGCGACCACGTGACCACCGACCCCTCGGCTGACGGTCCTGGACTCGCCGGTGACCATCGATTCGTCCATGGACGCGGACCCGTCGATGATCTTTCCGTCAGCTGGCACAGAGGCACCCGGACGGACAATCACGATATCTCCGACAGCAAGGGCTGTGGGCGCGACTTTCACGACTCTGTCGCCCTCAATCTTCTCGGCTTCATCGGGGATGAGCGCCGCGAGAGAGTCAAGGGCCGAGGTGGTCTGGGCTAGGGAGCGCATTTCTATCCAGTGGCCCAGAAGCATGATGACCACTAGTAGTGCGAGTTCCCACCAGAAATTGAGTTCATGACTAAGCCACTGCAGACTTGCGCCCCAAGAGGCGAGGAAGGCTACGGTGATGGCCAAAGCGATGAGCAGCATCATGCCGGGTTTGCGAGATCGGATCTCGCTGAACCCGCCAGTGAGGAACGGCCATCCACCCCAAAAGTACATGACCGTGCCCAGGACCGGGGAAACCCACCGCACCCAATCGGCATCTGGGAGTGTGTAGCCGATGAGCTGGGCAAACATGTCATTGAATCCCACGACGGGAATCGCGAGGACGAGCATGATCCAGAACAACCGCCGAAACTGTCCGACATGATCACCGTGCCCGCCTTGACCTGCGTGGCCATGACCACCGTGCTCCATGGGTGCACCCCGCTCCCCGTGTACAGAGTGGTCGTGGTGGCCCGCATATTCGTGGGGGGTAGCCTCGGTTGCCCCGTGGTGGGTGTGCTGATTATTCATGGTCTGTCCATTCCTCGATGCCCGGTTCCTGTTGGCTAGGAGTCGGGCTGCATCTCGCTTTCGACAACCCACTTGTGGTTCGTCATTTCCATCCCGTCGGCTTCGTAGTCAACGACGTAGACGGTCTCGTCGGTTGAAAACGCGATCGTTGCTATTGCTCCGTTCATACCTTCCATATGATCGGCAGCTACCTTGACGTCGGTGCCATCGGCCAGGCGCTCGTTACCCGCGTCTTCAAGCTCTTCCTGAACGACCCATTTGTGATCGGTGACGGGGTCTCCACCCTCGGTGGGCGTGTAGTCGATCGCGTACGTGTACGTGTTGTATGCGCCGACCACGGTCGCGCTGGCACCGTTCATACCTTCCATGTGATCGGCTGTGAGGGTTACCTCGGTATCCACGGGATATTCCGGGTCGGTGGCTGCTGTCATGCCCTCGGGCACGGGGCCGCCGTCCATTGGGTGATCCATGCCGCCATGCCCCGCGTGCGCGTTGTCACTCTGGGAAGCCGACGATGCTGGCTCTTCGTTGGCTGAATTCGAACAACCGGTGAACGCGATTGCTCCGGTGAGCGTCACAGTGGCTATGAGGGTGCGCGTGCGCTTGTTCATCTGAAGCTCCTTGTCTGACGGGGTGAACTGGAGAGACGTGGGATTCTTGCAGACTATTGAGTACCCATCGACGGATATCGAAGTTGATGGCCACCCGTGTGGCTCTTCTGAAGAGCTTGGTTTCAGGATATACCCGTGGGGGGTATGGGGCAAGGCTGTTTGCCTCGTTCTTCAGAGTCCAGCACATGTCAGCACTGGGTCTGTGGTGTTGTCTCGGGTGCGCACACGGGTCTGCCAAGGGGGGTCCACGGTCAAGCGGGCGAGTGCATGGAGTCAAAGGGGTTGGCGCGGGTTCAGGGTCGATGGAAACTGCTCCGGTCGGAATAAGATGATGTGTGTACGTGCCAGTTCATTGGAGGAGCACCGCATGACTAAGCTTCAGTCAGGCCGTCGACAGAAGCTGATTCTTGCATCTTCGGCAGTCTGTTTCGCATCCGCTCTTGCACTCTCGGGCTGCACAATATCTGCCCCTGAGGCAGTGCCTACATCGTCGGGTGACCTTGCAGTAAAGAGTGACCTCTTGGCTAACCATGGCTTGGAAGGACTTGGTGCGGCGGAAGTCATTGAGCGCTTGGACACTATGCCTGTTTCCAATCGGCCCGCTGGCCTGCAGGCGTCAGTGCAGCCTGATGCGGTCGTGCTTTCTGACACGCAGCAGCGCGAGGCTCGGCTCCCCCTGCCTGAGGATGGGATGTATGTCTCAATCGCTCCTTACAAGAGCCAGACACACGATTGTTATTTTCATAGCTTGACTACTTGTGTCGGCGAGCTGGGTAACACGGACGTGCAGGTCAGACTCACGAGCGGCAGCGGTGAGGTTCTTGTCGATGAAGTGCGCAAGACGTACGACAATGGCTTCCTTGGACTTTGGGTACCGCGTGATATAGACGCCACGCTCAGAATTAGTCACGCAGGTCAGATCGGAACCGCAAGCATCTCGACTAAAAACGAGGACGATCCCACTTGCATCACCAACTTGCGCCTCGCATGAACGATTGACGGGCCTGTGTCGCCAGCGGCTTTCGAATGCGCCATTCCATTCAATGGAAGCACTGTGATGCGAGCCATGTCCGCCACGCATAATGTGAGTCACACGTGCGCAAGGAGGACACATGGTCAAAGAGCGAACAATCGTGGAAACCCAGGTCGGCATCGTGGGCGCAGGCCCCGCCGGGCTGATGCTTTCCCACCTGCTGTACAAGGCAGGTATCGACAGCGTGGTTGTGGAGAAGCGTTCCCACGACGAGATTGCCAACACGCACCGCGCCGGCATTCTCGAGGCCGGCACCGTCAAGATGCTGGTGGAATCCGGCGTTGACGGGAGGGTCCCGACAGAAGGCCACGAACACGAAGGCACCACGTTGCGCTTCGAGGGTGTCAGCCACCGCATCGATTTCCAGAAGCTCGTGGGGGAGTCCGTGTGGCTCTACCCGCAGAACGAGGTGTTCGTCGATCTGGCCGCCGCTCGCAAGCGCGACGGTGGAGACGTCCGCTACGAGGTGACGGACACCCAGATCGTTGACCTCACGTCCGAGCAGCCCAAGATCCTGTGTACCTCGGCTGACGGAGAAGACCTCGAGATCCGCTGCCGGATCCTGATCGGCGCGGACGGCTCCAAGGGCATTTCCAAGCGCCAGATCCCCGAGGACATTCGCACGGACAACTTCATCGAGTACCCGTTCGCGTGGTTCGGCATCCTGTGTGAGGCTCCTGCCTCAGCGCCTGAACTGATCTACGCCAATTCGGAGCATGGCTTCGCCCTGATTTCGCAGCGCAGTGACACCGTGCAGCGCATGTACTTCCAGTGCGACCCCAACGAAAACGTGGACGACTGGGACGACGAGCGCATCTGGGCCGAGCTACAGCGCCGCATCGACGGTCCGGACGGGTTGCAGTTGCAGCGCGGCAAGATCTTCGACAAGACCGTGCTGCCGTTCCGCTCGTATGTCTGTGAACCGCTGCGCTACGGGAACATGTTCCTGGTGGGGGATGCCGGTCACACGGTTCCGCCCACCGGTGCCAAGGGTCTGAATCTCGCCTTCTGCGATGTTCGCGTGTTGGCTCCGGCCATCATCGACTTCTTCGACAAGGGTGACGAGAGCGGTCTGGCGGAGTATTCGGCCAAGGCCCTGGAACGCATTTGGAAGGCGCAGAACTTCTCGTACTGGGCCACCAATCTCATGCACATCCAGCCGGGGGAAAACCCTTTCAACCAGAAGCGCCGCCGCGGCGAGTTCGCGGCGATCACCGGATCGGAACGGGGCTCCGCCTACTTCGCCGAAAGCTACACCGGTTGGCCGGACAACTGAGCCACGCACTAACCACCGCAGCTATGTCCCCAAAGGAGATGAATCATGGCAGCTGAGAATCCAGAAGACGCCTTCGAGCCGCTCACGGCCAAGGGCGCCGACGACGCCGCTGACAGCCAGGACCAGCTCAACAACGAGATGGCCCAGATCACCAAGCAGTACGAGGAGTCCGGTCGCACGGAGACCCAGCCTCGGCTGGACTACGCGCCCTACCGCAGCTCCATCCTGCGCCACCCCACCAAGGACCCGCGCCACACGGATCCGGAGACCATCGAGCTGTACGCTCCGGCCTTCGGCGAGCGGGACGTGCACAAGCTCGAGTCGGACCTGACCATTCAGGACGGCGGTGAGCCAATCGGTGAGCGCATCCGCATCACCGGCCGCATCCTGGACGGCGATGGTCGCCCGGTACGTAACCAGCTGGTCGAGATCTGGCAGGCCAACGCCGCGGGTCGTTATATCCACAAGCGTGATCAGCACCCCGCACCCATCGACCCGAACTTCACGGGCGTGGGTCGCTGCCTGACCGGTGACGACGGGTCCTACTCGTTCGTGACCATCAAGCCCGGACCGTACCCGTGGAAGAACCACCAGAACGCATGGCGCCCCGCGCACGTGCACTTCTCACTGTTCGGAACCGACTTCACCCAGCGCATGATCACCCAGATGTACTTCCCGGGTGACCCGCTGTTCGCGCTGGATCCCATTTACCAGTCGATCGTGGACCCCAAGGCTCGTGAGCGACTCGTGGCCGACTACGACCACAACGTGTCCGAGCACGAGTGGCTGCTGGGCTACAAGTGGGACATCGTGTTGAGCGGTTCCAACCGGACCTGGACGGAGGATGACAGCAATGTCTGAGAACACCCAACGCCTGGTACCCACCCCGGGCCAGACCATCGGCCCGTTCTACGGGTATGCACTGCCGTACGAGAACGGCGAGAACCTGGTGGATCGTTCGCACCCCGGCTCGGTGCGCCTGCACGGCACCGTGTACGACGGTCACGGCGTTCCCGTGCCGGACTCCATGTTGGAGATCTGGCAGGCGGATGAGAACGGCAAGGTCTCCCAGGAGACCGGTTCGTTGATCCGTGACGGCTACACGTTCACTGGTTTCGGCCGCGTGGCAGTGGACAACGAGGGCCAATACACCTTCACGACCGTCAACCCGGGCCCGACCGAGGCCGGCAAGGCGCCGTTCATCTGCCTGACCGTGTTCGCCCGCGGCCTGCTCAACCGGTTGTTCACGCGCATTTACCTGCCCGAGGACACCGAGGCGCTCGCCAATGACCCGCTGCTCTCGGGCCTGTCCGAGGACGAGCGCGCCACCCTGGTGGCCACCCGCGAAGCGGATGGCTCGTTGCGCTTCGACGTGCATCTGCAGGGTGATGGCGAGACCGTGTTCCTGGCTTACCCGGGGCTTGAATGATCAACACAGGTCTTCTCACACCGGGAAGCCACCGGGCGGCTGAGCTGCTCGACGACCGTGCCGTGGCCCGCGCCGTCCTCCTCACGGAGGCCGCGTGGGTCGCGGCCCAGTCGCGTCTGGGGCTCGTTCCGGAGGACATTGCGCGCGTTGCACGTGACGCGGTGGATCGCGTTCCCTTGGATGAAACCGCACTGAACCGGTTGGCGGTCGCCTCCGAGGGCGGCGGCAATCCCGTGATTCCCCTGCTCGCTGATTACCGCGCCGCGGTCAAGGAACTGCACGGTTCCCCGGTGGGCGCGGTGCACAAGTCCCTCACGAGCCAGGACGTCATGGACACCGCGCTCGCTTTGGTGCTCAAGGCTGCGCAGGACAGCATGGTCTCGGACCTGCGCCGCACGGGTGACGCTCTCGCCGGTCTGGTCGAGAGGCATGCGGAGACCGTCATGGTCGGTCGCACCCTCACCCAGCACGCGCTGCCCATCTCGTTCGGTCTCAAGGCGGCCTCGTGGCTTGCGGGGGTCGACGACGCCGCTCGCGACGTTTTCGAGCGCGCCCACCTTCCAGTGTCCTACGGGGGAGCCTCCGGAACCCTGGCCGCGGGCATGTCCCTGTGCGATCAGGGTGGAGGCGCGGATGAAACCGCAGAACGACTTTTCACCCTCATCGATTACTGGGCCGAGGAACTCGGACTGGCCGTACCGGATCAGGTGTGGCACACCGACCGAGTCCCCGTGCTTCGGGTGGCCGGTGCGCTCGCGGAAACGACCGCGGCACTGGGTCGCATGGCCAACGATGTCCTGTTGATGTCCAGGCCCGAAGTGGGGGAGCTGCGCGAGCCCACAGCCCCGGGTCGAGGGGTCTCCTCCGCCATGCCGCAGAAGCAGAATCCCGTGTTGAGCGTGTTACTCAAACGCACAGCCTTGGCCGCGCCTCACCTCCTGGGGCACGTCAACTCCGGTGCCGCGGCGGCCGTGGACGAACGCCCGGACGGTGGCTGGCACGCCGAATGGCCCGCACTCCGCGAGCTGGCGGTCCTGACTACCGCGGCGGCGTCGCACGCTGCGGAACTCACCGAGGGCCTGACCGTCAATGCCGAGCGGATGGCCCACAACCTGCGCGATGCCGGCACCGGTGTGATGGCCGAACGGCTGAGCGCCGCGCTGACCCCCGTGCTCTCCGAATCCGACGGGTCCACCGCCAAACAGCGGGTGCAGGCGGCCGTGCGCGAGCACCCCGTCGATGCCGAGGCGCTTGCCGATCACCTGACCGATTTGGTCATGGCCGAGGGCGCGCCGTCGTTGCCGGAAGGTGTGAATCCGCAGGACCGGGGCAGCGTAGGTGCCTGGCTGGGGCAGTTATTGGATCCCCGCGGCTACCTGGGTGCCACGCAACAACTGTGCACCCGCACCGTGAAAAACCACCGAGAAAGGTTGATTGCATGAGCGTGCCCGAGCTTGGATTCGTGGAGTTCACGAACCCCGAACAGCTTTCCGATGACGCACCACTGGTGGTCCTGGGACCAGGAATCGGCACGTCCGTGAGCAACCTGTACGGCCGTGTGGCCTCCCAGCTGGGCGAAGAGTTGCGCGTGGTCGGCTGGGACCTCCCCGGTCACGGCGTGAGCGGACCGGCACAGGAGTTCACTGTTGCGGAGCTGGCCCAAGGAGTGCTGGACGCGGTCGCCGGACACGTATCTGCCGAGCCCTTCCACTATGTGGGCACCTCCATCGGCGGTGCGGTCGGTCAACTTTTGCTCACGGAGCACCCGGACCGGCTGGCCTCTCTGACACTGATGGCCACGACCGATTACTTCCCGGACCCGCAGGGCTGGAACGAACGTGCGGATCTCGTGGCCCAGGCCGGGACGCCCACGCAGGTAATCAACTCAGCCAAGTTGTGGTTCGCCCCGGACTTCCTGGCAAATAACGCAGAGGCCGGGACGGCCTTGCTGCACGACCTCCAGAACGCAGATCGGCTCAGCTACGCCGCCGCGTGCCGCTCGCTGGCGGGCTTTGACCTGCGAGAAACGAACCCCGAAACCAAAGTTCCTGTGCTGGCGCTATCCGGACCGAGCGACGTCGTCACCGGCCCCGAGACCGTGCAGCAACTGGCCGACAAGCTGGGCGCGCGCCACGAAACGGTGGCGAACGCGTCGCACTTGCTGGCGGTCGAGGCACCGCAGGTCACCGCGGAACACATTTCTCAATTCATCTCGGCCCACCGCTGAGCAGAAAGGACATCATGACCGATCGTTCAGAACGCACCCAGTCCCAGGCCCACAGTGAGGGCATGACAGTGCGCCGCGAGGTGCTCTCCGACGCCCACGTGGATCGTGCGGAGGCAGGCAAGACCGAATTCACCGAGGAGTTCCAGGACTTCATCACCCGCTATGCGTGGGGTGAGATCTGGGCCCGCCCTGGACTGGATCGTCGTATGCGCAGCGCGTGCGTGTTGACCGCGTTGATTGCGGCCGGGCACTGGGAGGAATTCGAAATGCACGTGCGCGCGGCCATCGGCAACGGCCTGACCCCGGATGAGATCAAGGAGATCCTGCTCCAGTCGGCCATCTACCTTTCCGTGCCGTCTGCCAACAACGCGTTCAAGCACGCGCAGAAAGTACTGGCGGACATGGGTGTGTGGGGGGAGTAGCCCGAAATACAGCGCATGAGCGGCAACAGTCCGTCAATTTTGTTCGCTATGCGTACAGGTGTTCACATGGCGCGCACTTTCGGTTACTCTGAAATCACGCAACGCGGCGTCGTCGGTCAATGGAGACGGTGTCGCCCCGGAAGACCGGGTGAGCCCAAACCGTGAGGATTCACATGAACCACGCTTACGTGTACGACGCAGTCCGCACCCCGTTCGGCAAGGTGGGCGGCGCGCTGTCCAGCCATCGCCCCGATGATCTGGCCGCCCTCGTGGTCAAGACCATGGTGGAGCGCGCTCCCCAGCTGGATGCTTCGAAGATCGACGAGGTCTACTTCGGTAACGCCAACGGCGCCGGTGAAGAGAACCGCAACGTGGCCCGCATGGCCACCCTGCTCGCGGGTCTGCCGACCTCGGTGCCCGGCTCCACGATCAACCGCCTGTGCGGTTCGTCCCTGGACGCCGCGATGATGGCTTCGCGTCAGATCGAGGTGGGTGAGGGGGACCTGCTGCTGGTGGGTGGCGTGGAATCCATGTCCCGCGCTCCGTGGGTACTGCCCAAGACCGAACGCGCTTTCCCGATGCAGGATCTCAAGCTCGCCAACACCACCCTGGGCTGGCGCCTTGTGAACCCGGAAATGCCGGATGCCTGGACCGTCTCCCTGGGCGAGGCCACCGAGCAGCTGCGGGAGAAGCACAACATTTCCCGTGAGGACCAGGACGAGCTCGCCGCTCGCTCGCACCAGCTCGCCGCCAAGGCCTGGGACGAGGGCAAGTACGACAACCTCACCGTGAGCGTGAAGCCCAACACCAAGCGCGGCGTCGAGTTGACTCGCGACGAGACCGTTCGCGCGGACTCCACCGCGGAGACCCTGTCCGGTCTGCGCACCGTGTTCCGCACGGGCGAGGACGCCACGGTCACCGCCGGTAATGCGTCCCCCATGAACGACGGCGCGTCCGCCGCGTGGCTGGGCAGCGAGAAGGGCGCGGATCTGCTCGGCAGCGCACCCATCGCACGCATCGCCGGTCGCGGGGCTGCGGCCAATGAACCCCAGTTCTTCGGTGAGGCACCGGTCGAGGCCGCCAACCTCGCGCTCAAGCGCGCGGGCATCTCCTGGGACGACGTCGCCGCGGTAGAACTCAACGAAGCGTTCGCCGCACAGTCGCTTGCGTGCCTGCGCCAGTGGGGCGTGGACCAGAGCATCGTGAACACGTGGGGCGGTGCGATCGCGATCGGTCACCCGCTCGGCGCCTCCGGTACCCGCGTGCTCGGCACCCTGGCACGTCGTCTCGAAGAGTCCGGCGAACGGTGGGGCGTGGCCAGCCTGTGCATCGGCGTGGGTCAGGGCCTCGCCGTGGTGCTCGAGAATGAAAACGCCAAGGGCTAAGCGCTCAACACAGACCAAACGAAGAAAGACATACAGCTCATGCTGAATATTGCAGACAGCGTGGCCGCGGCCGTGGAGCCCATCCACGACGGCGCCTGCGTGATGATCGGTGGCTTCGGTGTTGCCGGGCAGCCCGTTGAGCTCATTGACGCGCTCATCGAGAACGGCGCCAAGGACCTCACCGTGGTCAACAACAACGCCGGCAACGGTGACGTGGGATTGGCCAAGCTCATCCAGCTCGGCCGCGTGAAGAAGATCATTTGCTCCTTCCCGCGTCAGGCGGATTCGTGGCACTTCGACGAGAAGTACCACGCCGGCGAGATCGAGCTCGAGGTCGTGCCGCAGGGCAACCTGGCCGAGCGAATTCGCGCCGCCGGTGCCGGTATCGGTGCTTTCTACACGCCCACCGGCTACGGCACCCCGTTGGCCGAGGGCAAGGAAGTTCGTGAACTGGACGGCAAGCACCAGGTGCTCGAATACCCCATCCACGCGGACTTCTCCCTGACCAAGGCACACACCGCTGACACCGCGGGCAACCTGGTCTACCGCAAGACCGCTCGGAACTTCGGCCCCATCATGGCGGCCGCTGCCAAGCACTCCATCGTGCAGGTGAGCGAGATCGTCGAGCGCGGTCAGATCGACCCCGAGGTCGTGGTGACCCCCGGTATCTACGTGGACACCGTGGTCAAGCTCGAAGCTCCCAAGCAGGTAGACCCGCGAGAGGAAGGTGCGGCATGAGCGCCCCGCAGAACAGTGATCACGCACTGAGCCCCGAAGAGCTCGCAGAGGTCGTAGCCCGCGATATCCCCGCCGGCGCCTACGTCAACCTGGGCATCGGCCAGCCCACGCTGGTTTCCAACTACTTGTCCCCCGAGGACGACGTCACCCTGCACACCGAGAACGGCATGCTGGGCATGGGCGCGGAAGCCAAGGGCGACGAGGTCGACGCAGATCTCATCAACGCGGGCAAGATCCCCGTGGTCGAGACCGAGGGTTGTTCCTACTTCCACCACGCTGACTCCTTCGCGATGATGCGCGGCGGTCACCTGGACTGCTGTGTCCTGGGTGCCTTCCAGGTGGACCAGAACGGCAACCTGGCCAACTGGCACACCGGCAAGCCCGGCGCCATCCCCGCAGTGGGCGGTGCCATGGACTTGGCCACCGGCGCCAAGCAGACCTTTGTGATGATGACCCTGCAAACCAAGAAGGGCCAGTCCAAGCTGGTGGCAGAGTGCGATATGCCGCTGACCGGTGTGGGTTGCGTGTCTCGCATCTACACGGACAAGGCTGTGTTCCTCATCGAGGAGGACGGCGTGCGCGTGCGCGAGACCTTCGGCATCGGTTTCGACGAACTCACCGAGTTGGTCGACATCGAGCTGAAGCCCGCCAACTGACGCCAGCGCGGGGGCGGAACTTTCGAGGTTCCGCCCCCGCCTTGCTTTAATCGAAGTTGCTTTCGACAAAACCCGTGCTCGACCCGTGTGATTTGGAGCCCCCGTGAGTGCCGACGCAGACTCCGCCGACAAGAGCCAGTACGTCCAGTCGCTTGCGCGCGGGCTGTCCGTGATTTCCGCCTTCGACGCCGCTCAACCCGTCATGACCCTCTCGGACGTCGCGCGCCACACGGGTTTGACGCGAGCCACCGCCCGCCGGTTCCTCCTGACGCTCGAGTCCCTGGGATACGTACGATCCGACGGGCGGATGTTCGAACTCACGCCCAAGGTGCTGCAGCTGGGCTACTCGTATCTGTCGGCGCTGTCGCTCCCGCAGATCGCGAATCCACACTTGAAGAATCTTTCGGACACGCTTCAGGAATCCACGTCCCTGTCCGTGCTCGACGGGCAGGACATCGTGTATGTGGCTCGGGTGGCCACCCACCGCATCATGACCGTGGCCATTGCGGTGGGAACCCGGTTCCCCGCGTATGCCACGTCCATGGGGCGAGTGCTGCTCGCAGGACTCACCGCCAAGGAGCTGGGGGAGTACCTCACCACTGCGGAGCTCTCTCCGTTGACCCGGCGGACCACCACCGAGCGTGATGCCCTGGTTCAGGAGCTGCAGCGCGTGCGGGAACGGGGGTACGCCGTGGTCGACCAGGAACTGGAAGTCGGGTTGCGCTCGGCCGCGGTTCCGGTCAAGGACCTCACCGGGCGCACCGTTGCCGCGATCAACGTGTCCATGCGCGTGGGAATGCCCGGGGTGGACACCGAGCACCCGGAGGCTCAGGTCATTCCGGAACTATTCGCGTGCGCAGCGGCGATTTCCCAGGACCTGGCGGCGTCGGGGAACTGATCGTCGCGTGCCCGTGGTGTGTGGGGACCCTGACGACGGACGTGCCCGTAGCAGCGTCGTACGGGGTTCTGCCGGTGTGCAGGAACAGGGACGCGACGTATGCGATCGGAAGCGCGTAGGAGAACGCCGTCAGAAGCCACACGATGGGCGGCACGGCACCGGACGTATCGCCGGGCATGGTCAAGGCGAACACGGCCGCGTGACCGATGAGCCACGGAACCCCGATCTTGAGCGCATTGCGGACCAGCGCCGCCCAGACCGATGGGCCGCCGTGTCCTTTGGAGACTCGCAATCCCGTAAGGCGTTTACCCGGCGTTGCTGCGCGCGGTCGTGATTCGGTGACGGCGGCGGCCAGTACCACGGGCACCACAACTACAAGAGCGCCGATCAGATTCAGCTGAAAGTAGCTGAGGCCTCCGGTGAGGCCCGCCAGATGGAGTGGCACTCCCACCGCCGCGGTGAGACCCACCCACCCGAGGATGCACACCCAGTCAATGATCCAGGCGACAAGTCTGACAACCCCTAGTCTCTTGTCAGCCCGGGCGGTGGGTCCTGAACGAGTCGACATCTTCAAAAATTACGTATCGATGTCTTCCAGGTCAATGGGGACTCGGGGGCCAGTCGTCTTGCCTCATGTCAAGATGTCCGGATGGTGTTCGTGCTTGCCTCAGGTGAAATGTCCGCGTAGCTCACGCGGCG
>NZ_NOIT01000002.1 GCF_004136555.1 Kocuria carniphila
CGCCGCGTGAGCTACGCGGACATTTCACCTGAGGCAAGCACGAACACCATCCGGACATCTTGACATGAGGCAAGACGAACCGTACCGACTGGGGCTACTTGCGGTGGGCCTCGAAAAACTCCCGCAGCAGCGCGGCGCATTCTGCCTCACGGACTCCACCGGTGACTTGGACCCAGTGATTCAGGCGCGGTTCGCGGACCACGTCGAACACGGAACCGCAGGCGCCGGCCTTGGGGTCCCAGGCTCCGAGCACCAGCCGCGGCACCCGGGACAACACGATGGCCCCGGCGCACATGGCGCACGGTTCCAGGGTCACCACCAGAGTGCAGTCGTCGAGCCGCCACGATCCGGTGCGGGCGGCGGCGTCGCGCAGGGCGAGCACCTCGGCATGCGCGATGGGGTCGCCACAAGCCTCGCGGCGGTTGTAACCCCGCCCGACGACGTCGCCGCGAGAGTTCACGACCACCGCACCGATCGGGACATCACCGCTCGCTGCGGTGTGCTGGGCTTCTAACAAAGCCAGGCCCATCCAGCGTTCGTGCTGAATGGACCTGGCAGTGGGCGGTAACGCCATGTGTGACTTACCGGCGGCTGTTCTGCGCGAAGTACGCGGAGTTGGGAGCCTTGAACGCGGTGACGATCCACATGATGTTCACGACAATTGCGATGATCGAAATGACGATCAGCACGATGCCCAGACCGCCGAACATGAGCGCACCGAAAATCCCGAACAAGTAAGACAGGATCGACAGAGCAGCAAAGACGGTGCCCAGGATGCGGGCCCAGTTCTTGCCCTTGGCCAGGCCACGGTAGACCAGGAAGTACAGCAGCAGTGCGATCACGAGCCCGATGATGCTCCACACCGGATTGCTGCCGGTGCTGGCGAACGCCTCTGCCTGTTCAGAGCTCATACCCGATTCGCGGAGGTACGCCTCCATGTCGAACGTGGAGTTCGCAATAAGGCTCACGATCGTGTAAATCGCGTACAGCGCCGCGGACAACAGCGTCAGTTTGAGCAACTTGTCGAGCAGGCCCGGGCGATCCACCATGCCGGTGTACTGGTTCGGGTTGTACTCCGAGGTGCCGTACTTGCCACCCTGCTGGCCGTAGCCGGGCTGGGGTGCGCCCTGCGGGTCCTGGCCGGGGCCGGGCTGCACGTCGCCCGGCTGAACGCCGTGAGGTTGGGCGGGGTTGGGCATACCCGCGCCAGGCTGGTTGCCGTAGTCGGGGTTGCGGGGTTCGTTGGGTGTGGTGCTCATGGGGGAGTTCCCTTCGTCGAATCAGTGCGAGTGATGCGGGTGAATTATTCGTAACGCAGTGCGTTGATGGGATCCTGCCGTGCCGCGCGCATGGCAGGAATGGTGCCCGCCAGGAACGCGATGACCATCACCGACAAGATAATGATCGCGATTTGGATCGGGTCGAACAGGAACAGGCTCAGGCCCGGCAGGCCTTCCAACAGTCCGTTGGACAACACGGAACTGATGATTGAACCGGTGGCCACGCCCACGGCAGCGCCGATGGCCGAACCCAGGAAACCGATGAAGATGGCTTCGAGGGAGAACAGGCCGAAGACCTTGCCGCCGCTCATGCCCAGTGCCTTCATCAGACCGATCTCACGGGTTCGTTCCTGCACGGACATCAGCAGCGTATTCACGATGCCGAAGCCCGCAGCCAGCAGGGCGATGATCGCGAACGAGTTCAGGATCCACACGATGCCGTTGATGACCGCACGGAACATACCGAGCTGGTCCTCCACGGTCATGCCCATCATGTTCTCGTCCGCGAGCTGGGACTTGATCTGGCCGGCGTCATCGATGTTCTCGATGTTGGCCACGGCCATGAAGTAGCTGTCCGGTACGTCACGCGGAGAACCGGAGGTCTGGTAGTCGTAGAGCTTCTCGTTGAGACTCGAGGACGGCATGGGAGTCAGGGACGCACCCGCCAAGGACGCCTGCGAGATGCCCGAAATGGTGATCTCGAAGGTCTTGTCCTCACCGGCCATGTTGGTCATGACCACGTCCACGGTCTTGCCCACGGCGTCCTCGTTGGAATCGAAGCCCAGGTCTTCGACCCACGAGGCGGGGATGAGCATCTCGTCGTCCTCGCGTGCGGGGATCTCGCCGGCTTCGAGTTGAACGCCCTCTGCATCGGAGGGCGCCCCCAGGCTCAGCTGGAACTTCTTGCCGTCGGCGGATTCGAGATACGTGGGGGACACCATGTACATCGGGTCCACTGACGTAACGCCGTCAATGTTCTCAATGGTTTCGATGTCATCGTTGCTCAGGCCGCTCGTGGAACCGAAGCCCGTTTGAATGCTTGATTCCTCCGGGTCGTATTCACGGGGGCCGTCATCTTGCGGTGCGGTCTGTTCGGCGACCTTTTGGACGTAGATCGACTTCTGGTCACCGAATCCGGCCACCGTCTTGTCGATGTAGTCGTTGACGCCGGTGCCCACACCGGAAGTGAGAGTCAGGGTGAACGCACCGATGAAGATGGCGATGACGGTCAGGATGGTTCGTGCTTTGGAACGGAACGTGTTTCCGATGGCCGTCCGCAGCAGATCGATAAACTTCACTCGGAGACTCCCTGCTGGTCGGTGGTGGACGGTTCGGCCCAGGGTGCGGCGTGGCGACCCGCGCGACGGGGGCGGCGTGCGGCCTCGGCGAGTTCGGCGGCGTCGGCCTCGCTGAGGGTGATCAGCTGGCCGGTTGCGGGTTCCTTCACGGTGACCGGACCGTTGTCCCCCTCTCCGGGCTTGGAGCGGCCGGAGAACATGTGGGTGGCTGCGGCCGGCGATGCGCTCTGGTCGATTTCACCGTCCACCAGGTAGATCTGGCGGGAGCATCGGGACGCGAGGTCGGGATCGTGGGTGACCACCACCAGGGTGATGCCCTTCTCCTTATTCAGACCGAAGAGAATGTCCTCCACCACGTCCGAGGTGGCGGTATCCAAGTTGCCCGTGGGCTCGTCCGCGAAAATCACGGAGGGGTTGTTGATCAGCGCGCGAGCAATGACCACGCGCTGCTTCTGACCACCGGACAAATCCGTTGCCTTATTGGAGGCCTTGTCCGCCATTTCCAGCTGCTCAAGTGCTTCCATGCCGCGACGCTTGCGTTCTGCAGCGTGGACGCCGGCAATCTTGAGGGGGAGTGTCACGTTCTCCAGAACGGTTTGGTTGGGGGTGAGGAAGAACTGCTGGAACACGAAGCCGAACGCGGAGTTTCGCAATTCGTTGAGTTCCTTGGCGTCCAGGTCGCCAGTGGGCTGGCCCTTGAGCGCGACAACGCCGTGGGTGGGGGCATCGAGTAGGGCGAGCAAATGCATGAGGGTTGATTTGCCCGAACCGGACTTACCAACAACGGCTACGGACTCGCCCTCGTTGATCTGCAGGTTCACACCCTTGAGAGCGTCGAACCTGGTTTCCCCTCTGCCATATATCTTGACCAGATTCTCGGTTTCGAGGACCGGAGCCGTCATAAGAGGCTGTTCCTTTCGGGGGCTTCAGCTGATGTACCTAATGTGATTCAGTTCAAGTCTTTCGTATTGACGATAGGTCACGCATCCTACGACGGGTGGAAATTTCACACATGACATCGGGGGGCCCCGGCCCCGCCCCGGGCTGAAGTTCGGCCGCCGGTGCTAGTTTGACCGTATGCGAGTCACCGTTTTGGATCACCCCCTGGTAGCCCACAAGCTCAGCGTTCTGCGCGACAAGTCGACACCGTCTCCGGTGTTCCGGCAGCTGGTCGAAGAACTCGTCACGCTGCTCGCGTACGAGGCCACCCGCGAAGTGCGCGTGGAACCCATCACCATTCAGACCCCGGTGGCGGAAACCCAAGGCGTGGGGCTTTCTCGCCCCCGCCCGTTAGTGGTCCCCATCCTGCGTGCCGGCCTGGGCATGCTCGAGGGTATGACCCGGTTGATCCCCACCGCGGAGGTCGGGTTCCTGGGCATGGCCCGGGATGACACGACTCTGGACATCATCACGTACGCGGAGCGACTGCCCGAGGACCTGACCGGCCGTCAGGTGTACGTGCTGGATCCGATGCTGGCCACCGGTGGCACCCTGCGTGAGGCCATCAAGTTCCTGTACCGCCGTGGCGCGGAGCAGATCACCTGCGTGTGCTTGCTGGCCGCGCCGGAAGGTATCGCCAAGCTTGAAGAAGAACTGGGTGATGCCGAGGTGAACCTCGTGTTGGCCGCCATTGATGAACGGCTGGACGAGAACGCCTATATCGTGCCCGGCTTGGGAGATGCCGGGGACCGGCTGTACGGAGTGGTGGACTGAGGCTCCTGAGAAGCGGGAAATTTCAACTACGTGGTACCGAGCGTTCCGGGTTCTTGACACTGGACATTAAATCTGATTCAGACGCGTGAGGTCCGAATCCCAAACCTCCAAAAGCGCGGTTTTCTGCGCTTTTGGGGGATCGGTTGGCCTTGTGTGGCACCGATAGTAAGCCCCCTTCAAATGTGATTTGAACTACATTTAAGGCCCGTAGTCTCATTATGTGAGAAATAAGCGGGTTTGTTACTTGCCAGTCCGCGTGTTGTCACACACGATGTTGAGTACGCCGCTTCCAGGAAACTCACGGATTCGGTGTCTCACGAGGCAGGGGATACTCACATGTCAGGTGCACCGGGCTACGTCCACATTTCTCAGCGGCATCGCTTGAGCGCCGCGCAGGCCGCCATGCGTTCGCGCGGGCCACATCGCGTGGCAGGTTCCGTCGAGGAATATCGCACCCTGCGCTCCATCACCGGTGATCAGTCGCAGGATTCACGCCTGGAGCGACATTCCGTAGCCGAACAGCAACCCACCGAGGCGCGCGGGTTCGTGATCTACGTGGGCGTGGACGAGCAGGCCGCCGCCGATCGCGGGATCAACCTGGTTCAGTTGGTGCAGGACGTGCGTCATCACATCAACCAGCTCGTTCCCGAGTCCGATTCCTACGCGGCCGTGGCGCTCGCTCCCATCAATGCAGAAGGCACCGATCTTGAGGTCGTGCGCAGCGCGTTGGGCGATCCCACCTGTGCGGATCCCGTGATCGAGCCCATGGTTCCGTTGCCCACTCCGGCGTCCGGTTCCACCATCGACCACCAGCGCGTGGGTGTGCTGATCGATCTGTCCCGCCGCGAGGTGTTCCTGGACGGAGACCTGCTCAACCTGACCCACCGCGAGTTCGAGCTGCTCAACTACCTTGTCGAGAACGGCACCCGCACCGTGGGGCGTCTCGAGCTGCTGGACAACCTCTGGGACGACGCCGAGGAAGTTCCCTCCGAGCGCACTATTGACGTTCACGTCCGGCGCTTGCGTTCCAAGCTCGGCCGTCTGGCCAACACGGTGCGCACCGTGCGCGGTCAGGGCTACCGCTTCTACGACCACCCCGAAGTGGTCGTGTGGGCAGCCCCCGAATACTCCATCTGACCTTTTCGCAGGTTCTCCACCGACGACGCCGCTCGCGCGCCCCACACGGGTGACCGAGCGGCGTCGGCGTGGTTAAGGAGCGAGGTGAGCGTGCCAGACTGGTGGGCATGGCACGCCACGATGTGAAGCACTTGGTGATCATGCGGCACGCGAAGGCGGATTACCCGCCCGGTGCGCTGGATCATGACCGGCCCTTGATGCCCCGCGGCGCTCGCGATGCCGCTGCGGCGGGGGAGTGGCTTGCGCAGCAGTACACCCCGGACATGATCATGGTGTCTTCGGCGCTGCGCACACGGCAGACCGTCACATGGGTGTGCAGCGAACTGGGGGAGAAAGCACCCACGCCGCAACTGGTGGACGAGCTGTACAACGCTCATGAAACCGCGATCATTGCCGCGATCAATCACGCCCCGGAAACCGTGCGGACGCTGTTGGTGGTTGCGCACATGCCCGGGGTGCTGGACACGGTGCTGCGCCTGGCCTCGCGCGATTCCGATGTGGACGCCATGATGGAGGTCTCCGGCGGCTTTCCGACATCGGGAATCGCCGTGCTGGAAGTCCCGGGGGATTGGGCAGAGCTGGATGGCGGCGATGCGCGCTTGGTCCACTTCGAGGTGCCGCGCGGCTGACATCCGAAGCGGATCTTTTCAGCCCAGCTCGGATTCGTACTCGGCCATGAGCGCTTCGTACGGCGGCCATTCCTTGGTGCTGATCTGACCGGTTTCCACCGTCTCAACCATGCGATCCAAGTAGTACTCCCAACCCGCGCCCACGTACTTCACCTCCATGCCCGGCGGTAGCGGCATGGCGAACTTCACGTGAGTGCCGCCCTCAGTTTCAGAGAATTGCACGTCCACCGTCCAGATCTGCGCGGGGTCCTCGTGGAGGTTGTGCACTCGCAGGTGGCGGGGCTTGTCGCACGCGACGATCACGTACGGTTCCGAACCGGCCTCTTCCTCGAAGGCCATGCTGACCTCTACCTCACCCGATGCCGGGTCTCCCGACCACGTGCCGAACCACAGAGCCAACCGGCCGGACACGGTGAAGGCATCCCATACCTCGTCGATGGGCGCGGGAACGTCGCGGGTCAGCACGATGTTCTCCGCGCCGTCAATGCTTTCCAGGGTTCCAGTGATCACGGGGCACTCCTGCGTACTTGGTGGGGCGGGCCGCCCCGTTCAATGATCAGACAACCACTCGGTGGGTGGGCTGTCGAGAGCTGTTCCGTGAATCAGCGCCGGGGCTCGCACGCCACGCCGTCACCGTCACCGTCGAGTCCTGGGCGGTACCCAGGCTGACCGGCGTGGAGCGGGGCGGCGCCGGCGGCTCGGGCGTCGGCGCATTTGGCGAAGTACACGTCATCAGGGGCGGCAGGGGCAGGGGGCGCAGAAGGTGCCGGAATTGGCGGTGCCGGAAACGCCGGGGCCTGCGAGGCAGGAGGCTCCACGGCCTCGGGTTCGCGAGAGGCCGGCTGCGCGTTTTCCGGAGCTGTCGGAGGTTCAGAGGGTTCCGGAACCGAGTGCTCAACGGTCAGTGGTTGATCCGGGCACTGAGTGAGCACCCGATCCATGGCCCGCTTCTCTGCGTCCGTGACCCACAGTTCGTAGCGCTGCTTCACGGCGATCTGCCGGGCCACGTACTCGCATCGAAATTCCTTGTTCGGCGGCAGCCAGGTGGCGGCGTCCCCGTCGCCCTTGGCGGAGTTGCTGGGGCCGTCCACGGCCAGGAGATTCAGCGGGTCGTTGGCGAACTGCGTGCGTCGGTCGGCGTCCAGGTTCTGAGCGCCCTTCTGCCACGCGTCGGACAGCGCCACCACGTGATCAACCTGCACGTCCGAACTCGTGTGGGTGGCCGATACGAAGTCCACGTAATCGCCGGTGAAGGGGCTGGTCAGATCGCCCGAGAGCACTTTGCATCCCTGGGTCCCGGGCGCAACGGCCACGTCCGTGAGATCACGACGGAGAATGTCGTTGCGGGTGTCGCACCCATTGCGGTCGGTATCGGCCCACCGCACACCGAACTGCTCGCGCGAGTAATCGGTCTTGGGCGCCCGACCCTTCACGAGCAGTTCCCCCAGGCCCGCCCGTACGGGGCTGCGGTTCGTTTCGTCTGCCTCAACCGCTTGGTCCTCCGGCGCGGCCTCCCGCATGGGGGTCTCCGCACGCGACGGTTCGCTGGGCTCGGGAACCGGAGCGAGCGGCGTCGTTGTCGAATCCGCCGACGACGCCGCGCTGGCCGCGGGTGCCGACGTGCTCTCCGCGGGGTTCGATGCGGGGGCCTCAACCGGGGCGCAACCGGTGAGCGCGCCGAGAAGCGCGAGGGCCCCGAGCGCGGCGGAGCGTAACGGGGAACGAGGGGAAGCAGCCACGAGAACAACACCTAAGAAATGGGGGAAGACAAGCAGAAAGCTCCACATCGGAACCGATGCGGAGCTTTTTCACTGGGTGCGCCCGGAGGGATTCGAACCCCCAACCTTCTGATCCGTAGTCAGATGCTCTATCCGTTGAGCTACGGGCGCATTTGCAACAACCGATGTGCTCGGCTGCAACGGGTAATAACTTACACCGGTCCCGCCCAAGTGCAAAATTCGATGTCCGTTACACCTGTGTGATGTAACGCTCATCTGGTGTTGCCGTTGCCGCGATAGACTCACTGGACACGCAAAACCCTGCCGGAGCTAGTCCCCCGGGATCAGATTCAACGATGCCGTTGAGAGCCTGATCGTCGGGCAGCAGCATCGCCGACCATGGGCGCGGCAAGACGGCCTCAACGAGGAGACATGTCAATGGCTGACAACACCACTGCAAGCACCGAATCCACCGGACTCAACCAGGCTGTGCGTGAAGCGCTCGACAACGCACCGACCACGCACCCGCGACTGCTGGAGTGGGTCCGTGAGATGGCCGAAATGACCCAACCGGACGCCATTCACTGGGCTGATGGTTCCGAAGAAGAGTGGAACAGGCTGACCACGGAACTCGTGGACGCCGGAACCTTCGTTCGGTTGGACGAGGAGAAGTTCCCCAACTCCTTCGCTGCTTTCTCCGACCCGGACGACGTTGCTCGTGTCGAAGAGCGCACCTTCATCTGCACCAAGACGCCCAAGGGTGCCGGTCCCACCAACAACTGGGAAGACCCCGCGGTCATGAAGGAAACCCTGGTGAAGAAGTTCACCGGTTCCATGCGCGGCCGCACCATGTACGTGATTCCGTTCGTCATGGGGAGCCTTGACGCGGAGGACCCCAAGTACGGCGTGGAAATCACCGACTCCGCCTATGTGGTGTGCTCCATGCGCATCATGGCCACCATTGGCACCCCCGTGCTGGACAAGATGACTCGCGACAACGCGTTCTTCGTGGAGGCCCTGCACTCCCTGGGTGCCCCGCTGGCGCCGGGCGAGGAAGATGTCCCCTGGCCCTGCAACCCGTCCAAGTACATTGTGCAGTTCCCCGAGGACCGCGCCATTTGGTCGTTTGGTTCCGGCTACGGCGGCAACGCGCTGCTCGGCAAGAAGTGCTACGCGCTGCGCATCGCTTCCGCGATTGCCCACGACGAGGGCTGGCTGGCGGAGCACATGCTCATCCTGAAGGTCACCGACCCCGAGGGCGATTCCCGCTTCATTGCCGCGGCGTTCCCGTCGGCTTGCGGTAAGACCAACTTCGCGATGCTGGAACCCACCATTGACGGCTGGAAGGCCGAGATGGTTGGTGACGACATCTCCTGGATCCGCTTCAGCAAGGACGGCCAGGCTCGCGTGGTCAACCCCGAGGCTGGTCTGTTCGGAGTTGCCCCGGGCACCGGTTGGTCCACCAACCCCAACGCCATGCGCGGTGTGGCACGGGGCAACACCATCTTCACCAACGTCGCGCTCACCGACGACGGTGGCGTGTGGTGGGAAGGGATGACGGACGAGGTGCCCGAGCACCTCACCGACTGGAAGGGCAATGACTGGACCCCGGAGTCCGGCCGCCCGGCCGCCCACCCCAACTCCCGTTTCTGCACTCCCATCAAGCAGGTCGACATCCTCGCGGACGAGTACGACGATCCGGAAGGTGTGCCCCTGTCGGCCATCATTTTCGGCGGTCGCCGTAAGACCACCGTGCCCCTGGTCTCCGAGTCCTTCGGCTGGGAACACGGCGTCTTCCAGGGCGCAACGCTGTCCTCCGAGACCACTGCCGCCGCAAAGGGCGCCGTGGGCGTGGTGCGCCGCGACCCGATGGCCATGCTTCCGTTCATCGGCTACAACGCCAATGATTACCTGGAGCACTGGCTGGACACCGGTGCCCGCGTGGGTGAGGATGCCATGCCCAAGATCTACTACGTGAACTGGTTCCGTCGCACCGCTGACGGTGGCTTCGCGTGGCCCGGCTTCGGTGAGAACTCGCGCGTGGTCAAGTGGATCGTCGAGCGCCTCAAGGGCACCGCCGGTGGCCAGGAGACCCCCGTGGGCATCGTGCCCACCAAGGAGGACCTGGACCTCAGCGGCTTGGACATCTCGGATGACGAGTTGAACGCCGCGTTGCGCGTCGACAAGGACGAGTGGCTGGGCGAGCTGCCGGGCATCGATGAGTGGTTCCACAAGCTGGGCGATGTTCCGGAGGTCATCCTGGAACAGCGGGCCGGCCTGGAGGAGCGCCTCAAGAGCTCCTGACCTGCCCGGACACACCCAGCCGGCAAGTGTCCCCATATGTAGTGACGCCGTGCACGCCATTCATGACTCGAGTGGCGTGCACGGCGTTTCCATGTGTGTTTTAGTTAGCTACTGTGCGGTCCGTTGGGGGAAATTCCGTCATGGAAGACAACGAGACCGGCCGGAATAGCAGGGGAGAGGCTGTCCTTGGAAAACATTGTGCAGGTCACCGGTCTGACCAAGAATCACGCTCATTTACGGGCTCTCAAAGGCATTGATCTCACGGTGGGGGCCGGGGAGATCGTGGGCCTGGTGGGGGAAAACGGTGCGGGTAAATCCACGCTGATCTCGCTGCTCGCCGGTGCCGCGAGACCCGATAAAGGCGCCATGACCCTGTGTGGGGACAACTTCGCCCCGCAGAATGAACAGGACGCCCGTTCAGCGGGCGTGGGAGCTGTTCAGCAGCGCTTCACGATGAACGGTTCGCTGACGGTGGCCGAAGCCATTGCTGGACTCGGACACGGCGCGCAGGGAGAACGTGATGAGGTCCTGGAACGGGCACGAGAGGTGCTCCGAGACGCCGGCGTGGATCTTGATCCCGAAGCCCATATTTCCTCTCTGATGCGCGCCGAGAAGGCCCTGGTGGAGGTGCTGCGGGTGCGTATGGAGGATCCGCAGCTGGTGCTCATGGACGAGGTCGCCGCCACGTTCAACGACCACGAGGTGGCCACCGTTCACGCGATCACCCGCCAGTTGGCCCGCCAGGGCCGCGGCGTCATCTACATCACGCACCGCATCGATGAGGTGCGCTCCTTGGCCGACCGCGTCGTCGTCATGCGGGAAGGTGCGATCAAGGAGGAGTTCGTACCGCGAGAGGTCGGTGCGGACCAGATCGTCTTTTCCATGCTGGAACGCGCGCTACCCGAGCGGGATCGCCCGGGAGGGCACGACCACGATGACGAGGCACTGTCCGTTCGTGGCTTGAGCACCGACGGTGGTCTGAGCAACGTGGACCTCACACTGCGGCGCGGAGAGGTTCTTGGCCTCACGGGCCTGCGCCGGGCCGGCATGAACGAGCTCGTGGGCGCCCTGGTGGGTGTGCATCCCGGCCAGTACGAGCATCTGCAGGTCTCGGGACGGGACGTGAGCATCAGCTCCGCCCAGGACGCTGTGGAACTCGGGATCGGCTACCTGTCCGACAGCGATGACGAATTGAACGAGGCACACGAAGAGTCCGTGGCCCGCATGCTCCGTAACGACGACCCGGATCCGGACGCAGGCTTCATCCGGGAAGTCACCGCGTTGCGCGAGGTAGTTGCCCAGGTCAAGGCCCTGCACATCAAGACCCATGACATCCAAGGCCAGGTGGGCAAGCTGTCCGGCGGCGACCAGCAGAAGATCGCGCTGGCGCGTTGGATGAGCACGGACTGCGACATCCTGATCCTCAACCACCCCACGCGCGGGATCGATGTGGGGGCCAAGGGCGACATCTACGACATGCTCACGGATCTGACATCCAAGGGCACATCCGTGCTGCTGATCTCCTCGGAGATGTCCGAGCTGCTGCAGTGGTGTCACCGGATCCTGGTCATGCGCGAGGGCCAGATCGTCAGCGAGCAGACGAATGATCAGGCCACCGAAGACACCCTGATGGCCGCCGTGACCGGTCAGGAATTGCCCAGCCACGCCGTGCGCAAGCGTCACGTGGCCGACCACGCCCCGGCGGAGGCTCCCGCTCAGGACTGACGTTCGGTCGGAATGCGAGTAGCCATTGGGATTGCGAGTAGCCATGGAGCGTCTCGGCCAGCTGTGACCATGCGCCAGTCCAGTTCTAGCTCCAGTTGCCGACGCCGCTGCCTCGCGTCGATCGTGTCGCGTCGCCTTGCACTTTGTGGGCCCTTAGAACCCTCCGATGCGTCGGAGGTGTCGGTGGAACCTCTTTTGCGCGTTGGAAGGGTTCTAGCGGAGCGTGAGGTGTATCGCGCAATTCTTCAGAAACCTGCGGCCCGCGCTCTTGAGCACGGGCCGCAGGTTTCTCTGTGAGTGCCCCGGGTGGCTGAACCCGGGTTCACCAATTCTGGGGTGGATCAGACGGAAACGCGCTTGGACACCGTGTTGAGCTTGTGGCGCGCCAGGGCGAGGTTCGCGGTGTTGCGGTCCAGCACGAGGTACACGAACAGTCCGCTGGTCTCCTCGGTGTTGAGCACATTGATCAGGTGGTACTGGCTCTCGAGGGTGATCATGATGTCTTCGATCTCGCCGCGAAGGTTGATGTCCTTCATGGTGCGCAGCTTGGCGCGCACCACGTTGGAGTTGCCAGCTGCGGCAACGTTGAGGTCGAAGCCGGGGTTGCCGCCGGAGGCGAGCGCCATACCGCTGGAAATATCCACCACGGCCGCGCCCGTGGCGCCCTCGATGCTCAGCAGTTCCTGGATGGAGTTGTCCAACTGGGATATATCGATTGTCTCCCTACTAGATGTTTGTGGTGCGTCGACAGGCGTCTGGGTGGGCCGGTCTTCGGCACGTGTCTTGCGAGAAGGCCACAGTGAAAAGGCCATGACCTGAATCCCCCTACGTGAATTGGTTCTAGCCCGCTGTCGCACCCCTGGGCCCCCAAAGCCCGGGGGGTCACAGCTTTCCCAGTATAGGAGCGGGTCACTGGGCCACCCAGGGAAAAACACAAGTGTGGACCACGGCGCAATGAGGTGTCAGGCAAAGGGGGGGACGGGCACGTGAGGTGGAATTTTCCACAGTAAGTAACAGTTATTCCTAGGTTGGCAGCGTTTAATGAATCCATCACCACAGAAGGGGCCGAATCGTGAAGCTGACTGCTTTTTCTGACATCGCCCTGCGCGTGCTCCTATTGATGGGCGGGCTGCCTGGGGGCACCCTGCTGTCAACTCAGCGGATCGCCGAGGGTGTCGGAGCCCCTTATCACCACGTGACCAAGACCGTGGCCAAACTGCGCTCCATGGGGCTGCTCGCCTCTCAGCGCGGGCGAGCCGGCGGAGTGATCCTGACGGAATCCGGACTTGCCGCGAGTCTGGGGTCCGTGCTGCGAGAGCTCGAGGCCAACACCGCCATTGTCGAGTGTGAAGCGGATGAGACTTCATGCCCGCTCAATCACGGGTGCAAGCTTCGCGGGGCCCTTGCCCGGGCACGGGAGGCCTTCTACCGCGAGTTGGACGGCGTCACCATCGCCGATCTCGTCAACGAGCGCCAGGTCGGCAGGGTGGCGGTCACCATCGGTCTGGTTCCGCCGAGTGACGCCTTCGCTTGAGAGCTACATTACTTGTATCTGGGATGCTAGATTTCATAGCGCAAGGTTTCCAACCTAAGGAGCAGCCGTGCTGTCCGAGAAGTCTCGTCCCGTTATTGAGCAAACCATTGGCGTGATCGCAGAGCGGATCCCCGCGATCACCCCCGAGTTCTACAAGTCCATGTTCAACGCCCGCCCCGATCTGTTGGACGGCATGTTCAGCCGGTCCAACCAGAAGAACGGTACGCAGCCCCAGGCGCTGGCCGGTTCCATTGCGGCCTTCGCGTCCCACCTGCTGAACAACCCGGATTCCTACCCGGACGAGGTACTCTCTCGCGTGGCTCACAAGCACGCGTCCCTGGGCCTGCTGCCCGAGGAGTACCCCACCGTTCACGAGCACCTGTTCGGGGCCATCGCCGCTGATCTCGGCGACGCCGCGACCCCCGAGGTCGTTGCCGCGTGGGACGAGGTCTACTGGCTCATGGCGGACGCCCTGATCAAGCTCGAAAAGGGCCTCTATGGTCAGCAGGCGAACGACGTAATGTTCGCGCCGTTCACGCTGATCTCCAAGGAAGACATCGCAGAAGGCGTTGTGGCCTTCGAGTTCGAACCCGCGGACGACACCCCGCTGACCCGCTCGATCCCCGGCCAGTACGTGACCATTCAGGTCAAGGTCAAGGACGGCATCCGTCAGCCTCGCCAGTTCACCCTGGTTCCTTCGCCGGAGGGTCACCGCCGCGTGGTGATCCGTAAGGATCCCCAGGGTGAGGTCACGCCCATCCTGCACGAGGACATCAACGAGGGCGACGTCCTCGAGATCTCCAATCCCTACGGTGATGTGGTCTTGGACGAAGGCCACGGTTCTCTCGTGCTGGCCTCCGCCGGGATCGGCACCACCCCGATCGTGGCGTTCCTGGATCGACTGGCCAAGGAAGGTTCCCAGCGCAAGGTCACCGTGCTGCACGCGGACCACTCCAAGGATCGCTGGCCGGGTCGTCAGATCATGGAGCGCCTCGTGGACAGCTTGCCCAATGCCACGATGATCACCTGGATGGAGACCCCCGGAGATGGCGATTACGAGGGCTTCATGAACGTTTCGGAGGTGGACCTGGACGTCGATCAGGACACCACCGCGTTCATGTGCGGCCCCCTGCCCTTCATGAAGGGGTTGCGCTCGCAGCTCATCGAAAAGGGCGTTCCGGGCCGGAACATCCACTACGAAATCTTCGGTCCCGACCAGTGGATGCTCCACGACGAGGCCCGCAAGGCCGATTCCTGAGCCTCAGCTGGTTGTTCTGATACCTAGCATCACGGACGACGGCGCCGCACGAGAATTCTCGTGCGGCGCCGTCGGCGTCAAGACAGTGGGCGCGAGCGTCAGCCCTGTCTTACCAGGCCAAGCGCGGTGTCACGCACGCGCTCCATGGTGGCGGTGTCCGGAGCCTCCACGTTCAGACGCAGGAACGGCTCGGTGTTGGAGGGGCGCAGATTGAACCACCAGCCCTCGCCCGGGTGCGTGAAGGTGGTGCCGTCCATGTCCTCGACCGTGACGGCCGGATCCTGCTCGGCGTAGTAGGCCCGCACGCGATCCACGGCGGCTGCTTTGTCCTCGATCTCGGAGTTGATCTCCCCGGAAGCGACGTACGGATCGTAGCGTTCCATTAGGTCGCTGAGCGTGCCCTGCTGCTCGCCGAGTGCGGCCAGCACGTGCATGGCCGCGAGCATCCCGGTGTCCGCGTTGTAGAAGTCCTTGAAGTAGTAGTGAGCGGAGTGCTCACCGCCGAACACGGCCTTCTCCGAAGCCATCACGGCCTTGATGAACGAGTGGCCCACGCGCGTGCGCACCGCGCGACCGCCACTGGCCTCCACCAGCTCCGGCACGGCCTTGGACGTAATCAAGTTGTGGATGACCACGGGCTGCTCGTTGCCCTCTGCCTGGGCGCGAGCGATCTCGCGCTCGGCCACGATGGCCGCAATCGCCGACGGCGACACGGGCTCGCCGCGCTCGTCCACCACGAAGCAACGGTCCGCGTCTCCGTCGAAGGCCAAACCGATGTCCGCGCCGTGTTCACGCACGGCGGCCTGCAGGTCCACCAAGTTGGCGGGCTCGAGCGGATTGGCGGGGTGATTGGGGAAAGTGCCGTCCAATTCGAAGTAGAGGGGCACGATCGTCAGGGGGAGCGCCTCGAGCTCGGCATCGCCAAGGACGGCGGGGGTCGTGAGACCGGCCATGCCGTTGCCTGCGTCCACGACGACCTTGAGCGGACGGATCTCGCTGAGGTCCACCAGGTCACGGAGGTAACGGGCGTAGTCGGCCAGCACATCTCGGCTGGTTTCAGTGCCCTGCTGCTCGGCCTGCGGAATCTCACCCGAATCCAGGTACTGCTGCGCGAGGTCGCGGATCTCGTACAACCCGGTGTCCGAGGACACCGGGACGGCTCCAGCCATGGACATCTTGATGCCGTTGTAGGCGGCGGGATTGTGGCTCGCCGTGAAGGTCACGCCCGCGCAGTTGAGCGTGCCGCACGCGAAGTACAACTCGTCGGTGGAGATGTTGCCGATCTTGATCACATCCGCGCCGCGCATCATGGCGCCCTGCGCGAATGCATCGATGAACTCGGGGGATGAGGGTCGCATGTCACCGCCCACGGCCACGGTGGTTCCGGCCAGGTCGAGCACATCGACATAGGCCGCACCGGTGGCCCGCACGCTGTCCGCAGTGATGGTGGAGCCCACAATGCCGCGCACGTCGTAGGCCTTGAATGAGGAAGAAAGATCTATGGTCACAAGGCCGAATTCTACGTGAGACGTTCCAAGGAGCGGACGAGGTCCACACGAATCCTCAAGCGCTCTGTGGTTGGATGAACTGCATGGCAGAGTTCTTTCGGATGGACAATCCGATTCAGAATTACGCATGGGGCTCACGATCGGTTCTGGCCACCATGCAGGGTAGGCCTGTCCCCAGCGAGCAGCCGGAGGCCGAGCTGTGGATGGGTGCTCACCCTAGCGCGCCCTCCCGAATTGACATGGGCGAACACTCCCAGAGCCTTGCTGAAGTCCTACCCGATCTCCCGTTCCTGCTCAAGATTCTGGCCATTGCGGCGCCTCTCTCAATTCAGGTCCACCCCTCGACTCGGCAGGCACAAACGGGATTCTCGCGGGACAACGAGCGGCAGGTTCCGCTGGATTCTCCGAACCGTAATTACAAGGACGACCGCGCCAAGCCGGAAACTGTGGTGGCGCTCACCAGCATGTGGGTTCTCGCGGGGCAACAATCCGGTGCTGAACTGCGTGAACTTGCTCACGAACTGCGCCTGGACTGGCTCGCGTGGGCGGCCAATCAGCCCTCGGCGCTGCGGGCGGCACTGACCTTGTCGGGAGAGGATGCGGCGGATTCCATCCGGGCGTGTGTGCGTGCGGCCGCGCGGCTGCGCCGGACCCGGTTGGCGCACCTGCCCGAGGCCGATGACGACTACGTGACCCTGTGCCCCAAGGCCACGCCGCTGGAACGTGCGGTCTATCTGATCGAGTTGCTCGATCATCACTATCCGGGGGACCCGGGAATGCTCGTGGCCCTGTGCATGAACCTGGTGCATCTGTACCCGGGGCAGGCGATGCACACCCCGCCCCAGCAGTTGCATGCTTACATGTCCGGGACGGCCGTGGAGATCATGGGGTGTTCGGACAATGTGCTGCGCGCGGGTCTGACCGAGAAGCACATGGACGTACCCGAGCTGTTGTCCGTGTTGGCACCGCAACAAGCACCGATCGACATCCTGGATCCTGATTTCAGCCCGGACGGCTCGGTCGACTATCCCTTGTGGGATGCCAACCTGAGCCTGGTGGCATTCCAGGTGCATCGCAAGCATTCGCTTCGCCGTTGGATCAGGGGTACCTCCGTGGTGCTGGTGGCGGAGGGGCGTGTCACCGCGACGATCCCAGAACGGAGTGCCCGGACCCACGAAATCCCGGCGGGACATTCGTTGCTGTACTCCGGTGAACCCGGGTTCGTGGAGTTCGATGGCGAGGGTCTGGTGTTCGTGGTCACGGGCAGCGTGGCGCACTAACGCGGGAGACTCCACCCCTTAAGGGGTGCCCCGCGCTCCAGGGATGACGTTAAATGGGAAGTAGGCGTACTATTTAACTTCTCATCGGATTTGGAGACTCCCATGGATCGACGGATTGAACGAACGCGAAGAGCGGTGGTTGATGCCACCGTCGATCTGGTGTCCCGCCGTGGATCTCACGTGGGCATGACGGAAATTGCGCAGGCCGCGGGCGTGAGCCGCAAGGCCGTCTACGAAAATTTCGGGTCGCGGGACCAGGTCCTGTTGCAAACCACCGTGAATCTGCTGCGCGCTGAGTTGTCTTTGAAGAGCGCCACCCTCAGCGGCGAGGGTGATGTTCTGGAACGGCTTGCGCACACCGTGGCCGATCATATGATCGAGTACAGGGACTATTACACAGCGGTGCTCTCCGGTCCGGGGGGATACCTGGCCGGAAATGCGCTGGTGGTGCAACTTGCCGCCGCATGCCGCCAACTGCGTAATGAACAGCACCAGCCCAGCACATCCAATTTGCAGGACCGGTTCATGATTCACGGTCTGCTGGGTGTGTTGACGGAAGCACTGGTAGAACACGACAGCGCCGACCTGCACGCCGTGGTGTCACGGCTGTACAAAGAAATGGCGGCGCCACACCGACACTCGTAGAGAGGACCCGCCATGGCACAGGAATACAGACTCACGGGAGCCGACCGCTCCAACGTCCCGATTCCTTCGCTGAAGTGGGTCGACAAGGTGTGGAAGCGTCGCTTGGCGGTGGTGGGGGTCGTGGCACTGATCGCAGCCATCGCCGGGGTGTTGTTCAATGATCAACTCGCCCGCACCGGATTCTTCGACAGCGCCTGGCAATGGCCGGTGCTGCTCGCCGGAGCCGCAGCATCTCTGGGCGGTGTGCTCCTGTCGTTCATGCGCGTGGACCAGGTGCCTCGTGTGGGAATGATGGAAGAACGCGCCACCGGCTCCAAGGGTGTGCGTGCGAGTGCTCGCACCGGCAATTTGCCGCGGGACACCGCGCATCTAAGGGTCCAGGACTACATGGCCGTGGAAATGGTGCAGTACGGCTGGCCAATGATTCCGGCCCTGGTGGGAATGATTTTGATACTCATCGCGCTATGGACAGTGGCGCCCGCCGTGGTCATCGCCCTGCTGCTCGTAGCGGTGTGGGCCGCCATCCGAATCAACGGAACGGCCACGGCACGGAAGTACTACCGGCTACGGAAGGACTAACCCATGTCAGACATCACGATCATCGGCGGCCACGGAAAGGTGGCCCTGCAGCTCAGTCAGATTCTCACCGGCGACGGTCATCGCGTGAATTCCGTGATCCGTTCCGAATCACAGATTCAGGACGTGGAGGACACCGGTGCGAACGCCGTGGTGGCAGACGTGCAGAACCTCGACACGGAGGGTCTCACCGAATTGCTGACCGGCCAGGACGCCGTCGTGTGGTCCGCCGGAGCGGGTGGCGGGGACCCCGAGCGCACCTACGCCGTGGACCGCGATGCCGCCATTCGTTCCATGGACGCCGCCCAGGCCGCGGGCGTGAACCGCTACGTAATGGTTTCCTACATCGGAGCGGGACAGGACCACGGCATTCCCGAGGACGACTCGTTCTACGCGTACGCCCAGTCCAAGGCCGACGCGGATGATCATTTGCGCGCCAGCTCGCTCAAGTGGACCATTCTGGGTCCCGGCACCCTCACGGATGACGAGACCACCGGCATGATCACCCTCGAGCCCGGCCAGGACGACGACGCCGCCAACACAGCGCGAGGAAATGTCGCCTTGGTTGCCGCGGCAGCTCTGACCGCACCCGACACCACGGTCGGACGGAAGATCGATTTCGCCGATGGTGACACGGTAATCACCGAGGCGTTGGCGAACCTCTCCTAAGAGGCATCCGCCAGGAAATCACTCAATCCCAGGTCGCGCTGGGAGGGACCCCCGGGGTCGTTCTCCCAGCGTTGCCCACGGGACACCCGGCGCTGGTTAATCCGCCACCCTTGATCGGTGCGGACCCATTCGTCCAAGTAATCGCCGGAGGCCAGTGACCCGTCGTGACGCACGATGAGGTACTTGCTCCATGATCGCGCGCGTTCCCTGCCCGTCGAATCGGCAGGGAGCCGCGCGATCACCGTATCCGTGGTGAAGTGCGGGTGGTACGGAGCAACCCGTTCGATGCGGTCCGCAATTTCATCGCGTGACTGCGTGTAGTTACCGGGCGCGCCGAATTGGGCGTCGGCGGTGAAGACGAGTGGCAGTCGATCCCAGTCGCGGTTGTCGATGCAGTGCGCGTAGCGCGCCAGAACGTCGTGGATCTGTAACGCGTCATCGAGGGGGACGCGAACCCATCGTGCCGCGCTCACCGGAGCTGCCCGTCGTTGCGGCGGATGCCCGCATCCGCAACCGATTGCTGGGCCCGGAGGATGGCGTCGTCGAAGTGCACGAATGTATAGGGCCCGGGCACGTATCCGCCACCCTGACGCCCCGGTTCGCGCAGCATGTTGCGGGCGTGGACCACACGGCGTGAGATCCGCCAACCGGCCGGAGTCCGGACCAGGGCGTCCACGACATCGGCACCGACAGCGCGCTGGTCGAAGGACACCATGATCAGGCGGCTCCATGTGACCGCAGTGTCGCCGTCAATGGGCTCAATCACGGAATTGAGTACGTGCACACTGCCGTACTGCGCCAATTGCGAGAGTTCGTAACCTTGCCGGATCCCCGCGGGGCCGGGCAGTGTTGTGGAGGGTGCCATGTCTTCCAGCGACTCGGGGGCCTCCGTGCCCGGGGACAGGATTTCGACGTCCTCCGTGACCACGTCCGCCAAATGATCCCACTCGCGGTTGTCGATCACGTGATTCAGGAAATGTAGGGTTTCCACAATCTCTAACCGATCCTGAGGGCTGAGCGAGGCGGCATGGGACATGGTTGGAGCGACCTTTCGGGAGTCCTGCAGAACACGCAGCAATGTGTTCTTTCAGAAGTATCTCCTAATCTGGGGTTATGGAGATGCCATCACTGCACCCGCGCCCCTCGGATGACCGCGAACGCGAAGAACTCGACCTGAACGAATCCTTGGCCATGACTGCCGTAATCCACGGCACCGTGCAAGGCGTGGGGTTCCGCTACTGGGCCTGGCGGCACGCCGAGAAGTTGGGTCTGGTGGGGCACGCGACCAACAACTCTGACGGCACCGTGACCATCGAGGTCGAAGGCCCGCGCTGGGCCCTGCAGGAGTTGCTCAAGTCGCTGAACTCGAGTGACACCCCGGGGGTCGTGATGACCGTCGATGCACACTACGGTCCCGTCACCGGACGTTTCAGCGAGTTCACCCGGAACTGAACTGAACCCTGTTCACCTCGCGTAAATCTGTTGTTACTACGGTGATTGAACACCATCGGACCAGGGGGTTGAAACGATCATGAGCCAAGTGCCAGACCACGTGTTCCAGCAGCGCCGAGAGTTGGCGTCGCAAGCCATGGACACCGTGGAGGAACTGTTCCGGGTGGTCAGGGCCGCGCGGTCGGCTCAGCTGGATCGCATCAATCGGGTTCTGCCCCGCCACCGGTGGTCCGCGGTCAATCTGGTCGATTACGCGGCGGTGCGTAGCCAGGACGTGCGGCAGTTGCAGTCGGATCTTTCGGATCTGGGGCTTTCCTCTCTGGGCCGCATGGAGGCCGGTGTGGAGGACCATCTCAAGGCCGTGCTGTTGAGCCTGGCGGCCGTTGCCGAGCGCCCCGAACCCAATCTGGACATGCTGGACGTGGGTATCGAGCCCGGGGAAGGTCACGGCAGCGGTCAGGACATCCTGGAGCGCAATGCGGTGCAGTTGCTGGGCCGTAGTCCCGAGGACCGCGAAACCCGCATCATGGTCACGTTGCCTTCCGAGGCAGCCGCCGACGCCGCCCTGGTGCGGGACATGGTGGCCGCCGGGATGAACGTGGCGCGCGTGAACTGCGCCCACGACGGCCCCGAGGAATGGGCGCGCATGATCGATCACGTGCGCACGGCGGCGTCGGACTTGGGCAAGGACCTGCGTGTCTCGATGGATCTGGGCGGGCCCAAGGTGCGCACCGGACCGATCGAGCCGGGTCCGCGGGTCGAGAAGATCAAACCCGAGCGCGACGCCACGGGCCATGTGACCGAACGGGCCAGGCTCTGGCTGGGCACCTCACCCCACGACGACCTGATCCCGTCCGTCCCCGTGAGCCCCGCAACCTGGCTCTCGGAACGCACGGTGGGGGAGCGGATCCGATTGCGGGACGCTCGCGACTCGGGCCGTTCGCTACGTGTAATGGCAGTTGAGGACGGCGGCGTGCTGATGGAGTTCGCCAAGACCGTGTACTTCGCGACGGATCTGGTGCTCAAGGCCGGCAACGGTGACGAGGCCACCTTGGGCGAGCTGCCGGAGACCGAACAGGCGCTGCGGCTGAACATCGGGGACACTCTGCGCCTGGTGCGCAGCCTGGAACCGGTACCCGCGGTGACGCAGTCGCCGTTCACCATTGGCTGCACCCTTCCCGAGGCGTTCCAGGACGCCGCACCGGGAGACCGGGTCTGGCTGGACGATGGCAAGATCGGCGGCGTGGTGCGGACCGTGACCCCGGACAGCATGGACATCGAAGTCCTGCACACCGGGCCCAACGGGTCCAACCTCAAGGCAGAAAAGGGCATCAACTTCCCGGACACCGATCTCCGGATCCGCTCGCTCACGGAGCAGGACCGTCGGGACCTGAAATTCGTGGCCCGGAACGCGGACATCGTGAACATGTCGTTCGTGCGCAGCCGCACGGACGTCACGGACCTCCTGGACGAACTCACTCGCTTGGACGTCACCGAGGTGGACGTAACCCTCAAGATCGAGACGGTGGGCGGCTTCGAACAACTCCCGCAGATGCTGCTGGAAGTCATGCGTTGGAAGGACGCCGGCGTCATGATTGCCCGCGGCGACCTGGCGGTGGAAACCGGTTTCGAACGACTCGCGGAGGTGCAACAGGAGATCCTGTGGCTGTGCGAGGCCGCCCACGTTCCGGTCATCTGGGCCACGCAGGTGCTCGAAAGTCTGGCCAAGAAGGGTATCCCCTCCCGCGCGGAGGTCACGGACGCCGCAGAGGGTCAACGCGCCGAGTGCGTGATGCTCAACAAAGGCCCGTTCATCATTGAAACGATTGAGGCGCTGTCCTCGATCCTGGGGCGGATGTCCGGGCACGTGATCAAGAAAACGGACCTGCTGCGCAAACTGCACGCGTGGCGTGAATTCGTGAGTGCTTAGGCGGCCGCCCGGTGGGTGAGCCGTGGCGGGGAACGGTGGCGAGCGGCGTCGTCGGATAGCGAACAGCCCGCGCGGTGATCAGCGGGCTGTGGAATAGTTGACCCGAATGATCGGCGAGACCCGCCCCAACCCATGAGTAAGCCTTGAGGAGTGCACCGCTATGGACATGAACCCGCTGAATAAGGCCTTTGACGAGGACGGCAAGCCCAAGCCGGGCGTCAATAAATTCTTGAACCATGTGCTGCGCGCGCAGCGCCCCATGGTCATCAAGGCGCTGCAGCGTGAGCGCGAGCAGCACCCCAACGAGTCTCCGGAGCAGATCGCCAAGCGCCTGACCAAGACGTACCAGCGCACCGTGACCCTGGGCGGCGGGGCCGTGGGCGCAACCGCGATGGTCCCCGGTATCGGCACCATCGCTTCCCTGGGGCTGTCCTCGGTCGCCGTGGTCGGCTACCTCGAGGCCACCGCGTTGTACGCGCAGGCCATGGCGGAGTTGCACGGTGTGTTCCCGGACAACGAGGAGCAGAACCGCACGATGGTCATGGCTTTGATGCTCGGCGAGGACGGCAACCAGCTGATGAGCCAGATCCTGGCCAACTCCAGCCGCTCCAAGGGTCTCACCAACAAGTGGGGGCTCATGCTCGGTAAGGGTGACAGCGACAAGAAGTTCGATGCCGGTCGCACCATTCGCAACATGTTCGTCAAGCGTTTCCTGGCCAAGCAGACCGGCGCAGTGATGGGCCGTGCCCTGCCGTTCGGTATCGGTGCCGTGGTGGGTGGCGGCGCCAACTTGGCCATGTCCCGCCAGGTGATCAAGTCCGCCGAGGAAGCATTTGGCGAATTTCCCACGGAGTTCCCCGCTGCCCTCGATGACCGTGCCGAGTCCTTCAAGGACGGCACCAAGGTCAAGGAGCCGGAGTCGATCGAGAAGAAGTAGTTCGATCCACTGATCGCGCAACACGCCCCGGGGGCCCATCCATGGATGGGCCCCCGGGGCGTTCATGTTCCCGTCACACGCATTTCGTCAGCGGCTCAGAGCGGCTTTAGGCCTGCGCGTTACGGTGGCCGCGTGTTCACCCCAAGTGGCTCCCCCGGACAATCCTCCACTGACACGCTGTCCGAGCGTTCACGAACCACCCATCGCCTCCCCGAGCGACCCTTGATCTTCGCGCACCGCGGCTCATCAGAGGCGTTTTCCGAACTCACCCGTGCCGCCTACGTGCAGGCGTTGCTCGACGGCGCGGACGGGGTGGAATGCGATGTGCAGCTCACCCGCGACGGGCACCTGGTCCTGCACCACGACGCTCAATTGGGCCGCACCTCCAACGGCAACGGCCCCGTCTCGCAGCACACGCTGGCTCAGCTGCGGGCCTTGGACTTCACGTCATGGAAGGGTGTGCCGATCCCTTCGTCCCACGGCTCTGCGGACGAGCAGTTGCTGACCCTGGACGAGTTGCTGGACCTTTTGGAGGCCGCGGGGCGATCCATTGGCCTGGCGGTCGAAACCAAACACCCCAGCCCGTTCGGGCACGGCTTGGAAGAGGCCGTCCTGGTGCTGCTCATGCGCCGTGGCTGGGATCCGGAAACGGGGTGGCTGGGCAACATCAAGGTGTCGATCATGAGCTTCCACCCCGACGGCGTTCGCTACCTTCTGCAGTCCGTCTCACCGCGGCACGTGTGCCAGTTGGTCGCGGACACCACCGTGAGCACGGTGCGCCACAGCATGCGGGTCGGTCCCGCGGCGGCCATGGTCTATCGCGCCGGGATGCGCCTCGTGGTGCCCCCGGCGGTGCCGATCATCGCTCACGGTGAGGTGGAGCTGGCCGGGCCTGGGATCCAGTTCGTGCGTGACCACCTACACGAGGTGATCAACTGGCGGGCCAACGGCTCCGTGCTGCGGGTGTGGACGGTCGACTCGTTCGTGGACACGCACCTGTGCCTTGCCATCGGGGTGCAGCAGATCACGACCAACGTCCCTGCTGACGTGCTGCGCTGGGTGGGGGAAGCCACGGATGGGACGGCCACCACGGAGTCCACTGCCGCGTCGTGCCACCCAGCCATGGAGCCGACTGCGGCCAGTGGTCGGCATGCGCCCGTGCGGGCGAAAAGCCGAGGGCCACGCGTTGCTGGGAATCCCTTGTACGCGTAGCCCTCCGGCCGATCATGATCCCGCACTGCGTGGAGCTAGCCGAGGATCACACGTTCTTGCTCTGGATGCCCGTCCAAGAACTGCCCAGGGCACCCGTTGATCAGAGCCCCGTCTGTCCCGCTCCGTACGTTGCCTGTTCCTGCGTGAAACCTTCGAAGACCAGTTGATCGATCAGTCCGCTCCGGGAAAAGGACGAGGAATCGAGGTATTCCTGGGCCTTCTTCGCGGCTTGCTCGTTGTAGTCGATGCTCAAACTGTCGACCGCAGCGGCCGAATCTTCGGGCGAGAAATCCTCGAACTCCAGTTGCTCGATCAGGCCGCTGCGAGAAAACGCCGAATAATCGATGTAATCTTCAGCCTTTTTCTTGGCTTGCTCACCGTAGTCGACATCAAGAGAGTCAACCGCAAGAGTTGCGTCCTCGGGTGAGAACCCCTCGAACTCCAGCTGTTCGATCAGACCAGTTCGCGAAAAGGCCGAGTACTGCAGGTAACTCTCTGCCTTGTCCACGGCATTCTGCTGAGACAACGGCGTTGATCCAGAATCTTCATCCTGCTCGGTCTCGGCGGAATCCGCGCCTGTGTCCCCGAGGGGCTGATCGCTGGCGACAGCGCTTTCCTCGGGCGTGGGCTGCGGTGCTTCGGTCGGTTCAGCCGGTTCTTCGCTGGGGGCCTCTTCCGCCACCGCTGGGCCAGGAGCCTCGGTAACACTCTCCGTATTACTCTCCGTGGCAGCTTCCGAGGTGGCGGAAGGAGTTTCGACCGGATTCTCGGTCGCAGTGGCACTGGACGTCTCGTTGCTGACTGGCGCGGCATCGTCATTACCGCCACCGAAAAGAGCCGCACATCCAGCAAACAAAAGGATGACAAGTACAAGTAGGCCCAAACACCCTAGGGCCCATTTCTTCTTGCCCGTTTTCCGCGGCGGTGCCTGGCCATTCCCGTTGTGGTGGAACTGCTGGGTTTGCGAATCGTACTGGCCATTGTGCGGCCCCGGTTGATTCGGGGGGATCTGTGACATGACAGTCTCTTTCTCAGGGGGGTGACTTCATGTTCACTATAGGAATCGGTGTGGACTGTGACGCAGCGCACGGTCATTGACGTCCGTGTCGCACCCTATATTTCACTTCGCGTAGCGATCCACGAGCTGCTCGGCCAAACCGGTGTACTGGCCGGGGGTCAGGCCCTTGAGCCGCTGCTCCGCAGCCTCCGACAAACCCAGCTCGCCGATGAACTCGCGCATGCGCTCGCCGTCCACGCGGTGGCCGCGAGTCAGGTCCTTGAGGCGCTCGTAGGGGTTGTCCATTCCCTCGCGTCCTGCGATGGCCTCGGCACGCATGGCGGTCTGGACGGCCTCGCCGAGTACCTCCCAGTTCTGGTCGAGGTCCTCGGCCAGCAGGTTCTCGGCCACGTCCAAGCGCTCCAGACCCTTGATCACATTGGAGATGGCGAGCATCGAGTGACCGAAGGCCACCCCGATGTTGCGCTGTGACGAGGAGTCCGTGAGGTCACGCTGCCAGCGAGAGGTCACCAGGGTGGCACCCAGGGTGTCCAGCAACGAGCAGGAGATCTCCGCGTTGGCCTCGGCGTTCTCGAAACGGATGGGGTTGACCTTGTGCGGCATGGTGGAGGAGCCGGTGGCACCCTCGACAGGGATCTGCTGGAAGTATCCGATGGAAATGTATGACCACACGTCCGTGCATAAGTTGTGCAGGATCCGGTTGAAGCGCGCGATGTCCGAGTAGAGCTCGGCCTGCCAGTCGTGGGATTCGATCTGAGTGGTCAGCGGGTTCCAGTCCAACCCCAGACCCTCCACGAAGGACTGGGAAATGGCCGGCCAGTCGGTGTCCGGGGCGGCAGCCACGTGGGCGGCGAATGTGCCGGTGGCGCCGTTGATCTTGCCCAGATATTCGGTCTGGGCAATGCGGTTCAGTTGCCGGTTCAGGCGGTGTGCGAAGACCGCGAGTTCCTTACCGAGCGTGGTGGGGGTCGCCGGCTGGCCGTGCGTGCGGGACAGCATGGGCGTCGCCTTGGCGTCCTGCGCCATGTCGCTGATCGCGGACACGAGCTTGCGGGCGGCGGGCAGCCAAGCATCTTCCACGGCGTCCTTGACGCTCAATGCGTAGGAGAGATTGTTGATGTCCTCGGAGGTGCACGCGAAGTGCACCAGCGCCTTGAGGTGCTCCAAACCCAACTCCGGCAGGCGACGCCCGATGTAGTACTCCACGGCCTTCACGTCGTGAACGGTCACGGCCTCGATCTCGGCCAGCTCCGCCACGGACTGCACATCGAAGTCGGTGACGATGGCCCGCAGGCCGTCCTTCTGCTCCTGACTCAGGGGCTCCAGACCAGGCAGCGCCCGTTGCTCACACAGGTGAATGAACCATTCGACCTCCACGTGCACGCGCTCGCGGTTGAGCGAGGCTTCCGAGAGGTAGTCGACCAGGATGCCGGCCTGGGGTCGGTAACGACCGTCCAAGGGTCCCAACGCGATGGGAGGGGTCTGCTGGCTCAGGGCCACGCGTCCGGAGGGGAGAGTGTGCGGAGTCTTCGACATGATCTTCATTCTTCCACGCCTCCGCGAGCGCGCCGGCTCGGTGTCCATCGACGACGACGCCGCGGCGCCCGTTCTCCACGGGCGGGCGGGTACGTGGGGCATCGGCTGCGCATCCACAATCCGGCCTGCTCGACCGGTCATGTCACGGGGCGGGTTCTAGCGTGAAGTTCTCTGCGGAATCCGCGCCTGGAAGGAAGTTGGCATGTCGTCATCGATTGCACCGAGCGGTCCGGGATCCTCCGGGTCCGGACCCACCGAGCCATCGGGGCCGTCGCCGGCGGGAATGGCAGGTCTCCTGTACGAGCGCATTGTCATGCTGGCCGGCTCCTACGATCGCACGGCGGATGAGCTGCTGGCGCTGACGGCACAACTCCGTGCGGCAGAGGCTGCGGAATGGAAAGGGCAGGCGGGACTGGCCTACCGGACACGGCTGGAGGAGCTGACCGCGGAGGTTCAGAGCGCCGCCCACGGGTACCGCACTGTTGCAGCCGAATTGCGCGCGGGTGCCGCGGGGCTTTCGGCTCAGATCGGAGCAGTTGAACAGTTCCTGGACCTGGGCACCCTTGGTGCCTCGGTGTTGGGGGTGCTGGCCCAGGCGGAACAATCGATTCCACAACACGGTCCCGCGGGACTGCAGCGATGAGTATCGACACGGAACGTGTGATCACGGGTCGCGCTGAAGATGTGCACGCGACGTTGTTCGGCACGGACTCCGGTGGCCGGCTACTCCTGGACCACCCCAACGTTCCGATCGACACTCGAGCGGCCATCACGTCCGCCACCGAATCCATGCGGGTGAGTGGCGGCACCGCCCCGGGCGGCCTGGAGGTCAGCACCGAAGCCATCTCGGTAGCGGCCGGAGTCCTCTCCAGAGTGAACGAACGCGCCGGTGACGTGCTCCTGGGAACCACTGCTACAGATGTGGAGGTCGCGGCGTGGAGCATGACGGGACATCCGCTGCTCGTGGCCGCGGCGGCGTCGTCGGCGTTGACGAAGGCCGCGCTCGCGGCAGCTCAGGCGCGTATGACGCTGACGCAGCTGCACCTGGCGAGCGCGCAACAGCACTACGAAATGGTGGAAGCCAGCGTGGGGTCGTTGTTCGGGCCGGGCATCCTGACCATGCCGGGATGGAACCTCACGGGGTCTTCCATGAGCGGTCTCCGCACGACACTGGACGAATTCACCGACGCGGTGCAACGCGCGGACATTAGTACTCCCGCCGAATTCGCCACCAGGGTGCGGGTCACCTCCTTTGGGGTCGTGGTGGCCGGCGGCGGACCGGAAGGCACCAACGCGGTGATCCGTGGTGTGGGCCTGGATGACGTGCTCGACTCGAGCCTCCGTACCCCGTTGCCATCGGTGGTGCTGCGTCATTCGCGGGCCCACCGGGACCTCGGAGGCCAACCGGGCGATGAGTTCACACTGGGGCAGTACGCGCGAGTGTGGGCGGACGGGCTGCTGACGGGAGTCGGCGAGACCGAGGCGCACGTGGGTCCCGAGGAGGCGGCCGTGCAGGCTGAGTTGGGTGCGTCCTGGCCTGTGGTGCGCGCCGCCGTCAACGGACTCAGCGGCAGGTCAGGATTCGAATGGCTCACCGCCTATTCCACCGGTCGAAGTCTCTCTCCGGCCGAACGGCTGCTGTACCCGCTCGTACGCGGTCATGCAGTGCGTCCGAAGGCCAAGGAAACGATGACCGGTATTACGCCGCGCAACGCCTCCGACCACGGGATGGCCGGGTTGGCCAAGCGACCACTGCCCGCGGGCGTCGAATTCGACGGTGCGGTGCCCGTGACGGTGGCGGGGACGGCCGGGGCACTCAAGGACGCCAAGAACATCGTTGAGGATCGGGAGAACAGTACGGTCATGGTCCAAAAGTCCACCGATAGTTCGGGACGGGCCGCGTTCTCCGTGGTGCTCACAGGCACGGAGGTGTGGCACGACGGCCAGGGGGTTCATGACATCGCCGGCATCGTCGAGGGCATGAAGGTGCAACCGCACGATTCGCTGGACGAACTACCTCCCGCACAGCGCGCGGTTCTCGAAGCGCTGAAGGATGCGGGGATCCGGCCGGGGGATTCCGTGGTGCTCACCGGTCACAGCCTGGGCGGTATCGATGCCGCGGGGCTGGCCTCGAACAGGGCCTTCCAGGAGCGGTACTCGGTGGCCGCTCTGACGACTTTCGGAGCACCCGTGGGTGGCTTCGAGTTCTCCCAGGACACCTCGGTCATGGCCGTTGAACACTCGGACGACATGGTGCCGCCGTTGGACGGGGTCGGGAATCCGGACGGCGAGAACCGCTCGACGGTCCGCGTGGACACGCAGTACAACGGCCAGTATTCGACCGTGGGAAGTCTCAGCGGAGTGGGTGCTCACGACATGTACGCGTACACACTGGGAGCCCAGGGGATCAGCAACTCGGGGCACGCTGCGGTGACGAAACACGAACAGGCATTGCGTGCCGCAATTCCTGCGGGAACTGACGCGAACACCGAAACCTACATATACGAAGCCACGGAAGAACACATTGTCCACAACCCGGAGGATCGGTAGCGAGAGTTAGCATTGGGCCTATGAGTAACGCCACGCCGTCAGCCGATTCTTCAGGCACCGAGCAGAACGCGGAGCGGATCATCCCCCGAACCGCGCTGGCTCAGCTTCCCGCGTACGCCGCCGGAAAGCCCGCTACCGAGATTCCCGGACTGGTGGCCTACAAGTTGGCGTCCAACGAGAACCCTTACGGGCCGGTACCGGCGGTGCGCCAGGCCCTGTACGATTTCGACCTGTTCAACCGCTACCCGGATCCCGCGGCCACCGTGCTGTGTGAAGCGCTCGCGGGCTACCTGTCGGTCCCCGCTGCAGACATCGTGGCCGGCGCGGGTAGCTTGGGCGCGCTGAACCAACTGCTGGCGGCGTTCGCGGGAACCGGCCAGGACGGCCAGCCGGACGAGGTCATCTACGCGTGGCGTTCCTTCGAGGCCTACCCGATCTCGGTGGGACTGGCCGGAGCGTTGAGCGTCCAGATCCCCAACCGCCCGGACGGTTCCCACGACCTTGAGGCCATGGCTGACGCGGTCACCGATCGCACCCGGGTGATCCTGCTGTGCACACCCAACAACCCCACCGGACCCAGCCTGCGTGCGGCGGACGTGCACGAGTTCTTGAAGCGAGTCCCCTCACGCGTGCTGGTGGTCATCGACGAGGCCTACTGGGAGTTCCAGCGTGCCGAGGGCCTGGTCAACGGTATCGACTTCTACCGGGAGTACCCCAACGTGGTGGCGCTGCGTACCCTGTCCAAGGCGCACGGACTGGCCGGGTTGCGCGTGGGGTACACAGTGTCCCAACCACACGTGACCCAGTACTTACGGCAAGCCACCCCGGCCTTCAGCGTCACCCAGGTGGCCCAATTGGCCGCGGTGGCGTCCATTGAAAACATTGACCAGGTCGACGAACGCGTCCAGCAGGTGGTCGACGAGCGCGAGCGTGTCCTGGCAGGTCTGGCGGAACTCGGGTGGCAGCACCCGGAAACCCAGGCCAACTTCGTGTGGCTGCCGCTGGGCGAACACAGTCAGGCCTTCAGCGAACTGTGCGATGCGCACGCGTTGTCGGTCCGGCGCTTCGGATCCGAGGGTGTGCGTGTGAGTTTCGGAGAAGCGGAGGCCAACACTCGATTGCTCGAGCTGTGCGCGCAGTTCCCGTACCCCAGCACCATGCCCATGAGCAGCACCAACTAGGCCACTCGGAAGGACAACCCAACCATGGCAGCAAAGATGCACCCCGGGACGGTCGAGAGCGCCGTGCCCAGGCTCCAGTTGCTCGACGAGCAAGGCACGGTCCACGAGGACCCCACCTTTTCCCCGTTCGTCGAAGACGTCGACACGGTGGAACTCAAGGGCCTGTACCGCTCCATGGCACTGGCACGGCGTGTGGACGAGGAAGCCACCTCATTGCAGCGTCAGGGCCAACTGGTGCTGTGGGTGCCGCTGCGCGGTCAGGAAGCGGCGCAGGTCGGATCCGCGTGGGCCACCGAACCCACCGACCGCATCTACCCGTCCTACCGCGAGCACGCCGTGGTCTTCCACCGCGGTGTGAAGCCCGGTGAGTTGCTGCAGCTGTTCCGCGGTCACACCGCCGGCGGCTGGGACCCCAACGAACATCACGTGAATCTCTACACCATGGTGCTGGCTTCTCAGGTGCCGCACGCGGTGGGTTACGCCATGGGCACAGCCCTGGACCGCAAGGCCGCCGAGGACGCGGGCGAGCAGGTGAGTGAGACACCGGAGGCCGTGGTTGCCTACTACGGAGACGGTGCGAGCACCGAGGGTGAGATCCACGAATCCATGGTTTTTGCAGCGTCCTACGACGCCCCCGTGCTGTTCTTCGTGCAGAACAACCAGTGGGCCATCTCGGTGCCGTTCTCCACGCAGTCCCGCGTGCCGCTGGCCACCCGCGCCGCCGGTTACGGTTTCGAGGGTCTGCGTGTGGACGGCAACGACATCCTGGCCGTGCTGGCCGCCACGCGCTACGCACTCGACAAGATCCGCCGCGGGGAAGGTCCCGTGATGATCGAGGCCGAGACCTATCGCATGGGCGCTCATACCACCGCGGACGACCCCACCAAGTACCGTCAGCGCGACGAGGAAGAACAGTGGGGCACACTGGACCCGCTCGAGCGGCTGGAGATGTTCCTGCGCGAAACCCACCACGTGGGTGATGAGTTCTTCGATTCGGTGACCAACGAGGGTCGTGAAATGGCGGACGAGTTGCGCGCGGACGTGCTGGCCATGGTGCCGCCCACCTTTGACGAATTCTTCGACAAGGCCTACGCGGACCCGCACTCGCTGATTGACGCGGAACGCGCCGAGTGCCTGGATTACCAGGCAGGCTTCGCTCCGCAGGACGACCAGGATGACTCCGGCTCGGAAGGAGCTCACGCGTGAAGCAGCTGACCATTGCCAAAGCGATCAACGCGGGGTTGTCCCGGGCCATGGAGGAAAACCCCAAGGTCATGCTCATGGGCGAGGACATCGGTTCCCTGGGCGGCGTTTACCGCGTCACCGAGGGCCTCAAGGACCGCTACGGCGCCCACCGGGTACTGGACACACCCCTGGGTGAGGCGGGCATCGTTGGAACCGCCATCGGGCTGGCCGAACGCGGTTATCGGCCCGTGTGCGAGATCCAGTTCGACGGGTTCACGTTCCCCGCCTTCAACCAAATCACCACCCAGCTGGCCAAGATCCATGCCCGCTCAGACGGCAACCTGACCGTGCCCGTGACCATCCGCATCCCCTACGGCGGTGTGATCGGTTCGGTGGAGCACCACTCGGAGTCACCCGAAGCACTGTTCGCCCACACAGCGGGTCTGCGTATCCTGGCGCCTTCCAACGCGCAGGACGCCTACTGGATGTCACAGCAGGCCATCGAGTGCAATGACCCGGTCATCATCTTTGAACCCAAGCGCCGCTACTGGCTCAAGGGCGACGTGGACGAGAATCAGCCCACTGGCGATCCGTTCAGCGCCGCGGTGGTGCGTGAGGGGCAAGAGGCCACCATCGTCGCGTGGGGCCCGCTGGTCCCCGTGGCGCTCGCGGCCGCTGAGGCCGCACGGGAAGACGGCCGTAGCGTGGAGGTCATCGACCTGCGCAGCCTGTCTCCCATCGACTTCGATACCGTCACGGCATCCGTGCGGAAGACCGGTCGCCTGATCATCGCCCACGAGGCCCCCACATTCGGTGGACTGGGCGGGGAGATCGCCGCGCGCGTGACCGAGCGAGCGTTCTACTCATTGGAAGCCCCCGTGCTGCGCGTAGGTGCCTTCCACATGCCCTACCCGCCGGCTGCCGTTGAAGAGCATTACGTTCCGGACCTGGATCGCGTGTTGGAAGCACTCGACCGATCCTTCGCCTACTAATTATTCCTAAGTCACGAATCGCTCCTCGCGGGCGGTATCGCAGGAGGTAGAACTCATGTCCCAGGTTTTCACGTTGCCCGATGTGGGCGAGGGCCTGACCGAAGCCGAGATCCTGTCCTGGAAGGTGGCCGAGGGGCAGACCGTCACGGTCAACCAGGTGATCTGCGAAATCGAGACCGCCAAGTCCGTGGTGGAGCTCCCGTCCCCCTTCGCGGGAACCGTGCTCAGCATCATGGTGACCGAAGGCACCACGGTCGAGGTCGGAACGCCCATCATCACCGTGGGCGATTCCGAGTCCGCGCCGTCAGGCACACCGGATCCCGGGTACACGGGCTCTGCGCCCAAGGATGGCGTGGAGGGGGAACCCACGGCCGAACACCTCGGGCCCCGGGAAGAGTCCACGTCCGGGTCCGGGCGCAGCATGGACTCGAGCGAGTCCGGCCAGGCTCTTGTGGGCGCCGGTCCCAAGGCGGATCCCGTACGACGCCGCCAGCGCACCCGCACGGCCATGCGGATCGACGCCGAACAGCCCCAGGGGCTCAACGAGCAGGGCAAGCCCGCTCCGCAACAGGATCAGGAATCGGCCAAGGGCGGCGCGGCTCGCGTGGCAGCCGGCTGGGCGGATCGGTTCTCCAAGTCGGGTATTGGCACCGCCGCCCAGGACCTGGCGGACAAGGCCGGAAAGTTCCGTGATCGCGGGGAGACGTGGTTGCGTTCTCTCGACGACACCGCACCCCAGCAGCAGGGCGCCGCCCAGGCCTCCATCCCGCGCCGCCCGAGCATGGCCAAACCGCCGGTGCGCAAGGCCGCCAAGGAAATGGGTATCGATCTGGCGGACGTGACCGCCACCGGCGAAGGTGGGCAGGTCACCAAGCGTGACCTGTTGGCCTACGCGGCCCACCTGCGCGAGGTGGAGGACGGCCCGGACACGTTCTGGACCTCGACCCACGCACCGGCTCGTTCCCGTGACGAACGCATCCCGGTCAAGGGCGTGCGCAAGGTCACGGCCCAGAACATGGTCCGTTCGGCATTCAGCGCCCCGCACGTGTCGATCTTCGTGGACGTGGACGCCTCACGGACCATGGAGTTCATCAAGCGGCTCAAGACGTCCCCGCACTTCGAGGGGGTTAAGGTCACCCCGCTGTTGATCCTGGCCAAGGCCGTGATCTGGGCTGCCGCGCGCAACCCCCAGGTCAATGCCACGTGGACCGATTCCGAGATCATCATCAAGCGCTATATGAACCTGGGCATTGCGGCAGCCACTCCGCGCGGTCTGCTGGTACCCAACATCAAGGACGCGCAGGACCTCAACCTGCGGGAACTGGCCATCGCGTTGAACGAGCTGGCGCAGACGGCGCGCCAGGGTAAGACCCAACCCGGTGACATGCAGGGCGGCACGCTGTCCATCACGAACATCGGTGCGCTGGGCATCGACACGGGCACGCCCATCATCAACCCCGGCGAGGTGGCCATCGTGGCCTTCGGCACCATCAAGCAGAAGCCGTGGGTCGTGGACGGGGAAGTCATTCCGCGCTGGATCACCACCCTGGGTGGTTCCTTCGACCACCGCGTGGTGGACGGTGATCTCTCCGCCCGGTTCATGGCGGATGTCGCCAGAATCCTCGAGGAACCGGCGCTGCTGCTCGACTAGGCTCACGGCACCGGGCCTGTCTGCTCGGCACGGAAACAGCCCTGGACATGGCCGGGTGCCAATGCGGTGCGTTGCAACCACCGATGGGCAGTCACCGGGCCAATGAGTTTGAACCCTCGTTCCCGGAACAACCCGGAGAGCCTACGGGAATCCGGCGTGCTGTCGGGTAGATCGAGGGAGCGCAGCGGGGGACCGGTGGGCGGGGGCACCTGCGCCTCGGTCAACAGTTCCACCCAGTCTGCGATCACCCAGTCCTCGCACACCTGGGCGTTGTGGATCACGGCCTCGATCTTGGCGCGGTTGCGGATGAGTTCCGGGTTGAGCAGGAGGTCCTCCACATCGTCGACGTCGAGCCGGGCAACCTTGGCCGGTTCGAGATCCGCCATGTACAGGTACCACGAGGGGTGCCTGCCGGACTGTGACCAACGGGCGAGGCCCGAATCGAAGAGCTCGATACTCAAGGCCTGGAAGTACTCGGTGGCGGTGCGCGGTGCCACCGCCCATTCGTGGTCGTGATCGATCAGGGTGCCGGGGGTCGCCACGGCCCATGGGCATCGTGACTTCCCGTCCGCGCACCCGATGGCTGCGAACGCTGCGTGCGGGTGATCCTCCGGGTCGGAAGGGTCGGAAGGGTCGGAAGGGTCGAACGGGTCGAGCGGGTTGGATGGGCTGAGCTGGGAATCGGTACGTGTCTCCATACGCCAAACGCTAGGCATTGGCGGGCTGGGACCGAGCCCTGAATGTTCGGCATCTGGAGAAACACCCGCCCCCGTCGTCGGGCGCGGGATCCGTGCAGTGCGCTCGCCGCGGTGTCGTCGCGGGGGCGCGAAGCCGGTAAGACTTATGCCGACGTTGCACGGATGGGTGAGCGACGCGCGTAGCCTGCGCGGCGTCGTCGGCGGTGCTAGAAGCGCGAGACCTCGCCGGTGACGTCCGCGATCTCGATCGCAATCGGATCTTCATCTTCGTCATCATTGTCGTGCACGATGAACACCGCGGTGGGATCGCCCTTGGGGAACGCCCGGATCGTGACCACACCGCACTGGGCGTGGTTGAGGACCTCGGCCACCTGCTCGGTGGTGGCCGCCATGACCTTGGGAGGCAGGGGGTGGCCGCGCTCGTCCAGGATGTCCACCCGCACACCCCGATCGCGGGCGGTGCGGGTGATTTCCAGGATGTAGGGCGTGGCAATGGAACGACCGCGAATGGTGTCCCGCAATTGCGCCTCGGTGAGTCGGAACTGGTTGATGTCGTACTCGGTCACTTCGGAAGGATCGTGAGCTATCCGCTCGAGCAGGCCACCCGCGAGCCGGCGAACGTCCTGCACCCGGTGGTACGAGGCATTCTTGGAGTCCTGCTCGGCCTCGTCATTACTGCGGGCGGTGAGCAGCATGCGGCGGATCTCCCGCTTCCGTTGGTTGAACCGTAAGAACTCCTGGTAACCCACCCAGGTCGCGACGAACAGACCCAGGGCCATGACCGTGTAGCTCTCCGTGGGGACCACACTGTCACGGACCACGATCCACCGTCGGAGGGACATAATCGTGATGACCACCCACAGCAACACCGCCCACCAGAACCGCTGCCGCAGACACAATGCAAAGATCATGACCGTGAAACCCATGGCGAACCAGGGCATTTGCCCGGCAATGGGTACCGCAACGGTTGCTTTGTACCCCTGCTCTGCGGCAAGCATGAACAACAGTACGGCGGCCATTGTGGACAGCAGAGGCATCTGTTGGGTGGCCCACCGTGGGACCGCTACGATCAACGCTGCCCCCGCGTAGAACACCAGGGAGAGAACCATCGCGTCCGGGTCCCTGGCCGAATCCACCTTCGTGACGCCGATGACGAAGGAGACGCCAAAACCCAAGAGGGCCAGCACGGTCAGAAATTTCGGACTGATCCCGGCACTGTTCATGACAGCGCGTCCTTGGGCCACGTGAGGATCACGGCGGTTCCACGGCCGGGGGAGGACCGCAGTTCGACGTCCCCGCCGACCGTTTCGATGTTCTCCACGATGGACACCCGAACCCCTAGGCGTTGGGTGTCCACGTCGTGGAGAGCGAAGCCGCGGCCCTCGTCACGAATCGTGAAACGCAGGTAGAAACCTTCGGGGTTGATGGGGGTCGGCGGGCACTGGCCACCGTCCATGGACACGTAGGTCACCTCGGTGCCGGAGTGCCGGGCACTGTTGGAGACCGCCTCGGTGATGGCCTGGGTGAGTCCCTGTGCCACGAATGTCGGGACGAATACTCGGGGCTCACCCACGGGGCGGATGTGGGAGCGAAGATTGCTGAACCGCACGCGTGAGCGCCACGGCGACAGCGATTCCATGAGCTCGTCCATGAGCACGTGCACCATGGTGGTGGTCTTGCCCGACAACCGATCGTTCTCGTCGTCAAGGACTTCCAGCGCACGGGAGGCCAACTCGCGGGTGCGTTTGGCCAGGGGCCCTTCCGCGCGTGAGGCGTCCAGAAGAGCGGCCATCACGTTGTCGTGGATCAACCGGTCCATACGTTCCTGGTCCGCGGTTTCGGAGCGGCTACGCGTGAGAGCCAGCTCCTGGGAGAGCGCCTCGGTGTAGTCCTGATCCAGATTCTCCACTGCCCGTTTGGAGATCACGACCACCAGGATCGAGACGAGCCCGTAGCAGATCCGGAGGAACATCACGGTTCCCAGTGATTCGGAGCGCGAGTCCACGGGGATCAACTGGGCCATGATCAGCCCGTAGGCCAGTTCGATGCACAGCTGGTACACCAGTGCGGCCCAGGGGCTCCAGGCCAGCGCGATACTGATCAGGCTCACAATGATGAACCCACTGATCCAGGGGTACTGCAGCAAAACCCCGCCTTTCCAGGCCAGGGGCATGGTCAAGACGCCTAAACCCACCACCGCTGCCAGCGTGAGCAGGATCCACGGTTGGGCCGAATGCATGATGCCGAACACCACGAGCAAGGCGGAGATCACCAGGATCGCCGCCAGGAACACGGTGTACCAGGGGGCGAAAGCGGCTTGTTGCTGCTGCAGAATGGGCAGCGCCTCGACGAACAGGGACACCGCAAGTATCGCGATGCCGATCATCCACAGCCAGTAGGCACGGTACGAATTGAGACCGAGTTCTTGGGGGGACGTGGTGGCTAAGAACTTTTTCCGCCGGAGTCGAGTGGGAACTTTACGGTAGGTTCCACTACGGCTCGATCGGGGGGCGACGTGTTTGTTCATTCCGCACCTTGGGTCAACGGCGCGGGATCGCTACAAGTGCTTTTCTGCGGTGGTGATGTCCGCTTCCGGCTCGACCAGACCGTCTTCGATGGCGCGGATACGCAGATCGATCTTGGTGGGAGCGGGTCGGCCGATACGCGCGTACTTCTCACGGATGCGGTCGATGTTTGTCTTCACAGCGGACTGCTTGATCCCCATGCGGCGGGCCACCTGAACCTGGGCGAAACCGGAGGCGTACAAGCGAAGCGTCTCCTGTTCGCGCGGGGACAGAGCAGCGCGGGAGAACTCCACGTCACCGTCGATCGCGGCGGCCAGTTCCTTGGTGATCACCGGCTTGCCGTCAGCGATGTTGCGTGCTTCTTCGATGGCGTGCTCGAGCGGTTCCGACTTACGGACCAGTCCCAGTGCGCCGGCGCGCAACGACTCCCGGATCAGCGCGGCGTTCTCACCAATGCTGAAGATCAGCACCTTCATTCCCGCACTGCGGAGGCGTTCCACATTGCTCGCGGGACGCGAACGGTCCGCGAGCGAAAGGTCCAACAGGACGACGTCGCACTCGATCCTTTTCGCCCCGTGCGCGGTGAGTGCCGGGTTCTCAGGATCGCGGCCCAACTGATCCAGCAGGGTGGACACGGAGTCCGAAGAGCCCACGAGTTTGACGTCCGCTTGCGATGTCATGGACACCAGGCGTACGCCTTCGCGAACCACCTCATGATCGTCGACGATGGCGACAAGAGTGGATGGCATGGGCTTAGACCTCCAAGTACTCCCCAGGGTGATCCCGACCCCCGGAACCCCCTACAGATGGGAGTCTAGCTGTTAATGACATTCGAATTGGTCCAGGCGTCGACTTTACGGTGATAACGCATGCCCCACATGCCGCCCAGGATAGCCGCGACGAGGTCAAGGATAACGACCGCTGCCAGAGCCACCAGCCCCCAACCCACGATCGGCCCGATCACGGACTGCGCGGCCAGGCTGTGCGGGGCCAACCCCACCGTGTCGGCCCAGAGCAGCGCGGCCACGGACGCAATGGCTCGCGCCAGCAGGGACCACAGCCACACGCTGACACCCTGGGCCACGCCCGAGAAGCGTGCCATGCGGCCGGCCACGTAGCCACCCGCGAGCAGTGCAAGGAACTCGACCACGGCGAACACGGCCAGCGCCAACCAACCGGCGGTGTCCTGTGGATTGAGCAGCCCATGGTCCAGGGCTCGGCCGATCCCGTTGGTCGTTTCAATGCCCCACTGGGGGCCGAACAGGCCGGAGGCCACCAGGAGCACACCGCTCACGGACAGGGCGGCCAGCCAGCCGAAGAGACCGGGGAGCAACTGCATGCCGCCGAAACGCTTCTTCTGCGCGCCTCGCACGTCTTCCGTGGTCAGCCTCTTGGCGGATCCGGCGCCCTGGGCGGGAACCGCCGGTCGCACGGAATCCCACGCGGCGGTCGCGGTCACGCGCTCGTCCTGCGGGGTCAGGTGCTCATCGCCGATGGGTTCCATGACCCCTGTCTCAGGATCCGGGCGGTGCAACCGGCCGGAGGCCACGCCGGAACGGGAGGACCCGGCGGCGTCGGCGTGGGGGAGTGGCCTGGTCTTCTCTGCGTCCGTGGCCTCGATCGGAGCGGTGTGCTGATCGGTCCAGGGTGCGTTGCCGTTGTCCAGAGGGTCACGTGAAGCGGAAGATGGCGACATGGGGGCTCGATTCGTCCATGGGAGTGGCGGTATCAACTGAGCGAAGTCTATCGATTCAGTCGTGTCACGGGCGGGGACCTGGCCGAACGTGAACGAGTCACCGGCCGTGAGGGCCACCACGGGAACGGGTAACCTCGAAACCATGGCTAGCGAGACCTCCCGAGATTTTTTGGCAACCCGTCCGTGGACCCGGAGCTACAGCCCCGATGTCCCGCGAGACCTCAACCTCCCCGACACTTCACTGATCCACATGCTCGAGAAGTCCGTGGCGCGCCACGGTGGCAAGACCGCCCTGGAATTCTTCGGTGCGGGCATGTCCTATGCGGAACTGGGCGACCAGGTCCAGCGCGCGGCAGAGGGGCTGCGCCTCATGGGCGTGGAGGCCGGTGACCGCGTGGCGATCGTCTTGCCCAACTGCCCGCAGCACATCGTGGCTTACTACGCGGTGATGCGACTGGGCGCGATCGTAGTGGAACACAATCCGCTCTACACCGCACCCGAACTCCGTCATCAGTTCGAGGACCACGGCGCTCGCGTGGCCGTCGTGTGGGACAAGATCGCCTCGCGCATCACGTCCATGCCCAAGGACCTCAACATCGAGCACATCGTGTCCGTGGACATCACCGCGGCCATGCCCCTGGTCATGCGCTCCGCCCTCAAGCTGCCCATCAAGAAGCTCAAGCAGCAACGGGCAGAACTCACCGAGGCCGCTCCCGGTACCGTGCCGTGGCGCAAGTTGATCAGCGCCGATCCCATCCGCGCGGATCACCGGCGCCCCTCGGCCACGGATGTTGCCGTGCTGCAATACACCTCGGGCACCACGGGCACCCCCAAGGGTGCGATGCTCACGCACCGGAATCTTGAATCCAACGCGGTCATGGGCCAGCACTGGCTCGGCACCACGTCCCACGAAGTGGTCTATGGCGTTCTGCCCTTGTTTCACGCGTTCGGACTGACACTGGGCATGACGTTCGCCATGTCCCTGGGTGCCAAGCTCGTGCTGTTCCCCACCGTGCGCGCAGACCTGATCCTCAAGGCCATGAAGAAGTCCATGCCCACCGTGCTCCCGGCCGTGCCGCCGGTGTACCAGAAAGTTTTGGATGCGGCGCAGGAGCAGGGCAAGGATCTGTCCGGTATCCGTGTGGCGGTTTCAGGGGCCATGACCCTGCCGGTTCCACTGGTCAAGACGTGGGAGGATGCCACGGGCGGAATGCTCATCGAGGGTTATGGCCTGACCGAGTGCTCGCCCCTGGTGTCCTGCAATCCCTTGAGCGATCTCCGCGAGGCGGGCTCCATCGGAATCCCCTTCCCCAGCACCGACATCCGCCTGGTGAACCCGGAAACCTGCAAGGACGTGGCCTTGGGCGAGGAAGGCGAGTTGTGGGTCAAGGGGCCCCAGGTCACCCAGGGGTACTGGAAGCGCCCGGAGGAAACGGCCAAGCTGCTCACCGAGGACGGCTGGCTGCGTACCGGCGACATCGTCTCCGTGGACGATCGGGGGTTCCTGCGCGTGGTGGACCGCATCAAGGAGGTCATCATCACAGGTGGCTTCAACGTGGCACCCACCGAAGTGGAAACCGCCCTCAAGCTTCATGATTCCGTGGAGGACGCCGCGGTGGTCGGTATCCCCAACGACAACGGCAACGAATCTGTGGTGGCCGCCGTGATGCTGGCCCCCGGCGTCACCCTCAACGAGGATGAGCTGCGCGAACACTGCTACGACAAGGTCACCCGGTACAAGGTGCCCCGCCGCATCGTGGCCATGGACGAACTGCCGCGCACCATGCTCGGTAAGACCCTGCGCCGCGCGGTCAAGGAACAGATCATTGACGAGAAGTTGCTGGACCGCTGAGTCCGGCGGGCTCGGCCGGGTCCACGCTGTCAAGCAGCCCCGGCCACCCACGATCGACGACGCCGCCGCGAGATTCTCGCGGCGGCGTCGCCATTCCTTGTTCGGCCCCGACGCGGCCTCTGCGCAGCTGCGGGTCCTGTGGCTCGTTAGGCGGGATCGCTGTCGGCGGGATCCTTGATGCTGTCGTAGGGAATGCGACGGATCGAGCGGATGTCGCCCAGACCGGCCCACTCGTCGTGACCCAGGCGGGCGATGGGATCAAGCCCACGTGCGTCCGGCCCGCGCTCACCGAGCGCGTGCGGGGCCACCGCCACGTGGCGGACCTGGCCGAAGACCACGTAGCCGTTGCCCACCTTCAGGGGTTCGCCGTGCAGCGTGCATTCCATGCTGGCCGGGGATTCCGCGACCCGCGGGGCGGCAACCGTGCTGGCCGGTTCCCGGGTGAGACCCACGGCGTCGAACTCGCTGATCTCGGGCGGATAGTCGGTGCCCGTCGCATTGATCTTCTCGAAGAGCTCCACGGGGGTGTGATTGACCACGAACTCCCGGGTCTCCACGACGTTGCGCAGCGTGTCCTTCACCCCGGTGGAGACGAACTGGATGATGGTCGGATCGGAAGACACCATGATGAAGTACGAGTGGGGCGAGAGATTGTCCACGCCTGCGGCCGAGCGCGTGGAAATCCACGCGATGGGGCGGGGGATCACCAACGACTTCACAATGCTCGCCCACGAGCCGCTGGCATTCGGGGCGAGCTCTTCCTTGGTCTGAGGTGTCCGATCCGTCATGGTCTCCATTGCATCACGCAGTTGGGCAGTACTGCAGAAAGGCGGCCAACACAGGACGGCGATGCTCTGCAAAACGGCTATGGAGCGCGGTAGGGCAAATTATGTGCGATCAATAACTATTGACATTCACAACGATTGACGATTCCATGGTTTGCACGTGACAACCGTCGCAGTGCTGCGCTCCCCCCGGGGGCTGAGGAGGAAAACCGTGAACCTTGGAATTGGCACGTGGCCCGCCCGCCGCGTCATGGTCCGTCCGGACGCGACCGCTCTGGTGTTCGAGGGGCAATCCGTGACCTATCGGGAGTTCGAACTCCGCGTGCGCAAGCTGGCCAACGCGCTGCGTGATTCCGGGGTGCGGCACGGTGACCGGGTGGCGTACGTGGGGTTCAATCACCCGTCACTGCTGGAAACCTTTTTCGCGGCCGGATTGCTGGGTGCCGCGGCGGTACTGATCAATCCTCGATTGCGGCGGGCCGAGGTGGACTACATCCTGCGCGACTCCGGTGCCACCACGGTGGCCTTCGGGCAGGACCAGCGCGAGAACGCCGTCTCACTGGAATCGGAGCTCACGGATGTGCGCACGTGGTTGAGCGTGGACGGGGGCGGCTCAGGGCAGGACTTCGATGATTTCCTGCAGTCCGGCGGTGAAGATGTCATCGACGAGCAGCTCGACCTCGACGAACTGGCGCTGATCATGTACACCTCGGGCACCACGGGCAAGCCCAAGGGTGCGATGCTGAGCCATAACAATCTGTTCTACCAATACGTCAACGCCCTGATCGGCCAGGATATGCGCCAGGACGAGGTGCACCTGGCGGTAGCGCCGCTGTTCCACATTGCCGGGCTCAACATGATGGCCCTTCCCACGTTCATGCTGGGTGGCACGATCATCATTCAGCGCCAGTTCCGCGCACCGGACGTGCTGCGTGAGATCCAGGATTCCCGGGTGACGTCCTCCTTCATGGTCCCGGCGATGCTGGATTCGCTGTCACACGCGGAGGGATTCGACTCCGCGGACTTCTCCTCCGTGCGCGCGTTCATGGTCGGAGGATCACCCCTGCCCGAGCGCATGTTGCGCACCTGGGCCGAGTTGGACGTGGCCGTGATGCAGGGTTTCGGCATGACCGAGACCGCTCCCGGGGTGCGGATGCTCGAACCGCGCGACGGTGTGAGCAAGTTGGGCTCCGCAGGCAGGCAGCACTTCTTCACGGAATCCAAGCTCGTGGATCCGCTCGGCGAGACCGTGGCAGTGGGGCAACCCGGGGAAGTCATTGTCCGAGGCCCCAATGTGATGAGTGGGTACTGGAACAAGCCGGAGGAAACCACTAAGGCCCTGGAGGGTGGCTGGTACCACTCCGGTGACATTGCGGTGGAGGACGAGGACGGTTACTTGTTCATCAAGGACCGCATCAAGGACATGTACATTTCCGGCGGTGAGAATGTGTACCCTGCCGAGGTGGAGAACGCCCTGTTGGATGTCCCGGGAGTGCAGGAGGCTGCGGTCATCGGCGTTCCGGACGAGAAGTGGGGCGAGAGCGGCAGGGCCTTCGTGGTGCTCTTCCCGGATGTGCCGAACCTGACGGGACAGGACATCAGGGATCAACTCAAGGAGCGGCTGGCCAGTTACAAACTGCCGGCCACGGTCGACGTGGTGGACGAGCTGCCCCGCACGACCACCGGCAAGATCCAGAAGCACGTTTTGCGCGAACGCACCTGAGCGGGTTTGCGGCAAAGTGTGGCATGCACCGCAGAAATTCGGTTGATTTTATAGAAACATGTTCCTAATCTGCCCGATTGTAGATACTATTCTAATGAAACAATGTCGGGAAGAAGCGGGACCTCATGGAGCTTCGACAACTGAACTACTTCATAGCCGTGGCCGAAGAACGTCATTTCGGTCGCGCGGCCAAGCGGCTGCACATGGCCCAGCCGCCGCTGTCACAGCAGATCCGGCAACTCGAGGAACAACTGGGCGTCAAGCTGCTGGACCGCACCACACGCCGCGTTGACCTCACCGCGGCAGGCCAGGAATTGCTGGACCGTGGCCGGAAGATCGTCAACGAGGTCGAAACCCTCAAGGCGGACGTGTACCAGGTCGGCAACGGCGCCACCGGTGTGCTGCGCGTGGGTTTCTCTGGTTCGGCCACCTACGGCGTGATGCCCAAGATCGTGCGCCACGTCAAGCAGGCATTGCCCGGGCTGTCCATGACACTGCAGGGCGAAATGCTCACCCCCGCCATGGAAGCCGGGCTGCGTGATCACACCCTGGACGCCGCCATGTTGCGCCCGCCGGTGGCTTCGGCGGAAATCGAGTACCGGGTCGTGGCCCGCGAGAAGCTCGTGGTGGCCCTGCCTTCGCACAGCCCGCTGGCCACCGGACGTCCCGTGGCCATCAACGAACTACAGGAACAGCCCTTCATCACCTACCCGCCGGAATCGGTGATGTACCGGATGGTCTCGGAGCTGTGTCGCCACGGCGGTTTCCAGCCCCGCATCGGTCAGGTGGCCAAGGAAACCTCCACCATGCTGTCCTTCGTGGCAGCCGGCGGGGGAGTGGCCGTGGTACCCCAGGCCGTGTGTTCCTTCCAGCTCGAGGGCGTGGTCTACGCGCCCCTCGAAGATTCCCCCGATAGTGAGCTTGCGGTGGCGTGGCGTCGGGAAGACCGCTCCACCCTGTTGCACAACTTTGTGAACCTCGTGATGGATGTCAGCGAGGCAAACCCTGGCACGAAAGGCCAAGCATGAAAATCACCCGCATCGAGGCGGTCCCTTATTCCATTCCCTACATTCACCCCCTGCACTTTGCATCGGGTTCGGTGGACGAGGCCGATCACGTGTTGGTGCGCGTGCACACGGACGAGGGAATCGTGGGTGTGGCCGACACCCCGCCGCGTCCGTACACCTACGGTGAGACGCAGAAGTCCATCGTTGCGGTGGTCGAGGACATCTTCTCGCCCCAGCTCGCGGGCCTGGACATCTTTGCCCGTGACCGGATGCAGACCATCATGGACCGCACGGTGCACAACCAGACGGCCAAGGGTGCGGTGGACATCGCCGTGTGGGACGTGATCGGCAAGTACCTGAACCAGCCGGTGTCGTCGCTGCTCGGAGGCTTCACCGATCACATGACCGTCTCGCACATGCTCGGTTTCAAGCCGGCGCAGGAGCTGCTGCAGATCGCCCTGGAGTTCCGCGAGACACACGGCATCAACACTTTCAAGCTCAAGACGGGCCGCCACCCCATTTCCCTGGACATCGAGGCCGCGCGCGTGCTGCGCGAGGGCCTCGGCCCCGAGGCGCACCTCTACATGGATGCCAACCGTGGCTGGTCCGCGAACGAATCCGCTGAAGTGCTGCGACAGACCGCGGATCTCGGTATGGAGTTCTTGGAGGAACCCGACGACGCTCGCGAAGTTCTCGGACGACGTCGCCTGGTCACCAACTCGCCCATTCCGATCGCCGCGGACGAATCGGCACCGGACCTGGGCACCGCAGCCCGCGAGATCCTGACCGGTGGTGCGAATTTCCTGGCGATCAAGACCGCGCGGTCCGGTTTCACCGAGGCCACCAAGATCCTGGGCATGGCCCAGGGCATGGGCATTGACGTGTACGTGGGCAATCAGATCGACACCCAGGTGGGCACGATTGCCTCGGTGACCTTCGGTGCCGCGTTCGCGCACACTTCCAAGCGTGCGGGTGAGCTGTCCAACTACTTGGACATGGCCGACGACCTGCTGGCGGAGCCGCTGAGTATCGAGGACGGCAAGATCTTCGTCCGCGACGTCCCCGGCGTGGGCACCGCGATTGACGAGGACAAGCTCGCGCACTACCGCAGCAACTGAGTTTCAGCCGGGCCGCGCGCGGCCCGGCGAAATCCCGCCCGCACGCAGGCCGAACCATTCGGCGCATCGGTCCCCGAGCGGCGTCGTGGGCGAACAAGTACAACCCAACACGTGAGGAGAACACCGTGAAGTACCTGGTTCACATGGACGTCAACATTCCCACCGATCTGCCGACCGACGAGGTCGCCGAGATCAAGGCCACCGAGAAGGCCTACTCGCAAGAGCTGCAGCGCTCGGGCAAGTGGCCCGAGATCTGGCGCGTCGTGGGCGAGTACGCCAACTACTCGGTCTTCGATGTGGAGTCCAACGGCGAACTGCACGACATCCTGCAGAACCTGCCGCTGTTCCCGTACATGGACATCACCGTGATTCCGCTGGCCAAGCACCCCTCCGACGTCAAGTAACCGCAGCGCACGGGAATCCCCGTTGCGCCCATCTACGGATGTGCGCGGCGGGGATTACTCGTTGTCGCGGTAGCGCGCGGCAAGCTCGCTGCGGGAGCGAATGCCGAACTTCGTATAAATCCTGGTCAGGTGGTACTGAACTGTTTTCTCGGCAATGAACAGTTGGCTCGCGACCTCTTTGTTCGTGGAACCACCGGCCACGAGCTCGGCCACCGCGGTTTCCTGTGGCGTGAGTTGTACCCGTTCGCGTTGCACCGCCGCGAGCACCGGATCCGCAGGATCCGGACCCGGGCCCTGGTCCACGCCGGTGGCCTTGAGTTTGCGGTCGCAGCGCTGCACGTAGGTGTGCGCGCCCAGCATCTCGTAGAGATCCCGTGCCGCGCGCAACACGGAGGAGGCCAACCGGCGCTTACCGGCCCGGCGCATGGACTGGCCGAAGGCAAAGCTGATGCGCGCGTGCAGGTACGGGCGGTTGAGCGTGCGCAGTTCGTGGAGCGCGTCCTCGAAGTAATCCCGGGCGGTGTCCGCATCCCCCTGGGCTGCCAACAGTCGGCCGCGAGCCCACTTGAGCCGCGCCTGATCCGACGGAATGTGTTCGGCACGGTGGATGGCCTCGAACTCGTCCAGGAACTGTTGGGCCCGCTCCAACTTGTTGGTCATCACCAAGGCGTTGACGTAGGTGTCCTGCCAGGACCAGAACGAGACGCGGGTATTCGTCCATGGATCGAGCTCGGCCACGCGGGTCATGCATTCCAAGGAACCCTCGTAATCCCCGCGGGCCTCGTGGAAGCGCGCCTTGGCCAGCAACGACGGAACTGACATGCACAGGAAGCTGTCCGCTGGAACCGCAGCCAGGGAGACGTAATGCCGGGCCAGCTGCCAGTCGCCGCGCATCGAATACAGCTCCGCAGCCGTCCAATAGAGCAGCGGACGCAGCATATCCATCTGGGCCGTCTCCAGCTGCGGGGCGGCCCGGGAGATGGTCGCCGCGGCGGCATCCCAGTGGCCGAGGACCAACTGGGTGCGAGCCAACCACGCCTCGGACCAGAGCGAGATGCGCAGTGATCCGCCGCGGAACTTGGTGGGCCCGGCGGACTCGAACTGCGCCTGCGCGGATTCCACCTCGTCCGTGCGTAGCGCGAGCCAACCCGAGCCCATCTCCATGCGCTGTTTCTGCGCGTTCTCCTCGCAGCGTTCAAAGGCCTTGGCGTACGCCTTGCGGGCTTCCTTCAACTGTCCGGTGGCGAACAGCCCCAGCCCGTAAATTGCTTCGGTTTCGATATAAGCGGGCGTCGTGGGCTCGGTCAGGGACATGGCCTTCTCGGCCCACGAGATCATGGCCGGACCATCCCACTGAGCCACTCCGCGCAGCACCAGACGCTGAGCGATCTGGCCGGCGATTGCGGGTTCCTGCTTGATGTTCACGCTGCGCCATGCGGCACCGAGCTGGTTCTCGGCGCTGCGATTCTGGCCGGTGACCACGGAAAGATACCCCAGCACCGAGGACCGCAGGGCGGAAGGTTGCATGTCGTCCACCGCGGCGGCCCATGCCTTGGCCTCGGCGATATTGCCCGAGCCGATAATGGCGTCCACTGCGCGCAGGAGCAGGTTGTTGCGCAGTCTGGTGTCGTCGGTCAGGCGCGAGGCGGACAACAGGGCGTTGGCGGCGTCGTGCCAGGCACCCTGGGCGGCTTGTTCCGTGGCGAAGGCCTCCAGCCGGGCGGCGAGTTCCGGATTCGCCGACGGCACCGAGCTCACCAAGTGGCCCAGCCGCCGGGACTCGTCCGAGACCGCGCGGCTCGCGCGGTGGTGCAGTTCCACGCGGCGGCTGGGTAGCATGCGCTCGTAAATGGCCCCCGCGGCGGAGGGCTCGAAGAACTTCTCCTGACTGCTCGCCTGATTCAACTCCAGGGTCAGCAGGTCGGCCCGATGTCCCTCGTCCAGCGCGGCGAGCATGCGGGCCTGATCAGTGATGCCGCAGACCTCTGCGATTTCGGTGAGTGAGGAATCCTCACCCAGGAGAGCCACCGCCTCCGCGACCTGGGTGAGATCCTCGGAAGCGGCCGCCATAATGCTGCCAACACGAGCGCGCACCCGGCTGCTGGGTGGGAGGTCGGGGAACCAGGAATACCAAGTGTCCGGCGGCATCTCGCGGAGTAACTCGTTGATTTGCTGAGGATTGCCGCGGGTGTGTCGGACCAGCTCGTAACTCGCGGCCGAGGAAAGGTCGATGTTGAAGCGGCGACGGGCCAATTCCTGGGTGCCGCGGGGGTCCAACGGCTCCAACGTGATCTGTTGGATCTCGTGACCGGTGAGTTGGTCCAGGACGGTCGCCGGCATGCCCTGGGCTTGTTTGCGGTCCAGCGCCAGCACGAACATGACCTTCTTGGCATGCAAACGGCGAAGCACGAAGGACAGGATGCGAAGACTTGCCTCATCAATCCAGTGCGCGTCGTCGATGACGACCAGGACGGGGGAGCGATCCTGGAGAGATTCCAGGTGGGTACCGAGCGTGGCCGCGTGATTCATGAGACGATCCGGGCTCAGAGCCTGGGAGCCCACGGGAGTCTGGGCGATATCGATGTCGTAGCCCTTACCGGAACGGACCGGGGAGGTCATGATCAGCTGACTGTAACCGGCCAACTGCAACTGGGCCTCCCACTGATCACCCTGGGCCCGCAGAATCCTGGGAGGACGTGCGCCGTTGCGCACGTGGGTGAGGAACTCCGAGATCAGTGAGGTCTTCCCCATTCCGGATTCCCCCTTGATGACTACGGTGTTCACGCGACCGCGGCGCGTGTCCCTGAGTAGGTCGCCCAACCGTTCCAGGGCGGGATCCAGTCCGATCAACACACGATGCATGGTGCCGTGGGTGGGCACAATGGGTTGCGGAGACTGGCTCACGATCACTCCTGACGGTCATCGGCAGCGGGGACTACCTGCGGATACTGTACGCGCCGGGTAAGTCTGTTCGACTCACCCGGCGCGTAGCCAGTGTGGGCTGTCAGCCCATGTCACCACCGCTGACCTGGATCACCGACCCGGTCATGTAGGAGGCCTCGTCGGAGGCCAGGAACACGATGGGTGCGGCTTGTTCGTCCAGAGTTCCGTAGCGCTTGAAGAACGTGGACTCGGTGACTTGGTCCACCACGTCCTTGACCCACGCTTGCTCCTGCTCACCCTCCGGTCCGGGGCCGCGCTGAACCTTGCGCGGGGGTGCCTCGGTACCACCCGGCGCAGTGGCCATCACGCGGATACCGCGGCCCGCGGTCTCCATGGCCAGTGCCTGGGTAATGCCGTTGACACCGCCCTTGGCCGCCGAATACGGCACACGGTTGATGCCGCGCGTCGCATTCGAGGACACGTTGACGATGGTTCCGGATCCCGCTTCCAACATGGTGGGCAGTACCGCGCGGCACATCCACAATGTGGGGAACAGCGAACGGTTGATCTCCTTCTGGATCTGTTCGGCATCGAAGTGCTCGAACGGACGCATCAGGATGGCGCCGCCCACGTTGTTGACCAGGATGTCCGCGCGACCGTGGCGTTGCAAGGTCTCGGACACGGCGAGCTCGGCGCCGGCGAACTGCTCAAGATCGACACCGGTCACCGCGCTCGCGGATCCCTCGGAACCGTTCTTTGCGACGTGCTCGTTGATGCCGTCAGCCACCTGCTCCGCCAATTCGGAACGGTCCACCAGAACCACGGTGCCGCCCTCGGCGCCGATGCGTTCCGCGACCCGCTGACCGATGCCCTGAGCTGCACCGGTCACCAGCACCACCTTGCCGTTGAAACGGCCCGGGCTCAGTGCGCTGAACGGTTCGGGCAACGGGGTCACTCGGACTCCTTCTTGTCGATGGCGCCTTCCATGGTCTCCTTGGCGTCACGTGCGTGAGCCATGATGACATCGCGGGCACGCTCGACGTTCTTGTTCTCGAACGCCTCGACGAAGTCCAGGTGATCCTGGATGACGCGATCGAAGATCACGGTTCCGGACTCGAACGTGGCCTCCATCTGATCGCTCAGGTCCAGGCGACGGTAGGACTCCAGCAGCGAAGGGTTGTTGGAGACCGTGAAGAGGTACTCGTGGAACTCCTCGTTGTAGCGCACGAAGTCTTCGGGCTTCTTGACCTCGGTGCCGCTCACGCAATCCGCGGTGGCCTCGGCCAGGCGGCGAAGGTTCTTCACCTGCTCATCCGTGATCTTCGGCATCATGAGCTCAGTGATGGCGAGCTCAAGGCCCATGCGGGCGTCCAACTGCGCGAAGGAATCTTCCTTGGCGAAGGAGAGACGACCGGTTTCCATGGAGGACACGGCCTCGGACTTGGACATCGAATCACCGGACTCCGCAACGTCCTCGGAGCTGGCCGGCGCACCGGTCTCGGGATCGCCGCCGGTCTTCTCCTTGGGAGCAAAGCGCTCGAAGTAGAAGTTGGCGGGCTCGATGCCCTCGGTCTCGAGCCACTTGGCTACGGCGTTGACCATGAGCGGGGGGCCACACAGGTAGATGTCGACGTCGCCGTCGTTGAGGTGGCCCGGCTCGATGATCTGGGTGACGTAACCGGTGTGGGGTGCGGAGGTGCCCTCTTCGGAGGCGATGTAGTCCCACGTGAAGTTGGGCAGCTTGGCCTTGTACTCCTCGATCCATTCCAGGCCCACGATGTCTTCCTCGCGGGTCACACCGTAAACCAGGTGCACGGCGTGCTCCGGCGGGTTCTCCGAGAGCTTCTCCAGGATGGACAGCAACGGGGCCAGACCGGTACCGCCGGCCAGCAGCAGCAGCAGCGGACGCTTGGGGTCGCGAAGGAAGAAGGAGCCGAACGGGCCGGACAAAGTGATCTCGTCGCCCACTTCGGCGCGGTCACGCAAGTACTCGGACATGGCGCCCTTGGGAGCGGTACGCACCATGAAGGACGCAGCTTCGGTGTTGGGACCACTGGAGAACGAGTACGAACGCTCGACATTCGCGCCGGGGATCTTGAGGTTCACGTACTGGCCCGGCAGGTAGGCCAACTCGGAACGCTTGTCGATCTCAAGGGTGAAGGACATGGTGGTCTCAGAGTGACGGTCCAGCTGCGTGATCCGCGAGGTGTACGAGGAGGCCGAGGTCTTGGCGGACTCGGAGGTCGCGGGAATGTTCACGGCCATGTCCGATTCCGGCATGGTCTGGCAGGTCAGGATGTAACCCTTCTCGAACTCTTCGTCCGTCAGGGCGTCCTCGATGAAGTCTCCCGGGTCGAACTCGCCGGACTCGCAGAAGGACTTGCAGGTACCGCACGCGCCGTCGCGGCAGTCGGAAGGAATGTTGATGCGCGCCTTGTAGGACGCGTCCATGATGGTTTCGTAGTCATCGACCTTGATGACCTTGGTGACGCCATCTTCGAAAGTTAGTGCAACCTGGTGCGGCATGGGTGATCTTCTCCTACTAGCGGTGAGCCGTGGTCATGGGACGGGTTCGTTCACCGCACTAGCTGTGGTGTGTAAATGAGCCAACCGGTGCGGACAGCGCCGGTGCCCGGACCCCTGAGGCGGGGGCCGGGCACCGGTCCGTCCGTCACAGCGAGTGGACTTAGATCATGTAGATGTCGACCACGTGGTGAATGTAGTCGTTCTTCAGGACAACCTTCTTGTCCATGATCTTGGGCTGCTCGCCGGCCATGTTGATGGTGTACAAGCTGTAACCGAAGTAGGTCTCGGTCACGTTGTAACGGAAGTAAAGGTTGAACCAGTTGAACCGGACCTTCACCTCGTCACCGTTCTGCTCCAGGATCTCAACATCGGTGATGTTGTGACCGGTGCGCGGTTCCGGCAGGGACGTGGCCGATGAACGGTCGGTCTTGATGCGGAACACGCGGTCCTCGATACCACCGCGGTTGTCGTAGTAGATCAGGGAGATCTCGCGCTGCGGATCCTCGGTCAGCTCGCCGTTGTCGTCCCAGGCGGGCATCCAGTAGGAAGCGCTCGGGTCGTAGCACTCGATCCAGGCATCGAAGTCGCGGTCGTCCAGCAGGCGAGCCTCTCGGTACAGGAAGGCCCGCACCTTTTCGATGGTGGATGTGCGTTCTTCGGTCAACGTTTCAGTCATGGTCTCGCAATCTTTCGTCGTGTCAGGGAATGGCCGGGCGTGGATCAGGCAGAAGCCGGATCGTTGTCCTGCTCTTCCACGGCAACTTCACCGACACCGATGGCAACCCCATCAAGGACGCGCAGGTTGAGATCTGGCACGCAGATGCTGCCGGCTTCTACTCCCAGTACGCTCCCGGCCTGCCCGAGTGGCTCTTCCGCGGCACCGTCAAGGCTGACGAGAACGGCTACTTCGAGATCAACACCATGCAGCCGGCTCCGTACCAGATTCCCACCGACGGCGCTTGCGGCCAGTTGATCGGGGCTGCTGGTTGTCACGCGTGGCGTCCGGCCCACATCCACATCAAGGTTTCCGCTCCCGGCTACCAGCTGGTCACCCAGCAGCTGTACTTCCCCGGCGACCCGCACAACGAGGACGACATTGCTTCGGCAGTGAAGCCCGAGCTGATGTTGGACGTGAAGGAGCGCCAGGACGGCGAAGGCAACCAGGTCGAGTACAACTACGTGCTCGCCAAGGAGAACGAGAGCAAGTAAGTCGCTCTCAGCCCGTAGCGATCACGCGTGATCGCTACGCTCACAAGAACGCGCCCCGATCCCAACGGATCGGGGCGCGTTCTTGTACCAGATCACCGGCGTGTCGCTCGCGTCGTGAGATTTGAGATCAGCGCAGGCGGTGAGATGCACAGGATTACTGCAGTAGTTGGGACTTGGTATCAGAATTTCTTACTATTCAGTAGTCATAATGTGAAGTCATGAGAATCACCGTGCTTGTTACTTGCATCTGGATGTAAATGACGCCTACAGTGTTGATGTCAGTCGAAGAGGCCCGGGTGCATCCCCCCAAGCGCGCCCGGAAGTTCCCCCGACTGGCCGGCGTCCCGTATCTCCCCCGATCGGGATGTCCGACGGGTCCTGTCGATTCCCCCAAGCGACAGGACCCGTCCCCTGTTTAAGAGCGATTTCGACTCACCGACGGGTAGGTCCCGGGTTCGTATGGCGAACCCGGGCCTGTTAGATAAGGTTCATGTTCTCCAGACGGGGAATCACCTTGTCCGCCATGTTCACCAGGGCTTGCATCTCGTCGGTGCTGAGGTTGTCCATGAACGCCTCTCGCACCATGGTCAGGTGTGAGGGCGCGGCGCCATTGATGACCTGGCGTCCGTGCTCCGTGATCTCCACGATGAGACCCCGGGCGTCCTGGGGGCTCGGCTTGCGGCAGACCATACCGCGCTTCTCCATGCGGGACAGCATGTGGGACAGCCTGGAGCGTTCCCAGTCCAGGTGGCGCAGCAGTTCACGCGAGGGCAGGCTGCCGTCCTGTGACTCGGACAGGGGTACGAGCACGTGGTATTCGGAGCTCGACAGCTCGCTGTCGCGCTGGAGCTGTCGGTCGATGGCGCGCTCCATGCCACGCGAGAGCGCCAAGAAGCTGCGCCAAGCGGCGTCCTCGTGCTCTGTCAGCCAGGGCACGGAATTCGCGGAGGTGGGCGTCTGCATGATCTGTGGAACTTTCTGTTGGGGCCGGTTCCGGCGGGAGTCAACGGATCAGTCGCGGGGGCCGCGCCGGATCCAATCCGAATCGTAGTAGTTGGGGCCGCGGTCACGATCACGGTCGCGTTGTCGTGCCTGCTCGGCGTAGTTGGTCGGGCGGAGCGGGGAATCGTCGTCATCGGGGCGGGTCAGCATGGCCATGGCCACCAGCCCGAAGCCCAGCACCGATCCCACGACCATGGTCATTCCAGCCACGATGAAAGCCAGAATGTAGTCGTCCACGAGACCCTCGGGGATGGAACTGCCCATGACCGGCTCCACCAGGAACGATGCACCGATTCCCAGCAGCCCAATGAGCAAGAGGGACCCCGGGATGAGCCACAGTTTGGATCGTCTGTGGATGGCCACGGCATCCGGATCGCGGAACAACGGGATGATCTGGAACTGAACCATCACGTATCCCACAACACCCAGCAGGGCCAGGGTGGAACCCACGATCCAGCCTTCGGCGAAGCCGATCGCCATCAGTCCCAGTCCCACCAGTGCGCCCAGCAGGATTACGGTGAAGGACAGGCCTCGTCCCATGCGGCGCGCGGCCTTGGGAGAAACATTGCGCTGCGCGCTTGGTTCCCCATTGAGTTCGACGTTCCGCGGCTCGTTGGCCGTAGCGGACGGTGTGGGCCCGGGGGCGCCGGTCGTGTCGGATTGCGGCACCCGCACACCGTAGCGGGGGCGCTCCGTGTCGCGATCCCGGGAGTTCTCCGAGTTTTCGGAAGAATTGCTCGTTGAATTCATGATGTTCACCCCGACAAATGAAGCGGCCGTTCGCCGCGTCCGACGCGGTATGTATGCAGCCACTGTAGCCCCGGTGGCTGCCCCTGATGACGGTGGTCAGCGTCATAGCAAGCTCGCACAATGATGACGTATCATCAAAATAAACCACTGATGTGAGGAGTGCACCGTGACCGACGCAAAAAAGCAGGACAAAGACAAGTATTCGACCGCCGGGGCCTACGTCCACGCCGGTGAGGAATTCAATCGTGACACCACTTATATCGAGGATCGGATCGTCGCCGACCCCGAGTCCGCCGAACTGAGCGAGGGTGCGCAGGCATGGCCGGTCGAGGCCGGACGCTACCGGCTCGTTGCCGCACGTGCGTGCCCCTGGGCCAACCGGACCCTGATCGTGCGTCGCCTGCTGGGCCTCGAGGGCGCCATCTCCGTGGGTCTGCCCGGACCTACCCACGACGTCCGCTCGTGGCAGTTCGACCTGGATCCGGAAGGCAAAGACCCCGTGCTCGGCACCGAACGACTGCAGGAGAACTACTTCAAGCGTTTCCCCGACTATCCGCGGGGCATCACGGTGCCGGCCATCGTGGACATTCCCACCGGTGAGGTCGTGACCAACAACTTCCCGCAGATCACGGAGGATTTCGCCAAGGAGTGGACCGAGTTCCATCGAGAGGGCGCCCCGGATCTATGGCCCGCGGAGCTCAAGGACGAAATGCGCGACGTCATGAAGCGCATCTACACCGAGGTCAACAACGGCGTGTACCGGTGCGGTTTCGCAGGTTCTCAAGAGGCCTATGACAAGGCCTACGACCGGTTGTGGGTCGCCATGGACTGGCTTGAGGAACGCCTGGCGGACAAGCGCTACCTGATGGGCGATCACATCACCGAGGCGGACGTGCGGCTGTTCACCACCCTGGTCCGTTTCGACCCGGTGTACTACTCGCACTTCAAGTGCTCGCGCCAGAAGCTGACCGAGCTGCCCAATCTGTGGGGTTACGCCCGAGACCTGTTCCAGACTCCCGGTTTCGGTGACACCGTGGACTTCCAGCAGATCAAGGAGCACTATTTCATCGTGCACGAGGACATCAACCCGTCTCAGATCGTTCCCGTGGGTCCGGATCTGAGCAATTGGATGTCCGAGCACGGTCGTGAAAAAATGGGTGGTTCCCCGTTCGCGGACGGTGCTACCGCACCGGGTCCGGTGCGCGCCGGTGAAGAGGTCGACCCTGCGCACACGCCCCTGCGCTAATTCCAGTCCAGCAAAGTTTTTTCGAATCAGAGGAGAGTAGTGACTCCGTATCGTAATCAGCGCGCCGCAGATCTGCCCGCTCGGCTGTCGCGTTCATGGCTGTTGACCTCGGCGGCGGACACGTCGTTGTTCGCCCCGGCATTGGCCTCGGAAGCGGACTCGGTGATCTTCGACATCGAAGACGCCGTGCCCGAAGAGGACAAGGACACCGCCCGGGCCAACATGATCCAGGCCATGCACGACGGTGCGAGCGCGTGGGTCCGTGTCAATGACATCACCAGCCCCCACTGGGAGAAGGACCTGGCTGCCCTGAGCGAGGTCAAGAACCTCCGTGGCATCGTGCTGGCCAAGACCGAGCATCCCGATCACATCACCAAGACGGCCATGATGAGCCGCGCCGGCACCCCGGTGGTGGCGTTGATCGAGTCCGCGGTGGGCCTGATGAACGCCTACGACATCGCTCGTGCGCCTGGTGTGTTCCGGCTGGCCTTCGGGGTGGGTGATTTCCGTAAGGACACGGGCGCCTCGGGCGATCCCATGGCGCTTGCCTTCGCGCGTTCCACCCTGGTCACCGCGTCTCGCGTGGGCGAGCTGCCCGGCCCCATCGACGGTCCTAGTAACGGCGCCACCGGTGACGAGCTCGAGGCCGCATGCAAGGTAACCCAGTCCATGGGTATGACCGGCAAGCTCTCCCTGGACCCGAACCAGACGGACTCCATCAACCACCTGCTGGCGCCCAGCGAGCAGGAGATCCGCTGGGCTCGCGAAATGATCGAGAAGGCCAATTCCGGTCACGCCGGCGCGGACGGTTCCTACCTCCCGCGCTTGGCTCGCGCCAAGAAGGTCTCGGAATTGGCCGAGACCTACGGTCTCTGGAACAGCTAGTACCGTCCTACGGCCTTTGGAACGGCTAGCGCTTTTCAGGACGACGCCGCTGCGCCCCGTTTCCTGCCTCACGGCGGGTTGCGGGGCGCAGCGGTTTCGTTATGGAGTGCGAGGGTTTCGGCGGCGGGTCACAGGCCCCAGCCGGTCATGAATTCGCGCACGCGCGGGTCCGCCAGGGAATTGGCAATGAAATGGCATGCGAGCGGCTCGTCGTGGCCGTTGGGAACACCCAGCACGTACAACCCAGCCTTGGACGCCGCCGTGGTGCCGGCGGGGGAGTCTTCAATGGCCAGGGCGTGATCGGGATCCACACCCAGTCGGCGAACGGCCTCTTCGTAGATGTCAGGAGCGGGCTTCCCGTGGGGGACATCGTCGGAACTGACCCACGTGGTGATGACTTCGTCCAGTCCCAGGGCGTGCACCTTGCGATCCAAGACCTGCGCCGTGGAGTTACTGGCCACCGCGACGGGCATCCGCTCGGCAAAGGCACGCACTGTTTCCAGGGCGCCGGGCAGGGGTTCCAGCACGGAAGAGACGACCTCTGATTCGACCTCGATCAGGTGATCGTAGACCTCGCTCAAGCTCGGTTTCTCACGGCCTTGCTCGGCGGCGACCTCACCGGCGCGGTCTGTGATCCACTGCGCGACGTCAGCCGCGGACAATCCCATGAGCTGCTTGTGGGCAGCCTGGTTGTACTCCACGCCGTAGTCCGCTGCGACCCGTTCCTGCACACCGGCCCATGCGGTCTCGGTATCCATCAGGACGCCGTCGCAATCGAAGACCACGGCGGAGGGGTGCCAGTCTGCTGGCGGTGCGGGCAAAGAAGGCTTCACGGGGTAATCCTCACATGACGAGCGTGGTCGGGTACGGAACGGGTAATAGCATCGAAGAGCAAGATCCAGTGGGCGGCCGGCGAAAGGACCACACCGTGGTAGCAACCCAGAATTCTCGCGTGAACCTGTCCGCACTGGACCTGGTTCCCATTATCCAAGATCGGTCGGTCGCCCAGTGCGTGCGCGATGCCACAACGTTGGCCCAGCGGCTCGAAGCGGCCGGATATGCACGGGTCTGGTACGCGGAGCACCATAATTCGGAGTCTTTCGCCTCCTCGGCCACGGCCCTGCTCATGGGGCAGGCCCTCGCCGCCACCTCTACTATTCGTGTGGGCTCCGGGGGCATCATGCTGCCCAACCATGTGCCGATCACCGTGGCCGAGAGCTTCGGCACCCTGGAGAACTTGTACCCGGGGCGGGTGGACCTGGGACTGGGGCGGGCGCCCGGAACCGATATGCGTACTGCCCTGGCGTTGCGTCGTGGTCAGGGCGGCCACGACACGTTCCGGCAGGACATTCACCAGCTCGAGCGGTACTTCGGCGGTCAGAACGGCGAGCCCATTCGCGCGGCGGTCGCCCGTGACACCAACGTTCCGCTGTGGATCCTGGGCTCCTCGACCGACGGCGCCCTGGTGGCGGCATCCCTGGGTCTTCCCTACGTGTTCGCATCGCACTTCGCCCCGGCCATGATCATGCAGGCCCTCGAGGTGTACCGGACGTCCTTCGACGCGTCGGCACCCACGGCCACTCTGGATGAGCCCTATGTCATGATTGCCGCCAATGTGCTCGCGGCCGATACCGAGGCCGAAGCCCGCAGGCAGTTCACGACCCACCAGTTGCTGGTGCGCGGGATGGCCCGCAACAACAGGGGCCCGCTGCAGCCCCCGGTGGATGAAGTGGATGTGACTCCGGCCGAAGCCGCCTTCGTGGAGCAGCACCTGGCGGTCTCCGCCGTGGGAGCCCCGCACCAGGTGGTTGAGCAGCTCGATCAAATCGTGGAGGTCACCCGGGCGGACGAGCTGATGCTCAACAGCTACGCGTTCGATCCGGAGGTGCGGGCGCGCAGCTTCGAGCTCACGGCAAAGGCATGGTCGGAGTCGTGATGCTCTGAGCCGCCGACGGACAGTCGCACGGGTCATGTGCGCGGGGGACCATCACCCGGCTGATTAGAGTGGAACCATGGCGGACAGCGGATCACACTCAGGCGAGACCTCACTGCAAACATTGGCTTCCCGCTACGGCGTGGCCACCGAATACCAAGGCTTTGACGGCCAGCCCAAAACCGTCCCGGACGACACCTTGGGCAAGGTTCTCACCGCGCTGGGTGCGGACGTTTCGTCCGAGGCCGCGGTGCGGGAGAGCCTCCGGGCCCGAGACGAGGCGCCCTGGCGGCGCATGCTGCCTCCCTCGGTGGTCGCCGAGGTCGGAACCTACACCACGGTGGACGTCACCGTCCCCGCGGGTGCCGAGACCCACGTGCGACTGTGGCCCGAAGACCGACCGGAGGCCGCGCGCGACCTGGACGCAGCGGCGTCGTCGGACACCCGCACGGTGGACGGGACGGAACGTGAGCGGCGTCGTTACGAACTCCCCGAAGACCTGGAACTGGGCTGGTACCGCTTGGAAGCGGTGTGCCCGAAGGTCAAGGAGGGGCAGGCCGAAACGATCTACGTGGCCGTGACACCGCAGCGGTTGAACACGACCGACAAGTTGCGCGGGCAGCGGCGCTGGGGGTACATGGCGCAGCTGTACTCCGTGATGTCCTCACGCTCGTGGGGCGTGGGGGACCTGTCCGACCTGGCGTCCCTCGCGGCCATCAGCGGCACCCAGGGCGCGGACTACGTGTTGATCAACCCGCTGCACGCCGCTGAGCCGGTGCCTCCCATCGAACCTTCGCCGTATCTGCCGTCCAGCCGACGCTTCTTCAATCCGCTGTACCTGCGCATCACGGACGTGGCCGAGTTCGCCTATCTTCGTCCCAACGACCGCGAGGTGGTCGAGCACCTGGCCGCAGTGCAGCGCAAGACCGTACTGGACCCGAGCAGCATCGGGCGTGACGCAGCCTACGAGGCCAAGCTCAAGAGCCTCGACCTGCTCTTCACCGTGCGGCGCTCGCCGTATCGCCAGCAGCAACTGGAATCTTTCGTTGCGCGCGGCGGCCAAGCGCTGCAGGACTTCGGGCTGTGGTGCGCCCTGCGTGAGGAGCTCGGCGAGGAGTCACCGGAATGGGACGACGGCGCTGCGTCACCGGACGCTCCCTACGCACGAGAAGCGCGCACGCGCCTCGAGAAGCGGATCAATTTCTACGTGTGGCTGCAATGGCTGCTGGACGAACAGCTCGAAGCGGCGCAGCGCGCGGCCCACAGGGCGGGCATGGACATCGGCGTGGTGCACGACCTCGCCGTGGGTGTGAGCAAGAACGGTGCCGATGCGTGGACCCTGCAGGACACCATGGCCGGCGGCGTGAGCGTGGGTGCGCCCGCGGACATGTACAACCAGCTCGGCCAGGACTGGAGCCAGCCCCCGTGGCACCCTGAGCGGCTTGCCGAGGCCGGCTATCAGCCGTGGCGGGACATGCTGCGCAACATCTTCCGACATGCCGGCGGCATCAGGATCGACCACGTGGTCGGCCTGTTCCGACTGTGGTGGATTCCGGACGGTAATCAGGCCTCCGAGGGGGCTTACGTGTATTACGACCACGAGGCCATGGTGGGTGTGCTGGCCCTGGAGGCAGAACTCGCCGACGTGGTGGTGATCGGCGAGGACCTGGGCACCGTTGAGGCAAGTGCACGGCAGTACCTGGAACAGAAGGGTGTGCTGGGCACGTCCATCCTGTGGTTCGAGATGGCCGAGGACGAGCCCCTGGACCCGTCCGAGTACCGCGAACTGTGCATGGCCTCCGTCAACACGCACGATCTGCCGCCCACGGCTGGTTACTTGGAGGGTGTGCAGCTCGAACTGCGCGAGGACCTGGGGTTGCTCGCTCGTTCCCCGGAGGAAGAACGCAAGGAAGCCCAGCAGCAACTGGATACCTTCTTCACGGCGGTGGAGGCGGCCGGTCTGCTCCCGGAGGGGGCCGACAGCAGCGAAGAGGCCAAGATCGAAGCGCTCTACCGTTACCTCGGGCGGGCGCCGTCCATGCTGTTCAACGTGTCCCTGGTGGACGCGGTGGGGGAGAAGCGGATTCAGAACCAACCCGGCACGAGTGACGAATATCCCAATTGGCGGGTTCCCCTGGCCGACGGGGACGGAATGTACGTCCTGCTCGAGGAGCTGAACCGGATGGATCGGGTGCGGTCGCTCGTCAAGGCCGTGAACGAGACCCTGGGCACGAGCTCGCGCGAACCCGGAGTGTCGGTGCCGGAACCGCTTGAACACCGGGATATCGCGGAACCGCGCGGAAAATGAGGGTCAAAAGTCAGGGGTTCCCCCGTCGGAAAAATTAGGTTAGATTAGTCTTACCTAATCTCCTGGGTGAGGAGTTGGGAACCGCACACGTGTTCTGGGGTGTGCGCCGGGTCATGGACGGCGCACACCCCGAACTCGTGTTAAAAGCACTCGAGTTTGCCCCCTGGGCACCTACCGCTAAGATAGTCCTGCGCTCAATCGCACCGTTTTTAACGTTGAGTTTGCGAGAGAGACCGTAGAAGCCTAGAATTTAAGGTTGTCGTGTGGTGGAGTCCATCTACCGGCACCTGATCTTCACCGTCTTCGTCGTGGCGAGTGCCCTGACCGGTACTGACGCGGGGCAATTAAGCACCACCGCCCAGCGCACGAACGGTGGCATTTTCTTGAGGTGACGGATCACTCTTGGCCGCAGCTGTCAGCGTGAACACAAAACATTGACAGCGACCATGCGTGCCGTCATTTCGTCGACATTAGACATTGGAGGAGAACACTATGGCAGCGCACTGCCAGGTGACCGGAGCTCAGCCGGGCTTTGGACACAGCATCTCGCACTCGCACCGCCGCACCAAGCGCCGGTGGAACCCGAACATCCAGAAGAAGCGTTACTGGGTGCCCTCGTTGCGTCGCAACGTCACGCTCAACTTGAGCGCCAAGGGCATCAAGGTGATCGATGCTCGCGGCATCGACTCCGTGGTCAACGAGCTCATTGCACGTGGGGAGAAGATCTGAGATGGCCAAGGACAAGGACGTACGTCCCATCATTAAGCTGAAGTCCACCGCAGGTACCGGCTTCACCTACGTAACCCGTAAGAACCGCCGTAACAATCCTGACCGCATGGTCATGAAGAAGTACGACCCGGTGGTTCGCAAGCACGTCGATTTCCGCGAGGAGCGCTAAATCCATGGCAAAGAAGTCCAAGATCGCCAAGAACGAGCAGCGCAAGGTCATCGTCGAGCGCTACGCCGCTAAGCGCGCAGAGCTGAAGAAGACTCTCGTGGATGAGAACGCAACCCCGGAGGCTCGCGAAGAGGCTCGCCTGGGTCTGCAGAAGCTCCCCCGCGATGCTTCTCCCATCCGCGTTCGTAACCGTGACCAGATCGATGGCCGTCCCCGCGGTACTTTCCAGCGATTCGGAATCTCCCGTGTTCGCTTCCGCGAGATGGCTCACCGCGGCGAATTGCCGGGTATCTCCAAGTCGAGCTGGTAATTTCTCACTCGGAAGCACTGGGCGCGTATGCTCCCTATTTCCATAGAGAACGCCAATTAAGTCCAGGAGGACAAGCACATGGCTAAGAACCGCAGCGAACTCGTTGCCGAGGTTGCCGAGAAAGCCGGCACCACTCAGGCCGCCGTCAACGGCGTCCTGGATGCAATGTTCCAGGTCTTCGAGAGCTCCGTTTCCAACGGCGAGAAGATCACCATCCCGGGTTGGATGTCCGTTGAGCGCACCGACCGTGCCGCTCGCCAGGGCCGCAACCCGCAGACCGGTGAGACCATTCAGATTCCGGCCGGCCACGGCGTCAAGCTGACCGCCGGCTCCAAGCTGAAGGCTGCTGTTTCCTCCAAGTGAGGTAAGCCTGCGCGGGCGTCATGCTCGTGTTAGTTCAAGGGACCGTCCACGTTTTTCGTGGGCGGTCCCTTGTTCGTCTCCGAGTTCGTGGATTCCCCAGCGGTCGCGCATAATGGAGGGGAATTCATTGGCTGATCAGATCCCCGGAGGTGTGCGGTGTCTTCGCGTGCGCGCCGTCTTGCCCGGGGCTGGGCCGCGTCGCTGATCGCCACGAGCCTGGGCGCCGCGTCTCACGCCGCCGTTGACGGCACGTGGCCTCCGGTCATCCTGATTCTCCTGTCCGCCGCGCTGGCCTCCCCCGTGTGCATGCTGCTCGCGGGTCGCGTGCTGTCCCGCGTGAGCGTTGCCGCGGCCGTCGTGGCAAGCCAAGGACTTCTCCACGGACTCTTCGCCCAATCCGGGCACGGCGTGACTGCCGTTGACCACACGCATCACGTCACGGGCGCGGTTGCCGAGGGCACCCCGCAGCTCGTGGTGTCCCTGGCGCCGGATCTGGCGCACCACGGCGCGGGGATGCTCGCCGCACACGTGATTGCCGCGGCCGCCACGTATGCCCTGTTACGCCACGGTGAGGTTGCCGCGGTGCGGCTGCTCGACGCCGTGTCGTTGCGCGTGCTCGCATTGGTGAGCGTTCCCGTGCTGCCCGTGATTCGCGCGGTGCCGCGGCGAATCGCGTGGACTTCTCCCCGTGCCCTCACGGATCAATTGCTGCTGCCGGTCGTGCACGGCTTCAGGGGGCCTCCCGCGCGCGGGACGGCCCCGGCTTTCGCCTAGTTCTTCAGCGTCGATCATTGGCGCTGCGGCGGGACCGGGAGTGCCGTCTCGGCCACTCTTCACATTCCGCTTCTTGCCGCCTCCCGCGGCACCAATGCGTCCGAGACGCAGGAGAATTCCATGCACACTTTTGATGCCTCAACCCCAGTTCCCGCCGCGCCCTCAGCACGGACGACGCCGCCTCGCGCGGTTGCGCGCGCCACTTCCGATCGCCGTCCGCTCGCGGTGGTTCTGCTGGCGGTGCTCACGGCCCTGTTCATGCTTGTGAGCACGGCACAGCCCGCGGCCGCCCATGACGAGATGATTGGTTCCGACCCCGAGTCCGGGGCTTCCCTGGACGCTTCCCCCGAATCGCTGACGCTGACCTTCTCCGGAAACGTCATGGACATCGGGCGTGAAATCCGAGTCACGGACTCCGCCGGTGAATCCCTGGTGGAACGTGAGTCCACCGTGGAACGCCAGCGCGTGATCCAGCCGCTCGCCAACCCCGGGTCCACCGAGGATGAAACCTACACCGTGGTGTGGCGTGTGGTTTCCGAGGACGGCCACCCCATCGAGGGAACCTTCGAGTACACCGTGGGACAGGGAGCCGGCGAGCAGGCCGGTCAGGGCCCCACCCAAGAGCCGTCCTCGGCTGCCACGGGTGAACAACGTGACGACACCGCTACCGAGGCCGCAGAGCCCGCCGGTGATTCCGGTACCCCCGGTTGGCTGATCCCTGTCATCGGTGGCGTGGGTGCCCTTGCGCTGCTCATCGTGGTGCTGGTTCTGGCCACCCGTCGGAAACAGCGCTGATCGCCCCGTATCCCCGTAGGTTTCTGGGTTTCGCGTCCTATGTCGGTCGAGGCATGGTTCGCCCGCGCCCGATCTGATCACGGCGGAACTCAGGTTCGAGAAAGACACCATCATGAACATGCCCATTGAGACTTCTACCCGTTCCCTGCCCCGGCCCTTGCGCCGTAGCGTGACCACACTGCTGGCTGCGGGCTTCGCCGTTACGGCACTCACCGGCTGCTCGGCCGACGGCAACCAAGCGAGCGGCGACACCCAAGTCCCGGCGGCGTCGGCAGAGGGAAATGCCGCGACCGAGCAGGTCGTGGAGCTGACCGACGGCTGGGCCAAGGCCGCTGACTCCAACATGACCTCCGTGTTCGGCTCGCTCAAGAACACCGGCGACCAGTCCGTGACACTCGAGTCCATCGACGCGGGGGACACTGCCGGTGTGGCAGAGCTGCATGAAACCGTGATGAACGACCAGACCGGCTCCACCGAAATGAAGCGGGTCGAGGGCGGCTTCGAGATCGCTCCGGGGGAGACCAAGACGCTCGAACCCGGCGGCGACCACATGATGCTCATGGAGCTGCAGTGCGCCGTGAAGTCGGGGACGGATCTCACGGTGGAACTGGGTTTCGACAATGGTCGGACGCAGCAGATCACCGTCCCGGTGCGTGACTACGCCGGAGCGCAGGAGCACTACGCGCCGGGCGAGGAGCACAGCGGGCACGGAGAGCATTCCGAGATGCCCAGCCCGGAATCTTCGGCCCTTCCGGAATGTCATGAGCACTGACGAGACCCCTGCTCGTGAGGGCCTGCAGCGGCGATCGCTCCTGATCGGAGCGGTCGCCGGTGCGGGCGTCACCGGCATCGGAGCGGCCTCGGCAGTAGGCCTGAACGAGGCTTTCGGGGCCGCGGAGGATCCCACCGCCGATCATTCCGACGCCGCTCGCCACGGATTGCAGGTCGAGCCGTTCCACGGTGCTCGCCAAGCCGGCGTGGCCACGCTGCCACAGGCCTTCAGCGCGTTCATCGCGCTGAACCTCAACCAGGGCGCGAGCAAAGATTCCTTGCGGCGCATGCTTCGTGTACTCAGCGACGACGCCGCCGCACTCACCCAGGGCCGCGCCCCGCTGTGGGATCAGGAACCGTGGCTCGCGGAGAATCCGTCGCGGCTCACGGTCACGTTCGGTTTCGGTCCGAAGGCCATGGCGCTGATCGATGCGGCTCGCGCGCCCGAGTGGCTCAAACCGCTACCGGCCTTCGATATCGATCAGTTGCAGGATCGGTGGAACCAGGGCGACCTGTTGCTGCAGTTGTGCTGCGACGACAAACTCACTCTGGCGCACGCCCAGCGGGTGCTGCTCAAGGACTCGAGGTCCTTCGCGAAAGTGCGCTGGATCCAGGACGGTTTCCGCAACACGGTGGGGGCCACGCCCGCGGGTCAGACCATGCGTAATTTGTTCGGTCAGGTGGACGGCACGGTCAATCCGTATCCGGGCGAAGAAGATCACGAGAAGGTGGTCTACGGGCGGGACGGTTTTGAACCGTGGATCGAGGACGGCACATCACTGGTGTTGCGCCGCATCCACATGAACCTGGACACCTGGGACGAGGCCGACACCCCCGCGCGCGAAGACTCGGTAGGGCGGAAACTGGCCGACGGCGCACCCCTGACCGGTTCCCAGGAACACGACGAACCGGACTTCGAGGCCAAGGGGCCTCTGGGGTTCCCGGTGATCGCCTCCTACAGCCATATCCGGCGCTCGCGCACCGACAATCCGGACGAGAAGATCTTCCGCAGGGTGTACAACTACGACCTACCGGTGGCGGACGCTTCCGGTATGAGTCGCTCGGGTGACATCAGCGGGGGAGTGTCCAACACGGGCCTGATCTTCGCGTCCTACCAATCGGATCCGATCCAGCAGTTCGTTCCCATTCAGAAGAAACTGGACGACATGGACATGCTCAACACCTGGACGGTGCCCATCGGCTCGGCGGTGTTTGCGATTCCGCCCGGGTGCGAGGAGGGTGGATTCATCGGAGACGGGCTCTTCTGATCGGATGAATCACTGCATCTCAGGGTCAGCGGATAAGGACACGGGAATGGCCGCCGCGCGCGGGGCCGAAGGAGCACACGAATGAGCACTGCCACTGGGGCGAAAACCCCGGGAAGCACCAAGCCCCAGCGATCCGAGATCTCGGGGTTGAGTCTCAACCCCTGGATCATTGCCGTGGTGGTCGTGGCCGCCATGATCGGCATGACCGCCGCCCTGCTGTACGGCGGTGCATCGGACCCCCGCGAGGTCGCGGACCCGGGAGCTCTGGTTCGTTGGGGTCTGCCCGCGCTGGAAACCGTGCACAACATCTCCATGGCCGTGGTCATGGGCGCCCTGCTGCTGGCCATCGGCGTGGTCCCGCGTTTCGCAGATCTCACTCGGAAGCGTCCGCCGCGCAACAGCCGAGACCAGTCGGCCGAACCGGATCACCCCGTGTATTCCTCGGTGCTCCGGCTGGCGCAGGCGGCTGCGGTCGTGTGGACGGTTTCCGCCATTGCGGTGCTGATCTTCACGTACTCGGACGTCTCGGGTACCGGGCTCGGTTCGGGACAGAACTACACCCAGCAGTTGACCCACTACATCACCGAGATCGCCACGGGCCAGGCTCAGGCGACCGTGGTGATCGTGGCCGCGGTGGTGACCACCCTGATCTTCGGTGTGCGTGCCCTGCTCGGACTGTTCTGCACCCTGGCGCTGAGCATGATCGCGCTGGTGGCGCTCGCGCTCAACGGCCACTCGTCCGGCGGCGCGGACCACATGGGTGCCGTGAACTCGCTGGGTCTGCACCTCATGGGTGTGTGCTTGTGGGTGGGCGGCCTGATCGTCCTGGCGTGGGCCAGCCCGCTGCTCGCCAAGGAATCCACGGTGATCGCCCACCGCGGCGAGACCAAGCACCGCGTCCCGCTGTTGTCCGTGGTGCTGCGCCGCTATTCCGTGGTGGCCCTGGGCTGCTACTTCCTGGTGCTGCTGTCCGGCATCATCAACGCCCAGGTGCGCATCGGCACGTGGGAGCAGCTGAACTCCGGCTACGGGCGCATCGTGCTGGCCAAGCTCGTACTCACCCTGCTGCTGGCCCTGGTCGGTTTCGCTCACCGGCAGTGGCTGATCCCTGGTGTAGAAGACGGCTCCCGGTCCCGCACTGCCACCCTGTGGCGCGTGATCGTGGTGGAGCTGGTGCTCATGGGACTGCTCATGGGTATTGCCTCCGCGCTGAGCCGCACGGCTCCGCCCGTACCGGAGGAGATGCCCACCGATGCTTCCCCGGCGCGTTTGCTCACGTGGTACGAACTGCCACCCGAACCGACCTTCGCCTCGTGGTTCACCACGTGGCGCATCGACTGGTTCTGGGCCGCAGTGGTCGTCTTCTTTGCCATCGTGTACCTCTGGGCCGCGATCAAGGTGTGGCGCCGCGGGGACAAATGGTCTGTGCTGCGAACCGCGTCCTGGCTGATCGGCCTGGTGCTGCTCATGTACGCGACGTCCGGCGGCGTGGCGGTGTACGCCCGCGTGCTGTTCTCCGCCCACATGGTCGAGCACATGAGCCTGACCATGATCGTGCCTCTGTTCCTGGTCTCCGGTGCACCCATCACGGTCATCCTCAAGGCGCTGGAACCCCGCGGCGACGGCACTCGCGGTCCACGCGAATGGATCCTGCGCCTGGTGCACTCCACGTGGGGCAAGATCGTGACCCACCCGATCTTCGCCGCGGCCAACTTCGCCTTCTCGATCGTGCTGTTCTACTTCACGGATCTGTTCCACATCACACTGCGCTACCACGTGGGCCACGAGTTCATGATGATGCACTTCCTGTTCACCGGGTACATGTTCGCTCTGGTCCTCATCGGCATCGACCCCATCCCCAAACGGCCCAGCTATCCCATGCGGTTGGTGCTCCTGCTGGCCACCATGGCCGCCCACGCGTTCATCGGTATCTCCATCATGAGCATGACCGCGGTGCTGCAGGCCGGCTGGTTCGGCAACATGGGCCGCCCCTGGGGCCCCAGCGCCCTGGAGGATCAAGAGCTGGGCGGCATGCTCATGTGGGGGATCGGTGAGTTCCCCACATTCCTGCTGGCCGTGATCGTGGCCATTATGTGGGCCCTCGAGGGCAGCAAGGAGAACCGTCGCGTGGACAGGCAAGCGGACCGCACCGACGACGCCGAGCTCAAGGCCTACAACGAAATGATGGCCAACCTGGCCGAACAGGACGAACGACGCCGCCGCTGACGTCCCAGCACGCGTCCCGATCTCGCCTCGGGCCGGTTCGCACTCGGGCCGGCACGGACATCAAGGTTGCCGACCCGCGGGACGGGGTGAGCGGCGTCGTCGTCCATGGCGCGGGCCCGTTCGCCGAACGCGCGTCACAGACCGCAACGCGCGTGCCCGGGAAGATGCGCGCGGCGGCTAACGTTGACCTGGAAGACCTGATTTTACATGCCTGGAAGGACTCATCACACTGTGAAGACACAGCGGAGCACTACCCCCGTACGAGCTTCCGAGCTCACCGGCCGCGCCTGGCTCAACACCGGCGACCGGCAGCTGGATCTGGAGGCCCTGCGCGGCAAGATCGTGGTGTTGGACTTCTGGTCCTTCTGCTGCATCAACTGCCTGCACGTGCTGGACGAGCTGCGCCCGCTCGAGGAGAAGTACTCGGACGTGCTGGTGACCGTGGGCGTGCACTCGCCCAAGTTCGAGCACGAGGCCGATCCCGAAGCGCTCGCCGCCGCGGTGGATCGCTACGAGATCACCCACCCGGTGCTCGACGATCCCGAGCTCAAGACCTGGGACGCCTACACGGCGCGTGCCTGGCCCACCCTGGTGGTGCTGGATCCCGAAGGTTACATCGTGGCGCACCTGTCCGGCGAGGGTCACGTGCAGGGCCTGGAATCCCTGGTGGAGGAGCTCGTGGCCGAGCACGACGCCAAGGGCACCCTGCACCGCGGCGACGGTCCCTACGTGCCGCGCCCGCGTCCCGAGGGCGACCTGCGCTTCCCGGGCAAGTCCGTGCGTCTGCCGGACGGCTCCTTCCTGGTCACCGATACCGGCCACCACCGCCTGGTGCAGCTCGAGGACGACCTCACCACGGTGCGCCGGGCCATCGGTTCCGGTACCAAGGGCTGGGCGGACGGCCCCGCGGATGCCACCCGCTTCAACGAGCCGCAGGGCGTGGCCCTGCTGCCCGAATCGGTGCGCGCGACCGTGGGTTACGACCTGATCGTCGCGGACACCGTCAACCACCGCCTGCGCGGCGTGGAATTGTCCACGGGCAAGGTGCGCACCCTGGCCGGTAACGGCGTGCAGCGCCTGCTCGACGACGCTCGCGCTCGCGGCGTGGACCCCAACGAAATTCCCGCCGACGCCGCTCCCACGGACGTTGCGCTGTCCTCGCCGTGGGACGTGCTGTGGTCCACCGCAGCGGACACCCTGGTCATCGCGATGGCCGGCACCCACCAGCTGTTCTCCTTCGACCCGCGCACCGGTCAGGTCGCCGTGCTCGCGGGCACCGGTGACGAGGGCCTGCGCGACGGCGCCGCGAGCGAGTCCTGGTTCGCCCAGCCGTCGGGTCTGGCACAGGATTCCTCCGGGACGGTCTGGGTTGCGGACTCCGAGTCTTCGGCACTGCGCCGCGTGCGCTTCGACGAGTCCGGTGCGGTGTCCTCCGTGGACAGTCCGATCGGTGAGGGTCTGTTCGACTTCGGCTTCCGCGACGGCGCTGCCGACCAGGCCCGCTTGCAGCACTGCCTGGGCGTTGCCGTGCTGCCCGACAACTCGGTGGCGATCGCGGACACCTACAACGGCGCGATCCGTCGCTACGACCCCTCGACCAACGAGGTCTCCACGCTGACCCGCGGGCTGGCCGAGCCGTCCGGCGTGATCCTGGACGACGCGGACGAGCAGCCCGTCATGGTGGTTGTCGAAGCCAACGCTCACCGTTTGGTGCGCGTGCCGGTGCCCAAGGACGCTCAGACCGTGGACGAGGGTGCGGCACAGATGCAGCGCAAGCGCACCCCGATCGCACCGGGTGCCCTGGACCTGGTGGTCCGGTTCTCCGCTCCCACCGGCCAGAAATTGGATACCCGCTGGGGCGACCCCACCCAGCTGAAGGTTTCGTCCTCCCCGGCCGAGGCACTCCTTGAGGGCGACGGCACTGCGCAGGGTCTGACCCGCACGCTGCGCCTGGCCGACGGCGTGACCGAGGGAGTTCTGCACATCACCGCCCGTGCTGCCGCATGCGACGGTTCCCCGGACGGCGAGATCCCCGAGCACGCCGCGTGCCACCTGTACCAGCAGGACTGGGGCATTCCGTTCACGGTTTCCGATGACGCCGAGTCCGAGCTGACCCTGGAGCTGCGCGGGCTCGACTGATCCCGCCGCTGATCGGTGACATGAGAAAGGCCGCTACCGTCCGTGGGGACGGTGGCGGCCGTTCTCATGGTGAATTCTGCCTCGACACGGGGTGGCCAGCACGATTCAGTGCTTGTGGGTCAGTGTCTGGGCGTGACCGTGGCCTCGTCCTCGGTCACGTCCAGGGTGGCCTTGAACGTGAACGGCACTTCCTCCGAGACCTTGCTGGTCTTGCCGTCCATCAGGTTGACCGAGGTGAACTCGATCTTGGCCGTGCCCGGGCTGTCCATGAGCCCCCACTTGTCCGCATTGGGTCCACTCAGCCGGATGTCAGTGGTGGGGTATTCGGTGATGGACCACTTGACGTTGTCCTGGACTCGTCCCGAGAACTCGTAAGAGAACGGGCAACTGGCCGGGTACAGGGTGTCCTGCTCGGCGCACGTGTCCAGGTACGTCTTGGTCTGCTCGCTGACCTGCGACTTCAGTTCATCCGAGGGCCTGGCGTCCAGCGTGAGATCGGTCTCTGCATCTGGATCGGTCACCAGGGTCTGTTCGGGCTCGGCCGTCACCATGGGGGACGTGTAGGAACCGGTGTAGATCCCGGGGTAGAAGACCGCGAAGTCACGGGCGGAGTCGGTCAGCGCCACGGATTCCCCGTTGATGTCCACCGCGGTGGAACCGGGCATGGTCACGTGCATGGTGGGCAACGTGGTTCGGTCGAAATCCCACACCGTGAAGAATCCCCACTGGGTGTCTGCGGGGTGGAGAGTGAACTCGGAACTGTGTTCCTGCCCGTCCAAGGTGTAGTCGGCGCGGACCACGGCTTGGTCGCTGGTCGAGGACACCGTGGAGATCTCCACGTCGTCTAATTTCTCCGCGGCGGCCTCCAACGGCTCACCGTCCAGCAGGGCCGCGTTCGAATCGGGGACCTCGGCGTTGAGCGCACCGAGAGCCGCGGCGCCGTCGCCGGCCTGGAGCGCGTCGAAGTAAGCCTTGACGTCCGTTTCCGGGCCGTACTGGTACTTGTTGACCAGGGCGATCGTGACCGCCGCGGCCGCGACCGAGAGCACAATGAGAAAAAGCCATGCCCCTACGGCCTTCAGTACACGGTCGGTTTGTTCCATGGATCATCACGTTAGCCCATCTACCGGAGCTAGACCGAAGACGGCGCAATACGACGATTCATTGATCTGGGCCTGCCAAAACTCCGCGTTAAGCTGGTGCGGGTCCACACCAACGGCAGCGGGAGAATCTCAGCACACCATGGCAGAAACAGTTCGGCAGGTTCCGGAGAAATATTCCGCTCCGCAGCATGTCTTTCACCCGCGCATCACCTCGTACGGGCGCAGAATCTGGGCCGCGGTGCCGCCGCTCTTGCTGGTAGCCGTGGCCTTGCTCGCGCTCTACTACCGCCGCCCACGCGGGCCCGTGATCGCGGTCCTGATCTTCCTGGCCCTGGTCGGCGGAATCATCGCCTACGGATACCTGCGCCCCGCGCTGACCGTGATCACACAGACGCACTTCTTGAAGTCGCGCTGGATCGGATTTCACGCCGTACCCCGCGACCGGGTGCATCAGGTGGTCACGGTGGACAAGCTCCTGCCGCCGCGCCCCAAGCCCGGGAAACCTCGCGGCCGGCCGTACTTGTGGCTCGTGACGGAGACCGGCAAGCGGGCCATGGCCCTGGACGGCATCGTGTGGGACGCGGCCTCGCTCAAGAGTTTCGCGGACCTTTCCGGCGCGCAGCACGTGAACTTCAAACAGGCCACGCCGGACCAGGTCAGTAAGCACTGGCCCAAGTTGGTTTCCTGGCACGTGCGTTACCCACGGTTGCGCTACGCGGCCTCGTCGCTGGCTCTGGTGCTCGTGATCGTCCTGGTCGTCTGGTTGACCTTCGTCCAGACCACGTTCCAGTAACAGCCGCACAAACGCCGACGCCGCCGTGAGACTCCCTGGGGAGTCTCACGGCGGCGTCGGCGTTTCTATGCGCTTGGCGAGCGTCAGGCGCTGGTGCTGCCGCCCTGGCCCTGCCATGGGGCGTCGTCAGCGCGGTGACGGCCACCGGCCTCGGGACGATCACCGGTGGCATTGCCGTCACGGGTGTCCGTGCGGAGGATGTCGGCATCGGAACGATCACCTGCCGCAGCGCGATCACTCGCATCCCTGCGGGGCGTGTCCGCCGTGCGGTCGCCCGTGTGAGCGGCACCGTTGTCACGATGGGTGCCACCCGACTCGCGGTCGGCCTTCTGCCGCGCGCGCTCGGTCTCGGCTTCGCGCTCCTCGGTGGCCTCGCGGGTCAACTCCGCACCGGCCTCCTCGTCGCGGGTGAGGTTCTCACCGGTCTCGGGATCGAACACGTGCATGCGGCGGGCATCCAACCAAATATTGGCCGCTGTGCCACCGCGGATGCGGGATGAAGCGTCCAGGGACACGACCACCTGCGAAGGCATCTCGTCCGCGTCCAAGTCCTTGGCCAGCTCGTCGAGCTTGTGCTTGACGGCCTGGTCCTGCTCGAACTGTCTGTAGCCGTACTGCTGGTTACCCAGCCACTCGGTGTGGGTGAACTCGGCCTCGAACGTGGTGCCGTGGGGCACCTTGGCCTCGTCCACGAACTTGGAGTCCTCGAAGTGCTCGGGGCGCAGGCCCAACAGCACAATGTCGTTCTTGCCCGACACTTTCTGCTGCACGCGCTCCGGGACGTCGATGTCACCGATGGGCGTCTTGAACACGTTGCCCTCGATGCGCGCCGGCAGGAAGTTCATGGACGGTGCTCCGATGAAGCCCGCCACGAACAGGTTGACCGGCTGTTCGTACAGCTCACGCGGGGACGCGATCTGCTGCAGCACGCCCTTCTTGAGCACGGCCACGCGGTCACCGAGGGTCATGGCCTCGGTCTGGTCGTGGGTCACGTAAATGGAGGTGATGCCCATCCGGCGCTGCAACTGGGCGATCTCCGTGCGCATCTGACCACGGAGCTTGGCGTCCAGGTTGGACAGCGGCTCGTCGAAGAGGAACGCATCCGCGTCACGCACGATCGCGCGGCCCATGGCCACACGCTGCCGCTGACCGCCGGACAGGTTGGCCGGCTTGCGCTCCAGATGATCGTCGAGGTCCAGGGTGTCCGACGCCGCACGGACCTTACGGTCGATCTCGTCGTTGGAGAACTGACCCTTGGACAACCGCAACGGGAACGCAATGTTCTCGTAGACGGTCAGGTGCGGATACAGGGCGTAGTTCTGGAACACCATGGACAGGTTGCGGTCGCGGGGAGCCTTGTCGTTGACGCGCTCGCCGTCGATGAGCAACTCGCCGCTGGTGATGTCCTCGAGTCCCACGACCATGCGCAGGAGGGTGGACTTACCACAACCCGAGGGGCCCACGAGGATCAAAAATTCGCCGTCGGCCACGTCGATGGAGACGTCATTGACCGCCGGAAAACCGTCGTCGTACTTCTTGACGAGGTTCTGCATGGTAATAGCTGCCATGTCTACTCAGTCCTTACTGTGCTTGAGCTTGAAGTGTTGAGGGACCGGCGGGGATCAACCCTTGACCGCGCCCTGGGTCAAACCGGAAACGATCTGGCGCTGGAAGGCCAGGACCAAGAGCACCACGGGAATGGTCACGATGATCGCCGCGGCGGAAATGGCGCCGGCGGGATCCTCGAACTGCGAGGCACCCGTGAAGAACGCCAGTGCCGCAGGGACCGGTCGGGCCGCCGATGTGGAGGTCAAACCGATTCCGTACACGAAGTCGTTCCAGGCGATGAAGAACGCAATGATCGCGGTGGTGAACACACCGGGTGCGGTCAGCGGAACGATCACCTTGCGGAACGCCTGCCAGGTGGACGCGCCGTCGACCTGGGCCGCGCGCTCCAGATCCCACGGGATCTGCTGGAAGAAAGCGGCCAGCGTCCAGATGGAGATCGGAAGGGTCAGGGACAGGTAAGGAATGATCAGACCGAGCCAGGTGTCGTACAGGCCCACCTGACGCCACAGGTTGAACAGCGGCGTCACGATGGAGATCACCGGGAACATGGACACCATCAGCGCGGTGGTCAACACGATGCGCTTGCCCGGGAAGTCCAGGCGGGCGATCGCGTAGGCGCACAGGGTGGCCAGCACCACGGCAATGAACGTGGCGATCAGCGAGATGCCGATGGAGTTCCACAGCGCGGGCAGGAACAGGTCCTTGGCGTCTCCCACGAAGATCTGTTCGTAGTTGTCGGTGACGAACTGGGAGGGCAAGAACTTGCCGGAACTCAGATCGGCCGGGGACTTGAACGAGGTCATCAGGATGGACAGCACCGGGAACAGCGCGTAGATCAACACCAATACGGTGACGATGGCCCATCCGAGCTTTTGTTTAGTGCTCAACATGGCGGTTTACCTACCCTTCCCAGAGCCGGCCAGATCCACCTTGAAGACCTTGATCGCGGTGAATGCTATGAGCATCACGCACAGGAACAAGATCACGGAGATCGCCGAGCCGAGGCCGATTTCCAGGCGTCCGATGGAGGTTCGATACGCGAGCAGCGAGAGCGCCTCCGTGCCGTACTGGCCCTGGGTCATGATGAAGATGTTGTCGAAAATACGGAACGCGTCCAGCGCGCGGAACACCACGGCCACCATGATGGCGGCCTTCATGTTCGGCAGGATCACCTTGGTCAGGCGCTGCCACGCGGAGGCACCGTCCACACGGGCCGCTTCGGAGAGTTCCCCCGGAACCTGTGCCAACCCGGAGAGCAGCAACAGCGAGATGAACGGGGTGGTCTTCCAGATCTCGGACGCCATGATGATGGTCAACGCGGGACCCTGAGAAGCAAACCAGTTGAAGTCCGGTCCGATACCGGGAACCCAGTCGAACCAGTTGTTGACGTAACCGGTGGTGATGTCGAACGCGTAGAACCACGCGAACGCGGAGACCACGGTGATGATTCCATAGGGCACCAGGATCGCGGTGCGCAGGAGGCCGCGGGTGGCCTTGATCGCACTGTGCATGACCAGTGCGAGGGCCAGACCCAGCACGAGTTCCACGAGGACGGTGACCACTGTGATCAACAGGGTGACACCCAGGTTTTGCCAGAACAGGGAGTCGGAGAAAACCGTGGCGTAGTTGCCCAGGAACACGAATTCCTTGTCCCCGGGTGCGGTGAGGCGGAAGGAGAACAGGGAGTCGTACAGGGCCTGCACAATGGGGTACAGGGTCACCAGCAACATGATGATGAACGCGGGGCCGGCCAGCAGCCAACCGAGCTTTCGCTCCGCCCGGACGCGGTCCGAAATCTGCCGTTTGGCCTTGGGCGCTTGGGTCCCAGGTGCTCGGGTCGAAGAATCGACGGTGGTACTCACAGCAGCGCATCTCCCTTCAGGACTTGCTCAATAAAGGCAGTGGTCTCTTTAGGCGTGTTCTCGTTCACGCTCTGCGGTGGCGTCCACTCCTGCTGAATGGCGGTGGAAATCTCGTTGTAGTACGGAGTCTGCGGGCGCGGTGCCGCGTTGTCCAGGGATTCCCGAATGACCGAAGCCTGCGGGTACGCCTCACGCACCGCGGCGTCGTCAAAGGCCTTGGCGGAGGACGGCGGGTTGCCGTTGGTCGCGAAGTACTGCGACTGGTGTTCCGGGGTGACGATGCACTCCACAGCCTCCCAGGCGAGATCCTGGTTTTCGGAAGTGGCACCCACACCAATGTTGATACCACCCAGCGGAGGGGCGGACGGGGTGTCGGCATTGACGCGGGGCCATTGGGCCCAGCCGATATCGTCCACCAGGGACTTGTCCAGCGACCCTTCTTCCACGGCGCCGTTGGACGCCGCCCAGACGAACGGCCAGTTCACCATGAACGAGCCCTTGTCCCCCTGGAACTGGATCATGGAGGAGTTCTCGTCCTGGGTCGGAAGCCCAGGTCCACCCAGGCCCTCCTTGCCAATGGTGCCCACGATGTCCGCGGCCTTCTCGCCGGCCTCGGTGTCCAGGGTGATGTCCGCGTCCTGGCCCTCTTCGCCGGCGGTGATGATCTCGCCACCGGCCGAGGCAACCAGCCCGTTGACCCACACGGTCATGGACTCGGCCTGGGTGCCTTGAACGCCCAAATACTTGTCCTGGCTGCGTGCGGCGTCAATGATTTGATCCCACGTGACCGGCTTGGACATGTCCAGACCGGCGGCTTGTGCGACCGACTTGCGGTACCAGAGCAACTGGGTGTTGGCCCAGAACGGTACGGCCACGATCTCACCGTCCCACTTGGCGCCCTCGAGTGGGCCGTCCAGGGTGTCCGAGGTGGTCCTTTCGACCACGTCCGCCGGCGGCTTGGCCAGGAACCCGGGCTCGGCGAGCTCGGGAACGAACGGCGGGTCCAGGCTCATGATGTCCATGGACGTGTCGCCGGCGGCCAATCGCCGGGCCAACTGCTCTCGCTGCGAGGACGCATCGCGGGGCAGCAGGGACGTTTCGATCTTGTACTTCCCGTCAGAGGCCGCGGAGCATTGTTCCGCAATGGTGGCCTGCCCGCCGTCGTCCGGGTTGATGTACCACGTCAGCGTGGGCGGGCCCGATTCTTGCGAACCGCACGCCGTCAGCAACATTGCCGACGCGCCCGCGAGCGCAACCGCACTGCGGATCCGGCGTCCCCTCCGCGCCCTGCGTGGTGTGTGAGTGGCTTTCACTATGATTCCTCCCCTGTGACAAGGTCATCCACTGGGCAGTGAGCCCATGGACCCGGAAGGGTCATCAGGCTGCTCAGCATTTACTCAGTCTATGGGTGAGGCATCTCACACCTGTCGACCGACGCGGTCACGAAAGCACTACGGCAATGATTGCCATGGTGACCATCGAGAACACCGTGGTGACCAGGACCGTGTCACGGCTCACAGTGGTTGCGCGTTTATACCGTACCGCCGCCACGTAGAGATTTTGAGCAGTGGGCAGGGATGCCATGATCACCGTGGCGTACAGGGCATGACCCTCGAGCCCCAGGAGGTGCCCCAAGAGCAGGGCGAGCGCGGGGTGGACGAACAACTTTGCCGCGGAGGCAAGCAGAGTGTCCATGCGTTCGCGCTTGTCCGACAGGGGTCGTGAGCCCACCAGGGACATGCCGAAGGCCAGCAGCATGGCGGGGATGCTTGCGCCGGCGACCAGTTCAATGGGCTGCAGCACCAGATCGGGCAGGTGCCATTCGGTCGCACCGAACAGGATGCCCAGCAGGGACCCCACGATCAGTGGATTGGTGAACGTGTTCTTAAGAATCGAGCCCGGGGTGGGTCTGGCGCCGTCGGTGAGGGTGTCCATGATCGTGAGGTACAGCGGTGAATTAATGGCCAGCTGGAACAACATCACGGGGGCCACCTGGGACGCGTCCCCCAGGACGAACACGGCAATGGGGATGCCCAGGTTGGCGGCGTTGACCTGACCGGCGGCCTGGGATCCCATCACCACGGTGGCGGCATCACGTTTGAGCGCGAAGCGTGAGACGCCCGCGTACAGGCCCATGGTCAACCACGCGGAGAGCATGGCGATCAGCAGGGGAGTGGACAGGATCTGCGCAATGTCCGCCTGCGAGATGGTGAGGAACAACAGCGGCGGGGAGGCCACGTAGAACGCGAGTTTGGACAGTACTACCTGTCCGTGCGGGCCCAGAAAACCGGAGCGGCCCACCAGGAATCCCACACCGATGACGGCCCAAATGATGAAAAACCCGGAAAACACGCCGCTCACGGGCGTGTTCTCTCGGGTAAGGGCCGTTCGTCGCGCACGACCCCGGGGTCCGGGGAACCGAGAAGCACCGTGGTGGCTACAGTGCCGCTACAGCGGCGTCTTCCTGGGCCCGCGCATGGTCCCGCGCCTGGGGCGGGCGAACCATGTCGCCGGTGACGGCGTCCGCCGGATCCGAACCCAGGGCCACGATCTTGTTGTTCTCGTTCACGTGCACCACGTGGGGGTTGTAGTTCTGGGCTTCCGCGGTGTCCATGAGTCCGTAGGAAATCAGGATCACCAGGTCACCGGGCTGCACCAGGTGGGCGGCGGCACCGTTGATCCCGATCACGCCGCTGCCGCGCTCGCCGGCGATCGTGTAGGTCTCGAGCCGGGCACCATTGTTGATGTCCACGATAGACACCTGTTCGCCCGGAAGAATGTTGGCCGCATCCAGCAGGTCCTGGTCCACGGTCACGGATCCCACGTAGTGCAGGTCGGCCTGGGTGACGGTTGCTCGGTGGATCTTTCCGGTGAACATGGTGCGCAACATGGGTGCTCCTCGACGCGTGCAATGTCTAACACGAACCCCGGGTCCTCGAAGGTGTCCCGGGGCAGTGGCGCGATATGTGGAGCGGCTGACGGGAATCGAACCCGCGTATCAGGCTTGGGAAGCGTGCGCTCTACCATTGAGCTACAGCCGCGCGTTGCACCAATCAGACCAAGCGGCCCGATTGAACGCCACCGAGTCTACAACAACTTCAGCGGGGACTTTCTTCCCAGGTCCCCCGAACCACGAGGTAGGAGCGCCCATGATCCGGCCAGCCGATCCGCGTGACCTGATCTCGCTCCCAGCTGTGGAAGTGGCCGCGGGCAAGATCTTCGAGGACGTCGGCATGCCTGAGATCGCACTCGACGTCCCGCCCAGTCTGACCTGGCTGGGTGGCTTCCAACGAGCGGGCCAGTTATGGGTCGCGACCGACGACGCGGGAGAACCGGCCGCGTATTGCGCCGTCGAGCTGATCGGGGCCAATGCCCACATCGCGCAGGTTTCGGTTCACCCCAGGCTGGCAGGACGGCGCATTGGTGCGGCCCTCATCGACACCGTGGGTGATTGGGCCGAGACCCAAGGCTTGGACGGACTGTCCCTGACCACGTTCCGAGACGTTCCGTGGAACGCGCCCTACTACGCGCGCCTGGGCTTCCGCGAACTGCCGGAGGGAGAGTGGTCCCCGGAGCTGCGTAGTGTGGTCGACCGTGAAACCGCGCAAGGACTGGATCCTGCCGCGCGGGTGGTCATGATGAAACCTCTGTGACCGGTACCGGTGCACTACCGTGTAATCGTGCTCATCTCCGATCGTGATATTCGCAGCCTCATGGATTCCGGCCGTGTGAAGCTGGAACCGTACGACCCCGCCATGATCCAGCCCGCCAGCGTGGACGTGCGCCTGGACCGGTGGTTCCGGTTGTTCGACAACCACAAGTACGCGCACATCGATCCCGCCCAGGAGCAACCCGAACTCACGCGGTTGATCGAGGTCGACCCCGACGAACCATTCGTGCTGCATCCCGGCGAGTTCGTCCTGGGCGCCACCTACGAAAAGGTCACGCTCCCCGACGACGTCGCCGCGAGACTCGAGGGTAAATCCTCCCTGGGTAGGTTGGGCCTTCTCACGCACTCCACCGCGGGGTTCATCGACCCCGGATTCTCCGGCCACGTGACGCTGGAACTGTCCAACATGGCCACGCTCCCCATCAAGCTGTGGCCGGGTTCCAAGGTGGGGCAGTTGTGCTTCTTCCAGCTCTCGTCCGCCGCGGAGCACCCCTACGGTAGCGGCGCCTACGGGAACCGGTATCAGGGTCAGCGCGGCCCCACGGCCTCGCGCAGCCATGTGAACTTTCACCGATCGCCGGTCGAATAGGACGTCCACGCCCCTGCCCGATGGAGTGGAACGCCGTATATGCCGTGTAAGGCATCTGCGGCGTACTGGTGTCATCAGGCCTGAACGGTCGTGAAGCCCTTGGGTGGCTTGGGCGTGAACAGCAGCAGGAGCAACCCCACGCCCACCACACTCAGGATCCCCAGGATGCCCCAGATCTGGGCACCGAACGCGGTGACGAAAATGCCGAACATCAGGGGTGCCAGGAAGCTGACGGCTCGACCCGTGGTTGCGTAGAGGCCGTACATCTCCCCGTCGCGACCGGACGGGGTCAGTCGTCCCAGGTAAGTTCGCGACGCCGCTTGAGCAGGTCCCACGAACAAGCACAGCGCCAGGCCGCACACCCAGAACGCGGTGGAGCCCTCCCAGAACAACAAGACGGAACCCGCGACCATGATGCCGAGCAGCGACACGACGATCACGGCACGGGGGCCGGCGGCGTCGTCGAACTTGCCGCCCACGATCGCGCCGAGCGCTGCGGCGATATTGGCGACCACCGCGAAAATGATGACCTCGGACATCGAAAAACCAAAGGTACCCGCCGCAAGAACGCCGCCGAACGTGAAGATACCGGCGAGCCCGTCGCGGAAGATGGCGGAGGAGAGCAAAAAGTAGACGGTGGCGGGGGAACGGCGCCAGACCCTGGCAATTGTGCGGAACAAATCTCTGTACGAGGCCAAGATGCCGCGGCGCGGGGCGGGTGAGGCGGCGTCGTCGTCGATCTCGAGTGGGCGGTAGGGCATGCTGCGAGCGCGCAGCATCAGGGGCAGTGAGAACACCAGAACCCACACGGCGCTGAACAGGGCCACAGAACGGTAATTGAGGGCGTCCTCGGTGGCGATCCCCAGAAAACCGGGCTGGACGAAGCCGAAGAGCACGAACGCCAACGCCACGATGCCGCCCAAGTAGCCGGCACCCCAGCCCCAACCGGAAACCGCACCGATCTTCCGGGGGCCGGCCAGACCGGGGAGCATGGCGTTGTAACTGACCTCGGCGAACTCGGCCACGATGCTGGCGATGGCGATCATTGCGACACCGAAGATCAGGAAGGACGGCTCGGGGCGGGCGAAGAACGCGAGGCCCGTGAAGAGCGCCAGCAACACCGTGTTGACACCCAAGAAGCGGGAACGGGAGCGAGGTGCGTCCGAGCGCTGCCCGATCAACGGGGCGGTCAGGGCGATGAAGAAGCCCGCGATGGCCATGCCCGCGCTCAGCACGGCAGACGTGTGCTCGGGTGAGCCGAAGGACGAACTTGTCAGGTACACGGTGAACACGAAGGTGAGCATGATCGCGTGGAACGCTGAGGATCCCGTGTCCCACAAGCACCAGGCGAGGACCTGTGCGCGCGTTCCCACGGTCTCCCGGGCTTGAGTGGTCATGGCCCCCACCCTAGGGCCCAGATGTGACCCGCGGGTAAAGAATTAACGGGGTGGCGCGCGAGCTTTTCGTTCCTCGGTTCACCCAGAGGAAAATGTGGACGTGTCATTTATGCGCTTTGTTAGGATTGGCAGGAATCTTCCGGCCCGTCCGCCTGGGTAGAACCGTGCCTTTCGTGGGGGTCATGTCCATGCTGTTTGTGACCTCCAGAGAGGTTTAGGTTTCTATGCTCGCTGTGCTGCTCCTCCACGGCCTTGCAGCCCTGTGTGCGCCAGCGATCCTCAAACGAACCGGACGATCCGGCTTCTACGCCGTGGCACTGGTGCCCCTTGGTTCGTTGATTTGGCTGTTCACTCAAACTCCCCGCGTCTACGGTGAATCCGGCGAGTGGTACAGCACCCTCGAGTGGATCCCGCAGCTGGGGATCACCCTGGCCTTCCGCATGGACGCGCTCGCCTACATGATGAGCCTGCTGATCCTGGGTGTGGGCGCACTCGTGTTGATTTACTGTGCGCTGTACTTCAAGTCCGATGCGGACGGGATCGGGGCCTTCGCAGCGCAGCTCGTGGCGTTCGCCGGGGCCATGTTCGGTCTGGTCACCGCGGACGACCTCCTGGTGCTCTTCGTCTTCTGGGAAATCACCTCGGTCCTGTCGTTCCTGCTGATCAGCTACTCGCGCACCAAGCTCGCCGCTCGTCGCGCCGCGTTGCAGGCGCTCGTGATCACCACCGCGGGTGGCCTGGCGATGCTCGTGGGCATGATCATGCTGGGCGAGGCCGCGGGGACCTACCGCGTCTCACAGATTGTCGACGCCGCCCCGGAACTGATGGCGACGTCCGCCACCCTCAACGCGGCCATTATCCTGATCCTGGCCGGCGCGATCTCCAAGTCCGCGCTGTTCCCCACACACTTCTGGCTTCCCGCGGCCATGGCCGCACCCACGCCGGTCTCCGCATACCTGCACGCTGCGGCCATGGTCAAGGCCGGCATCTACCTGGTGGCACGCTTCGCTCCGGGGTTCGCCGCGACCGAGTGGTGGTTGCCGGTCACGGTTTCCCTGGGTCTGGCCACCATGATCTTCGGCGGCTGGGTGGCCCTGCGCCAGTTCGACCTCAAACTCATCCTCGCCTACGGCACCGTGAGTCAGTTGGGCTTCATCACCGCGGTCATCAGTTTTGGTTCCGCGGACACGGCCATGGCCGGCATGGGCATGGTCATGGCCCACGGTCTGTTCAAGGCCACCCTGTTCCTGTGCGTGGGCATCATCGACCACCAGGCCGGAACGCGAGACATCCGCAGGCTCTCGGGTGTGGGGCGCAGTGCTCCCAAGTTGTTCGTCGTTTCGCTCATCGGTGCCGCGTCCATGGCGGGTGTGCCACCGCTGTTCGGTTTCGTGACTAAGGAAGCCGTGCTCACCGCACTCGTGGACCACAGCGCGGAACCCCTGGTCATGATCATGCTCGTGGGCGTGGTCATCGGCTCCATCCTGACCTTCGCCTACAGCGCGCGCTTCATGTGGGGTGGCTTCGCCCGCAAGCCAGGACAATTCTCCGAACTGGACACCGCAGAGGATGGCCAGTCGGTCATCGGTGACTTCAAGCCGGTCCCGTGGGGTTTCATCCTGGCCCCGGCCGTTCTGGCAGTCCTCACCGTAGTGTTCGGTCTGTACCCCAAGCCCATGGAAGCCGGTATCAAGCCCTATCAGGAGGAGTTCTCCGACGCCGCCGAATCCGGGGTGCACTTGGTGCTGTGGCACGGATTCACCGTGGCCCTGGGCCTGTCCGCGCTGATCATCGCCTTGGGTGCGGTGCTGTACTTCGCTCGCCGCCCCGTGGGCCAGTTCCAGGACAGGCTGCCGGAGGTTCCCACCGGTGACTTCGTTTACCGAAAGATCGTCAACGCACTGGACCTGGTGGCCGTGTGGGTCACCGGTCGCACACAGCGTGGTTCGCTGAAGTTCTACCTGTCGGTCATCCTGGTTACCGCGATCGTGGTGCCCCTGATCGCGCTGTTCTGGTACGAAACCCCGCCGTTGGCCGACACCCGCTACGCGGATTCCCCGGGCCAGTTGGTCACCGGCATTGCCATGATCGTGGCGGCACTGTTGGTGCTCACCGCGGGCAAGCGGTTCCTCGCGGTGCTGCTCGTTTCCGTGACCGGTTACGGCCTTGCGCTCATCTTCGCCCTGCAGGGTGCCCCGGACCTGGCGCTGACCCAGACGCTCGTGGAGACCATCATGCTGGTGGCCTTCGTGCTGGCGCTGCGTTCGCTGCCCGGTCCACTGTGGAACCGCCGACCCGCCGGTCGCAAGGCCTTCCGCGTGATCTTCGCCGTGGCGTTCGGGCTGTTCATGATGGCCCTTGCGGCCTTCTCGATCTCGTCCCGCTCCGCCGAGCGCATCTCGCTCGACCTGCCTCGCCTGGCTTACGAAGAGGGCGACGGCGCCAACGTGGTCAACGTGATCCTGGTCGACATCCGCGCGTGGGACACCTTCGGTGAGATCACCGTGCTGGTCGTGGCGGCCACCGGCATCGCCTCGTTGATCTTCGTGAAGAGCCGTGGCGACAGGTTGCGCAGCGAGCGGCACCAGCTGGACACGTCTGAACTCAAGATGATCCGCACGATGAACGCGGCCGCCCATTCGCAGAACGTCAACACCGAGCAGCTGGATCTGGCCCGTCGCTTCTCATCACGCCCGGATGCCGACCCGTTCATCCTGGCCGGCCGGACGCTGGCACCCGAACGGCGCTCCATCATCTTCGAAGTGATCGCACGGTTGCTGTTCCACACCTTCATGATGGTCTCCATCTACCTGCTGATCGCCGGGCACAATGACCCCGGTGGCGGCTTTGCCGGTGGCCTCATGGCCGCCCTGGCGCTCACGCTGCGCTATCTGGCCGGCGGCCGTTACGAACTGGAACGGGCCACCCCGGTCAATGCCGGTTGGATGCTCGGTGCGGGTCTGGCCATCGCCTCGCTCTACTCGATCGTGCCCGTGCTTTTCGGTGGCACCGTCATGCAGAGCTACACGTTCGAGTGGGACATGATCGTGTTCGGCCACGTGAAATTCGTGACCTCCGTGATCTTCGACATCGGTGTCTACCTGATCGTGATCGGACTGGTCCTGGACATCCTGCGTTCGTTGGGCGGGCGCATCGACGAGCGTAAGGAACGTGAGGCCTTCGACGGCACCACCAAGAAGGGCGGTGGTTCTCGCATCCGCGTGACCCGCAGCGGTCCGTCCGTCTCCGCGCAGCGCGTGGGGGACTCCGCTTCCGCAACCACGTCCAACGGACCCGGAGCCTCGGCCACGGGTGGCAACCCCACGGAGGTGCAGGGATGACTGTCAACCTGACATTGCTCGTGGTCATGGGCGTGATGTACTCCGTGGGCGTGTACTTGCTCCTGGAACGCTCCATGACCCGCGTGTTGCTGGGCATCATGCTCTTGACCAACGCCACCAACCTACTGATCCTGCACGCGGGTGGCGCCCCCGGATTCGCTCCGCTCTACAACAAGGATCTTGACGGATCCGAGTACTCGGATCCCCTACCGCAGGCGTTGATCCTGACCGCGATCGTGATTTCGCTGGCCACCACGGCGTTCATCCTGAGCATGATCTACCGCTCCTGGACCCTGGCCCGCCGCGACGAGATCCAGGACGACCTTGAAGACCGTCGCGTGGCACAGCAGTCCGCCTACGACGCCGAGGACGACGACGCCATGCCCCAGGACTCCTCCGAGTTCACCGACTCGGACACTCCGCCCGTACGGCCACGTCACAACGAAGAGGAAGCCACTGAGTCCCCCGGACATCACCGAGCACAGCACCTGGCTGCCCCTTCATCACCGGACTACGTCGAACACGCAGAGGGCCATCGCCATGAGGGTCACGGACCCGAGGACACCGGAGAGGAGGGTCGATCATGAACTATGACTTCGCGCAGCTAGCTCCGCTGGCCGTGGTGATCCCCTTCCTGGGCGCCGCGATGAACATGTTGATCGTGCACCGGAACCGGTTGCAGCGCTTCGTGACGATCGGTGCCATGAGCGTGACTCTGGCGTTGAACGTGATGATCATGATCACCGTGTGGAACCAGGGCCCGCAGGCCATCCACCTGGGTGATTGGGCCGCACCCTTCGGCATCGTGATGGTCGTCGACCAGCTGTCCGCCCTGATGCTCGTGGTCTCCGTGGTCGTTTCCTTGGCGGTGTTGATCTACGCGGCGGGCGAGGGCGTCGCCGACGGCGACGACGAGGGCCCCATCTCGATCTTCTACCCCACCTTCTTGATCCTGGTGGCCGGTGTCTCCAACGCGTTCCTCGCCGGAGACCTGTTCAACTTGTACGTGGGTTTCGAGATCCTGCTGACCGCCTCCTACGTGCTACTGACCATGGGCGGAACCGTGCAGCGCATCCGTGCCGGCGTCACCTACGTGGTGGTCTCGGTGATCTCCTCCGTGCTGTTCCTGATTTCGATCGGCATGATCTACGGCGCCACAGGTACCGTGAACATGGCCGACCTGTCCATGAAGTTGGCGGACCTGCCGCAGGGCACCCAGATGCAGTTGCACCTGATGCTGCTCATCGCGTTCGGCGTGAAGGCCGCAATCTTCCCGCTGTCGTTCTGGCTGCCCGACTCCTACCCGACCGCCTCCGCACCGGTGACCGCCGTGTTCGCGGGCCTGTTGACCAAGGTGGGCGTCTACTCGATCATCCGTACCGAGACCCTGTTGTTCCCCGGAACACAGATCAACGACCTACTGATGTGGGTCGCCCTGCTCACCATGCTGGTGGGCATCCTGGGTGCGCTGGCCCAGATCGACATCAAACGTATGCTCTCGTTCACGCTGATCAGTCACATCGGGTACATGATCTTCGGCATCGCTGTGGGGACCGAGGCCGCGTTGGCGGCAGTGGTCTATTACATTGCCCACCACATCGTGATCCAGACCAGCCTGTTCCTGGTTGCTGGCCTGATCGAACGGCGTGGCGGCTCCACCAACGTGGATCGCCTCGCGGGCATGCTCAAGATCTCACCGTTGCTCGGCATTCTGTACATGATCCCGGCCCTGAACCTGGGTGGCATTCCGCCGTTCTCCGGCTTCCTGGGCAAGGTGGGGCTCCTGGAAGCGGGCGTTGCCCGCGGAACCGGCCTGGATTACCTGCTGGTGGGTGTCAGCGTGTTCGTGTCGCTGCTGACCCTGCTCGCGCTGATTCGCGTGTGGATTCGTGTGTTCCTGCGCAGCGTGGACGACGCCGAGTATCCGGACCCCGTGCTGCGCTCCACCACCGTGGACGGCAAGCGACCGCGGACCTCCGGGCCCGCATCCCGCGACCAGTCCAGCACCTTTGCCGGTCGTGGCGCCGTGGTGCTCATGCCGAGCTTCATGGTGGGCGCAACCACGGCGCTGGTGATCGTGGGTGTTGCGTTGACCGTCTTCGCCGGGCCGCTCTTCGATCTGGCGGATAACGCTTCGCAGAACCTGATCAACCCGGACCGCTACATCGATGCCGTCTTCGCCCCGGTGGGCCAGGGTGGCGTGAGCGAGGAGGCGCAGTGAGTACTTCCCCCACCCTGAAGCGTTCCCAGAGCACGTTCCGCGCCGATATCCCGCTGCTGTTGTGGTTGGTCGTGGTGTGGGGTGCCCTGTGGGGCGATTGGAGTCTGGGAAACCTGGTGTTCGGGTTGATCCTTGCGCTGATCGTGACCCGCGCGCTCACTTTGCCTCCCATCACACTGTCCGGCCGTTTCAACGTGCTCCACTTCGCGGTGTTCGTGGCAACGTTCATCTGGCAGGTGGCCAAGGCTAGTTTCCACGTCTTCACGCTGGCCCTGATTCAGGGACCCAAGGTGCACAACGCCGTGGTGGGTGTGAAGTTGCGACAGAACAACGACCTGCTGATGACCGCGGTGGGCCACACCATGGCCCTGATCCCGGGCTCCCTGGTCATCGAGGTGGACCGTGCGTCGGGCATTCTGTACTTCCACGTTCTGGACGTATCGAACGAAGAACAGGCAGAGATCTTCCGCAAGTCCGCACTCAGGATCGAAGCCGCCTGGATCCGCATCATGGGCACCAAGGAACAGCTGAAGGAACTGAAGCACGAGTCCAAGGGCGATGACACGACCACGACCGGCATGATTCATTCGCCATCCACTCAGATGCACCGCGCAGGCGGGGCAGCTGAGCGGGCTGATCGGGGAGAGGAGTAAGCCGTGTTCGAGATAGCAGTATGGATCTGCGGGGTCTTCCTGGTACTGGCTGCGGCCGGGGCCATATACCGCCTGGCCAAGGGGCCCTCCCTGCTGGATCGAGTCATTGCCAGCGACGTATTGCTGGCCATCGTGGGTGCCGCCTTGGCCATCGAGATGGTCTACAACCACCACATGAACAACATTTTCCTGTTGGTCATTGTCTCGCTCATCGGGTTCTTGGGATCCGTGACCGTGGCCCGCAACGTGGGAACGGGGAAATCATGACGTTCGAACTCATTCTGGATATCGTGGCCGCGGTGTGCATGGTGGTGGGTTGTCTGATGTCTCTGGCGGCAGCCGTTGGTCTGGTGCGTTTCCCTGACCTGCTGTCCCGGATGCACGCGGGTACCAAGCCCCAGGTGTTCGGCCTGCTGTTGTTGTTGACCGCGGTGGCCATCGAGGGGCGGGACCCCACCATGATCCCGTTGCTGATCCTGGCCTGGTTGTTCATGCTGCTGACCGTTCCCGTCTCTGCCCACATGGTGGGGCGGTCCGCCTACCGGTCCAAGCACCTGCACGAGGAGAACCTCACCCAGGACGACCTGAAGGACGTCGTGGATTACGCGAGCACCCGGCGCGAGGATTAAGAATTTCGGCCCGGCAGGGGCCGAAGTTGTCGTGGAACCGCCAAGTGGTTCGTATGCTTGGTGAAGAACTGTGAACCATGAAGAGGAGCGTTCGATGAGCAAAGCAATTGATTTGGCCAGCACCGCGGCATCGCTGGGCGGAACCGCAGTGGCCACGAAGGTTCTGACCGCGGGGTGGAAGAAGGTCACCGGCAACGAGCCCCCGGCTAAGAACCCGGATCCGGACGAGGCCTGGCGCGACATCATCGTGTGGGCTCTCCTCACCGGTTTGGTGACCACCCTGGTCAAGGTGGGCGTACAGCGCGCCATGGCCAAGATCAACGCGGATAACGACCAGGACAATACGTCGCAGACCGAGATCTGAGGTCTTTGAACTGTCGGAAGCGGCGGGGTTGCGTTCATCGAACGTCTCCCCGCCGCTTTTTGTGATCTGGCGTTCTGGTCTAGGATGAGTTACTAACGACAGGGGAGCGCCCGAGCGGCGCTGAGAGTGCGCACCAGCGCAGACCCTCGAACCTGATCCGGGTCATTCCGGCGATAGGGAGTCGAGTATCTCAAAGGGCCCGTGCACGTTCCGTGTGCGGTTCTTTCCCCTCCTGTACTCATCAGGAGGATGAAACATGACACAGGTCAAGACCGGGACAACCCGTACGCCTCAGAAGTCGTGGCGCGTGGTGGACATCGTGGTGGCTGCGGTGTTGGCCGCCGTGTGCGCCGTGGTCTTCTGGGCGTGGGCGAACCTGCTGTACCCCGTGGCAACCACCGCTGCGGTGGCTTATCCGCCGGCCACCGGGCTGATCGGCGGCGGTTGGCTCATCGCCGGAACTCTGGGTGCCTTGATCATTCGCAAGCCCGGAGCCGCGGTTTTCTGTGAGCTGCTTGCGGCCGTTCTCGAAGGATTCTTGGGCACGCACTTCGGATGGACCGTGGTGATCTCCGGCCTGGTGCAGGGTGCTGCGGTGGAGATCGTGTTCTTGTTGACCCGTTACCGAAAGTTCCGTTTGGCCGTTGCGGCCGCCGGTGGCGCGATGGCGGGGCTGTTCATGGGCGTCAGCGAGAACATCATGTACAACTTCGAATGGGCCCTGGACCAGCAGGTGGTCTACGCATCTCTGACCACGTTGTCCGGTGCGATCATCGCCGGTGTTCTGATGTGGTTGGTCACCCGGGCGCTGCAGAAAACGGGGGTGCTCAACGGCTTGGCGTCGGGCGCAGCGCGGCGATGACGTCGCACGTGGCCGTGGATCAGCGCGGGGCGGAGGTGGTGCTCACGGAGTTCGGGTGGCACTACCCGGGACGCGAACAGCCGTCCCTGAATTCGGTCAGCGCGCACATCCGACCCGGCGAGCGAGTGCTGCTCCTGGGCCCGTCCGGGGCCGGTAAGTCAACGTTGCTGCACGCGATGGCCGGGGTCGAGCAGGACCCGGACGGGGAATCCCGATCGGGGGAACTCACCGTCAACGGTGTGGATCCGCGTGACGCTCGCGGGGCGGTGGGCTTCATGCACCAGGACCCGGAGACGCAGGTTATTCTCGCGCGGGTGGGTGACGACGTCGCTTTCGGCCTCGAGAATCTCGCCGTACCTCGCGAGCAGATCTGGGCCCGCGTGGGCGCCGCTCTTGCCGAGGTCGGGTTGGATCTCCCGCTGGATCACTCCACGACCGAGCTGTCCGGTGGGCAGAAGCAACGGCTGGCGCTGGCCGGAACCATGGCCATGCGCCCGCAACTGTTGCTGCTGGACGAACCCACGGCCAGCGTGGGCGAGCAGGGTGCAGCGGAACTGCGTGACGCCGTGGAACGCGCCGTGGCGCAATCCGGCACCACGATGATCGTGGTCGAACACCGGGTCGGCCTCTGGGAGTCCGTGGTGGACCGCGTGATCGTGCTCAATGACGATGGACGGGTGGCCTTCGACGGCCCCACGCGCGAAGTCCTCGGAGACGCCCGCGAGCTATTGCAACGCCAAGGCACGTGGGTTCCGAACTGGACACCGCGCACCATGGCACCACCGGCGCGCGATGAGCAGGCGACCCCGCTGCTGGAGGCGCGTGGACTGGCCGTGAGTCGAACGCAACCGGGCTCGCGAACGGTGGCGCGGCGGCGTCGTCGGGAGCGGAAGGCCTGGGCCAAGGGAACCCCCACCCAGGCCGATATATACCGCAACGAGAATGTGATTCCCGCGGCCGCGGACATCGACCTGAGCGTGCGCGCAGGCCAGGCCCTGGCCATCACGGGCGAGAACGGTGCGGGCAAGTCCACGTTGGCACTGACCCTTGCGGGACTATTGTTGCCGTGCGCGGGAACCGTTCACGCCACCAAGGCCCTCGCCGGGGACGCGCCCGCGGACCCCTCACTGTGGGAGGGGACCGAACTCATCACCCGCATCGGCAGCGTGTTCCAACACCCCGAGCACCAGTTCCTGTGCTCAACCGTGCGGGCGGAACTGGAGTACGGCCCGCACCAGGCAGCTCGCCGCGGTGCGGGACCGGGTGTGGACGAGGAACGAATCGAGTCCCTCCTGGCCAGGCTGGGACTCGGGGGCATTGCCGATGCCAATCCGTTCACGCTCTCCGGCGGTCAAAAGCGGCGACTCTCCGTGGCCACCGTGCTGGCCTCCGCCCCCGACGTGCTCATCCTGGACGAACCCACGTTCGGTCAGGACGCCCAGACCTGGCGCGAGCTGGTCGACATGTTGGTCGAAGAGCTGGAACGCGGCACCGCCGTGGTGGCCGTGACCCACGATCGCGAACTCATCACGGCGCTCAACGCCGTGGAACTGAGGTTGGGAGCATGAGCGTCACTACTATCGCGGACACCGCCCGGTTCAGCCCCGTGGGTCGCTCCAACGCGGTGATCAAACTGCTGGGCGCACTGCTCATCACCGCGGTGCTGGTGGTGAGCGCGGACCCCGTCACGAGCGGCATCGCGCTGCTGGGCCAGTTGCTCCTGCTCAGCGCGGCGGGACAGAAGCCGCTCCGCCTCTTGCTGACCCTCTGGCCCATCACCGTGGCCGCGCTCATCAGCGGCTGGGGAACGGCCATGCTGTCCCCGGAGGGGGGCACGGTACTCCTGAATCTGGGGTGGATCACCGTGACCACGGGGTCGCTGGCGGCCGGCGCGGCCATTGCTCTGCGTGGTTTAGCAATCGCGCTGCCCGGCATCACGGTGTTGCTCACCACCGATCCCACAGATCTGGCGGACGGTCTGGCGCAGACCCTGCGGTTGCCGGAACGTTTCGTGCTGGCCTCCCTGGCCGCGCTGCGCCTGGTGGAGGTCATGGTCAAGGAATGGTCGGTGCTGGCCTCGGCGCGGCGTGCCCGCGGAGCGGGTAACGACCGCGGGCCGGTGGGGATGGCCAAGGAGTTCGGCGGTCAGGCGTTCACGCTGTTGGTCCAGTCGCTGCGTCGCGCCACGCGGTTGGCGATGACCATGGAAGCGCGCGGGTTCGGCGCCGGGAAGCGCACATGGGCCCGGGTGCCCCGCTACGGGCGCGTGGACCTCTATACGGGCGGCGCCGCGGTACTGATTGCGGTCAGTGCCCTCTCGGTATCCGTGCTCCTGGGCACGCACCGGTTCATTTGGCAGTAACTGGGGCCGTGGTTTCCGCGGGCGCAGGCACCTGCGAACCGCTAACGGGGGACCCGAGTGACCCGAGTGACCCAGCAGTGTTGCCGGGGCGATTCGGGGTGCCGCGGGTCAGTGACCGACCAAGTAGCCGGTGAGCAAATCCGTGAGCTCGCGAGTGTGGGGCAGCGGTTGTTGATCCAGGCGCACCACTGGCACGGCGAGCCGCACGGACGAGGTGAGCCATACGGCGTCGGCGCGCAGGAGGTCCGCCGGGTAGATCGGACCGTAATCGATGCGCCACCCGTCCTGGCGAGCCGCCGCGAAAATGCGTGCCTGCGAGGTGCCCGGCAGAATACCGTGCGAGGGTTCCGGGGTCACCAGGGTGCGTTCGCCGTGGCCGGTTCGCGCGCAGATCACCGACGACGTCGCCGCCTCGAGTACCCGGCGATCGGTCGAGGTCGTGAAGATGGCCTCGTCCGCACCCAGATCTCGCGCGTGCCGCAACGCGGCCATGTTGACCGCGTAAGAGAGCGTCTTGGCGCCGGGGAGCAGCCACGCGCAGCCGGAGTCCTCCGCCGGATCGTGACCGCGTTGCAGCAGCACGGCGGAGACGCCATTGCGCCGCACCGCGAACGTGGCTTCGCCGACCGGGGTGACCGTGAGCCATGCCCATGGGGATCCACCGGGGGCACCGCGGCTGATGCTGAGTTTGATTGCGTGCTCGGCGCCCAGTCCGGCATCGCCTCCGGGTCCGGCGTTCCCCAGCCCCAGTTCAATGGCTTGCCGACAGGACTGTTCCGAAGGCACCGGGAGCTGAGCCAAGCGGGCGGACGCGCAAAGCCGCCTGTAGTGCGCCCCGAACTTGTAGACCTCACCGTTGAGGGCGTGCATGGTCTCGAACACGCCGTCGCCGCGGGTCAGGCCCTCATCGTCGATGAGGACGAGCGGCCGGGAGGGATCCACCAACTGTGGCTCCTGATCCACGGGAGCCATCATGACGACCGCGCGCTGAACGTCGCTCACGACTGTTCCTGCCCGTCCTCGGGGGATTCTGTCAGCTCGGGGGCGGGCCCGGGGTGCAGAACTTCCGCGTTCTCCCAGACCGGATCCGCTGCAAGATAGGACTGCTCCTGCTCGGCCCAGACATCCCAGAATTTTTCGTAGGAACGGCCGTCTCGCTCCATGGCCCGCTTTTTTCGCAGCGCGGCGGGGAGCTCGACCCACACCGACGAGTTAAGTAGCGGGCGGGCGAGATCATTACACGCACCCACGCCCTCGACCAGAATGATCTCCGCAGCGCGGGTAAGCCTCGGCGTGCCAGGTTCGTTGGTCAACCAGTCCCACGCCGTCCAATGGGCGTCCTCGCCGCGGCGGAGGGGTTTGAGAACCTCATTCACATACTGGCCTATACCCTGTTCCAAGCCGTTCCAGCCCGGATAAATGTCCTCCAAGTGGAAAACCGTGACATCGTGCCGGCGTTCGAGCACTGCCGCGAGCTGGGCGGTCAGAGTGGTTTTCCCGGCCCCCGAGCGGCCGTCAATGCCAATGATGAACGGTCTTTGCGTGGGCACTGGAAGTAACCGTGCCAGGTTCACGCCTTCCGGATAGGCCGCGAACAAGGCGTCGTCGAAATTTTCCTCGGGGTCGATCACGATGACTTGAGCCTCTTCGAGACTTCCGAAACCACGTGCGGGACCGCCGCCTGGATCTGTTCCCAAGCGAGGTCGAAGTCCTCGGCGTCGCCGTACCAGGGGTCGGCGATATCCAGCTCGTCGTCGCCAATGTCCTCCGCGCCGAACGAGCGCATGAGTCGCACCTGATCGGCCTGATCATCGCCCAGCCGGCGGCGCAACTCTGTCTGGTGCGCGGCCGTCATGGCCAGCAGCAGATCGGCGTCCTGGAGTTCGTCGTCGGTGATGCGGTGGGCCTGGTGATCAGGTAACTCCAGGCTATTGCGGGACAGTACGGTGACGGCGCGGGAGTCCACGGGATTGCCGTGCTCCTCGTCGCTGATGCCGGCGGAGATCACGCTCACCCGATCCTGTAGACCCTCTTTGGTCAACTCTGCATCGAGCAAGGCATGGGCCATGGGGGAACGACAGATGTTGCCGGTGCACACCGTGACGATTTTGAACATGATCTCCACTGTACGAAACTTTGCACCGATGTGACGGCTCCGGAACGATCCGCCCACAAAAATGGGGGCTCGGCACCTATCGGCACCAAGCCCCCATCATGGAGCGGTTACTGACTCACCGCTTGTCGTTACTTGTCGGTTGAGTCGTTCCCCTGCTTCCAAGGGGCCTTGTCATCCGGGGTGGTTTCCGCGATGTCATCCACTGGCGATGAAGACCACGCGGTCTGGTACTCGAACGGAATTTCCTTGCCGTCCTCGTCCGTCTGGCGGTACCACTCGGTGACCGACGGATCGTGCGAGTCGAAGTCCTGACCGGCGGCGCGATGGCCCTCGGCATGCTCGACCTGCAATGCGAAGTCATCGCCGTGTTCGGCCAACCCGGTGGAAATGGCCTTGTCCACTGCAGATGCGGCGAAGCGCGAACGCAGGGTGGCCGGATCCTTCCGGAGATCCTTGAACAGCGAGATCATCATGCCGGCCATGATGATGGCGAACGGCAGTGCGGAGACGATCACCAGGTTCTGCATCCCGGCCAGGGCGTTGTCGCCGCCCACCAGCAGCATCACGATTGCGATGCCGGCCAGGCACAGGCCCCAGAAGATCACGATCCACTTGGACGGAACCGGCTTGCCCTTCTGGGTCATGGTGCCCATGACCACGGACGCGGAGTCTGCACTGGTCACGAAGAAGATGCCGATCACGATCATGGCCAGCACGGAGGTGATGGCAGAGAGGGGCAGCTGGTCCAGTAGTCCGAACAGCATGGATTCGGCGCCGTCCTCGACGGTCAGGTTGGCACCGTTCTGCGCGTAGTACATGGCCGAACCGCCGAAGACGATGAACCACAGGACACACACGGAAGCAGGGACCACGAGCACCACGGTCACGAACTGACGGATGGTGCGGCCACGGGAGATCTTGGCGATGAACATGCCCACGAACGGTGCCCAGGACATCCACCAAGCCCAGTAGTACACGGTCCAGGTGCTGGAGAACTCAGCAGCGGCGGGGCCCCATGCGGCCGACTGACCGGTCATGAAGAGGTACTCGGAGATGTAGGTCGAGAACACGGACGGGATCAGACTGAGCATGAACACCGTGGGGCCCACGACAAACACGAACAGGGCCAGGATGAAGGCCAGCACCAGGTTGGTGTTGGAGAGGTAACGAATACCGCGGGACACACCGGACACCGCCGAGACGATGAATGCGATGGACAGCACGCAGATCACGATGATCGACACGGTGTTGCCGGCCGGTTCCACACCGCCCACGATCTGCAGACCCTGAGTGATCTGCATGGCGCCGAAGCCCAAGGAGGCAGCGGTACCGAAGAGAGTTGCGAAGATGGCGAACACGTCGATGAGCTTGCCGAGCGTGCCCTCCACCTGGCGCTGACCCAGCAAAGTCGTGAAGATGCGGGAGATCAACGGTGCACGGCCGCGGCGGTACGCGCCGTAGGCCACGGAGACACCCACCACGGCGTAGATGGCCCAGGGGTTGAGAGCCCAGTGGAAGGCGGTCTGGACCAGGGAGTACACGACCATGGAGTTGTCGCCGGCCTCGGCCACGCCCTCGAAGCCGGGGATGCCGCTTTCGAAATATGTCATGGGCTCGAAAGCGCCGTAGAACATCAGGCCGATGCCCATGCCCGCAGCGAAGAGCATGGCGAGCCAGGAGAAGAAGGAGTATTCGGGCGGCTCGTTGTCACGGCCGAGCTTGATGCGGCCGGTGCGAGTGAAGCCGATGACCAACATGAAGAGCACTGACGCGGTGGAGAGCAGGATGAAGAACCAACCGGTGTTGGCCGTGACCCAGGCCAAAGCCGTGGAAGAGACGTTGGTCAGGGTCTCGGTGGAGAGGATGCCCCACAGGATGAAGCCCAGGATCAGGGCCGCGGTGACCAGAAAGACCACCTTGTCGGTACCGAAGGACAGTTTGCGATCTTCCACGCCAACACCCGGAACCAAGGCCGGGTGGATTCCGTGGGGGTATGTCAGCTCGTCGAAGATTCGGCGGGGACGGCTTCGGTTGTCCCGGTAGATGATCTCACCGTTGGGGGATTCGGTGGTCGCGGTCGAACTGGAACCGGGTTGGTTCTCTGAAGAGTGTGGCGGCGTGCTCAAGACGGTCCTCCTGGACATGGCGTCGAGTGAATGAATCGTGGAATCGAGTAGGGGTGCAACTCCTAGGTAGGGCGGGTCCTGCGCTGTCTGGCAAGCGCCGATGAGGAATCCCGCGCACAAACACACGATTGTATCGATTTCTGAGTGATTAGTCAGACTGCCTGACTGTGACCTTGTGAGCGTTAAGTCCGTCACATTGAGTGGATATGACTCAACTTTACTTGACTTCTAGCGCTCACGTGGCAGACTTGAGTCATAACAACTCAAGTTTGGACTTTTCTCGACCGTTCGCGTGAGCAGCGGTGTCGGGAACAAGCAGTCGAACGAAAGGACTCGCAACTATGTCTCGTGCAGTAGGTATTGACCTCGGCACTACCAACTCCGTTGTCGCCGCCCTCGAAGGTGGCGAACCGGTAGTTATCGCCAACGCGGAAGGCAACCGCACCACCCCCTCCGTCGTGGCATTCTCCAAGGACGGCGAAACCCTGGTGGGTGACGTCGCCAAGCGCCAGGCAGTGACCAACGTGGACCGCACCATCGCATCGGTCAAGCGCCACATGGGCACCGACTGGTCCACCGAGATCGACGGCAAGAAGTACACGCCGCAGGAAATCTCGGCTCGTACGCTCATGAAGCTCAAGAACGACGCCGAGTCGTACCTGGGCGACAAGGTCACGGACGCCGTGATCACCGTTCCCGCGTACTTCAATGACGCAGAACGTCAGGCCACCAAGGAGGCCGGTGAGGTTGCGGGCATGAACGTGCTCCGCATCATCAACGAGCCCACCGCTGCGGCGCTGGCCTACGGCCTGGAAAAGGGCAAGGAAGACGAGCTCATCCTGGTCTTCGACCTCGGTGGCGGTACGTTCGACGTCTCGCTGCTGGAAGTCGGCAAGGATGACGACGACTTCTCCACCATTCAGGTGCGCGCCACCGCCGGTGACAACCGTCTGGGCGGTGACGACTGGGATCAGCGCATCGTGGATTGGCTGCTCCAGCAGGTCAAGTCCAAGACCGGTGCGGACCTGTCCAAGGACAAGATTGCCCTGCAGCGTCTGAAGGAATCCGCTGAGCAGGCCAAGAAGGAACTGTCCTCGGCTACCTCGACCAACATTTCCCTGCAGTACCTGTCCGTGACCCCCGAGGGTCCGGTGCACTTGGACGAGAAGCTCACTCGCGCCAAGTTCCAGGAACTGACCTCCGACCTGTTGGCACGCACCGAGAAGCCCTTCAAGGACGTCATCGCAGAAGCAGGCATCAAGGTTTCCGACATCGATCACGTGGTGCTCGTGGGTGGTTCCACCCGTATGCCCGCCGTGGTCGAGAAGGTCACCGAGATGGCCGGTAAGGCTCCCAACAAGGGCGTGAACCCGGATGAGGTCGTGGCCGTTGGTGCTGCGATCCAGGCTGGCGTGCTCAAGGGTGACCGCAAGGACGTCTTGCTGATCGACGTGACCCCGCTGTCCCTGGGTATCGAAACCAAGGGTGGCGTGATGACCAAGCTCATCGAGCGCAACACGGCCATCCCCACCAAACGTTCCGAGACCTTCACGACCGCGGAGGACAACCAGCCGTCCGTGTCCATTCAGGTCTTCCAGGGTGAGCGCGAGTTCACCCGGGACAACAAGAACCTGGGCACCTTCGAGCTGACCGGTATCGCACCGGCTCCGCGCGGCATGCCGCAGATCGAGGTCACCTTCGACATCGACGCCAACGGCATTGTGCACGTGTTCGCCAAGGACAAGGGCACCAACAAGGAACAGTCCATGACCATCACCGGTGGTACTTCCCTCTCCAAGGAAGACATCGACCGCATGGTCAAGGATGCTGAAGCCAACGCTGAGTCGGACAAGAAGCGCCGCGAAGCCGCTGACCTGCGCAACAACGCCGAGCAGACGGCCTACTCCGTGGAGAAGCTGCTCAACGACGACGAAGGCGCACTGCCCGAGGACGTCAAGTCCGAGGTCCAGGCCGATGTCGACGCCGTCAAGACCGCACTCGAGGGCACTGACGACGACGCCGTCAAGACCGCGTTCGACAAGCTGCAGTCCTCGCAGACCAAGATCGGCGAGGCCCTGTACGCGCAGTCCCAGGCAGACGGCGCAGCTGACGCCGGTGCCACCGGTGCGGACGAGGCTCCCAGGGAAGACGACGACATCGTTGACGCTGAAGTGGTCGACGATGAAGAAGACAACAACGGAAAGAAGTGAGCATGAGCGATTCCGAGAACACCAAGGGCCACGGCCAGTCCGTGCCGGAGGGGGACCCGGAGCACTCCGCTCACGCCCAGTCCGGTGAGCAGCAGTCTCAGGGCGAACCGGGGTTGACCGTGGATGACATTCTGGGCACCCCGCAGTCCGAGGGCGTAGAAGCTGCCGATGCGGCGTCGTCGACCACCGACGACGCCGCCCCGGGCGGCGACAGCGCCGCGCAGAAGCTCGCGGACGAACGTCTTGAGGATCTGCGCCGCTTGCAGGCGGAGTTCGTGAACTTCAAGAACCGCACCACGCGGGAACGGGATCAGCTGCGGGACTTCGTCTCCGCGGACATGATCACCGCGTTGCTGCCGGTTCTTGACGACATCGAAGCCGCTCGCAAGGCCGGCGACCTCACGGACGGACCGTTTGCCGCGATCGCCAACAAGCTGGACGAGACGCTGACCCGTCAGGGTCTGGAACGGCTCGGAGAGGTTGGCGAGGCATTCGACCCCAACATTCACGAAGCCGTGTTGCAGCAGCCCACCGAAGAGGTGGAACCGGACCACGTGTCCATGGTGCTGCGATCGGGTTTCAAGATCGGTAACCGGGTGGTCCGCGCGGCTCAGGTAGCCGTGGCGGCACAGCCGTAAAGCGCCACAAGGTCAGGGCGGGTCTTCATGACAAGACCCGCCCTGACTCGCACAAAACACATATTCTTAGTTGAAAGGAGGCGTCATGGCCAGTCAGGACTGGATCGATAAGGATTTCTACAGTGTCCTGGGCGTCTCCAAGGACGCATCCCAGGCCGATATCAAGAAGGCCTATCGAAAGCTGGCCCGCAAGTATCACCCGGACCAGAACCCAGGGGATGCTGCTGCGGAGAAAAAATTCAAGGACATCACCGAGGCTAATTCGGTGCTGTCCGACAAGGACGAACGCGAAGAGTACGACGCGATCCGAGCCATGGGCTCCGGTGCTCGATTTGCCGGTTCCCCGGGTGGCGGAGGCGCGGCCAGTGACGCGAGCTTCGAAGACATCTTTGGCGGAATGTTCGGCGGTGGCGGCCGCGGTGGCCGTCGCACGAGCTACTCCACGTCCGGCGGGGGGTTCTCCGGCGGGGGCGGATTCGAGGATCTGTTCGCGCAGTTCGGCGGCCAGGACGGTGGCACCCGGTTCACCACATCGGGCGGACCGGCCTACGGCGCCCCCGGTGGTTACGGTGGCTATCAGGGCCCGCCCGCCAAGGGCGAGGACATCCACACCACCACGACCATCCCGTTGCGTTCTGCCTACAACGGCACCACCGTGAAGCTGCGCCGTGGCAACGGTCAGACCACCACGGTGCGCGTGCCCAAGGGCGTCAAGGACGAACAGCGCCTCAAGGTTGCGGGTAAGGGTCATTCAGGCCCGGGCGGCAACGGCGACCTGTTCGTGACCGTCAAGATCAAGGATCATCCGTTCTTCAGCCGCGACGGACAGAACGTGGCCGTCACCGTACCGGTGACCGTGAGCGAAGCCGCTCTGGGTGCCACCATCGAGGTGCCCACCCTTGATGGCAATCACGTGAACGTGAAGATTCCCGCGGGTACGTCTTCCGGTCGCCGTTTCCGGGTCAAGGGCAAGGGGTTCACCTCCGGCTCAAAGACCGGGAACATGATCGTCACGGTCGACATTGAGCTTCCCAAGTCTCTGGATGATGAGGCGAAGGAGGCTGTGGAAGCGTTTGCCAAGGCCACCGAGGATTTCGATCCCCGTGCAGGCTTGAGTGAGAAGGCGGCGGAGTGACATGGCCCTTGATTTCACGCAACCCGTGTTCGTGATCTCGGTAGCCGCCGAGCTCGCGGACATGCACCCGCAAACCCTGAGACAGTACGACCGGTTGGGGCTTGTCACGCCCTCTCGCGCGTCGGGTCGGGCGCGGCGCTACTCCCAGATGGATGTGGAGAAGCTGCGTCAGATTCAGGGACTGTCCCAGCAGGGGGTGTCCCTGGGGGGCATCAAACGGATTATCCAGCTCGAGAACCAGGTCAGTGCGCTGCAGTCACGCATCACTGAGCTTTCGGAAGAACTGGAAAGAGAACGCGAGAAATCACGGGTCTTCGCCGCGGACCCTTCAGGGGACGTGGTCAGGCTGACCCACGGAGGCCACCGCACGCCCCGTAAGGTCTCCCAGTCACTCATGTTGTACCGCCCGGCCAAGCCGCGCACCAAGAAGTAGTGAGCGAGCGGCGTCGTCGAGACGCCACATGAAAAACGCGCCGGTCTCCCAGAGGGGAGGCCGGCGCGTTTCGCTGTCGCGGCTACTTTCCGGAGCGGTCCTCGGAATCGACGACGTCGTTCGGCTCGGTGTACTCGCCGGTCTCGTAGTCGTACGGGATGGGGTTGCCGTCCTCATCCGTGCGCTGATACCAGTCGGTGACCTCGGGGGCGGTGGAATCGAAGTCCGCACCCGCAGCCCACTTGCTCTTGTCACCGGAAGCGCGCTCGACGGCCAGGGTGAAGTCGTCGCCGTACTCGTCGATGCCATGGCGGACGGACTTGTCGATGGCCCAGCGGGAGTACTTCTCGCGAATGATCATCGGATCGCGACGCAGGTCCTTGTGGAAGGCCACGACCATGCCGAACATGATCACGGTGAACGGCAGCGCGGTCACGGTGATCATGTTCTGCAGACCGGTGAGCGCGTTCTGACCGCCCACGAGCAGCATGACCACGGCGATGCCCGCCATGCACAGGCCCCAGAACACCGTGACGGTCTTCTTGGGCTCGGGGTTACCCCGCTGGGACATCTGCGAAGCCACCACCGAAGCGGAGTCCGCCGTGGTGATGAAGAAGATCGCAAGCATGACCACCACGATGCCCGCCATGATTCCGGCGCCGGGTAGGCCGTCCAGGACCACGAAGAAGATTTCCTCGGGTGCGGGAAGAGTGGCCGCGGTGCCGTCCGGGGCGATCGCGTTGGATTCCATCTGCTGGCGGATCGCGGTGCCGCCCAGCACGGTGAACGCGAGCACCACGATGGAAGAGGGGATCAACAGCACGCCCAGGATGAACTGACGGATGGTGCGGCCGCGGGAAATCTTGGCCACGAACACGCCCACGAACGGTGCCCAAGAAACCCACCAGGCCCAGTAGAACGTGGTCCAGGAGGAGAGGAACGTCTGCATCTCCTCGCCGTCGGCCATGGAGGCGGAGAGCATGTTGGGCAGTTCACCGAAATAGGTGACCACCACGGACGGGATGAAGTTCAGCAGAAATGCGGTGGGGCCCACGATGAAGAAGAACAGGGCAAGGCCCACAGCGAGCACCATGTTGATGTTGGACAGCCAACGGATGCCCTTGGCCACGCCGGAGACCGCGGAAGCGATGAAACCGGCGGTCAGCACGGCAATGATGATGAGTGCTGCACTGTTGCCCGTGGGGCCCAGTCCCGCGAAGATCTCCACGCCACGGCCGATCTGCAGCGCGCCGATACCCAGGGACGCGGCGGTGCCGAAGAGCGTGGCCACGATGGCGAGCATGTCGATGATCTTGCCCGCGGTGTTGTCCGTGTTGCCGTTGCGGAAGAAGGGAGCGAACACGGAACTCATCAGCGGCACACGACCGCGGCGGTAGGACGCGTAGGCCACGGCCACGCCCACCAGGCCATATATGGCCCACGCGTTGAGACCCCAGTGAAGCGCTGCCTGGGCGGCGGCCTTGGTCATGGCGTCCACGGTCGCCGGATCAGCGGATCCTGGGCGCGGGGACAGGAAGTAGGTCATCGGCTCGAACGGGCCGAAGAAGATGATGCCGATGCCGATACCCGCGGCAAAGAGCATGGCCGCCCAGGAAGCGGTGGAGTACTCGGGCTTGTCATTGTCCAAACCCAGCGGGATGCGACCGTACTTCGACAGTGCCACGTAGAGCAGGTAGAACAGCAGGCCGATGGCCAGCACGTTGAATACCCAGCCCATGTTCACCATGGTCCAGTTCAACGCCGCGGTGGACGCCTCAGTAAGTGACTCGGTGGCAACGACGCCCCAGATAATGAAGCCGATGATCAACGCGCCGGCCACTCCGACCACCAACCGGTCGATCCCGTAGCGGACCTTCTGGTCATCCACGGACACACCGGGCACCAGCGCCGGGTGAATGTTGTGGGGGTAGCTGATCTCGCTCAGGAACGACCGCGTGGCGTCCATGCGACTCGCGGGCCTGCGAACGTCCACGCGCGGCGGCGTGGGGTCGGCCTCCGCATCAGCCGGATTGGGCGGACGCTTACTACTGGAAGACACGGGGACTCCTGCGGGGGTAGTCGGTCAGCAACCTTTCCAGGTTAGGGCGGCGAACCACTTTTCCCCACATTTAGGTAACGGTGGTGCGGTATGTGTCCGGCGCGCATCTGAGGTGGCGCTAGAACCGTGAACCACGCGTGAGGGGCCGTTAGACCCTTTTTCTACTTGCGAGAAGGTTCCAACGACCCCTCAGACGCTGGGTAGGGCGCTACCGGCACCTCAGATGTGCCACTGTGGCTGAACTACTGACTGCTCGGGGAGGATGTGCTCTCCGGGGAGGCAGATTCGCTCGGTTCTTCGGAAGCACTCTCCGACGCATCGACCGATAGCGAGGAGTCCGTCGAATCCGAAGAACTCTCCTTCAGCCCGGTCGCCTGGAAATCGCCGAAGACCAAGCTGCAGTCACCTTGGTCCGAATTCAGGCGAGCGTCGATATTAAGTCGGATCACGTCAGCTACGGAGAACTTCACGTCAACGGGGTTCGAGAACGTGACGTTGTAAGTATTCTCTCCCAACGGCCGGCCCTGCTCATTCGTGAATGAGACCGTTGCCGTGCACGCGGTGTCACTGTCCTCGGTGTTGATACCGAGTTTGCCTTCTACCTCGCTGTAATCACCGGCAAGATTGACGCCGAATTCGGAAGAGGATCCGCTGTAGGACTCAAGCAACCATGCCTCGGCGTACTTCTGGTTTCCAATTTCCGCACTGTCGGTCTGCGGTCCAGAGGAACCGCCGGAAGTAATGGGTTTCGTATCCTTGAAGGGCATGGTCTGGGGTGGGCGCGCCACCTCCAATGTCACTGTGGCAGCGTTGCTATCACCGGCGTCCGGGTCCTGACCCACGACCTCGCCGTTCGGTGAATCGGGGGCGAAGACATCAGTTTCCTCGACCGTGAAGCCGAGGGTTTCCAAGTCGCGGCGAGCGTCATCAACAGATGAACCCATGACATTGGGAACGGCTGGGGGATCCCCGGCTACGGTGAGTGTCACTCGCGGACCGTCACCCTCGACGGGGGTGCCCTCTTCGGGGTCCTGGGCTATGACAGTTCCGGCATCTTGGGATGAGGACTCAATCTGGGAGTCGAATCGAACGCCCAGCTCTGTCAGCTGTTCCTCTGCGCTGGATTGATCTTTGCCAACGAGGTTCGGGATCTCATTTGCGGGTGCAGCTTCGGTAGTGGTCTCGGCCGAGGCAGGTTCGTCTGTGGAAGTCTCGGATGAGTCACCGCCGTTGCAGGCGGTAAGCGCGAGAAGACAAGACAGAGCCAGACCAATGCCGGCCGTCGATCGTGAACGCATCTGTAACTCCTAGGGGTGAGGGGGTGAATGAGTTAGTTGAGGACGGCGTCTTCGATCGCCAAGACTTCGTTGGTTGAATCGCAGGAAGAACCCAGCTCAGGTCGGTGCTGTGCCGAAATGGTGATGTTCAAGTCGCCGCGTTCCCGTGCATTCGCTTGAATTCGTCGAATTGCGCCGTCGGAAATCCGATAATTTTCCGAAATTCCTGCACCCCGGGCAGTAACGGCATAAGATCCGGATTTGTTATCGCCGGGGAACCCTTTGAGGGAGAAACTCACCCGGTCGCCCTTTTCCAGAGACTTGACGGTGAAAGAAGAGGTCTCCTGTGGGCAGGACTTAGCCTGCATTTCCACTCCGCTGACGGTTGCAGTGCTGCCGTCACGTTGTACTTGGTATTTCTCCGGTTTTGGATTAATGCTCTCCATGAGCGTCCGGCCATTCGTGTGTCCCTCGCCTGTGACGTTCGGCTGAATAAGGGATATGGCAAGGGCGGTGATTCCGACAATCGTCAGGGCAGCCGCAGAGACTAACCGAATTTTCCAATTCAGTTTAGAGTGCATTGAGCTTTTGGATATCCTAACGAATAAAATTAAAGCAGCGCCTAGAAATGAGAAAGCGGCCAGGAGGCTTAGTGTCGGGATTGAGTCGAAGGGTATATTTTTACTGGTTACGCCGAAGAATCCCAGAACGGTAAGTGCTGACGCGAAGAATGAGAAGGCCCCGTAGAATATTTTGGCAGCCTTTGCGGCACGGCTGCTTGGCCTTCGTCTGCCCGGTTGGCTCGGCTGGCCGCCACCCCTGTTCCCCATGTGTGTCCCCTGACCTGCATGAGCGCCCACTCATGTCTTATCTAGGGAGTGTGGGCAACAGGGTCCACGGGGATCAATAGGTCAGGGCAATAAATAGGGAAAAACAGCATATAAACACCATTGTTACGCGCCATCGACTAGGGGTAACAGTAATTACATGCATAACCATGGAAACAGCTGATGCACGTTGACTGTCAATCGTAGATGGCCGACAGCTCATGCGCCATGAGGACCCTCGGGCGCACGTGAGGGCTCGTTAGAACCCTTCTGCATCCGCAAAAAGGTTCTAACGGCACCTGAGGTGTTGGAGGCGGTTCTTTCGAGCCCTGAGATGTTCCCCCTCGATGGATCACGCGCGGAGTAGCAGCCCACGCTACGTAGGAACCGTCATCCGCAACACCGATGATCACCGACGGCGGTACGTCAGGTCCCTCGGAATCCGCCCGGCCTCGGTGGCCTTGCGCTCGAAGCTCGTGAGGATGCGGCCGTCCCAGCGGGGAGCCCAGCCCTGCGCGGGGTTCTCGTCGGTCGCGGCGGGGCCGGGGTTTACATTCTCGAAGTCGGCGGAGGCGCCGTCGAGGACCTCGCGCATGACCACCGCATACTCCTGCCAGTCGGTGGCCAAGCGCCATAGCCCACCCTGCTCCAGCACGCGGGCGGCCAGCCCGGCGAACCGCGGGGATACCAAACGCCGCTTGTGGTGGCGAGTCTTGTGCCACGGATCCGGGAAGAACACCCACAACTCATGGACGGAACCGGGTTCCAGCATGTGCTCGAGTACCTCGGGGGCGTTCGCCTGTGCCACGCGAACGTTGGTCACACCCGACTGGGATGCCTTCATCAGCAGGTCTGCGATGCCCGGCTTGTAAACCTCGACAGCCAAGTGGTCCAGCTCGGGGTGCGCGAGTGCGTGATTCACGATCGCCTCACCCAAGCCGGAACCGATCTCCACCACCAACGGTGCCTTGCGACCGAACAGCGCCTCGTGGTCTAACCGGAAAGACGGGTCCACAGAGGTATCCGTCATGACGCGGGGGATGTCCAGCACCCACTGGGATGCGTATTCATCCCAGGCTTTTTGACGCTTGGGGGAGAGGCGATCCCCACGGCGCACGAACGAGTACGGCTGCTTGTGGAAGACCGGTCGTTCGCCCGGGGCCTTCGACGGCGCTGCCTCGCTACCGGCGGCCGCATCGGCGCCAGCGCGGGGGGCGGATTCGACAGCCGCCGCGTCCGCGGAAACCGAAGCGGCGTCGTCGGCACCGGAAGTGCCAGAAGAAGCGGAAGGAGCAGAAGAGGCGGCCTGCGGATCGGGAGTCTGGGAGGAATCATTGCTGGAGTTCATCGTTGAACATCCTAGGTCCCCGAGCGACATATTGACCCACCAGCAGGCAGCGAGGCCCTAGCATTGAGTGGCCCGCAACAGCCTCGAGAGCCCAGGATCAAGCCGGGAACCACGCAGAGCGGCGCACCACCCGAAGGAGCAGGACACCTATGAGTCAGAGTTCCGCCGAGTCCCACCCGTTCCGGAGTCGTTTGGCGCTGAACCCGCGGGTGGATCGTGTGGTGTTGATCGGTGCGCTGGGTATCCTCTCGGCGGTCAGCCCCATGGCCACGGACGTGTACCTCGCGTCCATGCCGGATATGGGTCAGTACTTCGAATCGACCGCGTCGCTCGTTCAGCTCACCCTGACCACCTACATGATCGGCATTGCGCTGGGTCAGTTCTTACTGGGCCCGCTGTCCGACGTGCTGGGTCGGCACAAGCTCATGGTCGCCGGCAACGCGTTGTTCGTGGTGGCATCGCTGGGCATCGTCTTCGCGACCACCATTGAAATGGTCCTGATTCTCCGCGGCATCCAGGGCATCGCCGGTGCGGCCGGGGTGGTGATCGCGCGCGCCATGGTCTCGGACATGACTTCGGGACGCACGGCCGCGCAGCTCTACTCCGTCCTGGCGCTGATTACGTCACTCGCGCCCGTGGTCGCCCCATTACTGGGCGGTGTGATCGCCACGGTGGCCCAATGGCAGGCAGTGTTCTGGTTGCTCACCGGCTTCGGCCTGTTGATGCTCGCCTGCTCGGTGTTCGTGATCCCCGAAACGCTCCCCAAGGCACGGCGCTCGCAGGGCGGTTTGGGCCGCATTGTGCGCAACGCGGTCACGGTCGTGAAGGACCGTCGATTCACGCTCTACGCCATGGTCTTCGCCTTCGGGTTCGGCTCGCTGTTCGCGTACGTCTCGGCATCCTCCTTCGTGATCCAGAACGTCATGGGCTACAGCGCCCTCGCGTACTCGGTGATTTTCGCCGTCAACGCCGCCGGTGCGATCGTCACCGCCACCCTCAACACCAAACTGGTCAAGAACCATGAGCCGCGCTCGCTCCTTCTCATGGGCGTGACCGGCATGAGCGTGACCGCGTGCCTCAACATGATCCTGGTGCTGCTGGGCGTCGTGGGTATCCCCACGCTGATCTTGCTGTTCCTCATGCAGTCCTGCATCGGTTTCATCTTCGGCAACGCGGTGGCCCTGGCTCAGCAACGCGCACACGCTCACGGCCTCTCCGGCACCGGCTCCGCGGTGGTCGGCATGTCCCAATTCATCTTGGGCGGCATCGTCTCGCCGCTGTCCGGACTTGCCGGGGACCACTCCGCGGTTCCCATGGTGATCACGATGGCCGCGTGCGCACTCGTCGCACTGGGTGCGGTTCTCGCCGCCCGAAAGTAACGCACCTCCAGATTCACGAAAGACGACGACGCCGCTCGCGCGAGCGGCGTCGTCGGCGTCCTGAAGCGCAGGCTAAGCAAGCTGCGAAGTCGACACAAGCACCCGGGAAACACCCGGTACCTGGTGATTGGCCCTGAATGTGGTTCAATTCCACCCAACGAGATACAGCTCACAATCGGTGACGTATCACAGATCCCACCTCACGATCAGAGGCCTCTCTATGATTGATTCACTCACTAATGCCCTGGATACTGCAGGCGCTTTCATTTGGGGACCGTGGTTCCTCATCCCCCTGCTCTTGGGAACCGGTGTTTATCTGACCATCCGTCTGGGTGGTATTCAACTGTTCAAATTGATCCCCGCGCTGCGGCTCGCGCTGTTCGAGCGCAAGGACAAGGACGCCCTCGGAGGCGACGTTTCCCAGTTCCAGGCCTTGACCACCGCTCTCGCGGCCACCGTGGGTACGGGCAATATCGTGGGTGTTGCCACGGCTATCGCCATCGGTGGTCCCGGCGCACTGTTCTGGATGTGGGTCACCGGTGTTGTCGGCATGGCCTCCAAATACTCCGAGGCGTTCCTGGGTGTGCGGTTCCGTACCCGCGATGCCGCCGGTGAGATCTCGGGCGGACCGCAGTACTACTTGAAGCGAGGCATTCCTAACGGCTTCGGTACGTTCCTCTCGTTGTTCTTCGCGATCGCCGCAGTGCTCGCCTCCTTCGGCATTGGCAACATGACCCAGGGCAACTCGATCTCCGCGAACGTGGAGTCCTCGTTCGGTGTGCCCGTGTGGATCACCGGCCTGGTGCTGGCCGCTCTGACCCTGTTGGTCCTGGTGGGCGGCATCAAGTCGATCGGTAAGGTCACCGCCGGTCTGGTTCCCATCATGATCATCTTTTACGTGTTGGGCGCCCTGTACATCCTGATCGTGAATGTGGACGCCGTTCCCGCAGCCTTCGGGCTGATCTTCGGTGACGCCTTCACCGGAACCTCCGCCGTGGGTGGCTTCGCCGGTTCCGCGATCATCCTGGCCGTCCAGATGGGCGTCGCCCGAGGCATCTTCTCCAATGAGTCCGGCATGGGCTCGGCGGCCATCGCTGCTGCGGCTGCGCAGACCACCCACCCGGTGCGTCAGGGCCTGGTGTCCATGACCCAGACCTTCATCGACACGATCATCGTGGTGACCTGCACGGGCCTGGTCATCGTGACCACGGGTGTGTGGGATCAGGGCAGCGATAGCGCGGCCACCATGACCGGTGAGGCATTCACTCACGGTCTGCCCGGCGTGTGGGGTCACCTGATCGTGACCGTGGGCCTGGTGCTCTTCGCATACTCGACCATCCTGGGCTGGGCCTACTACGGCGAACGATGCATGGAACGACTCTTCGGCCGCCGCGCCGTAATGCCCTACCGCGTGTTCTTCTCGGTGGTCGTGTTCATCGGCGCAACGGTTCCGTTGGCTCTCGTGTGGTCCTTCTCGGACGTCATGAACGGTCTGATGGCGCTGCCCAACCTGTTGGGTCTGCTGATCCTGTCGGGGCTGATCGCTCGCGAGACCAGGCACTACTTGCGCAACGATCCCATGCTGCGGGCCACCAAGGGCGACGTGGACACGTTCATGAAGGACCACGACGGCGGTATCGACACGTACGAGCGCACCAACCGCTGACCATGCAGCGGCAGTCCGCACGGTGAACTGATCGAGCAGGCTGAGCATGTGAGACGACGGTTAAGGCCCCCGGAATTCGAATCCGGGGGCCTTAGCCGTGCCGAGATGCGGTCAACCCCGGCGCCGGTTCCACATCGGTACTGGCCAGGCCGTGGTGAGGAGTACTCTCTGACGTTATGACTCACGAGCACGTGGCAGAAACTTCGCATGACCGACCCGGTCTCAGCCGAGGTCTCAGCAACCGACATATCCAGCTGATCGCGATCGGTGGCGCCATTGGCACCGGCCTGTTCATGGGATCGGGGCGCACGATTTCCCTTGCGGGACCCTCCGTGGTGTTCGTGTACATGATCATCGGGTTCTTCTTGTTCTTCGTCATGCGGGCCATGGGGGAGCTGTTGCTCTCCAACCTGCACTACAAGACGTTCGCGGATTTCGCTGCGGACCTCGTGGGGCCGTGGGCCGGGTTCTTCGTCGGTTGGTCGTATTGGTTCTGCTGGGTGGTCACCGCGGTGGCCGAACTCGTGGCGATCACCGCGTACGTCCAGTTCTGGTGGGCCGAGGTCCCGTTGTGGCTGCCTACTCTGGCGGTAGTGGCCGTGATTTTCATCCTGAATGTGGCCAGCGTGAAGAACTTCGGTGAGATGGAGTTCTGGTTCGCGCTGATCAAGATTGTGGCCATCGTGTCCTTGATCGTGGTGGGCGTGATCATGGTGGCCACGCGTTTCACGTCCCCGGACGGTCAGGTGGCTCAGGTGTCCAACCTCTGGAACGACGGCGGCTGGTTCCCCAACGGCGCCATGGGTGTGGTCGCGGGATTCCAGATCGCAGTGTTCGCGTTCGTGGGCCTGGAACTCGTGGGAACCACCGCGGCCGAAGCGCGCAACCCCCGCAAGACCCTGCCCCGGGCCATCAACTCCGTGCCGGTGCGCATCCTGATCTTCTACGTCGGAGCGTTGCTGGCCATTCTCATGGTCACCCCGTGGAGCTCGGTGGATCCCGGGCAGTCTCCGTTCGTGTCCATGTTTTCCTTGGTAGGGCTGGCCGGTGCCGCGTCCGTGGTGAACTTCGTGGTGCTGACGTCCGCAATGTCCTCCGCCAACGCCGGGGTGTTCTCCACATCCCGCATGATGTTCGGCCTCTCCGCGGAGGGCAGCGCGCCCCGTTTCTTCCGTCGCCTGAGCAAGGCGGGAGTACCCGCCCGCGCGCTCGGGTTCACGGCGCTCGTGCTGTTGCTGACCATCCCCGTGCTCTACGCGGGTGACTCGATCATCGAGGCCTTCACCCTGATCACCACCGTGGCCGCCCAGCTGTTCATGTTCGTGTGGTCCATGATCCTGGTGTCCTACATTTGCTATCGCCGTAAGCACCCGCAGCGCCATGCCGCCTCCGAATACAAGATGCCCGGCGGGCTGTTCATGTGCGCCGCGGTGCTCGCCTTCTTCGCGTTCGTGGTCTGGACGCTCACCACCGAGCCGGAAACCGCGGCCGGCCTGGTGTCCCTGCCCATCTGGTTGGGCGGACTGGGTATCGCTTGGGCCTTCGTGCGCCGCACGGCAACCCACAAGCAGGCCTTCCAGTGGTTCAAGGCCGAGATGGAGAAGCCGGTCGATCACGCCGAACTCGAGCGGTAATGTGTCGGTTCCGCTGAGCCGCCCAGTGCTGACCAGTGCCTAAGCTGGAGGCATGACTCGACTTCCCGCGCCCCTGACCCTTTTCTGCCCGTCCGGTTCCGGGACGGTGCGCACCTATGGCGCGCACGTGATGTCCTGGGCGCCCACCGGTTTCGATCCGGTGTTGTGGGTCTCGTCCCAGGCCAAGGACAGCGTGGGAGATGCAATCCGCGGTGGTGTGCCCATCTGCTTCCCGTGGTTCGGCCCCGGCCGCTCCGGCGACATGAAGCCCGCCCACGGTTTCGCGCGCATCGCTGAGTGGAAGCTCGCGGACAGGATTCGCAACTACGACGACGCCGCTGCTGCCACCGCGCGCTTCATCCTCACCCACGAGGACATCGACCGGCAGCTGCGCGGCGCGTTCCCGCACAAGTTCCGCGCCGTCTACACCGTGGATTTCGGCGCCAAGCTGACCATGTCGCTGACCGTGACGAACACCGGCTCCACCGCGTTCGAGTTCGAAGAAGCCCTGCACACTTACTTGTCGGTGGGCGACTCCCAGCGGATTGCCATCGAGGGGCTGGAGGGCGCCCGCTACTTCGACAAAGTTTCCCAGCAGGAACAGTCACAGTCGGGACCCATCACCATCACGGACGAGACCGACCGCGTTTACTACTCCGAGGACACCGTCCAGGTCAAAGACCCCGCGATGGCCCGCACGATTACCGTGGCCAAGGAAGGCTCGGCCAACACCGTGGTGTGGAATCCGTGGACCGAGAAGTCCAAGGCCATGGACGACTTCGCCGATGACGAGTGGCAGTCCATGGTGTGCGTCGAGACCGCCAACGTTCTCGACAACGCCGTGCGATTGGACGCCGGTGCGTCCCACACCATGACCCAGCGTCTTTCGGTGGGCCGCGGGGCCTAGATCCCAGAACCGCTGCAGACGCGGAGACGACAGTGGCGGGTGCCCGGGGTCATCCCCGGGCACCCGCCACTGTCACCGGGCTTGGCATTTTCCCGGGCCGTTACGTGGGATCACTACTTCGTGGGCGAGGCAGCATCCGGGCGCTTGGGGGTGTGTGCAGAGTCGTTCGCCTGGACGATCGACATGGAACCGGTTTCGGACAGCGCGGGCTGCTCCGAGGTCAGGTCCACGGTGTGGTCGATCTGCGCGTCCAAGGCGCCTGGGTGCTCACCCATGAACCGGTCGATCTCTTCGGTGGTCGCGGTGAAGTGGGGATCGTGCTTGAGGTAGAGCCGGGTTTCGCGCACCACCAGGCCGGACAGGATCACCAGTCCGATCAGGTTGGGGATGGCCATGAGCCCGTTCATGATGTCCGAGAAGGACCAGACCAGGGTCAGGGGAGCCAGGGCGCCCAGTCCGGCGGCGATGGAGAAGAGCACGCGGTAGATGGCCGCAGCCTTGTAACCCGCCAGACGTTCCATGTTGCGCTCGCCGTAATAGGCCCAGCCGAGCACGGTGGAGTACCCCAAGAGCACCAAGCAAATCGTCACCACAATGCCGCCCCATTCACCGGGCAGGCCGGTGGAGAAGGCGATGGAAGTCATCGTGCCCGGATCTCCCTGGTCCCACACGCCGGTGGTGAGGATGACGAAACCGGTGATCGAGATGACCACCAGGGTGTCCACAAAGGTCTGGGTCATGGAGACCAGGCCCTGGCGCACCGGGTGGTTGGTTTGCGCCACGGATGCCGCAATCGAGGCGGTACCCATGCCGGATTCGTTGGAGAACAGCGATCGGGCTGCGCCCATCTGGATGGCCATCATGATCGTGGAGCCCACGAAGCCACCGGTGGCTCCCATGGGGGTGAACGCCCCGGTGAAAATCAGCCGGAAGGCTTCGGGGATGCCCTGGAAATTGACGCCGATGATGTACAGACCGGAGACGATGTACAGCACGATCATCAGCGGCACCATCAACGTGGTGACCTTGGCGATCGAGCGAATGCCGCCCAACAGCGCCAGACCGGTAGCGATGGCGAGCACTACAGCAGTAAGAACGGGAGGAACGGAGAACGTGTGTTCCAAGTTGCTTGCAATGGCGTTGCCCTGTGTCATGTTGCCGATACCGAAGGTCGCGACCACGCAGCACACTGCGAACATGAGGGACAAAAAGCGCCCGAACTTATTGGGAATACCGCGCACCAGGTAAACCTGCGGTCCACCGGTGAGCTGACCGGCCGAGTCGCGCGTGCGGAATCGGACACCCAGGAAGCACTCCGCGTACTTGGAAGCCATGCCGAACAGGGCAGTGATCCACATCCAGAACAACGCACCCGGACCGCCGATGAAGATCGCGGCTGCGACGCCCACAATGTTGCCGGTGCCCACGGTTGCGGCCAGTGCGGTGGACATGGCCGCGAACGAGGAGATCTCGCCCTTTTCGCCGTTCTGCTTGGAGCGTCGTCCGAAGCCCAGGCTCATGGCCTTGCCGAACAGCACGAATTGAATGCCGCGCAGTCGGATGGTCAGGAAGACGCCCACTCCCAGGAGCAGGGGGATCAGAAGCCAAGGCCCCCAGATCACATCTCGGATGGCATCCATTACTGATTGCAGCGTGTCCATGGGGGTCGCGGCTTTCCTCGAGGGGGTCAACGAATTGTCAGTTAACGTACCAGCGAGTCACCTGTGACTTACCGCTCATCTGACGGCGAGTCCGCTTAAGACGGGAGCGTTACGGTCTGGGGCTTTAAACGGCGACGACGCCGCAGCGTCTCGCTGCGGCGTCGTCGTACGTTCCGAATAGGAAAGGAGCCTACTTCTGGACCACCAGGGCTGCACCAATGGCGGCCATGAAGGCGTCCTTGGACAGGGTCATGCCGGACTCGGAGGGGCGGATGCCGTCGTCCTGGGTCATCTCCGGGTTGCGGAAGTACATGGTGAGCAGGCCTGCGGAGAATGCCAGCAGACCGGCGCCTGCCAGGCGCTTGGAGACGAACGGGGTCACGAGCATGGCGCCGATGGCCAGTTCCGAACCTGCGATGAACTTGCCGAAGGTCTCGGAATCCCAGTCCGCGAACTGGGGCACGCCGGTCGCGGCGAACTGCTTGAGGCCCTCTGCGGACTCTTTGTCCAGGCTCAGCTTGCCGTAACCGGACTGCAGCAGGAATGCGCCGGGTACGGCGCGGAGGATGGCGTTGGAAATGCGCACGTCAATGCCCTTTCGGTGGGAAAGCACGGGCGATCTACAGGACCCGCGTGAATTGTCGGTTTCATGCTAACAGCGGATGTATGTGATGTGTCAACAGTTGCTGCGGCAAGGTGCCGTCAGCGAACGGCGCTGGAAGCACACTGGCCACCCTGCCTAGGGTGAACTCGTTCACGAGCGCGCAGCATGTGCGCCGGGCGAAAGGAGCATACATGGATATTGGAACCATGAAGAAGGTTCTGTTGGTACTGACCAGCCATGACACCTTGGGCGACACCGGAGAGGCCACGGGCTACTTCGTGGGTGAGGCGGCACACCCCTGGAAGGTGTTCCGCGACGCCGGATACTTCGTGGACTTCGCGTCCATCGAGGGTGGCCAGCCGCCACAGGACGGGCTGGATGAGGAAGACCCCATTCAGGTGGAGTTCACCACCGACGAGACCGTTAAAGCATCCCTCTACAACACCCCCAAGATCGCCGTGGTGGATCCCTCGCAGTACCACGCCGTGTTCCTGGTGGGCGGCCACGGAACCATGTGGGACTTCACCGGCAACAAGAATCTGCAGAAGCTGATCGCGACCGTGTACGACAGCGGCGGTGTGGTCGGCGCGGTCTGCCACGGTCCTTCCGGCCTGGTGGACGTGGAGCTCGCCAACGGTATCGGTCTGCTGTCCGGCCGCAAGGTAGCAGCGTTCACCAACGCGGAGGAAGAAGAAGTGGGCAAGACCAAGGTGGTTCCCTACCTGCTCCAGGACAAGCTCGAAGAGCAGGGTGCCACGGTCAAGGTCGCCGATAACTGGGAAGACAACGTGCAGGTGGACGACCACCTGGTCACGGGCCAGAACCCGCAGTCCGCCGGCAGCGTGGCCAAGGAAATGACCAAGCTCCTCACCGAGGTAGTGCTCGAGGAAAAGGCCGAAGAAGAAAAAGCCTCCGAAGAACTGCGTGCCGAGAAGGACGCGGAGAAGGCGGCCGACGAAGTGGACTGACTCCTCAGCTATCAGCAACTGATCACCACGGGTGAGCAGTGAGAACCAGCGGAAGCGGCCCGGGATTCCCAGGCCGCTTCCGCTGTCTGCGAGACCGGCCAACAACACAGGAGCATCCCTGGCATTTGTGCGCGAAAACACTAAGACTTGAAGGGAGAAAGTGATCCCGAAGAGAAGGAGTGGATATGTCTGAGTTCAGCGGGCGCGTGGCATTGGTGACCGGAGCGGCGTCGGGAATCGGTGAGGCGATTGCCAAGGATCTGGCCAGGCGCGGTGCCAAGGTCGTGGTGACCGACATCGATTCGACCGGTATCGACAACGTGGTCCAGGCCATCATGGCCGCCGGTGGTGACGCCGCAGGTATTCGCCAGGACGTCTCCAAGCGCGAGGATGCGCAGGCGTCCGTGGACTTTGCCGTGCAGACCTACGGTGGCTTGCACTACGCCGTCAACAATGCGGGTGTGGGCGGCCAGGTCGAGGCCTTGGGCGAGACCGATATGGACGCGTGGGACCGCACCGTGGCCATCGACCTCAACGGTGTTGCGTACGGCATGGCCGCCGAACTTCCGGTGATCGAGCAGCATGGCGGTGGGGCCATCGTGAACATCGGCTCGATCCACTCGACCGTGGCCACCGGTGTCGGAAACAGCGCGTACACCGCCGCCAAGCACGGCGTGGTGGGCCTGACCAAGCAGACCGCCGTGGACTACGGACAGCGCGGAGTGCGCATCAACGCGGTGGGTCCGGCGTACATCGAAACCCCGTTGCTCGCGAACCTCCCTGCCGGTGCCAAGGAAGCATTGATCAACGCCCACCCCATGGGTCGTCTGGGCACCTCGGAAGAGGTCGCGCAGCTGACCACGTTCTTGCTGTCGGAGGGCGCATCCTTCATGACCGGCGGCTACTACCTGGTGGACGGTGGCTACACGGCCATCTGATCCGTCGCGTCTCTGAAACGTGCGGCCCGGAGCCTGGAAAAGGTCCGGGCCGCACGCCTGTTCCCAGTCAGTGGTGAGTGGGCCTGTGGCATGCGTCCTAACCCGCCAGTAGGTGACGTGTGTACACTGGCTAAGTTCCCTCGTGCATTTCACGAGGTTGGCGCGCCGGTCCAAGGCGCGCAGTTCGCGCCCCAGATTTGGCTTATGGCGCGTGCGCGCGGAATCGTTTCGCGTGGACCAACCTGAAAGACTTTCCTTGTCTACTAATTTCGTAAACCTCGGCGTGCCCGAGGTCCTTTCGGCTGACCTTGCCCGTACCGGCATCACCGAAGCCTTCCCCATTCAAGAAAAAACCCTTCCCGATTCGCTGGCCGGCCGGGACGTCCTGGGCCGTGGTCGCACAGGCTCCGGCAAGACCGTGGCCTTCGCGTTGCCGCTCGTGGCTCGCCTGGCTGGCATGGTCGACGACGCCGCTCGCGCACCTCGTCGCGCCAACCGCCCCACCGGGCTGGTGCTGGCTCCCACCCGCGAGCTAGCAACCCAGATCGACCGCACCGTGGCCCCGCTGGCCAAGGCCGCCGGCCTGAGTACCACCGTGATCTTCGGCGGTGTGTCCCAGAAGCGCCAGGAGCAGGAACTCGCCAAGGGCGTTGACATCGTGGTGGCTTGCCCGGGCCGCCTGGATGACCTGCTCAAACAAGGCGTTCTGACCCTGGATGAGATCCGCGTGACGGTCCTCGACGAGGCCGATCACATGGCCGACATGGGCTTCTTGCCCGTGGTCACCCGAATCCTGTCCCGCACGCCCAAGGGAAGCCAGCGTCTGCTGTTCTCCGCAACCTTGGACAATGGCGTGGACACCCTGGTCAAGAAGTTCCTGAGCAATCCCGTGTTGCACTCGGCGGACGTTGCCAAGGCAGCGGTGACCACCATGGATCACCACGTGCTGGTCGTGAACAACGACGACAAGCAGGCGCTCATCGAGACCCTGGCCTCCGGTACCGGTCGCCGCGTGATGTTCACGCGCACCAAGTACCGCGCCAAGAAGATGGCCAAGAAGCTCAACCAGTCGGGTATCCCCGCGGTCGACTTGCAGGGCAACCTGTCGCAGAACGCTCGTGACCGCAACCTGGCCGCGTTCTCCGAGGGCGAGGTGCGCGTGCTCGTGGCCACTGACGTGGCCGCCCGCGGCGTGCACGTTGATGACGTGGAGTTGGTCGTTCACATCGACCCGCCCGCCGAGCACAAGTCCTACCTGCACCGCTCCGGTCGTACGGCTCGCGCCGGCGCTTCCGGTTCCGTGATCACCATTTCCACGACCGAAGAGCGCGGCGACGTGGACAAGCTCATGCAGAAGGCCGGCGTACGCGCTCGCATTGACGCCGTATCTCCCGGTTCCGAGATCGTCGCGGACCTGGTGGGCGAGCGCGCCGAGCGCGTTGCCTACCAGCCCGCGCCCCAGTCCGGTAACGGTGGCGGCCAGGGCGGCCGTGGTTCCAAGCCGCGCTCGGGTGGTCGTTCCGGTGGCCGTAACGACGCCGCTCGCTCCGGCGGCCGCAATGGTGGCCGTTCCGGCTCAGGCCGTTCCCGCTCCGAGCGAGACGGTTCCCCTCGCGGCGGTGAGGCTCGCACCGAGGGCAAGCGTTCCGGTGGTACCCGTTCGGGCGGTGCGCGCAGCAACGTGTCCCGTTCCGACGCCGCCGGTTCCGGCAACCGTCGCTTCGGCGGCAAGTCGCAGGGTTCCGGTTCGGCATCGGGCGCTCGCAGCGACAAGCCTCGCGGTGAGCGCAGCGGCTCCGGCCAGCGTTCGCACTCGTCCGGTCAGACTCCGGATCGCGCAACCGCCGCGGCACAGCGCCGTCGTCGGGCGAATCGCCAGGACCAGGGCACCCGCTAAACTCGGGCACTGATCAAGTAGGGCGGCCAGTTTCGATCGAAACTGGCCGCCCTACTTTCTGTCGTCTGAAAGTGCTGTTCAGCTATTCAGCGCGTGAGCGTCACGGCTTGAGCATCCTCAGGAAGTCCAGGGTGAGCTCCGAGTGGTTGGGAACGTGCACCACACCGGGCTGGGGTGGGATCTCCTGTTCGCCCGGGACCGCCACGGTGATGATGCCTGCGGCAACGCCGGATTGTGCGCCCGAGGGGGAATCCTCGATGACCACGCAGTCCTGCGGCTCCACACCCAGGCGCTTGGCGGCCTGGAGGTAGGCGTCCGGATCAGGCTTGGGCTTCACACCCGCGGCGACCTCTTGGTCACCGATGATCACCTGAAAAAGGTTGTCCGGCGCGATCGATGCCGTGTACTTGGCGACGTCCGTGGTCGCATTGGTAACGATCGCCGCGGGGATCCCGGCCTCCGCGAGGTCTTTGAGCAGCGGCTCGACGCCCGCGATAAAGCCCGGAGGGTTCTCTTCGAGGATCTTCTCGAGCACGGTGTAGAACTCCTGGAACACCTGCTCCAGGTCACCGGGAACACCGAGCTCGCTGAGGCGCTCGACCGTCTTGGCGATGGGCTTGCCCAGGGTCGCGTCCGTATCGGCCTGGGTCCATTCCCCGCCGTGCGTTGCCGCCAACTGCTCCTTGCCCTGGGCCCACAGGGGCTCGGTGTCCACCAGGGTTCCGTCGTGGTCGAAAAGTACTGCGCGAGGGAATGAAGTAGCGGTCATAGTGTCACTGTACTGGCCGCATCTGACACCAAAGTGGGCGTGACTGGCGCCAAGATAGGGCGACAGCTGGTCTTCGTGAGGTGGGCGCTAGGATACTCAGCCGCTTGGGGACAGCCCGAGGGCTGCCATCAGTCCGGGTGCGATGAGATTCATGGTTCGGGGGCTCAGTGCCCCTGCGGGTTCAGCTTGGTTGAGATCTTCATCCCAGAGTTCCGTCAAGGAATCGCATACGATCCATCCGTGAATGCTCTCGCCCGCGGGGAGGGCGATAACTGTCGGAAGGTTCGCTTGGCGGTTTGTCGTGGTCACGCGAACCGCAAGCGCGGTGTCGAAGTTTCTATTTCGAGGATTGTGAGAGACGACGACCCACATTTTCGAGCCCACGGTCTGATCCAGTGTCGCTTCCCAAATTTGCCCCCGGAGCATCCGGGTCACTGGGGGCCCGCTGTGCCGCGAGGCCGTTGGGTAGCCCGCTTGCGTCGACTATCCCGGGAGTCTTGGATTTCCACTGCGATTTGGGCGTACTGAAGGTCCATATGGAACTCGCGAATTCGCTGGAAGCCCATTTCAACAACCGCATGAAGAAGGGCCGCATCGGATGACTTTTCGGAGACGTTACCGGGGAGGGTCTCAAGTACCTCGGGCGCTCGTCTGAGAGCCTCAAGATCTGCTTCGTCCCGATCTGAGAGGGGGAGGGATAGACGCCGGGTCTTTTGTGGGGATGACATGCATCAATCTTTGCAGCATAAATTGAATCACTCAAGAGCGGTGGGGCCGTAATTCACCTTGTTGTCTGGGCAGGGAGGTCGCAATCTTCGATGGCGGCGCACTTACGATGAAGACATGAGCACCTACGAAATGCATCCCCGCGAATTGCACCGATCCGGTTCTGCATGGCGACGCGCGTTGCCGGGGATGATGTCCACGGTGGCCATGGTGTTGGTGATCTGGGTCGTCTTCGGGCGGATCCTCGTGGATGCACTGGGGTCGCTCGTGTGGGTTTACGCCTTCGCGTTGGGACTTCCGCTCATGGTGCTGCACACGGTGGCCGCGGTGCTGTTCAGCAAGGACGCCAAGTTCTACCCCTCCCAAGCGGTCACCCAGCGCGCGGGTCTCACGGCGATTGGTTCATGGATCGTCACCGCGCTCTTCGGATTCTTCCTCCCGGACTCCACGCCGGACGGTCCAGAATCCGTGTTCACCGCCCTGACCGGCCCGGACATGTTGGGCATCTCCTATGGTTTCGCCAATACCTTAGGTGTGATTTCCATGGCCATGGCGGTCGCCCTGGTGCTGCTGGCGCTCACCGATCTCCGTAACACCCGGCGGGCCATGAGCGGAGAACCGCTCAGCGAGGACGAGCTGCTTGATCGTATGGAGGCCCAGCACGCCCGTGGTGAGTCTGGACAGGAAGGCGGCGCAGCGGCGTCGTCGGAATCGAACCTGCAGTGACGCGACCCCTGAAGACGGCGCGACTGATCTTGCGACCCTACTCGGTCGACGACGCCGCGTTCGTCCAGGACCTCTATTCGCGCGCGGACGTGCAGCGATACCTGGGCGACGGTGCGCAACGCGTGCGGACTCCGGAGGCCGCGCGAGCCAAGATCGCGGCGTGGAACGAGCGCTACGTGGCCGATCCGGTGCAGGGGTTGTGGGCGGTGTGCCTGGCGGACGGAACCATGACGGGGTCTCTGCTGCTCAAACCCATTCCCGACAGCGGTACCAAGGCGGAGCGGGACATCGAAATCGGCTGGCATTTCCACCCCGACCACTGGGGCCGCGGTTACGCAACCGAAGCAGCGCGGGTGGTCCTGGAGCACGCTTTCGCGGCCGGTCTCGATCGCGTAGTGGCCGTGACCAATCCGGCCAACAAGCCATCCCAAGCGGTGTGCCTGCGACTGGGCATGACGCACCTGGGGCTGAGCGAGGCTTATTACGACGCCGCCTGCGAACTTTTCGAGCTCACGGCACCGGCCGTGGGGAAGGGGCACTCGCGTGGCGAGCAATCCTGATCTGGTCATCGGCGAGGACGGGCTCGCGCGGCCCGTGTGGGCCGCCAAGGACCCGTTGCTGCGCGACTACTACGACACCGAGTGGGGCATGCCAGTCCGGGACGAGACCGGGATGTTCGAACGGGTGACGCTAGAGGCGTTCCAGGCCGGGCTGTCGTGGCGCACGGTCCTGGCCAAGCGACCGGCCTTCCGGGAAGTGTTCAAGAACTTCGACCCGGGCATCGTGGCGGAGTTCGGCCAAGCGGACGTGGACAGACTGTTGGAGGACGCCCGCATCATCCGGAACCGACAGAAGATCGTCGCGGCCATCAACAACGCCAAGGCCACGGTGGCCCTGCGGGAGGACGGAGGACTGGTGGATCTGGTGTGGTCGTTCAAACCCGCCGACACTCCGCGACCCGAGACGTTCGCGCAGGTCCCGACCGTCTCCAACGAGTCCAAGGCCTTGTCCAAGGAACTCAAGAAACGTGGATTCTCGTTCGTCGGGCCGACCACCATGTTCGCTTTGATGGAAGCGATCGGCATGGTGGACACCCACCTCCTGGGTAGTCACCGGCGAGGGACCTCCGGGGTGTGGGCCTGACACTTAAGGAAGCGTTCGTGTCTGATCGATACGGTGGAACGGAAGGCGCTGATCCGCGCCCCATCGCCACCAGCTTCTCCGGCTAGGAAAGGACATCACATGGCTCGTTTCACCGACAAAGTAGTGATCATCACCGGCGCAGCATCCGGCCTGGGCCTGGAATCCGCCGTTCGCATCGGCTCCGAGGGCGCCAACCTGGTCCTCGTGGACCTCAAGGAAGACGCACTGGAAGCCGCCAAGGAGCTGGTCCTCGAAACCGCCCCCGAGGCCAAAATCCTGACCGTGGCCGCCGACGTCTCCGACGAAGCCCAGGTCCAGAAATACGTGGACGCCACCGTCAACGAGTTCGGTAAGATCGACGGGTTCTTCAACAACGCCGGAATCGAAGGGCGGCAGAACCTCACCGAAGATTTCGGCGCCGATGAATTCTCCAAGGTGCTCTCCGTCAACCTCAACGGCGTGTTCTACGGTATGGCGGCCGTCCTGAAGGTGATGCGTGAGCAGGGCTACGGTTCCGTGCTGAACTGCGCGTCCGTGGGTGGCATTCGCGGTGTGGGCAACCAGTCGGCTTACTCCGCCTCCAAACACGGCGTGGTGGGTCTGACCCGCAACTCGGCGGTCGAGTACGGCCAGTACGGCATCACCATCAACGCCATTGCCCCGGGTGCCATCATGACCGCCATGGTCGAGGCGTCCCTCAAGCAGATGGACCCCGAGAACTGGGAGGAAGCGGGCATGCAGTTTGTATCCGTGAACCCGTTCAAGCGGTTTGGCAAGCCTGAAGAAGTGGCCTCGGTGGTCGCGTTCTTCCTGTCCGGCGAGGCTCCGTTCGTCAACGGCACGGTACTGCCTATCGACGGCGGGCAGTCCGCCAAGTACTGACGGTTGCGGCGGCGTCGGCCCGCTCGCCGACGCCGCTCACGAACTTGCCCCGCGAATCTCAACGATTCGCGGGGCAAGTTCCGTTCTCGAGATTTATTGGCCGCGGCGGCGCAGGTAGGTGTGCCCGTTGGCGTCCTTGACCATCTCGAAGTCGTCCTGGAGGTTCTGGTACCAGTCCTTGGCCTCGTCACTCATTTCGGTATTGCCGCGCAGGTTCATGGAGCTGCGGTTGGCCGGGCCCACGAAGCGCATCACGAAATTGTCGAAGCGACGGAACCGGCTCGGTTTGCGCGGAGTGGGCTGCTCGGACGGGGAATCGCTGGCCACGGTGGGTCCCTTCGGAAACGGCGGGCGAGGTGCCGGAATGCGGCACCGGTGACGGACACTATCTACTGTCCAGCTTAAGGCACTAAGTGAGATGGTGGGGACGCGTCGAGGGCCCCTGACCGTTTCCTATCAGGGGCCCTCGACATCATGCACAACCGTCAGGTACTAGGCCTGCTGCGTGTAGTCCTTGACGTTCTTGGCGGAATTCTGAGCCGAGCCCTTGAGCTGGTCTGCTTCACGCTGACCCTGGGACTTGACCTCTTCAGCACCGGACTGTGCGGTCTCCTTGACGGACTGCGCGGCTTCCTTGGCCGGCTCCTTCAGGTCCTGCGCGATATCCTGTGCGGCTTCCTTGGTGGAGTCCACGGCGCTCTGGACGTGCGGCTGAACGCGGTCAGCGGCATCGGCCACGAGTTCCTGTTCCTTCTTGCTCGAAGGCAGGAGCGAACCGACCAGCCAGCCGGCACCGAGGGCAATCAGGCCGGCGGCCAGCGGGTTGCCACGGGTCTTCGCCTTGGCTGCGGCCGGAGCATTGCTGACGGCGTTGCCTGCCTGATCCATGCGGTAGGAGGCCTCGTCGCGCAGATCGTGGGCGGCGTGGTGGCCAGCGACACGGGCGTCGTCCGCGGAACCCATGATGGATTCACGCACATCCTGGATCTTGTTGCGGGCCTTGTTCTTCTGGCGATCCACGACGTTTTCGGGGGTCACCTTTTCGGTGACGGCGTCCACGTCTGCGCTCAGGCGAGCACGGGTGGCTTCGATCTCGGCGCGGATTTCTTCGGGGTTCTGCTGGCTCATCGGGTCTCCTTGGAAGGCTTCACGGTATCCGGGATTTCGCTGACGGTTTCGCGGGTTCTCGGCAGCGGATCGCGAGTGGCGTGAGCCATCTTCCGCTTGCCCTGGTCGAGATTCTTCTTGCCCACTACGGCGAGGATCGCAGCGATGATCGCCCAGATGACCGCGACGATCAGCGCGGACCAGCCCAGGCCCATCACGTTGCCCAGGCCCCACATGAGTGCGAGGGACAAGAACAAGAGGACGAAGTGGCCGGCGACACCGGCACCGCCCAGGATGCCCGCGCCCTTACCGGCGTCTTTGGCTGAATCCTTGGCTTTCTCGACGGACTGAGTTGTCTCCGCCTTGGCCAGCGCAATTTCCTGCTGGATCAAGGTGGTCAGGTTGGTGCTCAGTGACTTGAACATCTCACCGAGCGATTCGTGCTCCGCCCGCTGCTCAGGCTCTGACGGTGGAATGGGGTGGCTCATCGACGCTCACCGTGCTCTCCGGGGTAAACGGAACCGGGAACCTGGTCGGTGTAGGTGCGGGGAGCCTGACCCTGTGCGTCAGCGTGGTACGCGTAGGTCTCGTCCGCAGCGGGAGTGCCGTAGACGCGCGGCTGATTGACGGCAGCGGCGTTGTTGCTGTTGCCGATCTCGTCGCTGTCCTTGGCACTGCGAGTTGCGCGGCCGGCCAGCAGGCCGATGCCCGCGGCGATCGCCAGGAAGGTACCGGGACGGCGAGCGGCGAAACGGCGAACGTCGCCGAGCAGATCCTCAGCGTTCTTGTTCTCGAGGGAGGAAGCAAACGAATCAACGGTGCCGGAGACATTGCCGAGCAGACCGGATACGTAGTCGGTTTCGGGCTTCTTGCCCTGAGAAATGGCGTTGACCTCGTCGCTCACGGAGCGCGCGGTGGACGCGAGACGCTCCTGCTGCGGGCCCACGTAGCTCTGCAGGTCGTCCTTGAGCTGGCCCAGGAGATCCTTGGCCTGGTGTGCGGCTTCGTCCTTGGCGGCTACGGCCTGGTCCTTGGCCGTCTCCTTCACTCGGCGGCCGGATCCGGCTGCCTCGTTCTTGAGCTGCTGACCTTCGGCCTTGCTGGATTCTGCCGCGATGTCCTTCTTGGAAGGCACTTCGGTGGAACCCTGGGTGTTGGCCTTCTGGCCGCCCGGACGCTGGTTGTTCTTGTTGCTCATAGTGGCACCTTTCATACAACACATGGTCGACTTGATAAGGGTACAGATCTTTTCCCAACAAATAAGGTTGCGTATTAACTTTTCCGCTGTCAGCACCGAACCTGGGGTGCGGGGTCATGGGCATCACATTCCTCGATTTGCTTTTTCGTGCTTTGACCCCTTTACATTCAGACTTGAGCGTAGTAGACTCAACTTAGCTGAACTAGCAAGAATCACAACTGTCAGAAGGAGCTGCTGTGGACACCAAATTCACCACTAAGTCTCAAGAGGCGTTGGCTGCAGCGGCCACGAATGCCTCGACCGCGGGTAACCCGCAAATCGAACCGGCACACCTGCTCAAGGCCCTGATGGACCAGCGCGAAGGCGTGGCCGTTGCCGTGCTCAAGGCCACCGGCGCCAACGTGGACGCCGTTTCCGTGAAGGCCAGCGACATCATCAGCCAACTGCCCAGTGCATCGGGCTCCAACACCGCGCAGGCACAACTCAACCGGGCGGGACTGCAGGCGCTGCAGGCTGCGGAGAACTACGCGCGTGAACTCGGCGACGACTATGTCTCCACCGAGCACTTGCTCTTCGGAGTCGCCTCCGGCAGTGACAAGGCCGCGAATGCTCTCGAAGAAGCAGGCGCCGGTCCCGCAGAACTGCGCAGGGTGATTCCTGCCGTCCGCGGGGATCGCAAGGTGACCAGCCCGGACCCGGAGGGAACCTTCCAGTCCCTGGAGAAGTACGGAACGGACCTCACCGCCATTGCCCGTGACGGAAAACTGGACCCGGTGATCGGCCGTGATTCCGAGATCCGCCGCGTGGTCCAGGTGCTGTCCCGCCGTACCAAGAACAACCCCGTGCTGATCGGTGAACCCGGTGTCGGTAAGACCGCCGTGGTCGAGGGGCTGGCTCAGCGCATGGTCGCCGGTGACGTACCGGAGTCTCTGCGTGGCAAAACACTGATCTCCCTGGACCTGGGCTCGATGGTCGCGGGTGCCAAGTACCGCGGTGAGTTCGAGGAACGCCTCAAGGCCGTCCTTGACGAGATCAGGCAGTCCGAAGGTCAGATCGTGACCTTCATCGACGAGATTCACACCGTGGTCGGTGCCGGCGCCTCGGAGGGTTCCATGGACGCGGGCAACATGCTCAAGCCCATGCTGGCGCGCGGCGAGTTGCGCCTGATCGGTGCAACCACCCTGGACGAGTACCGCCAGAACATCGAGAAGGACGCCGCCTTGGAACGCCGCTTCCAGCAGGTGTACGTGGGTGAGCCATCGGTGGAAGACACGGTGGCCATCCTGCGTGGCCTCAAGGAACGCTACGAGGCACATCACAAGGTGCAGATTGCGGACTCGGCACTGGTTGCAGCAGCCACGCTGTCCAATCGGTACATCCCGAGCCGTCAGCTGCCGGACAAGGCCATTGACCTGGTGGATGAGGCCGCTTCGCGGTTGCGTATGGAGATCGACTCCGCTCCGGAGGAGATCGACCAGCTGCGCCGCCAGGTGGACCGCCTGACCATGGAGGAACTTGCCCTCGAGGACGAAACGGACCCGGCGTCCGTCGAACGCCTTGCAGCGCTTCGCCAGGACATGGCGGACAAGCGGGCCGAATTGGATGCACTCAACGCTCGTTGGGAAGCCGAGAAGGCCGGTTTGAACCGCGTCGGTGATCTCAAGGCCAAGATCGACGACCTACGCTCGCAGGCCGAACGCGCCCAGCGCAACGGTGATCTGGGGGAGGCTTCGCGATTGCTGTACGGCGAGATTCCTGGTCTGCAGAAAGACCTTGACGCTGCACAGGCGCAGGAGGAAGAGGCCGGCGAGACCCCCGAGGACACCATGGTCTCGGAAGAGGTCACCGCGGATGACATTGCCGAGGTGATTTCCGCCTGGACCGGTATCCCCGCCGGCAAGATGCTGCAAGGTGAGTCCGAGAAGCTCCTCGACATGGAGGAGATCCTCGGTAAGCGTCTGATCGGTCAGAAGCCCGCTGTGCGCGCCGTGGCGGACGCCCTTCGTCGTTCGCGTGCCGGGATCTCGGACCCGGACCGCCCCATCGGGTCGTTCCTGTTCCTGGGCCCCACCGGTGTCGGCAAGACCGAGCTGGCCAAGTCCCTCGCGGATTTCCAATTCGACGACGAGCGCGCCCTGATTCGTATCGACATGTCCGAATACTCGGAGAAGCACTCCGTCTCCCGTCTGGTCGGTGCCCCTCCGGGCTACGTCGGCTATGACGAGGGCGGCCAGCTGACCGAAGCCGTACGGCGTCGTCCGTATTCGGTGGTCCTGTTGGACGAGGTGGAGAAGGCTCACCCCGAGGTCTTCGACATCCTGTTGCAGGTCCTCGATGACGGGCGTCTGACCGACGGCCAGGGCCGCACCGTGGACTTCCGCAACGTGATCCTGATTCTGACCTCCAACATGGGCAGCCAGTTCCTGGTCGACCAGAACTTGGACATGGAGCAGAAGAAGGAAGCGGTCATGAACGTGGTCAATGCCTCGTTCAAGCCCGAATTCTTGAACCGTCTGGACGACATCATCATGTTCGATCCGCTGTCGGTCGAAGACCTCGCAAAGATCGTCGACATTCAGGTGGCTCAGCTCGCCAAGCGGCTTGAACCGCGTCGTCTGACGCTGGATGTCACCTCGGCTGCCAGCGAATGGTTGGGCCTGGCCGGTTACGATCCCGCCTACGGTGCTCGCCCGCTTCGCCGTCTGGTGCAGCGCGAGATCGGCGACCGCCTGGCTCGCGGCCTGCTCTCCGGAAACATCGTGGACGGTGACACGGTGGTCGTGGACGTCAACCCTGACGTCGCCACCGAGGGCCTCACGGTTACCTCGTCCCACGACGCCGCCGCCGGCTCGCCTTCCAGCAGCAACGACGATGACATCGTGGACGCGGAGATCGTCGAAGACTGATCCGCGGTAATACTGATCCGCGGTAATTAGGCAGACATCAACCCAGTCTGACCGATGCAATACAGCGCCGGTAGTGGCCCCGAGGGGGGTTACTACCGGCGCTTCTGCCTGTCCGCTGTCTTGGTGTGGAAGCGCGGAATGTTCAGTGGGCCCCGTGAACCGCTCTTCGATCAGGTGGAGTTCGATTGGCGGGAACCGGTCGGGGCTGTCCGGCGATTGCTACTGCGCCGATAGTCGCAGCTGCGAAAAACACCAGGGGTGCGGAACCGAGGTCTTGCAGCGTGCCGAGAAGCCAGGCGCCAACGGCCTGTCCCAGTGCCAGGGCCACAAAAAGAACGACCGTTCCCGCAGCGGCCGAGCGTGGGGTCAACCGCATGGCCCACACGATCAGGACGCCCGTCATGGCGGTGTAGCCCGCGCCGAACAGTGACACCGCTGCGAAGGCGATCACCGGGTGCCCGGGGTCCACTCCGACCCCTGCGGTGCCCACTAGCATCGCCAGGTTGGTCAGCGACCACGCCCGACTCAGCGACCAGCGTTGAACGAGTCGGGCGGCCAATGCGCCGGCAACGCTCATGGCACCCAGCAGAATCCAGGCCGTGACCGAATATGACTGCCCGGTGAAAAAACTGGGGGAGGCCGCATCGAGTGCTGATCGGCCGAAGGTCCATACGGCGGCACTCCCCGCCCCCGAGCACAGGGCGATAGCAACGACGCGTCGCAAGGCGAGAAGGTCGTGCGGGCGGACGTGTGCATCTGCAGCCGGCTCACCGAACCTCGAGGTGTGGTGAGGGTGCCCGGCGCGAGCCGAGGTGAGTGTGGCCACCGTGGCAAGCGCCGTGGTGATGGCGATGATGGTCCATCCGGTACGCCAATTCTCGGTTGTCGTTGCCAACAACAGGCCGGCGGCAACAAGCCCCACGCCCGTGCCCGAATTGACCGTGGTCTGGGCGCCTTCTCTTTTGGCTTCCCCGATGATGCGCGAGATCAGTCCCACGGTTCCCGGTGTGGCGAAACCTGCGCCGGCGCCGGCCACCACCACTCCGATCCCCAAAACCACGGTACTGGGGGCAGCCGCCACCGTGAGTGCACCCGCCGAGGCAGAGGCTCCAGCGCAGACCACGAGGAGACGAGGCCATGTGGCTCCGCGCGCGGCAATTACGGCGGCGACACAGTAGGACAGGAAACTACCCGCCTGAATCATGCCCGCGGTGGCGCCATCGAGATCGAAGGCCTGCTGGAACTGCGGAAGAAATAGGCCGTATCCGAACCGCGCCAAACCGTACGTGGCGGCGATGAGTCCCATGCTGCTGAGGATGAGGCGCATAGGAAGCTCCTTTCTAAAACGTTCGTTACACTTATAGTAACGTACGTTCTAGTTTCCTCGGTTTAGAGTTGAGTTGATGATGGTGACGAGGACCCCGGCGCGGACCCGATTGTTGGAGGCGGCGGATCGACAGCTGTTCACGCGTGGCGTTCAGGCGACCCCGGTGGACGATCTTCTGCGCGAGGCGGAGACCTCCGCGGCAACGCTTTACGCGCAGTTCGGAAGCAAAGACGGTCTGCTGGCGGAAGCGCTCGAAGGCCGGCTGGCGAATTGGCAGGCCGCGTGGGACGCGCACATCGCCGAAGCTTCTGACGACACGTCTCGTTTGCTGGCGATTTTCGACGCTCTACTCGCATACCGCGAACGTGGCCGCCCATCGGCACGGTGGTGTGCCTTCCTCGCGACGGCTTCGGAAATGTCCGACCCGCCGAAACCAGTGCGGTCCGTTCTGGAAGCGGACTCGGCATTACTGCGGAAACGACTGCTCCATCTCTCGCATCCCTTGGCCGGAGAGCGAGCGGCGGACTTGGCCGATGCCGTGGAGCTCATTTACTCGGGCGTTCTGGCCTCGCTCCTCCGGGATGACCCCGTGGATCCGATAGCTGTTGGCCGCCGCTCGGCAGCGGTGGTAGCCGCTTCCTACGGTTCTTAGAAAGGACCCCGCATGAGCGCTACATCGAGCCTGGCCCGCGTGGACGATTTGCTGCGCTCGCGGAACTCCGTGCATCACGCAGTAGTCCTCCTGGAAAGCGCAGACGGGTCTCGGCGCCACACGGCGACCACCGGTCGGGCGAACGTGGATGGGCGATTCATCACCGCGTCCATCAGCAAACTCTTCGTTCACGCCATCACGTACGCGCTCGTGGATCAAGGGATTCTCGAGTTCGACCAGCCAGCCGCTCAGTGGCTCGGTGCTGACTCTCTTCGCGGTGTGCATGTCATCAGGGGGCGCGACTATGGCGACGAGATCACACTGCGCCATCTCGTGACGCACACCTCCGGCCTTCCCAACCTGGAAACGGCCGGAGTCAACGGGGCACCGTCCCTTGAGAAGCAGGTCTTGCGGAGGGACCGTGAGGTGCCCCTTTCAGAGGTCTTGGACCTCCACCGCCACGTGGCCGCCAAATTTCCGCCCGGCGCGGGTCGCAGGGCGCAGTATTCAGATACCAATGCAGACCTGCTGGCGTTGATTCTCGAACGCACCACGGACACGCCCTACGAGCAGTTGATCAGGGACTACGTCCTGGAACCATTGGGCCTTGGTCGCACGGGCCTCGTTCGCGCCGATACGACCGATACCGCCCCGGTCTTCCGACGACGCCGCCCCGTCACCTTCAATCGCTATATCTCGTCCCAGCGTGGTTCCGGAGGAATCGCGGCATCAGCCTCGGACCTCATGAAGTTTTTGCGCGCTTTCATGGAGGGCGAGCTGTTCTCCCCGGAGCACCTGTCGAACCCTGATTGGCGACGGACTCAGTACGGGCCGCTGCAATAGGGCCCGGGCGTGATGCGATTGCAGCTCCCACGATTGATGTCGCCGTTCTTGCCCGCCCCGGAGATCATCGGGCACTCGGGGTCGACGGGCAGTTTCGCGTTCTACAGTCCGCCCTATGAGACCTACGTCGTGGGTACCGTCAACCAGATGTCTGGTATCCCGTTCGAATACGTCTACCGGTATCTCAACGCGTTCGCGCGGTAGGTGGCGCGAGCGGCGTCGTCGGCGGGGGAGGAAAGCACACAGCGCCGGCGACCTTCCCGAATAGGGGCGGCCGACGGCGCTGTGCAGTGCGAGGACGCTACTTGGCTGGTTCGTCCTCCACGTACTTGTCCTCGCGGTAGTCGTAATCAATCGGACGATCGTCTTCGTCGGTGCGCTGATACCAGGCGCTGATGCGCTCCGAGGTGGAATCGACGTCGTGACCGGCCGCAGACGGGCCCTTCTCGTGGCGGATCTCGATGGCGAAATCATCACCGTGCTGGTCCATACCCTGGCGCACGGCGTTGTCCAACGCCTTGCGGGCGTAACGGTGTCGCAGGCTCATGGGGTCGGTGCTCAAATCCCGCAGGAACGCGGGGATCAGGGCGAGCAGGATGATTGCGAACGGTAGCGCCGCCACGGTGACCAAGTCTTGGAGCCCCTGCAGCGCATCCGAACCACCCACCAGCAGCATCACGGAGGACACGCCGGCCAACGCGAGTCCCCAGAAGATGGTGATCTTCTTGTCCGGGTGCGGCTTCCCCTGCTGGGACATGGACGCCATTACCAGAGTTGCGGAGTCCGCGGAGGTGATGAAGAAGACGGCCAGCAGGATAATGATCGCGATGGGCGTGATCTGGCTCAGGGGCAGCGCACCGAGCATCAGGAAGAGCATTTCCTCGGGGGAAGCCGCGCTGGCGATGTCTGCGCCGGAACGCTGCAACCAAATGGCGGTGCCGCCGAAGATGGAGAACGCGAGCACGCAGATCAGGGTGGGTGCCAGAAGCACCACGGTCACGTACTGGCGCAGGGTGCGACCGCGCGAAATGCGGGCCACGAAGACACCCACGAAGGGCGCCCAGGAAACCCACCAGGCCCAGTAAAACAGGGTCCAGTAGCGCATGAACTCTTCGGCCTCGGGACCCCAGGACGCGGACATCGAGATCATCTGGAACATCTCGCCGAAGTAGGTTCCGACCACGGAAGGGATGAAGTTCAGCAGGAATACGGTGGGGCCGGCCACGAACAGGAAGAACGCGACGATGGCCGCCAGGACCATGTTGAAATTGGAGAGGCGACGAATGCCCTTGGCCACTCCGGACACGGCGGAAATCAAGAACACGCAAGTCAGTACGGCAATGATGCCGATCAGCAGGCCGTTGCCCACCTCGCTCATGCCGGTGATGATCTGCAGACCGCTACCGATTTGCAGGGTGCCCAGACCCAAGGAAGCGGAGGTCGCGAACAGGATGCCGATGATCGCGAAGGTGTCGATCAGTCGACCGCCCACGGTTAGGTGCGCGCGCTGACCGAAGATGGCGGACATCAGCAACGGCCGACCGCGGCGGTAGGCCGCGTACCCCACGGCCGCGCCCACCAGCGCGTATATGGCCCACGCCTGCAGGCCCCAGTGGAAGATGGTCTGTGCCATGGCTGAGTGCATCGCCTGGTACGTTTCGGCTTCCGCACGGCCCGGCGGAGGAGTCATGTAATAGGTGATCGGCTCGTACACGCCGAAGAAGATCAGGCCCACGCCCATGCCCGCGGCAAAGAGCATCGCGATCCACGAACCCATGGAATAGGCGGGAGCTTCGCCGTCCTTGCCGAGGGGAATCCTGCCGTAGCGGGAGAAACCCACGTAGAGCAGGAACAGCAGCACGACCGCGGCCAGCAGTGTGAAGACCCAACCGCCGTACGTTACGACGCCGGTCAGGGCTGCGGAAGCGACCTGGGTGAGGGTTTCGGTGGACACCGCACCCCACACCACGAATCCCACGATCAGCGCACCGGCCACACCGAACGTGATCTTGTCGGTGCGGTAGCGGACGCGCTGTTCTTCCACGGAGACACCGGGGATCAAGCCCGGGTGTGTGTCGTGGGGGTAACTGGCGGGGGGATCGTCGGACCCGGATACCGGGCGGGACGAGGAGCTCATAACGGAACCTGCGTTCTGAACTGAAGATGGCGGCGTCGGCCGCCCGGACCGTTAGACCTTACCGGTTTCTACTGAGACGCAGCGTCATGAAGGTGTCCACCGAAAAGGCACTAACCGACGAGTAGGCACTGTCCATAAGCTCATGAGGGGCTGGAAACGACCCGGGGAGTGGGCAATTTCACGTTCAATGGGGAACCAACATGACAATTCAATATCGATCCATGATCCGTTCGACGTTGGCTTTCGCCGCAGCGTCGTTCATGATCGTCAACGCCATGCCGGCCGCGGCCGCAGAAACTGAAGAGGACTCGTTCTCGTTCGCGACGCTGGGTATGTGCGACCAAGAACCTGTGCGTAACCTGTACTGAATCACCATGAATGGTGACACCAGCGCGAATAATTACCTGAAATTCACCGTAAACCCGCACGTTCCGGCGGGTGGGTCAACCACCGGGTCCAGCTCAGGCGAAGTGGTCAATTACGAGCGGGTTCGCTTCGACCGAGGTCATGTAGAGGGTTTCTCCCAATGTGAGTGACCCCTCGTCAGCAAGGGCGGGTAAAAGCATGTAACCTGGACCTACGAAAAACTGACAAGATACTCCGGGGCCGTACTGTGTGCGCAGTGCGTTGAACAGTGCCGCCCATCGGACACGAGACGCAGAGGGGGTCACGCCATGGGGCGCGGCCGTCAAAAGGCGAAGGCGACACGGCAGGCGCGGGAGATGAAGTACTTCAGCCCGCAAACCGACTACTCGGCGCTGCAGCGCGAGCTGCGGTCCAACAAACCGTCCACCCGAGCCGTAGACCACGAGGATCGTCATGAGGAAGAAGATGATTACTCGGCCTACGCGGAGAAGTACTCCGACTACGACTGACCTGGTTCACGCGGAAACCCACTGAGGCCCGCACGACCGGCAGTGCAGCGCATGCGTCACGCGAACGTGGAGCACCACGTTTCGGGTCCAAGGACGTTGTAGTTCACAAGGAACCGCCCCACACCACGAGTGGTTGGGGCGGTTCCTTGTGCGCTTTTCTTCCCGCTCCGCGAATGACTCAGTGGGCGTACTTGCCCGTCATGAGCACCCCGCCGCCGTTCACGCCCTTGGCGCCTTGGACCCAGTCCAACCCGGCGTCCTTGGCGGACGGATCCACGGGGCCCACATGACCCATGATCCAAGAGCTCACGCCGCGCTTGTTGAGGTGCTCCACCGCGGCATCTGCGACTGAGGGGTCAACGATTGCGACCATGCCCACACCCAGGTTGAGGGTGCGTTCCAGATCGGGCTGGGGAACGTTGCCCAGCTGACCGACCAGCTGGAAGATGGCGGGCAACTCCCAGGTGGAACGATCCACGGTGGCCTGCAATCCTGCGGGCAGCACGCGTGCCAGGTTGGCTGCCAAACCGCCACCGGTCACGTGCGAGAAACCGCGCACGCCGTGGCCCGTCTGCCCGTCTTCTCCGTTGACGGGGAAGGCCCGAGCCAGGTCCAGGACATCAGCCGCGTACACGCGCGTGGGCTCAAGCAGTTCTTCGCCCAGGGTGCGTCCGAGTTCCGAGACCTGACGATCCAGCTGCCAGCCGGCCACATTGATCACCCGGCGCACCAGGGAGTAGCCATTGGAGTGAATGCCGGAGGATGCCATGCCGATGATCACGTCACCGGACTGCACGCGGTCCGGGCCGAGCAGCTCGTCGGCCTCGATGATGCCGGTGGCCGCTCCCGCGACGTCGTACTCGTCCGGGGCCAGCAGGCCCGGGTGCTCGGCAGTCTCGCCACCGACCAAGGAGGTTTCGGCGGCGTCGCAGGCCGCGGCAATGCCACGCACGATGTCCGCGATGCGCTCTGGAACCACCTTGCCGGTGGCGATGTAATCGGTCATGAACAACGGCTTGGCGCCCACCACCACGATGTCGTCCACGACCATGCCCACCAGGTCCCAGCCAATGGTGTCGTGGATGTCCAGGCTCTGGGCGATGGCCACCTTGGTGCCCACACCGTCCGTGGAGGTCGCCAGGTAGGGCTTGCGGTACTTGGTGAGTTCCGAGACATCGTAGAGACCGGCGAATCCGCCCACCCCACCGACCACGTTGGTCGAGTGAGTGGCCTTGACCGCGGACTTCATGAGTTCCACGGCGCGATCACCGGCTTCAACGTCCACTCCGGCGCTCGCGTAGGTCACGGACTGGGCGCTGGCGCCGTCTTGGATGTTGCTCATGCGCTGTTCTCCTGGGTGGCAGGTGTCTGAGGTTCGGTCTCGTTCAGCTCGTGGTGCTTCGCCGACGGCGCTGAGCTGCCCGGCGCTTCAAGCACGGCCTTTCCGAGCTTGTCGGCTTCGGGCAGGGGAGTGGGGTACGTGCCGGAGAAGCATGCGGTGCACAGGATCTCCCGCGGCTGCTTGGTCGCCTCGACCATGCCTTCCTGAGAGATGTACCCCAAGGAATCGGCACCCAGCGAGGCGCGGATGTCTTCCACTGCCAGCCCGTTGGCGATCAGCTCCGCACGCGAAGCGAAGTCGATGCCGTAGAAGCACGGCCACTTGATGGGCGGGGATGAGATCCGAATGTGGATTTCCGCCGCACCGGCTTCGCGCAGCATGCGCACCAGTGCACGCTGGGTGTTGCCGCGCACGATCGAGTCGTCCACGACGATCAGCTTCTTGCCCGCGACGATCGAACGCAGCGGGTTGAGCTTGAGCCGGATGCCCAGTTGTCGGATGGTGTCCGAGGGCTGAATGAACGTGCGTCCGACATATGAGTTCTTGACCAGGCCGTGACCGAACGGAATACCGGCTGCCTCCGCGTAGCCGATGGCCGCGGGGGTTCCGGACTCCGGGGTGGGCATGACCAGATCGGCCTCGACCGCGTGCTCGCGAGCCAATTGGCGGCCCATTTCCACGCGGGATTCGTACACGGAGCGGCCGTTGATGGTGGTGTCCGGGCGGGCCAGGTACACGTACTCGAACACGCAACCCGCGCGCTTGGGTTCGGCGAATTGACGGGTGCGCAGGCCGTTCTCGTCCACGGCAATGAACTCGCCGGGCTCGATCTCGCGAACCAGCGAGGCGCCGACGATGTCCAGGGCGGCGGTCTCGGAAGCGACCACCCAGCCGCGCTCCAATCGACCCAGCACCAGCGGGCGGATGCCCTGGGGGTCGCGAGCGGCGTAGAGCGTGGTCTCGTCCATGAAGGACAAGCAGAAGGAGCCGGTGAGCTTGGGCAGCAGGTGCATGGCGGCGTCCTCGAGCGAATTATGAGGATGCTCCGCCAGCAAGGCCGTGATCAGCGCGGTGTCCGTGGTGTTGCCCTGGGCCATTTCGCCGCGCGACGGGAAACCGGACTTGTCGATCAGCTGGTCGTACAGCTCAGCCGAGTTGGTCAGGTTGCCGTTGTGCGCCAACGCCACGGTTCCGTGCGGGGTGGCACCCAGCGTCGGTTGTGCGTTGGCCCAGTGCGATCCACCCGTGGTGGAGTAGCGGCAGTGGCCCACGGCCACGTGCCCCTGAAGGGTGTTCAGGACGGTCTCGTCGAAGACCTGGGAGACGAGACCCATGTCCTTGTAGACCGAGATACGGTCGCCGCTGGACGTGGCAATACCCGCGGACTCCTGCCCGCGGTGCTGCAACGCGTAGAGACCGTAATACGCAAGTTTGGCTACGTCCTCGCCGGGGGCCCACACACCGAAAACGCCGCACGCGTCCTGGGGGCCTTTTTCGCCGGGGAAGATGTCATGAGTGAGTTTTCCATCGGATCGAACCACAACAGCAGTGTCTCACGATCCGGGGCGGTCACCACTGTCGTGTACGTCATCAACCTGTGCGGTGACATCGCGGGTGCGCTTGAGCGAAATCTTGTCGACGATCAATGACACGACCGAGCCAAGGCCTGCGCCGACCACCAGGCCGATGACCAGGAAGAACCCCATGATGGAGCCGCGGGTGTAGAACTGGGATTCCGGACCCAGCAACCCGAACAGGACGCCGGCCACGGCACCCAGAATCGCACCGGTGATGAGGAATGCGAGCAGATTGGGAGCGCGGCGAATGGTCATCTTCTCTTCGCGCGAAGGCTCGTCGGATGCGTGTTCGGGGGTGGTGTGGGGCATGGAACTCATGGGTTCCAGGCTATCGCGGGTTCGCCGTGACCGCTCACACCAGCGCTGGCGGGGGACCGGGGGTTTGCTGACAACCCGGTCAGCTGAACAGCGGTAGCCAGTCCGAGAGGTCGGTTCTGGTTCCCGACGCCGCCACGGTCCCGTTCCCCACGGCGCTCGCCCAGTCGAGTTGTCCGGTGGCCAGCCGGAGCCAGGTGAGAGCATCGGTCTCCACCACGTTCGGGGGAGTACCGCGCGTGTGCCGAGGCCCGGCCACGCACTGGGTCACACCGAACGGGGGTACGCGTACTTCCACCGAGTTGCCCTCGGCGCGGGTTGCCAGCTCTTCCAAGCAGTAGCGCACGGCCAACGCCGTGGTCTTACGCGGTGTCGATTCGGGGTCCTGACGCCACTGGGTCAGTGCCAGGGTGCCGTCCGCGGGATTGATCTTGCGACGCACGCTCACGGTGCAGTGCCTCCAGGAATAGGTGCGACATGGCTGGTGCGGAACAGTTCGCGACAGCTCGGGTCAAGACGGCGTGGGACAGAGGATGAGTGTGCGGGTCAGGCGAGCAGGTCCAGAACGGGACGCGCGAGCTTGATGGCCCCCACGGGTTTCCCGGCCCCGGTAATGGGGCGCAGGACCTTGTCCAGGACGCGAGCGACGTCGTCGGAGGAAATGGCACCTACCTGGGCGAGGAGTGTGAGGCCCACCAGCGCATTGGCTCGAGAGGAACCGTCGAGCATCTTGATGGCCACGGACCAGCCGCTACGCGTGCCCAGACCCAGCACACCTTCCGCGCCGAGCTTGGTGATCACGTCGAGTTCCTCCATGATCACGGTGTTGGAGCGGCCGGGGCCTTGAACGTATTCGGGGTAGTCGAGCATGGAGGTCGCGACCGTGGCGGCGCGGGCGTCGGCCTGAATATTACGTGCCGCGCGGCCCAGCGTGGAGTACATGCGAGCCAGGCCGGTAAGCGTGAGGGCGGTAAGCGGTGCACCGCAACCGTCGATGCCCACGTGCTGGACCTGTTCACCGGAGAAGTCCTCGATGGTCTCGACCACGAGCTTCTGCAGCGGGTGCTGCGGATCCAGGTAGCTGTCCAGGGGCCATTCGTTGACCACGCAGGCCCACAAGAAGGCCGCGTGCTTGCCCGAGCAGTTCATGCACATGCGGTTCTTGCCACGCTCGGTGCGGATCAGCCAGGCGCGGGTGTCCTCGTCCTGCGGCCAGTCCTTCGGGCACTGCAGGGAGTCTGGGGTCAGGCCTGCCGCCTTGAGGATGGAACTCACGGCGTCCAGATGGTCGAACGTACCGGTGTGGGAGGCGGCTGCGATGGCCACCTGATCCCCGCGCAACGGCGCGCCGGCCTTCATGGAGGCGATGGCCTGGAACGGTTTGAGCGTTGAGCGGGGGAAGATCAGTTCGTCCGGGGCGCCCAGTGACAGGGCCACGGAGCCATCGGGTGCCAACACCACGGCCGAGCCGCGATGCCGGGATTCCACGAACCCGCTGCGCTCCACCTCGGCGAGATCGACGGCCTGTTCAGAACTGAATGTGTGCATGAAGTCCAGTATGTCAGCGCGATCATGCGAAACGTTGGAGTAGGTGGACCCAGTGCCGATACGCTGAGCACGTGAAGGTTTTGGTGGTGGGCCCAGGCGGCCGAGAACACGCGATAATCAAGTCCCTGCTGGCAGATCCCAAGGTCAGTGAAGTCCACGCTGCGCCAGGTAACGCCGGGATCGCCCAGGATGTCCCCGTGCACGCCGTCAACGCGCAGGATCCCGAGGCGGTCACCGAGCTGGCTCGCCAACTGCATGCGGATCTCGTGGTCGTGGGCCCCGAGGCGCCACTGGTCGCGGGCGTGGGGGATGCCCTGCGCGCGGCCGGCTTCCCGGTGTTCGGGCCCTCCAAGGATGCCGCGCACATCGAAGGCTCCAAGGCGTTCGCCAAGGAGATCATGTCCGCCGCCAATGTGCCCACCGCGCGTGCCGTGGCCACCTCCGACATGGCCGACGTGCGCGAGGCGCTCACTGAGTTCGGCGCCCCGCACGTGGTCAAGGACGACGGTCTGGCCGCGGGTAAGGGCGTGGTGGTCACGGACGAGCGTGACCGCGCAGAAGCCCATGCCCGCGAGTGCATCGAGGCCGGCGGCGCGGTGGTGATCGAGGAGTTCCTGGACGGCCCTGAGGTCTCCTTGTTCGTCATCACCGACGGTGAGCGCGTGGTTCCGTTGATCCCCGCGCAGGACTTCAAGCGCGTGCGCGACAACGACCAGGGCCCCAATACCGGTGGCATGGGTGCTTACACGCCTCTGGGCTGGCTGCCCGAGGGCTTCACGCACGAGGTCGTCGAGCGCGTGGCTCGGCCCGTGGTCAACGAATTACGACGCCGCGGCGCACCCTTTGTAGGCGTGCTCTACTGCGGCCTGGCGGTCACCAAGCGCGGCGTGCAGGTCATCGAGTTCAACGCGCGTTTCGGAGACCCCGAGACGCAGTCCGTGCTGGCAATGCTCGAATCCCCGCTCGGGGAGCTCATGCTCGACGCCGCGCAGGGTCGCCTTTCCGAGGACCGAGCGCTGCAGTGGAAGCCCGGCGCATCCGTGACCGTGGTGCTTGCCGCCCAGAACTACCCCGGCGCCCCGCGCAAGGGCGACGTCATCACCGGGCTGGAGCAGGTCGGGACCGTGGACGAGACCCACGTGATCCATGCCGGCACCGCCACGAATGACGCAGGAGAGGTTGTTTCCGCAGGTGGCCGCGTGCTGGCCGTGGTGTCCCACGGGGCGGACCTCAACGAAGCGCGTGAGCGTGGTTATCGTGGGATGGAAGTGATCTCCCTCCCCGGCGCGCACTACCGCAGCGACATTGCGCTCGCTGCTGCCGAGGGGCGCATCACCTTCCCGACCACAGCTGAGGAGCAAGCATGAGTGAGCACCCCGCACCGCTCGAGATCCCCGGGTGGAAGCACGCCTATACGGGCAAAGTTCGTGAACTCTACATTCCGGACGAATCCCGCCTGCGCGCTACTGGCGTGGCCATCAACGACAACGCCGAGTATCGCGCCGGATCCGTGCTGGTGGTCGCAAGTGATCGGATTTCCGCTTTCGACCAGGTGCTGCCCACCGAGATCCCGGACAAGGGCATCATCCTGAACCAGTTGTCCCTGTGGTGGTTCGAACAACTCACTGGGATTCCCAATCACATTCTCACGACCGACGTGCACGAGTCCGTGCGTGGTCGCGCGGTGATCTGCAAGAACCTGTCCATGTTCCCGGTCGAGAACATTGTGCGCGGTTATCTGACCGGCTCCGGCCTCAAGGATTACAACGCATCGGGGTCGATCTGCGGCGTGAAGTTGCCCGAGGGCCTGGAAGATGGTGATCGGTTGGAAAACCCCATCTTCACCCCCACCGGCAAGGCGGAACTGGGCGAACACGACGAACCCATCACCTTCCAGGAAATGGCTGATGTGGTGGGCAATGCGGTTGCCGATCGTCTCCGCGAGCTGTCGCTCAACATTTATCTCGAGGCCGAGGAGATCGCACGGGAACGCGGGATCATCGTGGCCGACACCAAGATGGAGTTCGGTCTGGACTCCTACCGCGGTGCCATCACCCTGGGTGACGAGGTTCTGACCCCGGATTCATCCCGGTTCTGGGACGCCGAGACCTACAAGCCGGGTCAGGCCCAGCCCTCGTTCGACAAGCAGTACGTTCGCGACTGGTTGCGCTCCGACGAATCCGGGTGGGACGGCAACGGGCCGGTACCGGAACTTCCCGAAGACGTGGTCGAGAAGACCCGTGCACGATACGTGGAAGCCTATGAACGACTCACCGGGCGCGCTTTCGACCCCAAGGGACCCTTCTACGAAGTCGCGGGCCCCACGGAGTACTGAGCGCGCGGAGTACCAAGCGCGGGACAGCAACGCGGTCCGTGATTTTTGATCTTGACGCCTTGATTCCTGAGTACTTGATTCCTGAGTACCGGGGCTCCTTGGCCGCCCTGACTGGGGTCGGGGCGTTGGATCCTAGCCTGCTGGGACCGCGAAGTCATCCGGTGGATCATCCCAGCGGGCGGCGCTCATCGCCACCTGTACCAAGTGGGCGTCGGTGTCCTTGAGGGGTGTGCCCTCGTTCACGTAGTGCTCGCGGGCTGCGATCTGCAAGTGATCCGGCAGGGAGCCGTCCGCTCGAACGATCCGCCACCAGGCGACGTCGTCCCCGGCGAGACCGCGGGACATGATGCGCGCCGCAAGCCTGGCCGAACTCAGCCCCGCGAGTTCGGCCACATCACCGTAGGACAGGACCGAACCGGGCGGTACCAAGAGGACCACGTTGCGCACTGCTCGTGCGGCGGCGTCTCCGGTGAGCGGGTAGGGCGAATCAGGCATCGCCAAAGGGGATCCGCACGTCCAGAACCCATCGATCGTCCTGGGGGCCGTAGGTGACTTCACCATTGAGCAGCGCAACGCGCTCCTGGATCCCGTGCAGACCGTAACCGGAGGTCATCGGGAACTCACCGTCATCGGACCTGTATGACTGCTGCAGTTTGTTCTCCGTGCGGATCATCACCGAATTGGCATCCGTGGTGAGCGACAGCAGGCATGTCGAGCCCGCAGGGGCGTACTTGATGATGTTGGTGGACGCCTCCTGGAGGATGCGTGCCGCGGTACCGCGTACGGAGGTGGGCAGTTTCTCGAAACCGTCGACGGTGTTCACGGTGACCGAGAATCCGGCTGCTGTGAGACTCGCGCTCAGGGAGTCGACCAAGCTTTCCAGGGAACCGGTCGTCAAACCGGACGAGTTGTCATTGCGGCTCACAGCGCCCGGGGATTCGCGCAGAATGTGCAGCAGAGTACGCAGTTCCTGCAAGCCAGAGCGGGCCGCGTTCTCCATGGTGGAAATGGTGTCGTGCAGAACTACCGGGTCGTTCTGTCGGTGGGATCCCGCGGCCTGCATGGTCACCAGGGTGAGCTCGTGGGCGACCACGTCGTGGAGGTCACGTGCGAGCTCCAATCGTTCCTGTTCGCGCAACTGCTGGTGAGCGGCCTCGATGCTCCTCAGCCGCGCTTTGTTCTCGCGATGCTGGATCACAAAGAATCGCAACGCCACGCCGATGAGCACACCAGTCACCAGGGGCGTTCCCATGATCCACAGAACGTCCGTGGTGCTCTCCACCACCACGGCCGTGATGGTCCACGCTGCGAGGATCACGCTGTAGATGATGGTCATGACCCGAGGCAACATGCTCACCGTGGCAATGGTGACGATGACCGCGCAAATCAGGGTGAAACCGTAGTTGTGCGTGAACAGTGCGAGAGCCAATGGAACCAGAAGTAGGGCGCTCGCAATTCCCGGGCGCCACGCGATCAGTGCCAATGAGACGTAGCCCAGGATCATCTGAACGGCAATGACAACCATCGTGGCGGGGGCTTGATCCACCGATTCCAGCGCCCGAAGATCGTCGAAGAGCGCGATGGCGGCGAAAAGTACCAGTGTGACTCGAAGCCAGACCGGGAGTGGGCTGGTGCGGTTAAATCCCTCCCGCACTGAGGTGGAACCAGCCGGTGCGGCGATTACCACCCGCCGCAGAGTTGGGGGACGTACCGGCACAGGACGCTACCGGGTCCCTTTTCCGCCGGGCCCTGCTGAGCACTCAAGGTGGGGCCACCCAGGGTGAACAGGAGCGAGCACGCGATCAGAGCTGCTGCGAGGGCTCGTTTGAAACTCGTCAAAGAGCCGGTTTGGTCAGCATGGATGCGGGAAATGGCATGAGGAGAGTTCATGCCATCAGTTTATGATCAGATTATGAGTTTGTGCACCCTTATTTTGGTAGATGACCATCCACTCATGCGTGACGCGTTGCGGAATTTATTCGATGCGGAGCCCGGTTTTCAAGTTTTGGGTGAAGCGTCGGAGGGCGCGGAGGCGGTGCAGAAATGCCTCGAGCTTGACCCGGACGTGGTGCTCATGGACATCAGAATGCCCGGAATGGATGGGATCGAGGCCACTGCTGAGATCGTTCAGCAAGCTCCGCGTTCAAAAGTTTTGGCTCTCACAACCTTTTCTACTCTGGAGTATGTTGTCCCGGCACTGAGAGCGGGTGCCTCCGGATATCTGGTCAAAGACGCCCGACATGAAGAAATTGTTTCGGCGGTGCTGCAAGTTCGCGAGGATGAAATGACGCTGTCGCAGTCTGTGGCGAATTCGTTGGCCAACAATGTTCTCGGTGATGTGCCCGTTCCCTCGGTGCGCAGAAGTCGGAGCGCAACACCCAGTACACCGCCCGCGGCCCCCGCCGCAGCGAGCCAACAATCCTTCGTGCCGGACCTGACCGCACGGGAACTGGAAACCCTGCGCTGGATCGCCAAGGGGCTCAACAACAATGAGATCGCGGACCAGATGAAGGTCTCCCACGGCAGCGTCAAGGCGTACGTGTCCCAGCTGTGCGACAAATTGGGTGCACGGGACCGCGTGCAGGTGTTGATCGCGGGCATCCAGAGCGGTCTGGTCGAGCCCGAACTGACCGAAGATCTGACGCAGTGAAGTCACTCACAGGCTTTTAACAGGTTAGAGGCCTCAACTCTGGCCATTTGGCCATGTTCTCCCGGTGGTGAAGTGCGGCAAAGTAATACATGAACACGACGAAGGAAGTGTTCATCGACTCAGGACCTTGAGTGGACGCGGTGAGTGTACGGCGCCGTAGCACGAAAGCTTGGGTCACGCTGAACTCGCGGCGGGGGTCTTGTACGGCCCTCCCCGGTTAGAGCTCCGGAAGACTTGGATCACCTTGCGTGACGCTCCGAGACTCCCGTCGCGTCAGCACCATGAGAAGTAGAGTGCGGCCCCTCTCGACCAGGAGGGGCCGCACTACTTTTTCAGATCAGAAATGTGGCGCTGGTCGGTCTGCGATTACTTCTCGGCTCGGGGTACCAGGCTGTAGAACCAGGTGATGTGATCGCGCAGCAAACGGGTCGCTAGTTTCCCATCGCGATCGGTCACTGCCGTGAAGATGTCCCGGTGCTGGGTTTGCAGCGTGGCTCGGATGCTTGGCCAATCCTCAAGGGTCGCTACCGTCTCTTGCACGTAGCCGATGGTTGCTTCGCGCAGCGACACCATGATGGTCTCCAGTACCACGTTGCCGGCCAGCGAGGTCAAGAGCAGGTGGAACTGGGCGTCCAAGGCATGGAACTCGTCATTGGAGATCTCCGGGTCGTCCATGCGGTCCAGAAGATCGCGGGCATGGCTCAGGATGTCGTCCCGGTCAGTGTGATCGTCGTTCTCGCCCGAGGCTGCGTCCCAGGCTGCCTGGGTCTCCAGCAGGAGGCGCGTGGTGACGACGTCCTTGACCGGTAGCGCCCTGGTGGCGATGTGCATGCGCAGTGCCCATCCGAGAGCGGCCGAGGGTTCGGAAATCACCGTGGCACCGGCTTGCGGGCCTGATCCGGTGGCAGAGCGCGCCAGGCCCATGGCGTCGAGGATGCGTATTGCCTCGCGTACGGACGCCCGGGAAATGCTGAAGTGCTCCGCAAGAGCCCGTTCTGCAGGCAGCTTGTCGCCCACCCGGATCTTCCCGTGGCGCAACTGCTCCTCGAGCCAGTTCAACACCACCGTGTAGGCGGGGGTGGCAACCATGCGATCCTCCTGCGGTCGTTGAAAGAAAACCGCCCGCCACCCGTGATGCACGAGTGGCGGGCGGTTTATGCATCGCCAAGTCTATGCGGCGGGAAGCATCCAAGCGAGCACGTTGGACTGCAGGAACACCAAACCGCACAGCACGATCAGCATGCCGATGGACCAGGGGATCACCGAACGGAAGATCTTGGACTCCTGCCCCTGCATGCTCACTGCGGTCGCGGCAATGGCCAGGGACTGCGGCGAGATCATCTTGCCGACCACGCCGCCGGAGGTGTTGGCCGCGGTCATCAGGTAGGGATCCAGTCCGGATTCCAGAGCGGCGGTCTTCTGCAGGTTGGCGAACAGCGCGTTGGCGGAGGTATCCGAACCGGTCACGGCGGTGCCCACCCAACCCAGGACGGGGGAGAAGAATGCGAACGCCGCGCCCAGCCCGGCCACGAACGTACCGATGGAAATGGTCTGGCCGGAGAAGTTCATGACGTAGGCCAGAGCCAACACGGACGCAATGGTCAGGGCGGAGAAGCGCATCTTCCACGCGCTGCGCCCGATCTCCGCAATCGCGTTGCCCACGGTGAGCTTGAAGCGGCCGTGGTGGTTGAACACGGAGTAGATGATGGCGACCAGCAAACCGGAGATCAACAACAGGGTGCCGGGGCTGGAGAGCCACTGGAAGTTGTAGACGGAACCGGAAATGGGTTCACCGGCAGAGTTGAGCAGGTGACCGTGCAGGCCGGGCCACGGGATCTTGATGTCGGTGGCGGCCAGTGCCTGAGGAATATTGACACCCCAGGTCCACAGCTTGGCGATACCGAAGACCACGACCACCAGGATGTAGGGCAGAACAGCCATCCACGCACGCACGGGGGTGAGGCCTTCCACGCTCTGGGGGCGATCAATGCCCAGATCCGCACGGACCTCCTCGGTGCCTTTGGGCTTCCAGAAGCGCATGAGGATCACGGCGGCGGCCAGGCCGGCCAAGGATGCCACGACGTCCGTGAGTTCGTAGGAGAAGTGCGTGGCGCACCACCACTGGGCGATGGCGAACGTACCGCCCACGGCCAGCGCTGCGGGCCAGGCCTGCTTGAGGCCCCGAACGCCGTCGACGATCATGAGCAGGAAGAACGGGACCACGAACGCGAAGAACGGTGCCTGGTGGCCGACCACGGCGCCGATGTGGGCCGGATCCAGGCCGGTGAGCACGCCGGCGGTGGTGATGGGGATGGCGATGGCGCCGAAGGCCACGGGCGCGGTGTTGGCGATCAGTACCACCGTGGCGGTCTTGAGTGGCTTGAGGCCCAACGCCAGGATCATGGTGGCGGTAATTGCCACGGGCGCACCGAAACCGGCGAGGGCTTCCAAGAGGCCGCCGAAGCAGAACGCGATCAGCATAGCCTGGATACGCAGGTCGCCGCCGCCGATGGTGTCGAAGATGGTGCGCAGATCCTCGAAACGTCCGGACAGTACCGTCACCTGGTAGAACCACAGCGCCATGACCACGATCCACACGATGGGGAACAAGCCGTAGACGGCACCCTGAGTGGCGCTCAATGCGGCCAGCTGCGCGGGCATGTTGAACCCGAAGATCGCGACGAGCAGGGCGGCACCCAGAGCGGTGAGGCCGGCAACGTGCGCGCTGGTCTTGAACGCCAGCAGCATCACGAAGAACGTGAGCAAGGGGATGCAGCCCACCAGGGCTGAAAGTCCGACACTGCCACCCACGGCGTCGGTCATGGCGGTAAATGTGGTCACGCTGTCTCCTGTGCGCTCCGGTGGGTCCGTTTGTATGGTCGGACCACAATGGTCAGACCACGAAGCATACATGATGCTCGTCACACCGCACAGTTACTTCCGGAGCGCTTTGCCGGGGTGATCAAGAAGCTTGCTTGTGTGATCACGTTCACTCACCTAGCATGGTCAGACCACAGGAGCCAGAGTTATCGGAGATCAACGTTGTGAGAATCGCACTGTTCGCCACGTGCATCGTGGACGCTATGTATCCCAAGGTGGCGCTGGCCACCGTGCGCGTTCTGGAGCGCCTCGGCCACGAGGTGGTGTTCCCGCAGGGACAGGGTTGCTGCTCGCAGATGCACGTCAACAGCGGCTACTTCGACGACGCGATGCCGGTCATCCGTAATCACGTCAAGGCCTTCACCGAGGTCGAGTTCGACGTCGCCGTGGCGCCTTCCGGCTCGTGCGTCGCCTCGCTGGGACACCAACAGCCGATGGTTGCACGCAAGTGCGGGGATGACCTGCTGGCCGAACAGGCCGCGGATGTTGCCGCCAATACCTATGAACTCTCCGAACTGTTGATCGACGTGCTGGGCGTGACCGATGCCGCCGAGCAGCTCGGTTCGTGGTTCCCGGACACCGTGACCTATCACCCCTCGTGCCACGGCATGCGTTTGCTGGACCTGGGGGATCGACAGAAGGACCTGGTGAAGTCCGTGGGTGGCATCGACTACCGGGAACTCCCGGATGCCGAAGAATGCTGCGGATTCGGCGGCACGTTCTCCTTCAAGAACCCGGACGTCTCCGGAGCCATGGCGGAAGCCAAGCTGCGCAACATCGAGGCCTCGGGCGCGTCCCTGTGCACCGGAGGCGACTCATCCTGCTTGATGCACCTGGGCGGTGCCGCATCCAAGCGCAAGGCGCCCGTGCGCACCGTGCACTTCGTGGAGATTCTGGCCTCCACCAAGGAGAATCCCCTCGTGGTGGAGGGGCCCGTGGAACTGTCCATTCCCGCGCGAGGTGCGCGAGTGGCGTCGAACGCTGGAGGTAACCGATGAGCATCACCGATCTGGGCATGCCCGCGGTGCGTCCCGTGCACGGGCAGGGCAATCTGCACGCACAGGTCGCGTTCCCCAAGGCCGCCAAGGAAGAACTCAAGAACGATCAGATGCGGGCCAACATCCGGCACGCGACGCACACCATCCGCGGCAAGCGCGCCAACGTGGTGGGCGAGGTCCCGGACTGGCAGCAGCTGCGCGATGCGGGGTCCGCGATCAAGGAACGCGTGATGGCCAATCTGCCCGAGCTGCTCGAAGCGTTCGAGCAGAACGTGATCGCCCGCGGCGGCGTGGTGCACTGGGCGCGTGACGCGGATGAGGCCAACCGGATCGTGACCGAGCTCGTGCAAGAGACCGGCACGTCGGACGTCATCAAGGTCAAGTCCATGGCCACGCAGGAAATCGGTCTGGACGCGCACCTCGAGGAACACGGCATCACCGCGACCGAGACGGACCTCGCGGAGTTGATCGTGCAGCTGGGTCACGACAAGCCCTCGCACATCCTGGTGCCCGCGATTCACAAGAACCGCGAGGAGATCCGTGAGATCTTCCGCCGCGAAATGCCCGAAACCACGGACGAGCTCACGAGCGAACCGCGGGTTCTCGCTGAGGCCGCGCGGCAGCACCTGCGGGAGAAGTTCCTGGCCACGCGCGTGGCGATCAGCGGTGCGAACTTCGGCATCGCCGATACCGGCACGCTGTCCGTGGTCGAGTCCGAGGGCAACGGTCGCATGTGCCTCACGCTCCCGGACACCCTGATCACGGTCATGGGGATCGAAAAGCTGCTGCCTTCGTACGAGGACCTCGAGGTCTTCTTCCAGCTGCTGCCGCGGTCCTCGACCGGCGAGCGGATGAACCCCTACACCTCGCTGTGGACGGGGGTCACGCCCGGCGACGGGCCGCAGAACTTCCACGTGGTGCTGCTCGACAACGGCCGCTCCGCGGTGCTGTCCGATCCGGATGGTCGTTCCGCGTTGCACTGCATCCGCTGCTCAGCCTGCCTCAATGTATGCCCGGTCTACGAGCACGCCGGCGGTCACGCGTACGGTTCCACGTATCCGGGGCCCATCGGCGCAATCCTGTCGCCGCAGCTCACGGGCATCACCTCCGAGGAGAACGCATCCCTGCCGTACGCGTCTTCGCTGTGCGGCGCCTGCTACCAGGTGTGTCCCGTCAAGATCAATATTCCGGACATTCTGGTGCACCTGCGCGACGAGGACATTCGCACCAAGCACGGCGAACGCACCCAGGACGACGCCGCCCCGGCTCCCGTTTCTCACGACCTCGCCACGGAATCCGCGGACAACTGGCGGTCGGAGAAAGCGCTGACGGGTGATGCGGATTCCGAGCGGACCGATCCTGGCACACGTTCTCGAGGTGCGACCGTGCGCGGAGCAGCGAGTGACGTTGCCGCGTCCGTGCGATCCGCGGGACGCAAGATTTCTAAGTCCGCTCCGGCCAAGAAGGTCCCCACCCAGATGGACGCCATGATGAAGGGGGCCTCGTTCGTGATGTCCTCGGGTAAGCGCATGTCCCTGGCAGAAAAGGGTCTGCCGCTGGGCCGTGTGGTCGCCGGACGCGATCACGCCATCGGTTGGCTCCCCGGCATGGTGGGTGGTTGGACGCAGCAGCGAGACATCCCCGAACCGCCCAAGCAGTCCTTCCGCAACTGGTGGAAGAAACACGAGGGTGAGACCGAACAGCGACTGGCCCAGGACGGCGTCGTCGCTTTTGCTTCGAGCGAGGAATCTGCGGACGGGCCCGCGACCACGCGACGGACGGAGCAGGACGATGCTGTACCGGCGATCCCGCCGGAGAACTCTGCAAAACAGCCCACCGCCGAGCCGGACCAGCTCGGCAACGGCACCAACGACCAGGACGGAGCACAGCGATGAGCGCGGACGCCAAAACCGAGATCTTGGCCCGCATCCGCGGCGCGCTGGCCGATCAGCCAGCCGTGGCGGAGACTCCGCGGGAGTATCGGAAGACCTCGGAATTGTCCCGCGAGGAGATCGTGGAGATGCTCGAGGACCGGTTGCTGGACTACAAGGCCAATGTGTTCCGTGAAACCGCGGAGACCGTGGCGGAGCGGATCGCGACCCAGCTCGGCGCGTCGGCTCGTTACGTGATCCCCGATGTGTTCGATACCGCGTTCCTGCCGGAAGATACCGCTGCTCGCCGTGCGATCGTCGATCCGAACGATGCTCGTAAGGCGTCAGCTCTGGGTGTGCGCGAACTGAACCAGGTGGATGCGGTGGTGACGTCCTCCACGGTGTCCTGTGCGCAGACGGGAACGATCTTCCTGTCCGGCAGGCCCAATGAGGGACGTCGCGCGATCACCCTGGTCCCGGATCACCACATCTGCATCGTGCCGCTGGATTCGATCGTGGAACTGATCCCGGAAGCCATGGCCCGTGTGGAGCCGACCGCTCCCACGACCATGATTTCCGGGCCATCAGCGACTTCGGACATCGAGCTGGAACGAGTGGAGGGCGTCCACGGCCCCCGCACCCTGGATGTGATCCTGCTGGGCTGATGGAGCCGGCGTCCCCGGACCGCTCGGACAGCCTCATGTGAGGCAAGAACAGCCACCCAGCGTGGTGTGAGGGAAGTGCTGAATTCTTGCAAGAATTCAGCACTTCCCTCACCTAAAACTAGGATCCTGCAGTTTCCTCACCTGAGGTTCGGATCTCGCTCCCGCGCAGGACAGTCCGAGCAGCTGCGCGGTTCACCAGGAAGTGTCGCCTCGGGTCAGGGCGTCATAGCCGGAGTCCACGAACAGCACCTGGCCGGTGACCTTGCCCGCCGCGGTCGAGGTCAGGAAGCAAATGGCCGACGCAATGTCCTCGGCACGAGCGGGGCCGTTCAGCGGAGAGGGCATGCCCTGTTCCATCTGCTGGCGACCCTCTTCGGTCGCGAAAAGCTGCTCGGTCATGGGCGTGATGACCACACCGGGAGCCACGGCGTTGAGCGAGATTCCCGCGCCTGCGAACCGTTCGGTGGTGGCGTTGCGGCGGACCCAGCGGGCCACGGCCTGTTTGGAAGAAGAGTAGTTGAGGTAACCGGCCATCCCACCGGCGGCCACCAGCTGCTCGCCAATGGCGGCGGCGGTTTCGCGGTCGCCGTTGAGCATTGCGTCCAAGAGTTCATCATTGGCGGGGTGCAGTGACGCGGCGCTTGCGGTAATGCACACGCGGGGCGCATCGGAGTTGCTCAGCAAGGGAAGCAGCCCATTGACCGTGCCCACCGCACCGAAGAAGTTGATGGCCACATCCAGGGGAGCCTGCAAGGAGGTTCCCGCGTTGGCGATTACTCCGTCCACCACGGAGGTCTGCTGGGATACCTCTTCGACCATCCCGGCGAGGCCCTCCTCGGTGGAGAGGTCCGCGACCACTTCGGTGTTCTTGAGGTCAACGCCGATGACCCGGTGACCTTGGTCGATGAGCTGAGCGGCGGCGGCCTGACCGATTCCGGATCCGGCACCGGTGACCACGTAGACGCGAGGGGCAGCAACTTCAGTGGTGGGCACAATCTCTCCTCAGTGACACGGCCGACCCGGGCGGCGCGGCCGTCAACTTAATGGTGACACGCGTATCTGAAAGCAAGGGCTCGAGGCACCCCGTGTGGGGAAAAGCGGCCCTGCAATCTAAGGTGATGAGGGTGCAGAATCCATGCCGGGAATCGGCATGTGCATCACATGAGACTTCGATGCCCGTCAGTAGCTCGGCAGCGTGGGATCCACGTCTTGGATCCACGCCAAGACTCCGCCGTCCAGGTGTTTGACGGTGTCCTCCCTCAGTGCGTAGTCCGCGCGCAACGCACCGAGTGCCTGAGCGGAGCGCACCCCGGCCTTGCAATGCAGGATCACGTTGCCCTCCACCGAATCCGGTAGCGCGGACACACCTCGGTCCAGGATCTCCTGGAGCCGGACCTGCACGGAGCCCGGGATGGAGACCAGGTCTCGCTCCCAGTCATCGCGCACGTCGATCAGCGTGAAGGACGTTTCACCCAATGAGCGAGAGGTCAGTAACACAGCCAACTCGGAAGCGGTGAGGGTTTCGTGGGAGGCGGGAGAGGCGTCGTCGGCGGTGGGGAGGCCGCAGGCCACGGCGACCTGCGAGAGATCGGTGACCGGCGGACGATCAGGGTCCGGCAGGATGGAGAGCTCGCGCCAGGTCTGGGCTAGAGCGTCATGGATGAGCACGCGACCCACCAGCGGGCGGCCGATGCCGGTGATGAGTTTGAGCGCTTCGGTGACCATGACCGAGCCAATGGTGGCCGGGAGCATGCCGAGTACACCACCCTCCGCGCACGACGGCACCTGACCCGGCGCGGGCGCCTCCGAGAAGAGATCACGGTATACCGGACCGTGGCCGGACCAGAACACCGAGACCTGGCCGTCGAAGCGCAGGATGGAGCCCCACACGACCGGAATCCCCACGAGCTCCGCGGCGTCCGAGACGAGATAGCGCGTACCGAAATTGTCCGCGCCGTCCATGATCAGGTCGTAACCGGAGAAGATGTCCAGGGCGTTGTCGGTGGTCAGGCGCTCGCCGTGCGCGTTGACGGTGACCAGGGGGTTGAGGCGGGTCACCGCGTCCGCGGCGGAATCAACCTTGGGGCGGCCGATGTCCGCCATACCGTGCACTACTTGGCGCTGCAGGTTGGACACGGAGACCACGTCGTCGTCGATCACGCCGATGGTTCCCACACCCGCGGCCGCCAGATACTGCAGGGCCGGGGCACCCAAGCCACCGGCTCCGATGATGAGCACGCGCGCGTTCTTGAGGCGCCGCTGACCCTCGACCCCGAGTTGCGGGAGCGTCAGGTGGCGGGAGTAGCGCTCGAGTTCCTCGTGGTTGAGCTCCGGCGTGGGCTCGACGAGGGGCGGGAACGGGGAAACTGCGGTCATGAAACGTGCGACTCCTAGTGCGAGGGGGCGGACGAAGTGGGAGATGACAACGGCGCGGCTGACGGCGCCAACGGGTCCGCTCGCGAAGCTGACTGCCCGGACGACGGCGCGGCTGACGGTGCCGGCGGGTTCGCCGGTAAAGAGGACTGGTCGGATGAGGGCGCGGGCCAGTCCCCGCGAGGAGCGGCACCGTCGGTACCTGAGGCGCCGGCTCCCGTCCCGATCCGCCCCGCCATCGGCGAGGACGCGACGGCGTGCGTGCGGCGTGCGATCCGGCCTGCGCCGCGCGCCAACCGTCCGGCCTCCACCGCATGGCGCATGGCCTGGGCCATGTTCACGGGATTCTGGGCGCGGGTCACGGCGGAGGCGAGCAGAACCGCGTCGCAACCGAGCTCCATGGCCAACGCCGCCTCGGATGCCGTACCGATGCCAGCATCCAGCACCACGGGAACGCTTGCGCGAGCGGCGATCAGCTCAATATTGTGTGGGTTCAGAATGCCCAGACCCGTGCCGATCGGCGCACCCAGCGGCATGACGGCGGTGGCCCCGGCCTGCTCGAGGTGTAGCGCCAGAACGGGGTCATCGGAGGTGTACGCGAAGACTTTGAAACCGCGCGCCACAAGCTGTTCGGTGGCGTCGAGTAGTTCGAGACCGTCCGGGAGCAGTGTGTCCTCGTCCGCGATGACCTCGAGTTTCACCCAGTCCGTTTCCAGCGCTTCCCGCCCCAGCTCCGCGGTCAGCAACGCGTCCCGTGCCGTGTAACAACCGGCGGTGTTGGGCAGCACCTTGATGTCGTTGCGGTGCAGGATCCCGTAGAGGCTGTCCCGGGGTGTCGACGTCGCTGCGTCACCAACCGAAGAGGCGGTCCCGTTACGAGGTGCTTCAGCACCACCGCTGCGACCAGCGTCGGAACCCAGGCCAGCGCCGGAACCCAGGCCCGACCCGGGCGAGTAACGCCGCACCGCCACCGTGGTCAGCTCCGTCCCCGATGCCAGGAGCGCGCGCTCCAACATCGCCAGGTCGGTGAGGCCGCCGGTACCCATGATGAGCCGCGAACCGAGCGTCACGCCGTCGATGGTCAAGTCGTCGGTGGTCATTTCAGCCTCCCTGCACGGCGGTGACGATCTCCACGGTTTGGTTCGCCTCGAGCAGTGTGTCGGACCACCGCGAACGAGGAACCACGGCGTGATCCAGGGCCACAGCAATGCCCAGTGGCCTGCCGTCAGCCGCGCGGCCCGCGGCGGTGATGTCACGGCCGGTCAGATCCGCAACGGCATCGGCCACGGACAGGCCCTCGGTGAGAGGAACCGGATGTCCGTTGACCTGGATGGTGTCCTGAGGAGCGGTATTCATGTTGTTCACCTGTTACATCTCGGGGTGCGCGGGAGAATGCCGCGCGGGGTCGGTCGAGGTCAAGAAGTCGGAGTCGTGCTCGTGGCTGACGGCCGGGTCCGCGACACCGGTCGCCAGTTCTGCGGCCAACCGGGCGGCCACGGGAGTCAACAGAATTCCGTGCCGGAAATGACCGGTGCTGATCACCAGGCCGGTCACGGAGCACAACCCCATGTACGGCAGATCGTCCGGAGTCCCCGGGCGAGCGCGGGCCAGCATCTCCAGCACATCGCAGTCGTCCACAGCGGGCAGGATGGCGCGTGCGTCCCGCAACAGTTGGTGCACGCCACCGGCCAGTACGGACGCTCGCCCGTCTTCGCGACTCGTGGCGCCCAGCACCAACGTCCGGTCGGCTCGGGGCACCAGGTACACGGCCCGCCCGTGGACCTGCCCGCGAACCGTGCGTGTGATCAAGTGTTCCTCCCCGGGCAGGAGCAGCGAATCGGGCACGCTCAGCCGCAGAATGTCGCCGTACACAGGGCGCAGCCGCAGGGTCAGGCCCGCGGGTAGCTGTCCGGTATCGCTGGTGTTCAGTCCAGTGGCCAGCACGACGACGTCGCTCTCGACCGTCTCGCCTCCCTCCAGGAGCACTCCGGTCACCTGGGGTTCGGTACCGCGGGTTGAGAGAACTCGTTCGACCTTCGCGTGGAACCAACGCGCGGGGCCGGGGTCTGTGGCACCGTTCAGCGTGTCAATGGCCGGTGCGTCCAGGGCTTGGATCAGGGATGCGGCGAGCAGTCGGGGGTCCACCTGATGGTCCGTGGGAACCCTGATGGCACCCGCGACATGCGGTGCGAGAGCGGGCTCTAGTTTCCGGGCCTGACGAGCTGTGATGTTCTCGACCTGCATGCCCGCGGCGCGCTGGTGGGCTGCGAGGTCCTGCAAGGCGTGTGCATCGGCGGAGTCGACTCCCAACACCAGGGTCTCTTCGGTGCGGTAGCCGGTGGGGAGCCCGGAGGCAGCGGAGACCCGCTCGATGAATGCCGGATACTCCACGGCGGAGGCAGCCATGAGGGGGTACAGGCTTTCCTGGCCGTACTGGGTTTCGGCGATCGGGGCGAGCATGCCCGCGGCAGCGTGGGTGGCTCCCGAGGCGGGACGGGGGTCTGCGAGCGTGACTGCTACGCCGCGGCGTCGTAATTCGAAAGCGGTCGCCAGACCAATCAAGCCGGCGCCCGCGACCACTGCGTGCCGTGGCGCACTGTGGTGCTGGACGGGTGGCATGGGTGCCACAACACTCCCTCCGGCGGCATGATCCGCATCAGGTTTCCGGTCGGCGGCTCACGCCCTCTCAGCCCGCTGCGGTGGTTGCCGGGGCAACAGTCGCGGACTCCCGTGGAACTACCGGTCATGTGACCGGTACCTCTCAGTGTAACCGTGACCCGTGGCACCATGGCCACATGAGTGAGCAACAGAGTCAGGGAACCCGTAGGCGTGATGCGTTCGCGAATGCCAAGTTGTACGTGTGTGTCACGGCGCGAAAAGAGCGCGGTGACCTGCGGGAATTCCTGCATGCCGCGTACGAGGGCGGCGTGGACATCATCCAGCTGCGTGACAAGAAACTCGAAGCCGCGGCAGAGATCGAGGCCATCGAGGTGCTCGGCGAGGTTGCACGGGAACACGGCAAGCTGTTCGCGGTCAATGATCGGGCAGACGTAGCGATGCTCACCGGTGCGGATGTTTTCCACGTGGGGCAGGGCGATCTCACCACCCCGCAGGCGCGCCAGTTGCTGGGCGATGACGTGATCATCGGCCGCTCGTGCCTGTCTCGTGAGCAAGTGGACGGAGCGATTGCGGACGAGGGCCTGGACTACTTCTGCACCGGACCCGTGTGGGAAACGCCCACCAAACCCGGACGTGCCGCCGTGGGGCTGGAACTGCCGAAGTATGCCGCGGAGCACGCGGGAGACAAGCCGTTCTTCGCCATCGGCGGGATTGACGCCGAGCGGTTGCCGTCCGTGCTCGAGACCGGCGCGTCACGGATCGTGGTGGTTCGGGCGGTCACGGATGCCACCGACCCGGAAGCTGCCGCTCGCGAGCTGCGGAAATTCTTGTAATTACGTAGTTCTGGGCTCGCAGTTTTCCGGGTGACATTCGCACCACGGCGTGACACCGGGGAACTTTCCGCGGTGATCCGCGACCCATTGGTACACGCGATCCTGGGCCGTTCGTACTGGTGGGATGCGGTAGAGCTTGCCAAAAATGCGGGTGCCGAGGGCGGTGTCCAGAGTCTCGGCTACGGCCGCTGCGCCGGCCGATGGTGTCCCGCCGACCACGGCCCAGACCGCAGTGTGAGCTTGTGATTCGGTGAGACCGAAGCGCTCCAGCACGTCAGGTTCCTGATACGCGTGGGTGCTGATGCGACGGTGACGGTCGAGTCTGTGCACCCACCCCACGGCGCGGGTGCAGAAGCCGCAGCGGCCGTCGAAAATCAGGTCCAGGTGCGCCTCGGTCGGTGTGACTTGTCGGTCGGTCACAGAAGCACTGACCCACTGATGCACGTGGTGCAGTGCCCACCCACCCAGACATTCTCAGCGGCATCCGACGTGACGGTCACGCGCCCGCGGCGCCCCATGGCCGTGCCTTGCTGGGCAAAGTACGACGACGCCGCCTGGCCGGTTCGCATGAGCCACTGCGCCAGGCTCGCGTTGAGACTTCCCGTGACGGGGTCTTCGTAGCCGCCGGTGCCGGTCACGAACGCGCGGACCTCGAACTGCTGCGGGCTGCTCTCCGGATAGGGGCCCACCACGCCGATCTTGTAATTCCCCAGCGCCGGGTAATCCGGTTCGATGGCCAGGACATCGTCTGCGGAGGGCAGCAAGACAGCTGCCCACCCCGGCCCGTTGTCGACCCACTGATGGGCCACGATCTCCTCGTCATCCAGACCCAGTCCCGCAGTGACCTGCTCCAGCATGGCGGGATCGAAGTTTCCCGAGCGCGAGGTGGGCGGGGCGGCAAAGGTCAGAGCGCCGTCGTCGGTGGGGCGGACCTCGACCAGGCCCGCGGTGCATTCCTGAACAATGACGTCGCGGGAGCGAGGGGTATTACCCGCCTCGAGCCACGCGTGGGCCGAGCCGAGCGTGGGGTGACCCGCGAAGGGGAGTTCACCGCCGGGAGTCCAGATGCGTAGCCGGTAATCGGCGTCTGGCGAGGTGGGCGGCAGGACGAACGTGGTTTCGGACAGGTGGGTCCACCGCGCGAAGCGGGCCATGTCCTGGTCGCCGAGGTCCGTGCCGTCGAGGACGACCGCCACCGGATTGCCCATGTAGGGCTCACGGGAGAAGACATCGACCTGGGCGAACGGGCGCTGGCGCTGCTGATCAGTCATGGGTCGATTCCATCACATGCTTGACTGCGCGCATCATCTGTTCGAAACCCGGTTCCTCCACCGGAAAGTGTCCGGCGTTCTCCAGCAGCCGCCACGACTTCTGGGCACCAATGCGTTCGAAGAACGGGCGGCTGATCTCCAGCGGGGTCCAACGGTCGTCACCGGGGTGGAGGAGTAGCACGGGCGTGTCCGTGAAGTCCTCAGGTTCGATCAGGGGCGCAGATTCCATGTAGCTGCGTATCCAGCCCAGAGGCACACGGCCACCGCCGCCGCGCCGGTCTCTGACGACCTCACGTACCAGTCCCGGATCGTTGGAGATGTGCCGGATGTCCGCGATCCAACGGATCGGCACGCGCAGGTTGGCAGGTGGCCCTTGCACCAACTTCAAAAATGGCCCGGTGAGTCGTGCCAGCAAGGGATGCCACGTCAACCGCGCCCGCACACGGGGATCACGCGGATCCAGAAGGCACGTGACGATCAGACGAGCGGCGAGACCTGTGGCCGCGGCGGCGTCGTAAGCCAAAAGCCCACCCATGCTGGCACCCAGGATGATCAGGGGGCGCTCGTCTTCCTCCGCGCGAAGCAGGTCGATCAGGAGTTCGCGCCAATCGTCGTAGCGGATGCGCTCCGGGCGATCGGTAACGGTCATGCCGTAGCCGGGGAGGTCCGGCACCGTGACATGGGCCCCGAGCGAGGCGAAGTGCGCGGCGTACGGCCAGAAGGCATCGCTGTTCCCGCCGGCGCCGTGAACCAGGAGGATGCGTACCGGCGCGTCCGGGGCACCCACGCGGTCCAGGTGGACCTGGGAGTCACGCCAATGCCAGGTGTCGTGGGAACGGCGGATGTCCTGGCCGTTCACGGCCGGAACATGCTTCTCGTAGCGGCGGTCATGCGGAGTGGTCACTGCAGCCTTCCGATATGAAAAAATCCCCTTGCCGTCACGGATCGTGATGACAAGGGGATCGTTGGTCGGGATGACAGGATTTGAACCTGCGACCTCGTCGTCCCGAACGACGCGCGCTACCAAGCTGCGCCACATCCCGAAATTTGCAGGCGTGCCCGCAAACAACTGCTCCAGCTTAGCGGCAGGGGAGCGTGAATGTGAAATCCAGTGGCGGACTCGAACGTGCCGGCTGTCCACGACTTACTGACCACAGTGTCGGGAATCACAGGTAAGGTCCCCTATATGAATGCGCGGCCCGCCTCCGGTGACAACAACTCCCCGTCGAAGAGCAGCCCCATCACTTCTCGCACCTGGATCCGCGTGGGACTCGCAATGTTCGCGGTGGGTTTCGGAACTAACCTCTTCGCGCCGATGCTCGAGGTCTACCGAGATCAGGACGGCATTTCGGAAGCCTCCGTAACCGCGATGTTCGGCATCTACGCGGCGGGACTGGTGCCCGCGCTCCTGATCTTCGGCCCCGTGTCCGACCACTACGGCCGCCGCGCCGTGGTGCGACCGGCACTGATTCTCGTGGCGGTGGCATCAGGAATCCTCGCGGCCGGCAGCCAAGCGCCCGAGTGGGTGCTGTACGTGGGCCGGTGGATCATGGGTTTTGGTGTGGGCATGGCCATGTCCTCGGGCTCGGCGTGGATCAAACAGCTGTCCGTGGACCGCCCGACCGCCGGCCCGCGTCGCGCGACCATCGTCCTCTCGGCGGGCTTCGGCGGCGGACCACTGATCGCCGGCCAGTTCGCGGAGTTCCTGCCCGGTCCGCAGATCACGCCCTATCTCTTGCACATCGCCCTGGTCATCGTGACCATCCCGCTCGTCTGGGGCGTTCCCGAAACGCAGTTCCCCGCGGAGGGGCGCGTCAAACGGCCACCGCTCGTTCCGCGCATCGCACTGACGGGTCGGTTCTTCTGGGCGGTCGCCGCGTGGGCCCCGTGGGTCTTCGGCACGGCCACGGTCGCGTTCACGAGCATCCCCGGTTTCGTCACGGACAACGTTGAGTACCCGGTCGCCTACCTCGGCCTGATCTCCGGCGTGGGCATGTTCTCGGGTGTCTTCATCCAACCGGTCGCCGCGAAACTCGCCACGTACGGCTGGTTGCCACTCTCGGTCGTGGGCCTTGGCGCCGCGAGTGTCGGCCTGGTGCTGGGCGCCGTCGCGATCGAGGTGGACAGCGCACTGTTGGTGATTCCGGCCGCGATCATCCTGGGCTGCAGCTACGGCATCATGATGGTTTCCGGTCTGCGCGAGGTGGAGATCATTGCCGAACCCCACGAATTGGGTGCGCTCATCGGCGTCTTCTACACCCTCACCTACACCGGATTCGCGGTGCCGTTCGTGCTTGCCGTTCTGGGTCCCTTTGTGGGCGATCTCTTCGGCATCGGCCCGGTCCGTGGCTTCATCGCATGCCTGGCCTTCGGCGTGGTCGTGTGCCTCGTCTCGACCGTTCCGGTGGCGCGGGCAGCCTCACGAGCCGTACCGCACCCGCGTCGCGAAGTCTGACGACGCCGCTCGCTCACGCCATCGACATAGCTCCCGACTCGCGGGCCGGCTGTTCACCAACGTGCGTCCCGAGAGAGCGGTGCCACCCCACGAACGACGCCGCTCTGGGGCCAAGCCTGCTTAGCGTCACCTACTCACGCGCTCGAGCACTTGCAACACATGCTCGTAGGGTTTGCCGGTGGCTTCGGTCATGCCCTGCTCGCACGTGCGGTTGAGGGAAACGTAGGCATCGTAGTAGGTGCCGTTCACCTCGGCAGCTTCCGGGGCCGTGGCGGCCGCGGTGAGCTCGGGGTGCAGCATGCCGCGATCGCCGGCGTAGCCACAGCAACCCCAGGCGAAGGGAACGGTGGCTCGTTCCGCTGCAGCATTGGCCAGCCGCATCAGGTGGTCGTTGATGCCCAGCTGAACCGACGAGCACGTGGGGTGGACGGCCACAGAACGCAACGGGTCAGATACGGCGATCCGATCGAGCACATGCTCCGAGACGAATTCCACGGCGTCCACGAAACGCAGCGGTGCGTACTTCTCGGACTCTGCGGCCAACTGCCGCATGGTCTCCAGCCCTTCGGTACACGAGGATGCATCACACACCACCGGCAACCGCCCGTGATCCGATGACTTCCACAGTGTCTCCAGCGTGCGATGGGACATCGTCTGGTAACCGGTGGGCAGCCCCTTGGACTTCCAGGGCGTGCCGCAGCACGAAGCCGTGATGCCCTCGGGAACGCTCACTTTCACCCCGGCCCGCTGGCACAGCTTCAGGAATGCCTCGGAGGCGGACGGGCCGGTGCCCTCGACCGTTCCGAACATGGCCCCGATACACGCGGGGAAGAACACGGCCTCGGCAGCTTCGGCAGGAACGTTCGCGGGCGACGTCGTCAAGAAATCGCGCGATCGGCCACCCGCCGGCAGTTGCGGCTTGTACTGCGGGACGTTCTCCGCGCCCAGGGCTGCGCGGGCCACCGTGGTGGCGCTGACCGGCAGTACCGCCGGCAGCCGCTTGGCCACGGACAACGCGAAGGCGGCACCGGGAGCTGTCACGGACCAGGAACGTGCAAGGCCCGCCCACACGAGATCGGCGACCTTTGAGTGGTTCTCGGAGCGCAGCCGACGCACCAGGTCGCCGGTGTTGATGTGCACCGGGCACGCGGTCACACACATGCCGTCCACGGCGCAGGTGTCCAGCCCGGCGTAGTCGTACTCGCGGGACAACCGGGCGGCCAACTCGTGCTTGCCTGCCAACTCCGCCTCCGCGATTTCGCGGCGACCGGCAATGCGCTGCCGCGGGGTCAACGTGAGGTTCTGCGATGGGCATACGGGCTCGCAGTAACCGCACTCAACACAACGGTCGACCTCCTCTTCCACGGTGGGCGCCGTCTTGAGGTCGCGCAGATACGCGGTGGGGTCATCGGTGAGGATCACGCCCGGGTTGAACCGGTAGGCGGGATCGATCAGTTGCTTGAGTTCGAGCATCACAGCGTAGAGCTCATCGCCGTACTGCCGTCGCACGAACGGCGCCATGATGCGCCCGGTACCGTGCTCGGCCTTGAGCGCGCCGCCGCGATCAAGCACGAGATCCACCATGTCCTCGGTGAAGCGTTCATAGCGCTTGAGCTGCTTGGGGTCCGTGAACTGCTCGTTGAGCATGAAGTGCACGTTGCCGTCCTTGGCGTGCCCGAAAATCACCGAGTCCTCGTAGCCGTGCGCGTCGAACAGCGCAGTCAATTCCTCGCACGTCTCACCCAACTGCGGCACCGGCACCACGATGTCCTCGAGCAGCGCATTGGAACCGGTCGGCCGGTTGCCGGCCACTGTTGTATAGAGGCCCTTGCGCACGGTCCAGAGGCTCGCGCGTTCCTTGGGGTCGGTGGCCAGCTGCGCGGGACTTTCCAACCCCAGGTTTTCGAACAACGACGACGCCGCCCGCGCTTGGTCCCGGACCTCGGCTTCCGAATCCGCCTGGTATTCCACGAGCAGCGCGGCCTGTTGGTCCACGGAGATGTCCATGATCACCGGAGGAGCCTGGCCGGTGCGTTGGGAGACCTTCAACGAGGTGGCGTCGAGGAGTTCGACGGTGGCGGAATGGACATCCACCAACTGCGGAACGGAGCTCGTAGCCGCCACCACCGTGGGGAACACGAGCAGGCCGGTGGCCACGAACCGATGAATGGGAACGGTGCGGAAGACCGCCTCAGCCACGAAACCGAGCGTGCCTTCCGAACCAATCATGAGGTGCTCGAGGACCCGCACCGGTTCCTCGAAGTCGACGAACGCGTTGAGCCCGTAGCCCATCGTGTTCTTCATGGCGAACAATCGCTCGATGGTGCGCACCGACTCGGGGTTCTCCACGACCCTGCGTCGCAGCCTGAGTAGACCCTCATGAAGTTCGGGTTCGGCGGCACGCAACTGGGAGTCCGCATCCGGGGCCGCAGTGTTGATCACTGTTCCGGAGGGCAGCACCACGGTCATGGATTCCAGGGTGCGGTAGGTGTTGAACTCGGTGCCGCACGCCATCCCTGATGAGTTGTTGGCCACCACACCGCCCACGGTGCATGCGGCCTCACTCGCGGGATCCGGACCCAGCTTGTACCCGTGGGGAGCCAGGCGGGCATTGACCTGCCGGATGGTTACCCCGGGCTGAACGCGCACCCGGGCACCGTTGTCCAGGACCTCGACGTCGCGGAAATGGCGGCGCGTGTCCACGAGAACCTGATCGGTGACGGCCTGCCCGGACAGCGACGTACCGCCCGAGCGCAACGTGAGACCCAGCCCGTGTCGAGCGGCGGCCGCGAACATACTGCCCACGTGCTCTGCGCTCTGGGGGCGTACCACTGCTTGCGGTTGCAGCAAATAGTGGGATGCGTCATGAGCCAGAACGCGGCGTTCCAGCTCGCTCTCGGCAATCGCGGTCGTACCGCATGCCTCGCGCACCTGCGCCACGAAACGCTCGGTGGCGGTGATGGATTGTTCCTGAACGGGTGCGCTCATCTGATGCTCCTGCCGGGTGTGACGGTCCTGACACCCATTGTAAGACCACAGGCCGACATGCACTCGGCACTGCCACCGGAAGCGTGGTTCTTGGCAGTCAGAGGGCCGGCCGATCGAAGTCAGGCGGCGTCGGCGGGTCTTAGTCCGTGAGCGTGACCAGCACCGCTTGGGGAGGGCAGAACAACCGCACAGGGGCGAAACGGGATTCGCCGAGCCCTTGCGATATATTGACTGGCACGCCGCGGTGATCGATCAGGCCCTTGCAGATGGCGGGGTCCAGGTCGCAGTTGCTCACCAGGGCGCGACCTCCGGGGAGGCAGACCTGACCGCCGTGGGTGTGTCCGGCGAAGACGAGATCCGCGCCGTCGGCCACGAACCGGTCCAGGGTGCGCAAGTACGGGGCGTGTGCCACGCCGATACGGAGGGCGGCAGCGTCGTCCTCGAAAGAGGCAGCGGGAAAACCCGGGTGCCGGTCGTAGGCGAGGTGCGGATCGTCCACGCCCGAGAAGTCGAGCACCGTGTCCCGTACGCGCAGCCGATCGTGGCGATTGATGAGCCCGGTCCAGCCGGCGGCGTCGAAGGCGCGGTGCATGTCCGCGGTGGGCAGACGTGTGTTGTCCGTCGGATCTTCGCTGGCAGTGGTCTTCCACAGGTACCGGAAGGGGTTCTTCAGCTCCGGCGCGAAATAGCAGTTGGAACCGGGAACATACACGCCCGGGAACTCGAAGAGCGGCTCGAGGATCTCCAGCAGATAGGGCAGCGCCCGCATGTGGGACAGGTTGTCGCCCGTGTCGATCACCAGGTCCGGACGAAGTGCCGCCAGCGATTGGACGAAGCGCTTCTTGGCCTCCTGGCCCGGGACCGTGTGCAGGTCGGAGATGTGCAGGATCCGTAGCGGCCTGGACCCCGCGGGCAACGCCCGCAGAGTCTCTTGCCGCAGTTGGAACCTGCGCCGTTCACCAAAGATCCCCCACGCGGCGGTGCCCGCGCCCACGGCACCTACCCCTGCGGTAAGTGTCGCGGCTGCGCGGGCGCCGTTACTCATGGAACTCATTTGTTCGTGGAGAGCACGCGTGACGGCGGATCCGAGAACTCGGACGTGTCGTAGTCGCGGGCCACGTCACGCATGTAGTTCTGCCACTGGGCACCGGCGTAAGTGGAGCCGTCCACCCAGTCCGTGTCCGAGCCGCCCGTGCGGCCACCGATGGACAGACCGTTCAGCGAACGGGAGCCCAGCTCATAGTTACCGACCCACGAGGCGGTGGACAGGCCCTTGGTGTAGCCCATCATCCAGGTCTGGGTGGAGTTGTCGGTGGTGCCGGTCTTGGCGGCGGATGCGCCCGGAAGGTCGATATCACGCTGCCAACCGGAACCGCGGGTCAGAGTCTGGTTCAGGGTGTAGTTCACGCCCTGGGCCACTTCTTCCTTGATCACGCGTTCGCACTTGTCCGCGGGAACGTCATAGGTCTTGCCGGTGAAGTCCTCGACCTTGGTCATAGAGCGGACTTCACACATCACGCCATCGTTGGCGAAGGCCGAGAATGCACGAGCCATGGTCATGGGCGCGATGTCCACCGAACCGCCCAGCAGCGAGGACAGGATGGTCGTGTCCACGGGCTCACCGGTCTTGCCGTCGCGGATGCCCAACTGCTCGGAGATCTCACCGATGTCGCACAGGTCCAGATCGGCAGCCATGGCGAACAGCGCGGAGTTGATCGAGTTGTACAGGCCGTAGTCGACCTGCATCCGACGCTCGTAACCGCGCTCCGCGTTCTGGAACTCGAAACCGTTGCCGTCGTCGCCGGGCTCGTACTTCACGCCGCCGGGCAGGCAGGATGCGCGCCACTTGTAGTCGGCCGGGTAGTGCGTGCGGCTCGCGTCAATGGTGGCCTTCACGCCCTTACCCGCGTTGATCCACTGGGCCAGGGTCAGCGGCTTGTAGGTCGAACCCACCTGGAAGCCACCGGCACCACCCATCGTGGTGTCCACGTTGAAGTTGTAGGTGGTGTTGGAGTCGCCCTCGGCACCGGAGTAGAAGGTGTTCTGTGCCATCGATGCGATGTGACCGTTCTCGGGCTCCAAGGACACCAGGGCAGTGGAGACGTTGTCCGGGTTGTTGTCACGCGGCTGGGTCTTGTTGACCTCGCGCTCGGCGGCGCGCTGCGCGTTCATGTCCAGCGTGGTGTGGATGGTCAGGCCGCCGCGCTGCAGGGTGGCCAGACGCTCGTCCGGGGTGGCACCGAAGGCCTCGGACTGCATGAACTCGTTCTGCACGTAATCGCAGAAGTACGGTGCGGTTTCAGCGGCAGTGCAGCCGGAATTGCTCGTGTGGATGTCCAGATCCAGGGGAGCCGCAACGGCCTGATCGTGTTGCTGCTGCGTAATGGAACCGGTCTGCAGCATGGTGTCGAGCACCAGGTTGCGACGCTGTTCGGAGGCTTCCGGGTTCGCTTGAGGGTTGTAGTAGTTGGGGGACTGGACCATGCCGGCCAGGACTGCCGACTGCTGAATGTCCAACTCGGACGCCGGGATGCCCCAGAAGTACTGGGCTGCGGCCTCGACACCGTAGTTCTGGCCACCGAACAAGACAATGTTGAGGTAGCCCTCCAAGATCTCGTCCTTGGACATCTCCTGTTCCATGGACAGTGCGAGCTTGATCTCCTTGATCTTGTCCACCACGCCCTTGTCGGAACCAATGGTGCTGGCCTGCTCGCCGGCACGGACCTGCTGGTCGATGAGCAGGTTGTTCACGTACTGCTGAGTGATGGTGGAGGCACCCTGACGGGCACTCGGGCGCAAGATGTTGTTGCCCATGGCGCGCACGATACCGCCGGTGTCCACGCCACCGTGCTCATAGAAGTCACGGTCCTCAATGGCCAGGATGGCATCCTGCATGTGCGGGGACATGTCCGCCAGCTCGACCGGTTCACGGTTCTGAGCGAAGAACGTCGCAATTTCGGTTCCGTCGCGAGCGACCACCGTGGAGGAGCGGGACAGCGGACCCATCTCCATCTCATCCGGGAGGGACTTGAACCATCCGATGGAAGCGTTGGAAGCCATGCCAACTGCCGCTGCGGGCGGAACGAGTAACCCTGCTGCCACGATGCCTGCGACGACTGCGGTGGCGAGGAAAGCCACAACGTTGCCGAAGACCGAGGTGGACTCGGAGTCCGAATTCTTGCGTGATGCCATTGCGCCAGTGTACAAGCCAGGACTGGAAGCAAGTGTGCACCAGAGAGCACTGTCACAGTGGTTCGCCAGCAAACTTTGAACGGACATGACCGGAGCCTGGCACTAGGGTGGTGACCATGACCACTTGGGAGTATGCAACCGTTCCGCTCATGATCCACGCTACTAAGCAGATCCTCGACAACTGGGGTGACGACGGCTGGGAGTTGGTGACCGTCCTGCCGGGCACTCAGGCCGCCGATGTTCCCGCCGGTAACGTCAACGCACCGGTCCAGACCAACCCCATCGCGTATTTCAAGCGACCCAAGAACTGATCGACCTGCATCGAAAGGGCCACCCAGAACCATGAGCAGCTCGATTGAAGAACGCATCAAAGAACTAGGACTCACCCTGCCCGAGGTGTCCGCGCCGGTGGCGGCTTACGCTCCCGCCGCGGTCTCGGGCAAGTACGTCTACACCGCGGGTCAACTGCCGTTCGTCGACGGCGCTCTGCCCGCCACGGGCGTGGTGAGCGAGACCGAGGGTGAGAACCACGTCAGCCCGGAACGCGCCAAGGAATTGGCCGCGCGCTCGGCCCTCAATGCCGTGGCGGCCGTCAAGGCCGAGATCGAAGACCTGGACCGCGTGGTCCGAGTTGTGAAGGTCACCGGGTTCGTGGCCTCCGCCCCCGATTTCTACGGTCAGCCCGGCGTGATCGATGGCGCATCCACGCTCCTGGGCGACATCTTCGGAGAAAAGGGTAAGCATGCCCGTTCAGCGGTGGGTGTGAGTGTGCTGCCGCTGAACTCGCCCGTGGAGGTCGAACTGATTGTCGAGTTCAGCTAACACCACGGCTCGCGGGTCGGCCGAACGGTTGTTCCACGTTCCGCAGGCGCATCGGAAGGCCGCGTTGGCCTGGTTGGATCGGGGCGTGGGAATCCACGGTTCGGCCCCCAGGCACGCGTCCTCCGTAGTGGTGGTCCGCGATGGCGACCACGGTGTGGAAGCGCTGATGATGTTCCGCCCGGATCGGCCGTCATTTGGACAGCTTTCCTTCCCCGGCGGGCTCCTGGAACCCAGTGACGACGAACCGCTCATCTGGTCCGGACCTCGCCCCACCGAGTGGGCCAACAAGCTCGGCTCGGATGATATCGGCCTGGCTCGTCGAGCCGTGGTCGCCGCTGCACGGCGGGTGTTCGTGGAAACAGGGTTGCTCTTCGCCGGTTCCGAGGGCGACGGCATAGCCGAGCACGTGGACGGCGCGGACTGGATGCTGGCGCGTCAACAACTCTCGGACCTGGACATCTCTTTCGCCGGGGTCCTGTCCAACAGGGTGTTCGCCTTCAGAACCGAACTGCTGCGTCCGCTTGCTCGCTGGATGACCTCCGACTTCGTCCACCAGCGCGTGGACCTGAGATACTTCGCCGCGGTGCTCCCCGTGGGGCAGCGGTGTTCGCCCCTGAAAACCCGCGCCAGGGACTCATGGTTGGGGTGGGTTGATGCCGCGACCCTGCTTGAGCATCCCCACGACACTGCGGTACCCGCACTCTTTGCGGACCGGAACGCTCAGCACGGAGAATCCGGCCAGGAGTTCAATCTGGGAGAAGTGGCCACCCCGGGTGTCCAGACGATCCTCGGCATGATCGCGCGGGCGAATTCGGCCATTGCTTTCCTCAGCGCCCGCCGGGACATGACCGTTCAAACCCCGTCATTGGATGTTCGAAACGGTGACCCGGTGCTCGTACTGAACAACTGAAAACGCCGCGGCACCCGAGTGGGTGCCGCGGCGTCGTCGGCGGGTCGGCGCGTGACACGCGACCGCCGCGCGGAAGTCTTAGCGCGAACGCTGCTTGAGGCGCTGCAGGTCCAGGATGACCACGGCGCGCGCCTCCAGACGGATCCAACCGCGCTGTACGAACTCGGCCAGGGCCTTGTTCACGGTTTCACGGGAAGCGCCCACGAGCTGAGCCAGCTCTTCCTGGGTGAGCTCGTGAGCCACCAGGATGCCGTCCGTTGCGGGGCGGCCGAAGCGGTCCGCGAGGTCGAGCAGTGCCTTGGCGACGCGGCCCGGAACGTCCGAGAAGACCAGATCGGCCAGGTTCTCGTTGGTGCGGCGTAAGCGGCGGGCCAAAGCCTGCAGCAACTGCGCGGAGACCTCCGGGGAGCGGGTGATGACCTTGCGCAGGTTCTCGTGCTTCAACCCGGCCAAGCGCGTCTCGGACACGGCGGTTGCCGAAGTGGAGCGGGGGCTCGGGTCGAACAAAGCCATCTCCCCGAAAATCTCACCCGGGCCCATGATGGCCACCAGGTTCTCGCGGCCGTCGCTGGCGGTGCGGCCCAGCTTGATCTTGCCGGAAATGATGAAGTAGAGCTGATCTCCGGGATCGCCTTCGTAGAAGAGGGCGGAGCCGCGGGAGAGGTCAACCTCGGTGATCTCCTCGGTCAGCGCGGAAAAAGCTTCATCGTCCAGTGAAGCAAACAGCGGGGCGCGGCGGAGGACGTCGGTATCCAAGGTGGTTCTCCTCAACAGTTGGGGGTGCGCCGACTGAAGGCGCTATTTGTCACCATCGTAACGAGTTTCACACTTCACGGGGCTGACAAGCCCTTGCGCTGAGTGTGAACGCATCGTGTGACGGGTTTATGACGGTCTGTGATCAGCGTAACGCACGGTCCGGTTTCACGGTTTTCTCAGACCCGAGCCCTAAGCTCACTAACTACTTGTCTACCGCCCGCAGCCTGCGGCGCGACCTCGAAGGACGTACATGAACCTGGCACTTAACCTGCTCGACATCATTTTGGTGATGGTGTTGGTGGGCTACCTGATCGCTGGGCTGTCCAGGGGTTTCTTCCGCTCGCTCGCCTCACTGGTGGGCTTTGTGCTCGGCGCTGTGGCCGCGTTCTGGGCGGGGCCATGGATCTCCGCGCAGGTGGGTTCCGAGCTGCGCATCCCCTTTGTTCTCGTCACGGTGCTGGGTCTCCTGGTTCTCGGGCAGATTTTGGGCGGGCTTGTCGGAAACTTTCTGGCACGTCTTACCGAAAAGACAGGTTTGGGTGTGTTGGACCGCATTGGCGGGGGCGTTCTGAACGTTGCCGTTGCGGCCATCGTGCTGGCGCTGCTCGGTTCTCTAGTGGGCCAGTTGGGTATGCCGTCTCTGTCGCAACAGGTGGCGAGTTCCTCCGTGCTGCGCACCATTGAGAAGTACACGCCGGAGCCGGTCCGTGAGGCCATGACCCACACGCGCGACGCCGTGAGTGGTTCCCAGGGCATCCGCCAACTCGATTCTCTGCTGTTCCCCGTTGAGGCGGCCCCCGAACCGGAGCAGACCACCGACTCCAACGCGGTGGAGGCCGCGGGCCAGTCCGTGGTGCAGGTTTACGGCACCGCGGATCAATGCGCACAGAACCAGACCGGTTCAGGGTTCGTGGCCGCGTCCGGACTGGTCGTCACCAATGCCCACGTGGTGGCCGGTGTCGATCAGCCCGTGGTGCAAACCCGCGACGGTCGCGTGTATCAGGCCCACGCCGTGCAGTACGACGACGCTTCGGACCTCGCCGTGCTCTACGCCCCGGATCTGCCGGAGGCACCTTTGCCCATGAGCAATTCGGTGGAGCGAGGCCAACAGGTTTCCTTCGCTGGGTACCCGCTGGGCGGTCCGTACACGGTGCGCCCGGCAACGATCCAGGGTGAGGCGTTCGCCCCGGTCCAGAACGTGACCACCGGTGACACTCTCTCGCGCAGCATCATCCAGATCGCGGGTCGTGTGGAACAGGGCAACTCCGGCGGACCCATGTTGGACGCCAACGGCAACGTGGTGGGCGTGATCTTCGCCAAGGCGGTGGAGGGCGAGGCCGGCTACGCGATTCCCATGGAGCAGGTCACCACCATTCTGGAAGCCGCGGCAGGGTCGACCGCCCCGATTGCCACCGGCGAGTGCGTGATGTCCTGATCAGGCGAACCAGCCGTTGACCGTTTCAGGATTACGTTCCATCCAGTCCCGAGCCGCTTGCAACGGATCCTTGCCGTCCAGGTTCACGGCGCGATCCATTTCATTGACGGCCTCTAGCGGGTAATTGATCCGGGCCACCACGCGGCGAGTTTCCTCCGGAAGGTTGTCCCAGCTCTGGCGGTACGCCAAGAGCGACGCACGATCGGGTGCGGGGAACGCCCCGAGCGGATCGGCCAGCGGGCGCAGCTCGTACACGTCATTGAGGTACTGCGGCTGCCACAGGGGAGTGGCGAACCAATCCCCGGCCTTCATGCGCTGGTTGACGGTGTCGATGATGGCCTGCAGGTCACCGATCTCCTGATGCCAGCCGAGCGAGGCCAAACCGTAGGACTCGATGAGCTGCTCGGAGCGCATGGTCAACCCCGCGCCGGAAGTGGTGCCCTGCACGGTGAGCGTGGTCATCCGTTCGGCCACCCCGGGCTTGGCCAGGTCCTCGAGCGAGAAGACCAGATCCTCTGGGATGTAAGCCGGAACGGCCCAGTAGAACATGCAGCCCTCGTAGAGCACGGCGGCTTCGACCGCATTGTCCTTGACCTGTTCCCAGTAGACCTCGTGCCCGCCGGGCAGCCAGGCGTCCGCGAACAGATCCATCTCACCGGCGGCCAGTTGCGGATACATCTCCGGGTGCGGTCCTTCGACCACGTCCACGGTGTGGCCCAGTCGCACCAAGACCTCCTCCACCACGGCGGCCGCTACCTGGTGGAAGGATTCGTCGATGCGTCCGTAGACCAGACGAGCGTTCGAAGACTGTTCAGCGGTGGTCATGGAGAGGGTCCTAACTGGTCGACGTGGACGAAGTCTTGTGAAGTTCGTTGGCCACGACCTGCACGCCCAGCTCGTACCCGAGCACACCGGCACCGGCGATGACGGCCGTGGCCTGCGGGGACACGAAGGAGACGTGGCGGAATGATTCGCGCTGGTGCACATTGGAAATGTGGACTTCCACAATCGGGATTTCGCACATCTCCAGGGCGTCATGCACGGCGATCGAGTAGTGGGTGAGGGCCGCGGGATTGATCACGATTCCACACGCATCGGTGCGCGCCCGCTGGATCCATTCCACGATCTGGCCTTCGTAATTGGACTGTTCGAAGATCACGTCCAGTCCGTACTCGGAAGCCTTCGCGCGCACGTTGGCTTCAACGTCCGCGAGGGTGGTGTGGCCGTAGATCTCGGGCTTGCGCGTTCCGAGGGTGTTCAGGTTGGGGCCGTTCAACACGAAGATCGGGAGCTCGCTCATGCTCCCATTCAACACGACTTCAACGCGACGACGCCGCTCGGCGACCGTTTCGGACGAAAGGTCACCGAGCGGCGTCGGCGGTGGGTGAAGGCGATCGGCTACTTGGTGCCGAGCGAATCCACGATCTGCTGCATGACCGTCTGGTCCGCGAGCGTGGACACGTCGCCCACGGGACGATCCTCGGCCACGTCCTTGAGGAGGCGGCGCATGATCTTGCCGGAGCGGGTCTTGGGCAGCTCGGGGACGATCAGGACTTTCTTGGGCTTGGCAATCGGGGAGATCTCCTTGCCCACGTGAGCGCGGATCTCTTCGGAGAGTTCAGCCTGGTCGCGGCCTTCGGAGGTCGCCTGGTCCGAGAGGATGACGAACGCGAACACTGCCTGACCGGTGGTCTCGTCCGCGGCACCCACCACTGCGGCCTCGGCCACGGACGGGTGGGACACCAGAGCGGACTCGATCTCCGGGGTGGAGAGACGGTGGCCGGACACGTTCATGACGTCGTCCACGCGACCCAGGATCCAAACGTCGCCGTCGGCGTCGCGCTTGGCGCCGTCACCGGCAAAGTACTTGTCGCCGAACTGGGCCCAGTAGGTGTTGACGAAGCGATCGTCGTCACCCCAGATGGTGCGCAGCATGGACGGCCACGGCTTGCGGACGACCAGGAAACCGTCGGTCTCGTTGGGCAGGGAATTGCCGGCGTCGTCCACGACGTCCACGGCGATACCCGGCAGCGGGATCTGTGCCGAACCCGGCTTGGCCTCGGTCACGCCCGGCAGCGGGGAGATCATGATGGCGCCGGTCTCGGTCTGCCACCAGGTGTCCACGATGGGGCACTTGCCGCCACCGATGTGCTTGTGGAACCAGGTCCACGCCTCCGGGTTGATGGCCTCGCCCACGGTCCCCAGCAGGCGCAGGGTGCTGAGGTCGAATTCGGCGGGGATGTCCTCGCCCCACTTCATCATGGTGCGGATGGCGGTGGGGGAGGTGTAGAGGATGCTCACGCCGTACTTCTGCACGATCTCCCAGAAGCGGCCGCGGTGCGGGGAATCCGGGGTGCCTTCGTAGATCACCTGGGTGGCGCCGTTGAGCAGCGGACCGTAGGCGATGTAGGTGTGGCCGGTGACCCACCCGACGTCTGCGGTGCACCAGTACACGTCCGTCTCGGGCTTGAGGTCGAAGACGTTCTTGTGAGTGAAGGCAGCCTGGGTCAGGTAACCGCCGGTGGTGTGCAGGATGCCCTTGGGCTTACCGGTGGTGCCGGAGGTGTAGAGGATGAACAGGGGATCTTCAGCACCCTGCTCGGAAGGGGTGTGCTCGGTGCTTGCGGCTTCGAGAGCCTCGTGCCACCACACGTCACGGCCGTTCTCGAAGGGAACGTCGCTGCCGTTGCGCTTGACCACGAGCACGTGCTTGACGGACTCGCCACCCTTGGACAGGGCCTCGTCCACGGCGGGCTTGAGCTGGGTGGGCTTGCCACGGCGGTAGGAACCGTCCGCGGTGACCACGAGCTTGGCCTCGCCGTCGTCAATGCGGGAGCGCAGGGCGTCTGCGGAGAAGCCGCCGAAGACCACGGAGTGGATGGCACCGATACGGGCGCAGGCCAGCATGGTGATGACGGCTTCCGCGATCATGGGCATGTACACGGCCACGCGGTCGCCCTTGGAGACACCCAGAGCTTCCATGGCGTTGGCGGCCTTGGAGACCTCGTCCTTGAGCTCCGAGTAGGTGTAGGACTTGCTGTCACCGGGCTCGCCCTCGAAGTGCAGGGCCACGCGATCGCCGTTGCCGGCCTCCACGTGACGGTCCACGGCGTTGTAGGCGGCGTTGAGCTTGCCGTCCTCGAACCACTTGGCGAACGGCGGATTGGACCAGTCCAGGACCGAGTTGAACGGGGTGGACCAGCTCAGTAGATCGCGGGCCTGGTTCGCCCAGAACTCCTCACCCTGATCCTCAGCCTGCTGGTACAGCTCTGCGGTGGCGTTCGCCTGCGCGGCAAATTCCTGGCTGGGCGCGTACGTGCGCTGTTCCGATGCGTTTGAGTCCTGAGACATGGCACTCCTTCGTGTGTCGCTACATGGCCATTGACCGCGCAAGTACTCCCTGCGTGGCGCAGTTCACATTTGATCCCAGCGTAGTGGACTTCTCGTTGCCACACCCAACCGAACCGCGGGCGTGAAAAATCAAGTCGTGCTGTGACATCCCGGGCCTCGAAACGCGTTTGACCCGGGGTGCCCGGCCCAGCATGATCGAGACTATGGACAACCCCGTAGCTGCCGAGCACATCCGCCACGTCACGCCGGATGAGGCAGCCAAGGCGGCAGCGCGGCGTCGTCGGGCCGGGGAGGAAAGCTCACTCTCCGTGACCCGCCGAGCGCGGAAGATCCAGCGGATTCTCGCCGAAACCTACCCGTACGCCGTGGCCGAATTGGATTTCGACGACGCCTGGCAACTTCTCGTGGCCACGGTGCTGTCCGCGCAGACCACCGACGTGCGCGTGAACTCGGTGACGCCCATCCTGTTCGCGACCTACCCCGGGCCGCAGGAACTAGCCGAGGCCGAACCGGAATCCGTGCAGGAGATCGTGCGGCCGCTGGGCTTCTACCGCTCCAAGGCACGATCAATCCAAGCGCTCGCCAATCGCGTGGTGGACGAATACAACGGCGAGGTGCCCGGGAAACTCAAGGATCTGGTCACGCTGCCGGGGGTGGGGCGCAAGACCGCGAACGTGGTGCTCGGCAACGCGTTCGGGGTTCCGGGCGTCACCGTGGACACGCACTTCGGGCGGCTTGCCCGCAGGCTGGGATGGACCACCCAGGAGGACCCGGTCAAGGTGGAAAAGGACGTCACCGCCCTGTTTCCGCCCAAGGTTTGGACGGAGCTGTCCCACGAGCTGATCTACCATGGCCGCCGCATCTGCCATTCGCGGAAGCCCGCTTGCGGAGTGTGCCCGATCGCGGATTTGTGCCCCTCCTACGGAGAGGGCCCCACCGATCCGCAGGTGGCGCGCAAGCTACTCGCCTATGAATTGAAACCCGGCCGCGAAGAACTGTTGGACCGGTACATGAACGGTGCCACGCGGCGAGAGCTGCGGGCCGAGGGGCACACGCTCAGCGCGTGAGTCGTGAAAGGACACCCATGAAACCTACGTCGCCCGGAACCGTTCACGCCCGCGAACAATTGTTGAAGTTGGCCCAAGAGGGGCACACGGTCTACATGGAGGACCGCGAGCCGTGGCGGATCGGAGAGCTTGCCGAGGACTACCGGCAGTCTGCCGTGCTGATCCTGTTCGGTGCGCTGGACCAAGTGCCCTCGGAATACGAGGAGCACGGTGAGGGGCCGGGGCGCGACTTGGACGTGTTGCTCGTCCAACGCTCGGCGAACCTGCGCTCGCACCCCGGTCAGGTGGCGTTCCCAGGCGGTCGCCTGGATCCACCGGACGGTGAGTTGGGTGAACTGATGACCGTTCCCGGTGGCGAGGTGAGCGCTCCGCACGTGCGCGGTGCGCTGCGGGAGGCCCATGAGGAAACGGGACTGGACCCGGACGGCGTGGAGGTGCTCGGAACCTTGCACCCTGTTCCACTGCCCATCAGTAATCACATGGTTACACCCGTCATCGGGTGGTGGCAGAGCCAGTCCGAGGTGGATGTGGTCGACCATGCCGAGTCCTCGCTGGTGTTCCGGGTTCCGGTGCTGGATCTGATCAACCCCGCGCACCGTTACTACGCGACTGTGACCCGAGGGAATCAGACCTATAAATCTCCGGCCTTTGACGTGCGGGTCAACGAGACCGGCGAAACCGTCACCGTGTGGGGGTTCACCGGCATTGTGATCGATCGGATCTTGGAATGGCTTGATTGGTCGGTCGAATGGGACCACAACGACAAGCGTCCGGCTCCGCTGTAAACCCGTGACGACCTGCCCGGGAAGGCTCAGCAAGTAGCGGGCAGGAGCATGTTTGCTCTGGTCGCGGTCTACTTTGCGTCCGCGTAACTGGTGACCACGCTCGTGGCCACCGGAACTTCCACCGGTACACGGCCGAACACGGTGCGCACCGCCTGATCGGCGGCGTCCAGAACCACTTGCTTGACCTGTTCGGCTTGTTCTTGAGCGCAGTGAACCATGACCTCGTCATGCAGGAAGAAGACGAGGTGCGCGTCCAACCCTTGCCGGTGCAAGCCCTGGCGGATGTGTCCGAGCCAGGCCAACGCCCACTCGGCAGCTGATCCCTGCACCACGAAGTTCCGGGAGAACCGGCCATGGGTCCGCGCCGCTTGGGTCGCGCGGCGCTCACCGGCGGCGGTTTCCGTGGCACGTTGGATCTCGAACCACTCTGGTTCCGGAAGTGGCGACCAACGCCCGAGATAGGTGCAGACCTGTTCTCCGCGTTCACCCACGCGGGCAGCGTGTTCCACATAGCCCACGGCCCGCGGGAACATGCGGGTGAGGTGCGGCATGAAACGGCCGGCCGCTCCCTGGGTTGCTCCGTACATGGCACCGAGTAGTGCGACCTTGGCGTGGGGCCGTTCCTTCAACTCTGAGCCGCGCTCCTGTCCCTGTTGGGCGATGGATTCGTACAGATCTCGATCCCTGGAGGCCTGAGCCAGGGCATCATCGCGGGCCAGGATGGCCAGTACGCGGGGTTCCAGTTGGGCGGCGTCGGCAACGACCAGGGTGCGACCGGGATCCGCGCGCACCGCATCGCGAATGAACTTGGGGATCTGCAACGCTCCGCCGCCGCGTGCGGCCCAGCGGCCGGTGACCACGCCGCCGACCACGTATTCGGGGTGGAAGCGGCCGTTGGTGACCCACGTGTCGAGCCAGTGCCAGCCGGTTGCAGAGAAAATGCGCGACAGTTTCTTGTACTCGAGGACGGGGGCCACGATCTCTTGTCTGCGAGGATCCGGTTGCCCTGCCACCACGGTCCACTCCTTGATCACCCAGGCACGTGTGGAATCGATGTCCACACCGGCGGTGCGCAGCGCCTTGAGGAGCTCGGGAGGAGAATCGGGATTGAGCGTGGGGGCAGCCAGGACTCGGCGAATCTCCTCGGCCAGCTTCTGCATGCGGATGGGGCGTTCGCCCTCTTTCGGGCGGGGGCCCATGGCGTCGGTGAGAATCTGTTCGTGGATTCCTGGATTCCACGGGATTCCCTGGTGACGCATGGTGGCTGCCACCAGCGCACCCTGCGATTCGAGACCCAGCAGCATCTCCAACCGTTTGGGGTTGCGTGCCGTGCTCACGGCGCGGATCTGTTCGGCCAGTTCTGCGACCAAGTCATCCAGGCCGGGACCGCGGTCCGTGGCCATGGCGAACAGCGAGGTTTGTGAGTCCTCCACCGGACGAGGACGTGGACCGGGAACATGTCGGGGGTCTGCCGGTTCGATGACTGGGGTGTACTGCATAGGCCGTGACTCGCCGGAATCGGGGTCCGGTGCTCCGGACCCCGGAGCGTCAGACGCGGTGGCCAGGATCGTTGCGCACAGTCCCAAGTCCCGGCATTTGGTGGCCCACACATCTGCTTCGCACAGGAGCGCGGCGGGCACGGACGTATCCATCCAGGTCCAGACGGGCGGCTGCACGCCTGCTTCCAACGCGGCGGCTTCGCGTGTGGAGACTATGCCAGGGAATTCCTGGTCCGTGACCGTCAGTGGTTGCCCCGCCCGCTGACCGTTGGCCGTGACCACCTGCAGGGTCCAGCCTCCGGCCCCGGTTTCCGCGGGAGCCACCACTATGTGCATGCGCTCATTATCGCGTGGGGCACTGACATGCTCCGGGCGGGCTCAGCGCTCCGCAATGAGTTCGAGTTCGAAGCCGTCCGAAACGCACACACTTTTTCAGTCCGGCGCCGCCACGTCCAGCAGTTCCGCGACCTTTCGAACCGTGCGCATGTTCCGGGCGGTGATGGTCATGTCCGGCAGTTGTTTACCGAGAGCGACCGGCAGTTTGGAAGCATGGATTCCCTTGTCACTGCCGTACCAAATATAGATTTCCGATCCGTCAACCACGATGCGTTCGTCGTCGTGGATCGGTAGCGCGGCCAGATCCAGCTCGGGGACGGGACGGTCGCAGAAGTGCACTTGATACAGCTTGTCGTCGGTGGCGATGTCGCGCAGCGGATCTGCGGCCAGCACCGCCGACAGTTCTTCGAACGTCCGGTGAACGACCGGGCTCAGGACACCGAATTCCGATTCGATGGCCGCTGACAACGTTTTGGCGAACTCCGCGGGGTCGCCTTGACGAACACAGATTAGGTTGCCGCTCTGCAGGTAAGTCTTCACCTCTTGAGCGCCGAGCTGTTCCGTGAGGAGGGCACGCAGCTCTGCCATGGGAACCCTGTTGTTGGCTCCCACATTGATGCCACGCAAGAAGAAAGCCGTTGGTCGGTTCATGGTCAGATCCTACGACCCAGGTGCCCTCCGCTTCTTGTCTCCGACCGGTGAGGTGGCCCGGTCCAACACGGATTTCACCGCGCCGTGGATGGGCGGATAGATCACACCCAGCGTCTCCGGTTTCAAGGGTTTGGAGAGCACCGCCCGCTGATGAGTGAACGTGTCGCGTGACCATTTACCGTGGTAGGTCCCCTGGCCACTGGCACCCTTACCGCCGAAGGGCAGATAAGGACTACCCACATGAGCGACCGGGATCCCGATGCTGACTCCACCGGAGGGCACCTCGTCCATGATGTAGTCGCGAACGGACTTGTCCGTGGCGAAGATGTACAGGGCCAAGGGAGCGTCCCGTGTGAGCATTCGCTGCACGGCTTCCTGAGGACCGCGCACCGGCAGGATGGGCAGGACCGGGCCGAAGATTTCCTCGCTCATCACGGGATCGGATTCGGCCACGGGGTACAGGACGGTGGGCGCGATATAGCGATCCTCCCGATCCACGTCACCGCCGCACACGATCTGCTCCGAACCCTTGGCCGGGAGCATGGCACTCACGCGATCCACCGCGCCGGTGTGGATCATGCGCCCATAGTCTTCCGATTCCTGCGGCCGAGCTCCGAAACTCTCGCGCACGGCTCGCGCGAGTTCCTCCGCCAATGACGCCGCAATGTCCTGGTAAGCATAGATGTGATCCGGTGCCACACACGTCTGGCCGGCATTGACGAACTTGCCCCACACGATCCGGCGTGCGGCCGCATGAAGGTCGACATCGTTGTGCACGTATGTGGGGGACTTCCCACCCAGCTCCAGGGTCACGGGAACGAGATGGCGAGCTGCGCGTTCGGCCACCGCGGTGCCCGTGGCGGTGGAACCCGTGAAGAACACGTGATCGGGGCGGGCATCGATGAGGGCAGTGGCGGCGTCGGCCTGGCCGGTGACTACGGCGACGGCTTCTTGGTCGAAGTAGCGCGGGACCAGCTCGGCAAAGAGCTGTTCGACGGCCGAACTGATCTCACTGGGCTTGATGACCACGCAGTTACCCCCGGCCAGCGCGCCCATGAGCGGAGAAAACTGCAATTGCAGCGGGTAGTTCCACGGCGAGATGATCACCACGACACCCAGCGGGTCGTACCGCACCCACGAACGGGCGGGAAAAAACTGCAACGGCGTGCGAACCGGCTGGTCCTTGTGCCATTTCTTGAGATTGCGACGTGTGTGTTTGAGCTCGGTGATCACCGGATAGATCTCGGTCATTGTGGCCTCGAACGGAGATTTCCCCAGGTCTTCGCCCAGCGCCCTTTGCCACTGCTCCTTGTGATTGAGCAGCATCGCTTCGAGCGCGTTGAGCTGTCCCCTGCGCCATTCCACAGAGCGGGTCCGCCCGGTACGGAAGGTGCTTCGGAGCCTGGCCACAACGTCAGCGTTCATGGATTCAGGTTACGGGTGGCTCCTGACATGCACAGCAGAACACCGGTTGTGGGGAGCGCGGATGCCGCGTGACACAGTAGAAAGATGTCCGACCAGATTCCCGATGATCACGACATCCCCTGGGCCATGCAATTGGTGGTCTACAGGGATCGGCAGTCTCCTGCGCGGCAGGTGGACGTGGCCGAGACCGCCGCGCGCGCCGTCGTCGCCCTGCTTGCGGACCCGCGATCCGCACCTGACGGCCCCTGGTACCCGGCCGTGAAGCACTGGCGCGACGCGCGTATCCGCAAACTGGTGCGCCGCGCGGACGGCAAACGCTGGACCGACGTTCAGGAACTCGACGGCGTGACGGTCACCCAGGCAGGTAGCGGGGAATTCGGCGACGCCGCCGTGCGCGCCTTTGTGCCCGGCCCGGTCAAACCGCTGCCCAAGGAACTGAACAAACTTCAGGTTTCGGGCACAACTTTTCCCGACGACGGCGCTTCAAACGTTACTGACGCGAAGGTCACCGTTGAGGTGCGGCCGGGGCTCGAGATGACCAGTGGCAAGCTTGCGGCCCAGTGCGCCCACGCCGCGCAATTGGCATGGGAGGCCATGTCCGAAGCCGAGCGGGAACAGTGGCGGGCGGACGACTTCAGGGTGCGGGTCGATGAACCGCGTGAGGCGGAGTGGGCAGCTGCCACTCGGCCGGTTGCCGTGGTGGACGCCGGGCTCACCGAACTCGACGGGCCCACCGAGACGACTCGTGCGTGGTGGTAGTGGGACATCAACCGGAACGTTTTCGTGAGCGGGCTACTGTGGCTCGGCGGATTGAAGCCTGACTCCTACGTGATCCCCGGCAGGAGTAATCCACCAGGCCAGCCCAGATCCCAGGACACGAGGATACCGCGCGTCATCCAGGTGGAGGGCAGTGTCTTCGTCCACGGCGACGGCGGATGACACGCCACCGGACGCCACCACCGCAATCGCCCGAGTCAGCGTGCCCGCCTGCGAGGCGTGAACGTCAACGGTCCACGGCACGATACCGATCCCCGCTTGCACGGTGAGGGCCTCCAGATCTTCTGAACATTCGGATGCGCACACCTCAATGCCGTCCATCGTGTATCCGCCGAGAATTGCGTACTCCGCGGCAATCATCGCCCCCGCAGAGAAACCGAGGTAGGGCGCACCCTTGCCGACCAGGTCACGCAGCTGTGGCATCGAAGCCGCGAGCGCAGAGTGATAATCGGGGGTTCGTCCACCGCCCACGATGATCGCGTTGAATCGTTGCAGGTCGCCGACGTCGCCGCTGAGCGGGAGGAGATCGATCCGGTCACGCACGGCGTGAAGGAGTTCGAGGTACGGGCCAGCGCTGTGCTCAGTGGTGACGGCATCACCGGTCAGGAACAAGCCGATGCGGCCGGAGCCGAGGGCGAGGCACTTCTCGAGAAAGGGAGCCACACAGCCTGGACTCGTGGAATCGGGACCCCCACCGACGAGTGTGATGTTCATGGTGCAAGTCTGACTCGTTGACGTCCGCCTGGCGAGGGTGCACTCGCGGTGACGTAACTGCACAGGCCTGATGACTGCCGTGGAGGGTTGGTCCTGACTCCACAATCGGGACCCAAGGTGGTCCTCAAAGCGGGTGATTCGACGACCGTAAGGGCATGACCCCTCCAGCGCACAGGTCCCCGAACACGGCGGTGATTCCGCGGACGCGCAGAGCCCAGCGCACCGACCCTGACCGTGCGACCGTCGATCGACGTAGCCGCGACTTACTGGCAGCAGCCTTGACCAGAACGGTCCATCTTCTGAGCACTGATCCGCAGCTCATCGAATCCGTAGAAGCCGTGTGCGTGAGCTGTCGCGTGGAACTGACGGTCACCGACAGCCTCGCCGACACGAAGGGCGCGGACACCTTGCTGGTCGATGCGGCGTCGGAGGTCGAACGCGTTCCCAACGGAGCGATCATCGTCGCCTTGGCTTCCCACCAGTCAGCGTGGGAACTCGCGGCCCGCAGCGCGGCGAGCGCCGTCGTCGTGCTCCCCGACGCCGCCGAATGGCTGGCCGAGATGCTCGCGCGCTCCGAACACGAAACAGGCGCGATCGAGCTCGGACGTGTCCTCGGCGTGGTGGGTGCAACGGGTGGTGTGGGCGCTTCGACGCTTGCGTGCTGGCTCGCCCAAGAATTCTCGGAGACCGGTGCGCCCACCGCGGTGGTCGATGCCGACCCCGGTGCAGCGGGCCTGGACTTGGTGCTCGGAACGGAATCCGAGGACGGCCTGCGCTGGCCCGAGTTGCACCAGTTCTCGGGTGCTGTGGCGGCGGATCAGTTGTGGGCGGCCATGCCGAGCGCGGGATCTCTGCGTTACCTCTCCTGGGACCGCCAGGGCACGCACGCCTCCAGTGTTCCGGTGGGCACCGTGATCCACGCGCTGAGAAGCGCGGCGACCTATCTGGTCGTTGACCTGAATGCGGACCGCCTCGAGGAGCAGGCTCAGTGGTGCTCAACGGTGCTAGTGCTCACTCCGCGCACCGTCAGGGGAGTTCTGGCGGCGACACTGGCAGTCCAGCGCTGCGGCGAGATCCCAGTGATGACCGTCCTGACCGGGCTCAACGTGGCGGACGTGGATGCAGCCATCGTGGAATCGGCAACCGGAGTCGGTTGTGCCGGCTCCCTCACATTCGACCCACGCCTCCCTCAAGAGCTCGACAACGGTGCCGTGTTGCAGCGGGGCAAACGCGCGAAACATGCGAAAGCCGTCCGTGCCATAGCCCAGCAGGTGGAGGCGCGGTCATGAGCGGCACGGAACTCGACACTCAGTTCACGGAAGACGTCCGCAATCGTTTACTGCAGGAAGGTGGTGCCCTCACTGACGCCCGGATTGCCCGCGCCATCCAGGACACCGGCCGCGTGCTCGGAGCGGTGGGATCTATCCGGGCGGTACAGCACATCAAAGCCGAGCTCACGGGACTCGGTCCGCTCGAACCGCTCCTGCCCACCGAAGGGCTCAGCGACGTGTATGTCAACGGGCACGAGAACGTGTTCGTGGAGACCCTCGGCGGCGTGACCCGGGTGCCATCTCCTTTCGCGAATGAGGCAGATGTTCGCGCGCTCGCGGTGCGTCTCATCACGGCGGCCGGTCGTCGGCTCGACGACGCCAACCCATGCGTTGACGTGCAGACCGCCACTGGACTACGTGTCCACGCCGTGATCCCACCGGTGTCCACGAGCGGCACGTTGCTGTCCATCAGGTTTCAGGCTCCTCAGCGGTTGTCCCTGACCGACTTGGTGTCCTCGGGATCCATCCACCCGTTCATGGCGGACGTGCTGTGTACGGCCATCTCCGCAGGGGCCAACTTGATGATCAGCGGGGCCACGGGGTCCGGGAAAACCACCGTCCTATCCGCGCTGTTGTCGCAGTGCGATCCGTCCGAGCGTCTGGTACTCATCGAGGACGCAGCCGAACTGAACCCGGAGCATCCTCACGTGGTGGGGATGCAGGCCCGGCACGACAATGTGGAGGGCAGCGGCGCCGTGGACCTGGCAGCGCTGGTGCGCCAAGCCCTGCGGATGCGCCCGGATCGTCTGGTGGTCGGGGAGTGCCGCGGGGCCGAAGTCCGTGAGCTCCTCACGGCGTTGAACACCGGACACGCCGGCGCCGGAACCGTGCACGCGAACTCTGCGCAAGCTGTTCCCGCCCGCTTGGCGGCGCTGGGCTCGCTCGCCGGGATGAGCCGCGAGTCCGTCGAGTTGCAGGCTGCCAGCGCCCTTGACTTGATCGCCCACGTGAGCAGGGGAGTGGACGGCAGACGCTTGGAGACCCTGTGCACGCTCGAGCTGTCAGGCGATCAACTCATCACCCTGGCGGCGTTGAGCTGCGATGGTGGAGAACCGGTCAAGGGCCCGGGATGGCCACGTGTGGCGGAACTGTTGTCACGCCCCGCAGCTCGCGCGAGCGCATCTGACTCTGCATTTGTCGGCGCAGCACACCCGCAGGGTGCGTCATGATCCTCGCCCTGTCCGTGGGAAGTCTCATCGCCGCGGCGGGCCTGATGTGGGCCGGGGGAGCGGGTAGCCGCGCCCTCGTCGTCCACAGCGTCGGGGTCGCACGGAGCCATGACCCAGAACGCCAACGGACTTCGCTGGCCACGGTGTCCTTCGCATCCCGCCACTGGCGACGGGACCGCGCGGCGGAAGCGGCCCAATGGGTCACTCTGATCCGACGGCTGGCGGCTCTGCTCAACGCCGGTCGCAGTCCGTCCCTCGTATTCGGCCAGGCCTCCCGGGCCACGAGCCAGAGCCCCGCCAACCCCACAGCCGCCTGGATCGAACGTTTGTGCCGCGACGTACATGCGGCGTCGGAGCTGGGTGTCCCAGCCTCCGTAACCCTGGGCCGGATCGCGCAATCCACTCCGGACGTGTCTGACCACGAACTCGCTCGCTGGGCCCGCTCCGTCAGCGTGCAGCTAGCCGCGTGTTGGGAGATCTCGGAACGCTCCGGAGCATCTCTGTCGAAGACCCTGAACGGCTTGGCTGATTCTGTCGAATCACAGATCGATGCCCAGGCCGCTCGCGACAGCGCGCTCGCCGGTCCCCGAGCCACGGTGCGTGTCCTTGCGTGGCTGCCGGTCCTCGCACTCGGTCTCGGAATGCTCATGGGGACCGGCCCGATCACCACCCTGATCACCACACCGTGGGGCCGAATCGCACTTATTGCGGGAGCTGTCCTCACGGTGGCCGGTCGGTTGTGGACCCGCCAGCTCATGCGGCACGCCGAGGGGGTGGACGGACCATGACCATTGCCCTGGCCACTGGACTCTTAGTAGCCGTAGCGTTTTTCGTCTGGTCATCGCCGCGCGCGGTCGCGTTGTCCTCAACGGGTCCCGCTGGCTCGATCTCAGCACCGACCGACGACGCCGCTCTGTTGGCTTCGCACGGCAGCTCGCCCGGGTTACCCGCCGCCACACTCGTCGAGCTGACAGCAACTCAGCTTGACGCTGGACTACCTCTCGCGGAGGCAGTCTCCGTGCTGGCCCACAGCACTGCCGGGACCGGTCATCCCGAGCTTCAAAGGGTTGCCGCAGCACTTCGACTGGGTCTGGACTGGGACACCGCGTGGTCATCGGCCAACGAGTCACCCAGAGCGTTACTGGACTACCGCGATGCGCTCGAATTCACGGCGACGTCCGGGGCGGCGTCGGCGACGGTCTTGCGGGGGCAAGCCGAGCAAGTAAGGCGAGCCCAGTTCCGTCGAGCGGAACGTGCCGCAGAAGCGCTATCAGTTCGACTGGTGCTGCCGCTCGGACTGTGTTGTCTACCCGCCTTCATGTGCTGGGGCGTGCTGCCCGTGCTCATGAGTTTGCTGCCCAAGGTGTTCGCCTCATGATCCGCGGCCGAGCGCCGCCCGCGGGCCGCGACATCAACCCCAGATCCCCGCTCGAATCACCCACCACACAGGAGAACACCATGTCCCACACCACCGTCACCATCGTCCCCGCAGCTCCGCAGGTCATCCAGCCCGATGCCGTGCTGGAAGCCCACAGCACCGAACTCGTTCTTAGCTCGGATCACCCGGATCTCGGCGCATCCACCGCGGAATACGCAGTGATCGTCCTGGCAGCCGCCGCGTTCGGCGGCGTCATGGCCGCAGTGCTGTCCTCTGACTCCGTATCGGGTCTGCTGCTGGGCATCATCCAGAAGGCTCTGTCGGTGTAATCCGATGGGAGCAACACCGTTGGGTGCGCCTCGATGGTGAGGCGTGCCCAACGGACCCACCTGAGTTCTCGGAAAGGCACCGACGTGAGAACAGAGCAACCTTGGACCTCTTTTTCCACCGCTGGCTCACGGTCAGGCAGAGAGTCCAAAGACCCCTGCGATAGGGGTGCCGTCACCGTGGAAACCGCGGTCATCATGCCCGCTCTGGTGTTATTGCTTGCGGTCATGCTGGCCGCGGCGGCAGCCGGGATGACACTGGTCCGTTTCGAAGAAGCGGCTCGAGCGTCTGCCAGGGCCGCTGCTCGAGGGGAAACCGTGGCCGTCGCCCAAGAGCGAGCACGAGAGATCGCAGGGGATGATTCCACGGTGACCGTTGCCGCCGGCTCCGACCGGGTCAACGTGACGGTCAGCGGACCGGCACCGGGGATCCTGGGCCAGTGGAGTAGCTGGACACTTCAAGCTGATGCCATGGCCGTGACCGAAGGAGCGAGGAACGCAGATGTGGGCCCGTAGTGTTCCGGAAGCGGACAGGTGTCGTTCGGTCTGGTCGAGTCCGCATCGGGATCGCCAGACGGCCGCACGTGGGAGTTCCAAGAGTCGGAACCACCCCGATGAAGGGTCAGGAACTGTCCACGGCATGACCATCGCCGTGCTCATGTGTGCGCTGCTGATCGTGATCCTGTTGCTCGGGCAGGCGGGCATCTCGATGCACCGGGCCGCCAAAGCCGCAGACCTCGCCGCGCTCGCTGCAGCCGACACGGCCCGGGGCTTAGCGAGCGGCGTGCCTTGCGACGTGGCCCGGGCCGTAGCCCAGGAGAACGGCGCGGTCATGGATCACTGCGACCTGGTGAGTCCCGAACAAACCACCGTGGATGTCCGCACGAGCATCGCGCTGTTCGGCCCATTGGAACCGCTGGGCCCGGCCATTGGAATATCACGGGCCGGACCGCCGCCGGGAGAGCCGTGATGCAGTTCGATATCGGTGAGGTGAGTTATCCGTACGCCCTCGGAGACTGCTTAGCGCTCATTCCGCTGATGTGGCAGCCGGAGCGAACCGCAGCAACCCGTTCAGCAGCTTGAGCGCGTCGGCTTTATCCAGCGGATTGTTGCGGTTTCCGCACTTGGGAGATTGCACGCAGGACGGGCAGCCGGTCTCGCATTCGCACGCGGCAATGGCATCACGGGTGGCGGTGATCCAGCGGTGAAACATGTCGTAACCGCGCTCGGCGAAACCAGCACCGCCGGGGTGGCCGTCGTGCACGAAAATGGTGGGGAGCTCGGTGTCAGCATGCAAGGCGGTCGACAGCCCACCCACATCCCAGCGGTCACACGATGCCAACAACGGGAGCAGCCCGATCATGGCGTGCTCGGCCGCGTGCAGGGAGCCGGGGATGTCCGGTTCCTCGATTCCCATGGCGGCCAATTGAGGCTGGTCCACGGTGAACCACGTGGCTGTAGTGGTCAATTGGCGCGGGGGTAACTCCAACGGTTCTTCGCCTACCACTTCGTTGGAGGCGGTGAGTTTGCGCTGGAAACTGATCACCTGGGTTGTCACGTCCACGCTGCCGCGGTGAATGGTGATGGGACCCCAGCGTTGGGTGTCAGCCACGGAACGCACTCGAACTTCCGTCACATCGCGGGCCACAGTATAGAAATCCGGGAACGCGTGCCGCACGGAGGCCACGCTGAGTTCCTCGTCCAAATCCTCGACCAGGTACGTACGGCCCTGATGCACGTACACGGCTCCGGGATGTGCTTGGTAGTGGGACTGCGGAGCACCCATGGTTCCCAGCACCGCGCCGGTCTCGGATTCGATGATCTGCACGGGCCCGCCGTCCCCGGAACGGATGGACACCATGTCCGCGGGCCGTTCGGAACGCGTCCAGAACCAGCCGCTCGGGCGCCGTCGTAAGTGGCCGGCGGCCTCAAGGGATTGCACCACATCGTGGGCGGTGGGCCCGAACAACTCGAGTTCAGTGGTCCGGATGGGGAGCTCGGCCGCCGCGGCGCACAGGTGCGGTGCGAGCACGTACGGATTGGACGCCTCGAACACCGTGGCCTCCACGGGCACGTCAAAAATCGCCTCGGGGTGGTTCACCAGGTAGGTATCGAGCGGATCGTCTCCGGCGATCAACGTGGCCAGTGCATGTTGACCAGCACGCCCCGCGCGGCCGATCTGCTGAGTGAACGAGGCTCGGGTGCCGGGCCACCCGGCGACCAGGACGGCGTCGAGCCCGGTGATGTCGATTCCCAGCTCGAGCGCAGAAGTGCTTGCAACCCCCAATAGGCGACCGTCGCGCAGGGCCTGTTCCAGTTCCCGACGTTCCTCCGGGAGGAAACCCGCCCGATACGCCGCGACTCGGTGCGCCAGCGACGGGTCAACCTCTTCGAGTTGCCGGTGCGCGATCTGAGAAATCGTCTCGGCACCCCGGCGCGACCGAATGAACGCAATCGTGCGGATCTGCTGCAGCACCAAATCAGTGAGCATGTCCGCTGACTCGGCGGTCACCGTGCGTCGTGAGGGCGCGTTGTTATCGGACCCTCCCGGCGACTGCTCCGGCTCCCACAACACCACGGTGCGCGAACCATGCGGCGAGGTATCGCGCTCCACGGCCGTCACCTCGTCAGGTGAGGCACCGATTAATCGCGCAAACGATTCCTGCGGTGATGCACTGGTCGCGGAGGCCCCCACAAAGACCGGGTCCGCCCCGTAATGAGCGGCAATCCGCTTGAGGCGCTTCATGAGCACGGCCACGTGCGAACCAAATACGCCCCGATAGGAATGAGCCTCATCGATGATCACAAAGCGCAGCCGCCGGAAGAATCGCGACCAGCCCGTGTGATTGGGCAGGATGCCGTGGTGGAGCATGTCCGGGTTGCACAGGATCACGTCCGCGTGGTCGCGAATCCAGCGGCGCTCGCCGGTGTCGGTGTCACCGTCGTAGGTGGCCGCGCGCACGTCGTCGAAACCCAGCGACCGAAGGGACATCAATTGATCCGCCGCAAGTGCCTTGGTGGGCGACAAGTACAGCGCCGTGGCTTCCTCGGGGTGGTGTAACAGTCCAGGTCGGGAGGCGATGGCAAGTTTCCCACGATGAACGGCGTTGAGCACCAGCGACTGATACACCAGTGACTTGCCGGAGGCCGTTCCGGTGGCCACGATCGCGTGCCGAGGCGCCGTCATCGCCGCGACTTGATGAGCGAACGGTTCATGAATCCCCAGCCGCTCGTACGCCCGGCGGACGGCCGGGTGGATCCACTCGGGCCACGGTGCATATTCGGCCTCGCGCGCGGGTAGTTCGCGGACATGACGAACCTGCTCGGGCTGCGGTCCGCGGCCGAGCAAATTGACCATGTCCTGGGAAGAACTCACCGTCCTATTCTTCCGTACGCAGCAACACGCATAAGCCGCCCGAAATAGTCGTCTCGCTTCCCCCGGCCATCGACGGCGTCACACGGAAACGTCCCCGACTTATAACGATCCCGTCTTGCAACGACGCCGCCGCGACCAGCCCCCGTGCCGCTCGCCCTCCACAACGGGCGCGGTTTCGTCATACGGCAGTGATCTGCGCCAATTTAGCGGTGGTCTCCCCGCTGACACGGCGCGCATGGAATTATGGGGATATGAGCACTCCGGAGCAGGGACACCCCATGAACATTGCCAAGTCACACGATCAGCAGGACGAGGCCAAGCAGCCGCCCATTCAGGAGCTTTCCGAACAGGAGAGCTGGGACCTGCTCAAGCAGGCACGTTTCGCCCGGCTGGCTACTCGCGACGGCGATGAAATCGACATCACCCCGTTGAACATCGTGACCGACGGTGAGCGCTTGTACTTCCGCTCGGCCAAGGGCACCAAGGTGCTGCAATTGCAGCTGAACCCGCACGTGACCGTGGAAATCGATCGCGCGACCGGCTCCGAGGCCCACTCAGTGGTCGTGCGCGGGACCGCACGCATGTTGACCGAGACCGAAGACATTGAGCGTGTGGAGTCGCTGGGTCTGCGCCCGTGGCTCGAGACCGAAAAGCTAGAGTTCGTGGAGATCACCCCCACCCGCGTCACCGGTCGCAAGTTCCGCCTGGGTCACTGAGCATTGACTGATTTGCCCGCTGCCGCGCCATTTAGCGCGGTGGCCGATGCGCCGCGCTCGCAGGACCCTCAGCTCATTCAGGATCTCCACCGAGACCTGGCAGACAGCAATTTCACCGTGGACGGTGTCACGGACATGCTCGGAGAGCGCGCCATGGACGCGTGGCTGCGGGAGCAACCGGTTCCTGCGCGCGTCGCCCGCGACCGCGCGAGCGAGACACAGCCGCGCCTGGCCGCGGTGATCGCGCTGTTCCTCCTGGGGGACGTCGTTCCCGCTGCGGACGTCGACGCCGCTCTGCCCACCGTGGGTGCCTCGGGGCTTGGGCGCCTTGGCCTCCTGGAATACGAGGGCGGCGGGACCAGGAGCAGCGAGCCGGACAACCTCAGCACCGCCAACGACGACACAGCCAGCAACGGCACCCCCAACGATGGGGCTGCGAACACCGACCTGGTGCGTGCGTCCGTGGATCTGCGCCCCTATTCCACCGATGTTGCGGGCGAGCTCTACGTGGTCAGCGACCTGGGAGCCTTCCAACGCCCCGGTGTGTTGCGCCGTGATCATGTGCTGGGCATTGGCGGAGCCTCACTGACGTTGGTCCGTTCCACCGAACGGCGCGACGTAGACACCGCGCTGGACGTGGGTACCGGCTGCGGCATTCAGACCTTCCACCTGCTCTCCCACGCTCGTCACGTCACGGCCACAGACCTTTCCGATCGGGCCCTGGCCACCACACGGTTCAACCTGGTGCTCAACGCCCGCGCGCTGGATCTGGACCCGTTCGACCTCGAAGCTCGTGCCACCCTGGTACAAGGCAGTCTGCTGGAACCGGTAGCGGGCCAGGAATTCGACCTGGTCGTCTCCAACCCGCCGTTTGTGATTACTCCGCGCCGCAGCAACGAAGCCGACGAGGAGCGTTTCACCTACCGCGACGGTGGCAAGGCTGGCGACCGGCTGGTCTCCGAACTGATCACCGCGCTGCCCGCCGTGATGGCTCAGGGTGCCACCGCTCATCTGCTGGCCAATTGGGAAATCCCCGACACGCCGGACACCGACCCGGAGAAGATTTGGTCCGAACGCGTCGAGGAATGGATCGCCCCGGGCGTCGGCGCATGGGTCATTCAACGCGAGATTCAGGACGTGTGCGAGTACGCGGAAACCTGGTTGCGGGACGCTTCACAGCAACGAGATATCGAAGCCTACGACGCCGCTTATCGCGACTACCTCGCGGACTTCACCTCGCGTCACGTGGGTGCGGTCGGTTTCGGCATGGTCCGCCTCGCGCGTCCGGAGCAACCCGGCGCCGAGACCGAGATCCTCCGGATTTTCGAGCACATCGACCACCCCATTCAGCAACCCATCGCGGCCACCCTGGCGGCGGAGTGGTCACGCGCGGAGGCGATGTTTCGCGGAGAGGCCGCGAGCGGCGTCGTCGCCGATGACGCCTGGCAGGACAAGCATTACTACGTCGCTCAAGACGTCACCGAGGAACGGCACGGCCGTCCCGGGGCCGAGGACCCGGCCCTGATCCTGTTGCGGCAGGGCGGTGGATTGCGCCGCACCGTGGTGCTCAGCAGCGAGGCCGCCGGTTTCGTGGGCGTGTGCGACGGCGAGCTGACGGCCCGCCAGATCCTGACCGCCCTGGGCACGCTGTTGGGGTGGGACGGCGGCCCATCGGAGCAATTGTTACGTGAAATCAGGGCACTCATCACCCACGGCGTGTTGGTGGAAGTGTAAGACTGAAGTTATGAGCACCGGCGAAACCTTTAATCCGATACTGCCCCTCGACACCACTGCCGTGTGGGAGCTTCTGGGGGAGCTTCCGTTCGGCCGCTTGGCCGTGCAGGCCGCAGGCATGGTGGACATTTTCCCAGTCAATTATGTGGCGAAGGACCGTAAGCTGTATTTCCGTACTGCACAGGGCACCAAGCTCGCGAGCCTGGTGGTCAACAATCACGTGGCTTTCGAAGTGGACCGTGTGGTCGGGGATCACGTGCAGTCCGTGGTGGTGCACGGCCGCGCACGTCGCCTGGAAACCCAGGCCGAACGCGACGCCGCCGAGCAGTTGCCACTGAAGCCCTGGGCGCCCACGTACAAGTACCACTTCGTGGTGATCGATGTTGACTCGGCCACGGGCCGTGAGTTCACCATGACCACGGAACCGGATCACGATCCGGCCTGAGCACCTGAACGAGTGGTAAAACCTCTCTTGTGAGACGGTGTGTAACCACGGGGGATTTCGTGCAGCCCCCATTGGAAGGACCAGACCCGCTCGAATCCACGGGTCATGACGAGGAGTACCGTGCCAACCAAGGCCACCAAGAACGCTGAAACCGGCAAGAGCCTGTTGATCGTGGAGTCACCATCCAAGGTGAAAACGATTGCGGGTTATCTCGGCGACGCCTACGAGGTCGAATCCTCGATGGGCCATATCCGAGACCTGCCGCAGCCTTCTGAGTTGCCCACGGACATGAAGAAGGGTCCGTACGGCAAGTTCGCGGTGGACGTGGAACACGGTTTCGACCCGTACTACGTGGTGAACCCGGACAAGAAGAAGAAGGTCACGGAGCTGCGGCGGAAGCTCAAAGATGCGGACGCCCTTTACCTCGCAACCGATGGGGATCGCGAAGGCGAGGCCATCGCGTGGCACCTATTGCAGGTGCTCAAGCCCAAGGTTCCGGTCTACCGTCTGACCTTCCCCGAAATCACCCGAGAGGCCATCGAGCGTGCCTTCGGTCAGCTGCGCGAGCTCGACAAGGATCTCGTGGACGCCCAGGAGACCCGCCGCATCCTGGACCGGCTCTACGGTTACGAGATCTCCCCGGTACTGTGGCGCAAGGTGTCCTCGGGCCTGTCAGCGGGTCGTGTGCAGTCGGTGGCCACCCGCCTGGTCGTGCAGCGCGAACGTGAGCGCATGGCCTTCGTCTCCGCCGACTACTGGGATCTCACGGGCACGTTCGCGCGTCCCGAGGGACAGGACGCAGGCCGCGGCTTCACTGCTCGCCTGTCGTCCCTGAATTCTCAGCGTGTGGCCACGGGCAAGGATTTCTCGGATCGCGGCGAACTGAAGTCCGCTCGCGACGGCGCTCTGGTCCACTTGGACGAGACCTCAGCCACCTCGCTGGCCGCCGGCCTGCAGGACGCGGAGTTCACGGTTCGGTCTCTGGAGACCAAGCCCTATACCCGTCGCCCCGCGGCGCCATTCACCACCTCCACGCTTCAGCAGGAGGCCGCGCGCAAGCTGCGCTTCACCTCCCGCACCACCATGCGCGTGGCCCAGCGGCTGTACGAGAACGGTTACATCACCTACATGCGTACGGACTCCGTGGCGCTGTCCGACCAGGCGATCAACGCTGCCCGCCGGCAAGCGAAGGAACTCTACGGCGAGGACTTCGTTCCCGGTAAGCCGCGCGTCTACTCCTCCAAGTCCAAAAATGCGCAGGAGGCCCACGAAGCCATTCGCCCCGCCGGTGACTCTTTCCGTACGCCCTCGCAGGTGCGTTCGCAGCTGTCCGTGGATGAATTCAAGCTCTACGAACTGATCTGGAAACGCACCGTGGCCTCCCAGATGCAGGACGCCAAGGGATCGACCGCCACGGTCCGGCTGGGTGCCGCTGCGTCTTCGGCCGCGGGTGAGCTTTCCGGCGCCGACGCCGAGTTCTCGGCTTCCGGTACGGTCATCACGTTCCGCGGTTTCCTGGCCGCGTACGAGGAAGGTAAGGACGAAAACCCGGAGGCGGCGGCGTCGTCGGCCAAGGCCAAGGACGAGGACAAGCGACTTCCGGTCATGGCAGAAGGTGACGCCCTGGATGCCACGGACGTCACCGCGGACGGCCACACGACCACCCCTCCGGCCCGCTATACCGAGGCTTCTTTGGTGAAGACCCTGGACGAGCTCGGCATCGGCCGCCCGTCCACCTACGCGGCCACGATCTCCACGATCATGGACCGCGGTTACGTGCAGGTGCGTGGCTCCGCGTTGATTCCATCGTGGCTGGCCTTCTCCGTGGTGCGCCTGCTGGAGGACCACTTCACCGATTACGTGGACTACGACTTCACGGCCGAACTCGAAGAGGATCTGGACCGTATCGCCCGCGGCGAGGAAGAACGGGTCAAGTGGTTGACCGGTTTCTACTTCGGCGATGGCCAGGCCGAGCACGGGCTCAAGCCCATCGTGGAGGACCTGGGCGAGATCGACGCCCGCGCCGTGAACACGATTCCCATCACGGACGAGATCATGCTGCGCGTGGGCAAGTTCGGTCCCTACCTGGAGGTGGGCGGCACGGTGGACCCGGAGACCGGTGAGATCACCGACCCGGTGCGCGCCAACGTGCCCCTGGATCTGGCTCCGGACGAGTTGGACGCCGCCAAAGCCCAGGAGCTCATGGAAATCGGCAAGGCCGACGGTCGTGAACTCGGCATCAACCCGGACAGCGGTCGCATGATCGTCGCCAAGGATGGTCGCTACGGCCCCTATGTGACCGAGGTGATCCCCGAGCCCACCCAGGAGGAGCTCGACGCGATCCCCACGGAGTACTACAAGAACGGTAAGCCCAAGCCCAAGAAGATCGAGAAGCCCAAGCCCCGCACGGCGTCCTTGTTCTCGTCCATGAAGCTGCAGGACGTGACCCTGGACGATGCACTCAAGCTGCTGTCACTGCCCCGCGAACTGGGTGAGGACACGGACGGCGAAACCATCACCGTGCAGAACGGCCGTTACGGTCCGTACCTCAAGAAGGGCTCGGACTCCCGGTCGATTGGTTCCGAGGACCAGATTTTCACGATCACCCTGGACGAGGCCAAGACCATCTACTCCCAGCCCAAGCAGCGTGGCCGCCAAGCGGCCAAGCCGCCGCTCGCAGACCTTGGAACGGACCCCCTCACCGAGAAGCACATGGTGATCAAGGACGGCCGATTCGGCCCGTACATCACCGATGGCGAGACCAACGTGACGGTGCCGCGTGCGGAGAACATCGAGCAGATGACCAACGCCCGCGCCTCGCAACTGTTGGCCGAGAAGCGCGCCAAGGGGCCCGCTCCCAAGAAGACCACCACGCGCGCCCGTTCCACCAAGACCGCAACGAAGTCCAAGACGGCGACCAAGTCGAAAACCGCGAGCAAGGCTACGGCCGGTACCAAGACCAAAGCCACGACCACTCGCAAGGCGTCGACCACCAAGAAGTAGTCCACCGCGGGCCTTGGCCTGCGGCTCAGCAAAGGAACCACATGCGGCTCTCAGTCCTGGACGTCGGATCCAACACGGTCCACCTGCTCCTGTTGGACGTCTACCCCGGTTCCAAACCGGAACCGTACGCCTCCCACAAGATGGCGTTGCGGCTCGTGGAACACCAGGACGAGCAGGGCCGGATCACCGATCACGGACGAGACCTGCTGACCTCGTTCGTGGTCGAGGCCCGGGATTTCGCGGTCGAGCACGACGCCGAGGACCTCCTGGCGTTCGCGACCTCCGCAATCCGCGAGGCCACCAACGGCGCAGACGTCCTGGACCACGTGCAGTCTCGCTCAGGGGTCACGCTCACCGAGATCTCCGGGGACCAGGAATCGGCCATCACCTTTTACGCGGTGCGCCGTTGGTTCGGGTGGGGCGCCGGTCGCATCATGGACTTCGATATTGGCGGCGGTTCCTTCGAAATGGCGGTGGGCACCAACGCACTGCCCACCGTGGCCACCTCGGTTCCGTTGGGCGCCGGGCGCATGTACCGCACGTTCTTGGGCGGGAGCGACGTCGCGTCCCCGGCTGACGTGAAAAAGTTGCGCAGGCACGTGCGCACCACGTTGAAGCCCGCTGTGGAGAAGATCGAGAAGGGCGGTCGGCCGGATCTGGCCGTGGGAACGTCCAAGACGTTCAGGTCACTCGCGCGCATTTGCGGCGCGGCGCCATCGGCCCAGGGGCCCTACGTTCCACGCATCATGCATGCCGAGGATCTGCGGTTGTGGACCCGGCGCATGGAGGCGATGACCGTGTCCGAACGCGCCGAGCTGCCGGGTGTTTCCGAACATCGCGCGGCCCAAGTGCTCGCGGGCGCTATCGTGGCCGAAACTGCGATGGATATGCTGGACATCGGAACCCTGCGCATCTCGCCGTGGGCGTTGCGCGAAGGGCTCATTCTGCGCCGACTGGACCGGTTGACCACCGGGGCAGCGATCCACACCGTCAACCCCAAGAATTTGGTGGCCAAGTGATGTCCCAAACCGAGGGTCCGTACCGACCGCACGTGGCACTGTCCACCAGTTCGCTCTACCCCAAGGGCGTACCCGAGACGTTCGATGCCGCTCGACGCCTGGGCTACGACAGCGTGGAAGTGCTCGTCACCCATGAGCGCATGAGCCAGCTGACCCACCAACTCCTGAACCACATTCAGGAGTATCAGGTGCCCATTTCCACCATCCATGCGCCCACGCTGTTGTTCACCCAGCAAGTCTGGGGCAAGGCCTGGACCAAGATCCAGATGGCCGCCAAGCTCACGGAACAGGTGGGTGCCGAAGTCGTGGTAGTGCACCCGCCCTTCCGCTGGCAGACCAAGTACGCGCGCAATTTCGTGCAGGGTGTGCGTGAGGTGTCCCGGATGACCGGTATCGAAATTTCTGTCGAGAACATGTACCCGTGGCGGGTGGCTGGTCGCAAGGCCGTGGTGTACTCACCCCACTACAGCCCTTTGGGTCAGGACTACGACTGGGTCACGTGGGACTTCTCCCACGCCGCCACCGCGCACATGGACTCCCTGGCTGCGGTGAAGGAACTGGGCTCCCGCCTGGGCCACGTGCACCTCACGGACGGCTCCGGGAAGACCATGGCGGATGAACACATGTTGCCGGGGCACGGTGTCCAGCCGGTGGCGGAAACGCTGGAATACCTGCGCGATACCCGCTGGCAGGGCGTAGTGGGCGTGGAGGTTTCTACTCGGAAATCCAAAGATGCCGACGAGCGGGACGCCTGGTTGTCCGAATCCTTGGCGTTCGCTCGTCGGCACATGGAGGAAACGGGCTAGGGGACCGTTCCCTGTTATTCACTCGCACCAATTGAGGTGTGATCAGCATAAGAACCCAGGTGGGGAACGAGCAGGGTAGAGCCTGAAGAACAACTGGCAGTTCTTTTCCGCCGGGGGCCCGCCACGCGAGGGTCGAGCGTTTTCATTGCTTCTGCGGGCGCGATACGGTCGAGAGAAGCCCAGATTCGCTATCGAAAGGAGCTTTCGCATGAGCGAGCTCGTCCTGTCTTTCCTCGGTTCGGGATCCATGAACGGATCTATCCTGCGCGGCGTCCTCGCCGGCGGCACGCCCGCCGGGCGCGTCCGCGCGACCACCAAGTCCGCTTCGTCTGCGGAGAAGCTGCGCGAGGACACCGGCGTCACCGTGCTCTCCGGCGAGGAGAACGAGAAGGCCAACCTCGAAGCCGTCAAGGGTGCAGACGTGGTGCTGCTGGGCGTGAAGCCCTACGCCATTCTGGATCTCGCTCGTGAGATCGCGCCGGCGCTGGAGCCCAAGACCGTGGTCGCTTCCGTGGCCGCGGGCATCACCCTCGAAGCCCTAGAAAAGGCACTCCCCGAAGGCCAGCCGGTGGTGCGCACCATGCCCAACACGCCCTCGAGTGTGGGCCGCGGCGTCATCTCCGTGACCCCCGGAACTCACACCACCAAGGAACAGTTGGAAGCCGTCAAGGAGGTGCTGTCCTCTGTGGCCACCGTGGTCGAGGTCGAGGAGCACCTGGTCCGCGCGGTCACCGGTGTCTCCGGTTCCGGCCCGGCCTACGTCTTCTACCTGGCCGAGGCCATGCAGCAGGCGGGCGAGAAGCTCGGGCTCCCCAGCGACGTCGCGCGCGTCCTGGCCAAGGAAACCGTCGCGGGCGCGGGTGTCCTGCTCAGCCCCGACGACGCCGATCCCGCCGCCCTGCGCAAGGCCGTCACCAGCCCCGGCGGTACCACGGAGAAGGCCATCAACACCTTTGACGACCAGGGTCTGCGCGACGTTATCGCCGCCGGTGCCACGGCTTCGGCCGAGCGCGGGGACGAGATGGAACAGGAATACTGCGGCGACTGATTCTTATCAGTCCGCGGACCGGGCACGATGGATCGGGAAGTACGTGACCGGCTCCGCACCCGCCAGGAAATTGCGAATGATGTCCGTGACCACCTGGGGCTTCTCGAACATCAGCATGTGGGAGGTTCCCGGGACCACGGCGAGTTCGCCACTCCGGAGGGACCTGTAGAGGGCGAGCTGGCTTTCCAAGGTGACCAGATCGTCGTCGGCGCTCATGATCAGCACCCGCCCCGGGTACGTGGCCAGCGCGTCCGCGGGCGCGACGTCCCGGGCCGCAAGATCGGAGACCTTGCGCACGAGGACCGGGAAGTGCTCCGGCCCGTCGGGCGAGAGTTGGGCGTAACGGTCCACGATCACGGCGGGGTAACCGGCATCCGGAGAGTCTCCGGAGGGTGGTTGAGGTCGGATGATCCAGTCCTCCGCACCGAGCGCGGAACTGATCACGGTCAAGGACCGCACCAGATCGGGGTGCTCAAGGGCCAGGCTCGTGGCCACCATCCCGCCCGCGCTGTAGCCGATCACGTGCGCCGGGCCACCCCCAAGCGACTCAATGACCGCGGCAGCGTCGGCGGCCATCTCGGTGAGGGTGAAATCCCCTGTATCGGCGGTGCGCCCGAATCCCCGGCGGTCGTAGCCGACCACACGAAACGTGTCCGCGAGACCGAAAAGTGTCGGTTCGAATTCGTCGACGTCGCTCATGCCGCCGTGGAGGAGGAGGACGGGATCGCCTTCTCCTCGGTCCTCCACCCACAGACTGGCGTCTCGAATGTTGCGGTATTCACCCATGGTGATCAGTCCCTTGCCCATCGAGCGGCGTCGGATCCGGCGCCGGAGTTCCAGCTTAGATTTATCGTGGCTGGCCGACCTAGACCCGTGCTAGGGACGCGCGGCGAAACGTTCGATGAGGTCCACGTGCCCGGAGACGATCAACAGGTCTCGTGAGGTCACCATGGTTTCCGGGCGGGCGTAGGTGAAATCCTCGCCCGGTGACTTCACGCCCACCACGGTCACGCCGTACTTGGAGCGCACGTCGGATTCACCCAGTGTGAAGCCCTGGGTCTCGCGGGGCGGGTACATCTTGACGATTGCGAAATCATCGTCGAATTCGATGTAGTCCAACAACCGCCCGGATACCAGGTGCGCGGTCCGGCGGCCGGCGTCCGCCTCGGGGAAGATCACGTGGTGGGCACCGATGCGCGCCAGGATCTTGCCATGGGCGGGGGAGATGGCCTTGGCCCAAATCCGGTCAATCCCCAGGTCCACCAGGTTGGCCGTGATCAGAACGGAGGACTCGATCGAGGTACCGACGCCCACGACCGCAGCGGTGAAGTCGGTGGCTCCAACCTGACGGAGAGCGTCGATGTCGGTGGCTTCGGCTTCGACCACGTGGGTGAGCTGACCGGACATCTTCTGGACCAGAGCGGCGTCGCGCTCGACTCCCAGAACCTCGTTGCCCTGACGGACCAGCTGCATGGCGGTGGCGGACCCGAAACGGCCCAGACCGATCACCAGGACCGGCGCGGAATGGGAGGAGTTCTTAGCCAATGATGGGCCTTTCTTCCGGGTAGGAATACAACCTACGCCGTGATCGCAACGCGAGTGCCGTGGCCACCGTGTTGGTGCCGATACGGCCGATGAGCATGATGATCGCCAGAACGTATTTTCCCGCGTCTGTGGCGTCCGCGGAAACTCCCACGCTGAGACCGCACGTGGCGTACGCGGAGATGACCTCGAACAGCACATGGTCCAGGGGACGGCCGGTGAGGCCGACCAGAATTGCGGAGCCCGTGAGCACCACCGTGGCTCCCATCATGATCACGGAAATGGCGATGCGCAGCACCGAATCCGGGATGGTGCGGAAGAACGCGATCACGGACTTGTCGCCGCGGGCCTCGGCCAGGATCGCCAGGAAGACCACGGCCAGGGTAGTGACCTTGATGCCACCGGCGGTCGATGCCGAACCGCCGCCCACGAACATCAGGGCGTCCGTGAGCAGCAGGGTGACCGGGGACGTATCGGTCATGTCCACCAGGTTGAAACCGCCCGAGCGCATCATGACGGAGGCGAAGAAGCCGTGGAAAATACGTTCACTGACCGGTTTCTCGCCGATCGTGGCCTGGTTGTCCCACTCGAAGCTTGAAAACAGCAGCCACCCGATCACCAGCAGGACACCCGTGGTCAACAGCGTCAACTTGGCGTTGAGGTTCCAGCGGGTGAAGCGGAACCCCGCCTCTCGCAGCACCAGGATCACGGGAAAACCCAGCGAACCGATGAACACGCCGATGCAGATGGGGAACAGGATCAGCCAGGAATCCAGCCCGGTGTGATCGTAGGGCACCAGGCCGTCACTGTGGGGGGTGAACCCCGCGTTGTTGAAGCTCGAGATCCCGTAGAAGACCCCGTGCCACAGGGCGGTATGAATCGGTTCCCCGGACACCAGGAAGCCCAGTGTCAGCACCACGGTCAATGCGGCCTCAATGGAAATGGAGGTCACCACGATGATCCGCAGCAGCGAACCCACCTCACCCAGGCGACCGATGTTGAGGGCCTCCTGGGTGATCAATTTGGACTTCAGGCCCAGTTTCCGGCCGATCGCCAGCGCCAGGAGCGAGGTCATGGTGAGGGTTCCCAAACCGCCGATCTGAATGGCCACGAGGATGATCACCTGACCGAACAGGGACCACTGGTCGGCCGTGGACACCGTGGTCAACCCGGTCACGGTCACGGCAGAGGTCGCGGTGAACACGGCGTCGGCCACGCTTGTTTGTTTCCCGGGTGCCGCGGACATGGGTAACCAGAGCAGAGCGGCAAAGGCCAGGTCCACGATGACGAACACGATGACGGCCAGACGTGCCGGGGAGGAGTTGGCGATACCGTCCACGAAATCGCGCACGCCGCGTGCCACGCGCGTGACGAACGGATCCCTGGTGACTGCGGGGTGCTCCGGGTGGTCGGGGACCGGATCGGCTTCTTCCAGCTCGCTCACCGCACCTCCTCCAACGACACAACTGACGAATCCATAGTGGCTGCACGCGGTGGCAGTCAGGACATTATTGCCCTAATTTCTCCGTCACAGTGCAATACGCGGCCCGGCGGGGCGTGGTCAATGATCTAATGGGAGTGTGAGCCCTGCAACAAACGGTAAAGGCGCCGTGTACCCCACCAGTGTTTATTGGGATCCCCAGTTGCTCAAGTACAACTTTGGGGATTACCACCCCATGCGCCCGTCCCGGCTGGACGCGACCATTCGGCTCGTACAGCAGCTGGGCCTTGACACCGCGGAAAACGTCCGCGTGGAGGTCCCGGAGGTTCCTGACGACCAAGTGTTGCAGCTGGCTCACAGTGCGGAGTACGTGAAATCGGTGCACGCGGTGTCGGAGGACCCCAGCATCGAAATCCCCGAGTGCGGTTTGGGTACCGAGGACACTCCCGGGTACGAGGGCATCCACGAATCCAGCGCCCGTCTGGTGGGCGGCTCCTACCAAGGCGCCGTGGACATTCTGGACGGTAAGGCCGTGCACGCCGTCAACTTCGGCGGCGGCATGCACCACGCGGCCCGAGATAAGGCCAGCGGTTTCTGTGTGTACAACGATTGTGCCGTGGCCATTCAGCACCTCCTGGACAACGGTGTGCAGCGCGTGGTTTACATCGACGTGGACGGCCACCACGGTGACGGCACGCAATCCATTTTCTTCGACGACCCGCGCGTGATGACCATCTCGCTCCACGAGACCGGCCTGTCCCTGTTTCCGGGAACGGGCTTCGCCAACGAGATCGGCGAGGGTCAGTGCGCCGGCACCTCGGTCAACGTGGCCATGCCCACGCGAGCGGACGATTCCCAGTGGTTGCGCGCCTACGACGCCGTGGTGCCGCCTCTCGTACGCGAGTTCCGTCCCGAAGTGATCGTGTCCCAGCACGGCTGCGACTCCCATTTCCAGGACGAACTGACCCACTTGCGGGTCAGCATCGACGGGCAGCGTCAGATCGCGTTGGCCGTCTCCGAACTTGCGGACGAGGTCTGTGAAGGTCGCTGGATCGCGACCGGCGGTGGCGGTTACGACTGCCACGACGCCGTTCCGCGTTCGTGGGCGCACCTCGTAGGAATCGCCAGCGGTCACCCCGTGGCGGTCACGACACCCGTTCCGCAGGAGTGGCGGACCTACATGAATGACAAGTACGGCGGGCACGCACCCGAAATGATGGGTGACAACGTGGACCTTTGGTGGCGGTCGTGGGAGATCGGCTTCGACCCCAATGACGAGACCGACCGGTCCATCATGGCCACCCGCAAGGAAGTCTTCCCCCAATGGGGCTTGGACCCCTGGTACGACTGAGCCTGATTGGGGCCTGATCAGGATTCACGTTTAGGGTGATTCCTATGGCCAATGATTCATATTCAGCTCTCTCAGACCCCACCCGTCGACGGATCCTGTCCGCCCTGCGCAACGGCTCACGTCCGGTCGGAGAGTTGGTCGAAGAGTTGGAGGTCTCCCAACCCACGGTGTCCAAACACCTCAAGGTGCTGCGCGACACGGGTCTGGTGGCAACACGGGCTGAGGGCCAGAAGCGCTTCTACAGCGTGGAGTCGCAACCCCTGAGAGACGTATCGGCGTGGATCGAGGAACTGCTGACCGCGGCCGTCGAGTCTGCGACGACTGCCGAAGTCGAAGCCGAAGACGCGCCTGGGAGGGCCGACGCGGTGGAAACCGCGGAATCGTCAACGACGGAAGCGGCGGAGGCGGCGGAGACGCCACCGGTCGAGGAAGCGTCCGAGGTGGTTGAGGTCGATCGGGACATTGCGGAGGATGCCCCGGAGATCACCGAGAACGACGAACCGGTCACCGCGCCCTTGCACGCGGAGGAGCCTCGGAACCTTCCGTGGTTCACCTCTGCCCAGGCCGTGGAGGAGCATGAGCAGGATCGAGTGGAAGCCGAGGTCACCGAAATCTCCGAGCCAATGGAATCCGAACCCGGGATTGCAGAACCACCCGCATTTGATGTGATTTCGGACGAAGAATCCGAAATCGGTCACGAAAATCTGCAAGAACTCCTGGAGGACTCCGAGGTATCAAACATTTCGACCCTGCCGGATGCTGTTGCCTTGGACACAGAGGTCGAGGTCACAGGCACTAGTGTGGGGGCTAACACCGACGTTACTTCCGCTGAGTCCAGCGCGGATTCTGACGAGTTCGCTGATCCGAACTCCACGAAACCCGAGTTCGGGATTCCCCCTGCTCGCAGCGGAGGCGCACACCGACGCCAAAGTGGTCTGCTGTCCACTCTGACCGGGTTCCGGCGGCGCGGGCGCAGCTCGCGACGCTGATCGAGCGGTGAGCACCTACAACCGAGAGACGGCAGGAGACCCATGCACGAGAATTTGATTCCGGTTAGGCAGGCAGTCATTGCTCGCAACCCCGGCGAGTCCGAGTTCCATCAGGCAGTGGACGAAGTTTTCGAGTCGTTGGGCCCCGTGGTGGCACGCCACCCCGAGCTGCTCGAGTCGGCCATTCTGGAGCGCATCTGCGAGCCCGAGCGCCAGATCATTTTCCGTGTGCCCTGGACCGACGACAACGGCCGCGTGCACATCAACCGCGGTTTCCGTGTGGAGTTCAATTCCGCGCTCGGCCCCTACAAGGGTGGCCTGCGTTTCCATCCCTCGGTCTACCTGGGCATCGTCAAGTTCCTGGGTTTCGAGCAGATCTTCAAGAACTCCCTGACTGGCATGCCCATCGGTGGCGGTAAGGGCGGCTCGGACTTCGACCCTTCCGGTCGCTCGGACGCGGAGATCATGCGTTTCTGCCAGTCCTTCATGACTGAGCTCTACCGCCACATCGGTGAATACACGGATGTGCCCGCCGGCGACATCGGCGTGGGTGGCCGCGAGATCGGTTACCTGTTCGGTCAGTACAAGCGGATCACCAACCGCTACGAATCCGGTGTGCTCACCGGTAAGGGCCTGGCCTGGGGCGGTTCGCTCGTGCGCACCGAGGCCACCGGCTACGGCACCGTGATGTTCGCCGAGGAAATGCTCAAGACCCGCGGCCAGGACATGGACGGGCGCGAAATGCTCGTGTCCGGTTCGGGCAACGTGGCGATTTACGCGATCGAGCGCGCACAGTCACTGGGAGCCAAGGTGTTGACCGCCTCCGACTCGAGCGGTTACGTAGTGGATCCCGACGGTATTGACCTTGACCTGCTCAAGCAGGTCAAGGAAGTGGAACGCGCTCGCATCAGCCAGTACGCCGAGCGCAAGGGCGGCCGCGCACGCTTCATCTCGGACGGCTCCGTGTGGGACGTACCGGGTTCTGTCGCTCTGCCGTGTGCGACCCAGAACGAGCTCAACGGCCGCCAGGCCAAGAAGCTTCTCGCTAACGGCGTGGAGGTCGTGGCCGAGGGCGCCAACATGCCCACCACCGCGGAAGCGGTCCGAATCTTCCGGGACGCGGATGTTCTGTTCGCCCCCGGTAAGGCGGCGAACGCAGGCGGCGTGGCCACGTCCGCACTGGAAATGCAGCAGAATGCTTCCCGCGACTCGTGGACTTTCGACTACACCCAGCAGCGTTTGCAAGAAATCATGCGCGGTATTCACCACCGCTGTGCTGAAACCGCGGATGAATACGGCATGCCCGGCAATTATGTGGCCGGTGCGAATATTGCTGGATTCATCAAGGTGGCACGGGCAATGTCAGCCCAGGGTCTGATCTGATTTCCCAGTCGTACGCAGTAAGCTCGTGAGTCGAAGCATCTGCTGAGGTTGGCACGTGCTCGACTGACGATTTTTAGGCTGGTGACCATGGCAACTCATCGTGAGGTTCTGCAATGGCTCGAGAACGAGCTGTTTGACGGCAACCTTGTGCTGGGTCAGCAATTGCCCACTGACAAAGACCTCGCTGCAATCTTCAGGGTCTCGCGTAACTCCATGCGGGAGACCCTGAAGGTGCTTGAGTCCCAGGGAATCATCAAACTGTTCGACGGACCGCACCGGTCCATCCTGCCCATCCTGGTCCGTGAACCGGCCGCCTCCGCAGGCCCCGCCTTGCAGCTGCACATGGCTACTTCTGAGTATCCGTTGCGGGATATTGTTCAGGCCCGTACGGAATTGGAATCCTGGGCCCTGGAGAATGCCTCGGAAAAGCACGTTCCGCTCGCGGAACTGCACGCCATCATGGCGGAAATGGACCGCGACGATCTGGGATTGAAGCGGTTCCACAATTTATACGTAAGCTTTCATATTGCACTGGTGAAGTCCTCCGGCAATACGGCCATCGCGGCGTTGTTCACGGCACTGCGCGATTCCGTGTACGAATACACCATGGCTCTCGTGGGTCATGTGCCGTTATGGACCACCACCTCCAGCAGGATCCGCGCCGAACACCGAGCGATCTGTAGTGCCCTGGAAGCCGGCGACTTCCAGATGGCCTCTCGTCTGACCGTGGAACACATCACCTATCAGTACCAGGAGGCCGGAGTTGATCCCGATCGCGGCCGCAACGGTGAGGCTGAGGACCACGGTGATGCGGCGGCGTCGGCGGAGCGTGCCCCGGTTGGCTTGAAGGGTCGTAGACAGGCCAGCGCCTGACCCCTCATTTTCAGGGATTAGCCCCACAGGCGGTAAGGTGGATCAATAGTTTGCCGTTCATCGGATTTTGCCGCCTGGTTTGACCGGCGGCGGGGTCGTGTTCACGCGCGACCCGTACAAACAGCCAACGTCTACAACAATGCGAGGGATCCTATGGGTTCAGTCATTAAGAAGCGCCGCAAGCGTATGTCCAAGAAGAAGCACCGCAAGCTGCTTCGTAAGACTCGTCACCAGCGTCGCAACAAGAAGTAAGCGACTTCGCGGTAGGCCTCGTTCCACACGGAACGGGGCCTTTTCCGTACCCGTAGCATGGGCTCATGAGCCCGCCGCAGAATGTCAAGAAACCGTTGTTGTCCGCCGGAAACTGGGCAAACCAACCACCGGCTCACCGGGTGACATTGCTCACCAAGGACGGTTGTCACTTGTGCGAGGATGCCCGCGCGGTGGTTACCGCGGCGTGCCGAGACACGGGGAGTGAGTTCACGGAAGTGGACATCACCACCGATTCGGCGCTGCTGCGTGACTACGCGAATTACATCCCGGTCGTGTTCGTGGACGGCGCTCCGTGGGATCAGCTGCGCATCGACGAGCAGCGACTGCGCAACATGCTGGGTTGAAGGGCCAGCCCAGGCCGAGCCGATTCGGTCGATGAAGTGCGGGGGAGCGGGGGCGGAGAGCCGGGTCAGCGGCAATGAAACTGTGCGGCTCGGGTAGTTCCCTAGGAGCCCCCTGAATTGGGCGGGAGCCGGGCTTTTGAGAGACTGTAACCATGCCTTCTGCGACCGTTCATTTGCTGCGCCATGGCCAGGTTCACAACCCTGACGCCATCGTCTACGGACGCATGCCGGATTACCACCTGTCCGAGCTCGGCGCGCGCATGGCGGAAGCGGCCGCCGCCGATTTCAGGGAGCGGGTGAATCAGGGTGACCGCTACGTCCTGCTGGCCTCGTCGCCGCTCACCAGAGCCCGCGAAACCGCAGAACCCGTAGCGCGCGAGCTGGGGTTGGACGTGGTCACCGAGGAGCGCATCATCGAACCCCGCAATCACTTCCAGGGATTGCACGTGGACGAGAAGGTGTTGTCGAATCCCAGGCACTGGCCGTTCATGCTCAATCCGCTACGCCCCTCGTGGGGTGAGCCGTATCGGGGGCAGGTCGCCCGCATGGCGGAGGCCACGCGCGATCTCGCCCGCCGCGCGGTCGAGATCGGCGGCGACGGCGCTCAGGCCATTGCCGTATCGCATCAGTTGCCCATCTGGCTGACACGCTTGTCGGTCGAGGGCCGCCCGCTGCCCCACGATCCCCGACGTCGCCAGTGCAACCTGGCGTCCATCACGTCCCTGACCTTCGACGACGTGAACGAACCGGCCGTTCCGCGGGTCAGTTACCGGGAGCCCGCGGCGCGCTACTACACAGGCGTCAACCAGCTTCCCGGCTCATAATTGCTCCCGAATCCACCCCATACCGTCAGGTGACATGCCCGTGAAATTGGCCCGAGTCCGTTCCTCTCAAACTGCTCGTCCCCGCCGCTCGCGCACCCGCGTCGCGGCGGCGTCGTTGTCCGTGTGCGCCGCGCTGGTACTGACCGCGTGCGGCGGCTCCGAATCGGACAATCTGGCACAGCAGGCCAGCGAAGGCGGCAACAAGGGCTATGTGGCCGGCGACGGTTCCGTGAGTGAATACGCACCCGGTGAGCGCGGCGAACCGGTCGAGTTCGAGGCCAAGATGTTCGACGGTTCCACCGTTTCCGCTGAGGATTTGCGCGGCGAAACCACCGTCCTGAACTTCTGGTACGCGGGCTGCGCGCCGTGCCGCGCGGAGGCTCCCGATCTGGTGAGCCTCGCAAAGGACTACGAGGGTGACGCCACATTCATGGGCGTGAACCTGCGCGATCAGCAGGCCACCTCCGAAGCCTTCGAGCGAACCTTCGAGATTCCTTACCCCTCCGCCTCGGACCTCAACGGTGAAGTGTTGCTGGCGTTGAGCGATTACGTTCCGCCGCAGGCCGTTCCCACCACCCTGGTGCTCGACTCCGAAGGCCGTGTGGCGGCTCGCGTGCTGGGCAAAGCCGACCACTCCACTCTGAACGCCCTCATCAAGGACACGGTGGCCGAGACGGTATGAGCGGCAATCCCTTCGCCGAGGTCATCCTCGACGGTTCACTGATTGCCGCGCTACCCGTGGCGCTGCTCGCGGGACTCGTCTCTTTCGCGTCACCGTGCGTGCTGCCGTTGGTCCCCGGGTACCTGGGATACGTGACCGGCCTGACCGGTGTGGACCTGCAGGACCAGAAGCGCGGCCGCGTGTTCATGGGCGTGCTGTTGTTCGTGCTCGGCTTCTCCGCGGTATTCGTGGTGATGTCCGTGGTGCTGGCCCAACTGGGTGCGTTCGCCTGGTTCCTGGGGCAGCAGTGGATCATGGTGGTGCTGGGCATCCTGGTGATCCTCATGGGTGTCGTGTTCATGGGCGGTTTCTCGTGGTTCCAGCGGGATCGCAAGATCGAGCGGAAACCACCGCCCGGATTATGGGGCGCACCCTTGCTCGGCATGACCTTCGGCCTGGGGTGGGCACCGTGCATCGGGCCGACCTTCGCTGCGGTGCAAGCGCTGGTTTACGTGGACGGCGCCTCCACGGGTAAGGCTGTGATTCTCACGACCGCCTACTGCCTGGGACTGGGCATCCCGTTCGTTCTCATTGCCCTGGCCCTGCGCCGGGGTATGGGTGCCATGAAATTCTTCCGCCGTCACCGCCTCACGCTGCAACGCGTGGGCGGTGCTGTTCTCGTGCTGATCGGTCTGGCCATGGCCACGGGCGTATGGTCCGCGCTGGTCTCCTGGATTCAGGCCGAGTTCGTAACCGATTGGGTGATGCCGATATGACGCAGGTGCGCGATCAACGCGACCAGAAGGGCAACCGCAACGATTCCGTAGCGGTGCCCGCACTCGGCCCCCTGGGGATGCTCCGGTGGGCGTGGACCCAGCTGACCAAGATGTCCACGGCACTCGTGCTGCTGCTCTTGCTGGCCATTGCCGCGGTGCCCGGATCGATGTTCCCGCAGCGCATCCAGGACCCGGACGCGGTCAACAGTTACATCGAGGCCAACCCAACCTCTGGCCCGTGGTTGGACCGGTTCCAGTTGTTCGACGTCTTTTCGTCCTACTGGTTCTCCGCGATCTACCTGCTGCTGTTCATTTCCCTGGTTGGCTGCGTGCTCCCGCGTGCGGCCCAGCACTACAAGGCGTGGCGCTCCAAGCCGCCGCGCACCCCCAAGCGGCTCACTCGCCTGCCCCAGTACCGCCGCGTACTGTTGGGCGGACGTGACGGCGCCGAAGCGCCGTCGCCGTCGGAAGCGATCCAGGAGGCGACCAAGGCGCTCAAGAAGCGCGGCTACCGCGTAGAGGCCCGCGATCTGGACGGCGAGACGCCGTCCGTGGGTGCCGAGCGCGGCATGTGGAAGGAAGTGGGCAACATCCTCTTCCACGTGGCGCTGCTGGGTGTGCTGATCTCCGTGGCCATTGGTTCGCTGTTCGGTTACAAGGGTCAGAAGATCATCATCGAGGACGAATCCTTTGTGAACACGCTGGTCGCCTACGACTCGTTCACCCCGGGTACCAACTTCAGCGCGGACTGGCTCAACCCGTTCTCCGTGCGCTTGGACAATTTCCAGGCCGATTTCCACCGCGACACCACGGACCCCGCGCAGTACGGAGCCCCCACGGACTTCGAGGCGGACGTGACCGTGACCGAAGAACCCGGCGCGGAGGAGAAGAGCGAGAAGCTCAAGGTCAACGAGCCCCTCAACGTGGGCGGCACCAAGCTGTACCTTGTGGGCAACGGCTACGCACCGGTGATCCGAGTGACGGACGGCCAAGGAAATCTGGCCTACGAGGGCCCCGTGGTGACCATCCCCACCGACTCCGTCTACACGTCCTCGCTCGTGCTCAAGGTGCCCGACGCCGCCCCGGACCAGCTCGGCTTCGTGGGCCTGTTGCTGCCCACCGCGGTCATGGACGAGGGCTCGATGCCCCGCTCCGTGGACCCGGGACTGAGCAATCCGGTGCTGATCATGTCTTCGTACTTCGGTGACTTGGGCCTGGACAACGGTGAATCCCAGAACGTCTACGTGCTGGACGTGGATTCGCTGACCGAGATGAATTCGATGATGTCCGACAACGGCGCCATCACCTTGGACGGCGCCAACCGCTCGGCGGAATTGCCGGACGGCAAGGGCACCATTGAGTTCGTGGACGTCAAGCGGTATGTGGGATTGGACATCCACAACGACCCCGGACGCATCCCCGCGTTCATCTCGTTCGTGGCCGCTTTCGTGGGACTGATCATGTCCCTGTTCATCGCCCGTCGCAGGGCGTGGGTGCGCGCGTATGTGGGCCAGGACCACAATGGCGTGCAGTGTACTGTTCTGGAATACGGACTGTTGGCTCGCGGTGAGGATCACCGCCTGGGCGCGGAAGCGGAAAAGCTGACAAGTTTGTGGACCTCGCTGTGGGAAGACCGCGGTGTGCGCGACTTCCCCCTCAACTCGTCAGATAAGGCGTGAGTGATTTATGGGTAGCAATATCAACGAAACGTTAGGTGTCTGGAGCGAGTGGTTCATGCTCCTGGCGGCCTTCACCTACTTGGTCGCGTTCGTGGCCTTCGTGTGGGACATGGCCTCGCACTCCAAGGCCATCGGCAAGGCTCAGCGTGAGGCCGAGCGTCACGGCGCGGACAGTCGCGAGGACTCCCGGGAGCTCGTGGGCGCCGGTTCGCGCGGCGGTTCCGTGAGCGCCTCGGCGACTTCCTCAGGTTCCACCGCGGGTGACGACGGCGCTCGTGACAGTGCCGCTGGCCACGGCCCCTCTGGCCGCGGTCCCGTGGCCGGCGAATTCCGCACCACCGCGGACGCGCGCTCCAAGGGTGCCGACGAGTTCGAGGCCCTCAATTACAAGGACTCCATCAGCCGCCCTGCCGCCCGTGCCGCCGTGGTGGTCATGGCCATCGCGTTCCTGCTGCACACCTTTGCCGTGGTCGCTCGTGGCATTGCCGCGGATCGTGTGCCCTGGGCCAACATGTACGAGTTCTGCTCCACGGGTGCACTCGTGGTGGCCGGTGTCTACCTGATCACTTTGATTTTCAAGGATCTGCGTTTCGTGGGTCCCATGGTCACCGGCTTGGTGCTGCTCATGCTGTGCGCGGCCACCATTGCGTTCCCCACCCCGGTCTCGCCGCTGCCTCCGGCGCTGCAGTCCTACTGGCTGATCATCCACGTCTCCATCGCCGTGGCCGCCTCCGGCTTGTTCACCATCACGTTCGCGATGGCCGTGCTGCAGTTGCTGCAGTCACGCCGGGAGAAGAACCTGGCCATGGGCGAGGAAACCAAGCTGGGCTTCCTGCGCGTTGTACCCAACTCGACCACCCTGGAGAACTTCGCGTTCCGCCTGAACTCCGTGGGCTTCGTGTTCTGGACCTTCACCCTGGCCGCCGGTGCCATCTGGGCCGACCAGGCCTGGGGCCGCTTCTGGGGCTGGGACACCAAGGAGGTCTGGACCTTCGTGATCTGGACCGTCTACGCCGCTTACATGCACGCCCGCGTAACCCGCGGCTGGAACGGCAACCGTTCCGCGTGGCTGTCGATCGTCGGCTACCTCTGCGTGGTCTTCAACTTCACCGTGGTCAACGTGTACTTCCCGGGTTTGCACTCGTACTCGGGTCTGTAAGCGCGTGATTTAGGGTTCCCTAGTACCGATTCCGTGGTGAAAATCGGGCATAGCTAACCACAAATCGAAGGAAGCCCCGTACCTCTCGAGAGGTACGGGGCTTCCTTATGAGTTCTGGGCCACCGCGGGTTTGCTTGCCTCTGCAGGGGGCTAGGCGCGGGGGCCGGGTGCGGCGTCCGGTTCCGGACCGTTGTCCGGATCTTGCGGATCGTCAGTGTCAGTGCCAGTGCCAGTGCCAGTGCCAGTGCCAGTGCCGGCTGCGGTGCTGCCGCCGTCCTTGGGGGAGTCGGTGCCGGGGTTTTTCTGGCCCGGGGCGTCAGGCTCGGGGGCGCCGTCGGCGTCTTTCAGGACTTCTTCGCTCAGACGGGGATCGTCCGGGTCCAGCGGCTGGGGTTTCTCTCCCGGGGGACGTCCCGTGCGTTTGAGCTCGTTCTCCCATTCCTGGAGCCTGCGCTCGTGCTCTTGTTGACGACGCCGCTCTTCCAAGTTCCGCAGGAACTGCGGGTCATCGTCGGGGCCGCGACCGCGCTGCGGTTGAGTGGTCGGGTCCGCTTTTTTGGGGCGGCCGAAGAATAACCACAGGACCGCGCCAATGATGGGCAGCAACAGGATCAACAGGATCCACGCACCCTTGGGGATGGACCTGACCTTGTACTTCTCTGTTTGGGCGCATTCGATGAGTGAATAAATGATCACACCCACGGCGAGGGCGCCTGCTCCGATAATGAGTATCGCTCTGCCCATGGCCACAATCCTAGGGGAGCATGCTGATCACTTGCGCATCGGTGTCTGAGCGTTAAGTCATGGGCGTATCTGACGGTGACAAGTTGCGATGACGATCGGGTGCCGGAGCGAAGCATGGCCCCCACATGCGGTGTGGGACGGGGCAACGGGCCGGATGAATCACGTGAACGGCATGGGGCGGGCATCCAGGGCATGTCAGTAGACTGGGCCGCGTGAATTTCCTCAAGTACTCCCTGCTGCGGTTGGGCATCCTGATCGTAGTGTTCGTGATCTCCATGTACGTGGGTGCGGGACTGATCCTGTCCGGCATCGCGGCCGTGGTGGCTGCGTTCGCGATCTGCTACATCTTCTTCCCCAAGCTGCACTTGGCAGCCAGCCAGGACTTCCACCGCTGGATCGACCGCTCTCCCAAGCCCAAGAACCGGGTGGCCATGGAGGACCAGGAGGTCGAGGATTCCTACACGGATCAGCAGGCCCGCAAGGACATCTGAGTCTCTGAGTCCTAGGCGAGGTCGTAAGCCAGCCCTGAACATACTTGTCGGGCCGTGCTCGTTGGACCTAGCTCGCAGACCCTAGACGTACTGGTAGACCAACACGGCCAGTGCGTACAGCACCGTGAATCCGAGGTTGACCAGCCCACACTGTTTGAGCACCGGGATCAACGCCCGGCGTTCCTTGCTCTTGAGGACCGTGATACTCGCGGCCAATGCCAACGGGGTCATCGCGTAGACGAGCAGCACCCACGGGTTGTAGGGCACCAACAGCAGCGGCAGCAACATACCCACGGCCATCTCCGCGGCGAACGTCAAACGCGCCGTGGAATCACCCAGGCGCACTGCCAGGGTCTTCTTGCCTACCTCCCGGTCACCCGGGATATCGCGCACATTGTTGGCCATCAACAGGGCACACGCGAACAAGCCCGTGGAGATTGCCATGATCCAGGCATCGAGGTTCAACCGACCGGCCTGCGTGAGCGTGGTGCCCAGCGTGGCCACGGGGCCGAAGAAGATGAACACGAAGATGTCACCCAGGCCCAGGTAGCCGTAGGGTTTCTTGCCGCCGGTGTAACCCCACGCGGCGAAGACGGCGGCGACACCCACGATCGCGAACCACCACTGCTGGGAGACCACGACGAGTGCCGCACCAGCCAGCGCCGCGAGCCCGAAGCACAAGAACGCCGCGCGCTTCACATGCGAGGGCTTCGCCGCTCCGGAGCCGGTGAGTCGCAGGGGACCCACTCGCTCGTCGTCGGTGCCGCGCACGCCGTCCGAATAGTCGTTGGCGTAGTTCACGCCGATCTGGAGGAACAGCGCCACGAGCAGCGCCAGCCCGGCGTGACCCAGGTGCACCGCGTGCATCTGCTGGGCAGCGGCGGTACCGGCGATCACGGGAGCAGCGGCCATGGGCAGGGTTCTGAGACGTGCGCCCTCTACCCACTGTGCTGGCGTGGCCACGGACATACCTCCGAAAACTGGTGAATTGAACCGCGTTATTGTCTCATGCGTTGGAAAGTTTATTGAAAGCCCAGCTAGCGGAAGATCCGGGTTGCGGCCTGTCGATCCGGTTTGCCCGTGGCGAGCATGGGGATTTCACTGACTTCGCGCCAGTGCTTGGGAACTGCGGCGGAACCGTGCTGTACACGGATCAGATCACGAAGTTCTGCACGTAGCTCGTCAGAGAGTGCACCCTCGCGGGGTACCACCAGCGCTGCGACGGCCTGGCCCCACTCGGCGTCCGGAACCGGCACCACGAGCGCCTGCCGCACTCCCGGGTGCGAGGCCAGGGTGGCGGTCACGACTCCTGCGGAGACTTTGATGCCGCCCGTGTTGATCACGTCGTCCGTGCGACCCAGCACGCTCAACGATCCGTCCTCGTTGGTTCGCCCCAGGTCATCCGTGCGGTACCAGCGCCGTCCGTCGATCACGCGGAAGTGCTCGCCGGTCTGCCGGGGGTCCTCCAGATAGCCTCCGGCAACGACGTCGCCGCCCAGCCAGATGCGCCCTTCTTTCGGCCCGTGGCTAGGCGGGGAAGTGAAGTGCGAGAGGTCGAGAGCGGCGTCGTCGGGGACGGTGCGAATCTCGACGGCATCCAGGGGCCGGCCGTTGTAGACGCAACCGCCACACGTTTCGGACATGCCGTACGTGCTGACCAAGGCGAGGCCTGCGCTGTCGGTTAGCTGGGCGAGGGTGGGCGAGAGTGCGGAGCCTCCCACGAGAATCGCGTCGAATCGTGCGAGGGCGGCCACGGCTTCCGGGTGGGGAGCGGCGTCGGCGGGATCTAGGATGCGTTGCAGCTGGGTGGGGACCACGGACACGTAGCGCGTCTCATGACTCATGCCCGCCGCGGCCCGCGCGAAACCGTCCGGTGTGAACGGCCCGGGACCCATGACAACGGGCGTGGTGCCCGCGAGTACGGACCGGGCGAGCACCTGAACGCCCGCGACGTAGTGCGAAGGGAGACACAGGAGCCACTGACCGGGGCCGAACGTGGCGCGTTCGGTGGCGCGGCCCGATGCCGTGAGCGCCTCGGTGGTCAAGACCGTTTTCTTGGGGCGGCCCGTGGAGCCGGAGGTGGAAACGACCACCGCCGGTCCGGGGCGGGACAGCGCCTGTTTCAGCGGTCCGAGGAGACCCAGCGGGTCGCCCGCCACCGGACCGTTGAATATGACCGTGTCCGGCGGCAGGTCCGCCGTACTGGGTACGGGCAGTGGTTCTCCGGGAAGCTCAGGCATCAGAAGTAGTAGGGGAACGCGGACCAGTCCGGGTCGCGCTTCTGCAGGAACGCGTCGCGGCCTTCGACGGCCTCGTCGGTCATGTAACCCATGCGCGTGGCTTCGCCGGCGAAGACCTGCTGGCCCACCATGCCGTCGTCCGGGAGGTTGAACGCGTACTTGAGCATGCGCACGGCCTGCGGTGACTGAGCGGTGATCTTGCGAGCCCATTCCAGCGCGGAGGTTTCGAGGTCGGAGTGGGGGACCACCTTGTTGACGGCGCCCATGCGGAACATGTCCTCGGCGGAATATTCATCGGCCAGGAAGAAGATTTCGCGAGCGAACTTCTGGCCGACCTGGCGTGCGAGCAGAGCGGAACCATAACCGGCATCGAAAGAACCGACGGTGGCGTCCGTCTGCTTGAACTTGCCGTGCTCGGCCGAAGCAATGGTCATATCGCACACCACGTGCAGCGAGTGACCGCCGCCGGCAGCCCACCCGGACACTGCCGCGATGACCACCTTGGGCATGGTGCGGATCAGGCGCTGCACTTCCAGGATGTGCAGTCGGCCGGCGCGAGCGGGGTCGATGGAGTCCGCGGTCTCACCCTCTGCGTAGTGGTATCCGTCGCGGCCGCGGATGCGCTGATCGCCGCCGGAGCAGAACGCCCAGCCGCCGTCCTTGGCGGAGGGGCCGTTGCCCGTCAGGATGACCGCGCCTACGTCCGAAGACATGCGGGCGTGATCGAGGGTGCGGTAGAGCTCGTCCACGGTGCCCGGGCGGAAGGCATTGCGGACCTCGGGACGATCGAACGCGATACGCACCCACGGCAGATCCTTGACCATTTCACCGTTGTCGTCTCGTTCGACGCCGCGGTGGTACGTGATGTCCTGCAGGTCCTCGAAGCCCTGCACCTGACGCCACTGCTGGGGGTCGAAGATCTCGGATACCTGCTCGGGAAGCTGCGCGTTGGTCATGGGTACCACTTTAGGCGGGAGTGCGAGCTGCCGTGGCACCCGGTGGGTCGTAGCGGACTCCCCGAGGGTTGGACGCGGTCAGCGCATAGATAAGAACGATGACCAGGCCCGCGATCGGGATGATCAGGGTGAAGAGCAAAACGGCGCTGGAATCAGTGTCGTGGAACCTGCGAGCGAGCAACGTGATGCTTGGAATGAGGTTCACCAATTGCCATGCGAACGGGAACATTCCGACGAACATCATCGTTTGCGTGAGAAGTTCCGGGGTGTCATTGGTAACGAAATGCGGCCCACCGATTGACAGCAGACGGCCAGCCAAAGTCCAGGCACCAGCAACGAGTGCCTGAAACAGAACCAGCCACCAAAACTCAGCCCGAGTGGCTCGCCCCCTGGTCCGAAAATAGTTCCGATAAAACAGCCGAACGGCCGTGGTGAACTGCCGCCACGGGGAGAGATCCATCCCACCCGACGGTAGATCATGGAACGACCGCGCATCTCGGTCCACGGAGGCATTTTTAACGGAGCTCGCCATCAGAACTCCTGGACGTCGCGGCCTCCTGGGGGCCTCGTCGATTGGCCATGACAACCGCGCATGCGCCGGTAACCATGGTCGTGAGGCTTAAGAATCCAGTCGCTAGGTTTCCTGCCCCGGTCAGCAGCATCATCAGGATGATTCCGGCCCCAACAATGATCGCCGCAACGCCCAATACACGGCCGAGTCTTGCGGTGGAGTCCATCCGTTCCTCCTTTTCGGGGTTTCCACCGTAACAACCGTGTCCGAGGTCTCGGCAATACTTGGAACCATGAGTGCCGCCCCCTTTGACCTGGACCGGATTGGTCACGGCCTGCCTTTCGCGGAGTCCGTGTCCGATCTGGAGAGTGCGCTCCAGCAGCGTGTCGCGGTGGTTCAGGCACCTCCGGGGACGGGTAAGACCACCTTGGTTCCGCCGGTGATCGCTAACGTTCTTGCCGACGACGCTCCCGCCTCCCAGCCTCACGGTCGCGTTGTGGTGGTGCAACCGCGCAGGGTAGCCGCCAGGGCAGCCGCTCGCCGACTGGCTGCGCTGACGAGAACGCAACCGGGCGACGTCGTCGGCTGGAGTGTTCGTGGTGAAAGCACCACGAAACCGAGCACGCGCATCGAGTTCGTGACCCCCGGGATCATGCTGCGGCGCCTGCTGAGGGACCCGGATCTGCCCGGGACGGCAGCGGTGGTTCTGGACGAGGTCCACGAGCGAGGTGTTGAGTCAGATCTGCTCGTGGGGATGCTCGCGGAACTGCGAGAACTGCGCGATGACCTGACCGTGGTGGCGATGTCCGCGACCGTGGATGCCGCCCGTTTTGCCGAATTACTGGGCGCAGATGAACCCGCGCCGGTCGTCGATTGCCCGTCCGCGTTGTATCCGCTGAACGTTGAATGGGCCCCGGGGCCGCAACGCCTGGACGATCGCGGGGTGACTCCCGCGTTCCTGTCGCACGTGGCTCGCAAGGCTGCGGAGGCCCATTCGAAGGCTCTCAAAGTCCATGACGGCTCGGACGCCCTCGTGTTCGTGCCTGGCGCGCGCGAAGTCTCGCGCGTGGCATCCGAACTCCACAGGCTGTCCGACGCCGAAATTTTGGAACTGCACGGTCAGCTCTCGCCCCGGGAGCAGGACCGAGCGGTCGCTGGGCGCCAACCGGGGGATCCGCCGCGAATCGTGGTCACCACATCGCTTGCGGAATCGTCGCTGACGGTCAACGGGGTACGGCTGGTGGTCGACTCAGGCCTGGCGCGCCAGCCGCGGCGCGACGCGGGGCGCGGGATCTCGGGGTTGGTGACGGTCTCGGCATCGAAGGCCTCGGCCGAGCAGCGGGCCGGTCGTGCCGCTCGCCAGGGGCCCGGCACCGTGGTCCGCTGCTACGACGACGCCACCTGGGGCGCTATGCCGGCGCACACCGTTCCCGAGGTGCGCACCGCCGACCTCACGTTTGCTTGCCTGGCGCTCGCGGTGTGGGGCGCACCGGGCGGTGATGGACTGCGATTGCCGGATCCGTTGCCACCACGTGCTCGCGCGGACGCCGAAGCCGAGCTCATCCGGCTGGGTGCCATCGATGAGCACGGCCGCACTACTGACCTCGGTCGCGTCTTGGTGGACATGCCTGTGGAGCCCCGATGGGGGCGGGCCTTGCTGGACGGTTCGGCTCTGGTCGGGCGGCGTGCCGCTGCGGAGGTTATCGCCGCAATCGCCGACGGCGCTCGCATTCCGGGGGCAGACATTCCCGCGTTCGTGAGGCGGTTGCGTTCCGGCGGGGGAGCGGAGTCCGCACGGTGGAAGCGGGAAGTGTCCCGGTTGGAACGGATCTCTGGGGACCACAGTTCCGTGGCTGAAGCGGGCGCTGTACGCGCTAGTGCTGTGAGTAGTGCTCCTGTGGAGGGCAGCTCGCACGGCGAGGTGGCTCGCGATGTGCGGGAGGGCGCCGTCGTCGGCCTGGGGAAACCCGAGTGGATCGCCAAGCGGATGGACAAGGCAGGAGAGCAGTGGCTGCTGGCATCGGGAACTCGCGCGGGGCTCGAGCCGGGGAGCCCGCTGCGACAGCACGAGTGGCTCGCTGTCGCGGAGCTCAGCCGCGCCGCAGGGAAAGTAGCGGCGGGCACCGGAGCGGTGATTCGTGCGGCCGCGCCACTGGATGAGCCCACGGCGTTGCTCATTGCGGGGTTGTTGGCCACCGAGGAGACCCGCGGAACTTTCGAGAACGGCAAAGTTCGAGCGCGCCGAGTGCGAGCCATCGGAGCAATCGAGCTTTCGTCCACGCCGGTCGCTGCCGATCCCACAACCGCACTGCCCGCCGTGCGGAGCGCACTGCACAGTCAGGGCCTGGAACTACTGCCCTGGGACGACGCCCCTCGCTCACTCCGCGCGCGCCTCGCCTTGTTGCACCGGCAACTGGGTGATCCGTGGCCGGCCATGGATGATTCGGCACTGCTCGACCGGCTCGACGAATGGCTGAGCGTGGAATTACAAGAAATCGCTCGAGGAGCGTCGCTGCGGTCGATCAAAGTGGCTGATGCGCTCCGCAGGCTCTTGCCGTGGCCGGAAGCCAGCCGGCTGGAGGAGTTAGTGCCGCAACGGTTGGCGGTGCCGAGTGGGAACACGGCGCGGATCGACTATCCGAAGGTCTATTCGCTGGACGAACCCGAGCAGCCTCCCGTGGTGGCCGTGAAATTACAAGAATGCTTCGGTTGGGCAGACACGCCGCGATTGGTGGACGGTCGGGTGCCCGTGCAGTTCCATCTGTTGTCTCCAGCGCGGCGGCCGTTGGCGATCACCGACGATTTGAAGTCGTTCTGGTCCGGCCCGTACCAGCAGGTTCGCTCCGAAATGCGCGGCCGCTACCCGAAGCATCCCTGGCCCGAAGACCCCTGGAACGCGGTGGCCACGGCTCGAACCAAGAAGCGAAGTGGTGGGTGAAGGTCGGCCGACAAGGTCATGAATTCGCTAGCGGTCGCCCAACGCTAGGATTGCTTGGGAAGAGGCCCGAACGGCGTCGTCCATCCAATCCGGAATGGTTTGGCGGGAAGCGATGTATGGGCGGACCAAACCGTAGGGGCTCTCTTCGCAGGCCGTGAGCATCAGAGTTTGATGGAACTCATCTGACGTGCCATATCTGCGAACGGCGAGCTCTTTCAGGGCAGCTATAACCGGGTGGTTGATCCGAGACACGTCATCTCGGAGTTCCTCGGGTCCGTGGGTGACCAGTTCGTGCTGTCGATAGAGAGTCATGGCAGCTGCGTCATGCGGGTGCTGTCGGCAGAACACAGGAATATGCACGGCACAGTCGATCGCGGCCTGGGCGGGATCCTCGCCGGCTGCTGCTGCCAGGAACCCCTGATGGAAGCGGCGGATGGATCGGATCCACAGATTCACCAGCAGAACGTCACGGGACGAGAAGCGGTGATACAGCGAACCGGTAGGTCCGCCCAGCTCGCTGGCAATCTGCACGAGGGTGACATCCCGGCCACGGTGGGCCACCGCGCGCGCGGCAGCGTCAAGAATGTCCTCCGTTGTGAACTTGGAAGGTCTTGCCACGCGTGCACCTCAGGTCTAGTTTTAAAATATGAATTCTAAAATGGGGATCGAGCCCAGCTCTCCACTCAGTCGAACCCTATCCAATGCCGCATTTCGCGAGTATCACTGCGCGGTCATCGATTCGTCGGTTGACAATGTGTGGGTCGAGCTACATGACCTTCGGTGGCTGGACCTCACTGCCGCCAGGCCACTCCTGTTGGCTCGCGGATTTGGGATTGCCGGACTTATGCGCGCCGGCTGCCTGGAGATGTTCATGCTCAACGGCGCGAGTGAGGAATCAGCACCACGCCGGTTCACTGTGGTGATGGTGGGTAAGCCGTGGAGCCCAGCATGTCCCGCGAAACCGCCCAAGTTGAGTCTTGATGTGATCTTGGTTACGGTAGCCCTACCGCTTTTGCCCGGCGTGCCATCTCTCACGCGTAGGTCATCAAAGCACTGAACTGGTGCCGCTTGTCCTGGGGCTCTCTACTGGCAGCTGACCCGCTCCGACCGCTTCATCTCTCAGGTTGGTTCAGGCGCTCGGCTGACCCGCGCTTTCACCGCACAGCAGCTGCGGAAGCGTGTCCGTTCTTAGACACAGATCGAGAAGTGAATCATGTCCACCACCCTGTCAGAAACCATCGAAATGACCATTACGACCACTGAGAATCCCAAGGTTGGTCCGGAGCTGGCCCGTTCGTGGCTGCTCGTCAACGGTGCGCAGCCCGCGCGCTTCGACGTGGCGGCGAACAGCGCAGCGGATGTCGTGGTCCTCGATGTCGAGGACTCGGTGGCACCGGCGGACAAAGCCGCAGCCCGTCAGAACGTGATCGAGTGGCTGTCCTCGCGCAACGAACGCCACGAACTCAACCACGGGTGGGTCCGCATCAACGGTTTCGGCACCGCATGGTGGGAGGAAGACCTCCGCGCCCTGCGCGAAGCTCCCGGGCTGGAAGGCGTCATGTTGGCCATGACCGAATCCCCCGAACACGTGACTCGCACCGCGGAGATGCTGCGGGGAACCCGCATCGTTGCACTCGTGGAAACAGCCCGTGGCGTGCAGAACCTGCAGGACATTGCCACGGCGCGCTCCACCTACCGCCTGGCGTTCGGCATCGGCGACTACCGCCGTGACACCGGTTTTGGCGAGAGTCCCATGGTGTTGGCCTATACCCGTTCGCAGTTCACCATTGCCTCGCGTGCGGCCAATCTGCCCGGCCCGATCGACGGACCGGCCGTGGGCGCACTCGGTGCCAAGCTCGCGGAGGCCACCGGTGTGACCTCCGAATTCGGCATGACCGGCAAGCTGTGCCTCATGCCGGAGCAGACCGCCACGGTCAACGAAGGCCTGTCCCCGAGCCTGAACGAGCTGTCCTGGGCCACCGACTTCCTACAGGAGTTCGAGGCCGACGGCGGTCAGATCCGCAACGGCTCCGACCTACCCCGTCTGGCTCGTGCCCGTAAGGTGTTGGGCTTGGCCACCTCGTTCGGCATGAGCATCCCGGAGGGCTATGACGTGCACTCCGAGGCTCCCACCGATACCTATCACTGCTAGTCACCGAGCGCTCGGCCAATAACGCGCCGAGAAACACGAGGTGGTTGACCTCATCACACGAACTATCCCCGGTGCGGCGGATACGTCACAATGGACTGTGGCAAGACCACATGACCCACTGCAGCTCAGACACCACGTGAGCCTGCGGGACGTATCCGCCGTAACCGGGGAGTTTCCATGACCACCAGCACTGAAGCCACCGTCCGTAGAACCAAGATCGGCATTGTGGGAGCGGGGTCGGTGGGAACCTCGCTGGCGTACGCGGCCATGATCCGCGGCACCGCGACCGATATTGCCCTGTACGACCTCAACACCGCCAAGGTTGAAGCCGAGGCCCTGGACCTCTCCCACGGCCAGATGTTCGCTTCCGACACCCGCGTGGAGGGCTCGGATGACGTGGCCGTGCTCAAGGACTCGGACGTCATCCTGATCACCGCCGGCGCCAAGCAGAAGCCCGGCCAGACTCGCCTGGACCTGGCCGGTGCCAATACCGAGATCCTCAAGACGCTCATGCCGCAGCTCCTGGAGCACGCGCCCAACGCGATCTGCGTGCTCGTGACCAACCCGTGCGACGTGCTCACCGTGGTCGCTCAGAAGATCACGGGGCTGCCGTACCGCCAGGTCCTGAGCTCCGGCACCGTGCTGGACACCTCCCGCCTGCGTTGGATGATCGCCAACGAGGCCCGCGTGAACACCACCAGCGTGCACGCATACATCATCGGAGAGCACGGCGATTCCGAGTTCCCGGTGTGGTCCTCCGCTTCGATCGGTCAGGTGCCGCTGCGGGATTGGGAGATCGACGGCCGCAAACCCTTCACCGAGCAGCGCCTGGCGGAGATGACCGATCAGGTGGTCAACGCGGCCTACAAGGTGATCGAGGGCAAGGGCGCCACCAACTACGCGATTGGTCTGTCCGGCATCCGCATTGCCGAGGCCATCTTGCGTGATCTGCGCTCAGTACTGCCTGTCTCCTCGATCCTGGACGACTTCCACGGCATCAGCGGGCTTGCGCTGTCCGTCCCGTCCATCGTGGGCCGCCGCGGTGTGGAGCAACCGCTCGCGATCCCCATGGGTGAGCACGAGGAACAGCAGCTGCGCGATTCGGCCCAGGCCATGCGCAAGGCCCTCGCCTCGCTCGGCTTCTGAGCCTACTTAGCGGACCACGCCTCGGTGTGTTCCCCGGCCACCCGACCAAGGCGCGTGATGGACGACGACGCCGCGAGCGCCGTCGTTCTCGAAAGGTCACGGGCTAGAAGGGGCACGGAAGGACCCGCTCACCCGTCGGTGGGTGGGTCCGTATCGTCACGGGGCACGGTCACGCGTTTCATGAGATCGGCAAGGTATCGCGCATCCGGGTGCCGCATGAGGGACAGGTGCTGCGCGGTGATCGGAACCTCGTCCGCGAGCCGGTTCTGGCCGATCTTCGACTTGAACTCCACGGACCGGGGACGCAGCCGGAAACCCGCGATGACTCTGAGAAGCCGATGCATTGAATCCTCCGCGCTGTCGTTCATCCGCCACGGCCCGGAGGAACTGCCGGGCGCCGCGGTATCGGGCCCCTCCTGGCGCGGGCGCACTCGGTTCTCATGATGGTCGATGAGCCGCCGCAGATGATCCTCCAGCGCGGGCTGGTCCATCATGGTGGCTTGGCCGCGAATATGGACGGGCTCGAAATCGTAGGTGGGTAATCCGGCGTGGGTATACCAGTCCGGGCTGATGTATGCGGAGGGCCCGGGGAAGATCAACAACACCTCCCGGCCCGCGGCCAGAACCGTGTGCAACGGATCTGCCAAGGGGATGTGGCTTTCGACGACCACGGAACCATCGGGCTCCCGAACCGCCAGCATCGGCATATGTGTGGCCACCAGCTCGGAACCCACAATGATCCCCAGAGGGTAGTCGGCAATGAGATCGGCGAAGTCATGACCGGCCACGGGTTGGTAGAGCGGATTGATCAGCATGACTGCATTAACTCTGTGATCGGGGCATAAAGCAAGGGGCCCGCTCACCGTGTGGTGAGCGGACCCCTTGCTTCATCGGCGGGGAAGGAGCCCCGACAACGGGTGGAACTTAGCGGCGACCGGTGGCGACGTCGGACTCGACGCGGGTGGACGTAGCGGCTTCCGTGGGTGCCTGGTGAGGGGAGTTGGCCAGGCGCACGGCCTCGTCGAACTCGGCCTCGATCTCAGGATCACGCTTGTACGTGGCCAAGGAACCGACGATCGCGGCGAACATGCCCAGGAAGAAACCGGGGATGATCTCGTAGAGTTCGCTCCACGGGGTGTACTGCCACACGAACACGGTCACGGCGCCCACGATCATCGCGGTGATCGCGCCGGTGTTGGTGAGCTTGCGCCAGAAGAGGCTCAAGACGACCACGGGGCCGAACGCGGAACCGAAGCCGGCCCACGCGAAGCTCACGAGCTCCAGGATGGTGGCGTTCTGTTCCCACGCGAGAGCGGCAGCGACGATGGCCACCAACAGCACGCCGGCGCGGCCCATCCACACCTGTGCCTTGGGAGAAGGGGTCTTCTTGGAGGCCAGGTTGTACAGGTCCTCGACCAACGCGGAGGAGGAAACAATCAGCTGCGAAGACACGGTGGACATGATGGCGGCCAGCACGGCGGCCAGTACCAGGCCGGCCAGGGCGGGGTGGAACAGGATCTGGGACAGATCCAGGAACACGGCCTCGGGGTCGGTGGGCTCCTGATCCGGGCGGTTACCGAAGTAGGCGATACCCACCAGGGCGGTGGAGATTGCGCCGATCACGGTGAGGATCATCCAGCCCACACCGATGCGGCGGCCGGACTTGGCGTCGGCCGGGCTGCGCAGGGCCATGAAACGCACAATGATGTGCGGCTGACCGAAGTAACCCAGGCCCCAAGCCAGTGCGGAGATGATGCCCACGGCGGTGCCGCCGGCCAGCAGGGACAGGGCATCCGGCTGGGCGCTCTGGATACGGTCCACCATTTCGGCGGGACCGCCCACCATGAACAGGCCCACAATCGGAACCATGAGCAGGGCCAACAGCATGAGCAGACCCTGGAAGAGGTCTGTGTAAGAAGCGCCCAGGAAGCCACCGAAGAAGGTGTAGAGCACGGTCACGCCCGCGATCAGCAGCATGCCGACCAGGTAGGAAGAACCGAACGAGGACATGAAGAACACGCCGCCAGCGACCATGCCGGAGGAGACGTAGAACGTGAAGAAGACCAGGATGATCACACCGGACACCACGCGCAGCACGCGGGTGTTGCCCTTGAGTCGGTTGTCCAGGAAGGACGGGATGGTGATCGAGTTGTTGGAGACCTCGGTGTACGCGCGCAAACGCGGCGCCACGAACTTCCAGTTCAGCCAGGCACCAATGGTCAAACCAATGGCGATCCAGGCTTCAACCATGCCCGCCAGGTACACAGCACCGGGCAGACCCATGAGCAACCAGCCGGACATATCCGAAGCGCCCGCAGACAGTGCGGCCACGCCGGGCTTGAGGTTTCTACCGCCCAACATGTAATCGTCGAGGTTCTTTGTCTTACTGTTGGCCCACAGGCCAATCGCGATCATGCCTAAGAAATAGATCACAATCGCGATGAGTTGATACGCCTGGTCGGACATAGGTGTACCTTCCGGTGCGAGAAATTTGGACGGCGTCCACTGTATGGGACGTTATTTAGCTACCCAAAGCTGTTAAGTGTCATCGCTCACCCTTAGGGGTGGTTTCAGGCCTGTTTCTGAGGCCATTCGGTGAAGGTGGCGGGGTTCGTGTTCCAGACCCCGGGGTTCCAGTCCTTCAGCAAGTCAGCCGTGGTATTGAGGGGGTCGTTGACCCCCAGCGAAGCACCGAGCCACAGCAACACGTCGCGCGCGCTGTAACCCAGTGCGTGTAATTCCTCAAGTGTTACAGCTCCGTCCCGTTTAGCCAACCGCGCACCCGTTGGCCCCAGCACGAGGGGCACGTGAACGTACTCGGGCGCGGGGTATCCCAACAGCCCTGCCAGGTAGGCCTGCCGCGGCGCGGAGGACAAGAGGTCGTCGCCGCGCACCACCTGATCGATGCCCTGGTGGGCGTCGTCCACGACCACCGCCAGGTTGTAGGCGGGGGTGCCGTCGTTGCGCACCAACACCATGTCGTCCACCGCGCCCGTGTACGCACCCGCAAAGTAGTCGTGCACGGTGAATTCGCTCACGTCCGCGCGCAGTCGGATGGCCGGCGGGCGCTCTTGCCGACGCCGCTCGCGAGCCTCCTCGTTCAGCTCCCGGCACGTACCGGGATAGGCCCCGGGGATCCCGTGCGGTGCCGACGCCGCGGCGTGAATCTCCTTGCGCGTGCAAAAGCATTCGTAGGTCAGTCCGGCAGCCGTGAGACGTTGCACCTCTCGCGAGAACTGCGGAATACGGGGGGCCTGGTAATCAACGGGCCCATCCCAATCCAGACCGATGGCCGCCAGATCCGCGATATTGCGCTCCGCGGCGCCCTTCTTCACACGGTCCAAGTCTTCAACCCGCAGGATGAACTTTCGCCCCGTGGCGCGAGCGAATCCCCACGCGGCCAACGCGGTGCGCAGATTGCCCAGGTGAAGGTCTCCCGACGGTGACGGCGCGAACCGGCCGGCGGGCGGCAGAGCGGCGTCGTTGGGAGAGGGTTTCGGGGAGGGCGAGGCAGGGTGGGAGGCGAACACGCGGGTCAGGCTAGCATTGCGTAACCTCAATCGTTGGGTGGATGTGGAGGGGTTCGGGTCCGGTTAGGCTGTTCGGCATGGCACGCATCCACGAGCTGCGCGACGGCGTTCACGTGATTGGCACGGAGAACTGGAGGTTGAACTCCGGACTCATCGTGGGATCTCAGCGTGCCCTGGTGATCGACACGGGTGCGGGACCGCGCCAGGGTCGCGAGATCCTCGCGGCCGTTCGTGAGGTGACCAACCTTCCCCTCACCGTGGTCAACACCCACGCGCATTACGACCACTACATGGGTAATGCCGTGTTCCAGCGTGCCGGTGTCGAGGAATTCTGGGCGCACAAGGCATGTGCGGTGGCCATGCGGGAGCACGGCGACTACCAGCGCAGTTTTGTGGGGACTCAAGAACCCGAAATGGGAGATGCCGAGGGTCTGGATACCCAGCTCGTGTTGCCGACCAACACCTTGCCCGGCAACGGTCGCCGCCCCTCGCTCACGCGTATCGAATTGGGCGACAAGCCCGTGACGCTGTTCTTCTTGGGCCTCGGTCACACCGACAACGACGTGTGCGTGGGCGTGGAGGACATTGTCTTCTGCGGTGACCTGGTCGAAGAAGGTGCGGATCCCAGCTTCGAGGATTCCTACCCGCAACGCTGGGTGGAAACGTTGCGCTCACTGGCGACGCTCGAGCGCTACAAGGTTTTCGTGCCCGGCCACGGCAGCCCGGTGTCCAACACGTTCGTGCTGCAACAAGCGGACACCATGGCGCTCGCGGTCAAGCGCGCGGAACAGGCCGATCCCACCTCGGCGGGCACTGTGACCGCTTCCATGTTTCGGCTCCCGTATCAGGCGGGGGTGGCCCGGGTCTTCCTGGACCGGTTGGCCACCGTCAGGATAGAGACCGCAGCCAGCGCGCCACGGACCGCCAGCTCAGAGCAGCCGCAGCCGCAATCCCAAGGTATCCCGCAATAACGGTCGCCCGCCCCGCCCACGTGCCTGCCACTGCGGGCGATGGCATCAGCGCCACGGTCACCGCCAGACCGATTGCCAGCACCAGCAGCGTGATGACCGTGCCCCGGCGGGGGCGCACTGGCGCACGATGGCCATGACCCGGTCCGTTGTACTGCGCGTACGGGTTCTGTTGGAATCCCGTGGGCGGGTATGGCTGCTGAGCCTGCGGGTACGGCGCGTTCACATATGGTGCGTTTGAGTACGACGCCGCCGCGGGGCCTTGGGTGCCGAAGCGCGGGTTTCCGTCTCCCCGGGGTCCTGGTTGTCCGATGCCCGGTTGGTGGGGGTTGTGCTGTTGCTGGTGAGATCCGGCGGGCGGGGTGAATGCGCTGTCGCCGCGGTCCTCCCGGCGCTCAAGGTTCTCGCGACGGGCGTCCATCTTCTGTCGGACCCGGCGGTATACGTCGCTGGGGTGAGCTCCGGGACGGGACAGGGCGGCGTCGGTGAACCTGATGGCAATGACCGCGAGCACACCCCAGGCGCCCACGATGAGAAGGGCGGCGGCGGCGTCGGACGGGCGGTGCCAGCCGTTCAGCACGGTGAGCATGCCGGTGATCGCGGCCAGGAGCCATCCCCAGGTGGCTGTTTTGGCGCGCAGATGCGGGGGAGCGACCAGCAGAAGCGCCACGAGAATCGTGGCCGTGGCTGTTGTGTGACCGGACGGGAACGAATTGTGGACGATCTGCTGAATGCCGTAGTCGGGCTTGTTTAGGAGCACGCGCTTGAGGAACTGCGTGGTGAAATTGGCGCCCAGGATCATGCCCAGCCCCGCGAGGGCGGGGATCCAACGACGCGTGCGCACCGTCCACACGAGAGCCAGAACGGCGGCGGCGATCGATACCAGTTCCGGTAGGTGCTGGGCCGCGGCCAGGAAGATCCACGGGAAGAAATCGTTGCGATCGGCCTTGGCCTGCGCGAGAGCCTCGTCATCCAGGGACTGACCCGTCATGGTCATGAGGCTGATGTAGGACGCGATGCCAACGCACACGCTCAACATGGCCACGGTCATGAGCGGACGGATCACGGAGCGGCGGGGCATGGAACGCGCGGGCGCGGGAAGGAATGACAACGGGCAGCCTTATCGGGGGAAATCGACGAGCGCGGCCGGATCCGGATGATCGGCCATCGCAATATCTTGCCACGGGAGGCTTTGGTGGGGCTGAGAGAGGGCGCTCCGGCATGAAGGGGCCCCGGCACGGGGTGCGTGCCGGGGCTCAAACGGTCGTGTCTATCGGTTACTTGCGCTTGCGAGTGAATGCCGAGATACCGGTGATCTCGCGGCCCACGATGAGTGCCTGCATCGAGTCGGTGCCCTCGTAGGTGGAGACGACTTCCATGTCGGTGAGGTGGCGGCCGATGTGGTTTTCCAGGAGGATGCCGTTGCCTGCGAGCATGTCGCGGGCGGTGCGGCACATGTCCAGGGCCTTGCGGGACGTGAACATCTTGACCATGGAGGCCATGGCGTCCGTGAGTTGGTCGTTCTCCGCCAGGTGGGCCATGCGGGTGCACATGAGCTGCATTGCGGTCAGGTCCGCGAGCATGGTTGCGAGCTTTTCCTGGACGAGCTGGAAGCTACCGATGGGGGCGCCGAACTGTTCGCGGTCCAGGGCATATTGCGCAGCGATTTTGAAGGCCGCCATGCCGTGGCCCAGGGCTTCCCATGAGGCTCCGCCACGGGTGGCCTTGAGGACCAGGTTCACGTCCTTGAAGCTGCTGCAATTGGGTAGGCGGTTCTCATCGGGGATCTTGAGGTTCTCGATCACGATGTCCGCCTGGTTGATGGCGCGCTTGGCGATCTTGCCCTTGATGACTTCGGGACGGTAACCCTCGGGGTACTCGCCGTTGTCCTGCTTCTCGACCACGAAGGCCTTGACCTGGCCGTCGGCCTCGTCGCGGGCGTACAGCACGATCACGTTGGCAGCGTGGCCGTTGCCAATCCACCGCTTGTGACCGTTGATGACCCACTGGTTGCCCTCCTTCCGGGCGGAGGTCTCCAGCGACACGGAGTCGGAACCGTGGTCCGGTTCGGTCAGAGCGAAGGCGCCCGTCTTCTCGAGTTTGGCCATTACCGGAAGCCAGCGGTTGCGCTGCTCCTCGTTGCCGAGCATGTAGATGCTGCCCATGCACAGGTTGGAGTGCACGCCCAGGAACGTATTGAACGAGCCGTCAATGCGACCGAACTCGCGAGCCACGATGCCCGCGGTCTGACGCGAGAATCCGGGGCAGCCGTAGCCGGGAATGAAGGAGCCGATGATGCCCAGCTCGGGCAGCTTGGCGAAGACCTTGTCAGGGTGTTCAGCGCGCTCCCAGTACTCGTTGATGGTGGGCAGGATTTCCTTCTGGCCGAAGGCTCGCACCTTGTCCCGCAGTTCAATGTCCTCGGGGGAGAGGTCCTGATCCAGGAGGAAGAAGTCGGGGTGATCGATGATGGCTGTCATGGTGGGCCTTTCGTTAGCAAGAGATGGATGAGGGTGACCGCTCCGTCGCGGTCTCGAATGTCAGGGTTGTTCAGTGATCAGCGCGGCACCCAGGGCGTGACGCATGTGGTCGTCCAAGGGTTCGGGCTTCTGGGTGTCCGGATTGAGCTGGACGATCGCGGTTTCAGCCACCACGCAAGGTTTGCCGTTCTGGTGGAGTTCGTGGTGCACGGTGTAGGACGTGGACCCGATTCGCGAAATCCACACGTGCGCCCACAGTTCAGGCCCGTAATTGATGGGGCGAAAGAAGTCCACGTTGAGGGAGCGAACCACGCGAGGCCGCTCACCGTTGGGGAAAGTTCCCGTCCAATGCAGCGCGGCGCGCACACGGGCTTCTTCGACCAGGGTGATCGCGCGGGCATTGTTGACGTGCCCGTTGGCGTCCTGGTCTGACCAGCGCAGGTCGATCTCACGCAAAAACTTGGTGCCTTGCACCTGGTTGATTTCAGCCATGACGACGGCGCTCCTCGAGCCAGGCGAGTACGGTCGCCTGATCCGCGCCTAACGCGGGCGGTGCTTTGTCGTATCCGACAGGCGTACGACTGAAGGACATGGGGTTCTTGATGGTCGGCACGGCCTGGTCGCCGCTGCCGGTTTCCACGACCGGGTTCAGCCCCAGTCGCTCCGCGTATTGCACGCCTTCATCGATATTGAGGATGGGTGCGCATGGAATGCCCTGGGCCTGCAACTTGGTGAACCACTCGTCCGCGGTCCCGGTGGACAGAGCTTCCACGAGCATGGGCCGGAGAATGTCACGGTGGTTGTTCCGGCCCTTCATGGTGGCAAAGCGTTCGTCTTCGGCCAGATGCGCCACCCCCAGGGTGTTCACCAAACGCGCGAACTGGCTGTCGTTGCCCACGGTGATGATCAAGTCCTTGTCACTCGTGGGGAAGGGTCCGTAGGGGTACAGGCTGGGGTGGTCGTTGCCCAGTCGCTGAGGTACGTTGCCGCACGCCGCGTAGCCGGTGGTCTGGTTGACCAAACCGGACAGCGCTGAGGACAACAGATCCAGCTGCAGGTGCTGACCTTGACCGGACTGTGCGCGTTCGTGCAGGGCACCTAAGATTCCGATGGCTGTGTGCAATCCGGTGATCACGTCGAACATGGCCACGCCCGCACGCTGGGGTGGGCCGTCCGGGGTACCGGTGACGGACATGAATCCTGACATGCCCTGCACCAACAGGTCGTAGCCCGGCATGGTGCGACCACCCTCGGTTCCGAAGCCCGTGATGCTCGCGTGGATCAGGTGAGGCCAACGCTCGGCGACCGAAGCGGCGTCGAGCCCGAATCGCTCGAGACCGCCCGGCTTGAAGTTCTCGACGAAAACGTCCGATGAATCGACGATTTGGTGAGCTGTCTCCAGGTTGGCCGGGTCCTTGAGGTCCAGCACGATTGAATGCTTGTTCCGGTTGACGGAGAGGAAGTAGGTGCTGACGCCGTCGCGGTGCGGAGGAATCCACTGGCGGGAATCGTCACCGCCGGGCCCTTCGACCTTGATGACGGTGGCCCCCATGTCGGCCAAGAGCATGGTGCAGTACGGTCCCGCGAGAATGCGGGTGAAATCAGCAATGACCACTCCGCTGAGAGGGCCCCGGGGAGCCTCGGTGGTTGGCAGCGTCATGAAAGTGACCTCGATGGGTGGGAACGAATGTGTCTTGAACCACATAACCACCGGTATTAGGCTCTGTCTAATATAAATTGCGTCCCCCGGTGATGCTCGAAACGCAATAAAGGCGGCAATTGATGGATGTCCACCAGGCCAAGGCGTTCCTCGCGGTCGCGGAAGAGCTGCATTTCGGGCGGGCCGCCACCAGATTGCGGGTGGCTCAGCCGCCCCTGAGCAGGCTCATCAAGCAACTCGAAAAGAGTCTGGGTGCCGAACTCTTCGAGCGCAGCACTCGTCACGTGTCACTCACTCCGGCGGGCAAAGCATTGATCGAACCGGCCACCAGGCTGGTGTCCACCTCCGAGGACGCCAAACAAGCCGTGCGGGATGCCGTGAGCGGTGAAACCGGGCGCGTCCGGTTGGGCTTTGCCGGTGCGTCCATCAACCACAAGGTGGGTGAGCTGGCGCGGCAAGTGAAGGCCAAACGGCCGGGGGTCATGCTCGAACTGCACAGTTCGCAGTTCTCGCACTTGGGCTTGGAACGGCTCCTGGACGACTCACTCGATTTGGTCATTGGGCGCTGGGATTTCATCCCCGCCGAACTCAATTCCTGCATCCTGGCGCAGGAAGAAGTCATGGTCGTGTTGCCCAAGAACCATCCGATGGCCAACCAGCTGCGTGTGAGCATGGCCAGCCTGTCGGAAGAATCGTGGGTTACCCTGCCGGGTGGAGCGGTCTCGGCGCTTTCGAACCGCTTGAATTCCTTGGCCATGAGTGCGGGATTCGTCCCCCGCGTGGTGCAGACCGCCCCCGACTCCTGGACGCTCGTGGTGCTCGTGGGCGCTGAAATCGGGTGCGCCGTGAGCCTGGATTCGGTGCGGGATAACGTCTCCTCGGACGGCGTGGTGTTCCTGCCGCTGGCCGAGGAACAGCGTCCGCTGGAGGTCAGACTGGTGTGGCGGGCATCGGATCACAATCCCGCCCTGCGATCCGTCATCCAGATCGCACGGAGAATGTTTGCCGATGCCCACCGCACCAGTGAGCAGAACGCTCAGTCGTAGCTGTACCACCCCTGGCCGGACTTCCGCCCGAAGCGGCCGGCCTCGTAGAGTTCCTTGATCGCGGGCCGGGGGAGGCTCTCCGGATTTCCGGTCTGCTCGTATTCGGCCATGCGGATCAGGTAGACCACGTCCACGCCCACCAGGTCCATCAATTCGAACGGACCCATGGGGTGGCGGAGCGCGGTCTTGGCGGCGACGTCGATGTCCTCGAAGTCCGCGATGCCCTCCTCGTAGAGCTTGAGGGCTTCGGTACGGAGCGCGCCCAGCAGGCGGTTCGCCACGAAACCGGGCGTCTCTTGCTTGAGCTTCACGGGTTTCTTGCCGAACGACTTGGCCAAGGCCACGGCGGTCTCGACCGTCTCCTCGGAGGTCTGCTCGTTGGGGACCACTTCCACGCACTCCATGACCAGGGCCGGGTTGAAGAAGTGGAAGTTGCAGACTTTATCCGGGCGTTCGGTCGCATCGGCCACTCGGGAAGACACGATGTTGGACGAGTTCGTGGCCAGGATCGCGTGTGGCGGGCAGATCTGGTCCAGCTCCGAGAAGAGCTCCCGTTTGATACCCAGGTCCTCCACAGCGGCTTCGATCACGAAGTCCGTCTGGGCGGCACTCCCGTCGCGGTCGGTGGTGAACGTGAGTCGATCGAACGCGGCCGAAACGTCCTCCTGGGAACGGCGGCCCTTCTCGACGTCACGATTCATCCGGGATTCGAGTTGCGACTTGGCGCGATCCACGTATTCCTCGGCGATGTCCACGAGGGCGGTGGTGTATCCGGCCAGCGCGGACACCATGGCGATCTGGGAACCCATGGCGCCGGCACCGATCACCGTGACGTGCTTGATGTTGGCCAGGGGATTGTTGCTGTCGCTCACGCTTCATCGTCCTTTCGCTGGGCAGCTCGGTAATCCGGGGTTCGCTTCTCTAAGAAGGCGTTGGTTCCCTCGACCTTCTCGGCGCTGCTGTACAGCACCGACTGCGCCAGCCGCTCCAGCAGGATTCCGGTGCTGTGGTCTGCGTCGAATCCGTGGCGCACCACGGTCTTGGCCAACTGGGTTGCCAGCGGTCCCTTGGACAGGATCGTCTGGGCGGTTTCCTTGGCCTTGGGCATGAGTTCTTGGGGTTCGACGACGTCGGTCACCAGTCCCATGGTCAGGGCCTCTTGGGCTTTGACGCGCCTGCTGGTCAGGATCATTTCGGTGGCTCTACCCACTCCCACCAACCGCGCCAGGCGCTGAGTGCCACCCGCGGCCGGCATGATGCCCAGGCTGGTCTCGGGCAGAGCGAACTGGGCGTTCGTGGAGGCGATCCTGATGTCGCACGCCAGAGCCAGTTCGTGCCCGCCGCCAAAGGCATAGCCGTTGACGGCGGCGATGGTCGGCTTGTGGAACTGCTCGACCTTTTCGTAGACGCCCTGCATTGCGGCGCGGAGCCCGTCCTTCGGCTTTCGGACGGCCAACTCGTTGATGTCCGCACCTGCCACGAAGGCCTTGTCACCGGCGCCTGTGAAGATCACGATCTGAGCGTCGTCGTTGTCGGCGAGCTCGTCCAAGGCCTGGGAGATCTGACCGAGAACCGAGGCGTTGATCGCGTTACGCACCTCGGGGCGGTCGATCGTGATCACGGCAATGTCGTCCTGGATGTCCACCGTCACGGTGGTGTCAGCGGAAGTCACTGAGCGGGCTCCTTTTCTTCGGCTTGGGGAACTCGGGAAATTTCACCGGTGTCCGGGTCGATCACCGGCGCGGGCTTCATCACCCTGATGAGCAGGGCTGTGGCCACCACAATGGCCAGGCCGATCAACGTGACCAGCAGGCCCGGGAGGAACATCATGAAGCCACCCACGGCCAGCAATACGCGGAAGGGAATGGGAACCTGGCGCTCCACGAACGTCAGCCAGCCACCAATGGCACCCGCCAGTGCGTACACGGCGATGATGCTGAACACGAAGGCCAGGATGACCTTGCCCAGTGAATCCTGCGCCACCAACGCGGGGTTCAGGGCGAAGCCGAAGGGCACCACGTATTTCACCGCACCGAGCTTCATGGCCGAGAAACACGTGGCCATGGGTGAGGCCTTGGAGATGCCCGCCGCGGCAAATGCGGCTAGACCAACGGGCGGGGTGATGTAGGAAACCGAAGCCCAGTAGATGACGAACAAGTGGGCGGCAATGGGATCCACACCCAGCGCGATTACGGCCGGGGCCATCACGATGGCCAGGAACACGTACGCCGCGGAAATGGTCAGGCCCATACCGAGCACGAAACACACGGCCGCACCGGCGATGAGCAGGAGCACCACGTTCTCTCCGACCAAGGCCACGAGGTCGCGGGACAGGGACAGTGCCACGCCGGTGGCGCTCAGGCCGCCGAGAATCAGGCCCACACCGGCGATGATGGCCACGATCTGGCCCAGGGTCTTTCCGACGTCGATGCCCATCTCGACCCACTGTTCGGGACCGAACTTCAGGCTTGGCTTCACCAGAGCAATCAGCAGGAGCACACCGACCACCCAGTAGGGCACCTGGGACTCGGAATCACCGGTGAACAACAGCACGGTCAGCAGGGCCAACGCACCGAGGTAGGGCCAGCCCTCGACCAGGGCCGCACCGGCGCGGGGCAGCAGGTTGCGGGGCGTTCCGCGCAGACCGCGCTGGGCCGCGTAGCCGTCAATCTGCAAGAAGATGCCCAGGTAGTAGAGGACCGCCGGAATGATCGCGGCGATCAGGATGGATGTGTAGGGCACGCCCACGAAGGACACCATGAGGAACGCTGCGGTGCCCATGATGGGCGGGGTGATGGAGCCACCCGAGGATGCGGTGGCCTCAACGGCACCGGCCACCTTGGCGCTGAAGCCGGACTTCTTCATGGCCGGAATGGTCATGGGGCCCGTGGTCAGCACGTTGGATACGGCCGAACCGCTCATCATGCCCATGGCCGCCGAGCTGGCCACGGACACCTTGGCCGAACCACCGCGGTAGCGGCCGAACATCGCCATGGAGAGATTGTGGAAGAAGTCTGCGCCGCCGGTGTGCTGCAGCACGGTACCGAACAACAGGAAGCCCACCAGGATGGTGCCGGCGGTCTGCAGGGGCAGGCCCAGCACACTGTCCGCGCCCATGGTGTGCACCTGGGCGAGTGTGGGCAGGTCGTACGAGATGCCCTGCAGGAAGGACAAGGGAATCTGGCCCGCGAACAACGGGTAGACCGAGAATAGAAAGGCAATCACGGTCACGATCCATCCGGAACCGCGACGCAGCCCCTCCAGGATGATCAGCCAGAACACGAAGCTGAGGACCGTAGCCAGGGTCGGGGCAATGAACTGCCAGCCGTACTCCTGGATGCGCACACCGTTCACAGAGAAATAGAGGCACGTGCCGATGGTGACCAGGATCAGAAGGACGTCGTACCACGGGACGCCGCGAGCGCCGTCGTGCTCGCTGAGCCGAGCAGCCGTGGAACCAGAGGTTTCGCGCGATTCCGTGACGTCAATGCCACCCTCCGGCGCGGACTTCTTGCGCAGGGGATTAACGATGAACACGATCGGGACGAAGCACGCGATCAGCAGGTACAGGAACGAGTTGGTGAGCACGGCCAAATCACCCAGGTTCCAGAAGAACACCTGGTTCATGGTCAGCAGGATGCCTGCCAAAGTGAGCGCGATGATGACTGCGCGCCAGAATGGGGTGAGGCGGGGGTTGTGGTCGTGGAGCACCGCGTCACCGGCGTGCATGAACTCATCGTCGGCGGGGTTCGTGGTCTGCGAGGTCCGGGGAGCCTGCTCGGCCGGTTGCTGGACAGTGCTCATGCCGCACCTCCGTTTTCTGACTGTTCAGGAACATCATTGATGGGTGGAAGCGTGGGGAGATTGTCGCGTTTCCAATCGACCCACATGGAGCGGACATTGTCGTTCTTGCCGTTCTCCTCCCAGAACCCGGGCCATTCATCCATCATGAGGCGCTCGCGTTCGAGGAGGGCGTCGTTGCGTCTCTGCAACCCGGGAGTCCAGCGATTCTTCTCTTTGAGGAACTCGACCATGGCGTCGTGGAACGGCACCACCAGGGGTTCCAGCAGGATGCGCTCGAAGCCGAAGCTCTTGGCGTCCGGGGTCGCGTCCTTGTAGTACTCGAAGTTCTCGTCGAGCGCCGTGACCAGACGGGTGACCTCGTCATTGGGGCGTTCGGCCAGCGTGGTCAGGGGGATTGTGTACTGCATGTTGACGGCCGATTCGCCGTCAGCCTGGCCGGCTCCATTGCTGAACTGGCCCGGTCGCACCATGGGCGCGAGTTCTTCCCAGGTCTGGTACTTCGATTCATCGTTGCCGCCCAGATCCAGCCAGTGCACCGGGTACTGCGAGGCCAGTTCCTCGATATTCGCGCCGACGACGTTCTGGTACAGCGCGTCGATCTGTCCCGTTTTCAGGCCTTCGATCTGGCCGCCGTAGGAGATGTCCACGAGCTCGACATCAGAGCCTGTAAGGCCGCCGTAGTTGAGGATGCCCTCAAGCTTGCGGTTCATGGAGGTACTGGCGACCAGGCGGGGATACTTCTTGCCCTTGAGGTCCTCGACCTTCTCGATACCGCTGTCCTTTCGGACCAGCACGCCGTAGTTGCCCGGGGGAGTCCAGACCAAGCGGATGGGCTGAGGACCCCAGTTCTCGGAGGTGAACTCATCGTTGCCTTCAAAGGCGTAGTAGTACTCGTCGCCTGCGCGGGAGTACTGCGCGGTGCCGTTGATGAGCGGTGCCAAACGGCCGATGCCGGTGTCCGAGGTCATCAGACGGATCTGACGTCCCGTGCGTCCGGTCAGGGTGTTGGCCACAGCTGCGAGGTCGTTGTAGGTGCCCGTGCCCACGCTGTAGGTGGACCACACGAGTTGCTGGGTACGGTCGGTTGCACGAGGGCCGGATGAACAGCCCGAAAGCATCGCCAATGCGGACACCGACGACATGCCCATGAGCAATGAGCGTCGACTGATGGGACGTGGCATGTTGCCTCCATGAATCACAGTTGGAGAGGTGTCGCTCGGCAGACGCGCGAGGATCAAAAGTGCGTCGCGCGGTCTCGAAAACCGGCGTTGTTCATTCTTACCGTCATTGTGTGATGCGCAACACTATGTGGGGTGATTCATGTTGAACCGGTCATAATTCGGTTCATGGGAGGCAATGGGCCGTTCGGTTCTGCGAGTTCCTTCACCGTGCTGACCACGTACGCCATTCCCTTACTCGGTGAATGACCGGACTTTCTCCCGCAACCCCAGACGAACGGTCGGCCACTCGCGGTCGATGATTGAAAAAACGACGACGTCGCGCACCGTTCCGTCTCGCCACACGTCGTGATTGCGCAGGACACCGTCCTGTTTGGCGCCGAGGGCCGCAATCGCGGCGCGGGAGCGACGGTTGTGCCAGTGCGTGCGGAACTCCACCGCGATGCAGTCCAGGGTCTCGAAGGCGTGGGCCAGCAACAGCATCTTTGCTTCCGCGTTGATCCCCGTCCCGTGCGCACTCGAGGCCAACCATGTGGAGCCGATTTCCAACCGCCTGTGGTCCGGTCTGATGTGCAAGAACGTGGTGACGCCAACTGCCCGCCCATCGCTCCTGCGGCGGACGGCCCACGGAACACACTGCTGGGCCGTATGCCGTGCAAGTTTGCTTTTGATATCCGCGAGCATCCCGTCCGGGGAGGGGAGGCGGGCGAACCAGACCTTGTAGAGGTCGTCTTCCGCAATGGCCTCCGCGAGCTCTGGTGCGTGCTCGACAGTCAGTGGTTCGAGATCGAGCAAGTCTCCGTTGAGGTGCGGGATCGTGTAAAAGTCCATGGGGCCAAGGCTACGACTGAGGCGAGGAGGCTGGCGCGCGCAATTCAAGAACCATCTATCTAGTCATCATCACCGGTTGCGAACAGGGGTGCTTTCCTAGCCAGTTCATCGGCGAACAGGGGAAGACCCGCCTGGGACAATCCTCGTATGTAGTCATCCCAAGTCACGTGGGGATTACTCATATCTGCGACCACCTCCCGAGCGATCTCACACACTGTTGGAGTGTTTAAGTCCAACTGATCGAGTAAAAAGTCGTCTGGAGATTTGAGCCCAACGTTATATGGCCTGCGTGAAATGGTAGGGAAGTCTTTCCCATTGAAAGTGACTATGAGTTCAGCACCTGCTCGCACTGAAGCTGCCAGTACATGTCGATCTTTGAGGTCATTGGTCATCCCTGGCACCAAGCTCTCATAGTTCTCGACAAGGGCGTCGGGGAAGAAGTTCCGCATAGTCTCTACTCGCCTGCGTGCCTTAGATGGTTCCTTGTTGAGCTTGATTACTAGGTTGCGCTCTACCTCGTCCAAAATTTCATCCGACCAAAGGGGTCTGAACTGTTTGGCCGTAGCCAACCGAAGCAGCAGATCTGCGATTGGCATGGGAATCAGGACACAGGCATCGAGTACCACTGGGAATGACATGGCGAGTCACCGAGAGTTCGAGTCTGTTGGAGTATCGAAGTAGGTGCCGTCATGCGCTGCCTCTTGGGTCGCCTCTCGGAGGCCTTCGCGGCGTCTTTCCTCCAAGTCCTTTTCGTAGCCAATGAGGTCAGTCAGTAGAACTCTGCGGTGCCTACCAACTTTGCTGAAAGAGATGTCACCTTGCTCCAACAGCTTCACCAGCGTCGGACGGGAGATCCCAAGGTGATCAGCGGCTTGTTGGGTGGTCAGCCTTGTGTTGGTGGGAACCACGGAGACACCTCGCTCATTGGCGAGCGCATCCACGATGTGAGTGAGCAAGTAGTAGACCTCTGCTGGGATTTCCTGTTTATCGCCAGCGGGGGACATCAGGTAGGGGATCTGCCTGTCTATCGCGGTGGGAGTGCCCTCAAGGAATTGAGAGAGGGCCTTGAGCTCTTCTTTATGGGCAGGGCTGGGCGCGACGGTTGAGCGTTCCTGGGCGTTGGTGGTCATGATCTCAGTCTACTGAATATTCGAAATATTCGAAATATCTCGCATTGGGTCAGCGCAAGGGTAGCGCGAGGCGCGCTCCTCGAAGCCGCGCCGACGTCGTTCTACAGGCCGCGTCGATCGGGCCGGTCTTAACGCTGGTTCACTCCAGTGGTTTTGCCTGCGCGTTCCGACCCACAACGAGGCGGCGCGTTCCTTTGGCGCTGAAGGCGACTATCCGCTCGAGCGGGCCCTGGCCCAGAGTCAGCTGCCAAACGACCGCGAAACCGGCGGCCACCAGCAGGTGCACGAAATACCAGAGGTACCGGGCGTCTTCGTGCAGTCCCAGGGCCAGCACCAGCAGGTGTGCTGTGTAGAGCGTGAGCGTCATGGAACCCATTGCGGACAGCGGCAGGAGCCAGCCCCCAATTTTCCGGCTGATCAGCAGGAACAACCCCAGCACGGTCAGGCCCACCCCCAAGCTGGTCGCGATGGCGAGCGGTGTGTTGGAATGCGGGGTCGTGATGGCCAGCCACCACCCTGTGGTGGTCGGCAGCGAACCCGCGCCCCACACCAGGATCTCGTCGAGTTTCTCCTCGCTCAGATGCGATGCCGCCTGCAACTTGAAGTATCCCTCGAAGCCGTAGAGGAGCACGTAGGAGATGGTCTGGGCGGCGATCCACAACGACGCACCCACGAAAACCAGGCGGATCTGGGTGTTCACGGCACGCAGATCCAGGCGCCCCAGTCCCATCCCGACCAGTAGATAGGTCATGTACGGCAGCGCCGGGTAGCTACCGGTCAGCAGGAGCTGGGATACCGTGCCTGCGGGATTGCTCAGCACATTGCTCAGCGTGGGGTTGTAGTACCACCATTCGGGGAGCACATCCAACAGGCCCTGCATCAGCAGGGGTGCGAGGATCCCGAATCCGGCCGCCCACACGAACAGGGCCGGGGCCTTTGCGTGCAGGAACGGGATGGCCAGGAGGAAGAACACGCCGTAGTAGAACAGGATGTCGTACGCGGGAGGGTTCTCCGGCATCGCGGCGTTGATGCACAGACCGACCGTGGTGATCAGCAGGGCGCGTACCAGGACACTCACGCGCTCGCCGGTCAGGGCTCGTCCTTCGCGCGGGTGCCGTCCGCCGGACCCGAGAGCCAGGCCCACCCCGGCCAGTAGCGCGAACAAGGCCGCCGAATCGCCCGAGAACAGGCGCCAGGACCAGGTGGCCTCTCCGGTCTCCGTGTTCCACGAAGGAAGTATGTGAATGGCCATGAGCCCAATCAACGCCAGCCCGCGAGCGGCGTCGATCCCCACCAGCCGACGCCTGGGCCGCCCTGCGGGCTCCGTCGTGGCTGTCTGGTCTGTGGCGCCCCCGCGCCGTACTGTTTCCACCCGTTCTCCTGTGTTCCCCCGGCCCCCGTGCGGGGCGTATGAGCATTTGTTCACAGGTCGCGGGCGTCAGTGGCCGAGACCGTCCCGGCGCTTTGCCTTGCCGGTGCCCCCAAAGGATAGGGCGTCGAAAATAAAAGGAGCCTGAGAAACGGTCGATGAACTCCCGCGAGACTCGTCACAGTCTCCGGTGATGTTCGTCCGGATTTCCCTCGGGGCCGTGATCCTGCGTTTGTCCGGGTCCTCAGGTGGCGGGGTGTAACGTGCTGATCCCATGAGCCGTAGCCGGTCCATGGTGGTCGCCACAGGCGGGCCAGGGCCGGGGAAAAACAGCCCGAGGGGGCCGGGGGAGGAGAAGGTATGGAGAAAGTCAGGTCAAGGGGGCGGGGGACCACAGCCCGCCGCATCGGTGCGCTCGCGATCCTGGGCGTGGGGCTGCTGACCGGGTGCGCGGGCCAGGGAGATGGCGAGGTGCCGGAGAGCGCGTGGTTCGGCGGCTACGTCAATGTGACGTCGGAACCCCGGTACGAATTCGAGAGCCAGGACACCGCGAGCGAGGGCCGCACCGTGTTGTCGTTCGTGGTCTCGGACCCCGACGACGCGTGTGCCCCCTCGTGGGGAGGCTATTACGGGCTCGACGACGCCGCGGAGAAACTTGACCTGGACACCCGGATCGACACGTTGCGCAGCAACGGCGGCGACGTGGTCGTCTCCTTCGGGGGGCAGTCCGGAACCGAACTGGCCACCGGCTGCGAGGATTCGGACGAGCTGTACGACGCGTACAGCGCCGTCGTCGAGCGCTACGACCTCGACGCCGTGGACCTCGATATCGAGATGGACGACCTCCAGGACAGCGACGCCGGCAGCCGCCGCGCGGAGGCCGTAGCCCGGTTGCAGGAGGATCGGCCCGACGACGATCCCCTCGAGGTGTGGGTGACACTGCCGGTGGGCACGGGGGGACTGGACGAGCAGTCCCAGCAGACCGTGGCGCAGTTGCTGGAGGCCGGCGTGGACCTGGCCGGGGTGAACCTCATGACCATGAACTACGGGGACGGCAAGGATTCCGAGCAGAGTTCTTACGACGCGTCCGTGGCCGCGGCTCGCGCCGCGCAGACGCAAGTGAAAGAGCTCTACGGCAGTGCCGGGCAGGAATTGTCGGACGAGCAGGCCTGGCAGCGCATCGGGTTGACGCCGATGATCGGGCGCAATGACGTCGATGGGGAGATTTTCGATCTCGCCGCCGCGCAGCAGTTGAACGAGTTCGCGCGCGAGCAGGGCATCGGCCGGATCTCCCTGTGGTCCCTCGACCGGGATCGCTCCTGCACCACGGATGAGTCTGCGGCACAGTGGGCCAGCAGCCTGTGCAGTGGCGTCGAGCAGGAGAACGGGGACTTCACCCGGGCGCTCGGGGAGCAGTACTCGAAGTAGCCCATTCCCTGGCTGCCATCCGGGGTTCGCGCCGCCCCGCTCGGAGCGGGGACTCAGTAGGTTCTCAGTACCCCCGTGGTCCGATGAATGCATGCACGGCCCCACCGGGGCCGGTGCACAGGGGGGGATGCAGCCCCATGTCCGAGCCGGGGGGCCGGGCATGGGAGGACTGCCTCCACGGGTTCCTGCGCCTTGTCCATGGGGGGCGGCGCAGGAACCCTACCCGACGGGGACCTGCATGGTGAGCCGTGAGCCAATACCTCGACGAGGACCACTCACGAGCCCGGCGGCGGGCCCCACGGGTCGGTGCACCGAGGGGCGCACCGGCAGATCCGTCCGAGGGGACGGATCGCCAACTGGGGATGGGGTTGTCATGGCACGTTTTTTTCGCAATCGGGGTGTGCACCGATCCGGCCGGCGCAGGGGAGGTTCAGGGTCCGGGCGCACGGGCAGCACGGTTGCCACACCGGTGTTCTTCGATTCGAGCGGGAAGCGCTGGCGCCGGATCCTCGCCGGGCTGGTGCTGGTCCTGTTGCTCCTAGCCGGTTCACTTGCGTGGGTGGTGCCGCAGGCGCTGGCACCGACCTCCACCCAGGCGCAGAACCAGGACATCGAGTATGCGCAGGAACTGCTGGCCAGCGGGGACGAGGAAGACATCCCGGTACTGGGCGACGAGGACGGCTACGCGTTCTCGCGCATCGGCCTGATCGAGGAGGTCGACGGGCAAAAGGTGCTGGCCGATCCGTTCAGCGATGACGTCTTCCGGGTACTGACCGACGACGAAATCGGCACGGTGGGGGACAGCCCCTACGCCCTGGAGCACTTCGGTGCTCCCGCCGACGGGCAGCTGGTGCTGACCTTCGACGACGGACCCGACGCCGAGTACACCACCGAGATCCTCAATGTGCTCTCCGAGGAGGGCGTGCCCGCCACGTTCTTCACGATCGGAACCAGTGTGGCGGAGAATCCCGATGTGTTCCAGCGCATTATCAAGGAGGGGCATTCCGTGGGTAACCACACCATGACCCACGCGACCTCCGACACCAGCAGCTTGTTCAACCGTGAAGAGGTGATCAGCACCGACCGGGAGATGCGCGCGGTGGGCGGCTACGCCTCGTCCCTGTTCCGCATCCCGGAGGCCGACGCCGACAACAACCCGCTGCCGCTGTTGCAGGCCCAGCAGCTGGGATACCTGCACGTCAACTTCGACATCGACACCGAGGACTGGAGCTACGCCCCGGGCGAGGACGTCCCCGTGCCCGATCTGGACGGGGAAGGACACGTTGTGCTGATGCACGACAGCGGCGGGGACCGCACCGCCTCGGTCGAGGCGCTGCGCGAGCTCATCCAGGAGGCCAAGAACAAGGGCTACACGTTCGCCACGGTCGACAGCATCGCCCCGGAGCAGTACCAAGCGGAGAAGAACCTAGAAGCCACGGTCGGGGACGAGGCCGTTGCCGTGACGGTTGCGGGGGTCTCGGTGGCTCCGTCCGTGGCCATGAGCTGGCTGTTCTGGTTCGGCATCGGCTCCCTCACGATCATGTCCGTCCTCTACATCGTTCTGGCACTCGTGGGCAATCGGCGGCAGAAGAAGCGGGTGTGGCGACAGCTGCCCGAGCACGAGCTGCCGCTGGTGAGCGTGATCCTGCCGGTGTTCAACGAGGAACTCGTGGTGGCCCGCACATTGGATTCGCTGCGGGCCAGCGACTACCCGAACTTCGAGGTCATCGTGGTTGACGACGGCTCCACGGACGGCACCGGTGCGATCCTGCGCGAGGTGGCCGCCGGGTGGCCACAGCTGCGGGTGCTCACCCAACCCAACGCCGGTAAGTCGGTCGCCTCCAATCAGGCCATCCTGGCCGCGAACGGGGAGATCGTGGTGACCCTCGACGGGGACACCATCTTCGAGCCGCAGACCATCCGGATGCTCGCCCGTCACTTCTACGACACCGACGGCGACCGCCGGGTGGGCGCGGTGGCCGGGCACATCAAGGTGGGCAACCGCTCCAACCTGCTGACCATGTGGCAGTCCCTGGAGTACATCTCCGGCATCTGCGTGACCAGGGTGGCCGAGGGTGTGATCGGGGCGATCTCCATCGTGCCCGGGGCATGCGCGGCGTGGCGGAAGGAAGCCCTGCAGGCTGCCGGAGGGTACTCTCATGACACCCTGGCGGAGGACGCGGACCTGACCATGACCCTGCAGAAACTGGGGTACAAGGTGGTCCAGGAGAATCGGGCCGTGGCGTGGACCGAGGCCCCCATTACGGCCAAGGGACTGGCCAAGCAGCGGCTGCGCTGGACCTACGGTAACCTGAGTTGGCTCACGACCTGGGGCTCTGCGGCATGGCGGGGCTGTGACCTGTGGTGATGCTGTCGGATTGGGGCGG
>NZ_NOIT01000030.1 GCF_004136555.1 Kocuria carniphila
GCCCGGTGGAATACCGGACCCAGGCCCTAGCGGCCTAAGCTTTTACTTGGCCAGTCCAACTTCTTGGGACCAGTTCACTTCGCTTGGAACGCGTGGACTCCTACGGTTTCGACTACGGCGTGCTGACCCGCGCCACCAATATCGCCGCCGACTACATTCAGGGGACCATCAACATCTCCGAAGCTCGCGAGCAACTAGCCAATATCGCGAAAACCGGTAAGTCGTGGTCCAAAAAGGTCACCATCATTGCGACCGCGGCGGCCGGTGCGGCAGCGCCCCTCGTGTACGGCGGCGATTGGATCGTCTCGATCGCCGGCGTCATCTCGTATCTGGCGCTCGTGTACATGATGCAGAAACTCGGCGAGCTGCGCTGGCCGTCCTTCTTCATCCAGATCGCCGCGGGCATTCTGGCGACCGTGGCGGCGGCAGCCATGAGGATTCTGGATCCGCACGTGGACCCCACTTCCGTGGTCATCTCGATCATCATCATCATGATGGCCGGCATGGCCTCCACCAGCGCCGTGCAGGACACCATTACCGGCCACTACATGCACGGTTTGGGGCGAATCTACGAAGGCCTGGTCAACACAGCCGGCCTGGTCGTAGGTGTGCGCTTGGGCGCTGCCCTGTTCACCATGCTGGGTGTCTCGCTTCCCGTGACCAACGAGGTCAGTCTGGCGAGCATCCCCCTGTGGCTCATGATGATCGCCGCCGCCTTTGTGGCGGTGGGTAACGGCATCATTTTGCAGTCACCCGCGCGCGTGGTGTTCCCCACGGCAGTCCTGGCCATGGTGGTGTATGCCGTCTACGACGCGCTGGCCACGGGTGAGGGCGCGGACGCCTGGGCCCGCGGAGCCGCCGCCTTCACCGCCGGCATCGGCACCGCGATCCTCCCGCGGTTCGTCAAAGCACCCTCCTCCGCCATGGCCATCTCATCCTTCCTGGTCCTGCTCCCCGGAACGCTGCTGTACCAGGGGATTTGGGGGTCATCGCTCTCCGATGGTCAGGCGCTGTATTACATTTCGGCCGCGTTCATTGCGGCCATGAGCCTGGCGGCTGGCCTCATGGTGGGGCAATACGTGGGCGTGGTGGCCATGAACACCTTCAAGGTGGTGCGCAACCGCATCTTTACGCCGGTCTTCTTCTCCCGCGCCTCCAACCACCCGCTCACGAGGCGCGGCGGAAAGACGTCCAACGCGACGGAGTCGGACCAGCCCGGGGAAGACCCACGTGAATAGCGTGATGTGAGGGAACCGCAGTGAGACAGTCTCCGGGGAGGCAACAGCAAAAGTTGGGCCCGATTACTGCGTTTCCCTCACTCAAAACTTGGTCAAAAGACTGGTCCATTGGCTATTCCCTTGGCGGCCGTCACGAGGCACTATGAACAAATCAGCATCCCGCTGAGCTGCCCCAAGGAGGGCCCTGTGGAAGACTTTCTCCCGTACTTCCTGTTCATGGTCTGCGAGATATTCGCCGTCATCGCGTTTGAGATCTGGAAGCAGACCCCGCTTGCCATCGCGCTAGGCGTTCTGGGCGCAGTCGTCTGGCTTGTCTCAATGTTCATCATGGGACGCATGCCCTCCAAGGAAAAGCACCCCGTGGCCCGGGAATCCGCGGCTCCCGTTCAGTAGCTTCAGTAGCTTCAGTAGCCACCGCACGACATCTAGGCACCTCTACGCCCTGGTTCTCAGCTCCTCACCCTTGAAACCTGCATACCGTTACTTATAGTCACTCAGACTTTAAGGTGTTAGAGTCATCCTCACATTAACCGGGCGGCTCCTTGGAGCGCGACAGAACAGGGAGCCACCATGATTGACCAGCGTGTGCTCCTGGCCGTGTCCACCGTGATTTTCACGGTTCGCCCCACGGGCGCCAACGGCAGCCACGAGCTCTGGATGCCCCTAGTCCGCCGGATCCGCGATCCTTACCGCGGCATGTGGGCGCTACCCGGTGGGCCACTCCGCCCCAATGAGGCGCTCGAGGATTCCGCCCTGCGCGACCTCACCCTCACCACCGGCCTCGCGCCCACCCACCTGGAACAGCTGGCCACGTTCGGTGGCCTGACCCGCTCCGCCGGGGCCGAGGAACGCCAGGTCACGGTCGTCTACTGGGCCTCGCTTCCCCCGCAAGAAGCCGCCATGGGCGAGAACGACATCAACGTCACCTGGCTGCGCGCCACCGACCTACCGGACCTCGCCTTCGACCACTCGGACATCGTCACCCACGCCCTGGATCGGCTGCGGAACCGCATCGCCGAACCCACCGTGGCCAAGGCCTTCCTGCCCGAGACCTTCACGATCGCCGCACTCCGCGAGGTGCATGAGGCGATCATCGGAGACGCCCTGGACCCCGCCAATTTCCGCCGCCACGTCCTGTCATCCGGCCAACTCGAGGACACCGGCGAGCGCTTGGAAGGCACCCGACATCGCCCGCCCAAGCTCTACCGCTTCGCATCGGCCAAACCATCCAAGCTTTTCAGTCACCCCACGTCAGACCGTTCCGAGGAGACATCATGACCTCCGTAGCCACCCAGCTCAACCTTCTGCCCACCCGCCCGTCCGGCACCGCCGTGACGCTGGAGGGCGGCTCGTGCAACAGCTCCCTCACTCAGGATCCGTGGGATTTCCCCACCCCGCTCGTGGAGGGTTACGGCCCCGGCGCGTCCCAGAACGACGTCGCTCCGGCCGGCTCTCCCGCCCAGCCCACCATTCCGCAGCGCTACCGGGATGCCTCCCCCGAGGAACTGGACGCCATGATCGTGGCGGCCAAGGAAACCCTGGGCGAGCGCGCCGTCGTCATGGGGCATTTCTACCAACGTGACGAAGTGGTCAAGCACGCGGACTTCATCGGCGACTCCTTCCAGCTCGCGCAGCAGGCCAAGGCCCACCCCGAGGCGGACGCCATCGTGTTCTGCGGTGTGCACTTCATGGCCGAGACCGCTGACATCCTGTCCCAGGACAACCAGTCCGTGATCCTGCCCAACCCTGCGGCGGGCTGCTCCATGGCCGACATGGCCGACGAGGAATCCGTGGAGGACTGCTGGGCGGACCTCATGGACGTGCTCGGCCCCCACGCCGTGGATGAGAACGGCCAGACGGTCACGGACGAGAACGGCGAGCCCCTCGCCTCCGTGATCCCCGTGACCTACATGAACTCCTCCGCGGCGCTCAAGGCGTTCTGCGGCCGCAACGGCGGTATCGTGTGCACGTCCTCCAACGCGCAGACCGTGTTGGAGTGGGCGTTCAAGCGCGGCCAGCGCGTACTGTTCTTCCCGGATCAGCACCTGGGGCGCAACACCGCCAAGGCCATGGGCGTACCCCTCGAGCAGATGCCCATGTGGAATCCCCGCAAGGAACTGGGTGGCAACACCGCTCAAAGCCTCAAGGATTCGCGGGTGATCCTGTGGCACGGCTTCTGCTCGGTCCACAAGCGCTTCACCGTGGGTCAGATCGAGAAGGCTCGCGCGGAGTACCCCGGCTGCACCGTGATCGTGCACCCTGAGTCCCCCATGGAGGTCGTGGACGCCGCAGATTCCTCCGGTTCCACCGACCACATCCGCAAGGCCGTTCAAGCTGCCGAGCCGGGTCAGACCTTCGCGATCGGCACCGAGATCAACATGGTCAACCGCTTGGCCGCCGAGCACCCCGAGCACACCATTTTCTGCCTGGATCCCGTGATCTGCCCGTGCTCCACCATGTACCGTATCCACCCGGGTTACCTCGCGTGGGTTCTGGAAGAACTGGTGGCCGGTCGCGTGATCAATCAGGTCTCCGTCTCGGACAGCGTTGCTCAGGAGGCCTCCGTGGCTCTCGAGCGGATGCTGGCCGCCGTACCGAAGAAGTGACTGATGACTGACGTGATCGTCGTCGGCAGCGGGGTTGCCGGCCTCAGCGCGGCGCTGTCCGCGGCTGAGACGGGCGCCCGCGTCACCGTCATCACCAAGGCCTCGCTCACCCTCACCGCAACTGATCGCGCGCAGGGTGGCATGGCCGCAATGACCAGCAGCCTGCCCGACGGCCAACCCAAGGATTCCGTCCAGTTGCACGTCCAGGACACCCTGGTCGCGGGCGCGGGTTTGTGCGAGCCGCCGGTAGTTCAGGGCGTGGTCCAAGATTCCGCCGACGCCGTTCGCGACCTCACCGACCGCGGCGTCGCCTTTGATCGCGTGGCGGGGCCCGGATCGCCCTGGGTTCAGGGTTTGGAAGCGGCGCACAGCGTGTCCCGGATCCTGCATGCCGGAGGTGATGCCACGGGTCACGCGATTCAGGAGGCGCTGTCCGCGCGGACGCGTGATGCCGCGGCAGTCGGAGATATACGACTTATGGAATACACACTGGTCACCGGCGTGCTGACTGATGGTCAACATGCCATCGGCGTCACGATCCGCCCCGTACTTTCAGACGGCCAGTTGGGCGCCGAGGAGTTCCTCGCCGCCGATCACGTGGTGCTCGCAACCGGTGGTGCCGGTCAGCTGTATCCGTATACGACCAACCCCGAGGTGGCCACCGGGGACGGCATCGCTCTGGCTCTGCGCGCCGGCGCCGAGGTTCGGGACCTGGAGTTCTTCCAGTTCCACCCCACGGCGTTGGCGGCACCGGGATCGTTCCTGATTTCGGAGGCAGTCCGCGGTGAAGGTGCGGTACTTCGTGATCAGCACGGTCACCGCTTCATGACCGATGTGGACCCGCGCGCAGAACTCGCGCCGCGAGATGTCGTGGCCCGGGCGGTCTTCGCGGTTCGCACCGGCTCTCCGAATGGCGCCGTGTACCTGGACTGCTCGACCATCCCCGTTCCGGAGGGACTGTCGCGAGCGGAGTTCCTGGCCCGGCGGTTCCCGACCATCGACGCGAGCCTCAAGGCTCACGGCATCGACTGGTCCACGGAACTCGTTCCTGTGAGCCCGGCCGCGCACTACCACATGGGTGGCATTGTCACCGATGAGCTGGGGCATACCACCGTGGCCGGCCTGTGGGCCGCCGGGGAGTGCTCGAGCACCGGCATGCACGGAGCCAACCGTTTGGCATCCAACTCCCTGCTGGAAGCGGCCATCTTCGGCCGGCGCATCGGTGAACTGGTGGCCGAACCCTGGTCCGGGGCACAACGTGCGTCCTCGAGCAGCGATTCCGAACGGGCGCCCCACGAAGTACTGCGACCACTGGCCCGGTCCCGACAGGAACAAGAACCTCCGACACCACGGCAACCTTCAGGCTCGACCGATCCTCTTCACGCAGCCGAGGATTCTGCGCTGTCCTACACCGGGCGGACCGCGGAGAAACAGATCGATCCATCCCCCACAGGATCGGTGGAGCCCACCGAATCATTCTCCCGCGAGGCACTTCAGCACACCATGTGGCAGGGCGCCGGGGTCTTCCGAACAGCTGAGGGCCTCGAGCAGGCGAAGGCGAGGCTGGAAGGCTGGCTCGCGGCGTCGTCGGCGGTAGCGGATGCGAGCGCCCCCGAAACCCTGGCCGACGCCGAAAACCGAAATCTCCTGACCGTGGGGCACGCGCTGGCGACCGCCGCGCTGGCCCGCACCGAATCCCGCGGGGCCCATCAGCGTGCGGATTACCCCGCGACCGACCCCCTACAGGCCGTAAGCACCGGGTGGGTTGCCGCGCGATCCGTGACTCCCGCCCACGAAAGGACAGTCCATGCTGACTCGCTCAGCCGTTGAAGCCGTGATCCGCTCGAGTCTTGCCGAGGATGCGCCGTGGGGTGACATCACCTCGGAACTCGTGATCCCCGCGGAGGCTACCGCCACGGCGACCATCACCTCGCGCGAAGAGGGCGTGTTCGCCGGAGAGGAGGTCATTCGTACGGGCTTCACCACCGTGGACCCGCGCCTGGAGGTCACGCTCCACGCGCGCGATGGCGACAAGATCACCCCGGGAACAGACATCGCAACTATCACGGGTCCCGCACGGCCCCTGTTGACCGCGGAACGCACGGTGCTGAACCTGGCGCAGCGGATGTCCGGGATCGCCACGCTCACCGCCCGGTACGTGGCCGAGGTCGAGAAGGCCGTTGCGGAGGTGGAGAGCGCCAACAAATTGCCCGCCGGAACCATCACCCGCACCCGCGTGGCCGACACCCGCAAGACCACCCCGGGACTGCGAGCGCTGGAGAAGCACGCGGTGACCTGCGGAGGCGGACACAATCACCGCTTCGGACTCTCGGACGCCGTGATGCTCAAGGACAACCACCTGGCCGTGCTCACCGCCGGCGGCGCGACGATTACCCACGCGCTCCGCGAGCTGCGGCGGAATATGCCTCATACGACGCACATGGAGGTCGAGGTGGATCGGCTGGATCAGATCGAGGACGTCCTGGCAGGCGGCGTGGACACCATCATGCTCGACAACTTTGCCCTCGCGGACCTGGTCAGCGGCGTGGCCATGGTGGACGGTCGCGCGATCGTGGAGGCCTCGGGGGGCATCACGTTGGAGACCACCGGCAAGGTCGCATCCACCGGCGTGGACGTCATCTCGGTCGGGGCCCTCACCCACTCGGTGCGGGCGTTGGACCTGGGCCTGGATATCGCGCTGGACTAGCCCTCACCCACGGCCGTGGATCAGCACCTGATGCCCCTGTTGAAGTGTTTCTTATTCTGATATGTTTCTTGATGTGAGAAACGAGTTCTATGAAGAAACAGTGGTCATGCCACGCTGTCTTGAGATCCTCGCCGCTGCGTTGCCTGACTCCTGGGACCTCGAAACGGTCAACCACAAGGACTTGGGACGCTCATTCCCTGATGCCTTTGTGACCATCAGACCGCCAGCTGGATCATCCGTACTCCTGGCAATCGAAACGAAAGGCACACGTCTCCGAACAGACGCTATCGCGCACTTGAGGTCAACCTTCAGCGACGTCCCTGGGATTCCATGTTTGTTGTCGGAATACTTCCCTCCACGCACTCGAGAGCTCATGGCCGAGGTGGGATTCAGTGGCGTGGATACCACAGGGTGGATCCATATCGTGAGTGATCAACCCCCCGTCCTCATAGACCGACAGGGGGCCCCTAGAGCGCCTCGAGAACCAAGAAAAGAGAACATCGAACGATTAACCGGTACCTCCACTGCGCGGGTTCTTCGCTACCTAGTGACGGCGTCTTTGCCACGGGGAGTACGAGAAATTGCTGACGATTGTCATGTAAGCCCGGGCACGGTCTCCAAGTTATTGCCAACATTTGAACGCGAGGGGATTATGCCGCCTCGAGATCGGCGAGGCCCCGTGGAATCCATCAACCGGAAGGACCTGATCGACCGCTGGGCCCAAGACTACTCGCTGGCTAAGGGCAATTTCCGCGTCGAATCATTCTTAGATCCTCGCGGGCTACAGCACGCAGCAGATGCTCTGACGCGCGACGATCGAACCGTTCTCACCGGTGTCCACGGAGGCCTCGCCTACTTGAATGAAAGCCAGACTCCCGTGGTCAGCAGCAAACAACTCACTGCTTACTGTGACAACCCTCAACGTATCGCTCGCGAGATCGGCCTCTACCCCGTCGAAAAATCCAAGTCCAACGTGGTGTTGATAGTCCCGAAGGATCCCGAACTACTCCAGAAAACCCGGTACAGCGAGAGAGCTGGCGGTTGGGTAGCCCCGTTGGGGCAAGTCTTGGTAGACCTAAAAACCTTTCCCGGCCGGGAAGCGGACTTAGCCAACCAGATCATTGACTCCCTTTCCGAACTAGGCTCCGATTCGGAGTATGGATGGACCATGTGGTCTGAGAAGAAGGAGGCGAAAACGAAATGAGTCTTCCTCCGGAGTACATAGCAGCTAGGTCGGTCCTGTTGGATGGCCTGGAGGCATTACGCGATCACCTCGATCACGTAATACTGATCGGCGCTCAAGCCGTCTATCTATGGGCCGGCGAGGGTGACTTCTCGGTTTCCATCATGACCACAGACGCCGATCTAGCCCTCAACGCCGCTGAGCTGAGTCCAGAGCCGCTGATTCAAGACGTTCTCGAAAAGAATGGCTTCATCACGAAAGCTGGGGGCAATCCAGGCCAGTGGATCGGGCCCACCGGGATTGCACTTGACCTCATGGTGTCAGAGCACCAGGCAGGCGAAGGACGAAGATCCGCCAGGATTCCTCCTCACGGGAAGGAGACCGCAAGACGTGGCCGGGGTCTTGCGCCCGCTCTGGTGGATTTCGAAACTATAACGCTCGGCGCTTTGGAACAGGACGACGGCCGTACGTGTCAGGTGAACGTGGCCGGACCTGCAGCGCTCATCGTAGCCAAGTGCATCAAGCTGAAAGAGCGGCTCGAGGACAAAGACACTAACAAGCGGGATCGGGTCAAGCCGAAAGACGCCCTCGATATTTTGCGTCTCCTGAGGGCTGTTGATCTTGACAGAATTGCCGACGGATTCTCCCGCCACCAAATGGACTTGGCTGCCGCACAGGAGTCGAACGAGGCTCTAACTTTCCTGGTTGCCCAGAGCACGACCCTGACGCCCACACTTCCCGACTTAGCCGAACAGGCTGCAGCAGGGGACGAATCCGCAGCACTCAGTTTCACGATCCTGGTTCAAGAACTGTCGAATGTTCTGAATTCTCGATCATAAGGGCCTGCAACAGGACCGTCAGCCCTTACCCACGACCGTCAGCAGCACTACGGAGTCCTCATGAGCATGCAGGGAATGTCGTTGCTGCGGGATCGCAGTGTAATCGGAGGAGTGCAGGGTGATGGACTCGTCACCGGCGATGAGCTCGACCTGGCCGATGATCACCTGGATCGTGGCTTCGCCCGGATTCTCGTGTTCTTTGAGATCCTGACCTCGAATCAGCGCGATCATGGTCTGCTGCAGCGTGTGCTCGCGGCCGCCGTACAGGTTATGCGCGGAGCGGCCGCTGGTCGCTTCGCGAGCCTGGTTCAGCATGGACTGGGCAATGGTGGTCAGCGTGTTTTCTTCCATGCTCCATCTTTGCAGCTCACCGCATCACGCGTCACGGGCACAACACGAGAGGTCACGTCATGATCTACCTGGATCACGCAGCCACCACAGCACCGCGCCGCGAGGTACTCGAGGCAATGTGGCCGTGGCTCACCCACGAATTCGGTAACGCGTCCAGCCATCACGAGCGCGGCCAGCGTGCCGCGCGGGCCTTGGACGACGCCCGCGAGCGCGTCGCGGCGGTCTTGGGCGCCCGCCCGGGAGAGATCATCTTCACCTCTGGCGGCACCGAGGCCGACAACCTGGCGGTCAAAGGCATCGCGTTGGCCCGTCGCGAGCGCCAGCCGGGGCGCAACAGGGTGCTGATCAGCGCCATCGAGCACGACGCCGTTCTGGAATCCGCCCGCTCGCTCGCCCAGTTCGATGGTTTCACCGCCGCGGAGCTGCCCGTGGACGGCTCCGGGTTCGTCTCGCCGGGTATCTTGCGCGCGTTCTTGACCGACGACGCCTCACGGCCCGGTGCGCTCCCCAGCGCGGGCGCATTACCGCGGCACCCCAAAACGGCTGGCGCGGGCGAGCCTGTCGTAGCCAATGCGTCCGGGACCGCGGGTTCCGACTCGGTAGCCATGGCGTCTGTAATGCTCGCCAACAACGAGGTGGGGACCGTGCAGAACATGTCGGCTCTGGCCGAAGTTGCCGCGGAATTCGGCGTACCTCTGCACACGGACGCAGTGCAGGCCGCAGGCACCTTACCGCTCAGGGTCACTGACCTCGGGGTCAGCGCCCTCACGCTGGCCGGTCACAAGATCGGCACTCCACAGGGCGTGGGTTTGCTGTGGGTCAAGCGCGGCACCCCACTACGTTCGCTCATGAGCGGCGGTGGTCACGAGCGTGGGCGCCGCTCCGGAACCTCCAACGTTGCCGGTGCCGTGGGATTGGCCACCGCCCTCGAACTGGCCGAGCGAGAACGAAAGGAATACACAGCCCGTGTCGCCGCTCTACGCGACCGACTGATCGACGGCATCCTCGGGGCCATGCCCGGCACGCTCCTGACCGGTCCGGATCCGCGTAAAACAGTGAATCTCCAGGAAACCGGCGTCGCAGCCAACGCAACCGCGAAAGGCACACACGTGACCGATCCGGACTCGGCAGACATCGCCGCAGGAGCCAGCGCGGCCACGGCAACCGCAGCGGCGTCGGCGTCGGCAGGATTGAACGGCAATACGCGCCTGGCGACCAACGCGTCCTTCTGCTTCCCCGGCGTGAACGGGGAGACCGTGCTCGTGGATCTGGAGAACCAGGGAGTGCTGGTCTCATCCGGTTCGGCGTGCGCGACCGGTTCATCGGAGCCGTCCCACGTGCTCACGGCCATGGGAGTTCCCGCGGAGGTGGCCACGACCTCGGTTCGCTTCAGCCTGGGCAGAGAGACCACGGAGAACGATATCGACACCGCGATCCGCGCCACTGCACAGATCATCGCGGAGCTGCGCAGCTAGCCCGCACTCTGATCAACGGTACGACCTGGACTCGAGCCGGATCCGGCGTTGTCGTCGATCAGTCTGCACAGGCCATCGGCCGCACCACCCGGCAGGTCAGAACACGGCGCGGTCGGCGAAACCTACGGCTTCACCTCGTACGGCGGGGTCTCACCGCGAGCCATGGCCACCGTGTTTTCCGCGGCTTTACGCGCCATACCCGCGCGGGAACCGCCCTCGGCGGAACCCACATGCGGCAGCAGAAACGCATTGGGCAGCTCGACCAGACCGTCGGCCATCTCGGGCTCGTTCTCGTACACATCCAACCCGGCCGCGAAGATCTCACGGTCCCGCAATGCACGAACCAATGCATTTTCATCGACCACGGGACCGCGGGCGGTGTTGACCAACACCGCGGTGGATTTCATCCGCCTCAGCACCTTCCGGTCGATGAGGTGCGTGGTCTCCTCGGTGAGCGGCACATGCAGCGAGATGAAATCGCTCGTCTCGACCAGTTCGTCCCACGGCACCTGAGTCACGCGCCCGGCCAAGTCACCCAACTCATCGTCGGACACCGGGCGGTCGTGTGGTGGGCGCTGCGTGAAGATCACCTTCATGCCGAAGCCCAGGGCACGTTGGGCCACGGCCTTGCCGATCCGGCCCATCCCCGCGATACCCAGTGTGGCTCCGGTGATGTCCTGGCCGACCAGCAGGTTGGGTCCGATGCCCGTGAACCGCCCCTCCCGCAGATACTCGGAGGCCTCGTGCGCGCGACGAGCGGCGCCCAGCAGTAGGAGCATGGCGGTGTTGGCCGTGGCGTCGTTGAGGACGTCCGGGGTGTTGCCCACGGCGATCCCGTTCTCCGCGGCGGCCGGTACATCGATGTTGTTGTAGCCCACCGCGTAGTTGGCGATGCCGCGGATCTTGGCCTGCGACAGCAGCTCGGCATCGAATTTGTCCGAGACCTGCGGGAGCACCACGTCGTACTCGCCGCTCGTGACGGCCTCGCGCAGCTCGTCCGCGCTCATGCCGTCCTTGATGACGACGTCGCCCGCCTCCTTCAAGATGGACGGTCCCGGTTCCGGGATCTCACGGGTGACCAGAAAACGAGGTGTACTCACGAAATCTCCTCAGGTATGCAGATAACTGGCCCTTCACAGATGAGCATGGGTAGCGGTGTGCGCGTGGGCGTCTCGAGGGGTGTGTTGTGAGGTCTGGGTAGAGG
>NZ_NOIT01000031.1 GCF_004136555.1 Kocuria carniphila
CCTGCCCGATCCCGGAGGTCGCCCGGCTGGGCCGCACCTTGCAGCGATGGCGGTCGGCGATCCTGGCCTACTTCGACACCGCCGGAGCCTCGAACGGGCCGACAGAGGCGATCAACGGGGTGATCGAGACGATGCGCCGGGTCGCTCGGGGTTTCCGCAACTTCGACAACTACCGCCTACGCGCCCTGCTCGCCGCCGGTGGCCACCGGCCGTGGCGGAAGACGCCTACCCACGCTCATCTGTGAAGGGCCTGTAAACGTGGGCTCTAACGACACCTCACGCGCAGCGCGGCGCCGTGCAATGTAGTGCGACGCAGTGCCAGCCGCGTACCGGCATCAGCGCCGCAGCGGCCGCGCTCACCGCCCGGAAATAATCGATGTCGCCCGGGCCACCAACGGTGCGGGCAGCACGCGGGTGAGGGCCTCCACCGCGTGGAAGGTGCGAGGTGCCACCACGCGGGAACGGCGCTTGTCCACTGCGGTCATGGCGGAAGCCACAATCTGTTCCGGGCTCATCGCACGGCCGATCTTCACGGCACTGGAACCGACCACGTCGAAGAACTCGGTATCCACGGGACCAGGGTTCACGCAGGTCACCAGCACACCTGACTTGCGGGCCTCAACGCCCACGGCAAGAGTGAACCGTTCCACGAACGCCTTGCTGGCGCCATACGTGGCCATGTAGGGAATGGGCTGGAACCCGGCCACAGACGCAATGTTCACGATTGCGCCGGTGCGCCGCGCGGTCATCGACTGAAGCGCCTCGTGGGTGGTGGCCATCAGAGCGGTCATGTTGACGGTGGCTTCTTCGAGTTCGCGATCGATGTCCAGTTCGGCGAAAGCACCGTGCGTGCCGAAACCTGCATTGTTGATCAGGATGTCCAGCGGGTTGGAGCGAATCACGTCCACCAGGGTGGAGATCCCGTCCTGCGTTCCCAGGTCAGCGGCCACGATCTGCGCAGCACCGTCGGTCACGGTTTGAGACAGTTCAGTCAGCTTCTCCGTGCTCCGACCGGTGATGATCACCTGATAGCCGCGCCGGTGCAATTCGGTGGTGAAAGCGCGGCCAATTCCTCCGGTGGCACCGGTGATCAGAGCAGTTTTAGTCATGCCTCGATGTTACGCTCGCGGATTTTCTTTCGAGCCTTCGTGACCGCTTCCCGGGCGTGGCGCACGCCGGTGTAAGCGGCGTAGCCACCGGTCGAAACGGGCAGGTCCCATGTGCCCGCAAACGATACCGGCGAGCCACCGAACGACTTCTTGAAAGACGTGAATCCGTACCACTCGTGCTCTGGACCAGCGCCCTCGGGTGCGGTGCCGAACAAGTCGAACCACGCGAGGCCTTTCTCCTTGGCGTCCATGATCATCGTGACCACCAGCGGGATGCCCGCTGACAGCTTGCGGTGACGCTGATCCATGGCCGCGTGGGCGTAGGTGCGGGTGTCCGAGGAGTCGTACACGAGTGACGCCGCAATGGGCTCGTCCTCGAGCTTCGCGAGGTAGATCGCGGCAGCGCCCGCGGGCATGAGTGAACGGGCCACGGCGCGCAGGTAGTCGTCGTGCTGGCGGTTGAAATCCTTACGCTTGGCGGTGTCGTCCAAGAACTTCAGGAGGTAATTGACGTCCTCCGGGTTGGACGAGCGCTCAATCGTCACACCCTTCTTGTGGATGTTCCGGTACAGATTTCGGTTGGTGGACTTCATGTCCTTGAGCAGCTCTTTCTCGTCCTTGCTGAGGTCAATGAGCTGGGTGTGCGAAGGCTGCACCTGACGCGGGGCAACCTTCATACCGCGGCGGCGCAACGAAGACTTCTCCGTTTCCAGGCCGTCCACGAAATTCGCATTGGCCGGTTCCACGCGCACGAACCAGCACTTGTGCTCCTTGGCCACGCGCGTGAGGTCCGCCAGGGCGGCGTCGAAAGCCTGTGGGGAATCCGCCTCGGGACCGTACGGGCAGTACAGGTACCGGCCCGTGCGCCCGCCCTCGACGGTGGCCAGGTAGCGCCATCCGTCGCCGGATGCCTGAACGACCTGGTGTCCGATGTTTCGCTGAAACTCTGCCCATTCCTGGGACTGCAGGATATTTGCCACGCGTCCACTGTACCGATCTGCCGCTCAGGTCAGAACGCGTAGCGCGGATTCGGTTACGGCACGGAGCAGGTGCCGTTGGGGGAGAGTTCCTCGGCAGTGGTCACCATCGCGGGGGAGGCAGGCACGGGCACCGACATGCCCACGCCCACACCACCCGGCGCACCTGCCACGCCACGGGCCGGGACGTTCGACGACGCCGCCGCCTCGGCGCCATCGTCCGTCGCCCTCTCGAGCACGCCCTGGAGATCGGACTGGAAGAGCTCGAAATCCGGGTATGTGGGGAAGGACTGGTCGTAGAAGGGCGGGCCCACGGCGTAGGATTCCAGGTCGTGGTTCTTGGCCTTCATGGCCACGTTGACCAGGGAGCCGATCGAGGACTGTGGGATGTCCGTCTCGATGATTTCCTCACCCGAGTTGGCTAGGTCCTCGAACTTGGTGGCCACGTTGACCGGGTTGAGCTGCTTGAGCATCGCGGCCTGAACGCAGCGCTGGCGCGCCTGCCGGTCGTAGTCCGTGGCCCCTTCGCGGGAACGGGCGTACCAGAGGGCATGGTGGCCGTCCATGTGCTGCACGCCGGGTTCGATCCACCCGAGGATCGGGTTGGGCAGTCCGGTGTCCATGTTGGTGCCACCGCCCATGGGCACGCGTCCGCCCACGTCCAGGGTGATGCCGCCCAAGGCGTCCACCAGGGATTCGAAACCGTCCATGTCGATCAGCACGTAGCCGTGGATTTCCAGGCCCGTGACGCCCTCAGCGGCGTCCTTGGTGGCTTCCGCACCGGGGTCGGCCACGTCCGGGAAGAGGTCCTGGTGATTCTGCATCACGTCCGTGTAGATGGCGTTCATGATGCACTCGTCGCCGCAGCTGAACCCGCTGGGGTACACGTCGTGTAACGGGGAATCTTGCGGGAACGGCACGTTCTGCAGGTTGCGAGGCAGGGAAACGGTCACGGTGCGCCCGGAACCCGCGTCCACGCTGAGCACCGTCATGGAGTCGGGGCGGCGGCCTTCGCGGTCATCACCGGCGTCGCCGCCCATGAGCAGGATGTTGTAGCGCCCGTCGTCCGGGACGAACGGCAGACCGCCGCCAAAGATATTGGAGACCGCCCCCCGCGCCACCGAGACCAAATGGGCGGCGTAACCCAAGCCACCGCCGGTGATGAGCATGGCCAGCACGGTCACAATGACCACGGCGCGGCGGACCTTGTCGCTCAACAAACCTGGTCTGATCAGTCGGAGCGTGTCGAACCACAGGAACACCCAGCCCAACGCGAGGCCCAGCAGGCCGAACATCAGGATCCACGAGGTGACCGAGTTGGTGAGCAGCCAGATCAGCGCGGTCTTCCACACGAGCCACAGCAGGGCAGCGAAGAGAATGAGCGCCCACACGGTTACGGTCACGCGCAGCGCCAGCCGCCCCAGGCCTTTGCGACCAGCCACCAGCTGGGCGGAGCCGGGAACCAGTGCGGTGGCGCCCAGCAACCACCACGCGCGCTTGGTGCGGTCGGCCGGTGCGGCGAACTTGGGGTTGATCAACGGGTCGGCCACGTTGGAGCGCTTCTTGCGGGGGCCGCTACCGGGATCGCGGGTCGCGGAAGCACCGTGGAAGGTTTCTTCCGTGTAGCCACCATCCGGGTGGGGGGCTCCGGCCGTGGGCGGGTAGGGGGTACCCCCTACATCGCTCGAGGATGATCCGTTCACGTGCAACTCCGTGCTGATGGGGAAGGCGGTGTTGCGGCCGGCTCACGCGGGTGATTGTGGGAATCACCCTCTCGCGAGTCACGACGCACTGCGGTCATTGTGCCGCTACTGGCTGAATCCTGGCCGAAAATCGACCGGGCAAAGCCCTGCTAGTCCTGGGTCGTGGCGCCTCGCGACACGGTGTCCCGCAGCGCCTGACCCTTACGGTGAGCGGTCTCGGACAGCTCCCGCGCGAAGTTCTGCAGGTTGTCGCGCAGGTGCTCGGCGGACGTGTCGGTGGCCGAGGCCAACACACGAGCGGCCAGCAGACCGGCGTTTCGGGCACCCCCGATGGACACGGTGGCCACGGGAACACCCGCGGGCATCTGCACGATCGACAGCAGTGAGTCCATGCCGTCCAGGGTCTTGAGCTGGACCGGTACACCAATCACCGGCAGGGGTGTGACCGAGGCCAGCATGCCCGGCAGATGCGCCGCGCCGCCGGCACCGGCAATGATCACCCGCAGACCACGTTCGTGAGCGGTCTGGCCGTATTCGAGCATTTCGTGCGGCATGCGGTGAGCGGACACGACATCCGCCTCGTACGGAATGCCCAGTTCTTCCAGGGCTTCTGCGGCCAAGCGCATGGTGGACCAGTCGGAATCCGAGCCCATGACCAAGCCCACGATCGGTGCCTGGGTCTGGGTCAGGGGAGTCGCGCCCCACGTGGGGTGCGCCTTGCCCTCGGACTGGATGTGAGTGGGCTCTTCCGATCGGTCCTCACCGTCGCGAATGATGCCCGCCGCACGGGTCGCAATGCGGCGCAGTTCGGCCGTCTCATCCGCGGATCCAACCACGTTCACGTGCCCGATCTTGCGGCCGGGACGCACCGACTTGCCGTAGTTGTGAATCTTGGCGCGCGGCTCGGCGGCCATCGCGGCCGGGTATGCCGCGAAGAGGTCCTGATTGTCGCCGCCCAAGAAGTTCTTCATCACGGCAACATCCGCGTTGACCTCCGTGGCACCCAGCGGCCAGTCCAGAACGGCACGCAGGTGCTGCTCGAACTGACTGGTCACGGAGCCGTCCATGGTCCAGTGCCCGGAGTTGTGCGGGCGCATGGCCAGCTCGTTCACGGCAAAACCGGCGCCGTGGCCGGGGGTCTCGAACAGTTCGGCGGCCATCACGCCGGTGACGCCCAGTTCCTGGGCGAGCATGATGGCCGCTCCCGACGCCGCCGCGGCCACTTCCGGGTCCAGGCCGGGTGCCGGGGCGATCACCTCATCGCACACGCCGTTGACCTGCACGGACTCGACCACGGGCCACGCCTTGGTCTCGCCGGACGGTGTGCGCGCCACCAGAGCGGACAGCTCACGTGTGAACGGGACGGCTTCCTCCGCGAGCAAGCCGTCCTCGGAAGCCTGAGCGAACCACGCCGGGACCGGATCCTGGTGGACTGCCTGAGCGTCGTCGAGCTTCAACACGCCCTTGCCGTCGTAGCCGCCGCGTGGCGTCTTGAGAATCAGCGGCCATCCGGCCGTCTCGCCGAAGGCCAACAGCTCGTCCGCGGTGCGCACCTGGGCCCACTGGGGATTGGGCAGACCGAGCTTCTCCACGGCCTTGCGCATGACCAGCTTGTCCTGCGCGTGCACCAGCGCCTCCGGGCCCGGCTGCACCGACACCCCGGCTTCCTGGAGGGCGCGCAGGTGCTCGGTGGGTACGTGCTCGTGATCGAAGGTGACCACGTCCACCTCTGAGGCGAACTGCCGCAGGGTGTCCAAATCTTTGTAGTCCCCAACGGGGGTGGTGCGGACGGCGGCCACGGCCGAAACGTCCGGGCCTTCCGCCAGGACGCGCAATTCCACGCCCAGCTCGGTAGCGGCGGGTGCCATCATGCGGGCCAGCTGGCCGCCTCCGACAACACCAATGACAGGACCTGTAATGGGGAAACTCACGTTCCCCAGGGTATCGCCACAGCGGGCCACCAGCTATTTAGGAGTAGGATGCAGCTCAATATGCGGGTAGATCACGCACTTCTGCGGATCACCCATGAGCGTGCAAGTACCAGCGCGCATGACTTCCCCGAGCGACGGAAACCGAGAACCATTCGTGAATAGCATCATGGAACGCGCTGACGCGCTGTGGCACCTGTTCGTCAAAGAACTCATGAAGTTCGGCGTGGTGGGTGCGCTGGCGTTCGTCATTAACGCGACGCTCGCGTGGATCCTGATGCACACCCCGTGGTTCGAGGACAGCCACATCAAGGCCAAATTCGTGGCCACGGTGGTGGCCATCCTGTTCTCGTGGGTTGCCAACCGCTTGTGGACCTTCCGCGAGAAGCGTCAAGCGGACAAGCGGCGTGAGTTGGTCCAGTTCTTGGTGGCCAATGGCATTGGCCTGGGCATTGAAATGGGCTGCTTGTTCTTCAGCTACTACGTGCTGGGCCTGCAGTCGGCCACGGCGTCCTTCATCTCGGGCACGATCATCGGCACCATCCTGGGCACCATCTTCCGGTACTTCGCCTACCGGTTCTGGGTCTTCCGCCAGGAGCTCGATGAGGACCCGGATTTCGCGGGCAGCCGCGAAGAAGAGTTCGCGTTCATCACCGGTCAGATCCCCGTGGTGCAGCGCAAGGACGAGACGACCCGCCAGGACTCGGACGCCTCATCTCGCTCTCGCACCGATTCGGACGCCCCGCCCAGCCAGATCTGAGCCGGAACTGACCATCCGAACCGAGTCTGTCGGTCCGGTCCCTCACTCGCCCGACAACGGAACCGCCTTCTCCTGCGCCAGGACATCCGGCGTAACATCCGACTCGTTTGCGGTCAGCAACACGGCGCCGTCGCGCAAGAGCACTCCCAACGTGATCAACAGGGCACGTTCGTCCCAGCCGTCGTTCAACGGCACATACACGGTGTGGTCCTCGATCGCCGACGCCGCTCGCTCGGCTTCACCCAGCAACTCACCGTGCGTGATTCCGGCCTCTGGCAAGGCATCATCGCCGTCCTGAGGTTCTTCCATTCCCATGTACGCGTCCGGAAACGATCGGACTTCGGCGCAGAAGTCGATGACCGGATCCGAAACCTCTTCCTCACACGCGAAGGCCAAGGCCGGGGAGGCGACGGCCAGGACGTGTTCGGCGGGAACGCCGTCGTTGAGGTGACCTTCGAGCGCGGCGTGGACGGCGGCGTCGTCGGCGGAATTCTCACCGAACCGTACCGAGGCACCAACCCGTAGGGCGGCGAGGGTGAGAACTACGAGTCGCCAGTGTTGGCGCGGGGAAACGGTGATGAGTTGGCCGGACTCCACGTCCAATTCGTCGACCAGGAGGCTTGCGGATTTTTCGACCCAGTTGACGAGCACGCGGCCGGAAAGCTCGACGCGTTCGTCCCCGTTGCGCCAGATGAGCGCGGGTGTGGGGCGTTCGGAAAGCTGGGCCAAGGCCTGTGCGAAAGTGGCCGGTGTGCGTCTCACGCAGAAACTCCTTAGGGTAAGTGACGGTCCCTCGTCCACACTGACGGCACGCCGGTCAAATCTGCAAGTCCGCCGAACCCAGCTTGACTCAGCAGGACTTACACGCGTGTAATTAGGGGGTCCGCTTCGGGCCAAGCGGACCAACCCTTCGCCTGGAGCGGTTGATTTCCCGCGGCCCAAATGGGCGGGTCACGGGCACCACATAGCTTTTGCGTCGGACGGAAGGACTGACATGGGAGAGGCCGCACGCCGCCACTTCAACGATCAAGAGGACACCGCCGAGCAGGGCCGTCCGAACGCGCACGAGGTGATCCCCGCAGATTGGTTCGTCGATCCCGTGGATCAGGCTCGTGGTGGATCCACCATGGAAGTCACCACCCTGGACGATCTCGCAAGCGCCTTCCTGGCTGCGCATCCCGAATCCGCAGGCGATGTGATGTTGCGATCCGATCGCCGCAAGACCACCGATTCCGAACCCGTGGCGCAGACCCCCGCGCAGCCGCCGGTTCCGCAGAATCTCACCGACGTGGACGTCCACGACCCGCAGAGCGTGGACGCTTCCGTGTGGCAGGCCGTTGCCGGCCTGTACTCCGTGAGCGAGGGCGACGCCGAAGGCGAACTCGCCTGGCAGACCGACGCACTGTGCGCACAGACAGACCCCGAAGCTTTCTTCCCCGAAAAGGGCGGCTCGACTCGCGACGCCAAGCGCGTGTGCGAGGCGTGCCCCGTGAGCGGCGAGTGCTTGGACTACGCGATGTCCAACGATGAGAAGTTCGGCATTTGGGGCGGGCTCTCCGAACGCGAACGCCGCAGGCTGCGCCGCCGGGGACGCTGAGTAAGCGCATGAGCGAAGAACTTCCTCAGCGCAGCTGCAGCCGCCAGACCTGCTCCAGGGCCGCCGTCTGCACCCTGACCTACGTGTACTCGGACTCCACCGCGGTGATCGGTGCGCTGTCCGCCCGTTCCGAACCGCATGCCTACGACCTGTGCGCTTTCCATGCGGACCGCATGACCGCCCCGCGCGGGTGGCGTGTGGTGCGTCTGGAATCACCGGACGGCTGGAACCGCGATGACCTGGGCGCCATGGTCGAGGCCGTGCGCGATGACGAGCCGGCCGCGCGGCGTCGTCCGCAGTCACCGCAGCGGCCCGGAATGCGGGCCCCCGGGCGAGTATTGCGGGACGTTTCATTCAATCGCGCGCCGGCCGAAACCATTGGGGACGATCAGCCCGGGAGCGAGCGCGAAGTGAAGCCGCAAGCCGCACCGGAATTCCGGTCCGCGCCCATGCCGCAAAGTATGCGGCGCGCCCACCTGCGTCGCCCGTAATCCATCCGAAGTCAACTTGTTGTTCAGCGGGTAACCGGGCAGTCTGGAGGAGATCCAGCCACGCGAAGTGAGGTTCACCATGGCCCCCCATTCCCCCCGCAAGAGCACCTGGCGTTCGCGCGCCGTCACCGGTTTGGCGGGTTTCAGTGTGCTGGCCCTGGCCGCGTGCGGTACAGGTTCCGGGGGCGACGGCGCTGCGTCCGGTTCACCGAGCGACGGTGCCTCGAATGCTACAGCCACCGAGGCAGCTGGCGAACCCACCGTGACCGTGGCCCCTGCCGCGAACACCACCATGGTCAATCCCGTGGACCCGGTCACCGTGACGGCGGACCAGGGCAAGCTCACGGATGTCTCGGTCGTTTCGGATGACGGCCAAGAAGCCGCCGGGGAACTGTCCGAGGACGGAACCACGTGGACTTCCACCAAGCCACTCGAATTCGACTCCGCCTACACCGTGACGTACACGGCGGATAACAACGGCCGCACCGCGGAAGGCACGTCCGCGTTCTCCACCGTGGACGCCGCCCATGAAATGGACGTTCGCATGAACGTGCGGGACGGCGGCACCTACGGGTTGTGGCAGGTCGTCGAATTCGATTTCTCCGAACCGATCCTGAACAAGGAAGAGATCGAGAAGGCCGTCCTGGTCACCGGCGGCGGTGACCAGGACGGCGCCTTCCGCTGGTACTCGGACACCAAGCTGCGCTATCGCCCCGCCGAACCGTGGGCCCCGGATTCCAAGGTGAAGGTGGCCATCAAGTTGCTCGGCAAGGACGTGGGCAACGGGATGATCGGCAACGAGAACCAGACCGTGAACTTCACGACCGGTCCCGAACACCGCGCGTACGTGGACAACAACACCAAGACCCTGGTGGCCTACGAGAACGGCAAGAAGACCGGCGAATGGCCCGTGACCTTGGGCAACCCGGAATGGCCGTCGACCACGGGTAAGAAGGTCATCATCGAGCAGGCGGAATCGTATGAATTCAAGCCGTCGTCGCTGAACCTCTCACCCGGGGACCCGCACTACTACGAGCCCTTCAACGCCTCCAACGTGGCTCGACTCACGTGGAGCGGCGAGTTCATCCACCAGGCCCTGCCCTCTGCCATGCCGGTGTTGGGCTACCAAAATGTGTCCCACGGTTGTGTGGGTATGCCCGTGGAGGGCGCCAAGTACATTTTTGACACCTTCCGCCCCGGTGACATGGTGGAAGTGGTCAATACCGGTTACCCGCAGGCTGATCCCGACGACGGCTTTGGTGATTGGAACATTCCCTTTGACAAGTACTCAGACGAAAACTGGCACGGAAACTGGTGATATCCCCGGTGAGTTCTCCCACCACGGCGGTCAAGCGTCCCCGCGAGGCGAAATTTCGTCGCCTTCAACAAGTCTTTCTGGCGCTGACGTTCCCGATTCTCCTGATCGCCCTGGGGGTGCGGCTCGTGGCCACCCCGCTGTTCCTGTGGATCGAGTACCACCGCCCAGGGTTCCCCGCTGATCACTGGGGGATGACCACCGAACAGCGCATGACCTACGGGTCCTACGGGCTGGACTACATCATGAACTTCGCGCCGCCCGAGTACCTGAGCGGGTTGATCAGCGAAGAAGCCGGCATGTTGTTCCAGGACCAAGAGGTGTCCCACATGACCGACGTGCAACACGTCATCCAGTGGGGCTTCCTGGTCGCGTTGATTCTGCTGGTGCTCAGTGCGATCAGCTGCCTCTATCTGCACCGCCGCGCACCCGGCGCCGCGTCCGGTGCACTGTTCTTCGGAGCGTGGCTGACCGTTGCACTGCTGGTGATTCTCCTGGTCGTGGCGGTATTGGCCTGGGAGACGTTCTTCGCGCTGTTCCACTCATTGTTCTTCGACGCCGGTAGTTGGACCTTCCGCATCACCGACACCCTGATCCGGCTGTACCCCACCCAGTTCTGGATGGACGCGGCGATCGCGGTCGCCTTGATTGCCGTCATCGGTGCGTTCGTGACCATGTTGATCACGCGTCCGCGGATGCGTTCCGCCGCCCGCGGTGAACGTGCTGCCGTTGATGAGGGTTCCGGTCATGATGGCCGCGAAGAAACTGAGCACGAGAGGGCTGACGTTGAGGACTCCAACACGGAGCGCCAGGATGCCGACTCTGAACGCGATCAAACTCTTGGGAACCGGGAATCCGCGTCCGACCACTCGGCTGGCGAGAACCAAGGTGCACCGTCCGCAAAGGACAGGCCTAACCGCGATTCCGACGCTCGTTCCGCGCCCTGGGCCTAGTCGCTCGTTTCTCATAACGCCACCGCCCGCTGACACTGGGCGGCGTCACCCTCGCTTCTGAGGTGTCGCAAGGACCGCGCGTGACACCTCAGGGGCCATAAGAACCCCTTCGGACCATCCGGCGGGTCCTAATGTTGCACCAGACGCACCCCAGGGTTCTAGCGGCACCCAGCATGCGCACTCAACCGCCGACGCCGCCCGGTCCTGATCCCGACGCCGCCCGGTTCCGGCCCGCGGGCCTTGTCCAGTATTCGTGTCTTAGCCTTGATCCACCGATGAGCATGCTGGGCTTGGGCCGCAATTAAAGACGGGATGCCCGTCTGACCGGGAAGAATGGGACTTGTTCAGGGTTCCGTTCCACCGCGATGAGAGGGCA
>NZ_NOIT01000032.1 GCF_004136555.1 Kocuria carniphila
CCGCCCCAATCCGACAGCATCACCACAGGTCACAGCCCCGCCATGCCGCAGAGCCCCAGGTCGTGAGCCAACTCAGGCTATAGGCCTGTACTTTTCACGGGGTAATCGTCGTGACAGGGTCCGCGGCCGCCTAACCAAGCAAACGCCGAAGAGGAAAAACCAGGTCGCAGACGTTGGGTCAAAACCAGCGGAGCCTGTAACGCCCACATGGGCATTGATTTGTTACGCAGTGTCGATCGGATTCGCCCTCTTCGGCTTTCTGAGCCTGATGAACCATTTGGGCATTTCCGGCCCGCTGAACTGGTTCATCTTCGCCATGTGTTTCATTCCTGCGGCACTACTGATGTGGTTCTCATACCTGGGTAGAAGCACTAATAAAGAGGGCCGTCAGTGAACGCTTTGTTCTACGAGCGTGGCTCAGTCAATGGTCGAGCGGAACTGGTTGGGCCAGTTGGGCCTTCACACTCTCGGTTGTTACCGCTGTGGGTCTGATGGCCTACCTGGTAGGCAAGAAAACTGGCCATTTGGTTAGTTGAAGTGGGCGGTCAGGGATGAAACGGTGGAATGCCCAGAACGTGACGAGTCACGAGAAGGTGTTTTAGATGTCGACCGCAGTGCCAGAGCAACGAGAAGTCGTGACGCTCACCGACGAACAGGTCATTGAGCTGGACTGGTGGTATCCGTGGACCGCGGGTCGAGCGGTTGCATACGCGGCATGGTTGTACTTCTTCACGCTAGGTGCCTTTGGTCTTGTCCAGTTGCTCTCGCCTGGGGTTCAGGCGACCTTGGTCTTCTTCGTCGCCATCGGGCCTGCAGTGGGTGGTGCCATCGGCGCGATACTCGGAAGGGGTATCCGCCGACAAAGAATCAAAGTCTGGCACGAGAAGCGGGTTTTGAAGGCAGAAGCCGGGGGGCTTGAGGTAGGCAATCGTTCATTCCCTCTGCCCCCATCGAACCTGTATGTGGTCGGGGTCGGTGTATCCATCGCGCTTGCGCTGTTCGGACTTCTCAACCTCATCACTCACGTCGGGCTCTTCGAGGCCACTACGGACTTCACCCTGGTGATGTGTTTCGTGATGGCGGCTATAACGACCTGGGGCATATACACGGGCGGCAATGCACGAAAGGAGCCTGTGTGATGGTCACTGGCATAGACACGAAGTCCGTGAACGGCGCGGATGAGAAATCCAGGAATGCGATCATCCAGGCCGCAGACCCATATTTTCCTCATTCGCCCTGGCGGGCTGTGCTATCGGCTGTGACTCTGGCGCTCATCATGCTCGGATTTGCGACAGCCGTTTCCGTTGTCTTTGATGTCGGAACAGTCAGCCTGCTTCACGTTGTGTGGTTTTTCGTGCAAGGCGCGGTCGTGGCGTCCGTCGGGTATTTCGGCCGTGGGGTTCGCATCCGAAATCTTGAGACCCAAGGGAGAATCCCCAAGGAGGAGAACCTATGAGTGGTTTTTTCAATGTCACGACCATCCCCCGAGCGATCTTCCTCGGGTTCATCCTTATGTTCTTCGCTTTGGGCGTGACGTCGCTCTATAACCTGATCGTGGGTGATGCTGAGCGGGCGTCACCCAACACCCTTGCGTACTTCGCTTTGGGCGGGTTCATCGCCGGTCTTACGGGGTATCTCTTCCGTGATCAGCACATTATGTCCCTCAAGGCGCAGGGACGTCTTGATCCTGACTCCGACGGTTCTGAGCTGCCCATCGGTGGGTCGCCCTCGACCATCCCCAGGCTGCTGGTCTACATCCTTCTGATGACCTTCGTCGTCCAGGGGATCATTACTTTGCTGTCAATGGCCGGGTTGTGGTGGTCAAGGAGTGCGGACTGGGGCGATTGGTTCGTGACAGTCGTCGTTACCTCGCCCGTTGGCCTCATGACGTATTTCCAAACAAGGAAAGACCACACTGCGGAACCTCTCGGGAGTCACGGGGCATCCGACGATCCGGCCGCAACCCATTGACCCTTGAATGAGGCGCTCCCTTCGCGCCGTTTAGAGTCGAAGCCCTCCGCCTCTATCCCTCAGGCAAGGCACGTGCGACGATCTACCTACCGGTCGGTCTGCTGACGATCCTGCAATCACGGGCGTAGGGCTAGCCCGCTTGAGGCAGGGCGCCGTCGGCGTTCAAGAAGGTGAATACTTCATCACGGGGGGCGAAGATTATGGGCGACATACTTAATGCGAGCACCGTTCCGCGAGCCTTGGCCTGGGGTTTCCTCGTTTCAATGTTTGGCCTGGGATTCCTGTCGTTCCTCAATCAGCTGGATGGGCCTCGTGATGTAACTCTTTACAACATCGTCCTGGCGATATTCATAGGAATTGTTAATGGGTCGAGTGCCGTTATTCTCCGACAACGCCGTTTTCAGCGACTGCGGGAGCAGGGCAAAGTGGATGCGGATGCCACGCCGGGCGACCTCCAAGCGGTCAGGCCCCCGCGAACTCTTGGCGAGGTTCTCCTTATCGTCCTTCTGGCAACTTTCGCCATTCGGGGTCTCGCTGCATTACTCGCCTTCATCGGACCCTGGCCCCAGCTGGTTGCGGAATGGAATACTTGGCTAACGCCGTTCCTGATTGCCGTTTTCGTAGGCGTTGGCAGCTTTGTCATCGGCAAGCGGCACCGCGCACCAAAAAGCTCAGAGCCTAAGCCTCGATCCACCGACTCAGGTTAGGGCCGGCGGCCGATATCCCGGATCGGCACTGAGCCGTTTTTTGGCGTGACGTGGTGGCCGGCCTCGCTACCGGTGGTGTTCCACTGATGTTCTTTCGGTTGTGCCGATGCCCGGCGGGTGGTCGGGTGGTTATGCCGGTTGCGGTGGCGGGTGGACGGCGGTGAAGAGCCGCTCGAATCCCTGTTGCCAGGGCCATGCCTGGGGCAGGCGGATGCGGATCCTGCGGGCGCTGGAGGCGATCCGGGCTGGCAGATTCACGAGCCTGGCCCGGATGGTCCCGGTCCGGGCCCGGGCGAACTCTCCGGCAGCGAGGATCCCGGCGGTGCGGGTCAGGTTGTAGGCCATCACCGCGCAGACCAGCCAGGCACTGTTGGCCCCGAAATGTCCGGAAGGCAGGTGTGCCAGAGCACTGTCTTTCAAGTCGGCGTTGACCTGCTCGATGAGCGCATGCCCCCGGTGGGTCCGGTCCGCGGCCACCGTGTCCAACACTTCCGGATCCACGGTGGTGAAGAAGGCGTGGAAGCGGTGGGTGCCGAACAACATCGGCTGGTTGGTGTCCTGGGGGTTCAGTTCCGGGATGCGGCGCACCACCAGCCGTCCGGGGATCCGCTCGGCTTTCTTCTTCGAGGTGAACGCGGTGAAGGGAACTTCGGCGACCTCGGCTTTGGAGGTCCAGGTGCCGGTGGTCTCATCGTAGATCGCCTCGGGATATTCGATGCCGGTCCAGGCCGTTACGTCGATGGTGGCGATGGCGGCTTTGACAGCTTTGTCCATCCTGGCGGTGACGGAGACATCGGCCCCGGCGGCCAGGGTGGCGGCCACGGTGGGATGGCCGTAGAAGGCAGCGTCGGCTCGGACCAGCACTCGGGTGTCGGAACCCGGGCGCAGTCGCTTTAGGGTGGCCAGCACGTCGCCGACCATCCGGCCCGCACCCCGTGGGGATCCTACTGCTCCGCGGCGCAGCCGCTGGCCCAGGATCACCGGGGCCGTGGTCTGGGTGCTGGCGGTGGCCAACAGGGCGTTGAGTCCGCGGACTCCGGAGTACCCGTACCCGGAACCCTGCTTCTGGTAGCCGTGGACCTCGATGATCGTGTCGTCCACATCCACGAACACGAACCTTGGATCCGAGCCAGCAGCGCCGGTGCGTCCCAGCAACGGGGCCCGGCCGGCCAGGTTCACCAGGAACCGGGAGGCGACCGCGTCGAGTTGGCGCACGTGCCCGAAGGTGAACTCACGCAGGAACGAGCCCAGGGTCGAGGGCGCATAGCAGCCGCCGAACACCCGTTTCATCGCCCCGTGGCGCAGCACGGCCATGTCATCGATCGAGTCCGCCCCCGTGCACATGCCGGCCACCAGGGCCGCGACCTTCGCCCCGGCGTTGGCGCCCTTGTCGGTCGGCACGCTCAACCGACCTCCGGCCAGCTGGCGCAGACCGGCCTCGGCGGCCAGTTCCATCACCGGCACCAGCCCCGCGGCACCGATGAGGTTCGGCTCGTCGAAGGAAACTGACACGGCAGCAGGCGTGTGGGAAACTTGCATCTACGAGATGCCCTCTCATCGCGGTGGAACGGAACCCTGAACAAGTCCCATTCTTCCCGGTCAGACGGGCATCCCGTCTTTAATTACGGCCCAAGCCCAGCATGCTCATCGGTGGATCAAGGCTAAGGTCTAGCCACCGGTTCCCTCCATACGAGCTCGCAGTATTGAGACTCCCGGGCCCTCAAGCTCCTCCAGGTACAGGGCTCGACCAGCCATGGTCATCACCAGGGCGAGCAGGGGTCCGCTGACCATCGGACCGGTCCCCGTGTTAAACGGCCCATCAGTCGCCCTCAAAGACAAGCCCCTCACTAGCCGGTGGCTGTTGACCGCGAAGTCCCGTGAGGCGAAAAACTCTGCAACAGGGATTAGTGCCTCCACGCTGGGTGTCCGCGACATACCCAAGGGCCGCCGGATGTCCTGTGCGTGTACGAGCACCTCACCGAGATAGGCGGGGACATCGGAGGAAGGGGTCGTGGTGCTGCCAACGAGCTGGCGGAAACGATCGAGCGTCTCATTCGGAGTTCGGCCTCGATACTCTTCAATGCGTCGTTGGTTGTGCACATCGACACGGAATCGTGCGCCGATCATGCTGCGCAGCCACCGCAACTGGTTCATGCTGGCGACCGCAACGAGGTGTGCAACGACCTCCTCGACATCCCACCGCCCACACAGTGTGCTGTGCCGCCACTGTTCGGGAGTCAGAGTTGAGAGGTGTTCCGCCAACGCCTCGCGTTCGGCGCGCATCAGCCCCCACAAATGGATGTTCTGGGATTTGGTCATGGCCATCGAGCCTTCCCTCGCTGAGGCGATTCAAACCCCGATTACTGCTTCGCGCAAGAGGGCCGCTAATCGCTACAGCTCTCGCACTGCCGGAATCGCATACCAACGGGCCAGGGGAGCGAGATCCGCAACATCCTCCACGCCGTCTACAGGCTGCCACCGAAGCTCTGCAATCTCACGCGCCGGGACGGGCGTCTCAGCCAGCAGATTGAGCCCCATGAACACATGACTGTGCAGGCCATGCCCGGGTTCGTTGGCGGCGTCGGTCATCCATTCGCCCACGGGAACCAGGTCCTCCGGGGCCAGCGCCAGGCCCAGTTCCTCTTCCACCTCGCGAATGGCAGTGTCCAAGGGGGTCTCGCCCGCCTCGGGTTTGCCTCCGGGAAACATGAACATCCCGGTATTGCGCTTGCGTACGGTCAGCACGTCACCATTCGCACGGCGTAGCACCACTCCGGTCACCTTGATGACGGGACGATCGGCAGGAAGGTCGCGAGCGGCGTCGTCGGAAGTAATCGATGGCGTACGCGACCGGTCGGTGGCAGGGTTGGATTCAGACACCCGACCATCTTAGGGAGACACCGTGACCAACACGCTCGAGGCCCTTACCGTCCCGCTCATCCAGGCACCCATGGCGGGCGGGCCGTCCAACGCGGCGCTCGCGGTCGCGGTGTCTCAGGCCGGCGGGCTGGGCATGCTCGCCGCCGGTTACAAAACGGTCGAGGCGATGGCCGCCGAGATCGACGACGTCCGCGCAGGCACCCTCAACTTTGGCGTGAACCTGTTCGTCCCCGAGTCGGACCCGTCCGACCCAGGCAGACTCGCCGCCTATGCAGCCGCCCTCGCGTCCATGGCCTTGGAGCTCGGCCTCGCGGCACCCGAGCCGGGCCCGTTCAGCGACGACCACTACGCTGCCAAGGTCGACTACCTCGTGGCCAACCCGGTCCCGCTCGTTTCGTTCACGTTCGGTCTGCCCACCGCCGACGACGTCGCTCGCTTGCGGTCCGTGGGCACCGAGATAGTCCTCAACGCAACGGATCCTGAGGAGATCAGCGCTGCCGATGCCCTGCATCCGGACGCGATCGTCGTTCAGGGAGCTGAGGCGGGCGGACACCGGGCCACTCATGGACAAGCCAAGGAACCGTCCGAAAGCAGTACCCACGAACTGGTGAGTCTGGCGCGTGAGTACACGGACAGGCACGTGATCGCGGCCGGGGGAGTGACCAGCCCGGAGATCGCGCAGAACCTTCTCGGAGCAGGCGCTTCCGCAGTTCAAGTGGGAACCCTGTTCCTCACCGCCGATGAAGCCGGCACCAAGGACGCGCACAAGGACGCGCTGGTCAACGGCCAGTACCGGGACACCGTGGTGACCCGGGCGTTCTCGGGTCGTGCGGCGCGAGCACTGAGCAACCGGTTCACTGAACGCATGGCCGCGAATCAAGTGGTCGGGTACCCGCAAGTGCACTACATGACGGCACCGTTGCGAGCGGCGTCGGCGGATAATCCGGAAGGTTTGAACCTGTGGGCGGGTTCGGGATTTGGGGCCTGTCAGGCACGGCCCGCGGCGGAGATCGTCGCGGAGTTCCGTAGCCTGTAGCGGGAAATCTCTCCGTGAAAAAGCCCGCCGAGTCGTGTGCATACGACTCGGCGGGCTTTCGTCATCCTGGGGCGAGGCGGGTTACTTCTTAGTGAGGACGCCCTCGAAGAACGAGGCCAGTTCGCCGGTTGCGTCCAGGGGTAGGACGGCGGCGACGTAGTGATCGGGACGGACGACTACGACGGCGCCGTCGCGGCTGATCTGGCGCTCCTCGTAGATGTCCTCGTCCGGCAGCGTGGCGTAAACGCGCTCCCAGTAGTTCAGCTCCAGCGGGCCGATCTGCGGCCGGAAGACCCGGGGCACCTGGGTGGCGTCCATGTCCGTGTACTGCTGCTGGTAGGTGACGTCCACGTCGAAGAGGGTGGCGTCGTCGTTGCCCTCGCGGCGATAGGCAACCAGCGGGGACTTGGGATCGTTCTGCAGCCACTCGGCGAAGCGCGACGTCGCCGATTCCTCGCCTGCCGCGGCGCGGTCCGCGTAGACGTGGATGCGCCAGCGGCCGTCCGCGGTGGCCTGGTGACCCTGGTGCAGCGCGTAGGCGTCGCACACGCGCATGACACGAGCGGATTTGAAGCGCTTGCCCACGGGGTAACCGGCGGCCAGGTCCTGGTGCTCGGTGCCCGCGGTGATCAGGGACGGCTGGTACTCGGTCATGAACCCGGCCGGGAACTCCGCCGTCTTGACGTAGAAGTCCTCCAGGTATTTGGGGTCAGGCAGCTTGTCCTGCGGGGTGGCCATCAGGGTGGACCACTCACGGTCGAAGTCGATCAGGTTCTTGGCAATGACCTGGCGTTCCTCGGAGTAGGTGTCCAGCAGCGACTCGTTGGCGCGACCGGAAAGCACTGCACCCAGCTTCCACCCGAGGTTCCAGCCGTCCTGCATGGACACGTTCATACCCTGGCCGGCCTTCGCGGAGTGGGTGTGGCAGGCATCGCCGGCAATGAAGACGCGGGGCACGCGGGTGCCGCGGTCCTCGGTGTCGACGTCGTCGAAGTGGTCGGTCAGACGGTGACCCACCTCGTAGACCGAGGACCATGCCACGGACTTCACATCAACGCTGTACGGGTTGATGATCTGGTTGGCGCGCTTGATGATTTCTTCGACCGGGGTCTGGCGCACCTTGCGGTTATCGTCCGCGGCGACCTCGCCCAGGTCCACGTACATGCGGAAGAGCAGACCACCCTCGCGGGGGATCAAAAGGATCGAACCGTTGCGGGAGTTGATCGCGCACTTGGTACGGATATCCGGGAAGTCGGTGTTGGCCAGAACGTCCATGACGCCCCATGCGTGGTTGGCGCCCTTGCCCTCGAGCTTGCGACCGATGGCCTTGCGCACGCCGGAGCTTGCGCCGTCGCAACCGAAAACGTACTTGGCGCGGATGGTGCGCTCTTCGCCTTCGCGCTCGCCGGCCACGTAGCGAACCGTGACGGACACGGGGTACTCGGCGTCCTGGCCGACCTCCAGGCCGACGAACTCGATGCCGTAGTTGGGCTCGATCTTGGCGGGCCCGCTGGCTGCAGCCTCCAGGAAGTAGTCGAGCACGCGAGCCTGGTTCACGATCAGGTGCGGGAACTCGGAGACGCCGTGCGGGTCATCCGCGGGGCGCCCGGTGCGCACAATGTTTTCCGGGTTTTCCGGATCCGGGTTCCAGAAGCACATCTCGGTCAGGTGGAACGCTTCCTGGGTGATGCGCTCGGCGAACCCGAAGGACTGGAAAGTCTCCACACTGCGGGCCTGGATGCCGTCCGCCTGACCGATTTCCAGACGGCCGGGGCGGCGTTCGATGACGCGTGTGTTCACATCGGGGTACTGGGTCAGCTGGGCGGCGGCGATCACGCCAGCCGGGCCGGTCCCGACGATCAGGACGTCCATTTCATCGGGGAGGTCTTCGGGACGGTCGATTCCGTAGCCCTGGGGCGTTGCAATCCGCGGGTCCTCGGAAACATATCCGTACTGGTGAAACTGCATGCCTTGCTCCTCGAGGTACGTGACGGCGCGCGTCGCTGCGTGCGGCTCTGCTGGTTGAAGTTCAGGTGAGGGGACCCGGCTGGATGTGGCCGGCGTCTCAGGAATGCACACTAAGTCGCATCCGAATCGTGATCCACGTTACTACAAACTAGTACATGAGTGTAATAGTTTTTCGGACTGTTTCTGTGGGTCTGCTCAGCGGGCGGGCTGATGTGCGTTTGGCTGTGGGTCTCGACGAAGTGGCGTTCAGGGCCGTTCGTCAGCCGGATCGGTGGTGGTGGGCAGCCCGGCTTCCACCCATGCGTCGTAGCCACCAACCATGTCGGTGGCGCGGGAGAGCCCCAGCTGGCGGAGGTTCCATGCGGCCAGGGACGACGAGTAGCCATGGCGGCAGAACTGAATCGCCCCGGGTTTAATGGAGACATCGTTAACCCGGAAGGATGGGCGGCATGGTCGCACCACGGAAGTACCCCG
>NZ_NOIT01000033.1 GCF_004136555.1 Kocuria carniphila
TGGATGGCAGGGCAACAAAGCCATACCCGGCCGAGCGACCAGACCCCCCGACTATCGGGGGTACTCACAAGGTAACGGGGGACCGAGGGAATGGCATTGAGCCCGTCGCAGGGGCGCCCACCGGGACTGCACCCGGCGCTGTCGATTCGCCAAGGGTTCGCGCTCCTTGAAGAGGCCGGGTCAGTGCGCAACCTCCTTCACGACTCCGTGGAAGCGATGCGAAGCCTTCGCTTCGTCTCCCTGCACGGTGAAGGCATGTTACCTCTGGATAGCATCGGCGTGGAGAAGGCCCGGCGAAACGGAAGTCCACCACGTCCCCGTTCATCAATCAATCACCAGGCCTGCCCCGCAATGACTCATGATGTTTCCGGTCATTGTTAGTCCGCCGATCTCGCTTGATCGCGCATCGAACCGGACACCAGTGCCACCGACAACCATAGCGATCTCAACGGTCACAAGCGGAAATGAGATCGTATCCTCGAGACTAAGGATCCTGGGGTGCTTCGCGCCTAGGCTCTCCGCGGAGTCCCACTGCTTGAACCGGATTCGGACATCATCGCCGTTCGAGTAGCGCACCCGTAGATAGCTCCCGTTGGGCGGACTCTCGACATCTAGCGGATCACCCGCAATATCCCAATCATTCGCCAGAAGTTGAGCACGACGCTCATGCGAAGCGGTCAGCATGCGCATGTTAAGGAGAAGGTAGCCGTCCTCATCGCGCTCAAACCAGATCAGGGGCTCACCTCTAAAGACGACCATATGAGGCGTCTCGTGATAGTAATTGCCGCCCACAATCGCGACGACCTCACGTCGCATCCACTCGAACCGGCCTCGTACTGTGGCAGATTGCGGCCCGGTCTTGAGCTCTCGGCATTGCTCGACAGTCAGAGCGTCCGCCTTGGCATGGTGATTCGCGCAGAGAGCGAGCATCCCACTTGAGTTGTGATGCCTCTCCACATGCCATGGCGGATCGAAGTGGTGATATTCCAGATAGGGATTTCCGCACCCACCCACAGGGCAACCGAACCCGACCTCACGCCGCAACTGCCGCCGCACATCCGTGGGAGGTCTACGCTGAATCTCTTGCATGTTTGGGATCTCCTACTAGCCAAACTGGGCGAATCTCCACCGCCTCGGTACCGAGCAGCTCGCGCGTCTCCTCCATGAGGCCGGAGGCACGCATCAGCACGTTGCCGTCCACGCGGTCCACCTCCACGAGGATGTCGAAGTCACTACCAGGACGCGCATCGCCCCGCGCAACCGATCCGAAAAACACCGGGCTCGTCGCGCCGTACTTCGCGGTCAGACGGTCGAGCTCGTCGCGGCGCGACTCGATGAGCTCTCGCAGAGCCAGAGCCTCCGCGGCCACGGCGCTGATAGGCATGCCCTCAGGTTACGCGGGCACGCCTGCGCCGCCAGACGTTAGACATTGAACCTAAACTCCACCACGTTCGGTAGCCGAATAACCTTTGACGTAGATTGACTCCATGAGTGCTGAGCCTCGGCGGGCCGCCGTCTACATGCGGATCTCTCAGGATCGCGAGAACCGTCGCCTGGTGTGGACCGCGACAGGGAGGACGCCGAGGCGCTCATCAAGGCTAGCGGATGGACTCCAGCAGGGGACTACGAGGACAACGACATCTCCGGCAGTGGAGTTCTCCGATGGCGCCATCGCCCCCGCCCTGCTGGGCGAGGATCTGACGGTGGGCCCCACACGACCGCGGCGGGCACGCGCCTGCCGGCCGCGCGGCGGGCAATCGCGGCGGCGCTGGCCGGTGCCAGCGGCGGCCCGAACGGCCCGGACGGCTTCCGGGTCACCGGGCGGCGCCCGCCCCCGCCACCACGAGGTCGATGAGCCTGCGGAGCACCACATCGACGTTCTCGCCGTCGATCCGTCTCTGCCGGGAGCGGTTGAGCTCGGCCAGCACCCCGGCGACGATGAGGCGGGCGCCGGCCGCCGCAGCCGCACCGGGCTCCTCGCCGGCAGTGCCTGTCGCACCGTCCCGCGCCGCTCCGATCGCACCGGAAGCGTCGGCTCGGCCGTCCTGCAGGCGTGCGGCGATCTTCTCTTCGAGGCGATCGACGTGGTCGAGGACCCGCCGGCGATGCGGCATGTCCGCACCGAAGAGGATCTCGCGTGCGACCCACGCCGCAAGCTCGGACCAGCGCCGCATCGCGGTGACGAGCGGCGAGATCAGCTCCGCGATCCGGTCCGCGGTCTCCCCGCCCGCCGTCGCGGCGCCGGGCGCGGCGAACGCAGAGAGCGAAGGAGTGGTCGTCGCGCGCTCGTGGGCTCCCCAGAGCGCATCGACGACCATCATGAGCAGCTCGACCTTCGTCGCCGCGTACTGGAAGACAGTGCCCTCGGCCACATCCGCCGCGCGCGCGACCTCGCTCATCGAGGTCCGCTCGAAACCGCGCTCCTCGAACAGCGCGCGCGCCGCGGCGAGGATGCGGGCGCGCTTCTCCGCCTTCGCCCGCTCGCGCCTGCCCAGCGTCGCCGAGGGCGCCAGCTCCGTGTCATCCCGAGTGTCCATGCGGCCATTGTAGTCGACTCAATTCTGAGTACACTCAATATCGAGGCCGGCTGATCGGCATCCGGCACGCGACGGGAAGGATGGATCATGCAGCACACGGCAGGTAACTACGAGGCGTTCGCGCGTCCCCGCCCCGCACAGCACGCGCAGGAGACGAAGGCCTACATCGTCGGCAGCGGGCTGGTCGGGCTCGCGGCGGCCGTCTTCCTCATCCGCGACGCCGGGGTCCCCGGCGCCAACGTCACGATCCTCGAGAAGGGCGAGATCGCCGGCGGTGCGCTCGACGGCCTCGACGTCCCGGAGAAGGGCTTCGTCATCCGCGGCGGCCGGGAGCTGGAGAACCACATGGAGTGCCTGTGGGACATGATGCGCTCCATCCCCTCCCTCGAGCTCGAGGACGCCTCCGTGCTCGACGAGTTCTACTGGCTCAACAAGGACGACCCCAACTACTCGCTGCGCCGCGCCACCGTGCGCCGGGGCGAGGACGCCGGCCACGAGGGCCGCTTCGACCTGCCGAAGCGGGCGCAGAAGGACCTGTTGAAGATCTTCCTCGCCGAGCGTGCGGAGATGGAGGGCAAGCGCATCGACGAGGTGATGGGCCGCGAGTTCCTCGACTCGCCGTTCTGGATGTACTGGCGGACGATGTTCGCCTTCGAGGAGTGGCACTCCGCGCTCGAGTTCAAGCTCTACCTCCACCGCTTCATCCACCACATCGGCGGACTGCCCGACTTCACGGCGCTGAAGTTCACGAAGTACAACCAGTACGAGTCCTTCGTCCTGCCGCTCATGCACTACCTCACCGAGCACGGCGTCGTCTTCCGCTCCGGCGCCGAGGTCCTCGATGTGGACTTCGCCCACCGCAACGGCGAGATCCGCGCCACCGCGATCCGCTGCCGCCGCGACGGCGCCGAGGAGACCATCGAGCTCGGCGAGCACGACCTCGCGCTCATGACGATCGGCTCGCTCGTGGACAACTCCGATGACGGCGACCACCACACGCCCGCAGCCCTCAACGAGGGCCCGGCCCCGGCCTGGGACCTGTGGAAGCGCATCGCGAAGAAGGACCCGGCGTTCGGGCGTCCGGAGGTCTTCTGCTCCTCGATCGAGGAGACGAAGTGGGAATCGGCCACCGTCACGACGCTCGATGAGCGCATCCCCGCCTACATCGAGCGCATCGCCCAGCGCGATCCGTTCAGCGGCCGCGTGGTCACCGGCGGCATCGTCACCGCCGAGGACTCCTCCTGGCTGCTGAGCTGGACGGTCAATCGCCAGCCGCACTTCAAGAAGCAGCCGAAGGATCAGATCGTCGTCTGGGTCTACGGTCTGTTCGTCGACGTCGACGGCGACTACGTGAAGAAGCCCCTGGCGCAGTGCACCGGCGAGGAGATCACCCAGGAGTGGCTCTACCACCTGGGCGTGCCCGCCGATGAGATCCCCGAGCTCGCGGCGACCGGCGCCCGGTGCGTGCCGGTCATGATGCCCTACGTGACGAGCTTCTTTATGCCCCGCCGCGCGGGCGACCGGCCGCAGGTCGTGCCGGAGGGGGCGGCGAACTTCGCGTTCCTCGGGCAGTTCGCGGAGACCGGCCGCGACACGATCTTCACGACCGAGTACTCGGTGCGCACCGGCATGGAGGCCGTCTACGAACTCCTCGACGTGGAGCGCGGCGTGCCGGAGACCTGGGGCTCCACGTACGATGTGCGCGACCTGCTCGAGGCCTCGGCGCGCATGCGCGACGGCAAGAAGGTGGAGATGCCCGGCCCGGCCGCGCTGCGCGGCTACCTGCGCGGCAGGCTCGAGCACGGGGAGATCGGCCAGCTCCTCGAGGAGCACGGCCTCATCTGAGTCCCGCCCACCGCGGGTGCGCCTCGGGCCCGGTCCCGAGGCGCGCCTAGGCTGGTCCCATGTCGCCCACCGCTCCCCTCGGCTCCGAATCCCGCCTGCCCGCCGCCTGGCGGCCCTGGCGCCGGCCCTCGCCGCTGGCCGGTGCGCGGCCCACGCCGGCCCAGCTCGCCGCGGCGGCGGACGGCCCGGCTCGCGACGACGTGCCGCCGCTGCCCGGCGATGCCGAGTCCGCGGGCCTGGTGCGCCTGCTCATCGTGGGCATCACCGCATGCCGTCAGGCCTTCGACCGTCCCGGTGCGGTGCTCGGGGTGCAGCCGGTGGCCGATGAGTCCGGGGCGCCGTGGGTGCCGGGGTGGCCGGACGGGGTGGCCCTGTGGGCGCTGCCCAACCCCAGCGGGCTCAACGTCCATGAGACCGCCGCGACGCTGGCGCAGAAGTGGCGGGAGGTGTGGGCGGCCACCGGCGCCCCGCCCGCCTCCCTTAGCCTCGATCCACCGACTCAGGTTAGGGCCGGCGGCCGATATCCCGGATCGGCACTGAGCCGTTTTTTGGCGTGACG
>NZ_NOIT01000034.1 GCF_004136555.1 Kocuria carniphila
CCGGCCGAGCAGCAGGCCGTCCTCGACGCCATCCGCGACCCCGAAAATCACGCACTAAACGAATGAGCCAACTCAGGCGGGGACCCGCACTATGAAGTCACCCTCGCCTGGCACTGCTACCAGAAGCTGCGTGCCGTCTACCACGCCCGCCCCGAAGCCGGACGCCGGCTCGTCGCCGAGATCCTGGGGGCCTTCCCGACCTGCCCGATCCCGGAGGTCGCCCGGCTGGGCCGCACCTTGCAGCGATGGCGGTCGGCGATCCTGGCCTACTTCGACACCGCCGGAGCCTCGAACGGGCCGACAGAGGCGATCAACGGGGTGATCGAGACGATGCGCCGGGTCGCTCGGGGTTTCCGCAACTTCGACAACTACCGGCTACGCGCCCTGCTCGCCGCCGGTGGCCACCGGCCGTGGCGGAAGACGCCTACCCACGCTCATCTGTGAAGGGCCGGTTAACCCGAACTTTTGACAGAGTTTGACCGACTCAGTTCCCTATGGGAACACGCGCAATTCGGTGCATGGAAACCGCACGAATATGCTGCCGAGGATGATCCGGGTGCCGTTTCGAAGTCGCGGGGATGAGATAGCGCACGGCCAACGATCAGCCTAGTAGAGGCCATACCGATTGCCCGTGAACCCGTCGAGAGCGTGATGTCCCTATCCGTAGGTTGGGCATATGTCGTTTTACTATCTGGAGGCACGCCTGGGGACTTGCTTTAGGGTCCCCTTATAAACCGGCCCGCGATACCGAGGATCGCGGCATCGGGTTAAGCTATTAGATTTCGCGTTTGTAGTCGAAATATCCTTTTCACCACACGGGTTCGTCCGCGACAGTCAATTATATGGTGAACTTTCATTGCGGTCGTCGCACACGTAGGTGATGCACCACCAGTCTGTTCCAGTTGTTATTACCGACAAACTAGCGAGATTGAAGCAGTTTCTCGCCGGGTTTCAGATCGATCAGATTGAACTCTCGGTCTTGCAACATGGACAACAGACTTTGCGATGGTTCGCTCGTTGCAAAAATAATCTGTGCGCCACCAAGTCCAGAAGTCGAGGCATTCGCGAGGAGAGCTTGATAACTTGTACGGGCCGTTTCCTGTTGCCTTGGCTCGTCGAAGATGAGAAGACCAAGGTGGTTGCCTGCCCCTTCTCGACCCACATCGAGCATGCCGAATAGGTACGCCCAGATCACCCGGATCATGTCGCTGGCCGACAGATCGAAACCAAGATCGAATCCTTCATGGATTGGTCTGTAGGTTGAACGGTTGATATAGATCTCATCAGGGTCTAAAGAGTCAAACCCATATGACCGCAGCTGAGTCCGCAGCGACGATTCAAGGTTACCGAGTTTCTCCTTGTCGCTCCCTGAAAGTTCATCCTCCGTCAAACTGTTCAGCAGTATGCGCTGCTCAGACCAGCTCTGAGCTAGTTTTAGCATCGAAAGCCGAACCGCTGCGAACTCGTCATCTCTGGCTGAAAGCTCGGCGAGCCGAGCTTCTTGTGTGAGGCGTCGAGAGATGTCGGCAACAGAGGGTGTCGATTTGGCGCTGCTCAATGTCTCGCGGGCGGCCCGGATTTCGCTGCGGTACTCATGGATCTGCGAGGCTAGACTCCCCTGACGGACCGCAATCGCCTCGGTCACCCTCTCGATATCTGCCCGAGTTCCCTCGAACGTGGCAATTTGGCGCTGAATGAAGTCAATATTCTCGGCGATCGTCATCGCGTGCGGAGAGATGTCCGCGCCATCTTCAAGCTCCTGGTGACAAGTTGGACACACATGATCAGCTATGAGGGAGTGCGCGTGCTCGGACCCATACGACTCAAGGACTTGAGAGTCTTTGTGGCGTTGAAGATCTTCTCGCAGTGCCTCCAACCGAACGAGTACCTGCGTGTATCGACTGTCGAGCTCACTTTTCTCTTCCGCGAGCCCTGATGCGACAGCGAGTGACTGCCTTAGCGAAGCATCGAGTCGTCGAACATCTTGCTCAAGTCCGTCAGCTGCTTGCTCAGCGGAAGGAACTGTCCCGTCCAGGTCAATAAGCTTACGGTGCATACGTTGAAGAGCTTCGCGCAGAGGTAGCCACTCGTCATCGATAGACACTGTAGGCACAAACGTTCCGTCAGGAATGCCATGTTGAATTCTTCTTGGCGGATTCTGAATCACCACGCGGCTCAGCTTCGCCACTTCACTCAGCTGCTTATTAGTCGCCTGCCATTCAGCTTCAATCTCCGACAGGTTCGACCGAATCCTTTGCCGCCGAAGAACTCGGTCAAACGCCTCTAACCCAAGAACGAACTCAGCGGACCTTTTGCCAACATCGCGAATGCCCAGATACGTGGGAATGCGTGCCTGAATTCCACTCCATCCATGCTTCTGCTCAACGAAGAAGTACGGAAAGATAGTTTCCAGGTACAAAGGAGCTTCGCTGCCATCCATTCGACTGACCTGGGGAAGCTGAATTCCGAGAAAGTGTGCGAGGTACCGGTGGAATCCCGCAAGATTCTGTGCCGCACCTGTACGGCGTACGAAGTAATCCGTCTCAAGGTAGTCATCGGGTACGGTTATCTTTGGGCCGTCGCTTACGGTGACGAGGTGCTTGTCCTTAGAAGCGCTAACTATAGGTCGAATGACAGTCACCTGTTTTCCATCACCGTTGACAATCTCAAGTTCCACACATGAGTCCACGATGCGGCCATCGACACCTCGCACGGTGACGTTGTCGGTCATCGCATGCGGCAGCGGAATTCGCTGGCTCGGGCCAAGCATACCTTCCAATCCGAGGGCATAAATAATTCCCTGAAGTGCCGTGGACTTTCCTGATGAATTATCTGCCCGCAGGAGGTTGAGACCGTCGACGAACCGAAGTTCCCTACCAACTTCGCCTTCAGCCGTGGTAGCGGTAAGCCGAAGGGCATTGATTCGAAGTCTTGCGCTCATTTCCACTCCAAGAGTTCTCGGACCTGACGCTGAGTTATCTTCGCTGGCAGAGCAGCGAGGAATGTTTTCTCGATAATCATTAGATCCTCTTGTTCATGAATGGATTTGGCTAGTGACGCTCCCGCGTTTGCAAGTCTTACGCTGCGATTAGATTCCAGCGAAACTAGTCCTTGACCAAGTGCTAGATCGACCGTGACTGTCAACGATGGATCGAACCGGACGAGAAGTTCATCGGGCGAACGATCACCTTCGAACCAGCGGAGCAGAAGCTCGCGCGACTTTGCGGTGCGAATCGACCACCACAGGACGTGGAGATGCTCAAGGGTGAGCGTGTTGGCGCGGCCACGTTGAAGTAATAGGCAGAGGATGCTCAGGCGCCACGCAGTGCGGAAATCGCCCGGGATGCTAACGGCGCGGCGCGAGAAACGCGGCGTCGCAGTCGTCTCTTCAAAGAACTCGCGAAGACCCTCGATCTCACGCATCAGCTTCCTCGAAGTCCAGGGGGCACCTCATGAGCCAGTCAGCGACAGCAGACCAGGCCAACGTTTCCGCCAACATGCTGGACAGAGTCGGAAAGTCCGAATGAAGACTCTCAGCGAGCTCGCCTGCGATCTTGGAGAGCGCTTTGTGCGATCCATTCGACTCAGGGGGATGCTCAAGAACAAGGAGATCTTCTCGGTGTGCCTTGGCTGCGAGGATGCCTCTGTGCGTTTCAGGTACTACATTTTTTAGTCGTTCAAGAGCGTTCTCACCCTTCAAATATTGGTTGATTAGAGCCGTCAACACCGAATCACGAGCCGATCTAGATTGAGCTACTCGTTCGAGCTTATTGAGTGCAGTTTCGTGGAGGTCGGCATTGGCAGTCCCCCATGCAGCTCGATCTGCATCCGTCGGACTGTTGCTCTCAATGATCGCTTTCGGTAGGGCATGGATGGCCTCACGCTCATTCGCGTAGTCGTCGTCAGTCTCAACAACGATTGAGAACTCATCGGCGACGAACGGCAAATTCCAGGAGCGAACATCCTCGGCTTTGGAGTGGGCATGTGAAATAAGCCGCCGTGAGTCATGACGATGAATCATGAACACATAGCGATGAACGACGACCCTGCCTAGAAGACTGGCGACCTCGGTTTTTCGGTCACGGAGCTTCCCCAAATCGGTGGTGAGCTTGTCTCTCTGCTTCTCGTAGCACCCAATGACCGTCAATGGTTCCTCAGCCGCGTAGCACTGGTAGACATGCCCATCATGAGAGAACGCTTCGAGACCCAGGTCGCCCTGATGGCGATCTGGGACGAGTTGGAGGCTGTGCGAGTTCTGCGTCGCGTATCGCTTTTGCAGCAGCAGAATGCAATAGTTTTGCCAGTCACGTCCTTGCCACGATGCAGACACGTCACCTCCCGTTTTTACGACCTTCTTTGCTCCTATCATGCCATTTAGCTACCGGGGGGGCTGGGAAACGGCGCGCCCATACAGGTATACGCGATCCCGTTCCATCGCTTCGCCGCGGATTGGCCTGACGAGCTGGCGACGACGTGCGCTTGAAATTTAGGAGCGCCAAACCCCCGGCCTCTACGAGAGGACTCTTAACACGGATGACTCGCCCTGCGGTCAGGCAATTCTATGTGCGGATGCTCGGGGCGCAATGCCGGGGTGTAGATACCGAGACCAACGAGTCCAAACATGGGCCACCGGAAGAATACTACGCTGATAAACCAATCTCGGTTTACCGGCCCTTCACAGATGAGCGTGGGTAGGCGTCTTCCGCCACGGCCGGTGGCCACCGGCGGCGAGCAGGGCGCGTAGCCGGTAGTTGTCGAAGTTGCGGAAACCCCGAGCGACCCGGCGCATCGTCTCGATCACCCCGTTGATCGCCTCTGTCGGCCCGTTCGAGGCTCCGGCGGTGTCGAAGTAGGCCAGGATCGCCGACCGCCATCGCTGCAAGGTGCGGCCCAGCCGGGCGACCTCCGGGATCGGGCAGG
>NZ_NOIT01000035.1 GCF_004136555.1 Kocuria carniphila
GCGATGATGTGAACACCCTTGTCTTGCAGTTGATCAGCGGCGCGGCGCAGTTCCCGTGCATTGCGTCCGAGCCGTGACAGGTAGCTGACTACCACCACGTCACCGGGGCGCAGATAGGCCAACATCTCCTGGTAACCGGGGCGCTCGGCCTTGGTCCCGCTCATGGCATCCTCGAACACCTTGGTAGCTCCGTGCGCTTGAACGTGCTCGCGTTGCGTGTCCAAGCTGGTGCCGTGATCCGCTTGCGCTTTCGTGCTCACGCGGATGTACCCGATGACGTTGTGGTTTGTGGTGTCGGTGCTCATGGCCTGTTCCTATCTGGGTCGAGAGTATCTCTCATTAACTCACTCTCAATATTAGATGACTCGAAACAGTTTTGCAATACAGTTTTGAGAGACATGTTTCGAGTCATTCCGAGACTTCAACAGCTCCTTGTGGCTCTCTCGTTTAGTTATGAGATTTGAGAGACGCACGTTCACAGGGGATCAGGCAACGCAATGATGGTTCACACGGCAGGATTGGGCACACAATGACGCAAGGTCGAGGGGGCCGCGCACAAGGGTGGGGGTACACCCCCTTCAAAACTTTCGCGACTGATCGGTACGTGTTAGCAGCTCAGGCCGTGTACAGGTGCATAACTCTTTCAGCTACTTGATTCCCTGCAATTCCGGCATTCCATACTCTGTGACGGGTTCCACAACTAAACCGTCGTCCCATGGATTGCTCTTGTCCCGATCACGTAACGGGAACGGATTGGGTAAATTGTTCTTGACTGCAAAGTTATGTGCAGCTGGTCCCCAGTATTTGCGAGAGGCGGCGCGTGCTTTTCTCTTTTTGTCCTTAGCGTTCGCAGTTGGTGTTGCTGGTTCCAGGTGTGATGGGTTGATGCACGATCGCACATTGCATCGATGAGCGATCTGCTTCGATTGCGAGTGTCCCCAGCCCGTGGAGTTCAACAAGTACCAACTGACTCTATGGGTGAACCAATCGTCGCCATTAGATCCCTCAGGGTCCATGAGTGGGTATATGTCGTCGTTATGTTTGCCCTTGCCTTCAGACCAGATCCAGCACTCCCCGGTAGGGCCACCTGCTTGGATCCCTTGGGCTAGGCGAGCAAGATTCAACTGCTCAATGGAAGGGGTAAGTCGTAGGTGTAGCACCTCGTGGAAGCGGCACAGCGCATGTACCTTGCCGTCCGGCCAACGCATGCGCCGTCCATTGATTCGCTTCGACTTGGGGCCATTTCCAGGACGCGTAAGGATGTTGGTGCAGCCCTCATAGTCACAACGTCGAACATTCTTTATCCACTGCTTATAGTGCTTGGGGCAGTACCCACTGCGATTACCAATATTTTGGCACCTAACAGCCTTGCCCTTGCCATGTCGAGCAATCACTTCACGACAGTTTGAAGCGGCTTTCTGAGGCATTAAACTCCTGTTCAGACGGTTACATTTTGAATCGGGGGATGTACCGCCCAGGATGCCATATCGAGAGGACAACAGCCCTGTTAAGCCGGGGAATCTGCCCGACTAGGACACACTCCGCACGAGGGGAATAGGTGATCTCTCTTATCCAGGCGTTCTGGGGAGGTTCCAGGGCAAAGGAGCTCACAAGCTCGCACTGCCTTTTTCTCTCCACCTACGTGCTGAGCTTCTCTGTGGTGCTGTTTCTGAGCGCTCCATCGGCCAGCCTGGGAGAGAGGGGAGGGAGGTGGAGAGAGCTCGCCCTTGCTGCTTCAGGGATTAACTGAAGACTAGGAAAGGCAAGCGGTGATGTGTCCAGCCCGGTCGGTCGGGTCGGTCGGCATCGAGGAAGCTCATGGCTTCACGCTCGGCAAGCTTTATTAGCGGCTCGCAACGGCGGCATGTGCGCGTAGCTCCGGCTCCATCACGGCAGGGCTGCTGTCCGTGACGGCGCTGTAGGGCGTGGCGTTCCTTCGATTCCTGGGATTGCTCGACCAGGTGATAACCCCCGTCTACGCGCTCGACAAAGAACCGGCGCTAACCCGGTGAGCATCGCGTGTGAGGCGACTGGTGATGTTGATGCGTGGCCACGTCTCAGGCCACCTCCAGGTCTTCCATCGCTGGAGGCTCCATTGCAACCGTTGGCGCGGTTGCTAGAATGGACTCAGTTGTAGTGACTGACTTCAGGATAGGGCACCGTTGGCGCGGTGCCCTTCCGCACGTCTAGGGGCGTGTCGCTGAATTTCTTCATTCCGCTACGCGAGCCCTCCGGGATCATCTGCCCTTGCGGGGGCTCCGCTAATGAAGTACTACTGCAACATGGATGAAGATAAAACGAATGATCTATACGATTCGCTAGTGAGCGAAATGTTCTCGCTATGGGTTGTTCCGGAACTTCAAAAAAGATCATTAAGTCTTAGCAAAGACGAGATATATAAAGTCCTTGTAGAAATGCCAGCTGGCGAAGAAAATTCTGTAAAAGTTTTTCTCAATAGTGAGGCTACGCTAATTGTTACGGGCAAAGCAGCACGAGATCTTAAGGCCGGAGAGGAAGTAACCTCCGGTGATCTATCAACACTTGAGAACGTTTATCCTGCGGACATTGATCCGAATAGCGGGTGGATATGCTATGCAAAAATAGCTGAAGGAAAAGCAGCCTTCGCCTTCGATGCTCGAAGAAATAAAGCGGATGCATCGGCACTGATAGGAAAGGCCAGAGCATTTTTTGAGATAGCAAAAGAAGCGAAAGATAAGTCAATAGATGTCGCCTGGGATAATGCCTACTCAGCAGCAGAGCTGACCGTCCAAGCCCAAATGCTCACATTTGGAGGAGCCAGCACTAAAAAACATGGCGTTAGGGCGAAGTGGTTCTATGGTTGGACAAACCTAGAAAATTCTCCGAAAAGTCATTACGAAGTCCTATGTGATCTAAAAAACAATCGAGAACAATCTAGGTATTCTCCTGATCCTGTCAAATTAAAGCCTAATCGGATAGAAGAAGTATTCACTCTGATTGAGGAAATGATCACAAACGCAGAAAATAGAATTAATTAGAAGATTTAAATAGCCTACTCCAAACTGATTTTTTATATTTAGGATCGAGGCTCTCTAATTCTTTCTCCTCGGCAACATTTTCTTTATTATCTAAAATTTTCTCATTAGAAAACTGAGATGAGATCATTCTTCTTTCTACCTTAAGTGTCTCCGTAAGTGCATCCACAAGCTCTCTCGCATTTTGCGCACGATGTTCCGCTGAACGTTGCCGTTCCTCTGCTAGCTCGGCTCGATGCTTCAGCTCTAGAACGTCGCGTTCTAGTTGGCGCACTCGTTCAACACTGCTGATGGAGTCCAGAGGGCTTTGCAGCTTTCCTTCGTCAGGATCTGGGGGTGTTTGTTTACGCATGAGACCTGATGCCACCAGTGCGCTGATAGGCACCTTCCAACCGTCCGGGGAGATCTCCGCTCCACACTCCTGCAAACGCTTCTTATTGCGTCGGATGGTGGACACGGAGATGCCGGCAACCTGCGCGGCCTTCTTCATTCCGAACGTGGCCTCACTGGTTCCAGTGTGCTCAGGGGGTTCAGGGGTAGGCGTCGCGTCCGTCATGGGCACAGTGTCCCACACGATGACCACACTTAGTGCAGGGTGTTCGAGGGGATATCCAGCACCCTTCACGCCGCATGATTCCAGGGATTAGCTGGGGGTGTCAGTGACTACTCCCCATGACTATTACTCACGCTGATTTGATAGGGGTGTCGAACACTGCTCATGAGCACCCCGTCAAACATGGCGCAGAGCGGCGCTGTGCGCCTGTCTCCCGGCCTCTCACGTATGGCCGTGTGTTCACATTGGGCAGTTCTAGTGAGGCGCTTAGAACGACTCACAGGGCCTTGCCTAGAAAAATGACGATGGCCCGGTCCACGAGTGAAGATGTCACTCATGGCCGGGCCTGTAGCCGTGGGGAACTAGGCGGCGTCCTTTTGAATGAGTCGGTAGAACGTGGCGACCGATACGTCCAGCAGCTTCGCCTTGTCCTTGGCCGTCAGGTTTGGATTCTTGTGCAGCTCCAAGGCCCGCACGATCATCTCCTGGTCATGCTTAGGCGGTCGGCCACCACGACGACCAAGACTCGCGGCCTTCTCGCGTCCGGCTTCGGTGCGCTCCATGATCTGCTCATGTTCGTACTCGGCCAGCACCGATAAGAATCCGAACAGCATTCGGCCTGCTGAGGTTCGGGTGTCGGCACCTTCTTTGAGGGCGATGATGTGAACACCCTTGTCTTGCAGTTGATCAGCGGCGCGGCGCAGTTCCCGTGCATTGCGTCCGAGCCGTGA
>NZ_NOIT01000036.1 GCF_004136555.1 Kocuria carniphila
CTTACTCTCCCACACCCTCCCGAGTGCAGTACCATCAGCGCTGTGGGTCTTAGCTTCCGGGTTCGAGATGGGACCGGGCGTTTCCCCCACGCTATAACCACCGAAAACCCAACCCCACCCAACACGCTCTACCGCGTGTGGTGGGAAACCATGGTGTTTCCAGGTCTCGTGGACCATTATCCAATTACCAAACCAACCCCGACCAGAAGCACCCCAAACAGGGGGCCTGCGTGGTGTTGTTGGTTGTCAACCACATAGTGAACGCGAACACACAGATCTTTGATGAATGTTGTGTGTGATAAGTCTTCGGTTTATTAGTACCGGTCAGCTCCACGCCTTACAACGCTTCCACACCCGGCCTATCAACCCAGTCGTCTACTGGGAACCTCACACCCCCATAGGGGGGTCAGGAAATCTCATCTCGGAGCAAGCTTCCCGCTTAGATGCTTTCAGCGGTTATCTCTTCCGAACGTAGCTAATCAGCCATGCTCCTGGCGGAACAACTGACATACCAGAGGTTCGTCCGTCCCGGTCCTCTCGTACTAAGGACAGACCTCCACAAATTTCCAACGCACGCAGCGGATAGGGACCGAACTGTCTCACGACGTTCTGAACCCAGCTCGCGTACCGCTTTAATGGGCGAACAGCCCAACCCTTGGGACCAACTCCAGCCCCAGGATGCGACGAGCCGACATCGAGGTGCCAAACCATGCCGTCGATATGGACTCTTGGGCAAGATCAGCCTGTTATCCCCGAGGTACCTTTTATCCGTTGAGCGACGGCCATTCCACAATGTACCGCCGGATCACTAGTCCCGACTTTCGTCCCTGCTCGAGCTGTCACTCTCACAGTCAAGCTCCCTTGTGCACTTACACTCAACACCTGATTGCCGACCAGGCTGAGGGAACCTTTGGGCGCCTCCGTTACTCTTTAGGAGGCAACCGCCCCAGTTAAACTACCCATCAGGCACTGTCCCTGACCCGGATTACGGGCCGAAGTTAGATATCCAGAGTGACCAGAGTGGTATTTCAACAACGACTCCACCACAACTAGCGTCGCGGTTTCATAGTCTCCCACCTATCCTACACAAGCCACACCGAACACCAATACCAAACTATAGTAAAGGTCTCGGGGTCTTTCCGTCCTGCTGCGCGAAACGAGCATCTTTACTCGTACTGCAATTTCGCCGAGTTCATGGTTGAGACAGTAGGGAAGTCGTTACTCCATTCGTGCAGGTCGGAACTTACCCGACAAGGAATTTCGCTACCTTAGGATGGTTATAGTTACCACCGCCGTTTACTGGGGCTTAAATTCTCCGCTTCGACCCCAAAGAGTCTAACGAGTCCTCTTAACCTTCCAGCACCGGGCAGGAGTCAGTCCGTATACATCGTCTTACGACTTCGCACGGACCTGTGTTTTTGATAAACAGTCGCTTCCCCCTAGCCTCTGCGACCCCAACCAGCTCACACCGCAAAAGGTGATCACCAGCCAAGGCCCCCCTTCTCCCGAAGTTACGGGGGCATTTTGCCGAGTTCCTTAACCATGATTCTCTCGAACGCCTTAGTATTCTCTACCTGATCACCTGTGTCGGTTTAGGGTACGGGCGACTAAAACCTCACGTCGATGCTTTTCTCGGCAGCATAGGATCACCAAATTCCCTCACCTAAGAGAGTCCCATCACACCTCAGGCACACGGGCCGCGGATTTACCAACGACCCACCCTACATGCTTAGACCAGGACAACCATCGCCTGGCTTGGCTACCTTCCTGCGTCACACCTGTTAATACGCTTACCTCCCCGGATCAGGTCCCACGCTCCCCACACACGTCTTCACCCCGAAGGGATCCAATCATGGTGGTTCGGGTGGTTAGTATCCCCGGTTCAGTATGGACGGTTTTTCGCCGGTACGGGAATATCAACCCGTTATCCATCGACTACGCCTGTCGGCCTCGCCTTAGGTCCCGACTCACCCAGGGCAGATTAGCTTGACCCTGGAACCCTTGATCATCCGGCGGACGGGTTTCTCACCCGTCTTTCGCTACTCATGCCTGCATTCTCACTCGTTGAGGTTCCACCACTGGGTCACCCCGCAGCTTCACTACCCCAACGACGCTCCCCTACCCACAACACCACCTCAACCACTAACGGCTCAGCTATACGGTGTCATGCCACAACTTCGGCGGTGTACTTGAGCCCCGCTACATTATCGGCGCGGAATCACTTGACCAGTGAGCTATTACGCACTCTTTCAAGGATGGCTGCTTCTAAGCCAACCTCCTGGTTGTCTAAGCAACTCCACATCCTTTCCCACTTAGCACACGCTTAGGGGCCTTAGTTGATGGTCTGGGCTGTTTCCCTTTCGACTATGAAGCTTATCCCCCACAGTCTCACTGCCGCGCTTACACTTGACTGGCATTCGGAGTTTGGTTGACGTCAGTAACCTTGTAGGGCCCATCAGCCATCCAGTAGCTCTACCTCCAGCAAGCAACACACGACGCTGCACCTAAATGCATTTCGGGGAGAACCAGCTATCACGGAGTTTGATTGGCCTTTCACCCCTACCCACAGCTCATCCCCTCCATTTTCAACTGAAGTGGGTTCGGTCCTCCACGCGCTCTTACACGCGCTTCAACCTGGCCATGGGTAGATCACCCCGCTTCGGGTCTAGATCACGCCACTACAACACGCCCTATTCAGACTCGCTTTCGCTACGACTACCCCACACGGGTTAATCTCGCGACGTAACACTAACTCGCAGGCTCATTCTTCAAAAGGCACGCCGTCACCCCAAAAGGCTCCGACGGCTTGTAAGCACACGGTTTCAGGTACTATTTCACTCCCCTCCCGGGGTACTTTTCACCATTCCCTCACGGTACTGATCCGCTATCGGTCATCAGGAAGTATTCAGGCTTACCAGGTGGTCCTGGCAGATTCACACGAGATTTCACGAGCCCCGTGCTACTCGGGAGTACATTAGATCGAGATGACTGCGGTTTCGTCTACGGGACTCACACCCACTACGGTCTGGCACTCACCACCAGTTCGACTACCACAACACCACAACCCCCAGGGTGGCGACCCCAGGAACAACGCATCCCACAACCCCGATCATGCAACCCTCGCCAGGTATCACACACAACCGGTTTAGCCACCATCCGCTTTCGCTCGCCACTACTCACGGAATCACTATTGTTTTCTCTTCCTATGGGTACTGAGATGTTTCACTTCCCCACGTTCCTCCTCGCACCCTATGAATTCAGATACGAGTGACCACGCATAACACGCAGCCGGGTTACCCCATTCGGAAACCCTCGGATCACAGCTCGTTTATCAGCTCCCCGAGGCATATCGCAGATTTCCACGTCCTTCATCAGCTCCTGATGCCAAGGCATCCACCGTGTGCCCGTAACAACTTATACGCCACACAACACAAATAATCATCAAAAATACACACCACACACCAACAACC
>NZ_NOIT01000037.1 GCF_004136555.1 Kocuria carniphila
CACCAGCAACCGCTGGCTTCAGTAGTGTTCCGGGAAGAACCAACAACCAACACCCACACCACCACCGTCCGATCCTCACGGATCGACCAACAGATTCATCTGAGCATTGGGCTTGTTGATCGACAACCCAACAATGTGCCACCACAACCACCACCACACACCACCCACAACATGATGTCGCGGGGTTCCCGTGCGCGGGGAGCGCATGTACGCCTGTTGATATTCCACCCATGAGCAAACCACCACCAACACGTTACTGCGCTGATGCGTGGCGGCCACTGATCACCAGCACCTGATGAACTCAGATACCGGCTGCAACCACACGGCTGCTGGGCCTGCTCCTTAGAAAGGAGGTGATCCAGCCGCACCTTCCGGTACGGCTACCTTGTTACGACTTAGTCCCAATCGCCAGTCCCACCTTCGACGGCTCCCCCCACAAGGGTTAGGCCACCGGCTTCGGGTGTTACCAACTTTCGTGACTTGACGGGCGGTGTGTACAAGGCCCGGGAACGTATTCACCGCAGCGTTGCTGATCTGCGATTACTAGCGACTCCGACTTCACGTGGTCGAGTTGCAGACCACGATCCGAACTGAGACCAGCTTTTTGGGATTAGCTCCACCTCACGGTATCGCAACCCATTGTACCGGCCATTGTAGCATGCGTGAAGCCCAAGACATAAGGGGCATGATGATTTGACGTCATCCCCACCTTCCTCCGAGTTGACCCCGGCAGTCTCCTATGAGTCCCCACCATCACGTGCTGGCAACATAGAACGAGGGTTGCGCTCGTTGCGGGACTTAACCCAACATCTCACGACACGAGCTGACGACAACCATGCACCACCTGTACACCAACCTCAAAGAGGAAAACCCATCTCTGGGCCGGTCTGGTGTATGTCAAGCCTTGGTAAGGTTCTTCGCGTTGCATCGAATTAATCCGCATGCTCCGCCGCTTGTGCGGGCCCCCGTCAATTCCTTTGAGTTTTAGCCTTGCGGCCGTACTCCCCAGGCGGGGCACTTAATGCGTTAGCTACGGCGCGGAAAACGTGGAATGTCCCCCACACCTAGTGCCCAACGTTTACGGCATGGACTACCAGGGTATCTAATCCTGTTCGCTCCCCATGCTTTCGCTCCTCAGCGTCAGTAACAGCCCAGAGACCTGCCTTCGCCATCGGTGTTCCTCCTGATATCTGCGCATTTCACCGCTACACCAGGAATTCCAGTCTCCCCTACTGCACTCTAGTCTGCCCGTACCCACTGCACACCACGGGGTTAAGCCCCGGGCTTTCACAGCAGACGCGACAAACCGCCTACGAGCTCTTTACGCCCAATAATTCCGGACAACGCTTGCGCCCTACGTATTACCGCGGCTGCTGGCACGTAGTTAGCCGGCGCTTCTTCTGCACGTACCGTCACTTTCGCTTCTTCCGTGCTGAAAGAGGTTTACAACCCGAAGGCCGTCATCCCTCACGCGGCGTCGCTGCATCAGGCTTTCGCCCATTGTGCAATATTCCCCACTGCTGCCTCCCGTAGGAGTCTGGGCCGTGTCTCAGTCCCAGTGTGGCCGGTCACCCTCTCAGGCCGGCTACCCGTCGTCGCCTTGGTAGGCCATTACCCCACCAACAAGCTGATAGGCCGTGAGCCCATCCAAAACCAGTAAAACCCTTTCCACACCCCCCCATGCGAGAGAGTGTAGTATCCAGTATTAGACCCAGTTTCCCAGGCTTATCCCAGAGTCAAGGGCAGGTTACTCACGTATTACTCACCCGTTCGCCACTCATCCACCCAGATGCAAGCACCCAAGCTTCAGCGTTCGACTTGCATGTGTTAAGCACGCCGCCAGCGTTCGTCCTGAGCCAGGATCAAACTCTCCGTCAAAAACCATGACAGAAACCACAACCCACCAGTTCCACAAAGAAACCAGCACACGGTCGCGGGATCCTAGCTGACACCCAACACCCCAGGAAACGGGAAAAACACCCGGAGCATCAGGCCATCAACCAAAAAATACAAATACTTTTCGGTATCAACAAACTAGGCACACTATTGAGTTGACAAACAACAAACCAC
>NZ_NOIT01000038.1 GCF_004136555.1 Kocuria carniphila
CCGGTCCCATCTCGAACCCGGAAGCTAAGACCCACAGCGCTGATGGTACTGCACTCGGGAGGGTGTGGGAGAGTAAGACACCGCCGAAATTAACGTAAAAGAAGCAGGGGCGTCACCGATGGTGACGCCCCTGCTTCGCATTTAACACCGCGGTGGTTCAACACGGTGGTGGCGTGGAAGGGCACCGGCAGATACCGGCACCCGTCGCACCGTTTTATTAGCACTTCTGGAGGAGGGGCACCGGCTAACGCTGGTGCCCCTTTTCTGCATTTAACGCCGTGGCTGCGGGGCCACGCATTGCCGCCAGGGTTCGCCACTCTTTCTTGATCGCTAGGGAGAGATGTACCGGTCAATGATCTATCTGACCCGACGACTCATGTGTAATGGGGACGTGCAGGTGTGACTGAGCGCACTGGCTGGTCCAGTCGGGGCCGGCATATGGGATAGAAGTGAGTTGTCTTTGCCGGAGCAGTACGTAGGTGCGGTTCACGGTGGGAAAGCGCGGGTAGAACGTGTTGCAGATGTCAGGGAACAACGACGGACGGAAGCTCTTGTGGAGGCCGTCTGCTGATCGGGTCGAATCCTCTCGGATGTACGACTTCGCTAGGTGGATCGAGGAGGAGCATGATTGTGAGCTTCCCGATTTTCCTGCCCTTCACTCGTGGTCGGTGGAGAGCTCCTCGGAGTTCTGGCAGGGAATCTGGGACTACTTCGGTGTGGTCTCCTCGTCCTCTGCGCACCAACCGATGAGTGACGAAGGTATGCCTGGGACTCACTGGTTTCCGGGTGCCACTCTGAACTACGCGGAGAATTCTCTGAGTGCTGCGGCAACGCGTCCGGACGAGGTAGCGATCATCGGGGAACACGAAACCGGGCAGCCCCAGATTCTGACGTGGAGTCAGCTCGAAGCCCAGGTGGCCTCTGTGGCCAGTTGGCTACGAGATCTGGGCATTGGACCCGGTGACCGGGTGGCCGGAGTTCTCCCGAACATCCCTCAGACAGCGGTTGCCTTACTGGCGGCTGCATCGGTGGGTGCAGTGTGGTCTGTGGTGAATACGGATTTCGGTCCGGGGGGAGTGGCGGATCGCTTCGCCCAGATCGAGCCCAAGGTCCTGTTCACTGTGGACGGGTACGAATTCGGTGGCAAACTCCGCGACATGACCGGTAGTTATCGTGCCCTCCGCGAAGTTCTCCCATCCGTGGAGCATCTCATTGTCGTCGATCAGTTGCCTCCCGAATCCGTCGGGGATATCCCCGAAGATGCGATGCGCTATTCGGACATCGTGGCCAGCCACGCGGAACCAGTCTATGAACAGGTTCCGTTCGAGCATCCGCTCTGGATCCTGTACTCGTCGGGAACGACAGGTAAGCCCAAGGGGATAGTGCACTCCCACGGGGGAGTAGTTCTCGAGTTCCTCAAGGCGCTGGGCCTGCACGCGAACCTCGGCCCCACTGACACTGCCTACTTTGCGGTGGCCACCACCTGGATGGTGTGGAACATGCTGGTGGGTATTCTTCTGACCGGCTCCACGATTATCACCTACGACGGCGCCCCGACATTCGGGGGCGCCCAGAAGTCCTTGTCGCTCGTGGCTCAGAACAAGGCCACATTCTTCGGCACGGGTGCCGGGGTTCTGACCATGGTGGAGAGATCGGGCGTGGTGCCGAACGTTCAAGAGGATTTTTCGGCCCTCAGATCCATTTTGGTGACGGGATCGCCATTACCCGATTCCACCTGAGTTGGCTCATTCGTTTAGTGCGTGATTTTCGGGGTCGCGGATGGCGTCGAGGACGGCCTGCTGCTCGGCCGG
>NZ_NOIT01000039.1 GCF_004136555.1 Kocuria carniphila
CCTGAGTTGGCTCACGACCTGGGGCTCTGCGGCATGGCGGGGCTGTGACCTGTGGTGATGCTGTCGGATTGGGGCGGTTTCACGCACTAATTGGATGGTTCTAGAGTCGTGGTGTGGTGTTCATCAGGCGGGTGCGGACGGCCTCGGGCGCGACGGCGGTGCAGATCGCTGAGTACGCCCACGGGCGCCAGCGGATCGTGCAGCACCTCGGCTCGGCCCATACCGAAGCCGAGCTGGGCCTACTGCTGCAAAAGGGACGCGACCTGCTGGAAGACTCCGCCCAGGGTGTGCTGGACCTCGGTGTCGAACCGGCGGCGCCGATCGCACCGCTGGTCCCACCTGCCGGTGAGCCGGGGTTGTTCGATGCTCCCGAGCCACCGCCGACCGGCAGGCGCGAGGGCCCGGGCCAGGTCGTGGCCACCGACTGCCGTATCCTGTTCGAGGCCCTGGCCGCGGTGTTCACGGATCTGGGGTTCGACGCGCTGGACGATGCGGTGTTCCGGGACCTAGTGATCGCCCGGGTCGTGGAGCCGACCTCGTTGCTCGATGCCGGCCGCATCCTGAGGGACCTGGGCAGGGCCCCGGCCAGCTACGCGACCATGAAACGCACGCTCGCCCGGGCCGGGCCCGGCGAGTATCGCGACCGGGTCGCGACCTTGTGCTTCGAGCACGCGGCCACCAGCGGCGATGTCTCCCTGGTGCTCTACGACGTCACGACGCTGTACTTCGAGGCCGAGAAGGAAGACGAGCTACGCAAGGTCGGCTACTCCAAGGAACGCCGGGTGGACCCGCAGATCGTCGTGGGCCTGCTCGTGGACCGCGGCGGGTTCCCCCTGGAGATCGGCTGCTTCGAGGGCAACAAGGCCGAGACCACCACGATCGTCCCCATCATCAAACAGTTCCAGGCCCGCCACGGTCTGGCCGACATGGTCGTCGTCGCCGACGCCGGGATGCTTTCGGCCTCGAACCTGCGCGAGCTCGACGAGGCGGGCCTGCGCTTCATCGTGGGCTCGCGGGCGACGAAGGCCCCGATCGATCTCGCCTCCCACTTCCGCTGGCACGGAGACGCGTTCACCGACGGTCAGGTCATCGACACCATCACCCCCATGACAGGGCGCACAAGCGAGAACAACCGCCTGCTGCGCGCCGAACCGGTGTGGGACCCCGCCCAACACCCCGGCTCGTGGCGGGCGGTGTGGGCGTACTCCCGCAAACGGGCCGTGCGTGACAGTGCGACGCTCACAGCCCAGGAGAGCCGGGCGCGGGCGGTCGTCGCCGGGGAGCAAGCCGCGCGGACCCCGAGGTTCGTGAAGACGACCCACGGGGCGCGCGCCCTGGACGAGGCATCGCTGGCCCGTGCCCGGGCGCTGGTGGGCCTGAAGGGCTACGTCACGAACATCCCCGCCCACATCATGGGCGCCGGTGAGGTCATCGGCTCCTACCACGACCTGTGGCACGTCGAGCAGTCCTTCCGGATGTCCAAGACCGATCTGCGGGCCAGGCCCATGTTCCACCGCACCCGCGACGCGATCGAGGCGCACCTGACGATCGTGTTCACCGCCCTGGCCCTCTCCCGCACCGTGCAGGCCCGCACCGGGCTGGCGATCCGCAACGTCATCCGGCAGCTGCGCCCGCTGCGTGCAGCGACCATCGCCATCAACGGCGCCACCCAGACCTTCGCCCCGGTCATCCCGGCCGAGCAGCAGGCCGTCCTCGACGCCATCCGCGACCCCGAAAATCACGCACTAAACGAATGAGCCAACTCAGG
>NZ_NOIT01000003.1 GCF_004136555.1 Kocuria carniphila
CACCCCAGGGAACTACGCGGACATTCTTACGTGAGGCACCCGCTCCCGTTCCCGGACCTTTTAGCTGAGTCTCGTCGGCGGATTGAATCTGATGCATCTCCGCCTTCGTTCGATTGTGGGCGGCGCATTCCGGAGCCGAGCTCACGGATCAGTGCGCCGCGTGTTTCACCTACTTATGACATTAGAAACATCACAGGTGTGAGTCAAAGCTCACACGCGAGATGACGCGGATCGAGGTGGCCACTGACCGCTGTCGGCCAGCACCCGAGCCAGGATGTCTGCGCGGTCGGTCACCAGACCGTCCACTCCGATGGCCAGTAGCCGGCGCATCTCCTGGGCGTCGTTGATCGTCCACACGTGAACGGCAATGCCCACCCGATGTGCCACTTCCACGAACTTCTGGTTAGCCACCGCCACGGGCAGCTTGAAGCCACCCGGCAGGGAGAGTTCGTAGCTCACCGGTAGCTGAACGGTGTTGAACTCCGCGATCTTGGGGGCCCACAACTTGGTCAAAGCGGACCAGATAGAGCTCACGATCCTGGGCGAAATCTTGTCCGTCACCCGCGCCACCTTGGACAGAATCGTCAGCCCCGCGCAGCCGACGGTTCCCGCCGAAGTGAGCGGGCGTTTCCCGGTGAGCTGCGCGATCGAGGCGAGCGTGCGGCGTCGGCGAGACTCAGAGAACGAAGTCACCCGCACCCGGTCCACCGCGCCCTCGTCCGCGATCACCCGAGGAAGGGCGGCCACGGATGATTCGTCCTTGACGTCGATATTGAAGTGCAGCTCGGGCAGTTCCCGCAGCAGCTGCGCCAGAGTTGCCAGAGGCTCGGTGCCGCCGATCCGCACGTCCTCCAGGGAGGACCACGGAACGTCACTGACATCCCCGGAGGTGTCCGTCACGCGATCCAGGGTGGGGTCGTGGAAGGCGAGCACCACGCCGTCGGAGGTGGTGTTCACGTCCGTCTCGGCCCACACGAAACTCAGATCCGCGGCCGCGCGGAACGCTCGGAGCGTGTTCTCGTGGCCGTCCAGTGAGAATCCACGATGGGCAAGTGCTGTGACCTGGGGTGCAACTGACATGTACTAAACAGTAACTTGTCATTAGGGCATTAAGCGTCAGTTGCTGTTCAAGTAACTTTCAATCACCTGAGCCACGCCGTCCTCATCGAAGGGCGGGGCTGTACGGCCCACCGCGGTCACCACGCCCGGGTGGCCATCCGCCATGGCGTAACCGTGGCCGGCCCACGTGAGCATTTCCAGGTCATTGGGCATATCGCCGAAGGCCATTACCTGCTCACTGGCAATACCGTGCTCTGCCGCGAAGCGTTCCAGCGTGCGAGCCTTGGTCAACCCGCGCTGACCAATCTCGACCAGCGGCGCAGCCGCGACCGAGTGGGTGACAGCCAACCGCCCGTCCACCAGGTCACGCACGTGTTCGAAGTACTCGTTGGGCACTGCCCCGTCCAGCTTGGCCAGCAGTTTCACCACACCGGCGCCGTGGGGCAGACAGTCCCTGATGGGGGCTTCCTCGACAGGAAAAATTTCCATGCGGTCGCTGCGGGACCAACCGGGATCGGTGAATACGCGGTCCAGGGTCTCCGCCGCGTAGAGCGTCTTGGGGAAGAGCTCGCTGATCTCCCCCATGATCCCGAAGGCTTCGCGCACATCGAACAGGCTGGTTTCAATGATGCATTCGGTCCGCAGGTCGTAGACAACCGCCCCGTTGGAGCAGATGACCACACCCACGTCCTCAAGTTGTTCGTGGAGAGGGTGCAACCACCGCTTGGGACGCCCGGTCACGAAAACCACGTGGATCCCGGCGTCCCGCGCGGCGGTAATGGCTTCAACGGTGCGCGGCCGGAAACGAAAATCGGGTCCCAGAACCGTCCCGTCCAGATCGCTGGCGATCATTCGGACAGGTTGGGATTCCTCGATTCCACCGCGGGCCACTGCTGGGTTACTTGACTTCGTACACGGGGGTCAGGAAGGCCCGCCCGATCGCGTGCGAGAACAGGTTGAAGTTCACCACGGCGGGGCTGGTGTTCTCGTCCACGTCCATTTCCTCCACGTCCACGGCGGTCACGCACAGGATGTAGCGGTGCGCTCCGTGTCCCTCGGGCGGGGCCGCGCCCAGGAACTCGTCCGTGCCTGCGTCGTTGCGGTGCTTCACGGCTCCCTGGGGCGGGTTCGATGCGGCACCGGTGGCCAGTTCCGTGACCGAGGCCGGGATATTGGACAGGCACCAGTGCCAGAAACCGCTCGGTGTGGGAGCATCCGGGTCGTACATGGTGACCACGTAGGACTTGGTGCCCTCGGGTGCGCCGGACCAAGACAGTTGCGGGGAGATATCCTCTCCGCCCGCGCCCATGATTCCGGAGACCTGGGCGGTGGCCATGGTCTGGCCCTCCGCAACATCCGTTGAAGTCAGAGTGAACGTGGGAAGGTCGGGCAGGTCTGCGTAAGGTTTACGGTCAAACATCGGTATTCCTTTCGTTGAACGATTCGTACTCACGGACAATTCGTTGCCGACGGCGCTCGGCCGGGTTCACGGCCTCATCTCACCGAGCTTGCCGCTCGCCTATGAGCAGACTGGACGCATTAGTGAGCGGGCAGGTCCGCCTTGGTCGGCAGATCCGCTCCGGAGCGGGACACGGTCACGCCCGCTGCGGTGGCCGCGTAGCGCAGGATCTCGAGCACCTGGTCCTTGCTGAGTGCATCCAGTCCGCGACGAGCCTCGGCCCCCGTGAGACCGCGGTCGGTCAGTGCGGAGATCAACGCGGCCATGAAAGAGTCACCGGCACCCACGGTGTCCGCCACGTCCACCTTGGCGGCGGGGGTGTCCATGCCTTCTCGTCCGGTGCCACGACTGACTGCCCACGGACCCAGGGCACCGCGGGTCACAACCACCAAGCGAGCTCCGGCCTGCAACCAGGCACGGGCGCTGTCCTCGATGGAACGGTTCGGGTAAAGCCACAACAAGTCCTCGTCCGAGGCCTTTACGATGTCCGCAGATGCCACAATCGCCTCCGCGCGGGCGCGGGCGTCCGAGGAATCCGGGATGATGGTCGGCCGGCAGTTGGGGTCATACGAGACCAGAGCATGATCGTGGGCGCGTTCCACGGCCTTGCGGACCATGGTGGCCCCGGGCTCGAGCATGGCGCCGATGGAGCCGACGTGCAGCAGACCGGTCTCGTTCAGGAGCCGATCGATCTGCTCGTCCGAGACATCCAGGGACCAGTCCAGCTGAAAGTCATAGGTCGCAGCACCCGCCTGATCCAGCGTGGCCTGGGCGACGGAGGTGGGTTTGGAATCCGGATTGAACGGCAGATTCACGTTGTTGTCCCGCAGGTGAGCGGCCACTTGCTCGCCGTACTCGTCCTGACCGTAACGGCCCAGGAACTGCACTTCTTGATCCAAGCGGGCGAGGCCCACGGCCACATTCATGGGGCTTCCGCCCACGTGCGCGCGGGGTTCTTCACCGTCGCGTGAGACCACATCCACGAGAGCTTCACCGATCACCGTCAACATGGCACCACGGTAGCAAAGGCGACCGACAAGAAGAGGCCACCGAGCGGCGTCGTCACCTTAAGAGACACGTGCGCGAGGGGTGCGCGAGCCACGTACACTGGCGTACGACGAGCCGCCTCATCTTGTGCGGCGCCATCACGCTAGACCGCACAACGAAGCGCGGCACAACACGGCCCTCACGACGAAGTCCGGGTCGAGGAAGAAGGATGCTGATGAGCACCACCTGGTCCGATCGAGAAGCACTTGCTGAAGCACTGGTCCCCCTGGTGGGCCGTTTGCACCGCGAGAACAAGGTGGTCACCACCGTGTTCGGCCGGTCGCTGGTTCACAAGTCCGTTACCGAAATCATCAAGGCGCACCGCTTCACCCGCCGCATCCTGGGCGAAGAGCTGCCGCTCAAGGACACCCTGGACATCGTCGAGACGCTGACCAAGCTCAAGCTGGGTACCTGCAACATCGACGTGGCCAAGCTGGCACAGGGCTACAAGGAATCCGGTAGCAACGACCTCGAGGCGTACCTGCGTGAACAGCTCGCGTCCGTAGTCGATCACCAGGGCGAGAACGAGCCCGAGTCCCAGGACGTGGTGCTCTACGGTTTCGGTCGCATCGGCCGTCTGCTGGCTCGCATCCTCATCAACCGTAATGACGGCACCGGTCTGAACCTGCGCGCCGTGGTGGTTCGCAAGAAGCCGGGCAACGACCTGGTCAAGCGCGCATCCCTGCTGCGCCGTGACTCCGTGCACGGTTCCTTCGACGGCACCATCACCGTGGACGAAGAGAAGAACGTCATCACCGCCAATGGCGTGGACATCCAGTTCATCTACGCCGGCTCCCCGGCCGAGGTGGACTACACCGAGTACGGCATCGACAACGCCCTGGTGGTCGACAACACCGGTGCGTGGCGCGACGAAGAGGGACTCTCCCAGCACCTGCAGTCCAAGGGTGTCGCGAAGGTCCTGCTGACCGCTCCCGGCAAGGGCGATCTCAAGAACATCGTGTGCGGCGTGAACGACAAGGACATCCTGCCCGAGGACAAGATCCTCTCCGCAGCATCCTGCACGACCAACGCCATCACCCCGGTCGTCAAGGTCCTCAATGACCAGTACGGCATCAAGCAGGGTCACGTCGAGACCGTTCACTCGTACACCAACGACCAGAACCTCATCGACAACTGGCACAAGGGCGACCGCCGCGGCCGTTCCGCAGCGCTGAACATGGTCATCACCGAAACTGGTGCCGCCAAGGCTGTGGCCAAGGCTCTGCCGGAGATGAAGGGCAAGCTCACCGGCAACGCCATCCGCGTGCCAACCCCGGACGTCTCCATGGCCATCCTCAACCTGCAGCTGGACAAGGCACCCGAATCCGCTGACGAGGTCAACGAGTTCCTCAAGGACATTTCCATGAACTCGGCCATGCGCAAGCAGATCGACTACGTGGACTCCCCGGACGTCGTCTCCACCGACCTGGTCGGCTCCCGCCGCGCCGGCGTGGTGGACGGTCTGGCCACCATCGTCAACAACAACTCGCTCGTGCTCTACGTCTGGTACGACAACGAGTTCGGCTACTCCTGCCAGGTGGTGCGCGTGCTCGCTCGCATGGCAGACATCGCCATGCCGCAGCTCCCGTAAGCTGCCCGGCCACTACGACGCAGCCCCGGCCCCTTCCGCGCGAAGGTGCCGGGGCTGCGTCATTGGTTGTGAGGCGCGTTGGTTGTGGGGTGCTTCGGTTGTGGGGGCGTTGGGACTGTCGCGGGGCTTGCTGCGCATCTCAGGCGCCGTCCCGACCCCGCCGGGCACCTCGTGTGCCGTTAGAGCCTTTCTGAGCCTCGCCAAGGGTTCTAATGACGCATGGCGTGCGCACGGAGGTTCTAACGACGCCCGGTGCTCGTCGTTGCAGCACCCTTACCGCCGACGACGCCGCTTCGGCCGCGTAGCCGCGCATCTCAAGCGCCCTCAGGGCCCTGCCGCGCACCTGGTGTGTCCCACAGGTCTACTGGAGTTTCTCACCGGCCTGCTTGACCTCACCAATCGCGTTGAGGCCGAACATCGGGGTGCAGTTGACGCGGTAGTCGCCCACGATGCGTGCTTTGTAGATGGTCGGGTTGTGCGTGGCCACGGTGCGGGCGTTGCGCCAGAAGCGGTCCAGGGACTTGGACTTGCCCACGGCGGAGGCGCCGAGCAGGTCGAAGATCCCGTCCGTCACGTCGCGCACGAGTTCCGGAACGACCACCTGGGCATGTGCCACGGGCAGTTCGCACGCGTTGGTCAACTCCTGGGGGTTGTCGAGAAGGGGGTCCCCGCCGAGAACGCCGACGGCGGCGTCGAGCTCCCGGGCCGCTTGCAGAACGATTGCCCGCGCGGCGGCTGCTTTGGCACTGAGCTCTCCTACGCGCTGCAGGACCTGCGGATCCTCGCGCGCAACGGAGCCTGTGCCGGTGTTGAATCCGCGGGTGCGCGAACGCACCAGGTGAACACCCTCATCGATGGCGGCCTTGGCGATGCCCGCTTCAACGGCAAGGAGGACGAGCTGGAAGACAGCGGTCTCCTGGGTGGCTCGGCCATCGCGGTTGCGCACGTTGGCCGCCGGAACCTTAACCCCGCGGAAGTGCGTGGTGCCTGTGCCGGTGAGTTGCTGGCCGAACCCATCCCAGTCGTCGACCAGTTCGATGCCATCCCACGAGCTCTTCACCAGCGCATGCGAGCGCGCCTCCTGACCGGGAATCTGCGCGGTGACCTGGATCCAATCGGAGAAGATGGAACCGGTGGAGTAGTACTTGGTGCCGTTGAGCTCCCAGTCACCGTCTGCGGTCTGGATCTGGGTCAGGGTAGTGGCCGCGGTGCCCAGCGCGGCCCCGGAGCGCTCGGTCGCGGCATTGCCCACGGTCTCGCCGGCGGCGATCCGCGGGAACCAGACGTCGGACTCCTCCGAGCTGAGGCTCGCGATGAATCCCAGGTGCGAGCGGTAAACATGCGCCACATTGGAGTCCGCCGCGGCCAGGGCAATCAGCAGCTCCGCCACCTGCTCCAGCGAAGCTCCGTAACCACCCCGCGAGCGCGGAACGGTCAGCGCACCGAAGTGCCGTTCGTTGAGCCACTTGAACTGTTCGAACGGCAGAATCCGCTGCTGTTCGCGTTCCACAGCACCGGCCGCAATCCGGTCGAACACCGGTTGGAACACGTCAAATAATTCGCGGGTGCTCAGGGACCGCTGTGGGAACCCATAGTCGGCGGCGGTGTCTAATTCTTCCTTGATCCCGGTGTCAGTGCTCATGTTCTCGGTAGTCCCTCGCGTTCAGTCGCGGTGCACGCACCCGACCGAGAGGAACACAGCGCGTGCGCGGGCATGACCGTGCGAACCGCAGAAGCTGAAAAGCTGTCCATCGGTCGTGGCGGAAGCACCGTCCCGGTATCCGGGTGGTTGCTGCGGCGTTGACGAGCCACGTCTCTCGGCCGCTCTTGATGGCGTTACGGGTTCAGAGCATCACGGGCCCCGGGGGACTGTCAACGCGCGTGACGGTTTATGACCGCCAGAACGCTCCGGTCACTCGGGACAGCGCGTGAAGGTCGTCCACGTGGGCGAGTTCGCGGGCCGAATGCATCGACAACAAGCCCACGCCCACGTCCAGGGTGCGCATGCCCAAGCGGGTGGCCGTGATGGGCCCGATAGTGGAACCGCACGGCACGTTGTTGTTGGAGACGAATTCCTGATAGCTCACGCCGGCGCGATCACACGCATCCGCCCACAGCCCGGCGCCCATGGCGTCCGTGGTGTAGCGCTGGTTGGCGTTGATCTTCAGGAGCGGTCCGGATCCCGGTTCGGGAGTGTTCACGGGATCGTGATGACCGCGGTAGTTGGGGTGGACCAGGTGACCGGCGTCCGCAGACAGGCACACCGATTCAGCCAGAGAACGCCGGTAATCGTCCTGTGATTCGCCCTGCGCCGCGCTGATACGCACGAGCACGTCCTCCAGGAACGGGCCCGCCGCGCCGGAACGCGTGGCTGAACCGACTTCCTCGTGGTCGAACGCGGCCAGCATCGAAACCTGCGACGCGGATTCGAGCTCCTCCGCGTGCTCGACGAACGCATGAAGCCCCGCATAGACGGAGGACAGGTTGTCCAGTCGACCGCTCGCGAGCAGTTGCCGCCGCTGCCCGATCAATTCAGGTTTCTGGGTATCCGCGAGCACGATGTCGAAGCCCACGATGTCCTCCGGGGACACCGATGCCTCGGCCATGTCCGCGAGCAGTCCCAGCACGTCAGCGTCCTGCGCCGAGCCCGTTCCCCAAATGGGCTGCACGTGCTGCTGCTTGTCCAGCTTGAGCCCGTCGTTGGCCCCGCGGTCCAGGTGGATGGCCAACTGCGGAATCCTTGCGATGGCCTCAGTCGCGCATAAGTGTTGCGTGAGTTCGCCGTTCTCACCACGCACCACAATGCGCCCGGCGAGCCGCAGATCCCTGTCCAGCCAAGAATTCAGCAGTACCCCGCCGTAGACCTCCACTCCCGCCTGATACCAACCGTTGGAGACCGTGGTCGGCTTGGGCTTGAGCTTGAACCCGGGCGAATCCGTGTGCGCGCCCAAAATGCGAGACCCGGCGCCCGCGCGATAGTCGCGAGGGGCCACCCAGGCGATCAGAGCGCCGTCGCGAATCGTGAAGTGCCTCCCGACGACGTCGCTCCACGCCTCGGACCCGTGCAGTTCCGTGAATCCCGCGCCGCGCAGCAGCTCTGCGGCGGCCGCGACCGCGTGGTAGGAACTGGGCGAGGCCATGACGTAATCACCCAGGGCACGGGCATAGCCGAACGGGGCGCGGTGGGAGTCCAAGTCAGAAACGCTGTGATGGGCCATGCAGCACAGTCTAAGGAGTGCGGTCCTGGTTGGTAGCTGAACCGTCGCCCTGCGGTCCCAGGTTCTGGCCTTGCGGCGAGCCGTAGCTCGTGTGTTGGCTCGATGGCTGCGCCCCCGTGAACTGGCGGTCCCGCGGGTCGCCACCCTGCGACGGGCCGTTCTGCCAAGGCCCGTTCCCGGATGGTCCGTTCGGTGACTGCGGGCCCGATGTCTTCCGCACGTCCAGCAGACCCACCGGACGCCCCTGGCCGTCCCGCACGGTGTACGGGCCGTACTGCTCGGGCAGGGAGAGGTAGTTCTGGGTGCGCGGGTCCACCACGAACGCCGCGAGCGCGGTGCCGTTCTGGCCGACCACACGCTGTCGTTGCGCGAGTGCGGGCAGGCGCGGCGGAGGCGGCAGGATGATGGTGCGGGAGGTCGCGATTCGAGTCTTCCGAGCCATCCGGAACACCACCAACAGGAAAATCCCGTTGATGGCCAGGGTGAACAGCACCTCGATGGGCCCACCACTCGTATCGTTCAGGTCCGCCAATCCGACCATGGCCATGAGCGTCACCGTGCAGTTGTTGACCACGTGCAGGGCAACGGCCGCCTCCAGCCCGCCGGTGCGCCAGGTAATGACGCCCATGGTGATCGCCATGACGGCGATGGAGGCCTGTCCCCACACATCGTAGAGATGCCCGGCCACGAACAGCGGGACGGGCAGAAGAATGGCCCAGGCCGGGTGCTTCAACCAACGACCCACCGTCTGCATCAGATAGCCGCGGAAGACGAGTTCCTCCGCGAAGCACTGGATGGGCACCAGCAGGATCACCATGAGCAGCAGCCAGCCCCACTGGGGCGCCAGGGTGAACTCGATCGCTTCACCGCCGGCCACGATATCGAACAGGATGGACAGGCCGTTGATCACCACAAAGATGGCCAGTGCCGCGAGCCCGCACTGAAGCATCCATTTCCAGCGCAACCGCCCCGTCACCGAGTGGAGTAGGCCCAATGGCCGCGGGCCCATAATCCATCTGGCCAGATAAGCCGCCGGAGCCATGAGTGCAACTGAGCCGAACAGGAGTAAGAAGACCAGCGGGTCCAGCTGGTTCATGGTCTCCAGATTGTCCATGTCCATGGGGTTGTCCACGAACAGGACAAGCGGGATGGTGAACAGCACCGTAAGGACGATGTACAGGAAGAAAAAGATGGCGCCCTCAACCAAGGGCTTCCACCACTCGTGTTTGGGATCCGCGAATCCCAGGCGGTGATACGCCAGCGTGCGCAGCCGCTCCGGCGGCACCTGGGACGGGCCGGGAGCAGGAACCGGCGGGGGTACGCGACCGCCGTTCATGGTCGACGACGCCGCTGCCCGACCATCACCTCTCCCCTCACCGGGCCGCGTGGCCGGGATCGAGTGAGGTGCGGGCGGTTGGCTCCAGGGAGCGGGGTGCTGGCTCATGGTTCCACGCTATCGGTCGCCGGTGTTCTGCGAGGTGATTGTGGAGTGTGTGTACCGTGTGCCAACCGGGCAACCGAACAACCCGGCAATCCTGCAACTCACGCGGCGCAGCGAGGCAGACGGGCCCACGCGCGGCACGAAGTTCCTTAGACGGAAGCCGATTGGTGGGCCGTTGTTGCCCGCACCGCGTAACGCTCCACGAAGGCCGCCAGAATTTTCTTGGGTTGATCCACCTCAGGCCCGTCCTTGACGCGATCGATCACGGTCTGAGTGTCTTCCGGCCGGAAGTAACCCAGGTCCTTGTAGGCGATGACCCGGTTGATCAGGCCGTTCGGGTCCAGTTCCGGGTGGAACTGCGTGGCGTAGAGGTTCTGCTTGACGCGGTACATCTGCACCTCGCACACGGTTCCGCTGGCCAGCAACACTGCGCTGGCGGGCAGCGAACGAGTGCCTTCCTTGTGCCCTACGTAGGCGGTGAACTCCCCCGGCAACTGGGACAGCAGTGGATCTTTGGCGCCCTCTTCGGTCACCGTGACGGTGATCGGACCCACCTCTTCGCTGCGGGTCCGGTCCACCACTGCACCCTGATGGATTCCCAACGTACCTACGCCATAGCAAGCCCCGAGGAACGGGAAGTCCCTGGCCACCACCTCATCCAGGAGAGCACTGATCCACTTCTCGGCCCGGTGTTGCGTGGCCGATTTCTCCTCCGCGGGGTCGGATGAATTGAAGGGCGAACCGCCCACGATGATTCCGCTGTACCGGTCCAGGTCCAGCTGCGGGACCGGGCCTTTCTCCAGGCGCACGTGTTCGAGCTCCGACTCCTGCAGGCCGCCGAAACGCCGGACGGCGTCGTATTCCTCCAGTGCCACATCGTCTTCGGGCCGGGTGGCCAGCAGTACAAACGGTTTCATGACCTCATCGTAGGCACCGTTTCAGCCGCCAAAGTGCGCCTCCCACTGTGCGTCACACCACGTCACGCGTTACAGCGGCATGACACTTGGTTTCAGTTCTGAAAACTCCGGCTCGGCCCCTTGACTTCCGCCCTGTGATCCAGTTCACTATCTTTATATGGAATTTAGATTTCACATAGCGAAAAAGTAAGGGAAGCAATGACGCTCAGCGAGTTCAACGAAACGGATCGACAGACGGCGGTGGAAACCGTTCGCCCCGCTCTGGACATCCAGCGCTGGATCGAAGAGATCGTGGACGGTCGCCCCTACGAAAATACCGAGGATGCGCTGGCCGCCGCACGCGATGCTGCCAACCCTTTCACGGATGCAGAGGTCGACCAGGCTTTGTCGCACCACCCCAAGATCGGTGAGCGCGCCGCTGGGAAATCCAAAGAAGCCGACCTCTCACGCAACGAACAAGCCGGCCTGGGTGAGTCCACGGAGGTCATCAAGGCCGAACTCGCTCGCGGCAACGCCGAGTACGAAGAGCGCTTCGGCCAGGTCTTCCTGATCCGCGCCGCCGGCCGCTCACTACCCGAAATTTTGTCAGAGCTGCAGCGCCGTCTGCAGAACACCCCGGAGGACGAGCGCACCGAAGTTGCCGATCAACTTCGTCAGATTGCCCTCCTCCGCATCGAAGGGATCCTGTCATGAGCTTCATTTCCGCACACGTCCTTGATTCCGTGCACGGCTGCCCAGCCCAAGGAATCGACGTCACGCTCCTCACCGGTGAAGGCCAAGAACTTGGCACCGCAACCACCAACGAGGACGGCCGAGTCACCGAACTCGGCCCAGAGACCCTGGAGTCCGGCCATTACCGGATCATTTTCGCAACCGAGCAGTACTTCGCCGGGCGCGAGCTTGAGACGTTCTACCCGTTCGTCTCGGTGGATTTCTCGGTGCAACAGGAGCAGGGCCACTACCACGTGCCCTTGCTGCTGAGCCCGTTTGCGTATTCCACATACCGCGGCAGTTGACCCAGGAGCCGACCCAGTCGACGATTGCCGATCCACTCAGACAGCACATCAATTTTCTACACAGGAGTAGATGAAAATGACCGAAGTAGTTCTCGGAAAGAACCAGTACGGCAAGGCGCAGAACCACGTGGTTCGCATCAACCGTGACAACGACCGCCACATCATTCGCGACCTGGTGGTCACCTCCCAACTGCGCGGTGACCTGACCGAGGTACACACCAAGGGCGACAACGCCCACTGTGTCCCCACCGACACCCAGAAGAACACGGTGTTCGCGTTCGCTCAGAAGTACGACGTCAAGTCCCCTGAGAACCTGATCCTCAAGCTCTCGGACCACTTCACGAGCGAGTTCGACTGGATCTCCGGTGGCCGTTGGGCAGCCGATGAGTACCGCTGGGACCGCATCAACGACAACGATCACTGCTTCGTCCAGAACAAGCAGGAAGTCCGCACCTCGGTGCTGGTCACCGATGGCGACAAGAAGACCGTGATCTCCGGCTTCAAGGACCTCACGATCTTGAAGTCCACCGAATCCGGGTTCGAGGGTTACCCCAAGGACCAGTACACGACCCTGAAGGAAACCACGGACCGCATCATGTCCACGGACGTGGCAACCCGCTGGCGTTACAACACCACCGATGTCGACTTCGATGCCGTGTACGACAGCGTCAAGAACATCATCCTCACCAAGTTCACCGACCACTACTCCCGTGCGCTGCAGGAGACCCTGTACCTCATGGGCAAGGCCGTGATCGAGGCTCACCCAGAGATCGACGAGATCAAGTTCTCCTGCCCGAACAAACACCACTTCGTCTACGACTTGAGCTTCTGCGATCTGGGCAACAACAACGAGACCCACTACGCGGCTGACCGTCCCTTCGGCCTGATCGAGGCCACCGTGCAGCGCAAGGGCGCTGCCGAGGACGAGCACGCCTGGATGGGCATCACCGGCTTCTGCTGAGCCATCTGCTCTACCGCCGATGTGTCCCCGCCTCTTGAGGCCGAGGCGGGGACCCACCAGCTCATTCATTCTTAGGAAGGCTTCCCAATGTCACAAACCGCTACGACCGAGGTCAAGCGGCCCGAGGACGAGTACCTCGGCGCGGGTCCGAGCTTAGGCTACGGATTCCAGCACGTTCTGACCATGTACGGCGGCATCATCGCTCCGCCGTTGATCGTGGGTGGCGCAGCCGGTCTGTCCACCAATGAGCAAGCGCTCCTGGTCGCTTGCTGTCTCTTCGTTGGCGGTCTGGCGACCATGCTCCAGTCCTTCGGCATCAAGTTCTTCGGCTCCCAGTTGCCCTTGGTCCAGGGCACCTCGTTCGCCGGTGTGGCCACCATGACCGCGATCGTCAACGGTGACGGCGGTATTCAGGCGGTCTTCGGCGCGGTGATGGCATCAGCGGCCATTGGCTTCCTGATTGCACCGTTCTTCGCGCGCATCATCAGATTCTTCCCGCCGGTGGTCACCGGCGTGGTCATCACGACCATCGGTCTGTCCCTGTTCCCCGTGTCCGCTCAGTGGGCCATGGGTGGAGCCGCCGTCGCGAATGGTGGGGATGAGAACGCGATCTTCAAGAACGTGTGTCTGGCCGGCGCAACGCTGCTGATCATCATGCTCCTGTCCAAGGTGCGCAGCGCGATCATCTCGCGGCTGTCCATTCTGTTGGGCATTGTTCTGGGCACGGTCTTCGCACTGGCTATCGGCATGGCCGACTTCTCTCAGGTCATGAACGGCGCGATCTTCGCGTTCCCCGAGCCCCTCGCGTTCGGACCGCCCACCTTCCAGCCCGCCGCCATCATCTCGATGACCATTGTGGTGCTGGTGATCCTCACGGAAACCACCGCGGACATCATTGCCGTGGGTGAGATCGTGGACACCAAGGTGGACCGCCGCCGTATCGCTGACGGTCTGCGTGCCGATATGGGCGCTTCCTTCCTGGCTCCCCTGTTCAACGGCTTCACTCAGTCCGCGTTCGCGCAGAACGTTGGTCTGGTCGCCATCACGGGTGTGAAGAGCCGATTCGTGGTCACGGCCGGCGGCCTGATCATGTTGATCCTCGGCCTGCTGCCCATCCTGGGTCGCGTGGTTGCTGCGGTCCCCATGCCGGTCCTGGGTGGCGCGGGCATCGTGCTCTTCGGCACCGTGGCCGCTTCCGGTATCCGTACCCTGGGTAAGGTCAAGTACCAGGGCACTCCCAACCTGGTCATCGTCTCCACCGCCATTGGTATCGGTATGCTGCCGATCGCAGCTCCGGATATCTACAGCGGCTTCCCGACCTGGTTCGAGACCATCTTCCACTCCGGTATTTCTTCCGCCGCCGTGGCAGCCGTCCTCCTGAACATTCTGTTCAACGAGATCAAGCTGGGTAACCCGCCCAAGGGCGAAGGTTCGGTCTTCACCGCAGCCCCACCTCGCTACGTTCGCCAGGAATCGCTCGAGCATCTGCAGGGATCCTTGCGCGAGGGCGACACCATCAAGAACGGCAAGCTCGTGGATGCCGAGGGCAAGGAAATTCCGGCCATTACGGCGTCGGGCGAGGTCGTCCAGGCCCCGGTCGTGGAGAATCGGTCAGGGCCCACAGCCGGCGACCACTAGCCAGGCCGACGACGCCGCTCGCGACCTTCGCGATCGACCGCGCCGAGCGGCGTCGTCACCCGAAAAATACTCGCGGCTGCCAGGCCCCCACCGGAGCCTGGCAGCCGCACTGCCACATCGGTGAACCACCGTGACACTGCAGGAGAAACTGTGCAGCCTTCAAGTAACCACCACATTCTGAGTGGGTTGACCAACAACCTCAAAGACGCCAACTCCGAGGAAACCCAGGAGTGGATCGAGTCCTTCGACGGGCTGATCGCGGCGCAGGGAACGGAGCGCGCGGAGTACATCATGCGCGCTCTGTTGCAGCACGCGGGCACCCATTCCGTGGGCGTTCCGATGGTGACCACCTCGGATTACGTGAACACCATCCCGGTCGACCAGGAACCGGAATTCCCCGGCGACGAGGAGATCGAGCGCCGATACCGCGCGTACCTGCGGTGGAACGCCGCGGTTATGGTGCACCGCGCTCAGCACCCGGAGATCGGCGTGGGTGGCCACATTTCTTCGTACGCCGGCGTGGCCACGCTCTACGAAGTGGGCTTGAACCACTTCTTCCGCGGCCCCGAACACCCGGGCGGCGGCGATCAGGTGTTCTGGCAGGGTCACTCCTCCCCCGGTAACTACGCGCGAGCGTTCCTCGAGGGTCGAATGTCCGAAGCGGATCTCAACGCGTTCCGCCAAGAAAAGACCAAGGCTCCTCAGGGGCTCTCGTCCTATCCGCACCCGCGTTCCATGCCGGACTTCTGGCAGTTCCCCACGGTGTCCATGGGCATCGGCCCGATGAACTCGATTTACCAGGCACAGTTCAACCGCTACATACACAACCGCGCCATCAAGGACACCTCCGAGCAGCACGTGTGGGCCTTCCTCGGCGACGGTGAGATGGACGAGCCGGAAAGCCGCGGGCTTCTGCAGCTGGCCGCCAACGACAAGTTGGACAACCTCACGTTCGTGATCAACTGCAACCTGCAGCGCCTGGACGGACCCGTTCGCGGTAACGGCAAGATCATTCAGGAACTCGAGGCGTTCTTCCGCGGCGCGGGTTGGAATGTCATCAAGGTCGTGTGGGGTCGCGAGTGGGATGACTTGCTCGAGAAGGACAAGACCGGCGATCTGGTCCGCATCATGAACGAGACGCTGGACGGTGACTACCAGACGTACAAGGCCGAGAACGGTGGCTTTGTCCGCGACCACTTCTTCGGCAAGTCGCCTGAGACCAAGGAACTCGTGGCGGAGATGTCCGACGACGAGATCTGGAAGCTCAAGCGCGGCGCTCATGATTACCACAAGGTCTACGCGGCCTATAAAGCGGCCACGGAACACAAGGGTCAGCCCACGGTGATCCTTGCGCAGGCTGTGAAGGGCTACGGTCTGGGCACACACTTCGAAGGCCGCAACGCGACCCACCAGATGAAGAAGCTGACCCTGGATGACCTCAAGGTCTTCCGCGATCACCTGCGGATCCCCATCAGCGACGAGGAACTTGAAAAGGACCTCTACAACGCGCCGTACTACCACCCCGGCGAGGACTCCCCGGAGATCAAATACCTCCTGGAGCGCCGAAAGAAACTGGGTGGCTTTGTGCCGGATCGCCCGCACGAGCAGAAGGACATCGTGCTGCCCTCCGACAAGGCCTATGCCTCGGGCAAGAAGGGTTCCGGCAAGCAGCTGGCCGCCACCACCATGGCGTTCGTGCGTATCTTGAAGGACCTCATGCGCGAAAAGGAGTTCGGCCACCGCATCGTGCCAATCGTCCCGGACGAATCGCGCACGTTCGGTATGGACTCGTTCTTCCCGACCTCCAAGATCTATAACCCCAACGGGCAGAACTATCTGTCGGTGGACCGCGAGCTCATGCTGGCCTATAAGGAATCGCCGCAGGGCGTGCTGTTGCACCCCGGCATCAACGAGGCCGGTGCCACCGCAGCGTTCACCGCGGCAGGCACCTCCTACGCCACCCACGGCGAGGCCATGATCCCGTTCTACGTGTTCTACTCGATGTTCGGTTTCCAGCGCACCGGCGACTCCTTCTGGGCCGCCGCGGACCAGCTGGCACGCGGGTTCATCATCGGCGCCACTGCAGGCCGCACCACGCTCACCGGCGAGGGTCTGCAGCACGCCGACGGCCACTCCCCGCTGCTGGCCGCAACCAACCCGGCCGTGATCCATTACGACCCGGCCTACGGCTACGAAATCGCGCACATCATCAAGCGCGGCATCGAGCACATGTACGGGTCCAAGGACGAAGACCACAACGTCATGTACTACCTGACCGTCTACAACGAGCCGATCCGCCAACCAGCGGAACCGGAGAACGTGGACGTCGAGGGCATCATCAAGGGCATCTACCTGCTCAAGCCGGCCGAGAACGAGGGCACCAAGGCCCAGCTGCTCTCCTCCGGTGTGGGCGTCGCTTGGGCACTCGAGGCACAGCAGATCCTCGCCGATGAGTGGGGTGTCTCCGCCGATGTCTGGTCGGTGACCTCGTGGACCAACCTGCGCCGCGATGCCTTGGCCGCGGAGCGGGACGCGTTCCTCAACCCGGGCGAAGCTCGTCGCGTGCCCTACGTGACCGAGAAACTGGGCGCAACCCAGGGACCGGTCGTAGCGACGTCGGACTTTGCCTCCGATCTGCAGGACCAGATCCGCCAGTACGTGCCCAACCAGTGGGCGTCCCTGGGCGCGGACGGGTTCGGTTTCTCGGACACCCGTGCCGGTGCACGCCGCTTCTTCAACATCGATGCCCACTCCATGGTGGTGCGCACGTTGGAGATGCTCGCGGATTCCGGTGAGGTGGATGCGGAAGCTCCCAAGCAGGCCATTGAAAAGTACGACCTGCTCAACCCCAAGGCCGGAACCTCCGGTAACGCCGGCGGAGACGCCTGATCCCACCCGGTTCAGCTGTGGCCCCCGCCCCTCGTCGGACGGGGGCCACAGCTGTGTCCGAATCCATTCGTCTGCACGGACTGCTGCGAGAATGGGCGGTATGAAGGGGATTATTCTGGCGGGCGGCACGGGCAGCCGGCTGCATCCGATCACCATGGGCATCAGCAAGCAACTGGTCCCCATGTACGACAAGCCCATGATCTACTACCCCCTCTCCACCCTCCTGTTGGCCGGAGCGCGCGAGATCCTGATCATCACCACACCGCAGGATTTGGAGCAGTTCCAGCGTCTCCTGGGCGACGGCTCGCGGTTCGGGGTGTCGGTCACCTACACCGTGCAGGCCTCCCCCGACGGGCTTGCGCAGGCCTTCACGCTGGGTGCCGACCACATCGGCAATGACCCGGTGTGCCTGGTGCTGGGCGACAACATTTTCTATGGCCCAGGCCTGGGCACGCAGCTACGCCGTTTCAATGAGATCGACGGCGCAGCAGTGTTCGGTTATCGCGTGGCCGACCCCACCGCATACGGCGTGGTGGAGTTCGACGCCGCCGGCCGGGCCATCTCGCTCGAGGAGAAACCGTCCCAGCCGCGTAGCCCCTACGCCATCCCGGGGCTGTACTTTTACGACAACAACGTGGTCGAGTACGCCCGATCGCTGAAGCCCTCCGCTCGCGGAGAACTGGAAATCACCGACCTCAACCGCATGTACCTGGAACAGGGGAAGTTGCAGGTTCAGGTCCTGGACCGCGGCACCGCATGGCTGGACACCGGGACGTTCGACTCCCTGGCGGACGCCACGAACTTCATCCGCACCGTCCAGGCCCGTCAGGGGATGTCGATCGGCTGCCCCGAAGAGGTCGCGCGGCGAATGGGGCTGCTCTCGAACGACGACCTCCGCGAACGCGCAGCAGGGCTGGTCAAGAGCGGGTATGGCCAATATCTACTGGACCTGTTGGAGCATGAGGGAACGCATACTGAGTGAACTCGGCCCCGCGAGCGAGAGAACAGGCAACGAGAGCAGACCTTCGCGGCTAGCGTGCTGGGCGTGACGCGGAGGCGACGGCTGAGCGAACCGTGGCGGAGCGGCGTCGTCACTGAAATTTCACTCGAGGCTCCCTTACCCGCAAGTTGCCGTCCGACTGGGCGTGATGTCGGCCCGCAAGAGTGTGCTGGTCAACAAGCACACCGGGGAAGGCAGCGGGTCATGGAACTCAATCGTAGAAATCTGGTCAAGGGAACTGCGGGGCTGGGCACTCTGGCGGTCGGCGGTCTCGTGGCCTCCCCCGCACACGCCCACGAGGGCCGCGGGCACGGACGCGGTGGTCCCAAGCTACCCAACGCACCCCGGACTCCCGCGGATCGATTGGCCCGTGACGAGCGCTATTGGCGCGGCGTGGCCCGGCACTTCCGCATGGACATGCCAGTGATCAATTTTGAGAACGGGTACTTCGGCGCGAATCCGCAGAACGTGCGGGACACCTACGCGGAGAAGAACCGGATCATTCAGGAACAGAATTCGTGGTTCCTGCGCAACGACTACGAAAAGCACATCACCGAGGTGCGCGCCCGACTGGCCAAGGCCGTGGGATGCTCCGTGGACGAAATCGCGATCACCCGCGGAGCAACCGAGGCGCTGCAGGTCATGATCGGCGGGTACAACAAGCTCAAGCCCGGGGATGCCGTGGCCTACGCGGATCTCGATTACGACTCCATGCAGTACGCCATGAACTGGCTCAAAGATCGCCGCGGCGTTGACGTGATCACTACCGCGATTCCGGAACCGGCCAGGTACCAGAACGTGATCGATCACTACACCAAACTGCTCTCGGACAACCCACGCATCAAACTGCTCCTGCTGACCCACATCTCGCAACGCACCGGCCTTAAGGCCCCGATCGCGGAGATCTCCCGCATGGCCGCCGAGCGTGGAGTAGACACCATCGTCGATGCGGCCCACTCGTGGGGTCACGTGGATTTCGAGGTCAAGGACCTCAACAGCCCGTTCGTGGGATTCAACCTGCACAAATGGATCGGCGCACCGCTAGGCTGTGGATTCTTGTACATCCAGAAGGATCGCCTGGGAGACATCGACAGGCACTTCGCCGACGAGGATTTCGACGCCGACGACGTGCGGTCCAGGATTCACACCGGCACCGCCAATTCGGCCAATTACCTGTCTATCCCCGCGGCCTTGGACTTCCACCACGCAGTAGGTGCCGCCAACAAGTTCGCGCGGCTGCAGTACCTGCGCGACCGCTGGGTTCAACAGGTGTTGGACGTGCCCAATCTGACCATCCTGACCCCGGAGGACCGCCGCATGTATGGTGCGCTGACCTCGTTCCGGATCGACGGCAACACGACTCGCGAGCAGAGCGTGGCCATCACCGACTACCTCACGAACGAGTGGGGTGTGTTCACCGTGCGCCGCGGTGGGGTGACCAAGGGAGAGGTCATTCGCGTGACACCGGCCTTGTACAACACTCCGCAGGACAGCGATCGGTTGGCACGCGCGTTGAAGGCTGCGGCGAAGCGGTTCTAACCCTTCGGGTTCAACGCGGTCGTGGCTGCGGCACTCTTGGCCTTCTTACGTTGCCGCCACTTCACCACGGGTTCTTCGACACCCCACCAAACCAGGACTCCGGCTCCGGTTCCGAGAACTACTCCCAGCACAATGGTGATGGGCTCGGGCAGCCCGGCAGTGACCGGCTCGAGGGCACGAATCACGATCAAGTGGACCAAGTAGATGCTGTAGCTCGCCAGCCCCAAGAGCTGAACGATCTGAAGTTTCATGAACCGGTTGAGGGCGCGGCCCATGGGTCCTCCGGCACCCACAAGACCCCACATGATGACGAGTGCCGCAGCGACCGCTTGCATCGAGTAGCGAAGCGTTTCACGAAAAAGATCGTCGCGAATGATCAAGGACACCAGATACAAGACCAGTGCTACCCATAGGACGACATCCTTCCCCAAGAGATCGTCCTTGCGGGCAGCTACTGCTCGGGCACCCGTTGCCTCATGAGCTCGCAACCGTCTTGTCCTGAACCACAAGGCCACCAAAATGCCCATGGCAATGGCCTCAGAACGAGTATCGGTCCCGAAGTAGATACGGTCCGAGGTGGCTCCGGAGAAGAAAAGAACCGCACGGGCCAGTACCGAATAAACGATGATGGCCCAGGCCAGAACGCGCAACCCCGCTACCGGACGACGCCCCCGCACCAAGAGAAGCCAAAGAAAGGCGACCGCTAAATAAAACTGCTCCTCAATGGAAAGGCTCCAGACGACAATGGTCCCGGGGAGCACTGAGACGTCCGAGTCCACATACACCCAGTTGAAGAAAAACAGCAGCTGACCTGCGACATCCACCCAGTTCAGTGATTTGAACAGCCCGTAGACCAGTGACGGAAGAATGACGATGACCAAGAGTGGCGGAAAGATTTTCAACGCTCTACGAAGATAGAAACCACGAATATCAAAAGAATTCGTTTTTTCAAGTTCTCGCAGTAACAGGTGAGTAATAATGAATCCGGAGATGACAAAGAAAATGGTCACTCCACTGCCACCCGGGACCGCGGTGAGACCAGCGTGTGAAAACACGACCAGCATCACCGCGCCAGCGCGCATCGCGTCGATGTGGGCAAAGCCCCGCAACGGAAGCCGACGTCTCTTGGCCTCCTGCGGGGTGTTGATAGCCCGATGCTTCGAAACAGAACTCCCCATTACACTCTCCCCCATAGACACACACATGTGTCATTACGGCATCCCCCGGCGCCTCGTGACACTTTTCTTGGGCCGCAAAGCCACTTACCCCAAATGGAGTACATACACCAGCCTGTGTGCATGGTAACGTGCCAGCAAGATGTCAGCGAGTTTTAAGGGAATAGGCGTTGACATGCGGCGCTAACACACAGCGCTGCAGGACTGAGCATCCAAGGGGGCTTGCGGTGCGGTCCGTTATCTCACTGGGGAGGGATAAGTGTGGGCACTCAATCAACACGTCAATCGATGACGCGATCCACCAAGCGCACCAAGGCGATCATTCTGGGTTCCGTGGTCACGTTGGGCATCAGCGGACTCGGGTTCATGGGGCTCGCGGTGGCTCAGGACGATCCAGAAGGCAACGAGCCTTCAGCCGCGCAAGCGGAACAGGGAGAGATCAATCCGCATTTGACCACTGATTCTTTCGCGGCCGACTACGTGGTCGACAGTAAACCGGCCAATGCTCTCCCCAAGTCAACCAAACTCAACCGTAATGCTCCGCAAATGAAGGCCGTCTCCTCGTGGCTCGCGGTACCGACCACCACTGAGCAGGACAGCTCTGAGATCGCTGTTGGTCCAGCAGCTGAGCAGATGGCAAATCTCTCCGATGAATACGAACGCGAGGGCTGGAAGCAAGTTGGTGAGCCCAAAGTGGTCGGCTCACCAACCAGCGCGCCGATCACGATCGACGGTAAATCCGGCCTGCGTGTCACCGCGTGTTTGAACGACGCATCGGTCAGGGTCATGGGCCCGAACGGCCGTGTAGTGCGCCCCGAATCGCAGGGAAAGCGCGTCCTGAACACCTTTGACCTCATCGAGGAACCCGACGCTGGCTGGAAAGTTGTCGCCACCGGTTTCCCTTCTGATCCCCGCTGCTGATCCCAGCTCCACTTCACACATTCGTTGGTTGACATCATGAATATTCTGCGTCGCTTTCTTTCGATGGCCACACCCTCGGCAATGGCTGCCGCGCTCATGGTCACTTCACTGACACCCATGTCCCCCGCGGCCGCTGCACCGGCCTCCGTGGACGGGAAGACTCAACAAACTGCTGCCGCATCCTGTTTCGAAATCAAACAGCAGGATCGCAATTCGGAATCCGGAATCTATTGGTTGCTCACACCGGCCATGGATGCCCCTCAGGAGTTCTACTGCGACCAGACCACCGATGGCGGTGGCTGGGTCATGGTGGGCCGTGGCCGTGAGGGCTGGGCCGAGAACTACGAAGGTCAGGGCGATCCCGCTGCTGTTCGCAACACGGTCACCGGGCCCGAGGCATTCAAACCAGCCCAGTTGTCATCCGAAACCGTGGACGAGCTGCTGAACGGCCAGCGCCCGGACGAGTTGTCCGAGGGTCTGCGGATCCGTCGCGCCAAGGACCAGGCTGGCCGGAGTTGGCAGGAAGTCCGGCTGGACACCACCAATCAGCCGCGCTGGTCCTGGACACTCAGCGCGAGCATTCCCGTTTCCAACGCGTACTTCGACGGCGAGCGCGTAACCAACCAGCTGACGTCGTGGGCGCAGATTCCACGCCACTGGCTCTTTGGAGCCGATCCGCTCAAGGCGTTGCGCTTCACCGATCGTGAGCAGCAGGGCTACTTGCGTGGCTTTGCCTTCAACGACGGCGTGCGGGGCACTACCGACCCCAATTCCTACTTGTGGGCCCGGGACTCCAGGACGGGAGCCATCCCGTTCGCTCAGATGTATATCCGACCGCAGGTCACACAGGAGGCCTTCGCGGGCCAGGAGATTCCCGCCGCCGGAACTACTGTGCAAGAACGCCGAAACCTTCCCAACTCGGGTGCTGAGCCCACACGCTGGGGCGCGGTCGGGCGAGCCGATGGGAGCGACGGCGAATTGAACACCGAGGTGCAGGCCTTCGCCGAATCCGCGGGGTCGGTCTTTGCCGGCGGCAACTTCGCACGCATGCAACGCGACGCCAACGGTGCCGAAGCCGTCGACCAGAAGTACTTGGCGGCCTTCGACGTCAACACCGGTGAACTCCGGAAGGACTTCCGTCCCGAGCTGAACGGCCAGGTGAAAGCCCTGCAGGCGCTCCCTGGTGACCGGGTAGCAGTCGGGGGTCAGTTCTCGACCGTGAACGGTGTCTCCACACCCGGTTTGGCTGTGCTGGACGCCCGGACCGGCGAGCTGGACCCCTCGTGGAAGCTCAAGATCGAGAACCTCTTGTCCGGCGGCGTGACTCAGGTCCGTGGTCTGTCGTTGCGTGACAATGACCTCTACCTTGCAGGTTCGTTCACCCACCTGACCGGTGGCACCGATCCGTACCAGGTATATGCCCGCGGAGCCGCAAAGATCAATGCCACCAACGGCACCCCGGATCGCGCGTGGAACCCGAACTTCAACGGAACTGCAACCGATGTGGACGCTTCCGAGCGAGGTGACCGGGTCTATGCCTCCGGCTATTTTTCCCAGTCCGGACCCAATCCGGCCTTCCGCCTGGCGGCCATGTCCGCCCAAGGCCCCGCCACGTTGACCCCGTGGTCCTGGACTCCCTCCATGCCTCCTCGTGCCGGTCGTGTGGACGGTTTCCAATTCGCAGTGAAGGAGCACGGTGACACCGTGTGGGCCGGCGGCGCTGAGCATTCTATGTTCGGCTACAACCGGGACTCCCTGACCCGCACCCGGGAAAACATCACCATGGTCGGTGGCGACTTCCAGTCCATCTCGAGCAACGAGAACACCGTGTTCGGTTCGTGCCACTGCGGTCACTTCAATTACTCGGGGGCCAACCAGTATTCGGTGCCACGCGGTGCCTTCAGTGTGGCCGACCGCATCGACTTGATCGGTGCTTGGGACTCCGCGAGCGGTTCCTACCTACCCGAGTTCAACCCGCGCCTCAAGGGCCACGGTGGCTGGGGCATTTGGGGATCCATGGTCGACAGCCGCGGTGTGCTGTGGGCCGGTGGCGACATCGCCCGCGCGGACACCCAGGCCGGGTGGTCCCAATGGGCCGGCGGGTTCGTTCGCTTCGCACCCCGTGATGCGAGCGCTCCGGGCACACCCACCGAGTTCCGGGTGACACCGGAAACCGTGAACGGAACCGCGTCGCACAAGTTGAGCTGGAAGGGCACCGGCGAATCCGGAACCGTCTACCATGTCATGAGCGGGGACCGCACCGTGGCCACCACCACGGAGACGACGTTTACTGTGCCCGCAGTCGAGGGCGCGACATACGCCGTGCGTGCGGCAGATTCGAGCGGGAATCTCTCAGCCAGCACGCCGCTGACCGAGGTGGGCGCTGAGCCGACTCCGGAACCTACACCAGAGCCCACGCCTGAACCCACACCGGACCCCACTGAGGAACCCACTCCGACACCCTCGCCGGAACCCTCTGAGACAACCCCGGGCACCACACCGTATTCGGTGCTCGACGCCAAGCAACAGTGGCGTTACCGGTTCGATGCCACCGCGCCCGATAGCAACTGGCGTGCCGTGGACTTCGACGATTCGTCCTGGTCCGAGGGCGCGGCTCCGCTGGGCCGCGGTACCGCGGATCTCGGTACCCAGCTGACGGCGCCGGAGGGAACCACACCCCGGTCGTTCCAGGTCCGCCGCGAGGTGAACATTGACAAGGCCGAGGACGTGGAAAAGCTGACGCTGACCACCCGCGCCGATGACGGCATCGTGGTGTACGTCAACGGTGTTGAGGTGACTCGATCCCAGCTGCCTGACGGTCCGATCAATCACAACACCTACGCTTCGACAGCACCTCGCACCGCGGCCGCCGTCGAGAATCCGGTGACCGTAGAGGTTCCCGGTTGGATGCTCCAGGACGGCAAGAACGTGGTCTCCGCCCAGGTACATGCCAACTGGGGAGCTTCCCCGGATCTGTCCTTCGAGCTGACCGCCCAGGCCACACCGGGTGAGGCTCCCGAACCGCCCACCGAGTCCAGCGGCAACCAGCCCCTGGTTGCAGCGGGCTCCAAATGGTCGGTGCGCCATGTGAATTCGGCACCGGCGGAGAATTGGTTCGAGGGGCCCGTGGATCCCGAATGGGCTGTCCTGACCGCTCCCGTGGGGTGGGGCCAGGGTGTCAGTTCGGTGCTCAAGGCGGATTCGACGCGCCCGATCAGCACGCAGCTGATCCGTGAGTTCGATGTCTCGGATCCGGACGAGCTCCACGAGCTGCTGCTGACCACCCGCGCAGATGATGGCGTGATCGTGTGGATCAACGGCCAGGAAGTAGCCCGGGCCGGCCTGCCCACCGGGACGGTCAACTGGAACACCTACTCGACCCAAGCGCCGAGGACTGCCGCCGCCACGGAGAACCCGGTGAGCGTCGTCGTCCCCGCGTCTGCCTTGAAGGCCGGTAAGAATACGGTGGCCGTACAGATGCACGTGAACTATCGAAGCACCCCTGATGCGAGCGCAGACGTGACGCTTCAGGCCGTTCCCGAAGATGCAGCCGAGGCTCGCATGGCCGAGGCAGCCGAGGAGGAGAATCAGTGACAGTGGCCCACCGGCTGACCTTTACCGATGCCTATGAGCAATTGCGGCGCGCGCAGAAACCCGGAGCGGGAGTGCCCGCTTACACACGCTGGGTCAACCGCTCTCTGGCCCGTTACGCAGCTGCGTTCTTGGCCTCCAGGGGGGTCAGTGCGGACGGCACTACGGCGCTGAGCGCAACGTTCTCCGCGGTCGGGCTGTTGCTATTGGCCCTGGGGCCCATCTCGTGGTGGACCGGGCTGGCGGTGGCCGTGTTGTTCGCCATCGGGTACGTGCTGGATTCCGCGGACGGTCAGGTGGCCCGCTTGACCGGCACGGGCTCCCCCGCGGGTGAGTGGCTCGATCACGTGGTCGATGCGATTCGCACCCCGGCCATCCACCTCTGCGCCCTGGTCTCCTGGTACCGGCACGAACCGTTGCGTGACGATGTGAGCACCTGGATGCTCGCGCTTCCGGTGGTTTTCACGCTGGTGGCCGTGGGTCACTTCATGAGCCAGATTCTCGCGGAGCAGTTGTTGTTGCGAGTTCGCGGGGTGCGCACGAATGTCGCCTCCGACGCCGGCCCCGTGCGCTCGTTCGTCAATCTGCCCATGGATGCAGGCGTCACGTGCTGGATCTTCGTCCTGTGGGGTGCGCCCTTGGTGTTCGTTGCGGCGTACGCCCTGCTACTGATCGCCCACATCGGTATTGGGGCCGTGTCCATGCGCCGTAAGCGCCGCGCCCTGCACGCACTCAAGAACCAGGAGACCACAGCATGAGCACCCCGCCAACAATCACCGGGATCATTTGCACCATCGGTGGCCGCCCGGAAATGCTGCGCGACGCCGTGCGCGCAATCGCGGCGCAGGACATCCGCGCTGACCTCGAGATCCTGGTGGTCTTCGACCATGTAGCGATCGATGAGCTCACGGACGTTGACCTGCCTGAGAACGTAAGTCTGCGAACCATCGTCAATGACGGTCCCCGGGGCCTGGCCGGCGGTCGCAACAGCGGCGTGCGCCACGCGCGCGGTCAGTTCGTGGCCTTCTGCGATGACGACGACGCCTGGGAACCTGCCAAGCTTCGCCTCCAAGTAGCCGCCCTCGAACGGCGCCCGGATGCGGTTGCCGTTGCCGGTGGAATCGCGATCGTCACGGACTCGGGGACCGTCCGTCGTGACCCGCCCGCAGAGGCTTCCTTCAATGATTTCCTACGTTCACGGATCACCGAGATCCACCCGTCCGCGGTGCTCTATCGCACCGCGGATCTGCGCCCCAGCGGGACGATCGGCCCCGTGGACGAAGACCTGCCCCACGGCTACGGCGAGGACTACGACCTGCTACTGCGCGCCACGCGCAACGGTCCGGTGATCTCGGTTCCGGAAACCGTGTTGACGGTGCGCTGGGACCGTCCGTCCTACTTCGCGGGGAAATGGGATTCCCTGGCCGAGGGCCTGACCTACATCCTGCAGAAGTTCCCGGAGTTCGAAAGCTGCCCGCCCGGCCTGGCCCGGATCACCGGGCAGGTGGCCTTTGCGCATGCGGCGCGCGGGCGGCGTCGTACGGCCGTGGACTGGGCCCGTGCCACGCTCCGCAGGAACCCCCTGCAGCTGCGCGGTTGGGCCGCGCTTGTCGTGGCCATGACCCCCGTGCCCGCCGATGCGCTGCTGAACGTGGTTCAAAGCACCGGCCGAGGGCTGTAATGACCCAACTGCACGACCGACCAGCATTGCCCGCAGATTCGGCACCGACCTCCCAACGGTCGCTGCCAGCGTGGCCGATCCTGATCTTGTTCCACGGATTCCCGGTCATTTGGGCCATGGGCGCCCTGCAATTCGTGCCGTTCGCCCTGGCCGTCATCATGGCCGCGCTCATGGTGTTGCGCGGCCGCATGACGGTCCCGCTACCGGCATGGTTCTTAGCGGCCTTGGTCGTGTGGGCGCTCGCATGTGCCACTCAACTACCCGACGCGGGAGCTCTAGTGGGCTTCGCGCTGCGCTGGGGTAACCTTCTGGCCGCGTTGATCATCCTGCTCTACGTGGTCAATGCGCGCGACCGGCTGGGACACCATGCAATTCTGGCCGGATTGATGACCGTGTGGGCCACGGTGGTACTCATGGGCACACTGGCTCTCTTCATTCCCGAGGTCCGGCTGACCACCCCGGTGGGCATGATCCTCCCGGGATCACTGACTTCCAACGAACTGGTCAAGGACCTGGTGTTCCCGCCCATGGCGGAAGTGCAATTGCCGTGGGGAGCCCCGGAACCCTACATCCGCCCGTCGGCCCCGTTCCCCTACGCCAACAGTTGGGGGGTCGCTTACGTCATGCTGACCCCGGTGGCACTGGCCACGCTACTGACCGTGCGCACGTGGTGGGTCAAGCTGCTCATCTGCGCCGGATTGGTGCTGTCCCTGGTTCCAGCCGTGGGCACCAGCAACCGTGGCATGTTCCTGGGCCTCGGTCTCGCCTTGGGGTATGCGGTCTTCCGTCTCACTCTCTCCGGGTACTGGAAGGTGGGTCTGGCCGGCCTGCTCGCCCTGACCGCCGCGGTCATGTGGTTGATCCTGGGCGGTGTTGCGGAACAGATCCTGGGCCGCCAGGAATACAGCGACAGCACTGGCGGTCGGCTCAACCTCTATCAGCAGACGTGGGAGGCCTCCTTGGAGAGCCCGCTTCTGGGCCACGGCGCGCCCCGCTTGGAGGAAAGCGTTGGCGTATACATGGGCACCCAGGGGTACCTCTGGTTCTTCCTGTTCAGCTACGGACTGGTGGGATTGTTACTTTTCATCGGCTTCTTGTGGGGCTCCACGTGGTGGACCCGCGGCGTGAAATCACCGGCGAGCATCTTGTTGCACTCGGTCCCGCTGGCGGCGAGCGCCATTTTCGTGGTCTACAGCTTTGACATCATGCAGACCTGCATCCTGGTCGCGGTCCTAGGACTGCTCATGCGTGAGCGGATCGCCAAGGCCCGTTCATGAGCCGGGCGGGAGGCGCACGCAGCGCCGCAGTGACTTTCGGGTTCGTCATGGCCGGCGCGGTCATGGCGTTCGGCATCACGCTGAGCATGACGCACGGCTCCGGAGCCGCGGACGCCGGCAGACTCTTCCAGCTCACAGCAATCCTCGCCATCGCGACCACCGCGTGCACCGTGGGCGCCGACGTCGGGCTGGTACGCACCCTGCCAGCGCTCGCCGCACGACGCCGCTCGGACCAGCTGCGCACGGCGGTCCGAGCTGCCGTGCCGCCGCCGCTGATCGTCTCGTTGCTCGTTGCTCTCACCGCGGGAGTGGTTGCACTGGTGGGCCTGCTGGATCAGGACACGGGGTCCGCCATATTGATTCTCGGTACTGCTCTGGTGGCGGGCACCATCCTGAACCTGTGCTTTGGCGTGCTGCGTGGCCTGCACAAGGTTCCGTGGTTCTCGTTCCTGCAGAACGTGGCGCTGCCCTCCCTGCGATGGGCGGGTGTGCTGGTGGTCATTTGGGTCGGGACCTCACTGCCCGCACTGACCCTGGCGTGGTGCGTTCCCGTAATCATCGTTCTGGGATTAGCGCTGATTGTGGTCAAACGCGCGTGGCCCGACCAGGAGATCGCCGAGGATCCGGACGCTGAAGGCTTCGACAAACGGCAGTTCTGGGGTTTCTCGTCCGCCCGCGGTGTCACTGCCATGATCGAGACCCTGCTCGAATGGATCGACGTTCTCCTCGTGGGGGTCTTCCTAGGACCTGTGGCAGCAGGGGTGTACGGCGTGGTGAATCGGTGCGTGCGCGCAGGCACCATGTTGGACCACACCGCCCGCATGGTGACCGGCCCGGGCATCAGCGCGGCCATGGCCGTCAAGGATTTCGCGGCAACCAACCGGATTTACACGGTGGCCACGGCGGTTTTGGTTGCGGCAGCTTGGCCCCTGTATCTCACCCTGGCGCTGCACGGTGGGACGGTACTGAACCTGTTCGGCGAGGGTTTCGATTCCGGACACACCGCCATGGCCATCGTGTCGTTGAGCATGCTGTTCGTGGTTTCAGCCGGCGGGGTTCAATCCGTTCTCTTGATGGCCGGGCGCAGCCTGTGGCAACTGGGCAACAAGTTCTCGGCACTCATCGTGGCCGTGACACTTAACCTCTTGCTGATCCCGGTCTGGGGCATCACCGGAGCCGCGGTGGCTTGGTCGGCAGCACTCCTCACGGACGCGGGCCTGGCGCTGTGGCAAATCACCACGAAGTTGGGGATCCGCCCCGATGTGGGCCTCATCCTGCGCACCGGTGCCCTTACCGGCGGGTGGACCCTCCTGTTGGGCATCGTCACGGTCTGGTTCGGAGCTGGAACTCTGACCGCCCTGCTCATCCACGTGACATTGCTGGCGCCGGTGGTCGGCTGGGTGCTTCTGCGCCTAGCGCGCCGCTCCCCCGCCACGAAATCCGCATAAGGGAGGACACGTGTCGTCTTGATCAAATTCACAGAAATTTACTAGTCTGTTAATACACAGCTCACTTTCAAGTCACTAGGTATTTCGCGGGCGCTTGATGCCAACAGGACTTGACACGGTCGGGGGATCGTGCGGGTGGCTGTACTGCTTTCACGGGGGAGAAACATATGGGGTCGAGTACCAAGTCTCAATTCACGAGGCGCCGGAAACGCACCGGTTCACACGAAACTGCACCGCTGGAAATCAGCCAACTCGTGACGCGTGTCCTGCGCCGCTGGCCGACCGTTCTATTTACAGCTCTGCTTGTCCTGGGCCTTGTGGTGCTCGCCAGCCTTCTGGCCCCCCGCTCCTACACGGCGACCGCTTCAGTATCGGTCTCGCCCATAGTGACCGCCTCCAACCTGGGGGGCGCTACGGCCAATGACGTGGACATGCCCACGGAAATCGCCACGGCCACGTCCCGGGTGGTGGCCGAACGCGCCGCACAAGATCTGGGCGCCGGTGATGACCAGGATTTGGTATCCGAATTGCTCGAGAACACCGAGATCGGCTCGCCGTCGCAATCAAGCGTGATGCGCATCAATGTCACGGCGAACTCCGCGGAAACCGCCGCAGACCGCGCCAATGCCCTGGCCGACGCTTATCTGACTGACCGCCAGGACACCGCTGAGACACGAGCCAAGGATGCCGCAGATTCGCTGCAGGACTCACTGGGCGACATGTCTTCCGACGATCCGTCCAGGCAGTCACTGGAAGAAACCCTTATCGAACTCCGCTCGGCGTCGCCATGGCCGGGTCGTATCATCAGTTCCGCACTTCCCCCTGCGACCTCCACCGGCCCCGGCCTCAGCGCCGCAGTCCTGGCCGGTGCCCTGGGTGGTCTCATGCTCGGCCTGGTGGCCGCGCTGATTCGTGACCGGATCGCCCCGCGCGTCGGATACGCGGATCGGTTGGAGGACCGCGTTGGAATGGCCGCCGTCGATGCTAACGGTGAACCCGTACACGTGGCCGTATCGGACGCCGTTTCCGCACTCGATGACCGCTTCGGACTGGCTTCCAAGGGTCGGCTGGCCGTCACCTCTTTGAACGGTGAGACACCGGAATCCGCGGTGGAAGAGTTCGAACATCAGTTGACCACGTGGTCCGTTGCCGCCACCCCCATGGCCCAGTCCCGCTCCGACGTGCGACAGACACTACAGTCCTTCGACGCGGTAGCCGTCCTGGTGGATCCCCGCGACGACCTGGACGATACGGCCCAGCTGCTGGCCTCCCTGGATCGTGGCACCGCGAGCATCCTGCCCGTGGTCTGGAACCACACGGGAGAAGGTCGGTTATGAAAATTTTGCTCGTCGCATCCGCCGGAGGCCACCTCGCCCAACTGCAGAATCTACGCGGTCTGTGGGAGGGCCACGAGCGTAGCTGGGTGACCTTCGATCTCCCGGAGGTACGTGCCGGCCTCCACGGTGAGGACCTGCACTGGGCTCACTTCCCGACCACTCGCAACATCCCCAATGCCATCCGCAATGTGGAAGTGGCTCGAAGGGTGATCAAGGAGATCAAGCCGGACGTGGTGATGTCCACGGGTGCCGCCGTGGCCGTCCCCTTCTTCTTGGTGGCCCGCCGCCGCAGGATCCGCACCGTGTTCATCGAATGTTTCGACCGCATCACCATGCCCACCATGAGCGGCCGCATGTGTTACCCGCTGTCAGACGTTTTCGCCGTCCAATGGGACGAACAGAAGCGCCATTTTCCCGACGCCGTGAATATCGGCGCGCTGATGTAATTCGCCCCCAACGCTCGAGGAGCTCGCCATGAAGCACACCGAACAGTCCTCCGCCCAACACGTTCCGCTGCGCAGGGGCACCGCCGCCCCGGACATCGTGGTGTCATTGGGCACGGATCATCATCCGTTCCCGAGGCTTGTGGAATGGTTGGACCAAGCCTTGGAGCAACTGCCCGAGGTCTCGTGCCTGCTCCAGCATGGTTTCACCCGCCCGTCCGAACGAGCCATGAACACGCACCGCATGCCGCGGACCGAACTACTCGAGATGTACCACTCGGCCCAGGTGGTCATCGTCCAGGGCGGCCCGGGGTCCATCCTGGACGCTCGTTTGACCGGTCATATCCCGTTGGCGGTTCCGCGTCTCGCGCACCTGGGGGAGGTCGTGGACGATCACCAGGTAGCGTTCACCCGGCACATGGTTGAAGACGGAGAGGCCAGGCTCGTCGAGGGCCCCGATGAGCTGCTCACGGCCATCAAGGCCATCATGGCGCGGCCTTCGAAGTTCCGCACCGAGCCTCGGATACCTCAGCCCGAGCTGGCCTCTCAGGCACTGTTGTCCACACTGGATACCCACAAAGAACCGTGGCGCCTGCGCACCATGGGTCGCAGGTCACTGCAGACCGCCGTGGACCTGATCGGTCCGCGTTTCCGACGCGCGGGTCACCAACAGCACACGGCCTGAGCCGCTTCTCCACTCAGATACGCCGCGGCCCCGAGAAATCGGGACCGCGGCGTCGTCGTCTGTACGGGCGGTGCGTCAGGAAGCCGCCGGAACAAACTGGCTCGAGAGTTCCTGAGCAGCCTTGCGCAGCAGCGGGACGGCGCGATCGCCGAAGTCCCAGTCCACGCGCGTGGTGGGCCCGGAGACCGAGATCGCGGTGGGCGTGGGGGCGTTGGGCAGGGCCATGGAGAAGCAGCGCACGCCGATCTCCTGCTCCTCGTCGTCAATCGCGTAACCGCGTTCGCGGATCTTCTCGAGATCGGCCAGCAGATCGTCCACGGTGCCCAGACTCTTGGGCGTGGGGGTGGTCATGCCCATTGAATGCACGATGGAGACCACTTGCTGATCCGGGAGCGTGGCCAGAATGGCCTTCCCCACGCCGGTGTTGTGCATGGGTGCGCGGCGGCCCACTTCGGTGAACATACGCATCGAGTGCTGAGACTGTGCCTGACCGACGTACACGACCATGCGGCCGTCGAGCACTGCCATGTTGGCGGATTCGCCCAGTTCCTGCACGAGTTGTTGCAGCACGGGTTGCGCGTAGGTTCCCAGCTGCAGGCTGGCCGTATAGCCCAACCGGATCAGACCGGGGCCCAGCGCGTAACTGCGATTGGGGAGCTGGCGCACGTACCCCAGGGGCACCAGGGTGCGCAGCAAACGGTGAATGGTGGGTAGCGGGAGTTCGGCCTTGTTGGCCAGCTCGCTCAGGGAGGACTCTCCCCCGGAGGCAGTGATGATGTTCAGCAGGTCGAACACTCGCTCAACCGACTGGACTCCTCCCCCAGTTTTACCTTCTGCCATGGTGCCAACTCGCTTTCCGTGATGGACGGCAGCCCCTGTCTGGGGCGGCCTCTCCAATGTCACCATGTGAAATAAGTCTCACACGGGTCTTGTCTTTCGCCCTAGACTACATCTACGATTCAAGAAGTGGAAACTTTTTTCCACAATGCGGATAACGAAGTGGAGCGAGGGTTCCGCTCAGCCTGAAAGGAACTTCATACAGATGTCTACTCCCAGCCCCGGTTACTCCATGGTCCTGCGAGTTGAAGCGCCCGCCACGTTCAACTCGACCAGTGAAATCACCACCGCGGCCTCTGCGGCCGGCGCCCAGGTGACCGCATTGGACATTGTCGAATCGCACCCCACCAGCGTGGTCATCGACATCAGCTGCAACGTTTCCAACGCAGAACACCGCGACGAGGTCCGGGACGCGCTCAACGCACTGGACGGCGTGACCGTTCACAAGATCTCCGACCGCACCTTCCTGATCCACCTGGGCGGCAAGATCGAGGTCACCCCGCGCGTCTCCCTGCGTAACCGTGACGACCTCTCCCGCGCTTACACCCCCGGCGTGGCCCGCGTGTGCACGGCCATTGCCGAGAACCCGGAGGACGCTCGTCGTCTGACCATCAAGCGCAACACCGTGGCCGTGGTGACCGATGGCACCGCCGTGCTCGGCCTGGGTGATATCGGCCCCGCCGCCGCCTTGCCCGTCATGGAGGGCAAGGCCGCGCTCTTCAAGGCCTTCGCTGACGTTGACGCCTGGCCCGTGTGCTTGGACACCAAGGACACCGAGGAGATCATCAGCATCGTCAAGGCCATGGCTCCGGTCTACGGCGGCGTGAACCTTGAGGACATCGCAGCCCCGCGCTGCTTCGAGATCGAAGCCCGCCTGCGTGAAGAGCTCGATATTCCCGTCTTCCACGATGACCAGCACGGCACCGCCATCGTGACCCTGGCCGCCCTCTACAACGCACTGCGCGTGGTGGACAAGAACATCGAGGACGTCAAGGTTGTCGTCTCCGGTGTGGGCGCTGCCGGTAACGCCATCATCCAGTTGCTGCTCGCCAACGGCGTGGCCAACGTGATCGCGTGCTCCCGCAACGGCGCCATCCACTCCGGTGAGACCTACACCGATCCCCACCGCACGTGGCTGGCCGAGAACACCAACAAGGACAGCTTCTCCGGCTCGCTCAAGGAAGCCGTGGCCGGTGCTGACGTCTTCATCGGCGTGTCCGCTCCCAACGTTCTGGATGGCAATGACATCGCCACCATGGCCGACGGCGCCATCGTGTTCGCCATGGCCAACCCCGACCCCGAGGTGCACCCGGCCGAAGCCGCCGAGCACGCCGCCGTGGTCGCGACCGGCCGAAGCGACTTCCCGAACCAGATCAACAACGTGCTCGCCTTCCCGGGCCTGTTCCGCGGCCTGCTGGACGCCGCAGCCTCGGACATCACGTCCGACATGCTCGTGGCCGCGGCCAAGGCCATTGCGGACTGCGTGGAACCGGACGAGCGCAACGCGAGCTTCATCGTCCCCAGCGTGTTCGACCCCAACGTGGCCCCGGCCGTGGCGGAAGCGGTCAAGAACACCGCGCTGGGCATCGAAGGCTAGTCACGCGAAAAACCTCAGGAGCGGCGTCGTCGTTCATTCATGACGACGACGCCGCCCACCCGCCGCTTCGAGCGCAACGCAGCGATACCGGCGAGACCAAGCACTACCAGCACTACACGTACTTTCCAGGAGGCAATCATGACCATTACCCACAACAGCCCGCAGAACGTGGCCGCGGCCGGCGAGATCCTCAGCGACGAGGCACTCGCGTTCGTCGAGGCGCTGCACGAGAAGTTCAACGACCGCCGCGAAGAGCTGCTGGGCAAGCGCGAGACCGCTCGTGAGCAAGCAGCCTCTACCGGCACGCTGGACTTCCCCGAGGAGACCCGCGAGGTCCGCGAGGGTGACTGGCAGGTTGCCCCGGCTCCCAATGCACTGCAGGACCGCCGCGTGGAAATGACCGGCCCCGCCTCCCCGGCCAAGATGGCCATCAACGCGCTCAACTCCGGCGCCAAGGTGTGGCTGGCCGACCTCGAGGACGCAGCGAGCCCCAGCTGGGCCAACCAGATCGACGCGATCGCCAACCTGCGCGACGCCGCCCGCGGCACCCTGGCCTTCACATCGCCCGAGGGCAAGGAGTACAAGCTGCGCGAGGACGCGCCGCTCGCCGTGGTTGTGACCCGCCCGCGCGGCTGGCACCTTCCCGAGCACAACATCACCGTGAACGGCAAGGAAGGCTCCGGCTCCCTCACGGACTTCGGCCTGCACTTCTTCCACACCGCCAAGCAGCTCATCGAGAATGGCCAGGGCCCCTACTACTACCTGCCCAAGATGGAGTCCTACCTCGAGGCTCGCCTGTGGAACGACGTGTTCACCTTTGCCGAGGAGTACCTGGGCATCGAACACGGCACCATTCGGGCCACGGTGCTCATCGAGACCATCCCCGCCGCGTTCCAGATGGACGAGATCCTCTACGAACTGCGCGATCACGCCTCCGGTTTGAATGCCGGCCGCTGGGACTACCTGTTCTCGATCATCAAGTACTTCCGTGACGCCGGTGACAAGTTCATCCTGGCCGACCGCTCCTCGGTCACCATGACCGCACCGCTCATGCGCGCCTACACCGACCTTCTGGTGCAGACCTGCCACAAGCGCGGTGCCTTCGCGATGGGTGGCATGGCCGCTTTCATCCCGTCCCGCAAGGACGAAGAAGTCAACCGTGCGGCCTTCGAGAAGGTCCGCAACGACAAGACCCGCGAAGCCAACGACGGTTTCGACGGCTCCTGGGTCGCCCACCCGGACCTCGTGCCCGTGTGCAAGGAGATCTTCGACGGCGTACTGAACGACAAGCCCAATCAGTTGGACCGCCAGCGCCCGGAGGTCGAGGTGACCCCCGAGCAGCTGTTGGACGTTCCCTCCGCCGGCGATCAGCGCACCGAGGAAGAACTCAACGCCAATCTTTACGTGGCCATCCGCTACATTGCGGTCTGGTTGTCCGGCAACGGCGCCGTGGCCATTCACAACCTCATGGAGGACGCTGCCACTGCGGAAATCTCCCGCTCCCAGATCTGGCAGCAGATCAAGAACGGTGTGGTCTACACCGACACCGGAAACATTGCAACGCGCGAGCTGGTCTCCGCCGCTCTGGACGAGCAGCTGGAGGTCCTCAAGCAGGAAATCGACGCGGAGAACTACGAGAAGTGGTTCGTCCCGGCCGGAAAGCTCATCTCCGACATGGTCCTGAGCGACAACTACCCGGACTTCCTGACCCTGCCCGCGTATGACCTCATGGAAGGGGCCAAGTGACACAGTCCATTCTCGGGGCGCGAGTCGCCTCCGCTGCTCCCGCCGACGCCGCTCTGAGCGGCTCGGCGGGGGCCGTCCCGGTCGGCGCGAGCCTGCCCACCACGTTCTACCAGCGGGCCGACCTCGTGCTCGCCGGCACCGACGCGGACCTCGCCCGGTTCTTCCCGGGTGATTCCGGGGTCCGCCAGCCCGTGCACACGTGCTACATCCCGGCCGACCTGGTCACCGTGGACACCCCCGCCGAATGGGGCCGCGCCGCACAGGCCGCCGCCGATGAAGCGGGTGGGCTCCAGGTGCTCGCCGAACTGGCGGGGCTCACCGGGGACGGCGTGAGCGACGTCGTGAACCGTGTGGCCGCCAAGCTGCAGACCGAGCCGATCGAGGACCTGCGACTGGATCTCGAAGACGGCTTCGGCAACCGCTCGGACGGCGAAGAAGACACCGCAGCAGCCCAGGCCGCCCGCACCGTGGCGCAGTTCGCGATCAACCGGGCCAACGGATCCGCACCGGCACCGGCCTTCGCGGGCATCCGCTTCAAGTGCTTCGAAGAGGCAACTCGTGCTCGCGGTCTGCGTTCCCTGGACGTGTTCGTGAGCACCCTGGTGCGCGAGGGCGGCCTGATCGAGGCCGGCGTGAGCGCCGACGGATTGCCCGCCGGACTCGTGCTGACCCTGCCCAAGGTCTCCTCCGTGGAGCAGGTGCAGGTCATGGTCGAGGCGTGCCAGGCCCTCGAGGATGCGCTGGGTCTGCCCAACGGCCGACTGCGCTTCGAGATCCAGATGGAAACGGCCCCCATGATCCTGGGGCTGGACGGCACGTGCCTGATTCCCGCGATGCTGCGCGCTGCCGAGGGCCGCGCCACCTCGCTGCACTACGGCACCTACGATTACTCGGCGTCCCTGGGGATCTCCGCGCAGTTCCAGTCCATGGAGCACCCCGCCGCGGACTTCGCCAAGAACGTCATGCAGGTGGCCGTGGCCGGCACGGGTGTGCACCTGTCCGACGGCTCCACCAACCAGTTGCCCGTGGGTGACGCCGAACAGCGCCGCGATTCCTGGGCACTGCACGCACGACTGGTCCGCCGGTCGTTGGAGCGCGGCTACTACCAGGGCTGGGACCTGCACGCCCACCAGCTGCCCACGCGCTTCCTCACCAATTACGCGTTCTACCGCGACGGGTTCGACGCCGCCGCCCACCGCCTGGAGGTCTACTCCCGTCGGTCGGTGCCCGGCATCGAAGCCGCCGACGTGGCCGATGAACCCGCCACCGCTCGCGCCCTGGCCCGCTACATTCTGCGCGGCACGCTGTGCGGTGCGGTGACCGAGGACGAGCTGCGCACCGCCGGCTTGTCCCCGGAAACGGTGAGCTCGGTCGCGAAGACGGGCGTGGCGGCGCCGTCGAACGCTGAACATTCCGAAACAGGAGAAACACGATGAGCGAACGCACGTACTGGGCCACCCACGGTGGCCACCCGCCGCAGACCGATCTGCTGACCGACCGGGCCATGTTCAAGGAGGCCTACGCGGTGATTCCGCGGGGTACGCAGCGGGACATCGTGACCTCGTTCCTACCGTTCTGGGAAGGCACCCGGCTGTGGGTGCTCGCGCGACCGCTGACCGGTTTCGCGGAGACGTTCTCCCAGTACCTCATGGAGGTCTCCCCCGGCGGCGGCTCGGACAAGCCCGAGGACGACCCGGATGCTGAGGCAGTGCTGTTCGTCATGGAGGGCTCGCTCGAGCTGACCCTGGGCGACGAGCCCGGCGACGACGACGTCCACACCCTCAACCCCGGCGGCTACGCGTTCATCGCCCCGGGCGAGACGTGGACCGTGCACAACCGCGGCTCCGAGGAAGCCCGCTTCATGTGGGTGCGCAAGCGCTACCAGAAGGTCGCGGGCATCGAGAAGCCGGAATCCTTCGTGACCAACGAGCAGGACGTGGAACCCACGCCCATGCCCGGCACCGAGGGCCGCTGGGCCACCTCGCGGTTCGTGGACCCGGCGGACGTGCGCCACGACATGCACGTGACCATCGTGACCTTCCAGCCGGGCGGGATCATCCCGTTCGCGGAGACCCACGTGATGGAACACGGGCTCTACGTGCTCGAGGGTCAGGCCGTGTACCGCCTCAACGAGGACTGGGTCGAGGTGCAGGAGGGCGACTTCATGTGGCTGCGCGCCTTCTGCCCGCAGGCCTGCTACGCCGGGGGTCCCAAACCCTTCCGCTACCTGCTGTACAAGGACGTCAACCGGCACGCTCCCCTGTCCCTGGGAGGGCATGCGGGGCGCTGATTTCGGCCCCATGACGATTTAAGGTTCCTTATCCCCGATTTCCGCTGTGGAATCGGGGATAAGGAACCCTATTTCATGTGTAGCGCTCATGCTGCGGGACGCAGCTACTCTGCGTCGTGGCGCTGCTCGCCGTCGGCCAGATCTGAGTCATCCTTAGGCCACGGCCAAGAACTCGGGCACCTATAAGCCACTTCCACGGAGGAAATGTGGCTTATAGGTGCCCGAGTTCTAGTTGGTGGCGTAAGAGTGTCTCAGATCTTGTCCCGCTCCAAGCATCGCGGGCAGGCCGCACCGACTGCTCAGCTCAACGGGAAGCCCTTGAGGTCCTTGGGTAGCGGCGGGGCGTAGGTGCGGGACTTGGATGTGGTGAGTCCCAGGCGCACGAGCGACTGCGCAATGGTCACCGCGGCGGCCACTCCGTCCACCACGGGAACACCACACTGTTCACGCACCGCGGCTTCAAGTGCTGCCATGCCGCCGCAGCCGAGCACGATCACTTCCGCGCGGTCCTCGTCGATGGCCAGTTGTGCCTCGGCCACGATCGACTGGATCGCAGCATTCTCATCCGCCTCCAATTCCAGCACCGATGTATTGGACGCCCGCACGGACGCGCAGCGGTCCAAGAGCCCCGCCAGCTGCAGCCGATCCTCGATGAGGGGAACCGTGCGGTCCAGGGTGGTCACCACCGAATAGCTGCGCCCCACGAACGTGGCCATGGAGGCAGCGGCCTCGGTGATGTCCACGACCGGCTGCTCCAACAGTTCCTGCAAGCCTTCGCGGCCGTGTTCGCCGAATCCGGCCTGGATCACGGCGTCGAAGGGCTGGTCGTAGCTGAGCACGGCGTCCATCACGCCCACCGCGGCCAGGTAGGACTCCATGTTGCCTTCACACGAAGGCGCCCCGAAACGCGGGGTCAGTCCCACGATGTCGACGCCGGGCTCGGCCACTTTTCGCGCCGACTCCGCAATCGATTCCGTCATGGACTCCGTGGTGTTCACGTTGACCGTCAAAATGCGCATCGTCTAACTCCTTGAAACGTGAGTGATTCTCGATCGGTGCCCGGCGGGCGGCCGTACTAGAGACGGACCGCCCACCGGGCAGGACATGCGGTGGGCGGGGGCCGCCGGTCTAGCCGAACGGCCCCGCCAGGCAGGTCAGTGGGTGGTGGCCACGGCGATGGCTTCACCGTGCTGGTCCGTGTATTCCACACGCTTCTTGGCGGTGATCAAGTAGCAGATCGCACCCAGGCCAGCGCCGATGAACCACGAGAACTCACTCGCACCAGCGAAGAACGGAAGCAAAGCCACGGCCAATGACGCCAGTGATGAGGGGATGAACGCCGCAATCGCTCGCGGGTTCACACCCTTGCGGTAGTAGTACGCGCCGTCGTTGGTGTCGATGTAGAGCTGCGGAACGTTGACCTTGGAGCGGCGAATGATCCAGTAGTCGACCATGATGATGCCGAACAGCGGGCCGAGCAGCGCGCCCAGTCCACCCAGGAAGTACACGATCACCACGGGAGAGTTGTAGAGGTTCCACGGAAGAATGACCAGACCGATCACGGCGGAGACGATGGCCGCCTTCTGGAAGTTCAAGGCCTTGGGGAACATGTTGGTCAGCGCATACGTGGGCGCCACGAAGTTGGCCATCAGGTTCACCGCCACCGTGAGGATCAGCAACGCCAGGGATGCCAGCACGATCAGTGGCACGGAGGGGATGGTCTGCACGATGTCTGCGGGTGCCGTGATGATGGTGCCGTCCAACTTCAACTGCGCACCGGCCAGGGACACCACGATCAGGCCGAACAGGAGCATGTTGATGGGGATGCCCCAGAAATTGCCCTTCACAATCGCACCCCGGCTGGTCGCCGAACGCGTGAAGTCGCAGAAGTTCAGCACGAACGTTCCGTAAATGGACACCCACAGCGCGCCGCCACCCAGGATGTGAACCCACATCTCCCAGCCGGTCAGCGGGTTCTCGGTGGTCCACGCGATCGAGAAGTCCACGCGCCACAGCATCCACACGGCCAGCGCCACGAAGGTGACCAGGATGATGGGGCCGGCAAAGGCCTCGTACCGGCGAATCATTTCCATGCCGTAGCAAACGATGATGACCTGGATGATCCATAGGGCCACGAAGCTGATCCACCCCAGAGTGGACAGACCCAGGATGTCGTTGCTGTCCAACGGTGCCAACCCCGGCCACAACGCAATGAGCATCACGCGCAGCACCACGGAGGCCAAGTAGGTCTGAATGCCGAACCAGGCTATGGCCACAATGCCACGCACGGCGGCCGGCAGTTGCGCTCCGTGCACGCCGAAGGAAATGCGGCTCATCACCGGATACGGCACACCTGTCTTGTAGCCCATGAATCCGGACAGGCAGAGCAGGAAGAACAGCAGCAGAGCGCCCACGCCCAAGGCGGTGAGCACCTGCCACGCCCCGAGCCCCAGGGCGAAGAGCCCGATGGCGAATGAGTAGTTGCCCAGCGAGTGCACGTCGTTGGCCCACAGCGTGAAGATGCTGTACGCGTTCCACGTGCGTCCCTCTCGCCGTGTGGGGGCCAGGTCCACGTTGTAGAGCCGGTCGCTGGTGATGGGCGGCGGTTCGGCCTGAACCGTGCCGGGTGAATAGACGTGGTCGAATTCCGGGCGCCCGGCAGCACGTTCACGCGACAGAGCGGTCTCGTCAGTGGCCATATCCCCTCCTTAGGTGATGAGTCGATCTCCGGGCGCGGCCTTGATGACCTGGCCCGATGCGTAGTCCACCGGTGGGTGGGAGACACAGACAGAAACATCTCACACCAAAGGTTGACGTAGGTCACATTCTAACCTAACGTTTTCACCAGATAGAACTTAACTTCCACAATCCGAAAGACGGGCACCCGCGAGGGGTCACCGCACAGGAGGAACACCGTGAGCTACACCGTCAACTCTTCGATCTTGCTGACCGATCTGCCGATCAACGACCGCCCGCAGGCCGTGGCTTCCGCAGGCTTTACCCGCGCCGAGTTCTGGTGGCCGTTCCCCACGTCCACCCCCTCGGATGCCGAGATCCAGGAATTCGTGGACGCACTCAAGAACGCAGGCGTCCAGTTGACCGGCCTGAACTTCTACGCCGGTGACATGCCCGGCGGCGAGCGCGGTGTGCTCTCCCAGCCGGCTCGTTCGGATGAGTTCCAGGCCAACATCGACGCCGTGGTGAAGATCGCCCAGGCCACCGGCTGCAAGGCGTTCAACGCGCTCTACGGCAACCGCCTGGACGGCGAGGACGCCGCGGAACAGGACCGGATCGGCGTCGAAAACCTGCAGCGCGCGGCGGATGCCGTGGCTCCCTTGGGCGGCGTCGTGCTGCTCGAGCCCGTCTCCGGAACCGAGGCCTACCCGCTCAAGACCGCCGCGGACGCCCTGGCCATCATCGAGAAGGTGGGTCGAGACAACGTCAAGCTGCTGGCCGACTTCTACCACTTGGCCGTCAACGATGACGACGTGGAGCGCGTCATCGAGGACCACGCCGCTGACTTCGGTCACATCCAGATCGCCGACAACCCCGGCCGCAACGAGCCCGGCACCGGTGAGCTGCCGCTCGAGAAGTGGATCGACCGCTCCCGTGAACTCGGTTACGACGGCGTGATCGGCCTGGAGTACAAGGCTTCGCAGGAGGATCCCTTCGCGTGGCTGCCCCGCGAGAAGCGCGCCTGATCCGGCCGCCCCGTCACCTCACAAGAACTCACTACCAAGCACCAGCTACACCCGCGGATCACCGCAGAACTTCTAAGGAGAACATCATGACCAAGGTTGCTGTTATCGGATTGGGCATCATGGGCCTTCCCATGGCCAAGAACCTCGTCACCGCAGGCCACGAGGTGACCGGTTACAACCGCTCCCCCGAAAAGGCCCAGGAGCTCGCCAAGGCCGGCGGCACCGCTGCCGGTTCCGTGGCCGAGGCCGTCAAGGACGCCGAGGTCATCATCACCATGGTTCCGGACTCCCCGGACGTTCAGGACGTGGTGGAGGGCGAGGACGGCGTGTTCGCGAACGCCCCGCAGGGTGCCCTGTGGATCGATGCGTCCACCATCCGCCCGGACGTGGCCGTGAACCTGGCCGACGCCGCTCGCAAGGCCGGCATCCGCCCGCTGGACGCCCCCGTCTCCGGTGGCGAGCAGGGCGCGATCGACGCCGCCCTGTCCATCATGGTCGGCGGCGAGGCCACCGATTTCGAGGCCGCCCAGGAAGTCCTCAACGGCGTGGGCAAGACCATCGTGCACGTGGGCCCCTCCGGCTCCGGCCAGACGGTCAAGGCCGCCAACCAGCTCATCGTGGCCGGCAACATCCAGTTGCTCGCCGAGTCGGTCGTGTTCCTCGAGGCCTACGGCGTTGATACGGACGCCGCTCTGAAGGTCCTCGGTGGCGGCCTGGCCGGTTCCAAGGTTCTCGATCAGAAGGGACAGAAGATGCTCGATCGCAACTTCGATCCCGGTTTCCGCCTGGCCCTGCACAACAAGGACATGGGCATCGTCACCGCCGCCGCACGCGAGGCCGGCGTCACCATCCCGTTGGGCGCTGTCGTCGCCCAGTTGGTCTCCGCCCTGGTCGCCCGCGGCGACGGCGGACTGGACCACTCGGGTCTGTTCAAGCTCGCCAATGAACTGTCCGGCGGCGACAAGAAGTAATTCCCCGGCCCACGCGGGCACGGCGGTCTGACACAAGATTTCAAGGAGAACATCATGACCAAGATGCGTACGGTGGACGCCATTGTCGCCATCCTGAAGAAGGAAGGCGCAACCGAGGCGTTCGGTTTGCCCGGTGCGGCTATCAATCCGTTCTACTCAGCCATGCGTAACGACGGCGGGATCCGCCACACGCTGGCCCGCCACGTCGAGGGTGCCTCGCACATGGCCGACGGTTACACCCGTGCCGCTCCCGGCAACATCGGCATCTGCGTGGGCACCTCGGGCCCCGCGGGCACCGACATGATCACCGGCCTCTACGCCGCGATCGCTGACTCAGTGCCGATCCTGTGCATCACCGGCCAGGCTCCGGTGGCCAAGTTGCACAAGGAAGATTTCCAGGCCGTGGACATCGCTTCGATCGCCAAGCCGGTGACCAAGATGGCCGTGACCGTGCTGGAGCCGGGTCAGATCCCGGGCACCTTCCAGCGCGCGTTCCACGAGATGCGCACGGGCCGCCCCGGTCCGGTGCTGATCGATCTGCCCTTGGACGTGCAGTTGGCCGAGATCGAGTTCGACATCGATCTTTACGAGCCCCTGCCCGTGGCCAAGCCCGCGGCAACCCGCGCCCAGGCCGAGCGTGCCCTGGACATGCTGTTCGCTTCGGAGCACCCGGTGATCGTTGCCGGCGGCGGTGTCATCAACGCCAACGCGTCCGAGAAGCTGGTCGAGCTGGCCGAGGTGCTCGACGTTCCCGTGATCCCCACCCTGATGGGTTGGGGTGCCATTCCGGACGATCACCCCTTGATGGCCGGCATGGTGGGTCTGCAGACCTCGCACCGATACGGCAACGAGTCGTTCCTGGCCTCGGACTTCGTCCTGGGTATCGGTAACCGCTGGGCCAACCGCCACACCGGTTCCATCGACAAGTACACCGAGGGCCGCACGTTCGTGCACATCGACATCGAGCCCACCCAGATCGGTCGCGTGTTCTCGCCGGACCTGGGCATCGTCTCCGACGCCGACGCCGCTCTGACCGTCCTCCTCGAGGTGGCCAAGGAGCGTAAGGAAAAGTTCTCCGTCCCCGACTTCGGTGTGTGGGCCAAGGAATGCATCCAGCGCAAGGGCCAGCTGCAGCGCAAGACGCACTTCACCGAGGTGCCCATCAAGCCGCAGCGTGTGTACGAGGAGATGAACTCGGCCTTCGGCCAGGACGTCACCTACGTGTCCACGATCGGCCTGTCGCAGATCGCCGGTGGCCAGTTCCTGCACGTGTACGGTCCGCGCAAGTGGATCAACGCCGGTCAGGCCGGCCCGCTGGGTTGGACCGGTCCGGCCGCCCTGGGTGTGGTGCGCGGTAAGCCCGGTGAGACCGTGGTGGCGCTGTCCGGTGACTACGACTTCCAGTTCATGATCGAGGAGTTGGCCGTGGGCGCGCAGTTCAACCTGCCCTACATCCACGTGGTCGTGAACAACTCCTACCTGGGCCTGATCCGTCAGTCCCAGCGCGGGTTCAAGATGGAACAGAACGTGTCGCTGGCCTTCGACAACATCAACTCCCCGGAGACCCAGGGATACGGTGTGGATCACCTCAAGGTGGTCGAGGGACTGGGTTGCAAGGCCGTGCGCGTGACCGATCCGGACAAGCTGCAGGACGCGTTCTCCGAGGCCAATTCGTTGGCTCAGGAGCACCAGGTTCCCGTGGTGGTGGAAGTCATCCTGGAGAAGGTCACCAACATCTCCATGGGCACCGAGTTGGACAACGTGGTGGAGTTCGAGGAGCTGGCGGCACGCGGTGTGGACGCCCCCACCGCCATCGCCCTGCTCGACTGATCACGGACTGTTCTACTCTGTCCGATACCTCGCGGGCCGCTCACGGAATCCGTGCGCGGCCCGCGGTTCAGCTAAAGATTTTCGGGAGGTTCTCGTGCGCATTGTGGTGGCACCAGATAAGTTCAAGGGCTCGGTGAGCGCCGAGGAGGCGGCCGAGCACATCGCTGCCGGGATCCGCGAGGCCCAGCCGGATGCCCAGGTCACCGTTCTGCCCGTGGCCGACGGCGGTGAGGGCACGCTGGATGCCGCGGTCACCGCCGGCTACACGCGCCACGACCTCACGGTCACCGGACCCGTCGGCGAACCCGTGGCCGCGGCCTGGGCTCGTCTCGACGACACCGCCGTGGTCGAGATGTCCCTGGCCTCCGGGCTGGCCGCACTCCCCCATGACGAGAACGGGGAATCGGTCCTCGCCGCTCGCGAGGCCACCAGTCGCGGCACGGGCGAACTCATCGCCGCCGCTCTGGACGCCGGCTGCACCCAGATCATTCTGGGCGTGGGCGGCAGCGCCAACACGGACGGCGGCGCGGGCATGCTCGCCGGCCTGGGCACCCGCCTGCTCGACGAGCAGGGTAACGAGATTCCCGACGGCGGCGCCGCACTCGCGCAGTTGGCCTCCGTGGACGTGTCCGGCCTGCACCCCGGTATTTCCTCCGCACAGTTCATCCTGGCCGCGGACGTGGACAACCCGCTCACCGGCGAGCGCGGTGCCGCCGCGGTCTTCGGGCCCCAGAAGGGCGCCTCCGAGCAGGACGTGTCCGAGCTCGACGCCGCCCTGGCCACCTTCCGCGATGTCCTCGCCGAGACCTTGGGAGACTCGGCGCGCGACGCCGCGGAAGCCCCGGGCGCCGGAGCCGCCGGCGGGGTGGGCTACGCCGCGCTGGCCGTCTTGGATGCGACGCGAAGGCCTGGGATCGACGTCGTCCTCGATCTGGTCAACCTGGACGACGCCGTGACCGGCGCTGACCTGCTGATCACCGGCGAAGGCAGCCTGGACGAGCAGAGCCTGGGCGGCAAGACCCCGGTGGGTGTGCTCAAAGTTGGCCAGGCCCACGACGTGCCCGTGGTCGCCGTGTGCGGCCGCACCACCCTGGACCGCGAGACCCTGGAAGCCACCGGTTTCCGCGCCACCCACGCGCTGTCCGACCTTGCCCCGGACGCCCAGACATCCATGCGTGAAGCACCCCGGTTACTCCGTGAGGTGGGACACACGGTAGCTTCAGAACTAGCCTCGACCTTGAACGGCTGAACGGCCCGCGCCGTCACCGCTCCCGCACCCCTCCGAAAGGAACTCCCCGTCATGAACGCAACCCCTCAACAGGGCAACAAAGACTCCGGTAAGAACACCGGCAACGCCAAGAACAACCACCCCGCTGAGGACAAGAACCAGCGCACCACGGACCCGCAGGTCAACGAGGAGCGCGCCACGGAGAGCGTCAAGGCCAAGGTGGCCGAGGCGGCGTCGAACCCCGAGGTCCGCGAATCCCCGCAGGACGTGGCCCAGGAGAACTCGCAGCTGGCCGTGACCGAGGAGCGTCGCGAAGAGGTCGAGTCCGCGCGTGCCGAGCAGATCAAGCTCGCCAACGAGGTCAACAGTGCCGAACGCGTGCGCGAACTGATCCGCGCGTACAAGTCGGAGAACAAGCTCAAGGATTCGGACGAGCCCACCGAGGCCCGCATCACCGGCCAGCACGCCGGCAAGTTCGACCTGGTGGTGCGTGGTAAGCAGGTTTCGTGCGGCGATCATTTCTCCCCGCGTGAGATCGGCGTCAAGGACGGCAAGATCGTGGCGATCGAACCGCTCGGTGCGAACCTCGAGGGCACCAAGGTCGTGGAACTCGCCGACGACGAGACCCTCATTCCCGGCCTCGTGGACACTCACGTGCACGTCAACGAGCCCGGCCGTACCGAGTGGGAGGGCTTCGGCTCCGCCACTCGCGCCGCGGCAGCCGGCGGCGTGACCACCATCGTGGACATGCCCCTGAACTCCGTGCCCGCCACCGTGAACGTGGCCGCGCTCGAGTACAAGCGCCTGTTCGCGCAGCAGAACGCGTTCGTGGACATCGGCTTCTGGGGCGGTGCGATCCCCGGTAACAAGGAGGACCTGCGTCCGCTGCACGACGACGGCGTGTTCGGTTTCAAGTGCTTCCTGCTCCACTCCGGTGTGGACGAGTTCCCGCACCTGGAAGCGGACGAGATGGAGGAGGCGCTGGCCGAGGTCAAGACCTTCGACTCGTTGCTGATCGTGCACGCTGAGGATTCGCGCACCATCGACAAGGCCCCGCAGCCCAACGGTGACGTGTACGAGCACTTCCTCAAGTCCCGCCCGCGCGGTGCCGAGAACATCGCCATCGCCGAGGTCATCGAGCGCACCCGCTGGACCGAGGCGCGCTCGCACATCCTGCACCTGTCCTCTTCCGACGCGCTGCCCATGATCGCCTCCGCCAAGCGCGACGGTCTGGACATCACCGTGGAGACCTGCCCGCACTACCTGACCCTGCTCTCCGAGGAGATCCCCAACGGTGCCACCGCGTTCAAGTGCTGCCCGCCGGTGCGCGAGGTCTCCAACCGCGAGAAGTTGTGGGAGGGTCTGCTGGACGGCACCATCGACTTCATCGTCTCGGACCACTCGCCCTCGACCCTGGACCTCAAGGATCTGGGTAACGGCGACTTCGGCGTGGCGTGGGGCGGCGTCTCGTCCCTGCAGCTGGGTCTGTCGCTGATCTGGACCGAAGCCCGACGCCGCGGCGTGGGCCTGGACAGGGTCCTCCAGTGGATGTCCACTCGCCCGGCCGAGCGCGTGGGCCTGCGTTCCAAGGGTCGCCTGTCCCTGGGCTACGACGCCGATATGGCCGTCTTCGCGCAGGACGAGAGCTTTGTGGTGGACGCCAAGTCCCTCAACCACAAGAACCCCATCACCCCGTACCAGGGCAAGGTGCTCTCCGGTAAGGTCCGCAAGACCTTTGTGGGCGGCAAAGAAGTCGATTACAAGAAGCCCTCGGGCCGTCTGCTCAATCGCGGTCTGGTGTGATTCTCACGCGGTAGCGGCTGGTTAGCGGCCTATTAGTGGCCCATGAGTGGCTTGCCCGGGTTTCACGGTGGATACTGTGAAACCCGGGCACGCTATTGATATTTTTCACGTATGGTTTGCCCGGTCGACCCGCCGGAGGTGACGTGTCTGGGTTTGCCCGTCCGCGTTGGCCCGTCTGGCAGGTTCAACCACGGGGAAGGAACGGTTCCGCAGCTAGGAGCGCACCATGACAGATTTGATCGATACCACCGAGATGTACCTGCGCACCGTGCTGGAGCTTGAGGAAGAGGGCATCCCGGCCCTGCGCGCCCGCATTGTGGAGCGACTGGGGCACACCGGCCCCACCGTGTCCGAAACCGTGCAGCGGCTGTGCCGTAAGGGGCTCATGACCCTCTCCGAAGGAGACATCCGTACCCGCACCGTGTCCCTGACCGCCGAGGGCCGCGCGCAGGCCACCTCCGTGATGCGCAAGCACCGCCTGGCCGAGCGCTTGTTGGCGGACGTCATCGGGCTGGAGCTGCCCTACGTGCACGAAGAAGCCTGCCGCTGGGAGCACGTCATGAGCGACCGGGTGGAAGTTCTGCTCGAGAAGCTGCTGTCCTCGCCGACCACTTCCCCCTATGGCACCCCGATCCACGGGGCGTTCACGCAGAACCCCGAGGGTGTCTCGCTGTTGGATGCGGTGGCGCAGACGAGTGCTGCTTCTGGTGGTGCCGAGGCGGATGCTGCTGGTGCTGATTCGGTTCGGCCCGGTGGCGCTGGCACGGGTGCTGGAAATGGCGCGGATGCTGCCGAAGCTGGTGTGCCCCACTCCGACGGCGAGCGCGAATACACCTTGGAGCTGATCTCGGAGTCTGTTCAGACCCACGCGGAGTTGCTGCGCTCCCTCTACGATGCCGGGCTCATGCCGGGTGCCACCGTAGTGGTCGCCGGCTCAGCTCAGGCTGACACGGATGCCCACTCGGCTCACCCCGGCCCCGTGACACTGCGCCGGTCCGACCGCACCGAAACCGTGGAGATCCCCGGGGAGCTGGCGGCGTCGATCCTGGTGTCCTAACCGACATAGGTGCAGGGACCGGCACACGCTCAAGCTTGTCCAACCGCCCGGTCTCCCGTCATGTGTCCGCGGCGCAGCCTGTTGGCGCGGCCTATCCAGTCTGATGTGAGGAACCTGCAGCACCGCGGCCTCATGTGATGAAGATGCAGAAAAGGTGCCCGCTATCTGCATTTCCCTCCCCTGAGACTTCGCTCCTGCTTTTCCCTCACATGAGGCTCCCCGGCCGGCCATCCTGCCCCGCCTCATCCGGTCCGATGTGCCATGACCCGCAACACCCCAACTGCGCGTCAATGTCTCACGCACGCTATTGATCGCGTGACCACCCCGCCTTTCGCACAGATCGCTTGATTGTTGACAATAGGCGGATTTCCTTCAATCATGAACCATGAGCACATGGGACGTGTCTGAGGGTCATCCCTCCCCCGATCCGGCCCCCGCAACGGAGGCCGTGCCCGACCCTGCGGATGTCCGCTCGCCGCTTTTCACGGCCCTGGAGTACGAGCAACGGTTGAGATGCGTCCGCGAGAAGATGGCTCAGCAGGGGTTGTCCGCGCTGATCGTGACGGATCCGGCCAATCTCTTCTACCTGACCGGCTACGACGCGTGGTCGTTCTACGTTCCGCAGATGCTGTTCATCCCCGCCGAGGGAGACATCCTGCTGTTCCTGCGCGAAATGGATGCCCAGGGAGCCTTCCGCACTTCGTGGCTGCCTCCGCATCAAATCATCGGCTACCCGGAACGCTACGTTCAGCGCCCGCACCTGCACCCCTTCGACTGGGTGGCCTTCGCCCTACGACGGCGCGGTCAGGTCGCCCCGGCCGCCCACGGGTGCGTGGGATTGGAAATGGATGCGCACTTCTTCTCGCCCAAGGGCTATCGCTCCTTGATCAACGCCCTCCCCGAATGGCTCCTGGTCGACTGCTTCGAACTGGTCAACTGGGTGCGCTCCGTGAAGTCGGAGGCCGAGATTTACTACATGCGTCTCGCAGCGAGGGTAACCACCGCGGCCATGCAAGCGGCGATCGATGCCATCGAACCCGGTGTCCCCCAGAACAAAGTGGCCGCCCGGATCGCCGCGGCGCAGGCTGAGGGCGACGACGACGCCTGGGGTGACTTCCCGGCGATCGTCCCCATGATGCCCACCGGCGCCTCCGCAGACACACCTCACTTGACGTGGTCGGACAGGATCTTGAAATCCGGCGACGCCGTGGTGGTCGAGTTGAGCGGCGTCCATCGGCGCTACCACGTACCCCTGGCCCGCACCGTGACCCTGGGCGAACCCAGTGCGGAGATGCTCCGGCTGGAAGAAGCAGTGGCCGCAGGTTTGCAGGCCGTCTTGGACGCGATCGCCCCGGGGGTGCCCGTCCGCGAACTGGCCAGTGCCTGGAACTGGAAACTGGCCGCCTACGGGCTCGAGAAACACAGTCGTCTGGGCTACTCCGTGGGCATCGGTTACCCGCCCGACTGGGGCGAACGGACCATCAGCATTCGCTCCGAGGACGAGACCATCCTCGAAGAAAACATGACCTTCCACCTCATCTGCGGCATGTGGATGACGGGGTACGGCTACGAAGTTTCGGAGACCATCCGAGTGACCAGCACGGGGGTGGAAACGTTCACATCCTTCCCCCGCCAGATCATCAGGAAGTGAGCTCATGACCAACACCACGCCACACGTCACCACCGTCCGTTCCTTGGACCCCAATCCCACCGCGGGCATCTCGGGTCCGGCGTCCGAGGGCCTGTTCCCCCTGTCCTCCCGCGCCGACGGACTCGTGGGGTCGGTCATCGACTCCTCCACCTCCCTGCTGGCGGCCCAGACCCACGACATCGTGCGCTTTGCGATGGGCGCGCCCGCCGCGGAAGTGATTCCCACGGAAGAGTTCCGGCAGATCGCTGGCGAGGTACTCACGGACGCGAGCTTCACCTACGGTGCCACCGAGGGAGAACCGGATCTGATCACCACGGTCACCGAGCAGTTCTCGAGTGGGTCCACCGACCCCGAACGCATTGTGATCACCTCCGGTGGCATGCAGGGACTGGACCTGGCGTTCAAACTGTTCACGGATCCCGGTGACCTGGTGGTCGTGGAGAGCCCCACCTACACCAACGGCTCCGGCACCGCTCTGAGCTACGGCGCGGACGTCCTGGAAGTCCCCGTGGACGACAACGGCATGGACATCGACGCTCTCGAGACTCTGGTCGCGGAGACCGGCCGCACGCCCCGCATGATCTACACGATCCCCAACTTCCAGAACCCGTCCGGCACCACCCTGAGCGAGGATCGCCGACGCCGCTTGCTGAACCTCGCGCACCAATGGGGCGCCATGATCCTCGACGACGATCCGTACGGCGCCCTGCGCTTCTCCGGCGATCCCGTTCCCGGCTTCCGAGAGATCAGCCCGGATGACCCCCTGGTCTTCTCGGTGCGGACCTTCTCCAAGATCCTGGCCCCGGGCCTGCGCGTGGGCTGGATCAACGCGGATCCCCGCCTGCGCAATTTGCTGATCGCCGGCAAGCAGGCCATGGACACGTGCGCCAATGTCCCGGCCCAGCACATCATCAACGCCTACATCGCGCGCGGCGGCTACGGCGAGCACCTGGCCGGACTGCGCACCGAGTACAAGCGGCGCAAGGAAGCCATGGACGCATCCATCGCCAGGCACCTGGGCGATCGTGTGCGCACCACCGATCCCGACGGCGGCTTCTTCCTGTGGGTCACCCTCCAGGGCGACGACGCTCGGGTGTCCTCCTCGCGCTTGTTCGAGATCGCGTTGGCTGAGGGCGTTGCCTTCATTCCCGGTCCGGCCCTGTCGCCTTCGGGGCAGTTCGAGGACGCGTTCCGCTTGTGCTTCGCCTCGAGCACCCCGGAACGCACGGAAGAAGGCTTGCAACGACTCGCTCGTGCCCTCGACATCGCCCGCCAAGAGGTCGACGGGTAAACCTGCCCGAACCGCTCACAGGCAAACCGCCGCCGTGACCGGGGCCGAGCGCGCACGGAATCAGGAGTCGACGTGGCGGTCCTGAACAGGCACCACATATGAACGGAGATCCTCATGACCAGTGACGATGTTCAGTGCACCCCGGAGGAACGGGCCGTGCTCGATCTCATCGACCCCGATGAACTGGTCGCGCTCACGTGCACCCTGGTGAACACCGCCGGTGAGAATCCCGGGGGCAGCGAGGAACCAACCGCCCAAGCCTTGGAACGCGCAGCCGAGGAGCGAGGGTTACTGGCCAGCAGCGACGTCGTTGCCCCTGGGCGACCCAATGTGGACGTGGACCTGCCCGTGGGAGGCCCCGTGGCGGACGAACCCGGTCTGTTGTTCTTGGGCCACTCCGATGTGGTGCCCGCCGGGCCCGGGTGGACGCGGCAGCCCTACAACGCGGAGGTCGAGGACGATCGGCTGTACGGCCGCGGCGCCACGGACATGAAGGGCGGGCTGGCTGCAGTACTCGTCGCGATGGACGCGCTGCGCCGTTCGGGTACGGAACTCTCCGGGCCTGTGCGGTTGTCCTCCACCGTGGATGAGGAGGATCTGGGCCTCGGAATTCGCCACCTCACCGCACGCGGGCTGGGCCGTGAATTCCGCGGCTGCATCGTGGCCGAACCGACCGATCTGCAGACCGTGATTGCGTGCCGCGGGGATTCCTACCTCGAGGTCGAGATCACCGGCGTCCCCGCCCATTCGGGGCGTCCCGCCGATGGACGCAACGCGATCGACGCCGCCGCGGCCCTCCTCACGCTGATCAAGCAGGACCACGAGAAACACATCCACGAGCTGGATCCATTACTGGGATCCCCCACGTGGAACGTGGGCAAGATCGAGGGTGGCCGGGCTACGTCCATGGTGGCGCCGTCGTGCCACGTGTGGTTGGACCGGCGACTCATGCCGGGTGAGGACCCGGAGCAGATCGTCTCCGAACTCCGCACCGCCGTGGACCAGGCCGGAATCACCGGCGACGGGATTTCCATGGACATCGAGATCACCATGTCCATGCCGGGCTTCCGCACCGACCGCGATCATGTGCTGGTCAGCACCGTGCACGGAGCGGTCGCGGACGTGGGCGGGGCGGCGTCGATCGGCGGCTGGACGGCCGCGTGCGACGGCGGATTCATCGCTCGCGACCACGGGGTACCCACGGTGGTCATGGGCCCGGGCGGACTCAACGATCAGGCCCACCAGGTGGATGAGTCCGTGAGCGTTCGCGAGTTAACGCAAGCGGCCAGGGCATACACCCTGGCCGCGTTGCGATTGCTGTCGCGCTGATGTCTCCGCGAGAGCGCTTACCTGTTGACCACGGGCATCTTGCCCGTCTCCGGGATCTCCGTACCGCGCAGTGACGCGCCCACGGTCTCCTTCATGAACTTGGCGGCGATCAAACCGATGACACACGCACCCATCATGTAGAACGCGGGGATCAGCGGGTTACCGGTGGACTCGATCAGTGCCTCGTTGACCAGCGGTGCGGTGCCGCCGAAGATCGCGGTGGACACGTTGTAGGTGATCGCGAAGCCGGCGTAGCGGACCTGCGTGGGGAACATCGCCGGGAAGGTGGCCGAGATGCAGGCCAGCTGCGGGATGTAAAGCAGACCCAGCACCGCGAAGCCCAGCAGCGCCCACCAGAAGCCATTGGCCATGAGCATGTACATGGGGATCGACATCACGATCAGGCCGATGAGCGAGAAGTACCACATGGGTTTACGGCCGAATTTGTCGGACAGCGTTCCGGCGAACGGAATCACGAGCATCATGGCGAACTGCGCGATGAACATGATGGTCAGCACCGTCTGTGCGGACATCTCCGTCTGGCCCTCCAAGTAGGTGGGCATGTAGCTGAGCAGGGTGTAGTTGACCACGTTCACCGACACGACCAGTCCGGCCATGATCAGCATGGGCTGCCAGTACGTGGTGATGAGTTCCTTGAGGGCCATGCCCGCGGATTCCTCCGAGTGGCCAGCCTCTTCCAGCTCAAGGAACACGGGCGAGTCGGCCAGCTTGGACCGCAGGTACAGACCGATCAGACCCATGGGTCCAGCCAGCAGGAACGGAATGCGCCAGCCCCACTCCATCATGGCCTCGTTGCCGAGGATGACCTCGCCCATCAGCACGATCAGCGAACCAAGGGCGAAGCCACCCAGGGTGCCGAACTCCAGGAAGCTGCCCAGAAAGCCCCGCTTCTTGTCCGGGGCGTACTCGGCCATGAACGTGGCCGCACCGCCGTACTCACCGCCGGTCGAGAAGCCCTGGATCACACGCAGCAGCACCAACAGGATGGGGGCCGCCAGGCCGATGGTCGCGTGAGTGGGCAGGATGCCGATACAGAACGTGGCACCGGCCATCAGGATGATGGTCAGCGCCAGGATCTTCTTGCGGCCCAACCGGTCACCGAGCGGGCCCCAGAACAAACCACCCAGGGGGCGGACCAGGAAGGACAGGGCGAACGTACTCAGCGCCAGCAGGGTGCCGGCTTCACCCGGGAAGAAGTTCTGGGTGATGTAGACGACCGACACTGCATACACGCCGTAGTCGAACCACTCGGTGGCGTTACCGATCGCAGAGGCAGCCACCGCACGGCGAACCGTCTGGGCGTCCGGTTCCGGGTGGTGGGCGGCTCCGTCTGGAGTATTGGCGCCGCGTGGATCGTGCGGCGGATCAGCCTGGTGTTGCGAATTCATGGAACCCTCCATGGTGAATTCAGCGGGCACCTGATGGCGCACCGGCGCTCTACGGCCGTGACGCAAAAGACGCCCAAACCGTTTGATTGTCGACAATCCTACCCCTAGGCTTATCGGTACGTAAGACGTTGACCTGCAAACCCTTGTGTTTGCCCCGGACCGGAGGCCGCCATGCCCGGCAATCTGCTACGACCCGTGGTGCAAGAAACCACACCGTCACTGATCGCCCGGCAACTGCGACGAGCCATCGGTGACGGCGAACTGGCACCCGGCCAGCAGCTCAATGAAATGGAATTGAGCCGCTCCCTGGGCGTGAGCCGCGGCCCACTGCGCGAAGCCATGCAGCGCCTCACACAAGAAGGTCTCCTGCTCAGCGTGCGTAACCGCGGCGTGTTCGTCATCGAGGTCACCGACGACGACGTTCGCGACCTCTATCTCGCTCGGAACGCCGTGGAGCGCGCGGCCGCCGCGCGGGTCATCGCGGGCGACCCCGAGGCCGGTGCGGATCGACTGCTGGAAAAGGTCGACGAGATGTCCGCGGCCATCGAACGCGGAGACACTGCCGCGTTGACCGAGGCGGACGTCGCGTTCCACGAACTGCTCGTGGAGCTGTCCGAAAGCCCCCGTCTGATTCGAATGCACGACACCCTCATGGTGGAAACGCGCATGTGCATGACCGCGCTCGAAACCCGGTACGCGTCCCACAGTTTTCGCCTGGACGAGCACCGGGAGATCACCGAAACCATCCGCGCCGCGGATGAGGCCCGCGTGGATCTGCTGCTCCTCGATCACATGCGTGACGCCGTGATGCGCCTGACCACCGAGGACGCGTAACTCGCAACCCTAGAGGCGCTCACCAGGCACAGGAGCTGCACCGCCAATCCACGCATGGCCCGACGCCGCGCCACGGTTCCGGGGGCCAGTGCCCCGGAACCGCATCGCACCAGCCTCAGGTGCGCGGCACGGCCACGTACTTGTACTCCAGGAACTCCTCGATCCCCACGCGGCCACCTTCGCGACCGAGTCCGGAGGCCTTCACTCCGCCGAACGGCGCGGCGGGGTTGGAGACGATGCCCGTGTTGAGTCCGACCATGCCGACTTCCAGAGCGTCGCTCACCCGGAAGCTGCGGTCCACGTCCTGCGTGAACAGGTAGCCCACGAGTCCCCACGGGGTGTCGTTGGCCATCTCGACCACTTCATCCTCCGAGTCGAAAGGGATCACGGGCGCCACGGGGCCGAAGATCTCCTCGGTCATCAACTGCGATCCCGGATCCACACCGGAGAGCACGGTAGGGCTATAGAAGAACCCGGGGCGATCAGGGCGGGAACCGCCACATTCCACGGTGGCACCCTTGGCCACGGCGTCGTCCACGAGTTCCTGGACCTTGTCGAGTGCCTTGGCCTCGACCAGAGGCCCGACGTCGATCCCGTCCTGAGCGCCGTCGCCCACCGATAGCCCGCCCAGCCGCTCGGCGAGCTTGCGGGAGAACTCGTCCATGACCGAGCGATGGACAAACAACCGGTTAGCCGCGGTGCAGGCCTCGCCCATGTTGCGCATTTTGGCGGCCACAGCGCCGTCGACCGCGCGGTCCAGGTCCGCGTCCTCGAAGACGATGAACGGCGCGTTGCCGCCCAGTTCCATGGAGGAACGCATGACGTGCTGCGCGGCCTGTTCCAAGAGGCGGACGCCCACATCCGTGGATCCGGTGAAGCTGACCTTGCGAGCGATCCCGCTGGCCATCCACGGGCCGACCACCGAGGACGCCTTCTTGGTGCACACCACGTTGAGCACCCCGGCGGGCAACCCGGCCTCGATCAGGATGTCGACCAGGGCCAGGGAGGACAGTGGCGTGAGGTTCGCGGGTTTGAACACCATGGTGCAGCCGGCGGCGATGGCCGGTCCGATCTTGCGGGTGCCCATGGCCAGGGGGAAGTTCCACGGCGTGACCAGCACGCACGGGCCCACGGGTTGTTTGGAGACCATGATGCGGTTCTTGCCGTCACCGGTCATGGTCTGGTCGCCGCCGATCCGCACGGCTTCTTCGGAGAACCAGCGGAAGAACTCGGCGGCGTAGGCCACCTCACCCTTGGCTTCGGCCAGCGGTTTGCCCATTTCCGTGGTCATGATGAGGGCCAGGTCGTCCTGGCGTTCCATGATCAGGTCGTACGCGCGGCGCAGGATTTCGCTGCGTTCGCGCGGTGGAGTGGCGGCCCATTCTTTCTGAACCCGCCCGGCGGTCTCGATGGCGCGCTGGGCGTCTTCGGGTCCGCCGTCGGCCACGGTGGCGATGACCTCTTCGGTCGCGGGGTTGAGCACGTCGAAGCGGGCTCCGGAGGCAGCCTCGCCCCACTGCCCATCGATGAACGTTCCCGTGTTGACCGTGGCCACCGCATCCAGCGCGGCCTGCGAGGTGCGGTGTTCGGTGGTGTGTGTGCTCATCAGAGTTCCTTCGTTCGACGTTGGCGAGCCCGATGGCCTAGAGCCCGATGCCTGAGATTCATGTGGTTGGTGTTCCGGTGGTCCGGTTTCCAGCGGTTGGTGTTCCGGTGGTCCGGTGTCCAGCGGTCGGGGTTTCAGTAGTCGGTGTTTCAGTAGTCGGAGATCCGGGGTCCAGGATTTCGGCGATGTGAGTGCCGCGCGCGCTGGGATCCAGCTGGTTCACCTGCATCGCGCACGAAAACCCGTCCGTGAGCACCGCGGTGTCCGGTGCCGCCGCGCGCAGGGCCGGGGCCAGAGACGTTTCCGCGACCTTCATGCTGACCTCGTAGTGTTCGGCCTCGAAACCGAAGTTGCCGGCCACCCCGCAGCACCCGTTCGCCTCGCTTACCTCAGCCACTCCCGCGGCTGCCAGCGCCTTGCGTTGGGTCGCGGGGCCGAACACCGAGTACTCGTGGCAGTGGGTCTGTACGACGGCGCTCTGCGGCACCGGCCGCGCCGGTTCCGCCAACCGATCCTCGCCGGCCAGTGATGTCACGTAGGCGGCAAAACTCGTCACCCGGCGGGACACCCGCTGCGCCTGCTCGGTGTGCACGAGTTCGGGCAGGTCCTTGCGCAGTGCCGCGGCACAGCTGGGTTCGATCACCACGATGGGGCGGTCGGTGCCGTCATCCAATTCCGACGCTGCCCTGGTCAACATTTTCTTGGCAGTCCCCAACTGTCCCGTGGAGATCCAGGTGAGGCCGCAGCACACATCCGCCGAGCACTCGACCGTCTCCCCCGCCCCGGCCAGAACACGGGCAGCAGCACCGGCCACCTCGGGTCGGAAACCGCGAGTGAAGGTGTCCACGAACAACACGGCGCCGTGGGAAGGGTCGCCGCCGGTCGAGGAACTGCTCGACGTGGCGCTGCTGGAAGGGGTGGGAACGGAAGCGGCGCCATCGAACATGGACGCCGACAGGCCTCGGGAACCACCGCGTGGAAGGGTTCGAGCGGCGGCGGTGACCTTACGGCGCCGCCCGGTGCGAGCGGCGTCGTCGACCTCGGTACGCCACTGCCCGGCGGAAGCGAATTTCGGCAGCGCGCGGCGCGTGGTGAGACCGCCGAGCCACGCGGCGACCCTGCCCAGGGGCGTGGCCAGGACCGTGTTGATGAGCGGCGCGATTCTGCCCGCGATTACGAGCCAGCGCGGCAGCCAGCCCAGCGAGTAGTGGGAGCGCGGGCGGATCCGACGCGCGTAGTAGTGGTCGAAGAATTCGGACTTGTAGGTGGCCATGTCCACGCCGGCGGGGCAGTCCGTGGCGCACGCCTTGCAGGAGAGGCACAGATCGAGGGCCTCGCGCACGTCGTTGGATTTCCACCCTTCGGACACGGTCTCGGCACCGCGCACCATGTCCTGGAGCACCCGAGCGCGGCCGCGTGTGGAGTCCTTCTCGTCGTGGGTCGCCCGAAAGCTGGGGCACATCACGCCGCCGCTGTCCGCGCGGCACCGCCCCACGCCAATGCAACCCTGAACGGCGTGCACCCAGGGATCAGGCTGCGCGGCCTGCCCGGACTCGCGGGCAGTTTCCGCCGCCCCCACGGGTTGCAGGTCGAAGCTCGTGCGCCATTCCCGATCGGGGACGCCCTCCAGCGCGAGGTGCGCGTCAATGGATTCAGGTTCCACGATCGACCCCGGGTTCAGCAGCCCCGTGGGATCCCACGCGCGCCGGAACGCGGCGAAGGCGTCGAGCACTTCGGGCGAGTACATGATGGGCAGCAGCGCGGAACGGGCGCGACCGTCGCCGTGTTCGCCGGACAGCGAGCCGCCGTGCCGGACCACCAGATGGGCGGCGTCGCGGGTGAAGTTCCGGTACACCTCCCGCCCGGCTTCGGTGCGCAGGTCGAAGGTGATGCGAATGTGCATGCACCCAGCCCCGAAGTGCCCGTACATCACGCCGTCCAGGTCGTAGTCGCTCAGCAGCTCGCGCAGATCGGCCAGGTAATCGGCGAGCTTTTCCGGGGCCACCGCTGAGTCTTCCCAGCCCGGCCAGGATTCCCCGCCCGTGGCCAGCCGGGATGAGAGCCCTGCGCCGTCCTCGCGGACCCGCCACAGGTTGGCGCGTTCCTCCGGGTCGGGAACCGCGATGCCCTCCACCAGGCGGCCGTTCTCGCTCAGCCGCTCCAGCAGTTCATCCGCCTGCGCCTTGACCGCTTCCTCCGTGTCGCCGTCCAGATCCACGAACAACCAGGCGTTGCCCTCCGGCAGCGCTCTGACGGAGTCCGGCCCGCGCCGCCAGCGCATGGTTTCGACGATGGCCTTGTCGGTCCCCTCGACCGCGGCGGGCGAGAACTCGAGGATCGTGGTCACGTCGCGAGCGGCGTCGACCACCGTGTCGTAGCCCAGGCACACCAGCAGCGCGCTGGCGGGTTTGGGTACCAACCGCATGCGAGCGCCCACGACCAGCGCGCACGTGCCCTCGGATCCCACCAGGGCGCGGGCCACGTTGAATCCCTTTTCCGGGAGCAGGTTCTGCAGGTGATACCCGGAGACCTGGCGCGGGATCTGGCCGAGCTCCACCCGGAATGTGGCCAGGTGCTCTTGAGCGAGCGCGCGCAATTCTCGGCTCAGTTCCTCGGCACGCATGATCGAGGCCCGGTCGGTCGGGTCCGTGGCGCGCAGGTCGGTCGCGGTGGCGGTCAGCCTGGCACCGTCCGAGGTGACCACGTCGATCTCGACCGTGTGATCGCTCGTCCGCCCGTACCGCACGGAATGGTTGCCGCACGCGTCGTTGCCGATCGCCCCGCCCACCGTGGCGCGGTTCTTCGAGGACGGATCTGGGGCAAACGTGAGCTCGCCGCCGGTCGCGGCCTCAACCTCGCTGGTCAGGGTCGCGAGCACCACGCCGGGTTCCACGTTGACGGTCCCGGCGTCCCGGTCCACCTCCAGGATCCGGTCCATGTAACGCGAAAAATCGACGACGACGCCGCGCCCCACCGCATTGCCCGCCATGGACGTGCCGCCGCCTCGGCTGACTATGGGAGTGTGGGTTGCCGCGCAGGCGCGCACGGTAGCGACCACGTCGTCCATGGTGCGCGGAAAGACGACGGCGAGGGGTCGCACACGGTAGTTGGAGGCGTCGTAGGCGTACTCGGAGGTGCGGCGTTCGGAGGGGTCGACCTCAATTCCCACTTCGCGAAGTCGGGTGACCACCGGAATTGCTGCGGGCGTCATGGGCGCCCTCAGATCCCGGCAGCTGAGCCGGCCGACGCCGTGACGGCGGCCAGAGCGGCGTCGAACCGTTCGAGGCCCTGCTCGATCTCGCGTTCGGTGACCACGAGCGCGGGGATCAACCGAACCACGTTGCCCGCGGGACCGCACGTGAGCGTCAGGAGGTCCTGGTCGATTGTGGCCTGCTGCACGGCAGAGGCGGTGGCGGCGTCCGGTGAGCCGTCCGGGGCGGTGAACTCGATGCCCTGCATCAGGCCCAGCCCGCGCACGTTGCCGATCACCGGATAGCGGGACTGGATGTCCAGGAGTCCGGTTTGGAGCTGATCACCGCGGACCCGGGAGTTCTCGACCAGACCTTCGTCCTCAACGACCTGAAGGGTCGCCACGCCGGCCGCCGCGGAGACCGCGTTGCCGCCGTAGGTGCCGCCCTGCGAACCGGGCCAGCCTTTGGACATGAGCTCGTTCGACGCGGCGATGGCCGAGATCGGGAAGCCAGAGGCAATGCCTTTGGCCATGATCTGGATGTCCGGCAGCGCGGTGGAGTGCTGGTGTCCCCAGTACTTGCCGGTGCGCCCCACGCCGGCCTGAACCTCGTCGAAAATCAGGAGGATGCCGTGGCGGTCGGCTCGTTCGCGCAGTCCCTCGAGGAATCGCGGGGGCGTGGGGATGTAGCCGCCGTCCCCCAGTGCCGGTTCGATCAGGAACGCCGCGGTGTCATTGGGTGCGGTGCGGGTGGTCAGCAGGTAGTCGAGCTCCTGCAACGCGAAGTCCACGGCGGTGTCCTCGTCCCAGCCGTAGCGATAGGCGTACGGGAACGCGGACATGTGTACGCCGGACATCAGCGGCGAGAATCCGGCCGAGAACTTGGTTCCGGCGGTCGTCAGGGACGCCGCCGCCACCGTGCGACCGTGGAACCCACCCTGGAACACCACGATGTTGGGGCGGCCCGTGGCCATGCGAGCCAAGCGCACCGCGGCTTCCACAGCCTCCGAGCCGGAGTTGGCGAAGAACAGAGAGTCCAATCCCGCGGGCAGCACCTCACCCAGTTTCTCCGTGAACGCCAACAGCGGCTTGTGCAGCACGGTGGTGTATTGCGCGTGGATCACCTTGCCGACCTGCTCCCGGGCCACTTCCACCACCTTGGGGTGGCAGTGACCGGTGCTCGTCACCCCGATGCCCGTGGTGAAGTCCAGGTACTCCCGGCCGTCCGTGCCGTAGATCCAACTGCCCAGGGCGTGATCGACCACAACCGGAGTTGCCTGCTTCAGGAGGGGACTCAGAGATGTCATGGGTCACATTGTCCCGGCGTAATCGAATGATTGTCAACAATCAGAGGATTGCCCTAGGGTGCAAGTGTGGAGCCGAAACAGAACCCCGAGAACCGCCCGGACAACACATCAAGCAGGGCCGGAGCGACAGATCTCGCGACCCAGGGCGCCGGCGATACGAGCCGGGCACCCCAGGCAAGCAACGACGCCGCCGGGACCGAGCGACGTCGTCGCCCCAAACTCGTGGTGCTCACCTCGCCCGGCGCACCCGACCTGCCCAATGCGCGGGAGATCGAGGCACTCGCCGAGGTCGTCTACGCGGACGCCGAGCAACTCTCCGACGCCCTACCCGGGGCGCAGGCACTACTGCTCTGGGATTTCTTCTCCACGGCACTGCGCGACGCGTGGCAGTCCGCCACGGACCTTGAGTGGATCCATGTAGCTGCAGCGGGCGTAGATTCGCTGCTCTTCGACGAACTCCGCGACTCGGACATCACGGTGACCAACGCCCACGGCGCCTTTGACGTACCCATTGCGGAATTCGTGCTCGCCTCGATCCTGGCCCATGACAAGCAACTGCACCGAAGCAAGGAGCTGCAACGAAACACCGAGTGGCAGCATCGCGAACTCCAGCAGACAGCAGGGCAGCGCGCCCTGGTGGTCGGCACCGGAGGCATTGGCCGCGCCACGGCCAGACTGTTGCGCGCGGCAGGACTGAAGGTCTCGGGCGCTGGACGCACGGCCCGCGAGCGCGACGAGGACTTCGGAACGGTGATCGCCAGTTCGGAGCTCGCGGAGCACGTGGGCGAGGTCGATCATCTGGTGCTGATCGCACCCCTGACCGGCGCGACGCGGGGCCTGCTGAACGGTGAAGTCCTCCAGCGCATGAAACCGAGCGCGCACGTGATCAACGTGGGCCGCGGTGCGCTCGTGGATGAACCCGCGCTACTGGACGCACTCCGCGAAGGGCGCGTCGCGGCGGCGTCGTTGGATGTGTTCGAACACGAGCCGCTCCCCCGGGACCACCCGTTCTGGGCGATGCCCAACGTTCATATCTCCGCGCACATGAGCGGCGACGTGATCGGCTGGCGCACCACCCTGGCGGAGCAGTTCCAGGACAATCTGGGCCGCTGGTTACGCGGTGAGACCTTGGCGAACCAGGTCGACAAGCAACTGGGCTACGTGCGCGGCCACTAGTCAGAGCAATGCATCATCAGATCGGCGCGTCATCAGGTCTGTTCATAGTCACGGCAGTGCAGATGTGGGCCCCGATCGCACCACCAAGCGCCCTCCCGGCAGTCTGATGGGAGGAAGCTGCAGCCCCGCAGTCTCATGTGATGAACATGCAGAAAAGGTGCGCGCTATGTGCGTTTTCCTCCCCTGATACTTCGCGGCTGCTTTTCCCTCACATGAGACTCCGCTCGTGCAGAAACCTCACACCGCCCGCACCCTCACGCATTGACCCCTCAGACACCGCTGCCGAATGCGGTCATCTCGCCGCCCGACCCGTACATAGCCACTAGTCACAGCGGCAATGCCGTCCTACGGGCAGCCAGCCCGCGGGGTAGTTTTCGCGTGCCCGCGCAATAGCACGAAATTTTTCGGCAAACCTCTTGACCTGTGACCCAGCTTACAGTATATTTCATATTACGGAAAACAGCTTCCGGATGATGAAAGGAATGAGAAATGTCGAACGCACCTGCCACTGCAGCCCACGTGTCCTACTTCAAGTACACCGGCGACACCCTGGACCCGGATTTCTCCGCCGGTAGCAGCAAGATCGAGAACCGTTCCGCTGAAATGTGGACTCTGGCCGTCTCAGCTGCTTGCATCGGAGCAGCACTGTCCCGGATCCTGACCCGCTGATCGCGGATCCCACCGGAACCACCAAACACTAGGAGCAGCCATGTCCCGCGAACTCGCTACGGGCGATACCGCCCCCGCACTCAACCTCACCGCCCATGACGGCAACACCGTGAACCTCGGTGATCAGAACGAGCGCAGCGCAGTGGTGTACTTCTACCCCAAGGCGTTCACGCCGGGGTGCACCACCGAGGCATGCGACTTCCGCGACAACCTGGCCGCCATCAAGGGCCTGGGTTATGACGTGTACGGAGTCTCCGGGGACGCCCCGGAAGAACTCAACCGTTTCGTGGAGGAATACCACCTCCCCTACACACTTCTTTCCGACCCCGATCACGCAGCCGCCAAGGAATGGGGTGCGTGGGGTGAACGCACCATCAACGGTGAAACCTCCGAGGGCCCTCTGCGTTCCACCTTCGTCGTGAACGCGGACGGCACCCTGGCCAACGCCGAATACCGCGTCGACGCGAAGGGCCACGTGGGTCGCCTCGTGTCCGAACTCTCCAACGGTTCCTGAGAACCGTCACTAGACTCCGTCCGAACAGTGGCCTCCTGGACGGACGGAAATAGCGGCAGCCGCCTTCGGGCGGCTGCCGCCCTTTAACCCCTTTTCACGCCACGGACGACGCCGCGCGCTCGGCTTCGCGACCGACCCCGTCACCGGCCTCATCCCCGGAGCAGCAGCGATCAGCCCTCGCCCGTGATGAGCCCCTCGGACACCATCCAGTCGTAGGCCACATCCACGGGTTCCTGACCTTCCACGTCCACCTTGAGGTTCAGCTGACGCATGGTCTCATCGGTCAACAGCGGCGAGACCTGGTCGAAGACCTCCTGCAGCTGCGGGTATTCCTCCAGGGTCTCCGAGTTGAACACGGGTGCCGCGTTGTATGCCGGGAAGAACTTCCGGTCGTCCTCGAGCACGGTCAGGTCCAGTGCGTCGATGCGACCGTCGGTCGTGAAGACCTCGCCAAAGTTGCAGTCGCCGTCATCGGTTGCCGTATACACCGCGCCCGTGTCGTACACGCCGATATTGCCGTCCGGAATGCCGTTGGCCGAACCCCGCGGGATGTCGTAGGTGTCCAGCATGGGATCCAGGCCGTCCTGACGGGAGTTGAACTCCGCCTCGACGCACAGCGTCCGCTCGGCCACGGGTAGGTTCCCGATCTGCGACAGCTTGGAAATATTGCCCAGTTCGGGCACGGCCTCACTGCGCACCGCGAACGCGTACGTGTTGTTCAGCGGCGCGGGCCTACCCCAGGTGAGCCCGTTCTCCAGGTCCGCGTCGTGCACGGCCTGCCATTGTTCTTCCTTGTCCGGGATGCCGGTGGGATTGCCCATGTAGGTGATCCACGCGGTGCCCGTGTACTCGTACGTGAAGTCACCCTCGCCGGACACCATCAGTTCGCGCACCGGCTGGCTTCCGGGCACGTTGGTGAAGTCCTCCACCTCGAACCCTGCGGCCTCCGCGGTCATCACCGCGATCTTGCCCAGGATGAGCTGCTCGGTGAAGTTCTTGCTCACCACCGTGATCTGTGCGTCCTCGGGCAGTCCCTCCACAGGCTGGATCGCGCCCGGCTGCACCTCCGGCACGAACGACGTGGCCGGTTGCAGACCGCAGCCGGCCAACAGCATCACGGCGAGTCCCGCACCCAGTCCTGCGACGGCGCGCGTGCGCTTTCGGTTCGACGACGCCGCCCCGGCCACCGGCCGTTGCCTTCGTCCCGTTCGATTAGACGTTGCCATCACAGTCCCTTCGGGCGCGCGACGTATTCCACGAAGCGCCCCAACCAATCCACGAGCAGAGCCAACAGCGCGACCAGCAGGGAACCCGCGATCAGCACCTTGATCAGGTTCAGGTTCACGCCGGTGGTGATCAGAATGCCCAGGCCACCGCCGTTGATGAACGTGGCCAGTGTCGCGGTTCCCACCAGCAACACCAGGGCCGTGCGGATACCGGACAGCATCACCGGCACCGCGAGTGGGAGTTCCACCCTGAAGAGCACCGCCGCCGCGCTCATGCCCATGCCGCGGCCGGCTTCGACAAGTCGCTGATCAACCTGCTGCAAACCCACCATGGTGTTCCGCAGTACCGGCAGAATCGCGTAGGCCACCAGGGCAACGACAGCCGCCTTGAACCCGAAACCCAGCCAGAAGGACAACAACACCACCAGGCCGATGGCCGGTGCCGCCTGTCCGATATTGGCCACGACCAGGACCGGTCCGGTGAACTTGCGCAGCGGCCCGCGGGTCAGCAGGATCCCCAGCGGGATCGCGATGAGCAGCACCAACAAGGCCGCCACGGCGGTCAGTTTCAAGTGCTCCCACGTGTAGCCCCACAGCGCGTCAGGTGCCAGGGTCGCCCGTTCCGTGTCGGTCAGGTCGCCGAAAGCCAACCATGCGAACAGCGCCGCGATGGCCACGAGGATGACGGCCAGCTGAATCCACAGTCCCTTGGACGACCCGCCCGCGATCGCCGCGGTGGTCGAGACGGCGTCCGGGTTCTGCACTCCGGTCGTCGCGCTCACGGCCGATCCCTCGTTTCCGTCAAGTTCTCTTCGCCGACGTCGCCCCGGTCCGTTGCGCTCGAGTCCCGCCTGGTCTCGTCCCACGGGGCACGGTGGCCGTTCGTGGTGGTGTGCCCATTCACCGTGTCGTGATTTTCGGCATGGGGCTCGCGAGCATCATCGCGCGGTCGCGAAGCATTCTCGGAGGTGGCCGCGACTGTGGACCCAGCCGCGGCGGCGTCGCCCTCGGTGTTCGTTGCAGCGTGGCGGTCGGTGGCGGCGGCGTTGACCGGGGCGTCGTCGTCGGAAATCTGCGGGATGGAGCCGGTATTCAGGCCGACCGGTGCGTCGCCGTCGCCCTGGGCGGCAGCCTGACCGGCCGAGATCGCGTCCATGACCGTGTTCACGGTGATCAGGCCGGTGAACGCGTCTCGTCGTCCGGCGACCAGCGCCGCGCTGGTGCTCGCAACCAGCATGGCGTCCAGGGCCTCGTTGAGGGTGGACTGTTCGTTGACGAGCGGCAGGTTGGGATCCGCGGCATCCGAGATGACCTGCATGCGGGAGAGCTGGCGCTGCGACAACCACTGGATCGCGCGGCCGCGGGAATCCAGGATCACCACGTTCTGCTGACCAGCTTCTTGCAAGCGGGCGATGACTGCTTCCGGTGACTCACCGGGCGCCGCGGTCACGGCTTTCTGCTGCTCGACCTCGTGCACGCGGTTGAGCGTGAGCTGCTTGAGACCTGCACCTGAACCAATGAAGTTCTCGACGAACTCGTTGCTCGGGTTGGCCAGGATGCGCTCTGGGGAGTCGTACTGCTCGATCTGGGCACCCTCGTTGAAGATGGCGATCCAGTCGCCGAGCTTCACGGCCTCGTCGAAGTCGTGGGTGACGCAGACGATCGTTTTCTGCAGCTCGGCCTGGATATTGAGCAACTCGTTCTGCAGGCGTTGGCGGGTGATGGGGTCAACCGCCCCGAACGGTTCATCCATGAGCAGGATGGGCGGGTCCGCGGCGAGCGCACGGGCCACGCCGATGCGCTGCTGCTGACCACCCGAAAGTTCCTTGGGGTACCGATTCCGATAGACCGTGGGGTCCAGGGACACCAGTTCGAGGAGCTCGTCCACGCGAGCTGCGATCCGGTCCTTGTCCCAGCCGAGCATCTTGGGCACCAAACCGATGTTGGCCGCAACGCTCATGTGGGGGAACAGACCTCCGGCCTGGATCACGTAGCCGATCTGACGGCGCAGCTTGTCGCCGTTCATGTCCGTCACGTTGTCCCCGTTGATCACGATGGCCCCGTCCGTGGGCTCGATCAGGCGGTTGATCATCTTGAGCGTGGTGGTCTTACCGCAACCGGAGGGTCCCACGAACATCACGATGCTGCCCGCGGGGATCTCCATGGTGAGCCCACCCACCGCGGGCTTGGTCTGGCCGGGGTACTGCTTGGTCACCTGATCGAGCAGGATGGATGCGCCGCTGACGTTCTCGGCAGAGTTCTGGATGGTTTGTGTTTCAGACACGGATACCTCGCGAGGTTGTCAGACGGCTCAGGACCACCAACAGGAGGTCCAAGATGATGGCCAGCAGGATGACACCGACGACTCCCACGACCACGGATTCAAAGGCGTTGGCCCCACCCAGGCGGGAGAGACCAGAAAAGATGAAGCCACCCAGGCCGGGGCCCAGGGTGTAGGCGGCCACGGCAGCAATGCCTATGACCATTTGCGCGGAAACGCGGATGCCCGCCAGGATGATGGGCCACGCCATGGGCAGTTCCACGGTGGCCAGGGTGCGGAATCGACTCATGCCGATACCGCGTGCGGATTCGACCACGGATGCCGGGATGCTGTTCAGCCCCACCACAGCGTTGCGCAGGATGGGCAGGGTCGCGAAAAACGTGACCACGATGACCGCCGGGAGCACGCCGAAACCGAACGGTGCGATCAAGAGACCGATCAGCGCGAAGGACGGAATGGTCAGACCCATGGCCGAGACCCCGTTGGCTAGTGCGCTGGCCGTCTTGCTCCGGTAGACCAGAGCCGACAGCACGACGGCCAGGACAGTGGCGAGCACGAGGCACTGCACCACCAGGCTGAGGTGCTGCCACGAGGCGAACAAAATCTGTTGATAACTATCTCTGACAAAGTCCCACACGCGCGTACCGTCTCCACCCTCACCGTAGGCAGAGGGCTGCATCGTCCATAGTGGTCAGATTGCTGTTGATTCCTGTTCAGGTTGGGACCGAACTGCTGCATTCGTGTGCATTGAGCCACACAATCTTCGCATCGTGACCCGTTCGTGACATTCGTGAGCACACCCTCTGACGCCTCCTGGCTGGGGCGGTGTCGCTCATAGCGGACAGCCCCAGGGTTTTCTTGCCAACACCGGCGGACGGTGGAACCATAGAACCACAAGCGAATCGAAAGGAGCCTTACCAATGGCTGATTTGACCGGTAAGAAGATTCTCTCGCTGCAGACCAACCGCGGCGTGGAGCAGGACGAGCTGAAGGTCCCCCTGGAGAAGCTGCGTGAAGCGGGCGCCACCGTGACCGTCGCGTCTCAGGAGAACGGCGAGATCCAGAGCCTCGTGGGCGACTGGGATTTGGGTGAGACGTTCCCCGTGGATCAGAAGATCTCAGACGTGAACGAGTCCGAGTACGACCTGCTGCTGCTCCCCGGTGGCACCCTCAACGCTGACACCCTCCGTCTCGACGAGGATGCCCAGAAGATCGCCCAGGCCTTCGCGTCCTCCGGCCGTCCCATCGCATCCATCTGCCACGGCCCGTGGTTGCTGGTGGAGACCGGACTGGTGAATGGCAAGACCCTGACCTCGTACGACTCCGTCAAGGTCGACATCACCAACGCCGGTGGCACCTGGGTGGATGAGCCCATGAAGCGCTGCCCCGCCAAGGACTGGGTGCTCATCACCTCGCGTAACCCCGGTGACCTGGAGCCGTTCGTCCAGGCCATCGAGGATGAACTGACCGCCTGAGATTACTGGGCGAGATCCGTGCTCAAGGGGATCTCAACGAAAGCCAGAACTGCCCCGGCCGCATGATGCGGCCGGGGCAGTCCTGTTGCCGAACTTGGTGCCGGTATCGGTTCTATGCCGTTCTGGCGCCGAACTCGATCCGGTCTCGGCCCAGCGTCTATTCGTCAGTGCTACTTACCCAACACGTCCTTCAACGCGCCGAGCACGAGCGCCACGGAATCCGGGGCGGCGTTGGGGCCCATCAGGCCGATGCGCCACACGGTGCTGGCGAACTCCTTGACGCCCGCGCCGATCTCCAGGTTGTACTTCTCGAGCAGTTCCTTGCGCACGGCGGCGGAGTCCACGCCCTCCGGAACCTTGACGGTGGTCAGCTCGGGCAGGCGGTGGCCCTCGGCAGCGAACAGTTCGAGGCCCATGGCCTCCAGGCCGTCCTGCAGCGCTTGGCCGGCTGCGTAATGACGGTTGCGAACGGCGTCGAGCCCTTCGTCCAGGATGCGCTGCAGACCGGCGTCGAGGGACGCGATCATGGCGACCGGTGCCGTGTGGTGGTAGGTGCGTGAGGCGCTACCGGAGGTCTCCCCCACGTAGCCGCCCAGCATGCCCAGGTCCAGGTACCACGAGCGCGGGTTCTCCACGCGGCGCTCCCAGGCACGGTCCGAGACGGTGAAGGGTGCCAGGCCGGGGGCCACGCCCAGGCACTTCTGGGTACCGGCGTAGCCGATGTCGATGCCCCATTCGTCGGCCTTGAGTTCTATACCGCCGATGGAGGTCACGGCGTCCACGAGCAGCAGAGCGTCACCCTTGATGGCACCGAGGGCGGCGATATCCGAGCGCACACCCGTGGAGGTTTCCGCGTGAACCGCGGCGATGATCGTGGGGTTGGGGTGAGCGTCGGCCACTTTCTGTGCGTCCACCGGCTGACCGAACGGGAAGTCCACGCGGACCACCTCGGCACCGCAGCGCGCGGCGACATCGCACATGCGCTCACCGAACAGGCCGTTGACGGCAATGACCACCACGTCACCGGGGTTCACGAAGTTCACGAACGCCGCTTCCATACCCGCCGAGCCCGTGGCCGAGATCGGCAGGGTGCGGCGGTTGGAGGTGCCCCACACCTGACGCAGACCATCACACGCGCGGTCCATGATCTCGAGGAACTGCGGGTCCAGGTGGCCCAGGAGCGGCCGGGCGAGTGCCTCCGTGGCCTCCGGGTACGGATTGGACGGGCCGGGGCCGAACAGGTGGCGGGCGGTCAACGTGTTGGTCATGCGGGGCCTCCTCAGGCTGTCCACGTGTGGGGTGCGTCTCGTTCAACCCTAGTCGCCGCTGGGCTGCACGGCCTCCGGTGTGACGGGCCGGCGCAGGAACACCACGGTCAGGGCGATCGCCACCGCGATCAGCGCACCGATGAACGCCACCGCGCCGTTCCAGCCGAAGCGCGTGAGGAACAGGCCGGCCACGTAGCCGAACACGGACGAGCCCCCGTAGTAGAACAGCGTGTACAACGACGACGCCTGGGCACGTCCCACGGTCGCTCGCGCCGGCACCCAGCCGTTGGCGATGGAGTGCGCCCCGAAGAATCCGGCGGTGAAGATCAGCAATCCCACGACCACGGCGGGCAGCCACGGGATGAGCATCATGAGGAGCCCGCCCAGCATGATCAGCGAGGACGTGATCAGTACCTTTCGACGGCCGAACCGCGCGGCGATCCGCCCCGCCTGGGCCGAGGACCACGTGCCGGTCAGGTAGGACAGGAACAGCACGGACACGATCGACGGCGGCACGTTGAACGGCTCGTCACCCAGGTGGAAGCCGATGAAGTTGTAAACGGCCACGAACCCGCCCATCAGCAGGAATCCCTGCATGTACAGGGACACCAGTCCGGGATCCTTGAGGTTGACCAGGAGCCGCTCGTGCACACCACCCGGACCGGTCAGCCGGACTGCTTGCGGCCTGAAGCCCTTTTGTTTCGGAGCCAACAGGATGAACGCGACGGCCGCCATGGCCGCGTAAATCGCCACGACGAGGGTTCCCGCGCGCCACCCGAAGAAGTCCGCCACCGGGGCCGCCACGATGCGACCCGAGAGTCCTCCCAACGTGGTTCCGGAGATGTAGCTGCCCGCGGCGATCGCGGCGTGCACCGGGTTCACCTCTTCAGCGAGATACGCCATGGCCACGGACGGGATACCGCCCAGCGCCATGCCTTCCAGGAAGCGCATTCCCACGAGCAACTCGAAGGACGGCATGAGGCTCATGGCCACGCCCAGGATGGTGGCCGCAATGACCGCGGTGACCATGGTCCTGCGGCGACCGAATCTGTCCGACATCAAGGACCACGGGATCACCGCAACCGCCAAACCGAGGGTCGCGGCGGACACGGCCAAGGAGGCTTGGGCGGCGTCGATCTCCAGGTCCCGCGCCATGATCGGAAGGACGCCCTGCACGGAATAGAGCTGGGCGAACGTCGCGATGCCCGCGCACAACAGCGCGATCAAAATCCTTTTGTACCCGGAGCTGCCCCGCTCGTAGCCTTCCCATGTCCCCGCGGACTGCATGCCGAGGCGCTCCCTCTCCCGTGGTTGGTGTCGCTGACGTCCTGGACCAGGGTACGCCGCACGCCGCGCAGTCCCACGCCGGCCGGGAGGAACACATGTGTTTCCCTCGGCTAGTCACACCCCCTACAGTATGAACACATCATCTAGTTCAACTTGGGGGAGTCGAACTCATGAGATTTTCACGGGGACCATTCTGGGCTGTGACAGTCATTCCGTTAGTCATGGGGACCTTGCTGTTCACCGCGGCGGGGGCCGCGGTAGCCGCGCCCACCACGTCACCGGATGCGCCGGACACGGAGGCCGATCTGGCTTCACCGGCCGCGCCGGGCGAGGACCCGTTGCGCGAGAGGACAGGGATCTCCGCCGGCATCCCGATCTGGGGCGCGTGGTGCGGACCCGGTCACGGCGGTGGGGAGCCGGAGGACACGTTCGACACGTTGTGCATGCGCCATGACCGCTGCTACATCGAACGCGGTTATTTCGACTGCTGGTGCGATGCGCGGTTCCGCGATGAGATCCGTCGGTTCGGTCCCCGGATGGAAACCGACGAACGAGTGGTGGCAGCCGCCACCACCGTGTGGTTCACCGTGACCCCGTGTGTGCCGCGATGAGCCACTTCGCCGCGCAGGCATCCGCCGAATCCCGGTCACATCGGTCCCGGCCGGGCGAGTCCCGATCGGATCAGCCCCGGCCCGTCGACTCCCGTCGCGCCGCGCGCCTGGCATCCCAAGCGGGTGAATCCCGGCGAGGATCCCACCGGGCGTCACGCCGCGAATCCCAGTCGGGGCCACGCCACTCCGCTCGCAATCACCGCCCCGCCCACGGTGAACGCGGCCACTACACGTCACTGCTCGCGGTCGTCATGTTCTTCGTGGCCGTGGGAATCACCCTGATCCTGCCGTTCGGTCAGTACATGGGCCCGTGGCTGCCGTTGCTCCTGCTGGGGATCCCGTTCCTGGCCGGCGGGTGCGGCACGGGGTGCGCGGTCCATTGCAACCGGCCTGGGTGGGGCATCGCCAATTTGGCCATAGCGATTCTGTACCTGCCGACTCTGTTCGTGTTGATCACCCTGGTCAGCGGGCCATAGCTGCCCTCTCATCACCACGGGGACGCGGCGGTAGCCCGCGCCGCTCAGTGCGTCGCGGCACCAAGGCATCGCCCGCGACGTACCGAAACGCAACGACGACGCCGCCCGGGCCCGCGCTGTGCGGGCGACCGAGCGGCGTCGTCGTCGTAAAAATGCTGCGGGAGTAGCGGCTTACTTGTCGCTCACCGCGGCGGCGAGGTTCTCCAGCGACTCCTCGAGCACGGACTCCGGGAACGCCGGGAAGCTCACCTTCTTGAGGAGTTTGGGGTGCACGTCCGACCACGCGTAGGTCAGCGTGACCTGGGTGGAATCGGGACCCTGGGGCTGGAGTTCGTACATCCACTCCCAGCCGTTGTGCTCGATGGGGGTGCCCTCCTGGCACGGCTTCCACGCGATCAGCTTGTTGGGATCGAAACCGGTGACGTGGTTCTCCATCTTGTAGTCACCGCCCATGGCCTCCGCGTGCATGTTCATCACGAACACGTCGCCGGTCTGCTGAATGCGCTGGTCGGTGCCGGACACCACGGTGCCCGAACCATCTACCTGCGGGTGCTTGGCGGGCAGGGAAAGCACCTCGAAGATGTCCTCGGCCGGGGCGTCAATGACTCGGGTGGCGCTGATGCTGGTCTCGCTCACGAGAAACCTCTTTCTGTCGATCGACAATGGGACGTTCTGCTACTCACTCTAGGCAGTGCCGGGCCCGCCGAGGCAAGACCTTCAGCGATCGGCGAAGCCCTCGACCGGTCCGTGCTGCACTCCGTGGTGGGCGCCGTGCTGGGCCGCCAGGTTGCGCAGGTGGTACGCGAAACCGAGGGCGGCTCGGCCGCGCAACCGCCCGGAGGTGATGGCTCGGATCCGGTCCGTGGCCTCCACGCGCGCGCCGTGGGCTCGCAAGGCTTCAACCACGGCCTCGTCCTCGCTGCATTCCACGTTCGGAAAACCGCCGGCGGCCTGGAACGCACCGGCCCGCACGCCCATGTTGGCCGCGTGGATATAGGGGTGACCTTCGGACAGGTCGTGCTCCAGATGCCACAGCCTGAACACGTGCTCGGGGCATTCGGTCGGGTCCGGTTCCACGGTGCCGAGCACGGCATCGGCCCCGGTCCGCGCGCGTTCCACCTGGTAGCTGAGCCAGTTCTGCGGGACGGCGGTGTCAGCGTCGGTGGAGGCGATCCAGTCCGCCCCGAGACGCAGCGCATGGTTCGCTGCGGCCTGCCGAGCCCCACCCGCACTTGCCCAGGTGCCCTCCAGGACCTCCAGTTCCGCATGCCCGTTCAAGACCGACGACGCCGCAGCCCACGCCTCCCGCGCGGCCCCCACCGTGCGGTCGGTGCAGCTGTCCGCGGCGAGAATCACGGTCACTCGCGCATCTGATTCGGCACGCAGCAGGGCGCGAACGGCCCCCGCCACCGACTCGACGCACCGGACCACGCGCTCCTCCTCGTTGCACGCGGGTATCGCCACTGCCACCCGCTGACTCATGCGCGGCCGCGCTTGGTACGCGCGTAGATGTCGATCTCGAAATCCTCTTCGCGGTGCTCCACCAACCGCGTGAGGTTACGGCGCCGCCGGGCCTCACGATGCACGTCATCCCCGTCCAGCGGCCAATCCTTGATGGGGTGGCGCCAATGGCACAACACCAAATGCCCGTCGGACGAGAGCGCCTTGGTGCACAGAGACAACAGCTTTTTCCATTGTTCGGGTGAGCAGAAGTACCCCACCTCGCTCACCACGATCAGGTCCAGGTCGGTCCAGTCGGGGTCCCATTGTTCGGGCAGAACGGCGTTGCGCAATTGCACGTTCTTGAGGCCCCGCTCGGTGAGGCGCGTGCGGGCCTTGCCCAGGGCGACGTCGCTCGCGTCCACCGCGGTCATCACGCCCACGCGCGCCGCCAACTGCGCCGTGAGGGCACCGGTGGAGCAGCCGATGTCCAGGGCGCGAGGGTACAGCTCGCGCGGCAGGCTGGCCGTGAGCACATCCCGCTTGCGGTGTTCGTAGCGGGAACTGTCCACGCTCCACGGGTCCTCGGATTCGGTGTGAACGCGGTTGAAGACCGGGGTCTGATGGGGAGCGGCCAGGATGAAGTATTCGCGTTCCCGCTCGAAATGTTCCAGGATATGCGGACCGAGCAGCACCTCGTCCCCGGGTTGATCCGAAAGTGGACGCACCTGGGAGACGTGGTGTTCCAGAGCCTGCTGTTTGGCGTCCCGGTCCTCGTCCGAGAGTGGCACGTACACCAGGCCGCGTGGAAGCTTGCCGGGTGTCCCCCAGTGCCACCACCAAATGGGGTACTGGACGCAGCGCACGGCCGCCGCACCCGCGGCCTCCTGCACCTGAGCGGCGAGGATCTCGTGATCCGGGTGGCCGTCCTTGACCCACGTCACCACGGCCAGGGGGTGCCGGCCCTGAGCCAACCATGTCATGGCTTCGTTGACGGGGTCTGCGAGCGCCTCGGCCGTGAGTCCACCGTCGGGCAGGGCGAGGTACTCGGGAGTGACACAGCCCGCGGTGATCGCACCGACTGCTTCCGACATTTCCAGATGGCGCACGCGTGACAGCGTTGGCTGAGTGTGCGTCGGCGAATCGGGGTGGGACTTCTCCCCCAGCGTGGCCACGATGACCCGCACCGAGGAGCCCGCCTGATTCAACCGATGAACGGTGCCACCGGCGCCCAAGGTCTCATCGTCCGGGTGCGCAGCGAAGACGACCGCGCGGTCCACGCCCTCCAGGTCCAGCTCGGGCGCGGTGCGCAGGGCCTTGCTGTCCGCCCATTTCTGTTCGGGAGTTCCGGGCTCCCGGTGGTCGAAGGTCACCATGGTGTCCCCTCCTCGCCCGCGGGAGCCGCGGCCAGCAACAGCTCCCCGAGCGCCTTGTTGTCCCGCTCCGCATGATCCTGACGGATGTACACCTGCAACGACATCACACGCCTAATGTGGGCGGCGTCCCCGGTGAGGGGCCCCGGCCCGGTCGCCCGGGAGACCTCGCGCAGCACTGTTTCCGCCGCGTCCGCCACGGTGCGGCGAACTCGCAGCGCCCACAGTGCGCCCTTTTCGCCCGTGGCATCACCATTGTCGACGGCGCACGCCGCTCGATCCAGCACTGCCGACGCCGCGGTCAGGGCCAGGTCCACGCGACCGAGGTGGGCGAGAGCGACGTCGTCGAGCGGTTTGCGTGGTTGTCTGGAGCGTTGCCAGAGGAGGTCCGCAACGGACTGCGCGCCGCCCAGCCAGATCGCGGCCACTCCCATGCCGCCCCATGCGAATCCGGGGCGGGTCAGGTACCACTCGTCCTCACCGAGTGGCTCGGCGGGCACCTCACGGAAGTCCACGGCGGTGGTGGGGACGTCCGCGAGGCCCTGGGCAACCCACGTGTCGTTGTGCTCGGGCAGGAACCCAGCATGGTCCGTCGAGATCACGAACGCGCGGCGGTGGCCGGTGAGCTCCCCGCTCTCGTCCGCGACGTGTGCGGTGACCACGGCGCGGCTCACGAAGTCCGCGAGCGAGCACCACGGCTTGGTACCGGAGAGCGTCCACCCGTCTCTCGACGGCGTTGCGGTCTGTGGGGTGCCGGGGCCCTCCGCAGCCCACACGGCCCAGGTGTCCGAGTCGGTGAGGAGGTCACGGCGGCCGGCCTGATCGATGATGGCAGTGGCATCCAGGTGGGGTTCGACGATGCGCGCCAGGGCAAGGTCTTGTCTGGCCAGATCGCTCATTCGTGCCCAGAGCTCACGCGTGCTGCCCTGACCGGGCAGGGGCAATTCGCGGGTCAGAGTGGTGGCCTCGGCCAGACCGTGGCGGACGAACTCCTGGACCTCCCGCTGATCGGGTCGAGGAGTCTGAGGGATCGGCAACGTCGACTGGTCAAACACAGTAATAAGCCTACGTGCTTTGGGCCCGCGGCCGCGTACGGTGTTCCGCGTGGAACCGGGTTTGTATCATTGCTAGTAACACTGACCGTGGTTCACCGTCCGAAGGGGCCCCTCATGTCCACCACCGCAGGAATCTTCACCGTTGACACCACGTCTACGGTGCCGGTGTACGAACAGCTCGTTCAGTGCGTCACGGACGGCATCGCTTCCGGATCTCTGGAAGCCGGTGACAGGATTCCCCCGGTGCGCGCACTGGCCACCGACCTGGGCTTAGCGGCCGGAACCGTGGCCAAGGCCTACCGCACCATGGAGGCCAGCGGCGTGATTGAAACCCGCGGCCGCAAGGGCACCTTCATCGCCCAGTCCTCCGACGACCGCCACGCAGCCGCCTGCCGTGCCGCCTCCGAGTTCTTGGACCGCGCAGCGGGAGACCTGCACTACTCCCCCGAGGAATGCCTGCAGATCGTGCAGCGGATGCTGGACCAGCGCGCCGCTGGCTGAGGCCCGCGGTCCCGACGATCACCCAGCACACGGCGAGGCCGCACCAATCGGGCCGGTGCCAGCTACCTAACACCGTTTTGGCCAACCCCAAGTGCCCCGCCCGACCATGCAAAGGCCGCGCACCATTTGATGCCGTCTTACTGCACGGTAGGGCGGGTTACTTTGCAGTAAGGCCGGATGAAATGGCGTCCGTCGGCCGCTGGACGGCGCGCAGCCTACGAATCGACCCGCCAACCGGACCGGAGTAGGTCATCCAATTCGTGACCGGTCGAACCGTCCGCGGACGGAGTGCCCAGGGCCCACGCGGCAGCCAGCGTCGCGAGGTACAGGTTCCGACCGGTGAGTCCTTCACGCGCATGCCCATCCTTCTGGGCTGCCTGCAAGAACTCACCTGTTGTGTCGATGACCTCTTGGCACGTGAGCCGCAATGGAGAGTCCTGCTCGCCCAGCGCGGTTCGTAGGGGTTCGGGCAGGCCCTCGTAGGCTCGCATCCAGCGACTCACGGCGTCGAGCCAGCGCTCCAGTGCGGCACCGGAGTCGACGGAGTTATTCTGGATGACTTCGGCCTCGGCGCTCAGGTCCGGCTGGTGGTTCTCCAAGACAGCAGCAACCAGTGCGTCCCTGGTGGGGAAGTGACGGTAAAGGGTCCCCGCACCCACCCCCGCCCACTTCGCGATGGCATCCATGGAGACATCCAAACCCCCGTCGGTAAACGCCAATTCGGCAATCTCCACTATGCGCGCTCGGTTTCGACGGGCATCAGCACGAATGGGTCGCGTGACTGAGGAGCTTGGGTGCGACGGGCTTCCGCCTGCGGCTGAAGTCATGACGGGAACCGCCTTACTGATTGATTAACGGAGAGCCTCTCCGTATTTTGGATCACGAACCGGAGAATGTCTCCTAATATCTCGCAAAGGACTGCCATGAGCAAACGACAAATGATCCTCGGCATGCAACTGGGTAACGGCTACGGATCTCAGCCCATGGCCTGGAAAGCACCGGGTGTCGATCCCGCCAACTACACCAACTTTGACGCCCAGGTGCGGTACGCCCAGGCCGCCGAGCGGGGCAAGTTCGCGTTCCTCTTCCTCCCCGATTTCGCCGGAATGAGTAAGGGTCCGGAACAGGAAGCTCCCATGCTCACCCTGGACCCCATGATGACGCTGGCCGCGATTGCCCGCGGCACCGAGCGCATCGGGCTGGTCGCCACCGGATCCACCACGTTCAACGAGCCGTACAACACCGCACGCCAGTTCAAGACGCTGGACGTGATGAGCCACGGCCGCGCGGGATGGAACGCGGTGACCACGAGTGATCCCCTGGTGGCCGCGAACTACGGTCAAGAAATCGCTCCTCGACCCGAACGGTACGAACGCGCCCACGAAACCATCCAGATCGCCCAGGCCTTGTGGGGCAGCTGGGAGAAGGACGCGTGGATCAAGGACCCGGCCACGTCTCAATTCGCTGACGCGGGCAAGATCCAACCGATCAACCTGCAGGGAAAGCACGTGGCCTCCCGCGGACCGCTGCCGATTCCGCCCTCCGAGCAGGGCCAGCCGGTGGTCTTCCAGGCCGGTGGTGGTGACTACGGATTGGGGCTCGCGGGTCGGTACGCGAACGCCGTCATCGGTGCCACGTTCACCATTGAGGATTCCAAGGGTCAGCGGGATGCTGTGCGGAAGGCCGCCGTAGATGCCGGCCGCGACCCCGATGAGATCAAGTACTTTGCAGGGGTCATGCCCGCCATTGCGGGCAGCAAGAAGGAGGCCCTAGACCGCCGCGTGGCCCTGGGCCGCGAGGTCTTCCCCGCCCGCGTCCCCTACCTGGGAGCGATGCTCGGCTTGCCGTTAGACGTGTCCCAGATAGATCAGCCGCTGACTCGGGAGCAGCTGGAAGCTGCTCGCCCCAGCCCCTTTGACCCCCGGTCGCAGCGGGCCTACGAGGTCGCTCAGGAAGGCTGGAGCATTCGGGACATCCTGGCCCACGGCGTGATCGGCTATCACCCCACCCCCGTGGGCACGGCAGAGGAAACCGCGGACCACCTTCAGGAATGGTTCGAGGCCGGTGCCGTGGACGGGTTCTGGGTCTCCATCGACGTCTACGAGGACGGCATCGACACGTTTGTGGATCAGGTGGTGCCCATCCTGCAGGAGCGCGGGCTTTACCCCACCGACTATCAGGGAACCACGCTCCGCGATCACCTGGGCGTTCCCGAGCAGTACGGCCAGGATCCGCGCCTGAGCTGACAGGGCCCGCCATTCCATGACGCCTTACTGCAGGGTAAGGGCCCCTACCCCGCAGTAAGGCCTCATCAGATGGTTCCCGCTCAGTGGGCCTCACGGGTTGGGGCGTCGCGGGCTCGGCGGACCAGGCTGCACAGAGGACGACGACGCGAGCGGGCTGGGAGCTCGCAAGATCGGCGCGGCCAGGTGGTACAGACGACGACGCGAGCGGGCTGGGTGCCCACTCGCGCCGTGTGGTGTGGAGCGTCGTCGTCGTTCGCGCGCGTTGGTGTAAAACTGCCGTGGTCCCGCGCGCGGTTTCAGGAGGCCGACGCCGCGGGACGTCGCGCCTCGGTTACTTGACCGGCGCCTGTTCGACCGGCCTGTCGTTCTCGTTGGTCTTGCCGCCGTTACGCACCACGAGCGACAGCAGGAACGCCAGGGCCGCGAACACGGCCAGCAGCGTGAGTCCCACGAAGTACGAGCGGTTGTCCGGGTTGTAGGTCGCGCCCATGACGAGCGGCGGGAAATAACCGCCCAGGCCGCCAGCAGCGGCGATGATCCCGCCAATGGTGCCCACGTCCTTGGCGGGAGCGGCACGTCCGACCCAACCGAAGACACCGCCGGTGCCCAGACCCAGGAACACGGCCATGGCCAGGAACAGTGGACCGTAGACGTGCTCGGCGTCGGGCTGGAAGGCCACGAGCATGGCCAGCACGATGGTGCCGCCGAACGAGGTCAGGGTGACGATCTTGGGGCCGAACTTGTCCGCGAGCGTGCCACCGATGGGACGGGCAACCACGGCCGCGAGCGCGAAGCCGGCGGTGCGGGTGCCGGCGGCGGTGGGGTCGTACTCGTACACGTTGGCCAGGTAGGTCGGGAGGTAATTGGAGAAGGCGACAAATGCGCCGAAAACCACGGCGTAGAGGAAGCACAGCTGCCAGGTGACCTTGAGGCTGAAGGCCTGTTTGAGCTTGGGCATCATCGGTTCGACCTTGCGACCGGCACGCGCAGGGGAATCACGCAGCATCAGCCAGCACAGCAGCGCGCTGACCGCCACGATCGCGGCAATGATGATGTGGGTGGTCATGTACCCGGTAGCCGCCACGAGCCGCGGGGTGAAGAACGCGGAGACCGCGGTACCCACCATGCCGGCGCCGAACACACCGGTCGCGAAGCCCTTGCGATTGGACTCGTACCAGGCGGAACAGAACGGGATACCGATTGCGAACACGGTGCCCGCAATGCCCAGGAAGAACGCGACCGCGACCAGCAGCGGGAAGTTGTTGAGCTGACCCACCAGGCCCGTGAGCAACACCAGCGGTGCGGTGATACCCAGGATCACGGTGAACATGACGCGCCCGCCGTACTTGTCGGTGAGTGCACCCACCGGAACGCGGGCGATCGAACCCACGAAAATCGGCATGGCCACCAGGATGGCGGTCTGCCCCGGGGTCAGCGACATCTCACCGGCGTAGCGCTTGGACAGCGGTCCCACGATGGTCCACGCCCAGAAGCCCACGGTGGACGCCAAGGTCGCGAGGACCAGGTTCTTGAGTTGACCCTGCTTCAAGTTCGGTGCCGCTGAGGCGGCTTCAACGGAGGACATGACGCTCCTTCTGCGAAAACTGCGAGTGCTGAGACGTAGTGGGCAGGGAGGCGCTCCGACAAGGGCGCCTCCTACACCGGAAGTGACTTACTTGACGCGCGTGGAACCGGAATGTTCGCGCGGAGGCCGAGTGCGGCGTCGTCCGCTGTCGCGATCCTGGGTACCGATCGGCTCCCAACCGCGGCGCACCGGGGCGGAACCGGTGCGGGGGCTGGAACCGCGCGTGCGGTAGACGATGTACGGACGGAACAAGTAGTGCAGCGGCGCGGTGAACGCGTGCACCAGGCGCGTGAACGGCCAGATCGCGAACAGTGCCATGCCCCACAGCACGTGAATGTGGAACGAGGTGGACGCCGCCGCCATGGCACCGACATCCGGCTGCAGGATCCACAGCGAACGGAACCACGGGGACACCGTGACTCGGTAGTCCACGGAGTTCGGGTCGAACACGGCCAGCACGGTGGTGGCCAGGCCGGCCAGGATGGCACCCAGCAGCATCACGTACATGAACTTGTCGTTACCGGTCGTGGCCATGAACACCGGTCCGGTGCGGCGCCGGCGAACGATCAGCATCACGATGCCCACGAGCGTGCCCACGCCGGCAACCGTGCCGATGGACAACGCCAGGAAGTGGTAGGCTTGCTCGGACATGCCCACGGCTTCGGTCCAAGATTTAGGAATCACCAGGCCCACGATGTGCCCTACAAGCACCGCCAGGATGCCGAAGTGGAACAACGGGGAGGCGATCCGCAGCATGCGGGATTCGTAGAGCTGGGACGAACGGGTGGTCCACCCGAACTGGTCGTACTTGTAGCGCCAGATCAGCCCGCCGATCAGCACCGCCATCACCACGTACGGCAGCACGCCCCACAGCAGAGTGTCGAGAATGTTCACTGGTTTCCTCCGGTCATGGGCAGGAGTCGGGGGTCGTAGGCATCCAAGCCCACGGATTCGGTGGGCGGACCGTAACCCGCCATGCGCGCCACCGCGGATTCGTCCTCCGGGGACGGTCCGGGCAGCGTTGAGCAGACCAGTTCCACCACGCACGCGTGGGGCAGGTTGTCGCGCAGCAGTGCGAGCCGCAGCAGTTCCAGAGACGGTCGGTAGCGCTGCAGCAGCTCGAAACCGTCCTCGGGTGAGACCCGCGCAGCGAATTCCAGCACCACGGGCAGGTGGTCGGGCAGTTCCTCGTCCCCGAACACGCACCCGTGGGCGCGGTAGACCTGCTTGAACGCGGACAGCGCCTCGCCGCGACGGCGCGTGTCACCGTCCGTCCAGTAGGTCAGGTGCAAGCTGTGGCGGCGCGAGAGATCGTACTCCTGGACGTAGTCACCCTGAATCTCGCTCAGGTCACTCTCGCGCAGCCAACGGGTCAAGGGTTCGACGGCGCTCGGGGCCACCCCGACCTCGGCCAGGGCGTCCTCGAGCACGGGCAGTTGGTCGATCAGTTCTCGATCCGGGTAGCCCAGCAACACCGCAGCGGCCTGGCGGATGACCGCCGAGCGCTGCGGATGACGGTCCCGGTACTCGGGAACGTTCACCGTGCCCTTGGTGGCCTTACCCAGCAGGGTGGAGAGCAACCCCATCATCGGCCCCCGTCGGAACCGGCGGTGTCGTGATCGGGACGGGTCCACGGATCACGCGACGTGGTCGAGAGACTGTCGGCGTCCTCGCGATTCCGGGCCGGGAACAGCCCGTCCGGGCTGCCGTTGCCGTCCCAATTGAGCAGGTTCACGCGACCGGCCAGTTGCTCGTTGCCCGTGGGGTCCTCCCCCATCTGGCGGGAGCGCAGCGCCTGGAAGTTCTCCACGGCCACCGGCATCGGGCGACCCGACGCCTCACCGAACACTCCGGTCTGACCCATACCGGGTCCACCGTCCACGTCCAGCGAGCAGCCGATCTCCTCCAGATTGTGGGCGTCCTCAACGTGGGCTGTGGGAATAACGTAGCGCTCGTCATACTTGGCGATCGCCATGAGCCGGTACATCTGCTTGATCTCGGCACCGGTCATGCCCACTGCCTCCGCAATGGACTCGTCCGGAGCGTCACCAAGGGTGATGTTGCGCATGTAGGCGCGCATTGCGGCGAGCTTGCGCAACACGTCGGTCACGAGTTCGGTGTCACCCGCGGTGAACAACTCCGCCAGATACTCCACCGGGATGCGCAGGCTCTCGATCGCGCCGAACAGGTTCTCCGGATCCTCGCCATCGTGACCCTGTTCCTTGAGCAGGTCCACGATGGGCGACAGCGGGGGCACATACCAAACCATGGGCATCGTGCGGTACTCGGGGTGCAGCGGCAGGGCCACGCGCAACGTCTTGGCCAGCGCGTACACCGGCGACTTGCGAGCGGCGTCGAGCCAGTCCTCCGGGATGCCCTCCTGACGAGCGGCGGCAACGACCTCTGGGTCGTTGGGATCGAGCATGAGGTCCAGCTGGGCCTCGTACAGATCCTGCTCGTTGGGTGTCGCGGCGGCCTGGGTGACCTTGTCTGCGTCGTACAGGAAGATGCCGATGTAGCGCATGCGGCCCACACACGTCTCCGCGCACACGGTGGGGATACCCACCTCGATGCGGGGGTAGCAGAACGTGCATTTCTCGGCCTTGCCGGACTTGTGGTTGTAATAGATCTTCTTGTACGGGCAACCGGTCACGCACTGGCGCCAACCGCGGCACTGGTCCTGGTCCACCAGCACGATGCCGTCCTCGGCGCGCTTGTAAATGGCGCCGGAGGGGCACGATGCCATGCAGGACGGGTTCAGGCAGTGCTCGCACAAACGCGGCAGGTAGAACATGAAGGTCTGTTCGAACTCGAACTTGATCCGGTCGTTGGCTTCCTTGTGGAGCTTCTGGATGATCGGGTCCAAGTGACCCATCTCCGTGGCGCCGCCCAGGTCGTCGTCCCAGTTGGCCGACCACTCGACCTTGGTGTCCTCACCCGTGATCAGGGACTTGGGCCGTGCCACCGGGAAATCATCACCCGCGGGAGCGTTGACCAGGTTCTCGTAGTCGTAGGTCCAGGGCTCGTAGTAGTCCTTCAACTCCGGCTGCACCGGGGAGGCGAACAACTGGGCGAGCTTCTTGAGCTTGCCGCCGGACTTCAACTTGAGGTTGCCCCGCTTGTTGAGTTCCCAGCCGCCCTTCCAGGTTTCCTGGTCCTCGTAACGGCGCGGGTACCCCTGACCGGGGCGGGTCTCCACGTTGTTGAACCATACGTACTCGGTACCGGCACGGTTGGTCCATGCTTGTTTACACGTCACCGAACAGGTGTGACACCCGATGCACTTGTCGAGAGTCATCACCATGGCGACTTGAGCCATGACACGCATCAGTACTGAACCTCCTGCGAGCGCTTGCGGACAATGGAGACGATGTCTCGCTGATTTCCGGTGGGGCCCATGTAGTTGAAGGCCCAGGACAGATGGGCGTAGCCGCCGATCATGTGGGTGGGTTTGACCAGGATGCGCGTGACGGAGTTGTGGATACCGCCGCGCTTACCCGTGGTCTCGGACTTGGGAACGTCAATGGTTCGCTCCTGGGCGTGGTGCACGTAGACCACACCCTCGGGCATGCGGTGGGAGACCACCGCGCGTCCGACGAACACGCCGTTGGTGTTCACGCACTCGACCCAGTCGTTATCGGAGACCTCGATGGCCGTGGCGTCCTGCGGGGACATCCACACCGAGGTGCCGCCGCGCGAGAGCGACAGCATGAACAGGTTGTCCTGGTACTCCGAGTGGATCGACCACTTGTTGTGCGGGGTCAGGTAGCGCACCGCAATAGACAGCTCACCCTTCTCCCCGAGCTTGGGCTCACCGAACAGCCGGTGCATGTCCAGCGGCGGTCGGTAGGTGGGCAACATTTCACCCATGTCCTTGAGCCAGTCGTGATCCAGGAAGAAGTGCATGCGGCCACTCAGGGTGTGGAACGGCTTGAGCCGCTCGATGTTCACCGTGAACGGTGCGTAGCGCCGGCCTCCGGTTTCCGAACCGGACCACTCCGGTGAGGTGATCACCGGAACGGGTGCCTGCTGAGTGTCCTTGAACGTGATGCGCTTTTCCTCCGAACCGCGCGCCAGATCGGACAGTTCCTTGCCCACGCGCTTCTCGAGCGTCTCGAAGCCCTGCGTGGCCAGCTCACCGTTGGTCGTACCCGAGAGCATCAGGATGGCCTCGGCCATGCGCTGATCGGTGTCCAGCGCGGGGCGGCCCTCCGCAGCACCGGAATCGAACACACCGTGCAGGCGACCCAGCTGGTCGACCTGGTGCTTGACGTCGAACGTGACGTTCTTGGTGGTCAGACCCAGCTTGTCCGCCAGCGGTCCGAGCGCCACGAACTTGTCGCCGATCGCGGTGTAGTCGCGCTCCACGATCTTCAGGTTGGGCATGTTCTTGCCCGGGATCGCGGGGAGGTCCGTGCCCTTCCACTCCGGCGCGTGACCGCCCGGTTGGGCAATCTCCCCCGGGGTGTCGTGGGTGAGCGCGGTGGCCACCACGTCCTTGCGCACGCCCAGGTGATCGCGGGACTGCCGCGCGACCTCGTCGGCCAGCAACTGGAACATCTTCCAGTCCGTCTTGGCCTCCCAGGGCGGGGAGATCGCCGGGGTGAAGGCGTGCACGAACGGGTGCATGTCGGTCGAGGAGAGGTCGTACTTCTCGTACCACGTGGCCGCCGGGAACACGATGTCCGACAGCAGCGTGGACGAGGTCATGCGGAAGTCCGCCGAGATCAGCAGGTCCAGCTTTCCTTCCGGGGCGTCCTCGTGCCAGCGCACGTCACGCGGCTTGGAGGCCACGTGGTCCTCGCCCTGCACACTGTTGTGGGTTCCCAGCAGGTGCTTGAGGAAGTACTCCTCACCCTTGGCCGACGAGCCGAACAGGTTGGAGCGCCACAACACCAGCGTGCGCGGCCAGTTCTCCGGGGCGTCCGGGTCCTCCACGGCAAAGTTCAGCTCGCCGTTCTTGAGCTTGCTCGCGATCCACTCGGGTTCGCTGCCCGCCTCACCGCGTTCGACGGCGCTCGTGGCGGCTTCTGCCACATCGAGCGAATTCTCGTGGAACTGCGGGTAGAACGGCATCCAGCCCAGCCGCGTGGACTGCGCGATCACGTCCGCGGTGTGCATGCCCTTGAGGTGGCCTTCTGCGAGAGGTGACTGCAGCGAATCCGATGAGTAGCCGTCGGAACGGAACTGATCGGTGTGCATGTACCAGAACGCGGTGCCGATCATGAAGCGCGGCGGGCGCACCCAGTCGCTGCCGGAGGCCATGGTGGCCCAGCCCGTAATCGGGCGAGCCTTCTCCTGACCCACGTAGTGCGCCCAGCCTCCGCCGTTGCGCCCCTGGCAACCGCACAGCATGAGCATGGCCAGGATCGCTCGGTAGGTCGCATCACCGTGGTACCACTGGCAGATACCGGCGCCCAGGATGATCATGGACCGGCCCTCGGACTTCTCCGCGTTGGCGGAGAACTCGCGGGCGGTACGGATCACGGCCTCGGCGGGAACCGAGGTGACCTCTTCCTGCCACGCGGGGGTGTAGGCGGTGTCCACGTCGTCGTAGCCCTTGGACCATTCGCCCGGCAGGCCCTCGCGACCCACACCGTACTGCGCGAGCATGATGTCGAAAACGGTGGTGACGGTGCGGCCGGCCACCTCGGTCACGGGCACTCCGCGGTGGATGACCGATCCTTCACCGGTCGGATCCGTGAACGCCGGCAGCGCCAGGTCGCTCACCTCACCCCGGTAGCCGGAGGCGTCCGCGATCGACAACGACGGCGTGACTCCCTCCAGATCGAGGTTCCACTTGCCCTCGTCGTGCTCGTTGTAGCGGAAGCCCATGGAGCCGTTGGGAACCACCGGCTGATGGGTGTCGCGATCCAGCAGCACGGTCTTGAACGCGGGATCAGCCTGCGAAGCGGCGTCGTCGTCCCCCGCGTTCGCCAAGTCCTGGGCGGTGAGGAACTTGTCCGCAACCACCGTGCCGTCCTCGCGGCGGGACAGTGAGACCAGGAACGGAAGGTCCGTGTACTGGGCGACGTAGTTCTCGAAGAACGGGACGCGGCGGTCCACGAAGTTCTCCTTGAGGATCACGTGCCCCATGGCCATGGCCAGGGCGGAGTCGGTGCCGGCCTGGGCGGGCAGCCATTCGTCCGCGAACTTGGTGTTGTCCGCGTAGTCCGGGCTGACGGAGACGACCTTGGTGCCTCGGTAGCGCACCTCGGCCAGCCAGTGGGCATCCGGGGTGCGGGTCACGGGAATGTTGGAACCCCACATCATCAGGTAGGTGGCATCCCACCAGTCACCCGATTCGGGAACGTCCGTCTGGTCGCCGAACACCTGCGGCGAGGCCACCGGGAGGTCCGCATACCAGTCGTAGAAGCTGTTCATCACACCACCGATGAGGTTGATGAACCGGGCACCTGCGGCGTGCGAGACCATGGACATCGCGGGGATCGGCGAGAAGCCGATGCAGCGGTCCGGGCCGTAGGCCTTGATGGTGTGCACGTGGGCGGCGGCGGCCATCTCCACGGCTTCCTGCCAGCTGGAGCGCACCAGTCCGCCCTTGCCGCGGGCCTTCTGGAACGTCTCACGCTTGACGGGGTCGTTGACGATGGACTCCCATGCGAGCACCGGATCCGAGTGGATCTGCTTAGCCTCGCGGTACATCTCCAACAGCACGCCGCGCACGTACGGGTAGCGCACACGCGTGGGTGAATAGGTGTACCAGGAGAACGCGGCGCCGCGGGGGCAACCGCGTGGTTCGTATTCGGGGCGATCCGGGCCGACCGACGGATAATCCGTTTCCTGGGCCTCCCACGTGATGATGCCGTCCTTGACGTACACCTTCCACGAGCAGGATCCGGTGCAGTTCACGCCGTGGGTGGAGCGGACAACTTTGTCGTGACTCCAGCGGTTGCGGTAGAAGGCGTCGCCCGCGCGACCACCCTCCCGGAACACGGCGCGACCGTCCTCCGTCTCGTCCCAGCGGGAGAAGAATTTCCCGAGTTTCAATAACGCGTTCGACGCCGGGCCATCGACCCCGGCGGGGGTTTCGGTGGTAGCCATGGAGCCACCGTACCCCTAATCAACATTCAAAATGCCTATTTAACGCGCCGGTAACCCGAAATCCATCTTTTCGGGGCTGACTTGGGAATATGGTCATAAGTTCGTGCGCTAATCGACCGTTTGGTTGGGCCTGCCGGGGTGACTTGGGGCAGCGCACCATTTGGTCAGGCCATACTGCACAGTAGGGGTCCGTACCGCGCAGTAAGCCCTCACGAAATGGTTCGACGGCGAACCAGACCCCGGTTCGTACGACACGCCGCACCCCACCTAGACTGGTGCCCCATGAAGTCCATGATTGCGCCGATCCTGCTTGTCGTCACCGCCCTGATTCAGTCCATGGGGTTGTTCCCCTATCACGGTGACGGCATCACGCTCGCGGGACAGCTGTTGTTCCCCATCCTGTTCGCCCTCATGGCCATGTACCTGTCCACCAAGGGCCTGCCCGGCGCGTTCGCCACGGTGCACCTGGTGATCCTGATCGGGTCCGTACTTCTGCTGATTCTCTCTTTGGTCGGCATGAACCTGACCCTCCCGCAGCTCTACCCGACCATGATCCTGTACTACATCGCGTTCGTCCTGGTGGCCGTGGAGTGCGGTTTGCGGATCGCGGGAATGCCCAAGAAGCGCCGCCCCAAGGACCGCGCCGAACTCAATGATTCGGAGACCACGGTCTAGGTGCTGCGCTTCGACAGCGTGATCGTTGCCGGGGGTCGCTCGTCTCGCTTGGGCGGCACCCCCAAGGCCGGACTTCGCAGGGGCGACGAAAGCCTGGTCGAGATCACGGTGCGTGCTGTGGCCGAGGCCGGGAGCGCCGTCGTCGTGGGGCCGGAAAACCTGGACGTACCGCACGGCACGCTGCGAACCCGCGAAAATCCGCCCTTTTCGGGGCCGGCCGCAGCTATCGCCGCCGGGCTGGATCTGCTCGCGCACCAGCCCGACCGTGCGGCCTGGACCGCCGTGCTTGCGTGCGACATGCCGGCCATTGCCGGAGCCGTCCACACGCTTGCCGACGCCGCTCGCGACCTTCCGGACGAAGCCGACGGGTTGATCGCCACGGCCACCGACGGCCACCGCGAGAACCTGGCCGTCATGATCCGCACCGCACCGCTCACCTCGGTGTTCTCCGAGCACCACGCGCGGGACCGCTCCGTACGGTCCTTTTGGAAACACCTGCGCTTGATCGAGGTGCGTGCCCCGGCGGGCTCTACGCAGGACGTGGATACATGGGAAGATGTGACCAGGTTCGATCTGCACTGAATCCACACGTTGAGGAGATGGCATGCCCGGACTTCCCACCCCGCACGAACACTTCAATCAGGACGCCGACCAGACTCCCCCGGAGACCGAGGGTCAGGAGCCCACGCGCCAGTGGGTCGATTGGGACGAAGCACGCCAGATCGCCCATCGCATCCCCGAGCCGCTCCCCAGCCGGTTGCTGCCGCTGACCGATGCGCTGGGCGAGACCCTGGCGGAGACCATCACGGCGATCATGCCGGTCCCCCATTACGCATCCGCCGCGATCGACGGCTGGGCCGTGGCCGGTGAGGGTCCGTGGCGGATCCGCACTCCACAGCCCGCAGAGACCGATGAGCGTCTCCTGCTGACCCTGCCGCCGGACGAGCGCATCCTGCCCGTGGTCGAGCTGCGCCCCGGTGAGGCCACCCAGGTCAACGTCGGTTCGGCCGTGCCGGTGTACACCAAGGCGGTGTTGTCCGGTCACCGCGGTCACGTGGTTCCTGCACAGGCACCCGTGGACCACATGGAGGAGTACCACCCGCAGGAGGGCGACACCTTGGAGGACGCCACCCCGGCGGCCTCGCTGATCCAGAACCAGGACGTGCGCGCGCTCGGCCAGGAAATTTCCGAGGGTGACGAGCTGCTGCGCATCGGCTGCCACCTCAACCCCGCGCACATCGGGTTGGCCGCGAGCGCCGGTCACGACATGCTCCCGGTGTTGCGCCGCCCGCGCGTGACGGTTTTACTGGGCTTCGCGCACGTCGTGGAGGACGGCATTCCCGGCCCGGGCGAGGTCCGTGACGTCCTGGGGCCGCAGATTCCGGCCATCATTCGGGACCTGGGCGCCAACGTGGATCAGGTGCGGCGCGTGCCCGACGGCGCACAGGGCGTGCTCACCGCACTCACCGAGTCGCCTTCCGGCGCAGGCTCGCTGTTGGATGCCCGCGCGGAAATCGTGGTCACCACCGGCGGCACCGGCCACGGCGAGGACGATCACGTGCGCGAGGCCCTCACCGAGCTCGACGCCCACCTGATCATCGACGGCCTGGCCCAGGAACCCGCGCACGGCGTGATCCTGGCGCAGCTGCCGGACGGCGGACCTGTGGTGCTGGCGCTGCCCGGCAGCCCGTTGTCCGCGGTCACAGGATTGCTGAGTGTGGGCCACGCGTTGATCGCCGGTGCCACCGGTCAGCCGCTGCCCGAGGTTCGCACGGCCACCTCCGGCGCCGAGATCGAGCAGACCGGGCGCGTGCGCGTGATTCCCGCGTACTTCCAGGAGGGCCGCGTGCTGCCCGAGCCCGCCGTGGGCCCGGCCATGCTGTCCGGCATGGCGCACGCTGATGTGCTCATGGTGGTTCCGGCCGAGGGCGTGCGCCCCGGTCAGGACGTCAAGGTGCTGGGGCTTCCCTGGCGCCGGTGACCAGGCTTTAACCGCCGACGACGCCGCTCCGGCTGGAGCGGCGTCGTCGCGGTTTAAGGGTGGCCGGGCCAGTCGTCGTGGCCGGATCGGAACGACGACCGGACCGCTGGACCGCTGGTCCTGGCCGTGTGTCAGAACGAGGCGCGCGGTCAGGCCGCCGTGACGAAGAAGACGATGGCCCCGATGATGAACACGCTCGAGGCCAGCAGCGCGCAGCTCAGCTCCAGGATGATGCCGATACCCGCGGCCTTCAGCGCAACCCACGAGGTGTCCAGGGCGGTCCGGAAGTTGCGATTGCGCACCGTCTCGGATGCCAGAAGTCCCACGATGAAACCGATCACCAGACCCACCACCGGGATCACGAACATGCCGATCACGGCACCTATGACACCGAACAGCAAGGTGCGGTTTGGGATGGCGCGGCGTTTCAGGCGGGTGCCCGTCAGCACCAGGCTCGCGGACATGCCCGCCAGCAGCAGCGTGCCGCCGAGCGCGAGGACCACCCAGCCCTCCACGGATTGCACGACCACCGCCCAGATGATCAGACCGATCAGCGCGGTGATGGACCCCGGCAACACGGGGATGATGATGCCCAGGCACCCAATGATGATGAGTACCGAGGTCACAATGGTGGCAATTATCTCTGGGGTCACCGTCACATCGTACGGCCACGGCGAGCGAACTATACTTGCATTTAAATCGCCAATATTTGTGGATCGGATGGACGGTGCCCACTCTCGCCAAGCCCCAGGACCCCGCGCTCACTCAGAAGAAGCACGGAAGATCCTGGCACCGCACCGCCGGTAAGCCCGTGCGCTGGTGGATGATCGCCCTGATCCTGGTGATCGGTTTCCACCGGTGGATCCCCGAGACCCGGTGGCTCATGGTCCACATGGTCACGCTGGGACTGATCACGACGTCCATCATGGTGTGGTCGCAGCACTTCACCGAGGCGCTACTGCACAACCGGCTCCCCGACCGCCAACGGCCTCGCCAGATCCTGCGCATTTACGGGGTCACCGCGGGCACGGTTCTGCTGATGGTGGGCATGCTCGCGGACTGGTGGTGGCTCACGTTGGTGTCCGCCACGGTCATCGGCGGGCTGCTCACGTGGCACGGACTCTCCCTGCTCTCGCAGTTGCGTTCAGCCTTGCCCGCGCGGTTCGGGATGACCGTGCGGTGGTACGCGGTGGCCGCGTTCTTCCTGCCCGTGGGGGCAATCTTTGGCGCAATCCTGGCTCTTGACCTGGCCGATCCCTGGCACTCTCGACTGCTCCTGGCCCACCAGGCCGTGAACATCTTGGGTTTCGTGGGCCTCACGGTGTCCGCGACTCTGCTGACCCTGTGGCCGACCATGGTGCGCACGCGCATGGAGGAAGCGGCCACGAGCCTGTCCCGCATCGCGCTGCCGACCATGGCTGCGGGCAGTCTGGTTGCCGCTGCCGGTGCCCTGGGTGGCTGGGTCCCCGTGGCGCTCCTGGGGCTATTCGCCTATCTAGTGGGTGTGGGACTGGTCGGTCGGATCTTGATCCGCACCGGCATGCGCAAACTGCCCGAGGGCTACATGGGATGGTCCGTGGCCTCCGGCATCGCGTGGCTGTTCATCACGGTGGTGATCGCACTGATTCTGGTGGCGGCCCAGGGCATTCAAACCAGCGTGATGGGCGCACTGACCATCCCGTTCGTGGCCGGCTTCCTGCTGCAGACGCTGCTCGGTGCCATGAGTTACATCCTGCCGTCCACGATGGGCGGCGGCCCCGCCACGGTGCGCGCTTCCTTGGCGGCCATTAACCGCGGTGGCATCTACCGGGTCACGGTTTTGAACCTGTGCATCGCGTTGTTCGCCCTGCCCGCCGGGATGTTGCCCTCGTGGGTTCGGGCCATGGTCTCGATCGTGGGCGCGGTGGCCTTCGCCGCGTTCATCCCCCTGATGATTTCCTCCGCCAAGGTCTCGATCGCCGGACGACGCCGCCTGATCCCCCAGCGCGCGGCCAGCCAGTCCCCCGCGTCGGGCACCGCCGACGCCGCCGCGGGTTCCGTGACGCTGGGCATGCCCAGCACTGTGGGGCGGCCGTCCTCCGCTGACGCTGGCGCATCGCAGGTGGATGCGGCCACGAGGGCCGGCGGATCTACTCGTGTGGCGGCCGGCACTGACACTCCTGAGCGCAAGCCCAACCCCCTGCGGCAGATCGTGGCAGGTGTGCTCACGGTCTTGCTCGCAGTGGGCGCGGGTATTGCCGTGGCGCCGCAGTCAGCGGGGATCGGATTGAGCGATGGCGCGCAGAATGCCGTGCAGGCCACGGGCAACACCACCGAGGTGACGATGCATGCCAATCAGGACATGCGCTTCGACCCAGGCGAAATCGAAGTCCCGGTGGGCGACCGCCTGGTGGTCACACTGATCAACGACGACCCGACCAACGTGCACGACCTGGTCTTTGCCAATGGCGCGACATCCGGCCGCGTGGGTCCCGGGGAAACGGCCGAGGTTGACGCCGGAATCATCACGGACCACGTGGAGGGTTGGTGCTCCGTGATCGGCCACCGTTCCATGGGCATGACCGTGAACGTGATTCCGGTGGACGAGCAAGGCAACCCCGTGGGTGCGGCGGACCACAAAAATCATGGTGCGGGAGCGGCGTCGGCGGCGGATGACGCGCAAGACCCGGCCGCGGGAGTGGACTTCAATGCGGCACCCGGCGAGGCCTTCGAGGTGCGCGATCCGGCGCTGGATCCGGCACCCAACGAGACCGTGCACGAGTTGACCTTGGATGTGCAGGAAGTCGCCCGCGAGGTGGCACCCGGCGTGACCATGGATGCGTGGACCTTCAACGGCGACTACATGGGACCCACGCTGCGCGGCAAGGTGGGCGACGTGTTCGAAGTAACGCTGACCAACAGCGGGAGCATGGGTCACTCGGTCGATTTCCACGCCGGAGATGTCTCACCGGATGACACCATGCGCACCATCGCGCCGGGTGAGTCGCTCATGTATCGCTTCGAGGCGGTGCGATCCGGGATCTGGTTGTACCACTGCTCCACCGCTCCGATGAGTACACATGTCGCTGCGGGCATGTTCGGGGCGGTCATCATCGACCCGCCCGACCTGCCGAAGGTGGATCGTGAGTACCTGCTCGTGCAGAACGAGACCTATCTGACGGTGCCGCCCGCGGATCAGCCTGATCTGCCCGAGGGCGCGAACGCAGTGGTGGATCCCGCGGGGATCGCGGCGGGAACGCCGTCACTGACCATGTTCAACGGTCACGCAACGCAGTACATGCATGAGAAGTTGTCAGCTCACACGGATGAGCGCGTGCGGATCTGGGTGCTGGCGGCCGGACCGTCCAAGGGCTCGAGTTTCCACGTGGTGGGCGGCCAGTTCGACACCGTCTACAAGGAGGGTGCGTACCTCTTGTCGCCCACGAGTCCCGGCATTCCGAGTGGCACCGGTGGCGCGCAGGCGCTGGATCTCGCACCGGCGCAGGGCGGATTTGTTGAGATGTCGTTCCCCGAGGCCGGCACCTACACGTTCGTGAACCACTCCTTCGCGGAGGCCGAACGCGGCGCACGGGGCCAGATCGAGGTGACGGAGTAGCACTAGGGGCCGAGAAGCCGGACTCCCCCGTGCCCAGTGCACTCTGATCGACGCTACGACCGATTCCACCAAGCGGCGCGCACTCTGATCGACGCTTACGCCCCCGCATGGAGGGCCGCCGCAAATCAGTCGACTTTACAACCCGCAAAGTGCGATTTTCGGGCCGTAACGTCCACTGATTTACAGAGCTGGCATGGCCCGGGCCGTAACGTCGGCTGGTTTACAGAGCTGGCATGGCCCGGGTCATAGCGTCGATGAGACTGCGACCCGGGCCGGGCATCAGCGCTGGGGGATCGTGATGCTCTGACCCGCGCGGATCAGGTGGAGCTGGACCTTGTCGCGATTGGCGGCGTAGAGCTCATCCACCGTCACGCCGGAACGCTGGGCGATGGAGCCAAGGTTGTCACCGGCCTGAACCGTGTATTCACCGGCGGGAATGGTGCCCGTGCCGTTGTCGATCGGCTCGTAGCCCGCGCCGCCCGAACCTGCACCGCCGCCAGCTTCGGCAGCTCCGGAATCCGCACCCGCGCCCGCCTCAGCAGATCCCGAACCGTCGCCGCCTGATCCCGAACCGCCGCCGGCACCAGCTCCGGCACCCGCACCCGAACCGTCAGCACCTGCACCAGAGCCACCGGCGCCGGCCTCAGCTGAACCGCCGCCTGCGCCCGCCTCACCCGAACCGGAACCGCCCGGACCGTCCGCGCCACCACCGGCACCGCCAGAGCCCTCGGTTCCGGCGCCGCCGGAACCATCACCACCGACACCGACACCGTCGCCAGAGCCGGATCCGCCCTCCGAGCCTGCCTCTCCCGCGGCAGCGCCGCCGGCGCCACCCGCCGCGCCACCCTCAGCGCCAGCAGTGGCATCATCGCCCGCACCTTCACCGGACCCTTCGCCCGAACCACCGGTCGCACCACCTGATGCTCCGTTACCGGCACCTTCGGATGCGCCACTTGTGGCGCCACCCGTGGCCCCGGCGGTCGCGGCGGCGTCGGTGTTCGAATTCTCCGCATTCTCGCCGCCGCCGCCGCACGCCGTCAGCGCCAATGCTGCGGCGAGCGCGAGAGGGGCCAAGCCCTTGTAAGCCTTTTTCTGCATGATGTCTCCTATCCCTCGAACGAGGGGTCATCAGTGTCAGTTGTGATGCAGCTCACGCTACCGGACGGGCAACGAAAAACCCGGGCCGACGCACACGCGCCAACCCGGGTTTCCCTAGCTGTGAGTTACTCCGTCAGGGCGCTGCGCATGGTGCGCAGGGCCACGGAGAGCGCGGCAAGTTCCGCACCGGCGTCACCGCCGGACGACATGCCCTCGATCTCGCCGAGCACATCGCGCAACCGCGCCAGACGGTCCTGGTTGTCCTGCTCCCAGGACGCCACCTTCTCCTGCGCATTGCTGCCCGGGGATTCCAGTGCCTGGGCCGCCAGCGCCACGAGTGTGGAGTAGAGGTCCTCGCGCATGGAGATCCGTGCCATGTTCTCCCACCGAGTGGTCTGCGGGAGCGCGGTGATGCGATCCAGCAGATTCTCCAAGCCGTAACGGTCGAACAGGGCGAAGTAGACCTTGGCAATGGTCTCCACGGTCACGTGCTCATCGCCCTCGGACGACGACGCCGCGTGCTCACCGGCCCGCTCGCCCGCCACCTGAACGCCGCCGGCCTGAGCCAGGCGTGCGACATCCAGCAGTGCGAACGCGTCGAGGAGCTCGGCCCATTCGACCGCCAGGTCCTTGGGCACACCCTGACGCTCGGCCAGTTCGGTATCCGCGCTAACGCGCTCCTGGGACTGCGAGCTCATGAGCTGCTGTTCGCCGAAGCGCAACTGCACGGTGGGCTTGTAGGCATCCACGAGTTCCTGGATGGTCGCCTCGGAGTCGCTGCGGTTGAGGAACCAACGCACCACGCGGTCCAGCAGACGCCGCATGCGCAGGGTCAACTTGTTCCACATCTCCAGCGGAACGTCCGTACCCAGCTCGGCGTGACGGGCTACGTAGGGCTCCAGCTCGAAAATCTCCACGGCGGCGGTGAACACCCGTGCCAGATCGGCCAGGTTGGCGCCCGAGTCATCCACCACGCGGTAGGCGAAGGCGATGCCGCCATAGTTGATGATCTTGTTGGCCACCATGGTCGCGATGATCTGCTTGCGCAACGGGTGGGTCTGGATGTCCTCGCCGAACTTCTCCCGGATCTGCGTGGGGAAGTAGTTCTCGAGTGTCGCGTCGAACCAAGGATCGTCCGCCAGGTCGCTGTGGGTGAGCGCTCCCGTCAGCTGAATCTTGGTGTACGCGGTGAGCACGGACAGCTCCGGACCGGTCAGGGACTCACCGTTTTCCGCTCGCTCGCGCAGCTGCTCGTCCGTCGGCAGGAACTCGAGTTCCCGGTCGAGGTCGGCTTCGTCCTCGAGCCAGTGCATCAGCCGGATGAACGTTTCCGCGAACTCCGGTCCGCGAGCGCGTTCGGTGGTCAGGAGCACGTTCTGCGCCACGTTGGTGCGCAGCACCAGGTCCGCAACCTCATCGGTCATGGACTCAATGAAGTCCGCGCGCTCGTCCTGACTCAACTTTCCGGCTTCGACCATACGGTCCACCAGGATCTTGATGTTGACCTCACGGTCGGAGGATTCCACACCGCCGGAGTTGTCGATGGCGTCCGTGTTGACGAGAATTCCGTTGCGAGCAGCCTCGATGCGACCCAGTTGAGTGGCGCCCAGGTTGCCGCCCTCGCCGATCACCCTGACGCGCAGGTCTTCACCATTGACGCGGATGGGGTCATTGGCCTTGTCCCCCACGTCCTGGTTGGTCTCAAGGGATGACTTCACGTACGTGCCGATTCCGCCGTTGTAAAGCAGATCCGCCGGGGCCAGCAGGATGGCTCGCACCAGTTCCTGCGGAGCCATGGCTTCCACGCCTTCCTCCAGGCCGAGCGCATTACGGACCTGCGGACTGATCGGAATGGACTTCTCCTGGCGCGAGTACACGCCGCCGCCCTCGGAGATCACGGACTTGTCGAAGTCCTGCCAGGACGTACGGCCCGCGTTGAACAACCGCTCGCGTTCCTTGTACGACGCCGCGGTGTCCGGATTCGGGTCCAGGAACACGTCGCGGTGGTCGAAAGCTGCGATCAGCTTGATGTGCTCGGAGAGCAGCATGCCGTTGCCGAACACATCGCCTGACATGTCGCCGATGCCCACCACGGTGAACGCCTCGGACTGGGTGTCGACACCGAGTTCGAAGAAGTGCCGTTTGACCGACTCCCACGCGCCACGAGCGGTGATGCCCATCGCCTTGTGGTCGTAACCGACCGAGCCGCCGGAAGCGAACGCATCACCCAACCAGAAGTTCCGGTCCAGTGAGATGGCGTTGGCGGTATCGGAGAACGCTGCGGTTCCCTTGTCCGCCGCGACCACCAGGTAGGAGTCGTCCTCGTCCCTGCGGATCACGCGATCCGGGTGCAGGACGGTGTCCCCCTGGGGCGTCTCCGGAGCCTCGGCGGCGTCCTTGGAGTCATCGTCGGAGACCTCCGCATTGGGCTCGGCGTTGGAGTCATGGGTGATGTTGTCAGTGACGTCCAGCAGCGAGGCGATGAACAGCTTGTAGGCCTCGCGGCCTTCCTCGAGCCACCCTTCGCGGTCCTGCTGCGGGTCCGGGAGCTGCTTGGGGAAGAACCCGCCCTTAGCGCCGTCCGGCACGATCACCGCGTTCTTGACCATCTGCGCCTTGACCAGGCCGAGCACCTCGGTGCGGAAGTCTTCACGACGGTCGGACCAGCGCAGACCACCGCGGGCCACGTGTCCGAAACGCAGGTGCGTGCCTTCGACGCGCGGGGACCACACCCAGATCTCGAATTTCGGGCGGGGATGCGGGGCCGCGTTGATCGCCTGCGGGTCCAGCTTGAACGCCATGGTGGGGCGCTCCTGGTACACGTTGGTGCGCAGCGTTGCACCGACCACATTGGCCAGGGCACGGAAGAGCCGGTCCGCATCCAGCGAGGGAACGTCGTCCAAGACCTTGTCGAGGCGTTCCCGGGCGGATTCGCGTGCCTGCGAGCGTTCCTCACGCCCCTGTTCGGTGTCCTCGAAACGCTCCGGATCGAAGCTCGAGCGGAAGTACTCGGACAGTTCGCGAGTGGCTTCCGGGTAGTCCAGCAGGGTGTCCGCAATGAACTCGAACGAGTTCGCGTAGCCCAACTGCAGGAGGTAGCGCACGTAGGACCGCAGTACGGCCACGGCGCGCCAGCTCATGCGCTCGGTCAGCACCAGGCGGTCCAACGAATCCGACTCGGAACGGCCGGAGAGGATCGCGCACAGGGTGTCCTCGATGAGGTCCTCGGTCTTGGCGTCCTCCGGGCCGTGGGTGTCCACGCCCGCGGGCAATTCCACACCGAAGTCGTACAACTGGAATTCGCGCCCGTCGGACGGGGTCACAGTGTACGGGCGCTGATCCAGCACCTTCAGCCCCATGTTGTGCAGCAACGGCAGCAGCTCGGTCAGCGACAGCGCCTGGGTCAGGTAGATGTTCAGACGCACTTGACCGTCGTGTTCGGCTACGCGCACCTCCGCGGGGAAGTCCGGGTCCCGGCCCCACAGCTCTTCGCAGCGCTGCAAGTCTTCGACGGCCTCGTCGATCTCGTAGTCCTCGCGGTACGCACCCGGGAAGGCGTGGGTCCACAGGGGAGTCAGCCGAGCGGCGTCGTCGGAATCGAAACCGAGGCGGATGGCGCGGGTGAGCGTATCGGGCCACGAACGAACGGCCGCGCGCAGGCGGTGCTCGAGGTTCTCCTGATCGAATTCACGCACCTCGCCGGTGTACGGCAAACGGATGCGGAAGAAGAGACGCGCCAACGAGGACGAGGTCAGCCGCACCTCGAAGTCAATGGCCTCCGCCTGGAACACATCCTGCAACTGCTCCTCGATGCGTTCGCGCACGGAGGTGTTGTAGCGGTCGCGCGGCAGGAAGACCACCGCGGACATGAAGCGGCCGAACGTGTCCTGACGCAGGAACACCCGTGTCTGGCGGCGTTCGTTGAGCCCCAGCACACCCTTGGCCGTCTCGTAGAGCTTGTCGCTGGTCATGTGGAAGAGCTCGTCGCGCGGGTAGTCCTCGATGATGCCCATGAGGTCTCGCGCGGAGTGGCTGTCCGGGAGGAAGCCGAAGCGCTCGATCACGGTCTCCACCTTGTCCCGCACCACGGGCGTCTGGTGGGCCGGGACCGAATAGGCCCGGCGGGAGAAGAGGCCAAGGATCAGGTACTCGCCGGTGACCGTGCCGTCCTTGGCGAACGTGCGCACCCCGATGTAATCCAAGTACTCACGGCGGTGGATGGACGAGCGGCGGTTGGCCTTGGTGACGAACACGACCTGGTGGTCTTCAGCGTGGATGCGCCCCAGACCTGTGAGCTTCTGCGCGTGGCCCTCCGCACCCGCTTCACGGAGCAGGCCGAGCCCGGTCTGCGGGCGCGAGTGCAGGGCAGCGTCGTCGCCGTTCGTCTCAAGGTCGTAGCGCTTGATGCCCATGAAGACGAAGTTGCCGGCCCTCAACCAGTCGAGGAACTCCTTGGCGGAATCCACGTCCGGCAATTGGGAACCATCCTCGAACTGGATGTCACGCAGGCCGTCCAGGGTCTGTGCAAGCTCCGCGACCGTGGCGTGCATCTGGTCTTGGTCCTCGTCCACCCGGCGAACGTCCGAGACGAGTTTACCCAAATACTGCTTGAGGTCCTCGCGCTCCGACTCGTTCAGATCGCTTTGCAGTTCCATGCGGATCCAGGACTCGATGACCGTGGTGGTGGACCCACCCTCGCTCGAACGCGGCGTGGCATTGGGAGTCAGAGGGACCAGCGGAATGGCGGTCGTATCCCCGGAAGAGGCCGTTGAGATGTTGGGGACCTGGTCCAAGGACTCCAGCTCGTGCTCGGAACCCATTCGGGTGGCGAGCAGCAGGGGGTGAAGTACCAACCGGGCACCGCCCCACTTAGCGGCAATCTCGGTGGTCAATGTGGAGACCAGGAACGGCATGTCGTCCGTGACCATGTAGAGCTCCGTGCCGTTGGAGCCCTGTCGAACATCCACGCAGAGTTCACCCTTGTTTCGGTACTTACCGACTTCGCGGTGGTGCTCCGCGAGCTTGCTCAAGGTGTCCTGACTGTGGGTGGCCACATCAGCATCCGGAACCGTCCGGTAGTACTCGGTGATCCACTGCTGGTCTCCGCTCCACTGCGGGCGTTGCCACACCGCCGGGATCACTTGGGTGTCGGTCGCTTCGGGAGAGGTCACGTCTGCATCACGCCTTTGCTCGCAGTCGATTCGAGGTGGGTACGCACGGCCGCTGGAAATCCAAACGCGCGGCCACGCCCTCTTGGGCAGCAGCACGCGCGGTCGGCCGCATTGCCGAGTCTCATCCCAGCCTATGACTCCCCGAGACCAAGGGCCACCATTGGAGTTGAGCGGGGAGTGAACGCGCGGGAGTGCGACGACCGCCGGTCGATTCTCGAGGGTTCACTCATTAACCACAGATCCATGGTTGGCTATCCCCCTTTTCCGGCTCGTTTCGCGGGATAGCGAACCTTATTTCACAGCGCCGCCCTGGACTGACGACGCCGCTGCGGTCACCTCATCCGCCGTCACGGTCACCACTTCCCCGTTTTCCAGGCTGCGCAGTTTCCGGTTCAGGATGTGCCCGGCCGTGAGGCGAATGAACGATCCGTGGCTGACGATCATCACGTTCTGCCCTGGGTAGTCGTCGATGATCTGCTGGAGCACCGCCACCCCTCGGTCCACCAGGTCCGCAGTGTGTTCACCATGCTGTTCCATGAACGCGTGGCGCTCTTCCTCGGTCATGTGGCTGCAGTCGTAGCCCTCAATGTCGCCAAAGCTGCGCTCGATCAGATCGTCATACACTCGCGAGACTTCAAGACCGACCGCTTCGCCGATGATTTCCGCAGTCTCCCGAGCACGGGACAGCGGCGAGGAAACCAGTACGTCCCAGTGCTCTTCCGACGCCGCCAGCTCGCGGCCCACTTCACGGGCCTGTTCTCGGCCGGTCTCGTTGAGGGGGATATCGGTGCGACCCTGCAGCCGGCGAGCGAAGTTCCAGTCGGTCTGACCGTGGCGGATGAGGGAAAGAGAGGAATCAGTCACGCCTCAACGCTACCCGCAGTCACGAACTTGTCCTTTCTGCACCCGCCACCCACGAAAATGCACATGCGGAAAAGAACACACATAAATGAGTGTGGCCCGGAGCCTCCGTCGATCGGAGATTCCGGGCCACATAAGAAAACAAAAGACTAGGCGCGGCGATCATCCGTCTCGATGTCGATGCGCTCCTTGCGGAGGGTGTCCTCAATGACTTCGGTGCGCTCGGTGCGTTGGGCCACCAGGCGGACACGCTGGTAGGGAACGCGCACGGTCTGGACCTCGGCCTCGGTGCGGTACAGGATGAGTTCGTCCTCGCCCAGGGGCAACTCGCGACCGTCCAGGAATGACTGGCGTTCCTCTTCGGTAATGGGGGTGCGAACCACATCGGGCTCGTCGTGTCCGACGGTCACTTCCTGACGGACAGGCTCTTCAATCACGTACTTGCGGAGACGGAGCTTGCCGGTCTCCTCCTGCTGACGGTTGATCACCAGGCGCTCTTCATGACGAACCACGGATGCGGCCTGGTCATCGAGCATTTCTTCACGATGCGAATCCCGCGGGTCCTGCCCGGGAACGCTGTTCTGTACTGCCATCCTGACCTCCTGAAAGAGTGTGTTCTAGAGATTATCAGCCGGGTTATGTTGCGACCTACCGTGTAGCATTTGGAGCTACCCCGGTGGGTCCCGAAAGGATGAGCTGATGAGCTATTCGGATGATGGCAACGGTTATTTCACACGTGCCCTGGACGCCGAGGACCGGGGCGAACTCTCGCAGGCCGAAACCGCATACCGGCAGGCGATCGAGTTGTTCAAGGAGACCCAACAGACCCAGCGTGAGCTCGCAGCGTGCCACTACAATTTGGGCCACCTGTACGTGGTCATGAACGTGCGGGACAAGGCGATCACCGAGTACCAGCGCTGCTTGGAGTACTTCGGACAGATTACGGACAGCAGCAAACCCAAGGGTCGCGCGCATTTGATCCTGGGGTCGTTGTTCGTGGAGGACCGAGACTACCCCCGCGCTGAGTCCCACTTACTGGACGCCCTGGGGCAGTACTTGGACGCGCCGCACGAGCCCAAGGATCAAGCGGAGTGCTACGTCAACCTGGCGCGCGTCTACAACGCCACCAAGCGCCGGGCCCAGTCCGTCACCGCGTACAACCGCGCGTTGGATTTCTATCAGGCAACCCCTGATTCCCAGCGTGACCAGTCCGATTGCTACACCGAGTTAGGCATCGTCTACCAGTACCTGGGCAAGATGGAGGAGTCCGCTGCCGCCTATGGTGAGGCCGCACGTTTGCGCCAGCAGGCCTCCCACCACCATCGCCACCACAAACACAAGGGTTCCGATTCATGAGCTTTCCGCTGATTTACGGTTGCATGGCCCTGGGCGGGCCGTGGGATCGTTCCGAGATCACCAGCACCCAGTTCGACGCCGCTCACACCGCCGTGCGCGCCGCTCACCAGACCGGGTTCGACCTTTTCGACCACGCTGACATCTACGCCGCAGGAAAGTCCGAGACGATCTTCGGCCGCATCCTCGCGGAGGATCCGGAGCTCCGCCAAGGGATCAAGCTGCAGACCAAGTGCGGCATTCGCATCCCGGGCAATACCGGCCCCGAAGATTCCCCGGTGCACTACCGCCTGGATCGGGACACCATTCGCGCGAGCCTTGAGGGCTCGTTGGAGCGGTTGGGCGTGGACAGCGTGGAACGGCTGATTCTGCACCGGCCGGACCCGTTGACCACTCTGGGTGAAACAGGCCAGGCCCTGGATGATCTGCGCTCAGAAGGCTTGATCAACTCCGTGGGGTTGTCCAACATGACCTTGCGCCACGTCGCGGCGTTCCAGCAGGTCCTGTGCACTCCGCTCACCGCCGTTCAAATTCAGATGAGCCTGGCCCACCGTGACTTCGTCGAAACCCAGATCCTGGGCAATCAGACCGAGGGCACCGAGTACAACTTTCCCGAGGGTCTACTGACTCATTGCGCGGCGGACGAGATCGAAGTCCAAGCATGGGGCGCCATGGCGGACGGCATCTACTCCGGCCGCCAGGCACCCCAAGGTGACCGGACCGCGGAGGCCACGAGCGGCGTCGTCGAACGCCTGGCTGAACGCATGAATGTCTCCCGCGAGGCCGTGGTCGTGGGCTGGTTGCTGCGCCACCCGTACGCGATCCGCCCGGTGGTGGGGACCATGAACCCGGAGCGGATCCGCGCGTGTGCCCAGGCACCGCAAGCCGCCGAGGACATGACTCACACGGACTGGTATGAGCTCTGGACGGCCGCGCGCGGTCATTCATTGCCGTAAGTGTCGTGTCCTGGGGTTCCGAGCGAAAAGAGTATTGTCCGAAGTGAGGCCTGACTAGGGCACGAAGTGATCGTCACCAAACGGTGACCTTCATAAGCTTGCTCCTGGCAGCCCACATGGCTATTTTCTTTTGTAAAGGAGCCGTCGCGGGCTGCGACGGTTGACAGGGAGAGTATCCATGAACCGACCTTGGCTTACCCGCACGCCTGGGCACGTGGTGTGTGAACCGGATGAGTTCAGTTATCGCACCGACCTTCCCGTGGTGGAGGCGACCGCAACTCGGTCCTACGCGATCGATGAACTCACCACCGTGGAATTACGGGTCGCCCCCGGCCAGCACCAACTGGTCATCACCCACGGCGACGATCATTGGGTGGAGACGATCGGCCTTTTCGACGACGCCGCCCCGGACCTGCCCATTCTCCGGCGCCTTCCCAACCCCACAGGTTTCGCGACCGATTTCGAAGTGGGCTGCACGGTGACCTCGCACTCGCAGCGCGGACTGGCCAAAACGTTGAAGCAGCTACGTGATCGGCTCGACAACGCGCCTCTCGCGCTGTGCGTCCAGGATCCCGAGGAGCCCACCGCGATTACCGCGGCGTGCTGTCACATGGATCCGGTGGAAAACACCCTCATGTGGTGGACGTGGCGAACCCTGCCGGAATCCGGCTGTATGGTTCGCACCCGCGCGCAGTTGCACCTCACGGCGGCGCCGCAGGGAGTGGCTGCGTAGCCACTCTCCGCGCTCAGAACGGTGACGGCGCCGTGTACGGCTCCAACAGTTCCCGCTGTTCCTTGTTGAGCCGCAGAACTGTTTGTGTTTCCGGGACGAACAGCGCGAGTTGGGTCAGCGCGCGAACGCAGGGAGCGCCGTCGGCGGCGTCGACAATTTCGAATCCAAGCTCGAGCGTTGCCGCCTTGGCCGAGACCACCCAGACGCGCACCTCCGTGGGGACGTTGCGGTAGGCCAGCGGGCGCAGGTACTTGACCCGGTGCTCGGCAATGAGTGCCTGGGTGCCCTCCGGGAGCACCGAGAAGAGGGGAATCTTGGCCGGGGCCACCTGCTCGCCCGTGCCCACCGGAACGCCGAAAGTGGCGATGCGGGCTTCCTCGAGTACGCGGATGACCTCAACGTTGTTGACGTGCCCGTACGGGTCCATGTCGCCCCAACGCAACGGGACCTGACAGGTGACGGAGCGTTCCAGGTACTCGTTCGATCGCATATCGGCGCTCCTCACGTGCAGATTTGTCATGTTGGCCGGTAGCCGGCGGGCTTGCCGGGGATGAATGAGATGATATCCGCGTCCGCGTTCTGATGGGGGTATTTGGGTGACGGTTCAGGGGTCCGCCGGTACCAAGCGGCGTCGGTGGCCGGCGCGATCGGCGGCCGCGTTGGTACTGGCCGTTGCCGTATGGCTGGCCGTGTGTTGGGCCGTGCTGGAACATCCCCGCACGGATGAGCCCGCGATGTCGGACGCGCTGCTCGTGCTCGGACCTCCGGACACCCAACGCATGGCCACGGCGCAGGGATTGATGGAGCGTGGCATCGCGCCCGTGCTGGTGATCGCGACCCCGGATGCCCAGCCCTATGATCCGCCCGCCTTGGTGCAGTACTACGAGGACAAGGATTTCTGCACCCCGCGCACCGATTACGAAGTCATCTGTTTCCAGCCCAATCCCTCCACCACCCAGGGCGAGGCCATGAGGCTCCGCGATCTGGCCGCCGAACGCGGTTGGGACACCGTGACCGCCGTGACGTTCAAGCAGCACGTACCGCGGGCGCGCATGATCCTGGAGCGGTGCTATCACGGTGAGCTGCGCATGTCCGCGACAGACTACGAGTTCGCCCCGCTGCGCACCCTGCGGCAGTATGTGTATCAGAGCGGCGGATACGTGAAGGCCTGGCTCACTCCCGGTTGCGAACAGCAGTTGCCAGGCAACCCGAAAGAGTTGGATTGAGGTTCTCGTGAGTGATCTCCAGTGCCCCGCAACGATAGTTTTCGTCGCCGACGCCGCCGCGGCCGATTCCCTGCCCAGCTCTCGTTTTCGTGTGGCCCAGGTGATGTCTCCGTACGTGCGTACTCCGGTTGATCTGGTGGGAGCCGTCGAACAGGCTGCGGACGAGTACCGAGGGGAATGCGTTACCGTGGTCGCGCCGCGATCGCTGGTGAATGAGGCGCTGGACGAGGCCTCCGCTAATGGGACTTCCGCCATTCCTTCCCCCGATGCCCCGTGGGTCGCGGTCGAGGTGGATGCCACCGGGTGGAAGCTGCTACCCGCCGAATCCTGAGGGTTCTTATGCGTGTCTGACCACGTTCCTAACGTGGGGCTTCATGACTAATGACCCCGCGATCGGAGAATTCGTGTTGACCGTGATGCCCCGGTGATGGGGCCGAGCCATGCGGCGTGTGGTGCTGCCGCGTGGGTGGCGCTGACCGCCGACTACACCCTGCAAGTGAGCGGCTATTCCGTACCCGTCGGATTCGGTGTGCTCCCTGTGGGTGACGCGGGCGTGGTGACCGGTGCACTGATCTGCGCCGGTGCCGCGCTGTTGCCCGACATCGATCACCCGAGTGGAACCGTGGCGCGTTCCCTGCCGCCGTTCTCGGGGTGGCTGGCGCGGATCGTCGCTCGGTTGTCGGGTGGTCATCGGCGAGGAACTCACTCCGTGATCGGCCTGCTCGTGTTCACACTGCTGGCTTGGTTGTCGCAGAACGCCGCGCTTCCCGTGGGTGACGGACTGCGGTGGTTGGCGGAGTCGATTGGCGATGATTCTGCCCCCGCCGTTGTTGCGGCGCTACCCGGGCAGGTGTGGCCACTGGCCGCCGTGCTATCGGTATTGATGATCGCGTTCGCGGTGAAGGTCCTGGCGTTCATTCCGGACCAGATCTCGCATGCCAACTGGTTGGTGGCCATTGGGCTGGGAATCGTGGTGGCAACCAATCCCCCGGAGCATCCGTGGTGGTTCGTGATCGCCGTGGCATTGGGATGTGCGGTGCACATGATCGGCGACATGGTGACCACGCAGGGCATCCATCTGCTGTGGCCGTTGCGCCCCCGTTTGCCGGTACCGTCCACGTTCTACCGAGGCAGATCCTTTGTGCGGTTTCCCGTTTTGGGCAAGGCGGGCTCGGGTATGGAGCTCGCAGTATTGACCCCCATCAGCGTGTATGCGGTGCTCGGTCTGGCGTGCGCTCTAGCCGCGTGGGGTGGCGTGACCATGACCTGAGTCGATTGCGGTGGGCCACCCGTCACGGCGATTCGCCAAACGGCTCACGCATCGGGTAGGCTACTCAACGTTGTTCACCGGCGGAAGCTGAGTGAATAAACAAGCGCGAGTGGCGGAATAGGCAGACGCGCACGGTTCAGGTCCGTGTGCCCGAGAGGGCGTGGGGGTTCAACTCCCCCCTCGCGCACCACAGTAAAACCGGCTGTTGACAAGGCGAAATGCCTTCTCGACAGCCGGTTTTTCGTTGTCCGCCAAGGCACATGCTTGCGGGGTTGGCAGTCCGTGACATCTGAGGTCGAGGTACGTTGCGTTAACGCGGCCTAGTGTGCGTTCTCGCGCCACAGATGTTAGGGCTTTCGGAACTCGCATCGGAGGGAATCCCCCCGAGAACCTCGTGACCGATGTTGCGCCCGATGAAAGGGCCGCAGTGCACACTCATCGACATTCCGACCCGGGTTCCCGGGCCCCTGCATTCTGATCGACCTTCGAGCCCAAAATCAGCTGACTTCTGGCGTTACCGTCAACCGCAGTGCAAGCGGCTCTGGGTCAAGGGCTTTACTGTCGACCAGGGTGCGGGTGGGAGAATCGACTCATGTGCACACTCGATGACGTCTTGGGCCTGGCTGCCTTACATGCTCTACCCCTATCCCCCAACGGCGCCACCGTGGTTGAGGCTGGCTTGGACTACCGCGTCATCATGGCTACCGACGAAACTGGGCGTCGCTGGGTGTTGCGGGTTCCGCGCCGCCCGGACGTCTCCGAGGGCATGGCCGCCGAGATCCGCATTCTCGATTTCGTGGCTCCCACGCTCCGCTCGGAGAAAGTTGCGGTTCCGGACTGGCAGATTCGCACTCCGGAGCTGATCGCCTACCCCGCCCTGCCCGGTGCCCCCGGCCTAACTCTGTCCGACGCTGGAGAACCGATTTGGCATATGGACCCCGCGAGTCAGGACTATGCCGTCCGCCTAGGGCGCCTGCTGGCACGGTTGCACTCACTCGATGCGATGGAAGCTAGAACCGCAGGCATTGAGGTCCGTTCCCCCGAGCAAGTACGTCAGACATGGCAGGACGACATCAACCGTGTGAGCAGAGAATTCACCGTGGCCCCTGCTCTCAGCGAAGCCTGGCATTCATGGGTTGGGGACGATATCTGCTGGCCCGACCGGACCGTCATGACGCACGGCGAAATCTACCCCGCCCATGTCCTCCTCGACCAAGACGGCGCGATCACCGGCGTCCTGGACTGGACCACCGCACGCGTGGACGACCCCGCCCGTGACTTCGCCTTCCAGTACGGTGCCGCCGGGGACGAAATCTTGCAGGTCACCCTCGACGCCTACGAACAGGCCGGTGGCCACTTGCACCCGGGCCTGGCTGCCCAGTCCCGCCACCTGTGGGAAGCCTCTCCGCTCGGCTACGCGATCTACGCGCTAACCACCGGTGCCGAGGCCGATCGTGCCGCTGCCGCAGCCATGCTCAACCCGGAGGCGTGACATCCCATGAGCCATGCAGACACACCGGACCATGCCAACCTCGCCGCAGCATTGGAGGACGCACGCGAACACTTGAAACTCGTTCCCGACGACGGGTGGGCCACGCCGGCCAATGGCCTCGATTGGACCTGCCGCGAAACCATGGCCCACATCTTGGATGATCTGGGGTTCTACGCGATGCTTCTTTCCGGCGCCCACCGTATTGAAGGCTATGCCCCTCTGATGGAGTTCACCCCTGTACCTGGCCGCATCGAGGGAACGCTCTGGCCGGAAGAAGATGCCGGAACGGAGATCATGCTCAATTGCCTGGATGCGGTTGGCGGTCTGCTGGTAGCCGTGGTCGCGACAGCGCCGCCGGACCGGATCGGTTGGCATCCATACGGTAACCCCGATAGATCAGCTCTGGCCTCCATGGGAATTGTGGAATTGGTTCTTCACACTCATGACATTCTGAGCGCACACAGCATCGATTACCGAGGTCTCGCGGAGGTCGTTAGCCCAAGCTTGGATCGCATCTTTCCCCACGCCACCCGTACAGATGATCCTTGGCACGACCTCCTGACCGCGACAGGTCGCACACCGGCTACTCGTGGGGCGGCTTGGAAGTGGGATTCAGGTTCACGCACCGGAGGTGATCGCGTTGAGTGAGGCCGTGAACCAGAGGCCCACCAACCGAGGCAGCTCCTGGCGAGCGCCACTGATCTTCCTCGTGATCGGGGGGTTGATCGTCGGAGCACTGGTCTGGCTGGGACCAACCATCGCGAACAACGTACGTGTCAGCGAGGGTCGTCTTTACGTCGGCGCAGAGTGCAGTGTCGAGACCCAGGACGGCACAGTCGACCTCAGTCGCGATGAGGCCAAGCTCGCAACCACGGCAGTTGCGCTGGCCGCGCGAGGTGCGGAAACTCCAGACACGTCCGACATCGACCCGGCGGTCCTCCAGCGCCTCGCGGATGGGCCTACCGACGACGCCGGTCCAAGCCTTCGCTGCGAAGGCACCGCCGCCGAAGAGCTGCCCGAACAAGAACTGACACCCACTGGCCTGACGCCGCGAGCTCAGCAACTGCGTGACGACATGACCGCGGTCTTCGGTGATCAGCCACTGGGTGGGTTCGCCCCCGGAGGTGTGAGCCAAGGCCATGGGGCCGAATCGACCCACTACAGCGGTCGCGGCGTCGACGTCTTCTTCCGCCCGATCACCGAGGAGAACCGCCGCGAGGGGTGGATTCTCGCTCAGTGGCTGATCGCCCACGCAGATGATCTGGACATCCAGTACGTGATCTTCGACGACCAGATCTGGAGCGCCCACAGCTCTCGGGGACACTGGCAAACCTACGAGGCCCCCGAGCCGGCCAATGACATCCTGCGGCACCGGGACCATGTACACGTGGACGTTCTCCGCGGCGAACCCCGGTAGAGAATTTCCACGGTCGTCTGGCAACGCCCATGACCGCGCAGGCCGCGCCCGCGGCGAAAGAAGCCAACGAGTACATCGCGGGCGGTGAACCCGCGCAGAACCGCGCGGTGGTCCAACTCGAGTTCACGCAGAATGGCGGCCTTGCGCGTCCCGCGCCGTCCAGAAGCAAGTCCTCCCAACCCGAAAGCCACCAGATGATTTCCGCTCCCCCACTGCGACTCAAACCCTTTGACGCCGCCGATGTGCCGTTTTTCACGAGCATGGCTACCGACCCTCGGGTCACGAAATACGTGGGCGACGGGAGGACCTGGGATCAAGCCACCATTGCGGAAAAGACCAACAATGCCCTCCGAGACGCTCCTCTGAATGAGCTGGGTGTGGCCCGTTGGTTCACCGCCCACAGAGACGATCAGCCCGTGGGCGTCTTCGTCTCCACCCGACGAGAATCCGCTGTCGAAATCGGCTACTGGGTACCGCCGGAGCGTTGGGGGCAGGGAATCGCGGGGGCCATGATCGATGCAGGGCTGGAGATCATTCCGCGACTATTCAACACGAACATCCTGATCGCGCACGTGGACCCGAACAATGCGGCGTCGGCGCGGGTGCTGACCCGGCGAGGATTCCACACAACGGTGCGGGAAAATGGCTTGGATCGCTATATCTGGCAGGTAGGCCCTTTCGCCGGTAGGTAATCAGGCGTTGACTGGGTCGCAGTAGGAACAGTCGACGAACAATGAGGGACACAGGCCATGACTCGCGACGACCCAGAACGCATTGCCGCCCAGCCCAAACTGAATCAGCCCGATGCCGCACCGCCGGTGGTGGACCGGAATGCCTTCGACGCCGCGTTGGCGGAGCAAGTGGCCCGCGAGAAGGAAGTCACGCGACACAACGACCGGGTCTCGGCCGAGCGGCGTCGGCTACCGATGGTCGAGGTCGAGAACTATACGTTCGAGGGCCCGGACGGGCCCGTGAAGCTGACCGACTTGTTCGGCGAGCGCTACCTACTGCTCGTGCAGAACGTGATGTTCGGCCCGGACTGGGAGCAAGGCTGCCCCAGTTGCACCTGGGCCGTGGACAACCTGCCGGCCAACATGGGACGGATCACGGAGAACGGGATCGCGTTCGCGCTGATCTCCCAGGCGCCCATCGACAAGCTCGAGGCCTGGCGAGAAAAGAACGGCTGGCCGCACCTGTGGGTCTCCTCGCATGACACCAGCTACCACTATGACTGGGGCTGGACCCGCACGAATGACCAGGGCGAGGAAGGGCAACTACCCGGGTATTCGTACTACCTCCTCAAGGACAGCGTGCCGTACCTGACGTACATGACGACGGCGCGCGGCACCGAAGCCATCCTGCCCACCGCGCACATCATGGACCGCACGGTTTATGGACGCCAGCAAGATTGGGAGGACAGCCCCGAGGGTTGGCCGCAATACCCGACATACGGCTGACTCTGAGCGGCAGCGACCGATTCACGGGATTACCAGGACGGGAATTGTTCGCGACTTATAGTTGTCCCGTGGCTCCCCTCCCCCGCGTGATCCGATTCCTGATCAGCCCCAATCGTGGTCTGCTCCTACTGGTCGTCTTAATCGGCATACTGCTGTTGCTGGTCTTCAACGCAGAAGTTGCCCTGATGTGGATCTCCGCTGCGCTATTCGTGTTGCTGGTCGCCTTCATTCTGGTGAGCGCAGTGCTACCGCCACCCAAACCGTTTCGCGAGAGCCGCATTCTCACCAAGTTCATTTATCAGATCCTGCTGACCACGTGGAAGGGCCTCATGGTGGGTGTTGCCGCGTACCTGGGCGCGCTGGTGAGCATTGAGATTCAGCAGGCCTCGTCCAAGCCGGAAAATACGTTAGAGGCATTTGCCACGAGTATCACTGGCACCCTGCCTTTGGTGCTGACCATTGCGCTGACCGGCGGTCTTCTGACCTTCCTGCTCGCGGCGTCATTCGACGTGCACCGCACACCGCGAGGCGTCAAGCGTCAGGCCATGGCAGCTGCTGCGAGTAAAGCGCGCGGAGTATTCGGACGAGGTCGAGCGTCAGGTATATCTGAGAATTCGCTCGCCATTCAGTGGTGGGATGCAGCTACCTCCGGGTTGTGTTTGGCTGTCACGGCTTTTCTCACCGCTCCCGTGTTTCTCTTCACATCGCTCTACCGGATGGACATCTTCTCCTAGCCGCCTCCATCCCAGGGAGTGGCCTCGCAATTCCCAGCAACTTGAAAGTGGAACTCGACGCCCTGGAGCGCGAACTTGCGATCCAGCATGTTCGTCAGGGAGTCGGTAACGACCTTGATGATCAGGCCCCTCTCGTCCCACCAATCGGTGAGATGAGAGGGGCCTGATGTCGTCCTGAACAGGGCCGGCACGCCTTGGGCAACGCGCCATATCGGACCTACCGCATCAGCCGCGCGTGACGGTCACCCGTCCGGTGCTGCGGTCCCACGTGGCCACGCGTCCATTGGAGAATTTCTGCTGGACGCCGCGCGCCACGGTGTATTCGTTGGTCACCGGGTAACCCCAGTTGCGTTCGTAGCCGGCGGCCCGCCACGCGGCACCGATGCCTCCGGTCATTTTCACGATTCGCACGCCGGTTTTCGGTGACCACATCGCACGGTTGACGACGACGCCGCGACGGTAGTCCTGATAGGCACCGCCCGACGCGGACCGTTCCGCGTGCGCGGGGTAACCCCACGCGCGCTCGTAGCCTGCGTTCTTGAAGGAAGCGCCAATCGCACCACTCCACTTCACGGGCGCCGCTGCGGTCTGCGGACTCCAGTAGTAGGTGTATCCGCGAGTGAACCCCTGGTACACACCACCGAGGAAACCGGTCCGCCGCTCCGCCGAGGTGGGCTGACCGTATTTAGCGGCCCCGCCCGTGTTCAGGTAGCTGGTTCGAATGGCACCTTTGACGAGGGAACTGGTCTGCGCCACCGCCGTGGTACCGCCCACGTTGGGCACGGCCTTGAGGTCGTGGCCGATCAGAGCGGGGTGGTTGTAGCCATAGTGGTCCACTCCTTGCAGGGTGCGCAGGGTTGCCCGGCCGAAGCCGGCATTCTTGTAAACCTTCTGGCCCTGGGCAGCCGCTGATTTGGCCGACCACTCGGGCGGATTGGTATTGCCCACCACATCCTTGGAACCGGCGTGCCACGTGATGGAAAGACCGCGCACCGCGGCGTTGGGGGCGGTCTGCATCCCGTTTGCGCCACCACCACCGATGATCGTGGCACCGCCACCGCGGATCCAGTTCTGCTGATCGGCCAACACCTCGTAGGTGATGAACTCGGCACCGCCGGAGTAACCGGCCAGCCACACGCGAGTCGTGTCCAGGCCATAGCTGTTGACCAGCGAATCCTTGAGCGAACGGAAGTACTGACCGTTCTTGTCGATGTCCTCCCACCAGGTGATGCCATCGCCGGTGGTTTTCTTATCGGGAGAGATCGGGACCACCAGAATCATGTTCTTCTTCCGAGCCTCGGAGGCCATGGCTTTCAACTGGGATCCACCGGGGTTGTGAACCCAGGTTTCCGAAGTTTTCCAGTAGTCACCGCCAAAGTAGAACATCACGCCAACGGGTTTGGAGCGATCAATGCCGTCCGTGTAGATGTGGTAGCTGGACTTCATGCCGTGGGCGGAGAAGGGTTTGAAATACGTGGTGGCCGGTGGATTGGCTGTGGCCACCTGCACCACGGGAGCCTCCGCGATGTGCGGAGAGGCGGGAGCTGCAGTCGCTGCGGGGGCCAGCGAGACCACGAGACCCAAAGACAAGGCTGCAGAGGGCAGCACAAAAGAGCGTAAGAAGCGCATGGGGGAGATGCTTTCTAACGAAGGGATATGAAGTTGTAACGGACCACGTGCCCCGGGGGAGGACACACTGGTGGCAAGGCGTTATCAGGGGGAATCGGCCGAGCCGAGAGCAAATCTTGCCAGGTCAGAGGCCCCCTGAGAAGAGGTTGAACGAACTTTAATTACCATTCAGTAAGTAATCTCACAGCGAACACCGCGCCCGGGTCCTGTCAGCCCCTGAGCCGCGCCACAATCTGAATCAGCTGCTCCGCTTCCTGGTCGGTCAGCGCGACTCCCAAAGCGCGCACGTTTACCACCACCTGGCCCGGTTCTAACGACTCCTGAACCGTGGGTTTTCCGGGTACTCGGACAGTCATGCCCGTCTCGGTGACCGTCACGTGTCCCTCCGGCGTGTGCTTCATGACCATTAGGTGGTTGAGGAACACCGATTCCGGGTCCGTGGAGGTTTTCAGATGCCCCATACTCACGTCAGCGGCATGAACGGTGGATTCATCCAGCACGTGCTCCATCTCGCCATCTCGTTGGAAGGCCCACAGTGGCCAGCCCTCATCCTCAATCCGACCGATGGAGAACTCCCGGTCCCCTTCGTCGCGCACCGCCCCTTCGACCAGTGGAATTGGGCCGGTCACGCTGAACCCGAACCCTGGGTCGCACAGGTAGCGAACGCCGTCGACGTCCACGAGCACGGTCATGTGCGTGCGCGGGCTCGCCAAGGCGCGCACGCGGCCGAGCGCGCGCCGCACGCTGAATCCCAGCGTTTCGAGCGCGGCGGCGAATAACTGGGAGTGCTCGAAGCAGTAGCCCCCACGACGCCGCTCCACGAGTTGGGTGCCCACGGTCGCCGGCTTCACGCCCGGGTGGTCACCGAGCAGGACTTCCACGTTGCTGAACGGGAACGTGAACATGTGGGCGCGGTGCAGTTGCTCGAGTAGGCCCAGGCTCGGTGGCCCCGGGGTGATGTCAAGAGCGCTGAGATAGCCGGGAATGTCGAACTCGTCGATTTCCCAGTCTGAGTTCGTGGCGCTGCTCTTCGACATTGGAATCTCCTCGTTGAATCGTCCCGACTGCACATTTGCCCAACCCCTGACCAGACCCATTTTGTGGCCATATGTGCGCTCCCCTGGCCCTGCTCTGCGTGTCCCCCAGACCCTAAAATTCATGTGGGCAGTTTGATCCGCTGCCAATTCTGGGGGAGAAACTACAGCACTGATTGGGGAGGGGCTTTCTCATGGAATTGTCTCGTCGCTTGTTCTTCAAATCCACCGCGGCCGGTGGTTTGGCGCTCTACGTGTATGGCGCCAACGGTATGCCGGAAGCTGTGGGCGCGGAGATTCCGGGAGGCAGCCTGCCCGCTACGAACATCCGGCAATTCGTGAACCGGTTGACGGTTCCGCAGATCCTGCCTCGTAAGGGCACCCGGTCCACTCCGTACGGAACGGCCGATTACTACGAGATCTCGATGAAACAAACGACACAGCAGATGCTTCCGACCGGAATGCCCAAGACCACCGTGTGGGCCTATGGGCCGACAGGTGGTTCCGATTCCGCTTTCACGTCACCTGGTCTGAGTATCTCGGCGCTGCAGAACCGGCCCGTACAGATCAAGTGGACCAACGAACTGGTCGATCGCTACGGCCGTTACCTGCCGCATCTCTTTGCCGTGGACCGCTCGCTGCACTGGGCCAACGTGCCGCAGGAGCCCGGTCACGAGGGACTCGTCAGCACGGACATCAAGCCCACGCTCGAGGGCCGCCGTTATGTCACGCCGGACAAGTACACGGACCCGGAAACCCAGTACACGGACTACACCGGGCCGGTCCCGATCGTGACCCACTTGCACGGTGCGTTGGCGGTCAAGGACCACTCCGACGGCTATTCGGAGGCCTGGTACCTTCCCCGTGCCAATAACATTCCCGTTGGCCACGCAAAGTACGGCCGGTGGTGGGACTTCCTGAAGGAAAAGCACCGCCGCGAAACCGGCGTGGACTGGGGCGAGGGACACCAGACGGTGACCTACCCCAACACCAACCGCGCCACCAGCCTGTGGTTCCACGACCACGCGCTGGGCCTCACCCGTCTCACCGTCTACGCGGGTGCTGCAAGCTTCTACCTGATGCGCGGTCTGGAGTACGAGGTGCTGGATTCCCGCACCGGACGCACCGCCCGCGCACCAGCCGGCCCCAGCAACGTGTACGGACAGAACTCGCCGAACCCCGGTGCGGACCTCGCCCTGGCCATTCAGGACCGTTCGTTCAACAACGACGGCTCCCTGTTCTACCCGTCTTCCAGGTCGTTCTTCGACGGCTACCAGGGACCCTTCTACCCGGAGGAGCCGGGCATCCCGCCCAACTGGGTGCCCGAGTTCTTCGGTAACACCATGGTGGTCAACGGCCAGACGTGGCCCTACCAACGTGTGGAGCGGCGTCGTTATCGCATGCGATTCCTGAACGCGTGTGGTTCGCGCACCCTGTACCTGGATTTCCGGGGCATCCCGGGCGTGGAGGTGTGGCAGGTCGCCAACGACGGCGGTTACCTGGACGAGAAGGTCAACATCATGCAGCTCGAGGGCTGGCGCCGTGGCCGCGTGATTCTGGCCCCGGCCGAGCGCAACGAGCTGCTCGTTGACTTCACCAACGTGCGCACCGGTCGTTACACGCTGCGCAACGTGGGGCCCGATGCGTTCTTCCCGGGCGGTCGCCCCGCGGAGAACGGTGAGGAACCGCGGGTCAAGCTGTACCCGTTCGAAGAGCGCGACGTGGTGTTCCCGCCGGCGGATCCGAACACCACCGGCAAGGTCATGGCCTTCGATGTGGTTCCGTACTGGGGTATCGACACGTCTACGCCGGGACGTTATCTGAGGATGAAACCTCAGCCCAAGCTCCCCGCGCCCGTGCGTACGCGGCGCCTGGCCACGACCATGAGCTTCCACAACGTCAACGAGGATCCCGCGCCGTACGCCTCGCACACCATGCTGGGGGTGCTGCACGGTGAACCCGGCGGCAAAATGCACATCCAGGACACCATGTGGAGTGATCCCGTCACGGAGAACCCGCAGCCCGGTGACGTGGAGGATTGGGAGATCTACAACCTGGTCCAGGACGCCCCGGTACCCCACCCCATCCACATTCATGAGACCGCTTTCGAGATCCTCGAGCGCCGCATGATTTGGTACAACTGGGACACCGGCGTCATGGAAATGGGACCCGAGACCCCGCTGCTGCCGGGTGAAACCGGTCGCAAGGACACCGTGTTCGTCTACCCGGGCGAAATGATCCGGCTGCGCATGCGCTTCACCACCCCGGGCCAGTACATGTGGCACTGTCACCTGCTGGAGCACGAGGACAACGAGATGATGCGCCCGTTCCGAGTCGGCCCCGAGCAGCCCGGCCAGCCCGGGGACCTGCCGAGTCACGACATGCCCCACGCTCACTGAGTTCGGCCTTCACGACGACGCCGCCCGGCCACCTCGCGCTCCCTCGCGCGGGTGGGCCGGGCGGTTTCGTTGCCGGTGGTGACCGCGGTTGAGCCTGAGTGCACTCTGATGAACGCTACGACCCGCCTTTTTGGGCCACCGTAATCTGATAGACGTTGCGACCAAGATCTTCGATCTTTTCGGCATTATCGTCGATCAGGTTGCAGCCCACAGCCACGGATGGCTTTACCGTGCAGCGTTCTGCTCGTAGTCGGTGAACGCTGCCAGAAGTTCCTTCCAGATCCGCTCGGCGACCTCAGGGTCCAGGCCTGCATCGAGTGCCTGTTCGCGGCGTGCGCGCAGAATTGACTCCACGCGTTCAGGGTCGTGGGCGTCTTGAATGCCCTGGCCGGCTTTCACTTCACCGGCACGAGTCACGAAGGACTGCCGCTCGGCGAGAAGTGAGATCAGCTGCGCGTCGATGTTGTCGATCGCGGCGCGGACCTGTTCGATGTTGTGAGGCATTTGAGCGTCCATAAAGCCACACTAACGGCTCTCCCACGTGCTCGAACAGGACTGCTTCAAGCGGAATTGGCTCCAGTTAACTGGGGAACCGCTACGCTCCTTTGCGTGAACACTCCCTCGGCCGATCTGCCCACCCAACTGATCGTGAAGCTCATCAGCATGGGCAACGAACGGGACGCCCAAGCCAAGGCGAAGTACCTCCAGGCAGTGCCCGGCGGTTACGGCGAAGGCGACCAGTTCGTAGGAGTCCGAGTTCCCGCCATCCGATCACTGGCCAGGGAGGCTAGGAAGCAAGCCACCTTGGACGACGCCGCTGTCCTCCTCGATCATGAGATTCACGAGGTGCGCCTGCTGGGCGCCGTCCTGCTCGTTGAGCTGTTCAAGCCCACGCGGGCCGACAAGAACGCCGTCATCCAACTGCTTCTGGCCAAGGCTGATCGCCTCAACAACTGGGATCTCGTGGACACAGTGGTTCCGTACACGTTGGGTCCCTGGCTACTCGCGCAGCCGGCAGACAAGGCGACTGCGATTCTCGACGGCTTAGCAGACTCTCTCGTTCTCTGGCGGCGTCGCATGGCCATGGTCTCCACGCTCGGCCAGATCCGCCTGGGCCACCACGACCAGGCCCTCAGATTGGCGGCCAAGCTCCAGACCGACCCGCACCACCTCATGCACAAAGCGGTCGGGTGGATGCTGCGCGAAGTGGGCAACAAGAACCGTGTCCTCCTCGACGCGTTCCTCGATGAGCACGCTGCCACTTTGCCTCGCACCGCCCTTCGCTACGCGTTGGAAAAGCACGACGACGGCGCCCGCGCCCGCTACCTAGCCATGGCCCAGGAAGGGTGACGAGCGGCGTCGTCGACATGCGGGACCGCTACTTCCCGACCCGCGAGGCCAACGCGGTGACCGCGGCCTTGACGCCGGTGGATAGCGTGGGCTCCATGACCGGCGCGAAGAACGGCGAGTGGTTCACGGGAACGGGACCGTCGCCCTCCATGACCTCAGCGGGGTGACCGCCGAACATCCAGAACACGGAGGGCACGTCGATGGCCTCGGCCAGCGCACCGAAGTCCTCCGAGCCCATCATCGGCTCCACCTCGACCACGTTGTCCTCACCGAGCTCGCGCTTGAACTCGTCCATCACCGCAGCGGTGGCCTCGGGATTGTTGTAATTACGAGGAAATTGCGACAGCACCTCGATGGTCGGCTCGGGAGCACCGGATGCCGCTGCCTCCGCGGAAATGATGCGGCGCAAGGACGCCAGCACCTTCTCGCGAATCGCCGGATCGAACGTGCGCACGTTCAGTGTGAACTCCGCGGACCCCGGGATGATGTTCTCCTTCAACCCGCCGTGGAACGTGGCGATCGTGACCACGGCAGCTCGCCGCGGATCGATCTCGCGCGAGACCACGGTCTGGATGCGAGTGATCATGTGCGCGCCCAACACGATGGGATCGGTGGAATCCTGCGGCTGCGACGCGTGCGCACCCTGCCCGTGAATCGTGATCTTCCACGAATCCGCCAGAGCCATGGCATCGCCCACCGAGTAGTTGATGGTCCCGGCCAGCGAGGGCATCACGTGCTGACCGTAAACCACCTCGGGTTTGGGCGCCTTATCCCACAGCCCGTCCTCGAGCATCGCCTTGGCGCCGGCCGCGGTTTCCTCACCCGGCTGGAAGATCCACACGATGGTCCCGGACCACGCGTCCGTGGCGCCAGCGAAGATCTCCGCGGCCGCGAGCGCCGCGGACATGTGCGTATCGTGCCCGCACGCGTGCATCACCGGCACCTCGGTGCCGTCGTCAAGCTGGCCCGTTGCCGTGCTCGCGTACTCCACGCCGGTGTCCTCGGCCAGGGGCAGGGCGTCCGTGTCCGCGCGGAAGGCGACCACGGGCCCCTCCCCGTTCTTCAGCACGCCGACGACGCCGCTCCCACCACAGCGGAAATTCTCGATTCCCAGCGCGGTCAAGCGCCCCTCGATCAACTCCGCGGTGCGGTGTTCCTGCATGGACAGCTCCGGGGCAGCGTGAAGTTCGCGGTAGAGCTCATGCATACGGTTCCGGAGGTCATCGGTGAGTTCGAGTGACTGAGCGGTCATGGAAGTCGCTTCCTAACGGTTACGGGTATCGGCAAGCTGGGCGTCTTCGGAGTCATCCAGGAGGCGCGCGGAGCGGTCCCTCAGGAACCATGCCAACACGGCGGTGGCGATCACGGCAATGGCCGTGCTGAAGAACGCCAGCGACGGAATGGCCGGAACCAGAAGGAACACGACCGAGGCCGACACCACGATGGCAATGATCGTGGCGCGCAGCTGCTTGAGCGAGACGATGGCCTGGACGACCACGGCACCCAGCACGGAGGCCAAGATGTAGGTCTGTACCACCTTGGTGACGTCCTCCGGGATCACGCTCACGAGCCACGTACCCATGAAGCCAACAAAGATCAGCAGCGAGAACAAGTGCACCATGGCCGCACCGCTGATGGCCATAACCGCGGCCAACTCGCCCCGGCGGGTACCCGGCTTGGCGTTCACCGCAGACTGCGCGATCAGCGCGGAGGGCAGCAACTTGTTGGAGATGTTGCCGATCATGAAGGCCTGGTACATCGAGGCCTGCCCGAGGATCGGATAATAGGTCAGCGGTTCCACGATCCAGATCACCGCGAACGTTCCGGCAATCGCCAGGAAGGCGGTGAGGATCTTGGTCTGGTCCACTTCCAGGCCGCTGAAGAACACCAGGTACGCCGGGCCCGCGAGCGAAATCAGCAGGCCCACGATCATCGTGAGGCGACCCCAGCGGGCGGTGGTGCGGTCGAAAGTCTGGAGAGCGGCGTCGTGGCCGGTCACTGTAGTCATGAGTTAGTCCTTTGAGATCTCAGAAACCGGTTCAGGCCGCGAACAGCCCGGAGGAGACAGCCACGTAGGTGAGCACCAGGGCCGTGAGGATGGCGATGCCCAGGGCCCATTCGCGTAGCCACTTGAGATTGAGCTGCTTGGCCAGGAACAGGCACGCGCCCATCACGGCCGCCGACGAGAAGAACGCGACCACGTGATAGCCGGACTTGGGCAGCTCGGCGAATCCGAGGGCGAAGAACGCGGCAAGCATGGCAGCACCGGGAACCACGATCATCACGGCCGGGTTCACGCGGCGCAGCTTGGCGTCACCGCGCTTGAGGATGGGCGTGAAAATCAAGGTGGCGAGCATCCACATGGCACCGCCCAGGCTCATGGCCATGAACGCGACGGCGAACACGCTCTGCGTGTAGGTGGGCCCACCCAGCTCGGCCTCCATGGTGCCGGCGGCGATACTCGCGGCGGCCGTTTCGTAGGAGACGGAGCCGATCAGACCGATGCGAACCAGCACGGCGGGCGTGCCGAACACGGTGAGCAGCGCAACGGCCACGAGCACCACGGCCAGCGACGGGCCGATGGCGGATACTGCGCCGGTGCGGAACGATGTCTTGAGTTCGTCGGAGGTCATACCCACGGCGGGTGCGGCTTGCCGGACCGCGCGGACGTAAATCAGGGTCTGAACGATGATGACCGCAAAGACACCCAGGGCGCAGATCCACAAGATGGGGGTGTTGGCTGCGGCCAGAATGTCCGTTGAACCGCTGTCGAAAGCAGTGGGGATGTGCATGGGGACTCCGAAGATCGGGCAAGTTGAACGCCCCCATCAGAACACAAGGCGTGACCCCTGTCACGAAAAATCTCACATTTCGTTCTACGGGCCACGCCTTGGGTGGAGTTTTTTACATGATTGCGGTGTTTTGCGTGATCAATCCTTCACGGGCCGGTCCCCGCCCGAATCCGCACGATAGGCGCTCGAGCCGGCGCCAGCGGCGTCGTCGTTGATCGTGTCGACCTTGGGTGCGTCCTCAGTGTGCGCATCCGCGTGCTTGTCGGAACCCTCGTGGCCGTTCGCGTGGCCGTGACCCTTCTTACCGAAGGGCAACAGGTGCATGATCACCACGATGATGGCGCCCCAGATGAGGCCCAGCAGGAGCGAGAAGAACGTCTCGATCAGCCACGCCAGCGCGCCGCCGATGCCTGCGACGTGATGGGCCGGCTCCGCCAGGTGGTGAACCCACTCGTAGGGGGCGGTGAGGCCCAGCTCGTCCATGCCCACCAGGATGATGTGGCCACCCACCCACAGCATGGCGAAAACGCCCACAATGGAAATCACCTTGAGCACGATGGGCATGGCCTTGACCAGCGCCATGCCGAATTTCTGCGCGCCTTCGGATTCGCGCTTGGCCATGGACAGGCCGATGTCGTCCATTTTCACGATCAGCGCGACAAAGCCGTACACGGCCACGGTGATGCCGATGGCCACGACGATCAAGATGACGGCGCGCGCCCAGATGCTTTCGGCGGCGACCTCGTTGAGGGCGATCACCATGATCTCCGCGCTGAGGATGAAGTCCGTACGGATCGCGCCGGACGTCACCTTCTTCTCGGCTTCAGGTCCGCGTTCCGACGCCGGCTCCTCCGGAGCGTGGTCCTTCTTGGAGAAGTGCTCGTAAACCTTTTCCGCACCTTCGAAGCACAGGTACGTGCCGCCGAGCATCAGCAGGGGCGTGAGCAGGAACGGCGCGAACTGGCTCAACAGCAGCAATGCCGGAAGGATGAAGAGTAGTTTGTTGCGCAGCGAACCCTTGGTGATCGTCCAGATGATCGGGAGTTCCCGCTTGGGATCCACGCCGTGCACGTAGCGCGGGGTCACCGCAGCATCGTCCACGACGACGCCCGCGGCCTTCGCGCTCGCGCGACCGGCCGCCGCAGCGACGTCGTCAACGCTGGCCGCCGACAACTTCACGAGAGCGGCAATGTCATCCAGTAATGCGGCCAACCCAACAGCCATGACCGTTCCTCAATTCGGTGGGAAGCAATGTGTCTGGAGTAAGGGTAAGGCCAGATCAGCCCGCCCGCTTGCCCAACACCGCCACCAAGAACTCGCTGTCTTCACTGAACGGGCGCAGGTCCCAGGTCGACAACCGAAGCTGCGGCTCGAGACCGGCCGCGGCGGCGTCGTCGAAGAATTCCTGGAATGGATAGCCGCGGCCCGCGCCGAAGCCGATCACCGCGCGACCGTCCTCAGCAAGGTGGGATGCGAAGCGTCGCAGCACCTCGACCCGCGTGCTCGGCGCGAGGAACGTCATCACGTTGCCCGCGCAGAGGATCGCGTCCAGGGGTTCGGCAATACCGTGTGCCGGAAGGTCCATTTCCGCGAGGTCGGAAACCACGTAGTCGGGGCCGGGGTAGTCCTCGCGCGCGGCCTCGATCAGGGCCGGGTCCACGTCCACGCCGACGACGCCGTGCCCCACCGCATGCAGGTAACCGGCGTTGCGTCCGGGGCCGCAACCGGCGTCCAGAACCCGGGAGCTGCGGCCCACCATGGCGTCGATCAACCGAGCCTCGCCCACGATGTCGTCACCGGCGGCGGCCAGCTGCCGGAACCGCTCGATGTACCACTGTGAGTGCCCGGGGTTGGCCTCGACCTGTTTCATCCACTGACTCTGTTCAACCACACGGCCAGCGTACCGAGCGCGAGGGTCCGCTGATGCATCGCCTAATTGATGGACCGGCCGCCATTTAACACGCACGAAACACAACGGTGCTTTTTCTGACTCATGGGTCTAACAACATGGTCATCGAACCGAGCGGTAGGTGGAGCTCACAACGTGAGCTCGCCGCGCTCGACCCTTAAACCACGGATGAACCACGGAGCCACCATGCACCTGCTACCGCGCGAGCACGAGAAACTCATGATCGTCGTGGCCGCGGACCTCGCCAGACGCCGCCAAGCGCGCGGTCTCAAACTGAACCACCCCGAGGCCGTGGCGATCATCAGCTACGAGCTGCTCGAGGGCGCCCGTGACGGCCGCACGGTGGCGGACCTCATGAGCTGGGGCACCACCATCCTGACCCGCGAAGACGTCATGGAGGGCATCCCGGAGATGATCCACGACGTCCAAGTGGAGGCGACCTTCCCGGACGGCACCAAGCTCGTGACCGTCCACGACCCCATCCGATAAGGACTCCCCGTGATCCCCGGCGAATACCTGCTCTCCGACGAACCCATCCTGTGCAATCCGGACCGCCCCACCGTGGAACTGGAGGTTACCAACATCGGTGACCGCCCGGTTCAGGTGGGGTCGCACTTCCACTTCTACGAGGCCAATGCGGCGCTGGACTTCGACCGCGAGGCCGCTCGCGGTTTCCACTTGGACATCCCCTCCGGCACCGCCGTGCGCTTCGAACCCGGCGACCAGAAAACCGTGCGCCTGGTGACCATGGCGGGCGCACGCGCCGTCCACGGTTTCCGCAACGCAGTCAACGGCCCCCTCGACTAGGCAAGGATCCCCATGAGTTTCGAGATGTCCCGGCAGCAGTACGCCGGGTTGTACGGCCCCACCACCGGGGATGCCATCCGCCTGGCTGACACCGAGTTGTTCCTGGAGATCGAGGCGGATCACACGGTCCGCGGCGACGAAACGATCTTCGGTGGCGGCAAGGTCATGCGCGAGGGTATGGGTCTGAACGGCCAGGCCACGCGCGACGGCGCTCCCGGTGATCTACCCGTGGCCGACACCGTGATCACCAACGCGATCGTGCTCGATTACACCGGTATCTACAAGGCGGACATCGGCCTGCGGGATGGCAGGATCATAGCCATCGGCAAGGCCGGGAACTCCAACATCATGGACGGGGTGGACTTCACGATCGGCCCCGCCACGGAAGCCATTTCCGGCGAGGGGAAGATCCTCACCGCGGGCGGGATCGATTCGCACATCCACTTCATCAGTCCGGAGCAATTCGGCACCGCGCTGAATTCCGGGATCACCACCATGATCGGCGGCGGCACAGGCCCGGCGGAAGGCACCAAGGCCACGACCGTCACACCGGGCGCGTGGCACCTGGCCAACATGCTGCGAGCAGTGGAGAACTTCCCCATGAACGTGGGCTTCCTGGGGAAGGGGCACGCGAGCGCCGTCGAACCCCTGGCCGAACAGATCGAGGCCGGGGCGATCGGACTGAAGGTGCACGAGGACTGGGGTTCCACGCCGGCGGCGATCGATAACTCGCTGCGCGTGGCGGACGAATACGACGTTCAGGTGGCCATCCACACGGACACGCTCAACGAGGCCGGGTTCGTGGAGGACACCATCAATGCCATTGCCGGGCGCGTGATTCACACGTACCACACGGAGGGCGCGGGCGGCGGGCATGCCCCGGACATCATCAAGATCGCGGGCATGCCCAACGTGTTGCCGGCGTCCACCAATCCCACGCTGCCGTTCACGCGCAACACCGAGGAAGAGCACCTGGACATGCTCATGGTGTGCCACCACCTCAATCCAGATATCCCGGAGGACGTAGCTTTCGCGGATTCTCGGATCCGCCCGGAGACCATTGCCGCGGAGGACGTCCTGCAGGACATGGGCGTTTTTTCCATCACGAGCTCTGACTCACAGGCCATGGGTCGGGTGGGCGAGGTGGTGCTACGGACGTGGCAGGTCGCGGACAAGATGAAGAAGCAGCGCGGCAAGCTCCCCGGTGACAGCGAGCGCGGGGACAACGCTCGGCTCAAGCGCTACATCGCCAAGTACACGATCAACCCGGCGCTCACCCACGGGATTTCAGGGCACGTGGGCAGCGTGGAAGTCGGCAAGCTGGCGGATCTGGTGTTGTGGGATCCCGCGTTCTTCGGGGTGAAACCAGCCCTGATTCTTAAGGGCGGGCAGATCGCCAGCTCGGTCATGGGTGATCCGAACGCCTCGATCCCCACGCCGCAGCCGCAGTTGATGCGCAACGCCTTTGGCACGTTGGGCTCGGCGGTGTATTCCTCGTCGATCACGTTCATGTCCCAGGCCGCCGTGGACGCTGGGGTGCCCGATCAGTTGGGGCTGCGAAAAATGGTGGAACCCGTGCACGGGATCCGATCCCTGCGGAAAGCGGACCTCCCCTTCAACGGTGAAACCCCGCAGCTCGAGGTGGACCCGGAAACCTACGAGGTACGCGTGGACGGCCAGACCATCACCTGTGAGCCCTCGGACGAGTTACCCATGGCGCAGCGTTATTTCCTCTTCTAGCCCCCGCTTTCCGGCTCGATTTTTCGGGCCATTCCCCGACAACTTTTGAAAGGAACCACCCATGATCGTTGAACAGGTGATCGGCAACGTGGCCGATCTGCCGCCCGCCGAACGCGAGAGTCTCCACGTAGAGAAAGTGGTCCTGCCCAGCGCCGACCTGGTCAAGCGCATCCAGCGGGTCACCACGGATCACGGCCGCACCCTTGGCTTGCGCTTGAATTCCCCGCACGGCCGGGACGGCGATCTGAAGGACGGGGACATCCTGCTCCGGGATGAATCCGGCGTGGTCGCGGTGTCCGTGGAAGCCACAGACGTGCTGGTCATCGCGCCGCGCTCCATCACCGAAATGGGCGTGACCGCGCATGCGCTGGGCAACCGCCACTTGCAGGCCCAGTTCTTCGATGCCTCCTCCGAGTACGGCGCTCAGGTCATGGTCGTCCAGTTCGATCACACCGTGGCCGACTACCTGGACGCCCAGCAGGTCCCCTATCAGCGCCAGGACCGCGTGATGCCCGTTCCGTTCCGGCACGCCGAGCACACGCACTAGGACTTTTCATGCTCAGTTCGACGACGCCGCACGAGCCCTTACTCACGCTCCTCCAGTTGTGCGATTCCGCCCTCCCCACGGGCGCGTTCGCGCACACCTTTGGCATGGAGACGTATCTGCAGCGCGGCACCGTGCACGACGAGGCCACGTTCCAGGAGTGGCTCGCGCAGTTCGTGGATCACCAGTTGGTCTACGCGGACGGGCTGGCCGTGCGATTGACGGCGGAGGCGTGCGCTGCGCCTGGCACTGGCACTGGCACTGGCACTGGCACTGGCACTGGCACTGGCGAGGATGCTCAAAGTGGCATCGACTTTCTGATCGAACTGGACGACCTCATGTACGCCCAGGCCCTGCCCTCACAGGTCAGGCAGGCCGGACTGACCATGGGTAAGCGGCTGCTCGACATCGGCCGGCTGTCCCTGCCCGGTCCCTGCCTGGAGAAATACGCCGCACTGGTCGACGCCGGACCATGCCACGGTCACCAGGCCATTGCATTCGGGCTGATTGGCACGGACCACGGCGTTCCCGCTACGTCACTGGTGAGCGCCTATTTGTTCTCCACGGTCACTGCATTGATGCAGAACGCAGTGCGCGGAATCCCCATCGGCCAGAACGCAGGGCAGCGGGTCCTGGGGGTCATGCGTAGTCATGTCACCCGAGCGGAGGCCCGGATTGCCCAGCTCACGCTCGACGATCTGGGGGCCGTCTCCCCCGGACTGGAGATCGCCCAGATGCAGCACGAGACCCAGCGAGCCCGCATGTTCATGAGCTGATCACCGACTCACCACCCACCCAGCACTTCGCAGACCCATCGCAAGGAGATTTTCACCATGAACGCCATCAAAGTCGGCATCGGCGGACCCGTCGGAGCGGGTAAGACTCAGCTGATCGAACGCCTGACCCGTGCCCTGAGCGATGAGATGTCCTTGGCCGCGATCACCAACGACATCTACACGATCGAGGACGCCAAGATCCTCTCGCAGAACAGCGTGCTGCCCCTGGACCGCATCATCGGTCTGGAAACCGGCGGCTGCCCACACACCGCTATCCGCGAAGACACCTCCATGAACCAGGCGGCCATCGACAAGCTGGAGGCCGAGCACCCTGACCTGGACGTGATTTTCGTGGAGTCCGGCGGCGACAACCTCTCCGCCACGTTCAGCCCCGAGCTGGTGGATTTCTCCATCTACATCATCGACGTGGCCCAGGGTGAAAAGATCCCCCGCAAGGCCGGCCAGGGCATGATCAAGTCCGACCTGTTCATCATCAACAAGACGGACCTGGCACCCCACGTGGGCGCGGATCTGTCCGTCATGGAGTCGGATTCCAAAGACTTCCGCGGTGACAAGGCCTTCTGCTTCACCAACCTCAAGACCGACGAAGGTCTGGAGCATGTCATCCAGTGGCTGCGTCACGACGTACTCATGCTGGATTTGGCATGAGTTCCCCGATCCTCACGGGTGCTCTGAACGCACCGTCCACGGGCCACAACGAACCTGCGAGCCTGGCGCGAGCGGCGTCGTCGTCCGTGGAAAATGGCACCTGGCGTGGCGAACTGGACTTGACCGTGGCCCCGCGCGCCGGGCGATCCGTGGCCGTGCGGCAGTTCCACCGGGGCTCGCTGCGGGTGCTGCGGCCGCACTATCTGGACGCGTCCGGGCAGGTCACGTACGCGGTGGTCAATCCCGGCGGCGGGTACCTGGACGGCGACCGCTACCGCACGAACCTCGCGCTCGAGCCGGGCGCGGACCTGCTGCTGACCACGCAATCGGCGACCAAGGTTTATCGCTCGCCGCGCGACCACACGCTGCAGGAAACGGACGTGCGGCTCGGTGCCGACAGCCGGCTCGAATACCTGCCGGACCAGCTGATCGCCTATCGGGATGCGCGCTACGACCAGGTCACGCGCGTGGCCATGGAGCCGTCGGCGAGCCTCGTGCTCGCGGACCTGGTCACGCCCGGCTGGTCCCCCACCGGCGAACCGTTCCGCTACGACCGCGTGCGGCTGCGCACCCGCGTGAGCATGGCGGGGCGGCCCGTGGTGGTCGACAACTTGCTGCTGGAGCCCGGCGCTCACGGGCTCGACGGTCTCGGATTCTTTGAGGGCTACACGCACGTCGGCTCGCTTCTGGTGATCGATCCCCGCGCCGACGACGCCGCTCTGGCCGACGTCCGCGCCCTGCTCGCCGAGCGCTCCGGCCACGTTAGAGCCGGTGCCACTGCAACGCCCGTGCCCGGCATGGCCGTGCGTGTCCTGGGCCGTTCCACGCCCGAGGTCTCCGAGGCCATCGAGGCCGTGGTCAATCTGCTGCGTGAGCGTTGGTTCGGGCAGGGCGCCGTCGATCTTCGCAAGTACTGAACAGGAGAATTCCGTGTCTGCACTCTCGACTCTGAACCCCGCTGTGGGCCGCCCATCGGTGGACGATTGGCCGTTCCGCACGCGTGTGCTGTGCACTCTGGGTGCCGTGGCCGTTCTGCACCTGGTCGCGCTGGGGCTGTGGGGGTTGGGAAGCCTGGGCGGCTCGGTGCCCCTGGCCATCGGCCTGGTCATCACGTGCTATCTGACCGGGGTGAAGCACAGCTACGACTGGGACCACATTGCCGCGATCGACAACTCCACGCGGCGCTTCGTCGGTCAGGGGAAGCGCCCCGCGAGCGTGGGCCTGGCCTTCAGCATGGGACACAGTTCCGTGGTGATTCTGGCCGGAATTCTGGTGGTGCTCGGCGCGACGTTCGTGTCCTCGTTCATCTCCGAAGGGACCGCGGCGAACACGACTCTGGGGATCATTGGCGGAACGGTGTCCGGGGTGTTCCTGCTGCTGATCGGCCTGTACAACGCGGGTGCGTGCGCCCACAGTTGGAGGCTGCGGCGGCGCGTACGCGACGGCTACGCGGTGGGTGAGGAGGATCTGCACGCTCAGGGCCTGGTCTCGCGGGTGATGGCCAAACCGCTGGCCCGGGTGCAGCGGCCGCGCAACATCTTCACGCTGGGGTTCTTGTTCGGACTCGGTTTCGATACCGCCAGCACCATTTCACTCTTAGTCCTGACAGTCTCCGCGTCCGTGGCGGGAGTGTCCGGGTGGACGCTGTTGTCGCTGCCGTTCTTCTTCGCCGCGGGCATGTGCCTGTGCGACTCGCTCAACGGGCTGGCGGTGCTGCGCATGTACCGGTCGGCCTGGCGGGATCCAGCCCGCAAGCTGGGCTTCAACACCGCCATCACGGGACTCTCTGCGGCCGCCGCGCTGTTCATCTCGGTCATCACACTGGGCGGGGTGCTCAACACTGCGTTCGGGCTGAGCGACCCGGTCACCTCGTGGCTCGCGGACATCGACTTGGGCGACGCCGGACTGCTGCTGGTTGCCTCGCTGCTAGCTGTTTGGGGTGGGTTCGTCCTGGTGCGGAAGGCACGGAGCGGCGCAAACTCAGATGTAGGCTCGGAGCAGCCGATTCACCCGTAGAAAGTGCCCCATGCTAATCCTCACCGCCGCGCTGATCGCTGTCCTGGTGGGCAGTATCCTGCAACGGGTCTCAGGTATGGGCGTGGGGTTGGTCGTAGCTCCGGTGTTGTCCCTGCTGATGGGCCCGGCCACTGGCGTGCTGGTGACCAACGCGGCCACGGTGTGTTCGGGGTTCATGATCACGTTGTCCGTGCGGCGGATGGTCGAATGGAAGCACGCGGCCATCCTGATCGCTGCGGCCCTGCCCGGAGTCATCCTCGGGGCGCTCGTGGTCAGTTGGGTCTCTGCAGAGTGGCTTCAGATCGGAGTGGGCGCAGTGGTTCTGCTGGCCCTGGCCATCACCAAGTTCTCCCGGAGCACCGGTGACGTGCAACAGCGCAAAGCCGTGGTACCGGCCGGCCTGATCGGTGGATTCTTCAACTCTACGGCGGGCGTCGCCGCTCCGGCAATGGTCGTGTACTCACGCATCACCAATTGGGATCAGCTGCGATTCGCCGCCACCATGCAACCCGTGTTCATGTCCCTGGGCGCATTGTCCGTGGGTTCCAAACTGATCGCGGGGGTGCCGTTTGTGCTCCCGGTCCCGGTGTTTGTGGCCTTCGGCTCCCTCATTGCCACGATCTTCGTGGGCATCACCGTTGGCACGTGGCTTTCACGTCGCTTGGACAAGGCCGCGGCCTCCAAACTGGCGATGACGCTGGCGGCGGTGGGCGGCGTCGTCGTCATGGTGCGAGGCGCGTTGGCTCTGATTCTGGCGTGAGGATTTAGGGTTCCCTATTACCGAATCCGAGACGGAAATCAGTAATAGGGAACCACGAATCACCCCGCTACCGACGGGCGGGCAACTCCCGCACCTCATGGCGCTTGCCGTACGCCATGATGCCCAGGCAGACGACGGCGATAACCGCGCCGGAGAGGAACAGCCACGGGTAGGTGGTGACCTCGGAGATCACGGCGAGGACCATGGGCACGAAGAAACCGATGTAGGTCAGTGAGTAGAAGACGGCGGTGAGCCCGGCCAGGTCGTCCACGCGCGCGATGCGCTGAACCTCTTGCAGACCGGAGACCAGTACCAGGCCATAGCCGCAGCCCAGGATTGCCGCGGAAATCAGCACGACCGGCAGCGACAAAGTGGCCGATGCTAAGACGGCGCTGAGCATGCCGATGACCACGGCAATCATGCCGACCACGAGGGAGCGGATGGAGCCGTCTCGGTCCAGACGCTTGCCCAGCGGTTGGATGAAGAAACCGAAAGTCAGGCAGACCAAGCACAACAGGCCCGAGAACGCGATCCCGTAGTCCGGCCCGACCACCTCCGCCATGAGTGCTGGGAGGATCGCATAGCCGGAGGCCGCGCAGCCGAAGACCCATGGCGCGGACGGTGCAACCACGAACCAGAAGCGATGCTGTTTGGCCGCGGGGATCTTCAAATCGGACCACAAGGAACCGATGTGGCGACCGGTCTCACGCGTCTCCGGCGCACCGGCCACAAGGAACACCGTGGGGATGCAGATCAGAATATTGATCAGGTAAGGCAGGACCGTTTGCAGAGGAGCGAACTGGGCAAGGGTGGCGGCCACCGCGGCGCCCAGGGCAAAGCCGGCGGTCAGGGACAGGGACGCTCGGCGTGCACCGGACACCTTTTCAGGGTGAGATTCGTACGGGCGCCCGGAGAGTTCCTTGACCCACGATGTGCCCACGGCCATTCCCAATCCGAGAGCCACGCCGGACAGAACCCGGCCGATGAACAACAGGGTGAGGCTGCCCGATCCCAGCGCCAACAGGCCGCTGCCCAGCATGGCGATGATGGGCGCGGGAATCATCAGTGCCCGGCGGCCGTGTCTGTCCGACAGCGGCCCGCCGATCAGCAGCGCCGGAACGATGCCCAGCACGTATGCCGCCAAAAGCATATCCACGGCGACCTGTTCGAAACCCTCCACATGGCGATACATGACCAGTAGCGGTGTGAATTCATTGCCACCCCAGGCGACCGCGAACAATCCGGCGGCCACCCGCTTCCAGGGTTTGATCCTCATTCGACGATTCCTTCGTAGACGTGGCGCAGGTGATCGGACAGCAACGCTCGCACTTGCTCCGCATCACCGTTTTCAACGGCGCGAACGATGTCACGGTGCTGATCCAGAATCTCGGAGGCTTTTTCATCCACGGTGCGAACGGCCGTGGCGATCAGCCGCATCTGCCGGTCACGCAGCCCCGAGTAGAAGGAGCTGAGCAGTGAGTTCTCAGCGGCCTCGATGATGGCCGTATGGAAGGCGGCGTCCAGCTCAGTGAACCGCTCCGTGCCAACTGCCTGAGATTGCTGCTCGAGTAGCTCATTCAGGGTGGCGGGCAACGCAGGGTCCCGCAGCGCCGCGGCCACGCATCCGCATTCGACGACCCGGCGGGCTTCGATCACTTCGCGCGCCTCGGACGGACCCACCGGAACGACCAGGGCACCCCGCTTGGGGTAGAGCCGCATGAGGCCCTCGGCCTGCAACCGCAGGAACGCCTCGCGCACGGGAGTGCGAGAGACCCCGAGTTCCTCCGCCACCGTTCCTTCGGACAGAAGTTCGCCATCCAGTTCTCCGGACAAGATGCGCGCCTTCGCGTGCGCATACGCGCATTCCGCTGCGTTGGTTGGCACAGTTCTCCCCGGTCATCGGCGCTTAGATACAAGATGCATGCTAAGCGTGGATGGGTTGGATCACCAATTAAATGGAGTTGTCCGGCCTTTGACACCCCCGCGGCGACTCATGACAATCGAGAGTATGAGCGCAGATCATCGGGACCCACAGGCATCTCCGATCATCGCGCCCACTATTTACGACGTCGCTCGGCACGCGGGCGTCGCACCCTCCACCGTTTCGCGCACCTTTGCACGCCCCAGCCGGGTTTCGTTCGATACCGCTCAGAAAGTTCGCGCGGCCGCCGAGGAACTGGGTTACCGCGTCAAGTCCGCCAACCGTGCGGGACTGGACGGCGAGCGCCGCACCAAGATGATTTCGTTAATGCTCGCGGACATCTCCAACCCCGTGTTCTTCGAGCTGATTCGCGGCGCGGAGGAAGCGGCGTCGGAGGCCGGGTATCTCGTGCTGCTGAACAACACGCACGAGGACGACCGCGTGGAGCGAAACATCATCGAGCGCACTCTTCCCATGGTGGACGGTGTACTGCTGACGAGTTCTCGCATGTCCGATTCCGCGATCCGCATGATGGCCAAGCAGAAGCCCACGGTGGTGGCCAACCGGGCGGTGAACGGAGTGGCGTCCGTGGTGCCGGACAATGCCCGGGGGATGCGCCGAGCCGCCGAACATCTTGCTTCATGCGGGAGGCGGAATATTCTCTACGCCGCTGGCCCGGAGGCCTCCTGGTCGGACGGTATGCGGTGGCGGGCGCTGCGGGAATCCGCCCTGGAACTTGAGCTGAAAGTCCACCGCATGGGACCGTTCGAACCCACCTCGGCGGGTGGTCGCAGGGCGGCTCAGCATTGGCTCGACCACCGCGCACCCGCGGTCGTCCTCTACAACGACCTCATGGCCATGGGGTTCCTGCGCGAGCTGCGCCAACACAACGTGCGGATCCCGCAGGACGTGGCCGTGGTGGGTTTCGACAACGTTCAGGAATTGGACCTGATCAGCCCGTCACTCAGTTCCGTTGCCGCACCCATGCACGCGATCGGTGCCACGGCCGTGCAGAATCTCCTGGCCATGGTTCGAGGAGCCACGCACACGGCGTCGAAACCCGTAGTGGTACCGTCCCGACTGGTCGTCCGCGAATCCAGCGCACTGCCCCTGCTGGGCGGCTGAAAAACTCAGCAACTCACGGCAACCCATTGCCCGAGCCGGTTTTCGCGGCTGGGATGGGGGTATGTCAACGTCGATAGCAGCCCACCCTGACCGATTGTTGCCGGCTGACCCGGGCACCCGGAGCATCGCCCGCAACCTTCTGAAGCAGGTCGAGGACCTGCCGATCGTCTCTCCGCACGGGCACGTGGATGCCCGGATCATCGCGAACAACACCCCGTTCCCGGATCCCACGGAACTGCTCATCAGCCCGGACCACTACGTGACCCGGTTGCTGCACGCCAACGGCGTGAACCTCTCCGACCTCAACGTGGGCAAGAGCAACGGCGCCGACCCGCGTGAGGCCTGGCGGATCTTCTGCCGCAACTGGCACCTCTACGACGGCACGGCTTCCGGCTACTGGCTGCGGTCCGAGTTCGTCAACGTGTTCGGCATCGATGACTCCAAGATCAACGAGGCCAACGCTGACGAGATCTACGACCGACTCCAGAAGATCGTGGAGCAGCCCGATTTCCGCCCGCGCGAACTGTTCGAGAAATTCAAGCTCGAGGTCATGGCCACCACGGACGACCCCCTGGACGATCTCTCCGCCCACGAGCAGATCGCGGCGGACAGTTCCTTCTCGGGTCGCGTGCTGCCCACCTTTCGCCCGGACGCCTATGTGAAGTTCCACGGCGCCGGCTTCGAGGACAAGGCGCAAAAGCTCATCGACACCGCCGGCGACGGTCTCACCGGCTACGAGGGCTACATCCGCGCCATGGAGAACCGCCGCACGTACTTCATCGACCGCGGCGCCGTCTCTGCCGACCACGGCACGCTCAATGCCAACACCCTCAAGCTGGATCCGGCGGAAGCCGCCCGCTTGTTCGAGAAGGGCCTGCGCGGCGAAGCCACTGTCGAAGAGGCCGACGCGTTCGAGGCCCACATGACCTACCAGTTCGCGCGGATGTCCGTGGAGGACGGCCTGGTCATGACCATTCACCCGGGTGTTTACCGTAACCACTCCCCCGAAACGTTCGACAAGTTCGGTGCGGACACCGGCCACGACATCCCCTTCGCCATGGAGTACACCCGTGGTCTGCAACCGCTGCTCGGGGATTTCGGCAATCGCGAGGACTTCCACTTCGTCCTGTTCACGATCGACGAGACCGTCTACTCCCGCGAGATCGCGCCGCTGGCCGGCTTCTACCCGTCCGTGTACGTGGGCGCGCCGTGGTGGTTCATCGACGAACCGGACGCCATGTTCCGCTGGCGTTCCGCCATCACCGGCACCGCAGGGTTCTCGCGCTCGTCTGGGTTCATCGATGACACCCGCGCGTTCTGCTCCATCCCGGCCCGGCACGACGCTTCTCGCCGCACCGAGGCCTCCTTCCTGGCCAAGTACGTGGCCGAACACCGCATCAGTGAGGATCGCGCCGCCGAAATCATCGTGGATCTCGTCGACGCCGCTCCCATAAGGGTTTTCAAGCTGTGACCACCTCAAACACCACCGAACCGCGCCCCTTCAACCGCAGCACGGTGGACGTGCCCCCGGCCCCGCAGCCGCGCCTGGTCCACATTGGCCTGGGCGCCTTCCACCGCGCGCACCAGCTCTGGTACACCCAGCATTCCGAGGACGACGCCGCTCACCCCCAATGGGGCTACGCCTCCTTCTCGGGGCGCTCGGCAGATCTCGCTAATGCCCTGCAATCCCAGGACGGGCTCTACACGCTGGTGGAACGCGGCCCCGACAGTGACGAGTACGAGGTGATCAACGGCATCGTCGAGGCCCACCCCGCCGAGAACGTGTCCCGGCTGTGGGAACTGCTGGCCGCGCCGAGCACCGCAGTGCTGACCATTACCGTGACCGAAGCCGCCTACAACCTGGGCGAAGGCCTCGCCTTCGACCCCGAGCAGTCCGCTGTGGCCGCCGACCTGGAGACGCTCAAGGCTGCCATCGACGGCGCGTTCGGCCTCTCCGAGGCGGGCGTCCCGGCCACGATGGCCGGCAAGGTGGTCGTAGGACTGGCCGAGCGACGTCGTCAGGACGCCGGTGGCCTGGCCGTGGTCTCGTGCGACAACTTGTCCGCCAACGACTTGGCCGCGCACAACGCGATCCAGGGACTGGCCGCCGCCGTTGACCCGGAGTTAGGTGCGTGGGTCGAGGAGAACGTGTCCTTCGTGGCCACCTCGATCGACCGCATCACCCCGCGTACCGAGGATTCGGTGCTGGCGGACGTGGCTCGGGAAACCGGCTACACGGACCAGGTGCCCGTGGTGACGGAACCGTTCCGCAGCTGGGTGCTGCAGGGCGAGTTCCCCGCGGGCCGCCCGGACTGGGAGAAGGCCGGGGCGGAGTTCGTGGCGGACATCGAACCCTTCGAGCGACGCAAACTGTGGCTGCTCAACGGCTCGCACTCGCTCATGGCCTACGCCGGGCAGCTGCGCGGGCACGCCACCGTGGCCGAGGCCATCGGCGACCCCGTGTGCCGGATGTGGGTGGAGGAATTCTGGGACGAAGCAGCCCAGCACCTCACTACGCCGGGACTCGACGTCCCCGACTACCGCGACGCATTGCTGGACCGGTTCTCCAATCCGCGGATCGCGCACAACCTGGCGCAGATCGCGATGGACGGCTCCACCAAGCTGCAGATGCGCGCCGTGCCGGTGCTCAAGGCTGAACGACAGGCCGGTCGCGCCGGAACCGCCGCGGCCCGGGCCATAGCGGCATGGATCGCCTACCTCGATGGCCGCACGGAGGTGTCCGACGCGCGTTCCGAACTCGTGTTGGAGGCGAACCCGAAGCCCGTGGATGAGCGAGTTCGCGCGCTCATCGCCGTACTGGATGCGGAACTCGCGCAGCAGGAGGACGTGGTGGATCAGATCAACGAACTCGTCGACTCACTGAAGTAAGCAATTCCTCGCCTGGACCAGGCAAGAGAAAGGACGACACTATGTTGCGACCGCAGAATTCCCCCACTCGAGAAATGGTCAATTTGGACGGGACCTGGCGCCTTGCCGTGGATTGGGACCGCACGGGCTTGACCGACAACTGGCAGAACCGCCCCCTCAGTGGCCGGCTGGAGGCCCCGGTACCCGGGTCCATCAATGATTTATTCCATGACGAGCGAATCCGTGATCACGTGGGCTTCTACTGGTACCAACGTGAAGTGCGGGTGCCTCGGGGCTGGGACGGAGAGCGAATTTTCATTCGTTTGGAATCAGCTACCCACGAGGGCTTGGTTTTCGTGAACGGCACCAAGGTGGCAGAGCACTCGGGCGGTTACATGCCGTTCGAAGCTGACATTACGGATTATGTGACCGCGGGCGAGACCTTCCGTCTAACTGTGGCGGTGAACAATGAATTGACCAACTCGTCCATCCCCCCGGGAGAAATTATTGAGTTGGACGATGGCCGACGTCAGCAGGAGTACAAGCACGATTTCTACAACTACGCAGGACTTCATCGCTCCGTGTGGTTGTACTCGGTCCCCGGGGTTCGGGTTGACGATGTCACGGTCACCACGGATTACCAAGGCAACACCGGGCACGTGGATTACTCTGTCGTGGTCGCGGGCACTTCAGATGCCGATGTGCGGGTCAAGATCGTGGACGAAGCAGGTACCCAGGTTGCCGAAGCCACCGGGGATTCCGGCTCTGTGGACATTCCTGACGTGACTCTGTGGCGGCCGGGCGCGGGCTACTTGTACGAGCTGGTCGTCGAGGTTTCACAGAACGGTGAGCTCAAAGACTCGTTCACCCAAAGATTCGGCGTGCGAACGATTGCTGTGGAGGGAAAGCAATTTCTCATCAACGGTGAACCGTTCTATTTCACCGGTTTCGGTATGCACGAGGACCACGAGACTCTTGGTAAGGGCCATTCCGATGCCCACATGACTCAGGACTTTCAGCTGCTCGAATGGATCAATGCCAACTCGTTGCGCACCTCCCACTATCCCTACAGTGAAGACATCATGGATTACTGCGACCGACACGGCGTAGTAGTGATTGATGAGACTGCCGCTGTGGGCCTGAACTGGGCCATCGCCGGAGGCATCATGGGCGGAACAGCGGGTGGCACCTACGAAAAGGGCCACATCGATGATTCCACCCAAGCCACTCACAAGGAGGCAATCCGGGAACTTGTCGACCGGGACAAGAACCGGCCTTCTGTCGTGCTGTGGTCCATTGCTAACGAGCCCGACACGGCTGTCGATGGCGCTCGACCCTACTTCGAGCCGCTGGTAGAGCTGACCCGCGCCTTGGACCCGTCACGCCCTGTGGGGTTCGTGAACGTGATGATGGCACCCGCCGATCAGTGCACGATCTCCGATCTCTTCGACGTGCTGATGCTCAACCGCTATTACGGGTGGTACTTCCAGACAGGCGACCTACAAAGTGCCGAAAAGTCATTGGAGCAAGAGCTGCGACTTTGGGACGAAAAATTCGGCAAGCCGACCATCATGACCGAATATGGTGCCGATACTGTCGCAGGCATGCACTCGATTTATAGCCAGCCCTTCACCGAGGACTACCAGGTTGCATTCCTGGATATGTACCACCGTGTTTTCGACCGAGTGGAATGCATGATCGGTGAGCACGTGTGGAATTTCGCGGACTTCCAGACGAAGTACGGCTACGCCCGTGTGGACGGCAACAAAAAGGGCGCTTTCACTCGTGATCGTCGCCCCAAGGCTGGCGCCAGGGCCCTCAGGCAGCGTTGGGCGGATAAGCTCGGGCGCTGACTTAGCGACCACCCCGTGGAGTGGGACCCCGTTGGGAATCCCGCGGCACGGGGTGTTTTGTGTCCTTTTCGCCCTAGTCATTGGGATAACAAGCCGAGTCCGGTGGCCCCGTTGGCAATACATGGCAACGAGGCGAATGTCAGGGGGGATCCAAGGAAACTCATGAGCACTTGGCAATGACGCCAGTCACAGTCTTTGAAAATCGTTGGCTGTGGCATGACCCGTCGGAGGATTACCCCATGAGCTCGTCAGATACTCTCACGAACGCGACTGCCGTTCGTGGAGCTAAGCGCTTGTCGCTCAAGCAATATTTCGGTTATGGATCCGGAGACATGGCCAACAACATGGCCTTCTCCTTGGCCATTACATTTTTACCGCTTTATTACACTGATGTTGCCCTCATCAGCCCAGGAACCGTCGCCACGATATTCCTGGTGATGCGATTCATCGATGCCTTTACGGATGTCCTTGTCGGGTCGTTCGTCGATCGGGCGAATACAAGGTGGGGCAAATTCCGTCCCTATATCTTGTTCGGCAGCGTTCCCCTGGTACTCAGTGTGATTCTGGCCTTCTCAATCCCTGGATCACTGCACGGCACCACTGGTGCAATCATTTGGGCTTGCGTCACATACTTCCTCATGGGCTCCATCGCGTACACCGCCGTGAACATCCCCTACGGCTCGTTGGCGGCCGCTATGACCGACAACAGCGAGGAACGCTCCAAGCTGGCCGTGTTCCGCACCGTGGGTTCTGCGCTCATGCAAATCACTACGGCTTTGGCTATCAGCCCAGCCTTGCAGGCCAACCGCGGAGATCCCGAGGCTCTGCAGTCCTCGCTGACGACCACTTTGGTCATACTGGGAATCGTTGCGATCCTGCTTTATCTCTTCTTGTTCGTCACCGCTAGGGAAAACGTTGAACGCAAGATCCCGCGCGTTGGTTTGAAAGACAGCCTCCGCACACTGGCGGCAAATCGGGCCTTGCAAGCACTAGCCATTATCTCCGTCATCTATCTCGCGGGCGTCTTCAGCTTGTCGGGAATGATGGCCTACTACGCTCGCGACGTCCTGGGTGACGCCCGATATTTGGCCATTTTCGGCCCCCTGCTCTTCGGTATGATCCTGGTCTTCGGCTGGGCCATCCCAACCCTTGCTCGAAGGATCGGCAAACCGCGTTTGTTCCAGCTCGCCGCTCTCCTCGGAACCATCGGTGGTGTCATGATCTGGCTGGTCCCCGGCCAGTCAATCGTGTTGGTTGTTATTGCGTTCGTTCTCGTTGGGACAAGTAGCGGGTTCGTGAACACTCTGATGTGGAACATGGAAGCCGATGCCGTGGAATTCGGCGAATGGAAGACCGGTTTCCGTTCGGAAGGCACCACGTATGCCGTCTTTTCATTCGTGCGCAAAATGGCTCAGGCGCTGGGTGGTTCCCTGGGACTCTGGATTATCGGATGGTTCGGCTACCAAGGCGGTGCAACCATGCAGTCTGAGTCCGCGCTCCAGGGGATTCGATTGTCCATGGGTCTTTTGCCTGCAGCATGTTTCCTGGTCGCAGCCGTTCTAGTGCAGTTCTACCCCCTGACAGATTCGCGCCACAAGCAAATCCTCACTGACTTGCGTTCTCGTAAGGAGACAGGAATCCTCCCGCAGACGCCTGAAGCCAGAACGGACTGAGGTAGCCCAGCTAGTCGTCCCTGACATCATCTCTTCCGGTTCAAAGTCGCGTTGCGAGTGCCCCTGGTCATCGACCGGGGGCACTTTCGCTGGCGGCAATTCCTGGAAACCACAAGCCTCAGATTTCATGCAGAGAGACACTCGTAGTCATAGGAAGGTATATCCCGCAGAACCACTTTTCCGACCATCGTGTACCGACATCACGAATCGGCACTGGGCAAAGGAGCCTAAATTGTCGACCCAACCTCACTCCTCTCCACACACCGTCCGCCCTGGCACCAACGAGGCAATGAAGCCTCTCCCCTGGCGAGCTGTCTTCGGCTACGGCGCTGGCGACGCAGCCAACAACGTGGCCTTCATGACCACCACTATGTTCTTGCTGGTCTACTACACCGACGTAGCAGGCATTTCAGCCGCGGCCGCGGGCACTCTTCTCGGCCTCGTCCGCATCTTCGACGCTTTCGCGGATGTCTTCGCGGGCCGCGTTGTCGACGGAGCAAAAGTCACCCGCTGGGGCAAGTTCCGCCCCTTCATACTTTTCGGCTCCATCCCCCTGCTGATCCTGGCATTCCTGAACTTCCATGTCCCTCAGATCGGTGAGAGCGGGATGCTGATCTACGCATACCTGGCCTACGCGGCTATGGGACTGGCGTATTCCTTGGTGAACATCCCCTACGGCTCCATGGCTGGTGCCATGACACAACGTGACGGCGACCGCGCCAAGCTAGCATCCGCCCGTGTCGTGGGCGCCACTCTGGTGTCAGCGGCCCTGGGTGCCTTGGTCTCCCCCATGATTGTGCCTGGTCCGGGTCTGCAGAATATCTTCACGCGCGTACTGCTCATCCTCATTGTGATCGGTTTTGTGCTGTACATGTTCTGCTTCTTCAGCACCAAGGAACGTGTGCACAGGCCAGTAGCTCGCGTGTCCTTGAGGGACAGCATGAAGTCTGTGTCGAGCAACAAGCCTCTCCTGCTCCTCATGGCCAGCTCGGTGTTCTTCCTGAGCGCCTACCTTTGCCTGAACACCGTACAGATCTACTACGTGCGCGACGTCCTCGAACAGCCCACTTTGTTCCCCCTGATCGCGGGCGGACAGATGATTCTCACGCTGATCATGGTCGTTGCCATGCCCAAGCTCGTAACAGCATTCGGCAAGAAAAAGCTCTACATCGTCTTCAGCGCACTGGTAGTCCTAGGTGTAAGAGGGCATGACGTTATTGGCAGGGGCCGGGACGCGTGAGGCCGGGGGATGATCGCCACAGGCGGTATGGGGCCGATGGTAATTGAAGTGGTTCACCCACACCCCGATCGCGTCCCGGCGGGCCTGCTCGCTGGAATAGGGGCGGGCGTAGAGGACCTCGTCGGCCAGCAGGCGGTTGTACCGCTCCACCTTCCCGTTGTGCCGCGGCGTGTAGGGCTTGATGCGCTGGTGGCGGCCGGCGAGGGCTTCCACGCAGCGGGTGAAGTCGCGGGCCCGGTAGTTGGCGCCGTTGTCGGTCACGACCCGGTGCAGCCGCCTGATGCCATGGGCGGCGAAGAAGGCCCTCGCCCGGCAGAAGAACCCGATCGTGGTCACCGCCTTCTCGTCGTCGAGGGCTTCGGTGTAGGCCAGCCGCGAGAAGCCGTCCACGGCGGAGTGCAGGTAGGTGTAGCCGACCTTCGCTCCGGGCCCGCGCTTGGCCGCCTTCGCGGCGGTGGATCCGCGGCCGTGGGCCCGCCAACCGCCGCCGTCGGGGATCTTGCCGACCTTCTTCACATCCAGGTGGACCATGTGCCCGGGCCAGGCGGCGCGGATGCGTCCCGGGGCCCTGCGGGAGTTCTCGCCTGCGGGGGTGAGGTCGCGCAGCCGGGAGATCCCGAGTCGGTGCAGCCAACGGCCCACGGTACGCAGACTGATCGCCACGGCGCGGTCGGCCAGGTGACGGTGGATGCGCCGCGCCGACCATTTGCGGCCCCGGCGGAGCGTCTCGATAAGGTCGACGACCGCCGCCGGGGTGCGGGTGCTGCTGTGCCGCGGGGTCGAGGGCCGGTCGGTGAGCCCGGCTTCGCCGGACTCGAGGTAGCGGGCCACCCAGGTCGCCACCGTGGGCCGGCTGACGCGGAACTCGGCGGCCACGTGGGCCTTGGGGATCCCGTCGTCGAGGTGGCGCAACACCATGCGCAGCCGGCCGGTCGGGGTCAGGGGTGCATTAACGTGGGTCATGAACGGGCTCTCTCGTGCGGGCGGACGGTGTAGGAACTTCCATCCTGTGACGAGGAGCCCGTTCCTCATCTCATCGACGCACCCGCGCCAAGAACCTCATGACCCACAACACCTAGGCGATGTCATCGTCTCCAGTATTCCCCGCGAGATGGTCTGGCTGGGATTCGTAGGACTGATGATCGCGCTACTCGGTGTGCTGGGCAACAACGTTGTGGTCTTTGCACTCGAAGCCGACACCGTCGAGTACGGCGAGTGGAAGACCGGTGTTCGTTCCGAAGGTTCCATTTACGCTGTCGTCTCGTTCACACGTAAGTGCGGCCAGGCAATCGGTGGCGCTCTCGCAGGCTGGGCCCTTTCCATTGGCGGTTATGTCTCCGGAGCGACAGACCAAACGGCCGAAGCCATTGGCGGGATCCAGTTCGCCGCCGGCTACGTCCCCGCAATTCTGGCTCTCATCGCCACCGCCATCATGATCAAGTACCGCTGACCGAAAAAGCTCACACGGGCATCATGGAACAGATCAAGATTCGCCAAGAAACAGGCATGCTGCCGCAGGTGGATCCCTTCGAGGAAACCAAGAAGAAGTAATCAGTTCCCGCCGCGCTGCCGCGGCGACAACACACATTGACGAATCCACGAGAGGATAAATCCATGAAGATCACCTCGGCCAAGGTCATCGTGACCAGCCCCACCCGCAACTTCGTGACGCTGAAGATCACCACCGACGAGGGCGTCACCGGCATCGGTGACGCCACCCTGAACGGCCGCGAGCTGTCTGTCGCCACGTACCTGTCCGACCACATCGTGCCGCTACTGATCGACCGTCACCCCGCGAACATCGAGGACACCTGGCAGTTCCTCTACCGCTCCGGCTACTGGCGCCGCGGCCCCGTGACCATGGCCGCGATCGCCGCGGTGGACATGGCCCTGTGGGACATCAAGGGCAAGGTGGCCGGCATGCCGGTGTACCAGCTGCTCGGTGGCGCCTCCCGCCGCGGGCTGTCCACGTACGGCCACGCCTCCGGGCGGGACACCGAGGAGATCTTCGACTCGATCCGCTCCGAGCAGGAGCACGGCTACACCGCGATCCGCGTGCAGTCCTCGGTCCCGGGGATCACCGCGCTGTACGGCGTGGCCGCCCAGCCGCAGGCCTCCGGCGAGCGCTCCGACTACCAGCCGGCACAGCGTGCCGCGCTGCCCGCGGAGGAGAACTGGGACACCCGCGCGTACCTGCGCCACATTCCGTCCGTCTTCGAGGCCGTGCGCAACGAGTTCGGCCCGGAGCTGCCCCTGTTGCACGACGGCCACCACCGCATGACTCCCATCCAGGCCGCCAAGCTCGGCAAGTCGCTCGAGCCCTACGACCTGTTCTGGCTCGAGGACTGCACCCCGGCGGAGAACCAGGAGGCCCTGCGGCTGGTGCGTCAGCACACCACGCAGCCGCTCGCCATCGGCAAGGTCTTCAACACGATCTGGGACATCAAGGACCTGATCTCCGAACAGCTGATCGACTACGTGCGCTGCGCGTCCACGCACTTCGGCGGGATCTCCCCGCTGAAGAAGGTCATGGACTACGCCGCGATGTACCAGGTCAAGTCCGGCTTCCACGGCTCCACGGACGTCTCCCCCGTGGGCTTCGCGGCGCAGCTGCACGTGGGCATGGCCATCCACAACTTCGGCCTGCAGGAGTACATGCCTCACTCGGAGAAGACCAACCAGGTCTTCCATCAGCACATGACGTTCGAGAACGGTCTGCTGCACCCCTCCGACACCCCGGGCCTGGGCGTGGAGATCTACGAGGATGAGGCGGAGAAGTACGAGTACACCACCGCGCACCTGCCCTACAACCGCCTCACCGACGGCACGGTGCACGACCGGTGAGCGGGGTGAGCACGGACATCGCACCGCTCGTGGTGGTCATGGGCGTCTCGGGGTCGGGCAAGACCACGATCGGCACGCTCGTGGCCCACGAGCTGGGTGTGGACTTCGTCGACGGGGACAGCCTGCACCCCATCGAGAACGTCCAGAAAATGGCCTCGGGCACGCCGCTCGACGACGACGACCGCTGGCCCTGGCTCGAGATCGTGGGCCGCACACTGCACGAGCGGGGTGAACAGCACGAGGGCATGGTGATCGCGTGCTCCGCGCTCAAGCGCAAGTACCGGGAACGGATCCGCTCGCAAGCGCCGTCGGCGTTGTTCCTGCACCTGGACGGGTCCGTGGCGGTGCTGACCCGGCGGATCGAGGGCCGCAGCGGGCACTTCATGCCGGCCACGCTGTTGCAGTCCCAGCTGGACACCCTCGAGCCGCTCGCGCAGGAGGAGGGCGGCTACAAGCTCGACATCGATCAGTCCGTGCCGGACATGGTGAACGAGGCAGTGACCAAGCTGCGGGCCATCGCGGCGGCGAACTCGTAGTCCACGCCTTCGCGGTAAGCATCCGAAGCGTCCCAGGGTGCTCGACAGGGCACCCCGGGACGCTTCTTCGATGCGCGTGCCCGTCCGCGACCCGGGACGACGGCGCCGGGCCCGGCGCCGTCGTCAGCCTCGTCGGGTCGCCGGCATCGAACCGGTAGTCCCGCCCCTCACCCTCTGCGCAGCAGGACCGCGACCTCGTAGTGTCCGGTGTGGGGGAACATGTCCAGCAGTCGTGCTTCCACGGGCCGCAAGGACGGCATCCGGCCCAGGTCCCGCGCGAGCGTCGTGGCGTTGCACGACGAGTACACGACATGATCCACCGATGAGTTCTCGAGCCACGCACACAGGGACGCTTCCAGCCCGCGGCGGGGCGGGTTGACGATCGCGAGCTCCGGGGTGCCGGGCAGATCCGCGGGGGTCGCGGCGGCGTCGTCGGCGAGGAAACGCACGGAGCCCGGACCCTCATCCGGTAGCCCCATGGCGCGGGCGGTGTCCCGGGCGGAGGCCACGGCCTCGGCGGAGATCTCGGTGCCCACGACCTCGCGCGTGGGAGCAGCGACATGCAGCGCGAAACCCCCGACCCCGCAGTACAGGTCCCACACGCTCGCCGGGTCCACCGCGTCCACCCAGTCCGCGACCTGGCGGTACAGCTGCTCCGTGACCCGTGTGTTCGTCTGGAAGAACGAGCGCGGCCGGACTCGCAGGTCGATGCCGTTGACCGGCATGATCAGCTCGCCCTGCCGCGAGAGCAGGATCTCCTCGGCGCCCTCGATCACGGCCTTGTGCTCGGGCTGGATGTTCACGGAGAGCACGTCCGCGTGCGGCACGAGCTCGCGCAGCAGATCCGTGTTGTCCCGGATCTTGGCCAGCTGCCCGGTGCTGCGCAGCACGAACCGGATCATGAGCCGCCCGTCCGGGTTCCCCGTGACGATCAGGTGTTTGAGCTCGCCGCGCCGCTTGGCCACGTCGTACGGCAACAGCCGCACCCGCGCGATGAACTCGGCGAGCGCGTGGATCGCGCGCGTCAAGGGTTCGGGGTAGAGCGGGCAGTCGCGCAGGTCGATCCCGCGGCCCCCGCGGTCCAGGATGCCTAGGGTCGGTGCGCCGACCTTCCCGGCCACGACCATCTTGGCCTTGTTGCGGAACCCCGCCTCCACGGACGCAACCGGCTCGAGCCACCGCGGCTCACCGTGTGAGTCCACGAGGTCGCGCACGAGCTGTTGTTTGCGAGCGAGCTGCCGCGCGTAGGGTACCTCGATCACCGTGCAGGATCGGCACAGGTCCCGGTCGTAATATCCGCATTCCACCCGCTCGATTCTACGACGACGCCGCACGCGCCCCTTCCCCGCTCGGGCCGCCCGCACGCTGGTAATCCCGGCGGTATCGTGACAGCGTGGCACGGACACCGCCCCTTCCGCCCGAGGACCTGCCATGAGCACCCCACACCCCTCCCCCGCCGCGATGCGCGGCCGCAAGGACCCCGCACTGGGCGTCCGCCCGGTGGACTACACCTCGTGGCGCCCTTCCGAGCGGCAAGGGGACGCGGACGCCGTCGGCGATGACTCCGAACCTCGGGCCGGAGCAGCGCCGGACGGGACGCCTCGGTCAGGTCCCGGGCCCCGAACAGTTCCCGGCGCGGACGGCACCCGTGCTGTTCCTGCCGCGGGCGGGGCACCCAAACCGGGCCCCGGGCCGCGCACGGTCCCCGCCGGGGAACCCACCACACCCATCGCGTCCGAAGCACCACGCGAGCTCACGGTGGACCCGCAGCTCGCGGAGTTCGTTCGCCTGTTGCGCGCGGGCATCACCCCCGACACCACTGCCCCCGAGCGTGCGTTCTACACCGTGGACTCCGATCTGTCGGGGGCCCCGGCGCTCGAGGTACCCGCGGACGGCGTCGTCGTACAGGGCGTGTGGGACGTGAGCGAGAGCGCGCTGCAAGCCGTCGTGGCGGACCCCGAGGACACCTGGACCGCGGACCTCGGGCGCACCGACTACTACGTGCGCGGCCGGCTGTGCGTGCAGGTGACCCGGGCGGAGCACCGCGTGGTGGGGATCTACCGCAGCGGGTGGGCGATCGCCCGGCGCCCGGACGAGACCTGGGCGGACACCCCCGACTCCCTCGAGCACACCGGCGCGAAACCCGGGGGCAGCGGCACCCGCTATCCCACCAACCGCAGGGAACTGCTCGAACGGTTGCGCGGGGCGGGCTTCGAGGTCACCACGTCCGGGCCCACCCACGGGAAGATCACCCACCCGGACGTCCCCGGTAGGTTCCTGCCGTTCTCCTCGACGCCGTCCTCGCAGCGCTATGGCCGCCACGTGACCACCGCGGTGAAGCGGGTCTTCGGGATCGACCTGCGGGACCCCGCGAAAACCCGGTAACTGCCCTAAGTACCCCCTAAAGGGAGGGCAGGCATTTCCCCTCGGGAACCCCGGAATCACGTGCCAAAGGCGTATGCTTTTGCACAGTTCACTCCGCCCGTCCCGGGGAAAATGGTTAGTCTGGGCAAAAGTTCGTCAGGGGGCAAGCGCGCCGAGGTTCTTGGGGAAGAACCGGACGCCCGCGGCGGAGACACGTATTACTTGGGGGATCATTCATGCTCACGTACTCGCAGCTGCGCCGTTCCAGGCCCGGCCACCGCTCACGCGTTCGCGAGGAGGACTCCGTACGCCACGGGTGGGTGCCTGCCGGGAACCGGTGGATCGCGGTGGACGTGCACGAACCCACGGCCACCGAGCGCGGCGAGACCGTCATCATCGTGGGGTCCCCGGGACGCGATCGCGTGACCCTGACCCGCAGCATGATCCACACGGCCCGGGCGCTGGCCGCTCACGGGTGGCGTGTGGTGCGCCTCGACTGGTCCGGGACCGGTCAGAGCCCCACCGCCGAGGAAGCCGTGGACGCCGGACTGTGGGTCGACGACCTGACCACCGTCCGCGATTGGGCGAGCTCCCACGGCCCCGTCCACGGGGTGGGCTTCAGCCTGGGCGGCACCGTGCTCGCCGCCACCGAGGATCATGGCTGGGCCTCCCGGCTGGTGCTGGCCCCCGTGTCCGGTAAGCAGTGGGTGCGCCACCAGAGCGCGCTGCGCCGCATGGGCGGGCCCGACCTACCGCCCCGCGTGAGCGAGGGCACGGAACTGATGAACCTGCAGCTGTCCTCGCACGGCGCGGCCGCGCTCAAGGCGCTTCCCGAGCCCGCGGACGGTCCCGATCGTCGGATCCGCATCCTGTCCGACGAAGAAGCAGGCGCACTCCCGATCAACGTGCACCCCCGCGCGGCTGCCGTCCCCGCCCGTCTGATCGCCACCGTGCGCACCGCGCTGGACGCCGCCCCGGCCGGGACGACGCCGGATGACACCGCTCGTCCCGGCGGGGACGGCCTGGTCCCCGAGCAAGAGATCACCGTGGACGTGGCCGGGACATCCGTGGTGCTGCGGCGCTCGACCAGCGGGGCCGCCCGACGCCCGGCCATCATCACCGAGCCGGTGACCCGCGACCACGACGCCCCCGGGCTGGCGTTCATCTCCCCGGGTTCGGAGGTCATGGAGGCCTCCGGCGGTCTGTGGCTGCGCACCGCGCTGCTCGCGTCCGCGCGCGGCGCCGTGTGCTTGCTTGCCGAACGCTCCGACACCGGCGAGCTCGTGCGCTCGGACATCACGCAGGACTCCAACCCGTACGCGCACCACACGCTCACCGAGTCCCGGGAACTCGTGATGCACCTGAGCGAACTCACGGACGGTCCGCTCCTGGGGGCGGGCATCTGTCTGGGCGCGTGGGGCCTGGTGGCCTCGGCCCACGAACTGCCCGCAACCGTGAGCGAACGACTCACGCTTATGGTCATCAACAACGTCGCGTGGCAGCGGGCACCGTGGCGCTACTGGCGCCAGGGCCTGCGCGGCGGCCCCCTGGCCCCTACCCTGCCCGGGCAGGATGAGGCGGCGGCAGCGCCGTCGTCCGCTCCCGCCGCCGACGACGCACCCGCCGGCTCCCGCTGGGATGCCGTCCTGGCCGGGCTCAACGCCTACGTGGGGACGACGGCGCGCACCGTGGTACGCGGCACCCGTCACCGCGCCCGCAACGCGTCACCTCGGGTCAATGCGCTCGCGGCCGGGGTGGGGGTCATCGACGTCCCGCAGCCCACGCTGCGCCGGCTCGCCAAGATCCCCGGACTCACGGTGGACGCGGTCTTCGGACCCGCCGATGCCAAGCACTGCGGGGTCACACCCCAGCGCCTGGGCCCGCGCAGCACGCTCACCGTCCTGGACCCGTTGGACCACTCGCTGTTCGCCACGGAATCGTGCCGCCGGATGGTGGATTACGTCCTGGCGTACGTGCCCGAGGTGTGAACCGCGGCGCGTACGGGACAGCGGGCCGATGACAGCCGCCGGCAAATGACTCAGGAGCCCCGCACGGGTGGCGTTACCAGCACGTGCGGGGCTCTCTCGTCGATACGGCTCATGGGGCCGTCATGAGGTGACGCTTCACCCGGCCCGTTGAGAGATCGTCGGCTACTCGGACTCGGCGCCCACCGGTACCGATGGGACGCCCAGCGCCCGCACCCGCGCGGCCGCACGGCCCTCGTCGGCGAGGGCTCCGCTGACCGGAACGTGCACCGTCTCACCCGGGAGTACATGGACGTAGCCGTCCTCGGCCACGGCCCCGCGGGGCAGGTCCAGGGCCACGAATCGCGCAAGTCCGAACGCCGTCACGGCCACCGACCACTCCCCCTGTTCCGTCCTGACCCAGTGAGCGTCGAGTCCCGGATCGGGTGCATCGTTGCGTCGCGGTCCGCCGGTCAGGTGGACGTCCCGGGCGAGCACGCGACCGGAGGGGTTCACGAGCTGGGCGGACACGGCGTCGTACTCCCGCTCGCCGAAACCGTACGCGTGGTCGAGGTCCCGGAACGTACCGTCCGCGAGGTCCGCGCGGATCACGGTCTCGCCGCGCGCGGGCACCGTGACCGGGATGTCGAGGGGTTGCTGGCAGCCGCCGTGCACCGTGGCCACGGTCAGTCGCAGTGTGGCCGTGAGCGGGGTCGGGCCGTCGTTCCAGACATGGACGGGTAGTCCGTCGCCGCCGGCGGGGAGGAAGGACACGGCCACGGGCGCGCACGCCCGGCGCATCCCGTACCACGCGGCGGTGGGCCGCCCGGAAGCATCCAGGACACCCCACCCGGGCCCCGCGGCCATGGACAGCGCCGAGAGCACGAGCGCTCCCCGGCACGGCGACTCCTCGCTACGCCACTGGGCGAAAGTCCGCTGGAACACGTGGGCGAGCGCGGCGCGCTCGTACTCGAGGCGCTCGACGTGACCCGTCCCTGCGCCGTCGGACGCGGGCTGCCCCGGGGTCGCCAGACCGGCGTCCGGATCGCTGTCCCGGTCCAGGAACAGTCGGTGGACATAGATCGCGGTGGTGTCCTCGAAGGTCCATTCCGCCCCCGGATCGTGGGCCACACCGGCGCGCCACGCGTCCGCGGAATCCCCATCGTCCAGCGGACCGTCCGTCCCGAATTGCTCCCGCACCGCGGCGGGTTCCGGCGGCACCGCGAAGGCCAGCGCCTCCGCAGCGAACCGCACCCCGCGGGTCACCGCGTCCTCGAGCGGTCGCCCGTAGGCCCCCACCCCGAAGTAGTGGGACACGCCATCGGCCGCGTCCGTGGGAGCGACGGTCGGCACCGACGACGACGCCCGCTCCCCCGAGGCCTCGCCCGTCTCGTACGCGTGCTGCGCGGCGTCCAGGTCCGCGTCCGAGCACGGAGAGGACGGGACGACCACCACGTCCGCATCGGCCTCCCCGACCGCGCGGGGAACGTCCCGCAGGACCACGTCCGTGCGCCACTGCTCGGCGGGCCGGCCCGCGAGCACGGGGGCCTGGATGACCTCGGTGCCCCCGGAGATCACGACCGTGGACGGATGAGAGGCCAACCGTGAGGCGAGGTATCGGACCTCGTGGCGCAGCCCGGCGCGCCACTCGGGATCGTCCGGCGGGTCCTGAGGCCCCAGGGCCACGTCTTGCCAGACCATGAGACCCAGCTCGTCGCACGCGCGGTGGAAGTCCTCGGTCTCGTAGCACGCCGTTCCCGGGACGCGGATCATGGTGCTGCCGCCCGCGTGCAGGCGTTCCAGCACGTCGCGGGTGCGCTGCGGGTCCGCGGCCACCTCGAAGGGGTCCGCACCGGCCCACACGGCACCCCTCGCGAACACGGGGACGTCATTGATCCGCAGGGCCAAACCGCGATGGTCCCGGTCCCGCGGTTCGGCACACACCGACCGGAACCCCACGGCGTACGTGCATTCCCCCTGCCCGGTGCGCACCCGCACCCGGTACAGCGGTTGCTCGCCCATCCCGTGCGGCCACCACAGCGCGGGGTCGGGCACGGCCACGTCCACGGTGAACGTTTCGCGCGATGTGGCATCGGACGCGGTCACGACGCACTCGGCGGTCACCGGCTGCGCGTCCACCTCATAGGGAGGCTCCACGGTGATGTGTACGGTTTCACGCGCATGTTCCACCGCAGCGCCGCGGGCCACCAAAACATCCGGGTCCGCTGAGCATCCGACGCACGCCAGCTCCGCGGCCGCGCCCGCGCTCCCGGCCGTGTCCGCGTAAAGATCCGGGGTCGTACCCGTGGTCGGGCCGAGTTCCACGGTCACGACGCCGCTACCGTCCTCCCCGACCCGCGTGCGCACCGCGCGCGGTACGAGTCCGAGCGAGGGGTGGGGAGTGTCGTCGTCGGCGGAAGAAGGAAGTGGGACAGCGCGCAGGCCGCCCCACGGACCCAGGACGGGCAGCGCACCGGGCCAGTCGATCGAGCCGATCAGCGGGGTGCGGCGCCACCGCAGGGAGCGGTCGGACACGAGCGGCGACAACCAGCGGGCGCGCGGCTTGCGCGGCACGCTCACAGACGCCAGGGGCAGGACCCGCAGGGCGATCTCACACGGCCCGGACGGCAGCTCCACGATCACGTCCCACGGTGCGAAGGCACTGTGGGACTCGTGCACGACCCGGTCCGCGACCAGCAGCTGCGCCACGGTGGCCACGCCCGTGGACATGAACCGGTGCTGACCACCGGCGGTGGTGACCCGGGTGCGGTACTCCCACACGGTGTCGGGACCGTCAGTGGCCAGCACGGTGGCCACGCGGTCCTCCCCGAGGGCGTCCCGCAGGGCACCGGACACCGTCCCCGGGACCCGCGCGGGAATCCCACGAGCGAGGGCATCGCCCGGGTCCTGCGACGGGTCGAGGCGCCGGAGCGTCCACGCGGCGTCGCGCACCCCGGTCACTCCCCCAGGCCCAGGGCCTCACGCACCGCGCGCATGCCCGCGGTGTGCCCGGCCACGAACGCCTCCGCGGACGACTCGATGCGCGGTGTCCTGCCCGAGGCCGCCCGGGCGAGCTTGAACTGCAGGGCCTTGGCGGCGCCGGCGGCGGCGTCGAACTGCTCGGCGGCCTCGATCAGCTGCTCCGCGTCCAAGTCGCTCGGCCACTCCTGCGCACCGCGGGACAGGTACCGGCACGCGTGGGCGGCGAGCCCGGACGTGAGACCGGCCTGGCGCGTCGTCGCGAACGAGTACTGGTGGAAGTACTCCATACCCCGCTCGGCGAGCACCGGGACGTGCTCCCGGATCGCGGCCACGAGCCGGTCGGCCGCCGGATCGGGGTGCGCGGTATTGCCCGTCCCGGCGTCCGGGGCGCGGCGCACGTGCCCCCGCGCGGTCTCGACGGCGCGCTGCCACAGCGCCTCGGGCGCCAGGGACCGGATGCCGTCCAGGCGCACGAGTTCCACGTACGGGTACGGGACCCACCCGGAACCCACACCCGTGCCCAGCGCGTTGTCGAGGTCCTCCCCGTGCAGCACGTGGACACCGTCGTTGTGCAGGTAGACGAGTTCCCCCGCGACCGGATCCAGGCGCAACGGCACGATGGACGTCTTGGTATGGGCCCGCCCGTAGGACACGCCCTCGGTGTCCGGGAGGTGGTAGGCGTCCACCTCCACGATCAGGGCGTCCCCGCGGGACATCACCAGCTGCACGTGTTCGGCCAGGGGCCGCCACGTGTCATACTCCCCTACCGTGAGGCCGTAGAGCGTCTCGAGGTCCTCCTGCCGGGGCTTGAGGAACTCCCACTGGTCCCCCAGGAAGTCCGCGCTGAACGCGGCCCCGAGCATGGGCAGCGGGTCCAACCCGAGGGTCGCGGTGAGACCGATCCACACGTCCATGTAGCAGTTCGTGGGTGACCACGGTTCCGCCGGGTCGTGCAGGACGGAGCGCGGTGCGTTCGCCACGGTGAGCGACTCGCACCCGCGCACGGCCAGGACCTCGTGGCCGAAGGGCTCCCGCACGGACGCGGTACCCGCCGACCCACCGTGGTTCACGGTCACGGCGGTCATGGCAACCCCAGTTCCTGACGCACGGTCGCGGGCCACGCGGCGGTGTCGAAACCGTGGCGCATGGCCAGGGCCAGGGCCACCCGCTCCAGACCGAAGCCGAAGCACGCGGAGTGGGCCACGGCACCGTCGGCGGTGTGCATGCTGAAAGCCTCGCCGAAGTGGTCCTCGTGCAGGTTCGCCGAGGCGATCGCCGTGGGGTGGCCCGGGTAGACCTCCGTGAGGATCTCGAACTTCAGCTGCGCCTCACGCTGACCCGCGCTGAGCAACTTGCCCGCGCGGCCGAAGAACGGGTCGTTGGCGGTGTCCGCCTGGACCTCGAGCCCCAGGGAGCTCAGCAGGTTGGTCCCCGCCTCGAGCCACTTCTCGCGGTGCTCCCGGGCCTCCTGCGGCGTGCCCAGGCAGACCGCCTCGAACATCCGGAAGGTCACGAAACGCATGGGGTCCGGGCTGGGCTCGTGGCGGTAACACTCGCCCACGAGCTCGAACACCGAGCCGTCCACCTGCGAGCCCTCAAGGTACGCGTACAAGGGGTGGCACACCGCGGGGACCAGCGCGTGGCCGGCCGGGGTGAGCTGGGCGGACCAGTCACCGTGCTCCTCGTACGTGGCGAGCAGCTTACGGTGGGCCTTGTTGTCGCCCTCGAACGCGGAGATGGTCCCGAGTAGTTGCGGGAAGGACGCGACGTAGTCGGTGCGCTCGAGCAACCGGGTCCCGTTGACCGGTGGGAAGCGCAACCGGCGCGTGCCGGCGTCCGGGGACAGCCGCGCCGCGACCTTGCGGGCCGCCGCGGCGATGCCCTGCACGACGTCCTCGGCCTGCGGACCGAGCCCAATCACGCCGTTCCCGAGGGTGGGCAGGAACCAGCCGTGGGCCTCGAGGCCCTCGCGGAAGGTGTCCTGCAGCTGGGAGAGGTCCTGTGTGGTGTCCGTGGCGCTCATCGTTGCCCCCTGGAAACGAGTTGGAGTGTGGCGGTGTGGAGCAGGATGCGGTCGTTGTTGACCATGACCGAGGGCCCGATGCTGTCCCGGTACAACCGGGCCAGGCTCACGGGCGAACGATTGGCGAAAGCGGTGATGCCCACGATCACCATGGCGTCCCCCACGATCCGGCGCACTGCTTCCGCGCCCGAGACCTTGAGGGTGTTCATGGCGATCGCGAACTGCATGGACTCGGTCACGGCCGGATCGTCCCACGCGGCCTCGTAGCGGGCCACGCTCGCACGCACCACGTCCGTCATGGACTGCAGCTGCACCTCGAGTTCCGCGAGTCGCAGCGCGGACGGCGGTGTGGTCCCCGGGGTCTTACGCGCGGCCTTCTGCACCACGGACCGGGCGGTGAGCCCGGCCTGGGTAGCCATGCCCAACCACGCGGAGGCCCACAGGCAGTGGGCCGCCGGGAGCATGGTCTGCGCGGAGATCGTCTCGAACAGCACCGTGAACATGGCGTCCGCGGGCGTGGTGGCGTCCAGCTCGAAGGACTCGGAGCACGTGCCCCGCATCCCCAGGGCGTCCCAGCCACGCTGGCGGTCCAGCTGCAGGTTCTCGGCCTCGACCACCAACAGCACCTGGTCGCTCGACGCCGCGTCCTCGCTGCGCCGCGCGGTTACCAGGATCGCGTCCGCGTACGCACCGTAGGAGATCACGGGGCAGCTCTTGTGCAGGGCCACCCGGCCGTCCTCGATCGGGCGCACGGCGCACGTGGAATTGCGGGTGTCCCCGCCGATCTGGGCCTCGGTCGTGGCGGAGGCCAACAACAGCCCCTCGGCGGCCACACGGCGGGTGTAGTCCCGCAGGAAGTCGGTGTCCGCGTGGCGGGTGAGGCACAGCACCTGGGAGTGGTGCATGGCCAGGATCATGGCCGTGGAGGTGCACTCCCGACCCACGCGCTCGAGCATCCGGCACAGCTCGGTGATGCTGTAGCCCAGCCCGCCGTCCGCCTCCGGGATCGGCGCGGCCAACAGGCCCTGGGCGCGGGCCTCCTCGATGGCCTCCCGCGGGAACCGGGACTCCGAGTCCACCGCGTCCGCGAACTCGCGCGCCACGGCGGCCACGGCCTCCGCGCGCGCGGCGACCCGCTCGGCCCGGTCGGTGTCCTCGGCACCTCGCTGCGGGGTGTCGGTCAATACTGCATGATCAGTCATTGTTGATCGCCTCCACGGCCTCGGTGATGGAGTTGATGGACGTGAACGTGGCCTTGGTCAGGCGCTCCTCGGGAAACTCGATGTCGAACTCGTCCTCCAGGCCCAGCATCACGTTCACGGACGCGTGGGAGGTCATGCCTGCGCGGTACAGGTCCGCATCCGCGGCGATCGTCCCGGCGTCCTCGGACAGCTTCCCGTGCTGGCCCAGCACGGAGCGGACGGTGGTCTCGATGGCGGTGGAATCCATGGGGTGAACCTCTTTCGGTTGATGTGGTGGTTTTCGATGTCCGCGCCCCGGGTACCGGTCGGCGCGGTGGTCTGGCCTCCGGTCAGGGCTGGGGTGAGCGGATGGCCAGGGCCACGGCCATCGCGAAGCCTCCGTCGTGGGACGTGCTCACGCTCCACGCCCCGAGTCCGGCGCCGCGGGCCAGGCGGGCGGCCGTGCCCCGCAGTTCCACGCGAGGGGCACCGTGGGCGTCCGAGCGGATCATGATCTGGGGCCAGGCCACGGCGTCGTCGGCGCTCGGGCGCAAGACCTTCAGCACGGCCTCCTTGGCCGCGAAGCGCCCCGCCACGGACTCCGCCGCGAGCGGGCGTCCGTCCGGACGCGTGAGGTCGGCGATCTCCTCGGGCGCGAACAGTGCCCGCAGGTACCGCTGCCCGCGCTGCGCGAGCGCTTCGGCCACGGGCGCGACCTCCTGCAGGTCGCAGCCCACGCGGGGTACGCCCACGACACCGTCCCCGGCCTCGGTCCCGCGTGTCACGGCCACGGGCGCGCTCGTCATGACGAACTCCGTGAGGTCACGTCCTCGAATGCCGAGGGCACCGACGGCTGGGGCGAGGTGCGCTTCACGCCCACCCGATCGGCCCAGCGCCCGAGGGCGACCGTGGCCGCGGGGGTCCAGCACGGGAACTCGTGGCCGCCGTTGCACTGGCCCGCCTGGCCGTACTCGGTGTACTGGTAATCCACTCCCTGTGACTCGAGCTCGCGCGCCATGGTCACCGTGGTGTCCTTCAGAGCGGGTTCGATGTCCCCCTCCTGGCCGTTGCCCCGACCGGCGAAGAGTTGCACGTGGACATTCTTGAGCTCCCCGCTCCGGACCGCGGGATCGTTCGCACGCCACTGTTCCTCGGTCGTGACCGAGCCGTTGCCGAACACCGAATCGGTGCGGCCCGTGGCCTCCTGGGATCCCGTGGCGATCGTCTGCTTGGCCTCATCCGAGGACAGGTCCAGCAACCCGGACAGGCTCACGGCCTCCCCGAAGAGATCGGGACGTTGCTCGGCGTAGCGCATGGCGCCGTACCCGCCCATCGAGTTGCCGATGATCACGCGGTGCTCGCGGTCCGCCCTGGTGGACAGGTGCTGATCCACCCACGGGACCACCTGGTCCAGGTGGAATGTCTCCCAGTTCTGCGTGAGTTCCTCCTGGGACGCCCAGTCCGAGTACCAGCCCACCTTGCCCCCGCTCACGATGACAGTGATCACGGGCAGACCCTGAGTGAGCTGCTCGGCCTGACCCGCCTCGTACCACTGCAGGGCAGGGGACTCCGTGGCACCGCTGCCCGGGAGGAGATACACCACCGGGTACTTCTTCGCGGGGTCGTAGTCCTTCGGGGTGATCACCACCACCGAGTTGCGCCCGCCCGGGGCCTCGGCAGAGACCTGGTCCGTGCTCACCGCGAGTTCCGCGGCCCGCTCCGAGAGCCCCCGCGCACCCGTCACGGTGATCCCGTGGGACGGTTGCGTGAGTTGCTGCGGGTCCGCGAAACCCACCTGGGACAGCGCGGCGTCGTCGAAACCCAGGCTCTCACCGGAGGAGGACGGCGCGTGGTCGCCGGACCCGCCGGCCGCGCAGCCGCTCAGCAGCACGGCCGTGAGGGCGCACCCGGCGAGCGCGCGGGCGCTGCGTGTTCTCAGACGGCGCACGGGACGACCTCCTCGGCGGGTGAGGGGCTCAGGCCCAGGGCGGCGTCCACGATCTCGAGGGCCGTGAGGCGTGAGGCGTGGGCCTGGAGGGAGTGGTCCAGGGCGGGCACGTGGGCCACCCTGATCCGGCGGCCCTGGCGCTGCAACCGGGCCAGACCCTCCTCCCCGCGTTCCTGCTGGAAGAGCAGACCGTCCTCCGGCCCGAAGTAGAACGTGACCTCGGCGCCCCGGGACGCGTACTCCATGACCACCTCGGGAACGTTGGGGATGTTGCGCCGGCCCAGCGCGAGCCACGCGATGTACGGCATGCGGCGGCGCACCCGGTCCTTGGCGCGCGTGCGCCAGCTCGTGGTGACCTCCACGTCGCTCATGGTGCGCAGCTGTTCCAGCACGGCGTCCACGTCCCAGTTGCGATAGAGCTTGTCGTAGTAGCTCTCCGCCGCGCGCCACGCCACGTTGTTGAGCACCACGCGGGTGGTCATGGCGCTCGTGGGCGGGGCCATGGCGACCAGCCAGCCGCCCACGCACAGCCCCACCCCGGTGACTTTCTCCCCGGTGCGCTCGGCCAGCCACGCGGCACCCAGGTCCAGGTCCGCCACGCCCTGCCCCGTGTAAGGGTTGATGTCCTTGACCTCGTCCAGGCCAGCGGCGTCACCGCAGTGGTGACGCTCGATGCGCAGCGCGGGGACACCGCGCGCGGCGAGTCGGCGTGCCTGCACGGTCCACAGTCCCGTGGGCCCGTCCTTGGGGTCCGCGGACGGCGGTGCGAGCACCACCGCGCCGGCCCCGGTGCCGTCGCGGCCCACGGGGTGGGTGTAGGAGGCCGGCAAGTGGTCCGGGCCCAGCTCCAGCAGGTCCTCCTGGACCTCCGCGCCGAACTCCGCCACATGGAAGCACGCGGTCGTCGTGGGACGCCAGCCGCTCACGTCCACCCAGTCCTCCCTGTGGGACGTGGTGGGGACGGAATCGTCCAGTCGACCCACGAGGGCGGCGATCGCCTCCGGACTCGCCTTCGCGTAGATCGCGGCCACGCCGTATAACTTCTTGGCGATGCGCCGGTCCTCCTCGCGCACCGTGATCAGACCCGGGGTCTTGATCTTGCGGGGATCCGGTAGGGCGCGGATGGCCGCGGCTTCGGCGTCGGTGAAGTGTGCGCCGCCGATCTCCACGCCGTCGGGGACCTCAGGCGGCAGGATCAACCCGCTCGTGCGCCGCAGGCCCGTGTACTGGCGCATGTAGACGGCGCCCGAGACCGGTTCCCACAGCACGCGCCGATCGAACGGCAGGGGTGAGGTCGCGAGCACACCCGCACCGATGCGCAGCCCGATCCCGTGCACGGGCAGATCAGGTCCTACGAGCTCCCGCGCGGCACTGTGGGCCACCGCGAGGTCCTCGTGCCACACCTCGAGCGGGTTGCTCAGGACCGGACGCGCACCGGATTCGGAGGTCCCGCTCCACGCCAGGCGGATCACGAGCCACCCGGATTCCGCGGCGCGCGCGGCCACGAGGCGCATGCTGCGGTGACTCACGACCTCCTCGCGCGCCAAGGCCGGCGCCACGATCACGGCGCCGCGCACACGATCGTCCGCGGGGCCGTGGACCCACGCGTGGATGGTGTGGTCGTGGTCCGTCAAGAAAGTTGCCTGCCCGGCAATACGCATGAAATCTCCCCCAGTTCTGCTCCGGTGCGCCTCAGCCGCGCCCCTTCGCACGTCCCCCGTGGCGATGGGTGCCCTCTCTAAGACCGGGCCCCACCCCGAAGTGCGGATCGATGCCCCGAACTCCGCGTCGCTTCGGCGTTCCCCCGCGGGAGTCGTGCATGTTTGCACTCATAAAGCATAGCCAGGGAGACACCGGTCGTGACCGAGATTACCGTCCCCTAATGTGTGGTTTTACATCAAGATCACTGTTTTTCGCGCTCCCACCTGAGGCGATACCGACGTGTACCTATATGAGCCCACACAGAATTGTCACCACTGTGGTGTTAGGTACTTGTGCACACGATTATGATGGCAAACGTCGGGACACGCGGGATTCGTGTTTCGGCGACATTCACCGCTCCCGGTGGGACAGCCATGAGGCATCGCTGCACCACGTGGCGCGGAGGCGGACTGGGGAAGTCCGCCCATTCGGGAAAAGCGGCAGCGGCTGAGCTGCTCCGCTTTTCATGGGGGAGGAGATAGCGTGGCAGCACGCGTCCTGATCATCGGACTCAACTATTCACCGGAACACACGGGCATCGCGCCGTACACCGCCGGCATGGCTCGCGCGCTGCGCGAGGAGGGATGGGACGCCCGGGTCATCACGGGTCTCCCGCACTACCCGCAGTGGCGCATCCACGAAGGGTATTCGCACCGCCGCGCCGCGCACGAGGAGATCGACGGCGTGCCCGTCCTGCGCGTGCCGCACCCCGTTCCCCACGACGCCGGACAGCTGCGCCGGCTGGGGATGGAGATCGTCTTCGGTCTGCGTGCCGCGACCGCCGCGTGGGGCGATCCCGACGCCGTCGTGGTCGTGAGCCCCGCCCTGTTCTCGTCGGCGATCGTGCGGGTGCGCGCCGCGCTGAGCCGCACGCCGGTGATCGCGTGGGTGCAGGACATCTACACCGCCGGGCTCACCGAGACTGGCGCGGCGAGCGGACCCGTGGCGCGCGTCATGCGCGGTATCGAGAGCACCTTCCTGCGCTCGTGCCAGGGGGTGGTCGTGATCCACGACCGCTTCTCGGACTACCTGCGCCGCGAGATGGCCGTGCCCGCGCGCCGGATCAGCACCGTGCGCAACTGGACCCACATCTCCCAGACCCCCTCGGTGGACACCGACGAACTACGGCGTCGTTTCGGGTGGGGCGCGGGCGACGTCGTCGTCCTGCACACGGGCAACATGGGTGCCAAACAGGACCTCGCGAACGTCGCCGCGGCCGCGGACGTTGCCGAGCGCACGGGAGCGCCGCTGCGGTTTGTGCTCGTGGGCGGCGGGCACCAGCGCCCGCAGCTCGAGGAGCTGGCCCGACGCACGCCGCGCTTCGAGGTCCTGCCCGGGGTCGACGACGAGACCTACGCCGGACTGCTGCGCGCCGCGGACGTCCTGCTGGTCAACGAACGACCGGGGCTCAAGGAGATGTGCGTCCCGAGCAAGCTCACGAGCTACTTCACCGCTGGCCGTCCCGTGCTCGCGGCCGTCGAGGCCGAGAGCCCGTCCGCCGCCGAGCTCGACGCCGCGGACGCGGGCATCCGTGTGGCGCCCGGGGATCCCGAGGCACTCGTGGCGGGCGCCCTGCAACTGCACGAGGAGTGGATCGCGACCGGCGGCGCCACGCACCGCGGCGGACGCCGCTACGTGCGCGACGTGCTCAGCGCCGGCGCCGCGGTCCGCGCCTTCAGCACCGCGCTGCGCGCACTGCTACCCACCGAGACCACCGCACCTGCGGCGGCACTGCATTCCTGATCGGCCGGGACACCCGTCCCGACGTACCACGTCACACAGGGGAGACCACTCATGACCAAGAAAGCACTCATCACCGGCATCACCGGGCAGGACGGTTCCTACCTCGCGGAGCTGTTGCTCGCCAAGGGCTACGAGGTCCACGGCCTGATCCGCCGCGCGTCCACGTTCAACACGTCCCGCATCGACCACCTGTACCAGGACCCGCACGACCCGCAGGCGCGGCTGTTCCTGCACTACGGCGATCTTTCCGACGCCGCCCGTCTGGTCACGCTGCTGGGCGAGATAGACCCGGACGAGGTCTACAACCTCGCGGCCCAGTCGCACGTGCGCGTGTCCTTCGACGAGCCCGAGCACACGGGTGACACCACGGGCCTCGGCACCGTGCGTCTGCTCGAGGCCGTGCGCCGCGCCGGGGTGAAGTGCCGCTTCTACCAGGCCTCCACGTCCGAGCTGTTCGGGGCCACTCCCCCGCCGCAGAACGAGGACACCCCGTTCTACCCGCGCTCCCCGTACGGCGCGGCCAAGATCTACTCCTACTGGATCACCAAGAACTACCGCGAGGCGTACGACATGTTCGCCGTGAACGGGATCCTCTTCAACCACGAGTCCCCGCGCCGCGGCGAGACGTTCGTGACCCGCAAGATCACGCGTGCCGTGGCCGCGATCGCGGCGGGCAAGCAGGACCTGCTCTACATGGGCAACCTGGACGCCGTGCGCGACTGGGGCTACGCGGCGGAGTACGTGGAGGGCATGTGGCGCATGCTCCAGGTGGACGAACCGGAGGACTTCGTGCTGGCCACGGGCCGCCCGTCCACGGTGCGCGAGTTCCTGGAGACCGCGTTCGAGCACGCCGGGCTGGACTGGGAGAAGCACGTCCGCTTCGACGACCGTTACCTGCGCCCCACCGAGGTGGACGCGCTCATCGGTGACCCGTCCAAGGCCGAGCAGAAGCTCGGGTGGAAGGCCACGGTGCACGCCCCGGAGCTCGCGCGGATCATGGTGGACGCGGACCGCGCTGCCCTGGAGTGCGCCGGTTCCCCGTGGATCGACACCGTGTCCGAGCGCATCTGGACGCCGGAGCACGCGGCGTGAGCGCGGACGTGGCGAACCGCCGGGACACCGCTGCCGGCCAGGAGCACTGGCCGCACACGGTGAGCGACCCGGCCGATGCCCGCACGACCGACGACGTCGCCTACACCCCCGGCGCGCTGGACCGCTCCGCGCCGTTCTACGTGGCCGGTCACCGCGGTCTCGTGGGTTCCGCCATCTGGCGTCACCTCCAGGACGAGGGTTTCGAGAACCTGATCGGTGCGAGCTCCCGTGAGCTGGACCTGCGGGACCGTGCGGCCGTGGAGGCGTTCATAGCCGAGCACAGGCCGCGCTACCTCGTGCTCGCGGCGGCCAAGGTGGGCGGGATCGGCGCGAACAATTCCCAGCCCGTGGACTTCCTGTCCGACAACCTGCGGATCCAGCTCAACATCCTGGACGCCGCACGCACCGCGGGCGTGGAACGCGTGCTGTTCCTGGGCTCCTCCTGCATCTACCCCAAACTCGCGGAACAACCGCTGCGCGAGGACTCGCTGCTCACGGGGTACCTGGAGCCCACCAACGACGCCTACGCGATCGCCAAGATCGCCGGCATCCTGCACGTGCAGTCGATGCGACGCCAGTACGGGCTGCCGTGGATCTCCGCGATGCCCACCAACCTCTACGGCCCCGGGGACAACTTCTCCCCGTCCGGCTCCCACGTGCTGCCCGCCATGATCCGCCGCTACGACGAGGCCGTGCGTGCCGGTGACACCGAGATCACCAACTGGGGTTCGGGTTCACCGCGGCGCGAGTTCCTGCACGTGTCGGACCTGGCCACGGCGTGCCTGTACCTCATGGAGCATTACGACGGGCCCCAGCAGGTCAACGTGGGCACCGGCGAGGACGTGACCATCAAGGAACTCGCCGGCCTCGTGGCCTCGGCCACCGGGTACGAGGGCACCACCTCGTGGGACACCTCCAAGCCGGACGGGACGCCCCGCAAGCTTATGGACGTCTCCCTGTTGCGCTCGCTGGGCTGGTCCGCCTCGATCGACCTGCCCACCGGGCTCGACGACGCCGTGGCCTGGTACCGCGCGAATCGCGAGCAGGCGCGGGGCGCCTGAGCGACGGGATGCCCCACTTGATGCGGGGACACTCCGTGTGATGAAGGGACACTCCGTGTCATGGGCGAACTCTCCGCATGATGCCGTGACGACCCGCGCGATGCGGGTCGTCTCCGCTGCCCCGCGGGGATGGCCGCCGCGTGCCGACCGCAAATAGCAGGGGAGCCCGGCGTTCAGAGCCGAGCGCCCTGCTCGAGAAGGCAACCATGGACATCCACGCCTACGTGGTCGATCACGTCGATGCACCGTTCCGGTGGGAAGAACTCACCGTGGACGAGTCCGTTCCCCTGGAACTCGCGGGCCCCCTCGCGTGCGGTATCACCACCGGGGCGGGAGCCGTGCTCAACACCGCGAATCCCGGCCCGGGTGAATCCGTGGTGGTCTACGGTGTGGGCGCCGTGGGGCTCGGGGCCATCATGGCTGCCCGCAATTCGGCCGCGGCCACGATCATCGCGGTGGACCTGCATGACTCCCGCCTGGAGCTCGCCCAGCGCTACGGGGCCACGCACGTGATCAATTCCGGGTAGGAGGACTCGCTGGAACGGATCCGGGAGATTACCGGAGGGGCAGCGGACTACGCCATCGAATGCACCGGTGTGATCGCCGTGCTCGAGGAGGCCATCGAGGCGATCGGCATGCTCGGCACGTGCCTCCTGATCGGCGGCGCACCCACGGACGCCCGGTTCTCCGCGGACCACATGCGCACGCTGTTCGGCAAGCGGATCGTGGGCGCCCTGGGCGGTTCACGGACCTCCCAGGAGATGATCTCCGCGCTGCTCGCCCTGTGGAAGGTCGGGCGGTTCCCCTTCGACGAGCTCGTGCGGACCTACCCCATGGCCGAGATCGAACAGGCCATCCGGGACACTCGCTCCGGGGAGGTCATCAAGGCGGTGCTCACGCTCGAGTGAGCTCCGCCCGCCGCGTCGTGGGGCGCCACGCGTCCACGCCCACGACCAGGCCGAGGATCGCGATCACCAGCAGCAGCGAGGCCGTCACGTCCGTGAGCCAGTGGTACCCCAGGTAGAGCCGACTGAACGCGACCACCCCGATCAGCACCACCCCCGCCGCGGCCACCCACCATCGGGTGATCGGGGAGCGGGAGGGGCGCAGCGTCGTCGTACCCGTTGCGGCCTCAAAGGACGACGCCGCCGCGGGACCCGCCGCCGGTGACCGCGGGCTCGTCGAGGCGCCCGCGCAGGAAGGTGGACCGTCCGGTCGCCGGGGTCGAGGTGGTCGTGGCGTCATGCTGCGCCCGCAAACCGGGAACGAGCTGTGCGTTGGCCCTACGCCACCAGGAGCCAGCAGCCCGCCAGCCCGATGGTCGAGAGAACCGCAGCCACCAGGAACGACCGCCACGGCGCACTGCGTCCCACCAGGACGTATGCGACGAGGACCACGGCGAACTCACGGATGACCAGCAGCGTGGCCGCGAGGTGCAGGTCGAACGACGCGACCCATGCGATCAGCGCACCGAAGACCACGCCGATCACCGGACCCACGAACGTCTTCCAGGCCGCACCGGTGCGCACGAGCAGCACGGAGGCCGCCCAGGACAGCACTACGGGGAAGGACACCATGGCGATGAACGGCACCATGGACATCGCGGGTTTCCAGTCGCCACCCAGCAGGGGCGTGAGGACCACGCTCGCCGTAAGGGCGATCAGCACGCACGCGAACGCGAGTATGAGCGCGCGCAGCAACAAATGGTCACTCGCGCTCCGGATCTCCTCCGGGGTCTCCTTGTCCGCGATCCCCACGCGCACCACGTTCGCGGTGGACGCGGCCAGGGCGTCCCCCGGGGCGCGGCCCACGGCGCTGCCCGCGGTGTAGGTACCGAGGACGGCGGTGCCGGCGAACACGGCCATGAACAGTCGCTCGGCCTGGCCCTGGAACCAGGACACCAGCGCGTAGCCGGACATCGTGCCCATGTCGGAGAGGATCGAACGCTCGCCCGGCGTGGAGTGCGGCAGGGGCCGGGTGTTACGGCGCGCACGGCGCCAGCACAGCAGGGCGAACATGCCCTCCGTGACGGCCAGCTGCAGGGCCGGGCCCAGCAGCGAGTGGGTCAGCACCAGGATGGTCCCGCCCACGAGCAGACCCACGAGGGAGGCCCGCAACTGCATCCGGGCCAGGGTCCCCCACTGGTTGGTGGCCTGCAGCGTGCCCACGTACAGCAGACCCAGGGCCCCGAAACCGGGCGCGAGCGCCACGGGCAGCACCTGGAAGAACTCGCCCCAGTTCTCGAGCGTCCCGTTGTGCAGAAGGAACAGCATGAGCCCGGTAAGGATCACGAAGGCCAGGACGGGCATGATCACCCGGTAGCGGTTCATGATCTTCATGCCCCCGGGTTCGGTCAGCACGCGGATCACCGCGAACCGGGCCCCGGAGTCGATCGTGACCTGGATGGCCGTGTAGAGCAGGGTCACCACGTTGTAGATACCCACGTAGTGCGGGGACGTGAACGCGGCGAGCGTGAGGATCACGATCGCGGAGGACATCCGCGGGATCGCGCGCTCGATGAGCGACTTGATCTGGTTCAGCATACCGGCGCCGGGATGAGGGTGGCGGCTCTCGCCAACTGACGCCGCGCGTAGTGCCGCGTTCCGGGGCGCACCCCGGCCACGATGGCCTCGAGCTGTCCCCGCGTGCCCCGGATGGATCCGGGGACCCCGCCGTTGGCCTCGAGCCACGGCCGCCCGGACGCGTGGGCCCACGCGGTCCACGCGCGCCGGATCTCGGGGTCGGAGACGATGCGCTCCAGGTAGGTGTCCGAACTCGACAGCTGGCTCTCACTCAACCGGTAGGCCACCACGGGGGTGGCCAGTTTCACGATCCGGGCCCCGGCGCGCAGGGCGTCGAGCCACAGGACGTAGTCCTCCGCGGTGTTGGGCCGCGCGTAGGCGTCCGCGGCCACGAGCGCCTCCCGGGTGGCGAGCATGCTCGAGTGGAACAGGGGGTTGACGAACGGCAGCAGCAGTCCGATCTCGCGGGTCGTGAGACTGCCCGGGTACCCGGGGCGCGGGAGCATCCCCCGCCCGAAGCGGATCCCCGTGCCGCACACGATGTCCGCGTGGCGCACGGCCCGGAAGCCCACCCGGAAACGCCACGGCAGGGAGATGTCGTCCGAGTCCATGCGGGCCACGAGCTCGCTGTCCGTGGACTCCAGGGCCCGACGCATGCACGCCACGGTCCCCCGGTTGACGGCATCGGTCCGGACGACGACGCGGCGGTCCGTCACCCGGCGGGCCGCACGTTCGGTCTCGGCGTCCGGGCCGTCCACGGACACCACCAACTCCGCGTCCCGCGGCATGGCCCGCAGCGTGGAACGCATGGCGCTCTCCACGGTGGCGCCCGCCCGATAGGCGGGCATGATGACAGTAAGCCTGGGCATGGTGGTCCTCTCCCCGTTGATGAAGCCCCGCGAACGCGAAGGTCGCCCCCCACACCCGTTGAGCTGATTTATTTGTGAACTGCCGGTGTCCGCGGTGAAAGCTCCGTGGCCGGTGAAGATCTTATTCCCGCGGGCGGTGATTTCGTATCACCACGGCCGAAGATGCGTTCAACGATCCACAACCCCCACAGGGGCAGGATCGACAACGTCAAGAACACCTCGAGGGACTCCAGCTGCCCCACGATGCCCTGGAAGACGAGCGTGGATCCTACGGTGGCCAACAACAACCGATTGGTTTCACTCCGGCTGCGACTGTAGGCATCGGAGACCATGGCAGACACCAGCCCCAACACGAAGTAGCCGACGATCGCACCGAGCAGGCCGAAATTCAGGATCATTTCTGCGCTGAGCCCCGGAACCACGTAAATCTGGTCTTCCCCACCCAACAAGTCGTATCCCGAGACCTGCACCATGGACCGGAAAGGATTCTCCGCCGGGATACCCGCGAAATGCAGAAGCGCAAGCGGGACGTTGAGCAGGGCGCTCAACAGGGTCTCACCGTGGAGCGCCCCGTGGAACTGGACGTGGTTCTCGGCCCAGGCGGCCATGGAGAACCGCCCCCATTGCCAATCCACGAACGACCACGGGTCCGTGGTGGCACCTACGCGCCGGGCCGTGGTCGCGATGATGAACCCCACGAACACGGTCACGCCCACCACGATCAGCGGCCACCGCAGGATGTTGATCCGGGGCAGCATCAGAGCCAGCAGGGGAAATGCCACGTAGGCGATCTCGGAACGCCCACCGTTCCACGTGGCGCTGACGCCCAATGCGGCCAACCCGGCCACCAGGATGATGGTGTTCCACACCGCTGGGCCGGGCACACGCTTCCGGCTCGCGAGCGCCAAGACCAGGATCGTAATGCCCCACGGCAGCCAACCCGCCAGGAATGCGTAGCGGGCATTGCCGCCGTCCACGGAAATGATCCGCCCGCCGGTCTGGTCGGTCGTGGCGCCCATCACTCGCACGAGTCCCACGGCGCCCGCTGCTACGAGTATGAGAGCCAGGCCCCCCATGCTGACCCGGTGATGGGATACGAAGGAATACAACTGTTCGGGTACCAGGGGGCGCCGGGGAACCTGTCGGGGCCCACGGTGTGCGGTCAGGATCCGCGGCCGCGGGATCGTCAGCCCCGCCCAGAGGGCACACATGCCCAAGAAGGTCGCCCAGGCGGCCGTGGTCAAGCCGGATGTAGCACCTGCGGGAGTACCGGACATGGCCTCGTAGAATCCGCGGTCCCTGGACCACCCCAATACATGGGCGAATCCGGACAGGACGTTGGCCACGAGGAAGTTGATCACGAGCCACATCCGCAGGTTCAGCCCGTCCACCCGGTCCCTGGTCCAGATGTGGATGAGCGCGAGCGCACCCACGGCGGTCGTGGCCCCCAGGAGGAACACGGCCCAGCCGAAAGGAGTCATCGTGTTCATCGTGGGCTTCAGAGAACGCCGGAGTGTGCGCGCGAAAGGCGCACCTGGTTGGCCACCAATGCCACGGGCGTTTCGCGGAATCCCTGAACCGAGAACTGCAGCTGATCGGTCGAGGTCTTCCCGGGCACCGTGACCAGCAGGACCTCATCCGCCAGTTCGCCCAGCACCGCCGCGTCCACGGAGTCCTGCAACGGGGAACAATCGAGGACGACCACGTCGAATTCCGAACGCAACTCACCCACCAACGCAGCCATCGGTTCCGAGCACACCAGGTCACTCGGGCGCGGCGTCGGCGTACCCGCGGGTAGGAAGGTCAGCCCCATCTCGAGGCGAACAGTGCTCTGGTCTGCCCCGGCCCGACGTTCCACGAGATCCGAGACACCGAGGTGATTGTGCTGGGCCAGCAAAACAGTTGCCCCGCGGTCGGAGAGGTTGGCATCCACGAGAGCCACGCGGCTGCCCAGACCGGCAAAGCTACGCGCGAGTTCCACGGCGACCGTGGTGGCACCGTCGCCCGAACGCTGACCGGTCACCACCAGTACCGCGCAGCCGGCCACATGGGGCAGGACCTCGGCATGACCCTGTTGGATGCGCGAGCGCAGCGAAGTGACGTGAGGTGACACCTCCCGCGCCGGCGCGGATTCGCCACCCGCGGGAAAGAAGCTGCGCGCGTCAGTCCTGTGCTTCAGTCGCGGAACGGACGCGACCAGCGACGCACCCGGCACACGACGCAGCTCCGTCGTGGTCCGCGGCCGCCGAACCAGACTCTCCAACACGAAGGCGAGGATCACGCCCAACAGCGCGCCGCCGACCACACCGAACAACGGATAGAGCCACGACGGCAGGCCACTGGTTTCATCCGGGAGCTGCGCCCGGCTGAGAACCGTGGCCTGAACGGCGCCTCCCCGGTTGGCGACCTCGGGGGACAGTGACCCGACCCCTCTGGTCAATTGATCCGCGACCCCGTTGGCAACCGTCTGGGCCTCCTGAGGTGAGTCCGCGGTGGCATCGACCTGGATGATGGAGGTGGCCGTCGGATTGGTGACGTCCAACATGTCCTGCAATTGCGCGACCGTCTTATCCACACCCGTGTCCTCGACGACGGGTTTGAGGATGTAGGGGGACGTCGCCACGGTCGCGTACGACTTCAGCTCTCGCGAAAGGTACGTAGCTGCCTGGTTCAACTCCGTGGCGGAGTCACTCGCGGGAATGGAGACGTAGAGGGATGACGTGGCCTTGTACGTGTCCGGAGACACCAAGGCGTAGATCCCCCCGGCCAACAAGCCCACCACGGTCAGTGTGATGACGGTTTTCCACCATTTCTTCAAAATATCGACGTAATCATGCAGCGTCATGTGCCCTCCCAGCCCCTGATCACAATGAAAGACGGTTCGTCTCGGACGCTGCCCAGCCCCCGAGCACGTCCCACCAGTCTCTTCATCGCTCCCCTGTAATGGGCCTCAGTCTAACGCGCGAAATCATGTCGATGAACACGCAGGTAGTTTCTCTGGAATTATTTTGTACCCAAATTGGGGGATAAACCTTCATCGGCAGATCTCGACAGCAATTGGAACCCGCAGGAAATGAGGGCTGCAAAACTGTTCGCAGAAGCAGAAACATTCCCACGACAAGTACGTTGCCCTCAGCAACGAGACAGTGCGCGACCTGCGCCGTTGCGGAAAGTCTTCCCGTACGCATGCGGGCAAGGACCCCGCCCCAGGCGCCCGTCGGCGTCGAGGAGATATCGAGGACGAAGCGACGGCATTACCCCCGGTGTCTCCACTTATGGGGTCAGAAGCAGGCGGATCGACGAGCGCAGTGTGCCAAGCTTGGATCCCGTAGCCGCGCGCCCGCGGGGAGAGCGGACCGGTTGCGCGCAGCGCGCAGCCCTATTTGCGGCTCGACGACAGGGGGAGACCATGACACACACGACGAGACGCCTGGCCACCTTCACCGGCCGCGGCTACGACAAGGGCCGGGGAACGCTGCAGTGCGCCGCGTGGGCCCTCGTGGCGGAACCGCTGCAACGGTCCGTCCTGTGCCCGCCGAGCGTACGCACCCGGATCCTGCGGGCCTTCGGCGCGCAGATCGGGGAGGGCACACTGATCCGCCACGACGTGCGGATCCACTGGCCGTGGAAACTGACCGTGGGCGAGAACTCGTGGATCGGCGTGGGCGCATGGTTGCTCAATCTGGAGCCCATTACGATCGGCTCGGACGTGTGCGTGTCGCAGGGCGCCATGCTGTGCACGGGCAGCCACCGCGCGGACGACCCGGCCTTCGAGTTCGACAACGCACCCATCACCGTGGCCGACGGCGCATGGATCGCCCTGCGAGCCACCGTCCTGCGCGGCGTCACGGTGGGCGAGGGCGCCGTCGTGGGAGCCACCGCGCTCGTCACGCGGGACGTCCCGGCCGGGGCGCGCGTGCTCGCCCCCGTGGCCACGAAGGCGTGAGCGGCATGCGGATCCTGCAGGTCGTCGCCCTGGTCTCGGGCACCAACGCGTACGGCGGGCCCACCACGGTGGCCCTCAACCAGTGCCGCGCGCTCGCCGACGCCGGACACGACGTGATCCTCGCCGCGACCGGCTCCGATCTGGGCGCGGCCCTGCCCACTGAACGCGACGGCGTGCGCACGCAGCTCTTCCGTCCCGTCCAGGCCCTGCCGGGTGCGGGTTTCGCAGGTCTCACATCGCCGGCCATGCTGTCGTGGCTGCGCCGGGTCGCGCCGACCGCGGACGTGGTGCACGTGCACACGGCGCGTGACCTGCTGACCCTGCCGGCCGCGTGGCTCGCGGAGCGCGCGGGCACCCGAACCGTCCTGCAGACCCACGGGATGATCGACCCGTCCGAGAATCCCCTCGTGGGGCCCCTGGACGCCCTGCTGACCCGGCGGGTGCTGCGGGACGCGCACCGGGTCTGCTATCTCACCCCTCAGGAGGAACAGGACCTCACCGAGGTCGCCCGCGGGCCCGTGAACCTCATGGAACTGCACAATGGGATGCCCGCATCCTCGCGCCCCCGCGTGCCGCGGGAAGACGACGAGTGTCGCGTGCTGTTCCTCGCGCGTCTGCAGGATCGCAAGCGTCCGCTCGCGTTCGTGGCCGCCGCGCGATCCCTGGCCGAGCGGTTCCCGCGCGCCACGTTCACGCTCGTGGGCCCGGATGAGGGCCAGGGGGACGCGGTGCGCGCGGCGATCGCGGCCGCGGGCCTCGGCGAGCGCCTCACGTGGGCCGGCCCGGTGGACTCCTCGGGCGCGGCGCGGTGGATGGCGGAATCGGACGTGTACGTCCTACCCTCCGTCCACGAGCCGTACCCCATGTCGGTTCTCGAGGCCATGTCCGCGGGACTGCCCGTGGTCGTGACGGACACGTGCGGGCTCGCGCCCACGGTCGCGCGAACGGGGTCCGGCGCGGTCGTGGACGACACCCAGCCATCCCTCGAAGATGCCCTCGCGCAGCTGATCGCTGATCCCAAGCGGCGACGGCGAGCGGGTCGGGCGGCCGCGGACACGATCGCGCGCGAGTACGGGATGCGCGCCGTCGTCGAGAAGCTGCTGGGCGCGTACCGGGACTGAGCGGACGGCGCGGTCCCGGAGGACGACGCCGCCGGGTCACCCCGCGCGCGAGCGCCGCGCTCGGGGGTGACCCGGAATGCTACGTCGTGAAACGGGGCGCCCGCGCCCCACCCCATAGGATGGACGGGTGAAGGCCTTACTGCTTGAGAACATCCATACCGACGCCGTTGACCTCCTGCGCAGCCGCGGAGTGGAGGTCGAGACCCGCAAGGGTGCACTGGACCCCGCCGAACTGAAAGAAGCGCTGCACGGCGTGGACCTGTTGGGGATCCGATCGAAGACCCAGGTCACGCGCGAGGTGCTGGAAGCGCACCCGCAGCTGCAGACCATTGGTGCGTTCTGCATCGGCACCAACCAGATCGACCTGACCGCCGCCACGGACACCGCCACCGTGGTGTTCAACGCTCCGTACTCCAACACCCGATCCGTGGTGGAGCTGGCGATGGGCGAGATCATCGTCATGGCACGCCACCTCACCGACAAGAACAAGGCCATGCACGAGGGCGTGTGGGACAAGTCCGCCAAGGGCTCCCACGAGGTGCGCGGCCGCACGCTGGGCATCGTGGGCTACGGCAACATCGGCAAGCAGCTGTCCGTGCTGGCGGAGGCGTTCGGCATGAAGGTGTACTACTTCGACACCGTGGACCGCCTGGCCATGGGTAACGCCACCAAGTGCGACTCACTGGACGAGCTGCTGCAGTCGGTCGAGACCGTGACCCTGCATGTGGACGGCCGCCCCAACAACGCCAATATGTTCGGCCGCGAGCAGTTCCGCAAGATGCGCCCGCGCTCACTGTTCCTGAACCTGTCCCGCGGTCACGTGGTTGACCACGAGGCGCTGCGCGAGGCCCTGGTCTCCGGCCACGTGGCGGGTGCCGCGGTGGACGTGTTCCCCACCGAGCCCAAGGTCGCCGGCGATCCGTTCACCTCGCCGCTGCAGGGGCTGCCCAACGTGATCCTCACCCCGCACGTGGGCGGCTCCACTGCGGAGGCACAGGAGAACATCGGACAGTTCGTGGCCGGCAAGCTGGTCGACTACAGCCGCTACGGTTCCACGAGCCTGTCCGTGAACTTCCCGGAGGTTCAGCTGGATCCGGAGATCGTCGGCACCCGTCTGCTGCACATCCACAGCAACCTGCCCGGCGTGCTGGCTCGCGTGAACTCGGTGCTGGGCGAGCACGGCATCAACGTGGACCGGCAGCAGCTGGTCACCAAGGGCCAGACCGGCTACCTGGTCACCGATTGCGGCAACGGCGTGACCCCGGAGGTCGTGGCAGCCATCGAGGCACTGCCCGAAACCATTCGGGTGGCCACCGTCAGCTAGCGCCACTCCCCCGCTGGCACGTCTTCAAACGCGACCGACCCGGCGAGAATCCGAACCAATGGCCCGCCCCCATTCACCGGGGCGGGCCATTGGCGCTCGTGACCCGCCGCGCGTCAAGGTTACGGGCGAAATACTCAGTAACTTCATAGAATAAATACCACGTAATCCCCATCACAATGACGTGGAGATCCCCATGAGCCACCCAGCGGTGCCCGGCGCGCACCTCAAGAACCTTGATCCAGATCCGCACCGCGGTGAAGAGGTCAACTTCCAATCCCCCGGCGAACGTGCAGAGGCCGAGGACCCCAAAACCCACCGCATCAAGTGGCTCGGCCTGATCGCAGGTCTTGCGCTGGCACTCCTCGTGTATTTCTTGATGCCCGGCGACGTAGCCCAGGGCGCCCGCCTCACCGCGGCCACGGCCGTTCTCATGGGTGCATGGTGGATGACCGAAGCCCTCCCGCTCCCGGCCACCGCCCTGGTTCCGCTGGTGGTCTTCCCGGTCCTCGGTGACGACGTCAAGTTCGACGACGTGGGAGCTTCCTACGGCAACAACGTGATCTTCCTGTTCATGGGCGGCTTCCTGTTGGCCCTGGCCATGCAGCGCTGGAACCTGCACCGCCGCATCGCCCTGCTGACCGTCAAGGTCATCGGCACCAAGCCCACCCAGATGGTTGCGGGCTTCATGGTCGCGACCGGCTTCCTCTCCATGTGGGTCTCCAACACCGCAACCGCCGTGATGATGCTCCCGATCGGCGTGTCCGTGCTGCTGTTGGTCACCAAGATCGGCGACGGAACCGACACCGGTGCCGACGCCACACCTGAGGGCGCCGCATCCGACGCTCGCCAGGCAACCGACGACGCCGCTCCGGCCACCTCCCAGGCCGGCCCCGACACCGAAGTTGACCCCGAGGACAGCTCGGTGAAGCAGGAGATCATCAAGTCCAACTTCGGTACGGCGTTGATGTTGGGGATCGCGTATGCCGCCTCGATCGGTTCGCTGGGCACCATCATCGGCACCCCGCCGAACACCCTGATGGCCGGTTACCTGTCCGACACCCATGACATCCAGATCGGCTTCGGCCAGTGGATGCTGGTGGGAGTCCCGCTGGCGGTCGTGATGCTGGCGATCTGCTGGTTCTTGCTCACCAAGGTGTTGTTCAAGCCCGAAATCACCGAAATCCCGGGCGGCAAGGAACTCATCCAGGACGAACTTCACAAACTCGGCCCCATGTCCTCCGGTGAGAAGCGTGTGCTGGCCATCTTCATCCTGGCTGCCGTCTCTTGGGTGTTCATTCCGATGATTTTCGACACCCCGCCGATCTCCGACGCGGGAATCGCCATGACCATTGGTTTGCTGCTGTTCTTCTGCCCCGCCGGTGCCGCCCGCGGCGTGCGCCTGCTGGACTGGGATTCTGCCGTCAAGCTGCCCTGGGGTGTTCTGTTGCTGTTCGGCGGCGGTTTGGCGCTGTCCTCGCAGTTCTCGGGTTCCGGCCTGACCGAGTGGATCGGCGAGCAGGCCCAGGGTCTGGGTGGCGTTCCCATGATCCTGATGGTGTTGGTCTTCGCGGCCGGCATCCTGTTCCTGACCGAGTTGACCTCCAACACCGCAACCGCCGCCACGTTCTTACCGGTTGCCGGCGGCGTGGCCATGGGCCTGGGAATCGACCCGATGCTGCTGGCCATCCCCGTGGCACTGGCCGCGACCTGCGCGTTCATGCTCCCGGTGGCCACCCCACCCAACGCGATTGCGTTCGGCTCCGGGTACGTGACCATCTCGCAGATGATCCGCGGTGGCATCTGGCTCAACGTGTTCGCCATGGTCGTGATCACCATCGCCACCATGACACTTGCGGTCTGGGTCTTCGGCCTCACGTACTAGTGTTCACTCGTTCATGACCCCGACGAGGGACAGAACATACTGAGGGCCCGGAACCGTGCGGTTCCGGGCCCTCAGTATGTGTTTGGAAGGAGGTTACTTCTTCTTGTCGGCCTTCTTGTCCGACTTCTCCGCCTTCGCGGACTTGCTGGACTTGGTCGACTTAGTGGACTTGGTCGACTTTCCCGACTTGTCCGTGGCCACCGAATTGGCGGCACCCTTCTCAGTGCTGGCATTGGAGTTCTCCAGCTGCCCGGACACGGACTCGATGTGCGAGCGCATGAACCACTGGAACAGCTCGAGTCCCTTGACCTGACCGATCAGCATGTCCTCGGTGATCGGATCGACCTTGCCGGCCTTCTCGATGGCCTTGCGGTGGTCCTTGATCACACCGGAGTAGACCAGATCCAGAGCGGCCAGGTGCTCCACACCGGTGGCGCGCATCACGTCGTAGTCGTCCCACTTGCGGGACGCGACGATGGCTCCGGGCAGACCGTTGGGCGACACGCCCATGGTGGCCATGCGCTCGGCAACCTCGTCCACGAAACCGCGAACGGTCTCGATCTGCGGGTCCAGCATCTCGTGCACGGAGATGAAGTTGGGGCCTACTACGTTCCAGTGCGCGTGCTTGAGCGTCAGCTGCAGGTCGTTCAGGGCGTTCAGGCGCTGCTGCAGCGTGTCAGCCAGAGCGTGACCCTCGGTGGTCGTGAGACCCGGAACGGTGTAGCTGGCGTTCTTGGTGGACTTCTTAGCCATGTGAACCTCCTTGTGCACCCGGCGTACTGAAAACTCGCCGCTGTCATGGTGCGGTTTATTTTGATGTATTCATAATAACAACTTCCGAAACGCTCCACCAGGCAGGACGGTTCGCCCGCGGAGTAATTAGTGACGCGGGTCACCGATCACCTAGTCTGGGAACAAGTACCTGAGACTTGGAGTATCGGATGACCGCGCGCTACCAGCACTTACTGTCCCCCCTCACCGTGGGTTCCACAACCCTCCCCCACCGCGTGATCATGGGGTCCATGCACACCGGCTTGGAAGAGAAGGAGGGCGGTGAGCATGAACTCGCAGCCTTCTACGTCGAGCGCGTTCGCGGCGGCGCTGGCCTCATCGTCACAGGTGGCATTTCCCCCAACGCCGAGGGGGCCACACGGAAGAACGGCGCCCACCTCAGCTCCCAGGACCAGTTGCCCCGCCATCAGGTCGTCACCGAAGCCGTCCACGACGCCGGTGGCTTCATCGCCCTGCAGCTCATGCACTCCGGTCGCTACGGCATGCACAAGCACGCGGTCGCGCCCTCACCCATTCGCGCCCCGATCAACAAGGTGACGCCGCGAGAACTGTCCGACAGCGACGTCGAACGCACCATCGAGGATTTCGCTCACGCCGCGCAGCTGGCCCAGCGGGCCGGCTACGACGGCGCGGAGATCATGGGCTCCGAGGGCTACTTGATCAACGAGTTCCTGGTCGAGCACACGAATCAGCGCACCGATCGCTGGGGCGGCTCGCCGCAGGCCCGGCGCCGCTTCGCCACAGAGATCGTCCGACGCGTCCGCGAGCGCACGGGCCCGGATTTCCTGGTGATGTACCGTCTCTCCGCCCTGGATCTGGTGCCGGACGCCCAGGAGTTCGAGGATGTCCTGGCCCTGGGCCGCGAAGTGGAAGAGGCCGGCGCCTCCATCATCAACACAGGCATCGGCTGGCACGAGGCTCGCATCCCCACCATCGCCACCAGCGTGCCCGGCGCGGGATTCACGTGGGTCAGCCGCGCGCTGCGCGAGAACCTGAGCATTCCGATCTCCACGGTCAACCGCATCAACACTCCCGAGCTCGCCGAGGAGGTCCTGGCGCGCGGCGAAGCGGACCTCGTGTGCATGGCCCGCCCGTTCCTGGCCGACGCCGCATTCGTCGCCAAGGCACGCGAGGCTCAGCCGGACCGGATCAACACGTGTATTGCGTGCAACCAGGCGTGCCTGGACCACACGTTCACGGGTCAGCGCATGTCCTGCCTGGTCAATCCGCAGGCGATGCGGGAAACGGACCTGATTCTCGGCCCCACCCGCACGGCCGAACAGATTGCCGTGGTGGGTGCGGGACCCGCTGGGCTGGCGTTCGCGGAAGCAGCGGCGGAACGCGGTCACCGCGTCACGTTGTTCGAGGAGCAGCCCGAACTCGGTGGCCAGTTCCAGCTGGCCCGTCGAATTCCCGGCAAGGAGGACTACGCGCACACGATCCGCTACTTCTCCACTCGGTTGAAGGAGCTGGGAGTCACGGTGCGCACCGGCCACCGTGCCGCCCAGGAGGATCTGGCCTTCGCGGACCGGGTGGTCATCGCGGCCGGTGTGGACCCCCGTCAACCCGGAATCCCCGGGGTCACCGGGCCCACGGTGCTCGGCTACAAAGAGGTCTTGGAGGGCGCCCCGGTCGGTCAGCGGGTCGCAGTGATCGGCGCGGGCGGCATCGGGTACGACGTCGCGCACTTCCTCACGCACAATCCCTCCGCGGACTTCTATGCCGAATGGGGCATTGACCGCTCGCTGGAAGCACGCGGCGGGCTACTCGCACCCGCACCCGAGCCCCCGTTGCGTCAGGTCACCGTCCTTCAGCGGAGCACCACCAAACCCGGCTCACGCCTGGGCCCCACCACGGGCTGGATCCACCGCTTGGAACTACGCATGGCCAACGTGGTGTTCATCACCGGAGTGGAATATCAGGACATCACGGACCGCGGCGTCCGCATCTCCGTGGCCGCGCCGGGACCGGCCGGAGGTGTCATCGAGGAGGGCGGCGGCGTCGCCCTCGAGAACCCGCGCACGGAAACCCTGGTCGAGGTGGACACCGTGGTGCTGTGCGCGGGCCAGGAATCCCGCAACGAGCTGGCTCGGGAACTGGCCGGGGACTCGCGGCCCGTCCACGTGATCGGCGGCGCGGATGTGGCCGCGGAACTGGATGCCAAACGGGCCATCAAACAGGCTGTGGAATTGGCAGCGGCCCTGCCCTGAGCACCCACCGAAAGGTAGTGCAGGGCAGAGCCGCTGTTCACGAACGCAAGACCCGAGCTGCGGGTCAGTTGTCGGCGCGTACCGAGCCCTCGGTCGCATCCACGTAGTACGTGGCATCGCGATCGTCGATGTCCAGCTCAACTTCCCAGTTGAGGGTGCCGTTGTCCTCGTCCAGGGAGGCGTCGTCGAACAGCACGGTGCCGTCCTGTGACGAGGCCTCTTCGAAGACGCGCTTGATGGCCTCGTCGATGGAGATGGAGGCCTGACCCAATTCGTCCAGGTCATCCTGGTCCGCGTTGCCGTCCTCCCGCTCGTTGGTGATGTTCTGGCCCGCACCATCCACGGTGACATCGTGCTTGGTGTCGTTCTGGATGACCTCGACCTCAAAGACGTTGTTCCGACGGTCGTAGTCGATGTCCGCCACGTCGCCGCCCTCGTACTTGGCAAGAACGGTCTCCACCGCTGCCAGCGACGCAGCCTCGCCGCCGTCCTCGTCACTCGCCGACGCGGAGCCCGAGGCGTCCTCGCTGGGGTCGGAGGCCTGGCCGTCGCTGGGATCATCGGTGATCTCGGCGGTGGACTCGTTTTCGGGCACGGCCGCGGTAGTCTCCGCGGGGGCTTCCGCGGCGGGTTCGTCGTTGTTGGCTCCGCAGCCGGTGAGCAGGAGCGCACCGATCACGGCGGAGGAGCTCAGGGTCAGAATTTTCTCAGTGTGCTTCATACGTCAATTATCCCGCTTACCCGCGAGTTTTAGGGGATTACCTCGGACTCTTCGCTCGCAATGAAAACTGCCGACGGGCACCCCCCTGACTTTCACCGGCTACTCAGCCAGGGTGTCTACTATTCTGGGGACTACTCACCGTCACACGCCCACCTCCCCCGGTCGGCGCGCACACGAGACCGCCACGGGTTGGCGTGGAAGGAGGCGGCAGTGGGTTTTTGGACCGGTTTGGAAAGCGGTATCGAAAAGGCCGTACGCACCGCTTTCACCGCGGGTTCCCGCAAACGAGTTGAAGCCGTGGAGATCGCCAGCGCCCTGCGCCGTGAACTCGATCAGGAATCGTTCACGATCTCCGCCGGGCGCACCATGGCGCCCAACGTCTTCACTGTCCAGTTCTCGGACGACGATTTCCCCCGCGCCCAGGAATGGGGCACGCAACTGGCCGAAGAACTGTGCGACGTGATCATCCGGCACGCGCGGTCCCAGGCCTACACGCTGCAGGGTGCCGTTCGGGTCAGCTTCATCCGCAACCCGGATCTCGAGGCCGGGGAGTTCCAGATCGTCTCGTCCTCCGAACGCACCGACGTTGGCACCGTGTCCTCGGGGAGTTCCTCCGGAGCGGCGTCGGCCTCGGTACGCGCCCCGGAACCACCACCCGCCCCGCGTCAGGAAACACGCCCGGCCCCGTTCGACGCCGCTCCCGGCCCAGGCCACGAGCCGCACCAATCCGTCGAGTACGTCCCGGTCATCGAAGTCAGCGGTGAACGTTTCTCCCTGAACGCCCCCGCCGTGAGCGTAGGCCGTTCCACCGAGGCGGACATCACCGTGGAGGACACCGGCGTTTCCCGAAAGCACCTGGAAATCCGGCGGCAGGGCCAGCACTACATTGCTGTGGATCTGGGCTCCACCAATGGTTCCTACGTTGACGGTGAACGCGTGCAGGGTCGTGCCGAGCTGGTCAACGGATCCGTGATTACCATGGGGCGAACCCGTTTGGTGTTCCGGTTGCTACTCCCCAAGGAAGGGCGCTGACGTGTCTGAGCTGACCATCACGCTGTTGCGCTTCGGTTTCTTGGCGTTGCTGTGGATCTTCATTTTCGCCGTCATTGCCTCGCAGGCGCGCGACCTCGCGGTGGGCAACAAGGCCCGGGCCGCTGTGCAGAACGCGCGGAACAAGCGCACATCCGCACGCAAGGAACGTCCCGCCAAGCAACCCGCCGCCAATGGATCCGGTCCCACCACCACGGGTGGCACACGGCACCGCCCCCGAAACCTCATGATCATCGAAGGGCCCCTGTCCGGCAGCAGTTTCCAGCTCGGTTCCGCGCCCGTCCTGCTCGGTCGCTCCAACGAAGCCACGGTTCCGCTCGAGGACGACTACGCCTCCGGCCGCCACGCCCGACTGTTCCCCCAAGGTTCACGCTGGTTCCTCGAGGACCTGGGCTCCACCAACGGCACATTCGTGCAGGGTCAGAAACTCTCCCGCGCGGCGGCTGTCGAACCCGGCATGCAGTTTCGGGTGGGGCGAACCGTCATGGAACTGAGGCCCTAACTCATGCCCATTGCTTTCCGCTTTGCCGCACGCTCGGACGTCGGCCGGGTCCGCTCCAAGAACGACGACTCCGCGTACGCGGGTCGCTACTTGGCCGTGGTCGCCGATGGCATGGGCGGCCACGTGGGTGGCGACGTCGCTTCGGCATCGGCCGTCATCGACCTCACCCACCTGGATCACCCGGGTCACGAAGGTGAAGCCGAAACGATCTTGGCGGACGAGATCCAGAACGCCAACCAGAACCTGGCCAAGCTGGTCCAGACCAACCCCCGTCTGGGTGGCATGGGCACCACGGTGACTTCGCTGCTCATCGACGGCGACTCGATTTCCGTGGCCCACATCGGTGATTCACGTGCGTACCGCTGGTCCGAGGATGAAGGCTTCAGCCAGGTCACCACGGACCACACGTTTGTGCAGCGACTCATCGACGAAGGCCGGTTGCGGCCCGAGGAGGCAGAAAGCCACCCGCACAAGAACGTGCTCATGCGCGTGCTCGGCGACGTGGACGCCTCCCCCGAACTCGAAGTACAAACCATTGCCCCCAAGGTGGGTGAACGCTGGCTGTTGTGCTCGGACGGCCTCAACGCGGTGGTCAACGCGCAGACCATCGAATCGATCATGCGCTCGACCGGAGACCTCAACCAGATCGTGAACTCCCTGGTGGAACTCACCCTGGACCGCGGAGCCCCGGACAACGTGACCGTGGTGGTCGCCGAGGTCCAGGAAATCCCCCAGGGCAGCGAACCCGCCCCCACCACGGGTGAAACCGTGGGTGCAATACCGGACGAGAGCCGCACCTCGGACGAACAGCTCGCGGACGAAGAGCTCTGGAACTCGAGCCTGGACTCCCCCGTGGCCGGTGCCGGCTACACGGACAATCACCGCACACCGGCGGAAGCCGAAGAATCCTCGGCCGCCGCGTTGCGTCGGGACCTCTCAGAACGCCCCCACCTGCTGGTGGGCGCCGCGGCAAACGCCACCCAGACGGGTCGCATCCCCACCGTGACCGATTCCGTGGCCCAACGCCGCGCCACCCTGCTGCGCACCTCCACCCTGGACATCCCGTCAGACCCGGACGAGGTCAGGAACGCCCTGTTCGGCGAGGGCCGGCAGCGAAAGGGCGGCAAGCGGCGTCGTGCGCTGGTCATCGGTCTGTTGGGCCTCGCGGCGCTCGCGCTACTGCTGGGCGGCTGGGCCGCCAAGTCCTGGACCTCTTCGCAGTACTACGTGGGCGAGAACGACGGGAAGGTGGCCATTTACAACGGTGTGTCCCAGAGCCTGGGCCCCATCAGCCTGAGCGAGTTGAACAGCACCACCACCATTGAGGTGGACAGTCTGCCCAATTACGTACAGGAACGCGTGCGCGGAACCATTCCCGCGGGAAGCCACCAAGAGGCCGAACGCATCGTGACCGAGCTGGCGAGCTCCGGGGACGGCGAACCCAGCCCGCAGCCCACGGGCCAGGTCAGGGTCATCACGCCCACGCCGGAGGATTCTCGCTCCCCCTCCGCCACTCCGGAGAACAGCAATGGGGGTGATGGCTCGTGAGCAATGCCGTGACAAGCGCTCCCCCGAACGCTCCTGACGAGCAGGTCACGCCCAAACCCCGGCGGATCACGGAGCTGTTCCTGCTGCTGATCGCCTTGGCCATTGGAATCGGCGCCAACATCCTGGTGGATCCTGATCAGCTGACCGAGGACCCGGGGCGCATCATCACGAGCGGTGCGGTACTGGCCGGCGGCGGCTTATTGATCCACGTGGTGTTGTGGATCCGCGCCCGCTACGCGGATCCCTACCTGCTGCCCATTGCCGTGACCCTCAACGGTCTCGGCCTGGCCATGATCCACCGCATCGATCTCTCCACGGGACAGACCGCCTCCGACACCCAAGTGGTCTGGACCGGGTTGGCCATGGTGGTCGCGTGCGTCGTGCTCTGGTTGCTCAAGGACCACCGCCTGCTCCGCAAGATCACCTACATTTCTCTTCTGTTGTCCGCGTTGCTCCTGCTCTTGCCGATGGTGCCCGGCCTGGGTGTGGAGATCAACGGCGCACGGCTGTGGATCTCCGTGGCCGGACGGACGTTCCAGCCCGGTGAGATCGCCAAGATCACCCTGGCCATTTTCTTCGCCGGATACCTGTCCACCAACCGCGACCTGATCATGCTGGCCGGCCGCAAGATCGGCCCGGTACGGCTGCCGCGTTTCAAGGACATTGCTCCGATGTTCGCCGCATGGCTGATCGCCATCGGTGTGCTCGTGCTGCAGCGTGACCTGGGCACCGCGATCCTCTTCTTCGGCCTGTTCCTGGTCATGATCTACCTGGCCACCGGCCGCATGGGATGGATCGTCCTGGGCGTGACGCTCATGCTGGTGGGCGGCTTCGTGGCGAGCCGCATCTTCTCCCACGTGAGCCTGCGTCTGGATTCCTGGCTCAACGCCTTTGAACCCGAGGTCTACAACCGCTCTCCAGGTGGCTCCGGTCAGATCGTCCAGGGACTGTTCGGGCTGGCCTCCGGTGGGTTGTTCGGTCAGGGGCTGGGCCAGGGCCGCCCGGATCTGGTCTCCTATGCCAATTCGGACATGATCATCACCGCGTTCGGTGAGGAGCTCGGCCTGATCGGTCTGGGCGCCATTCTGTGCATGTTCCTGCTGTTCGCAACCCGCGGCCTGCGCGCCGCCCTGGGTACCCGTGATCACTTCGGCAAGCTGCTGGCCGCGGGACTCTCCGCGCTCATGATCATCCAGTTGCTCGTGGTCATCGGCGGTGTGACCCGGTTGCTGCCGCTGACGGGTTTGACCACGCCATTCATGTCCGCCGGTGGTTCCTCCTTGCTGTCTAACTGGATCATCACCGCGGTCCTCCTGGCCATCTCGCACACGGCTCGTCGACCGGTCCTGACCGGCCCGGCCACCGACGAGGACTACGCGGAACTCCAAGCTCATGTGAAGGCCACGCGTGATGACCAGGAGCGGGAGGGTGAGCTCGATGACTCCGAGCCCACCACCGAGTTGTCCTCCTCGGTCGCCGGTACGGGTGGACCCCACGACGACGCAGGCACGGCCACCGAAGTCATCTCCCGGATCCGAGGGCGTTCCGGTTCGAAATCTTCAGATCAATCGGGCTCGACCCCGGAAGGAGGAACACAATGAACACGTCCATTCGTCGACTGTGGTTCGCGTCCGTGGCCATTGTGATGGTCCTTCTCCTGGCGCTGACCTACGTGCAGTTCTTCGCCGCCAAGTCACTCGAGGCCAATCCCTGGAACAACCGGGCCCTGTACGAGCAGTTCGGCTCGGATCGCGGGTCCATCCTGGTGGGTGGCGAGGAGATCGCGAAGTCCGTTCCGTCCCAGGACGATTTCGAGCACCAACGCGTGTACGAATCCTCTCCGCTGTACGCACACCTGACCGGGTACTTCTCGCTGGTCTACGGCGCCACCGGGCTGGAAGCGACCATGGGTGAGCAACTGTCCGGAGCCTCGGACGAGCAGTTCTACAACCGTGTGGTGTCCCTGTTCTCGGGTAATCAGCCCACCGGTGCTTCCGTGGAACTCACGCTGGACCCCGAACTGCAACGCACCGCGCACGATCTGCTGGAGGGCCACAAGGGATCAATCGTGGCGGTGAATCCGCAGACCGGCGAGATCCTGGCCATGGCCTCCAGCCCCGGTTACGATGCAAACCGCTTGGCGTCCCACAACGCGGACGAAGTGGTCTCCGCCGCCGACGAGCTCAACAGCGACCCGGACAAGCCCTTGGAGAACCGCGCCATCGCCGGCGACCTCTACGCACCGGGGTCCACGTTCAAGATCATCGACACCGTGGCGGCCCTGGAGTCCGGTCAGTACGACACCGATTCCACGCTGCCCAACCCGGCGGAACTTCCGCTACCGGGTACCACGGTCAACCTGCCCAACTACCGTCAGGGTGGCTGCGCGGCCCGCACCGAGGTGAACCTGGAGTTCGCCCTGGAGCAGTCCTGCAACACGCCGTTCGCGTCGATCGCCATGGACCTCGGTCAGGACGCCATCAGCAAGACCGCGGAGAACTTCGGCTACGGACAGGACCTGTCCATTCCGCTGCAGGTGACTCCCTCACTGTTCCCGGAGGACATGAATGACTCCCAGCTCGCTCTGTCCTCGATCGGCCAGTACGACGTCCGCACCACTCCCCTGCAGGTGGCCATGATGTCCGCCGCGATCGCCAACGACGGTGTGATGATGAAACCTCAGCTGGTGAAAACCGTGCGCTCTTCCGATTTGTCCGTGATCCAGGACTTCGAGGCCGAGCAGCTGCGCCGTTCCACGGATCCGGAGACCGCCCAAACCGTCAAGGACCTCATGGTGCAGGTCGTCAGTGACGGTATCGCCGGCGGCGCTGCCGTTCCCGGTGTGGAAGTAGGCGGCAAAACGGGTACCGCAGAGCTGGGAACCGAAGCAGGATTGAACGACTCGTGGTTCACTGGTTTTGCGCCCGCAAACGACCCCCAGATTGCGGTGGCAGTGGTTATCGAAGACGTAGACGTAACCACCGGTGCACAGTTGACCAGTCCGAGCGCTAAGCAACTCTTTGAGGCGGTGTTGAACCAGTGAGACCATCGTCGAACACCATTTTGGGCGGGCGCTACGCACTCACAGAACGTATCGCCATAGGCGGCATGGGAGAGGTCTGGAAAGCAAAGGACCAGGTCCTGGGCCGCATCGTGGCCGTCAAGATCTTGAAGGACGAATACAACGGCGACCCGACCTTCTTGCAGCGATTCCGTGCCGAGGCTCGGCACACCGCGCTGCTCAACCACCCCGGCGTGGCCAATGTCTTCGACTACGGCGAGGACGAAGGCTCCGCGTTCCTGGTCATGGAGCTGGTTCCGGGTGATCCGCTGTCCAACGTGATCGATCGCAAGAAGTCGCTCGAGCCGGACACCGTTCTGAACTACATCGGGCAGACTGCCCGCGCCTTGGCCGCTGCTCATGCGCAGGGTCTGGTACACCGCGATGTGAAGCCGGGCAACCTGATCATCACCCCGGACAACCGGGTCAAGGTGACGGACTTCGGCATCGCCCGCTTGGCGGATCAGGTGCCGCTCACTGCCACCGGTCAGGTCATGGGCACCGCCCAGTACCTGGCGCCGGAACAGGCCACGGGCCAGACCGCCACGGGCTCCTCCGATATCTATTCGCTGGGCATCATCGGCTACGAACTGCTGGCTGGGAAGCGACCGTTCACCGGTGAATCCCAGATCGCCATAGCCCTGGCCCAGGTCAACGATCCGCCACCGCCGCTTCCGGACAGCATTCCGGAACCGGTTCGCGCGCTGATCATGTCCATGCTCGCCAAGGATCCGCAGGACCGCCCGGAGAACGCCGGCAAGCTGGCCAACGCCGTGGATGCACTCCGACGCAACGACGTGAAGTCCGCCGTGGCCATGGTTCCCGGGATGGCTCAGTTCCTCCCCGACCACCCCGAGGACGACCAACCCACCGAGGCGATCTCCCCGGTCAAGGATGATCGCACCCGGCCCATGCCGCGTTCCACGGGTTCGGCAGCCGTACCGGCGGTCGTCGGTTCCGCAGCCGCCGCCAATAGACCGGATCCCAAGTACAGTGCCCACCCCTCCACCGCACAGTTCGACGCCGTGGAGCACTCCGACTCCACGGGCAAGGGTGGCTCCGAATCGGCTGGTCGGCGTAAGTCTCCGTGGCCCTGGGCGCTGCCCCTGGTGTTGCTCTTGCTGGGCGGCGTGATCTTCGGACTGTGGGCTCTGGGCAACCGAGACGATGGCGATTCCACTCCGCAGGGCACCGTGACGTCTTCCACCGCGAGCCCCTCCGCGGAGATGGTCACGCTTCCGGCGAGCATCGTGGGCCAGAACGGTGACGAGATAGCCAATGACATCGCCCAGCTCGGTGTGAACGTGGACAAGCGGCTGCAGCAGGGAAGTGGTAACCCCGATGGCACCGTGATCTCCTCGGACCCTGAAGCGGGCACCGAGGTCGCCGTGGGTTCCACCGTGATCCTCTACGTCGCGTGGTCTCCCGAGGCCGGCAACAATGGCGGCGGCCAGCAGGATTCGGAGGCTCCCGCGCAGGATGCCCCGGCCACACAGAACCCCGCGCCGGAGCAGACGCAGGCACCGCAGCCCGCCGAGCCCGCCCAGGCTCCCGACGACGCCCCGGCCGCCACCCAGAACCCCGGGGCCCGCGATGATTCCGCGGCCACCCCGGCGGCAGAAGCCGCCGCCGATCCCGACGCCGCGGCGTCGTCACCCGCGGACGGTCAGCTGCAGAGCGTGGCCGAGGCTCCGCGCTCGGATGCTGCCCAGGGCCAGCAGAGCGTGAGCGGCGCCGAGCAGGGTTCCGGTGCCGGCACCGGAACCGAGGGGTGACCCAGCATGCCGATGCCCGCAATGCCAGACCTGATCAACGACCGGTACAAGGTCGGTGAGGTCATCGGTCGCGGTGGCATGGCCACTGTGCACGTGGGTGAGGACACCCGTCTGGGGCGTCGCGTAGCCATCAAGGTATTGCGACCCGAACTCGCCGCGGACGATACGTTCCACGAGAGGTTCCAGCGCGAGGCACAAGCAGTGGCCTCCCTGAACCACCACACGATCGTCTCGATTTACGACACCGGCGAGATCAAGCCGCAGGGCCCGGACGGCGTGACCCGACCGTACATCGTGATGGAGTACGTCCCCGGGCAGACCCTGCGGGAACTGATCCACGGTAAGGGCATCGACCCCGAGCAGGCCATCGAGTACATGTTCGGCATTCTGGATGCCCTCTCCTTCAGCCACCGCGCGGGCATCGTGCACCGCGATATCAAGCCGGCCAACGTGAAGGTCACCCCGGACGGCGGGGTCAAGGTCATGGACTTCGGCATCGCGCGCGCCGTGGAGGACACCCAGGCCGCGCTCACGCAGTCCCAAGCGGTCCTGGGCACCGCGCAGTACCTGTCCCCCGAGCAGGCCCGCGGTGCCTCGGTGGACCCGCGCTCGGACCTGTATTCCGCGGCGTGCGTGCTGTTCGAGATGCTCACCGGCCGCGCACCGTTCGTGGGCGAGTCCTCGGTCGCGATCGCAGCGCAGCACGTGCGGGACGCACCGCCCGCGCCGTCGGCGTTGAACCCCCAGCTGCCCAAGTCCGTGGACCGGTTCATGGAACGGGCGCTGGCCAAGGACCGGGACCATCGCTTTTCCGACGCCGCTCAGATGCGTCGCGCGTTGCGTACAGTTCTCGTGGAGTTGCCGGATGATCTCGAGGCCACTCAGGCGATGGATCCGACGCAGACCGCGGACACCAACACCAAGACACTTCCTGCGGTGGGTGCCGGAGCCGCCGCCGGCGCCGTAGTCGCAGCCGGACGCAGTGAGACCGCCGAGCAACCGGTCGACGCGAATGATGACCCCCTGCACTACGAACTCGATCCGGATGAGGACACCGAGGACGTGCGACCGGGTGCCGCGGCTGCCGCACCTGCCAAGCGGGACAAGCAGAAGGGCGGAAACGGTTGGATCCTCCCCGCGGTGCTGATCGTCCTGCTCATCACGGGGCTCGGAATCGGCGGTGTCCTGGGCGTGCAGTGGTGGCAGAACCAGCAGGTGGAGCAGCCGTCCATGGTTTCCGTTCCGCAGGTCGTGGGAATGGACCGCACCACAGCGGAGAACACGCTGCGTGACGCCCAGCTCGAGCCCACCTTCAGCACCGAGAACAGCGATTCCGTGCCGGAGAAGCACGTCATCACCATGGATCCTTCCGCGGGCGATCAGGTGGCGGTGGGTTCCAGCGTGGCTGTGACCGTCTCGGACGGGCCCGGCACCGTGGACGTCCCCAATGACCTGGTCGGTCAGACCCTGGACAACGCCCGCAATGCCCTGCGTGAAGCGGGCCTGAGCGTGGGCATGGTCAGCACGGCCAACAGCGCAACCGTTCCCGAGAACGTGGTGATGTCCACCGATCCAGCTGGCGGCACCTCGCTCGACAAGGACAGCCCCGTGCAGTTGCAGGTCTCCAGCGGTCGGGTGACCGTGCCGGACGTCGTGGGCATGTCCCGCGCCGAAGCCGAGAGCGCCCTACGCGCGGACAACGTTCGGTTGAACTTCAACATCGCAGTCCGGGATTCCCGGGATGAGGCCACGGACACCGTGCTCGAACAGTCCGCCCCGGCCGGTTCTTCGGTGGCCCAGGGGTCCACGGTCACACTCACCATTGCGCGTCAGGTCACGCCGTCACCCACGGCCACACCCACCCCCACGCCGGAGCCCAGTGAGGAGCCGACGGCGGAACCGACCTCGGCCGAGCCCACACCGTCTGCCGAGCCCGAATCGGCCGGCAATGGTTCGGACGAACAGGCTGAGAGGCCGACCCCGGCATCTACCCGCTCCCGGGGTTAGCCGCTCCACAGACGACGACGCCGTGCTCCCCCTTCTCGGGGAGCACGGCGTTTCCGTGAAGGTCACCGCTGATACCGGTCATGGTTGTGCGTGATGTCGCGTCCGGATGAGACCCGAACGTAGCGGGACGCTGATCTCTCAGGCGGTCATGAGCGGGGACAACCCGGCGGCCGCGGCTGCGGCACCCACCTGCCCGACCTCTTCGAGCCACGTGCCGAGCATGAGGTACCCGCCCTCGGTGAGCACGGACTCGGGGTGGAACTGCACGCCGTGCAGGGGCGCGGTGCGGTGCTTGAGCCCCATGACCACCTGGCCGTCCTCGGTGGTCGCGGTGACCTCGAGGCAGTCAGGGACCGTTGCGGCGTCGACGGCGAGCGAGTGATAACGCGTGGCCGTGAACGGGGACGGCACGGAAGCGAACACGCTCGCACCGTGGTGGATCAACTGGGAAGTCTTGCCGTGCATCAATTGCTGCGCGTGACCCACGCTGGCGCCGTAGACCTCGCCGAGCGCCTGGTGACCCAGGCACACACCCAACAGCGGGGTCCTGGTCTGTTCGGCCCAGCGGATCAGGTCGGGGCAGACACCGGAATCCGCCGGTGCGCCGGGCCCCGGTGACAGCAGGACGCCCTGGTGCTCACCGGCCAGAGCGGTCACCGCGGCGACATCGAGGTCGTCATTGCGGATCACCGTGGTTTCGGCCCCCAACTGTTGGAGGTAACCCACCAAGGTGTAGACAAAGCTGTCGTAGTTATCCACCACGAGAATCTTCACGGACACGAAAGCTACTCCTGCGCGTACAAGCGATTAGACGGAACTATCGCGCAAGTCTACGCCCGCGTGAGCGGTAGACTGAACGCCGGCTTTACGCCCAGGCGTCTCACGCTCGCAATGCGTACCGTGGAGGGGTCCGAACCCCGCACGTCCCACGCAGCAGGAGGAATGATCAGTAGTGTCCCAGCCCAAGAAGCGATTCGGTAAGTCCCGCGAGTCCCTGGAATCCAACCAGAAGTACGCGATCACGGACGAGGATCGTCAGCTGACCGAACTGGCCGCCCAGAACCTGCCCCGCAATCGTCATGCGGAAGCGTTCGAGAAGTCGGTAGCCCGTGACAACGGTGGCTCCACCTCCGCAACGGCGGACGGCACGGACGAGCTGGAGGGCGAGAAGAACAAGAAGGCCCTGCGCAAGGCAGCCAAACGCGACCGCACCGGCGAGCCCCAGCCGACCCCCATGTGGTACAAGGTGGTTATGATCGGCCTGATGATCGTGGGCCTGCTGTGGATCATCGTGTACTACCTGTTCCAGGGCACACTTCCCATTCCGGGGATCAACGTGTGGAACCTGATCATCGGCCTCGTCTTCATGATGACCGGGCTGATCATGACCACCAGATGGCGTTGACCCGCACGCTTGCGCTCATAGAATTCTCAGCCCAGGAGGCACATCGTGGCCACGTCACCGCAGCAACCGGGTTCGGATCCTGACCCAGTTGGCCCCGCCAGTACCGGAGACGCCGGGGACACCACCCCGCGCTCGGATCAGACTCCGGACAGGGAAAAGTCCCGGCCGCAGGAATCTGCGACCGGGACAGCCCCGCTCATTGAAGACCGTCAGGACACCGGGGGGAACAAGCGTCAGATCAACGCCGCTCGCATGGAAGTGCGATTGCGGCGGATTGCCCTGCTCGGACTTGTACTGGTGCCCTTGGTGTACTTCATCGTGCAGTCGCTGCGCTGACCCTCTCCCCGGCCCGCGCAGCGACCGCACGTGCGGGATCAGTTGGCCTCGGGAGCCACGAACTCGACGTCCAGGTCGATGCTGACCTTGTCGGACACCATCACGCCGCCGGCTTCGAGGGCAGCGTTCCAGGTCACGTTGAACTCCTTGCGGGAGATCGCGGTGGAAGCGGTGAAGCCCGCACGGGTCACGCCGAAGGCGTCAACGGCCACACCGTTGAACTCGGCTTCCAGCTCGACCGGCTTGGTCACGCCGCGCAGGGTCAGCTCGCCGGACACGGTGCCTTCGCCGTCGGTCAGGTTCAGGCCCAGGATGCGGTAGGTCATCTCCGGGTGGTTGGCCACGTCGAAGAATTCCTCGGAACGAACGTGGTTGTCACGAGCTTCGTTCTTGGTGTCCACGGAAGCCATGGCCACGACGATCTCGCCGGTGGACTGTGCTGCGTCCTCAGCCACGTTGAGCTGGCCGGTGACGTCCGAGAACTGACCGCGGACCTTGGAGATGCCAGCGTGACGAACGCTGAAGCCGATTTCGGTGTGGGCGGGGTCGAGGGTCCAGGTACCGGTGGTCATGCCGTTCAAAGTAGTCATGGGGGTTCTCCTTGAAATTGTCGCGTTCCCCGTTTATCCGGGGAACTATTGCTTGCTTCGGAAACTACTTTACTCGCCCGTGTTGAGATGTCAACCAATTCCGCAGAAAGTATTTATATGATCTGCGTCATAGGAAAACCCGATCCGGGATCGGATCGGGTTTTCCTCTAATTGCCAGCGCAGCGCTACGGCCTGGGCTTGAGCCGCACGTTGGGCAGCGTGGGCGCCGGAAGAGCGCCGTCATCGTGCGAATCAACGACGACGCTCGGGAACCTGCCGTGCGGATCGGCGTCCTCGACGGTCGGGGCGTCGTCGGCGTCGATCGCGGACTGCCAGGCGTCACGGTAGGCGACGATCTCGTCGTGGGACCGGCCCACGAAGTTCCACCACATGGTGATCTGCTCACCGAACGGGGTACCGCCCAGGATCAGAAGGATCACCTGCTCGCCCTGTGGGACCCGGAACCTCACTGTCCGGGCACCGGTGGCGATGTGTGCCAGCTGCGCAGTCTTGAGCACACACCTGGGGCCGCCGTCGTCGGGGTCCACCTGGATCAGGGTCTTGCCCTCGTCCAGCAGTACGCCGTGTTCGAAGTCCTCGTTCAGGTCGAACTCGACCTCAACGGTGTGCTCGGTGGCGTCGACCACGAGCTCCGCGCCCAGCACGGGGTGGAAGGAATGCACCGGCGAGCGCTGCCCGGCGAATTCACCCAGGAACACGCGCAGGTCCCAGTCCTCACCGCTCAAGGGCTCCGGGGTGTAGGCCTCGAAACCAGGGTCGGTGTCGCGGGACGCGTCCGGCAACGCCAACCACAACTGGGCACCGTGCAACACGGTGGTGTCCGCTGTGGAGTATTCGGTGTGGCTAATGCCGCGCCCGGCGGTCATCAGGTTGATGCTGCCGGGAGTCACGGTGGCCTTGTGCCCGGCCGAGTCTTCATGGTCGATGCGGCCGGTGAACAGCCACGACACGGTCTGCAGACCGGTGTGCGGGTGCGGCGGAACGTTCATGCCGCCGGTTTCCGAGACGTCATCGGGGCCGTAGTGGTCCACGAAGCACCACGGGCCGATCATGGTGCGACCGCGCGCCGGAAGGGTGCGGCGCACCTGCATGGCACGCGGCCCGCCCAGCGGAACCTCACGGGGGTCGATGATCTCGAGGCCCTGCGCGGGCTCGTCCTCACCGCACAACTGTTCTGAGGGGTCCGGTTCGATATTGCTCACTGCGTGCCTCTTTCCTTGCCCGTTTCCTTACGCGCGGCGTTCCCGCGTTCAGATCTGGTAATCGATCACGGACTGTTGGCTGAGCCCGTGGAACTGCCGCTGGTGATACACCAGGGGTTCCCCCGAGCCCTGGTCGCCCAGATTCTCCACGACAGACGCGTTGAAGACCAGTGCGGGGCCCGCCTTGACCCGGGCGAGCGGCACGGCACGCAGCACACGACGCACGCCCAGCAGGCGAGGCTCACCGGTGGGCAACGATTCCCACGGCATGTCCTCGCCGAAGCGCGGGGCGCCGGAGATCGAGAAGGCACGGGCCAGGTCGATATTGTCCGCGTCCAGGAAATGCACCAGAAATGACTCCGCGTCGGCCACGATCGCGGCCGAACCGCGTTTGGCCTGCAGAGAGAAACCCAGGATGGGCGGTTGCGCAGAGATCGACGACAATGAGGACGCCGTGAGACCCACCGGGCCCTCCGGTCCCGCCACGGTGATGATCGCGATTCCCGCGGGGTGCTGACCGAAGGCGGCCTTGAACCCGTTGATCAGGTTGTCGTCCTCGATGAGGTCCTCCGTGGGTGCCACGAAGTCGGCGACCTTGGCCGAGGCGTGCTCCGCTTCTTTCCCGGTGGCGGGCACCGAATCCAGGACGTGCTCGTGACGGTCCGGCGACATCAGATCAGCAGAGTCCGCGCCGGGCTGCGAAGCTCCGGATGGTGCGTTGCGAGGCTGATCTGTCATGGAAAGTCCTTCCAAAGGTGGACGTGGTCGACGGCCTCAAACACTGCGAGGCGCGTGGTAGCTGTAACGGGGGCTGACTCTCCACAATTCCAGGCCGCTCCGGATTTGTTCATCCCGCAGCGCAACAGTCCGTCACAATTACTGCCTGCTCCCCGGTGCTCACGTGGTCGTGTCAGCGCGGTTGGCTAGCGCAACGAACGGTATTCCTTGGCGAAGTGCACGAGCGGTGCGTCGGCGTTGCCCGCACCCTCGCCCCGGCCCATGGCCACCACGCGGCCGATGAACACCTCATGGGTGGCCGCGGTATGACTCGAGACGGTCTCGAGTTCGAACCACGCCAGCGAGCCGTCCAGCACCGGAGTTCCGGAACTCTCCGTGCGGTGGAACGGAACGGAATCGAGCAGCCCGTCCACGGGGTTACCGGGACTCGCCAACCAATTGGCCACGGATCGCTGGGACGAGTTCAGCAGGCTCAGGGTCCACACACCGGAGGTTTCCACGGCCTCGCAGATTCGCCCCATGTCGTAGAGACACACAAGCATGGTGGGCGGATCGTAGGAAACATCTGCGAATGCCGTGACCGTGGCCGCGTGGTCCTTACCCCGGTGCCGCGCGCACACCACACCCACGCCGGCCGCGTGGTCACCGGCCAACAACCGATAGCGGTCGACTTGTTCGTCGGTGGGTTCCGGATCTACTGCCTCAACATCCATGCGTTCAGTCTGGCATTTCCGCCGACGACGCCGCGCCCGACCCCGCCCCGCTACCTCACCTTTCCCGGCGGGGCCGCTCGCTCATTCCCCAGCCAAGCCACTCGCTACCCCTGCCCCCCGGTCATCCGCAGCGTGATGTTGAGCCTGCCGCCGTGCTTCATCCCCAACTGCGGACCGCCGGTTCCCGGATACACCTTGGGTACACCGTGGAACGCATAGCGTGAGGGGCCGCCGAACACGAACAGGTCCCCGGAGCGCAGTTCGATGTCCTGATAGGGCGCGGTACGGGTCTCGGTGTTGCCGAACCGGAACACGCACGTATCCCCCAGCGACAGGGACACGATGGGCGCGGCCGAGTACTCATCCTTGTCCTGGTGCATACCCATGTGGGCCTGGGAATCGTAGTAGTTGATCAGCGCGGAGTCCGGCTCGAAGTTCAACGCGAGTTCATTCAGCTCGCCGTACGCGTCCGCCGCGGCACGCTGCCCCATGTGCACGAGCCACCCCGGCAGCTCTTGGACCCCCGGCCCAGCACTCGCGCCGTACCGGTAGGGCCGCCAATTACGACCCAGCATGACCGACTGCACGGACATCCGACCCCCGCCGGGCATGACCTGGTGCCGCATGGGAGAATCCCTGACCCAGACGCGGCATTGGGTCACCAATTGGGCCTGTTGTTCGGTGTCCAGCCAGTCAGGGATATGCACCGCACCGGGCGCCGGTTCCTGGCGCTCACGCGGTACGGAGAACAATTCGTTGACCTCGAATTCGGCCATGCATCAAGCCTACGCAGCACCCCCGACAGCCATAAGCGCCCCAAGAACCGTGGGAATTATACCGCCGCACGAGCCGTTATTTCCCCTAGAAACCATCATCGAGAAGTGAGGTATTACGTGCGCCAGCCGCTGTCCGTCATTGATTTCGCAACCGTCCGCAAGAACCAGTCCGTGGGTGAGAGCTTCGCGGATTCCGTTACCCTCGCGCAGGAGGCCGAGCGACTCGGCTACACCCGGGTTTGGTACGCGGAGCACCACAACATGCCCACCATTGCGTCCTCTGCGCCGGCCGTGTTGATCTCGCACATTGCGGCTAAGACGGAATCGATCCGGCTGGGTGCAGGCGGCGTGATGCTTCCCAACCACTCGCCGCTCACGATTGCCGAGCAGTTCGGCACTCTGGAGGAGCTCTACCCGGGACGCATCGACCTGGGCCTGGGCCGCGCTCCCGGAACCGATCAGCGCACGTTGCAGGCCCTGCGCCGCTCCCCGCAGTCCGCGGACAGCTTCCCGCAGGACGTCAAGGAACTGCAGGGGTACCTGACCGGAAACTCCCGTATCCCCGGCGTCTCCGCCATGCCCGGCGCCAACACCAACGTGCCGCTGACCATCCTTGGATCATCACTGTTCGGTGCGCAGCTGGCGGCCTCTTACGGCCTGACCTACGGATTCGCCTCGCACTTCGCCCCGGACGCCCTGGCGGACGCGGTCAACACGTACCGCACCCAGTTCCAGCCCTCCGAGCAGCTGGCCGAGCCCTATGTGATCGCGGCGGTCAACGTGATCGTCTCCGAGAATCCTGAGGACGCAGCTCGCCAGCTCGAAGCCACCCAGCGCGCCCGTGTGCGCATGATGGTGGGCCGTGGCCGCGAGTTCACCGAGGACGAGATGGACATGGTCATGGCCTCGCCCGCCGCGCAGCAGGTACTCCACATGCTCAAGTACACCGCGGTGGGCACCCCGGACACCGTGGTCGACTACCTCGAGCGTTTCGCCCAGCACGCGGATGCGGATGAGCTGATGATCTCCCCCGTGGCCACCCGCCAGGAGGACGTCCTCGGGGGCATGGAGCTGCTGGCCAACGCCTGGAACAAGTAGGCCCTAGGCGAGCTTGCCGAGGAAGGCGCCCAGAGCGGCGTCGAACTCGGTGGGGTTCTCCATGTTGGGCGTGTGGCCGCTGTTGCTGATCACCGCCAACTCGCCGTGCGGCAGCAGCTCGGCCATGCGCTGGGCTGCGCCGCCGTCGAAGGCGTCATTGTCGCCGGCGATCACCAGGGCGGGTTTGTCGAAGTTCTTGAGCGTTTCGACAAAGTCGTTGCGTTCGGCGCGGCCGCGCATGGCCGCCGTGGCACCCTCGAGCGGTGACGCCTGAATCATCTCGAGCACGGTCTTGGCCACGTCGGGCAGCCGCGCCACGTTCTCTTCCCAGATCATCTTGGGCAACACGGCCTCGCCGTAGGCGTCCATGCCGCCGCTCACGATTCCGTCAGCGGCCACGTGACGACGACGCCGCCCCGCCGGGTCCTCGGCCTGCGGCACCGTGTCGTTGATGATCAGAGCGCTCACACGCTCCGGGTGGGATTCAGCCAGCTGCATGGCCACCTGTCCGGCCATCGAGAAGCCCAGCAGCACCGCCCGCTGGACCTGGAGCTCGTCGAGCAGAGCGATCACGTCCGCCACGAATTCCTCGGTGTACACGATCCCGGGAGTGACCTCTGATGCCCCGAATCCGCGCAGGTCCGGGGCGATCACGCGCCAATCCTGCTCGGTGAAGGCCTTGACCTGGCCGTCCCACATGGAACGGTCGTAGGCGTGACCGTGCAACAACACGAGCGGGGCCCCCTGGCCCTCATCCGTGTAGGCGAGGTCAATGTCGTTGACGTGTGCGGTGTGCGTGGTGAATGCGGAACGGCTCATGGCTCCCATGATGCCAGCCGCCCGGCGGGGGGCTCCACGATGCACCCTTTGATGACGCCTTACTGCTGGGTAGGGTGCCTTACCGCGCAGTAAGGCGTTACGACATGGTTCGCATGCGCAGCGCAGACGCCGCGCGCCCCGGGAAGGGTGCGAGCGGCGTCGTCAATCTGGGTGAGGCCCGGGCACGGACAGTTAGGCCTCGCGCAAGAACTCTTTGATGACCGCGTCCGTGTGCTCACCCAGGGCGGGCACGGGCTTCATGGCGGGCTCGGTGCCTTGCAAGGTGGCCGGGGGCATCATGGAGCGCACCGGGCCGGCCGGGGTGTCGACGTCGCGCCAACGATTGCGCTCGGCCAGCTGCGGGTGCGCGGAGAACCCGTGCATGTCTCGCAACTGCGCGTTCGCGATCCCCACGGCGTCCAATCGTGCCTGCAACTCCTCGGTGCTGAGGGTGGAGGTGGTTTCGGCAATGATGTCGTCCAGTTCTTCCCGGTTGTCCACGCGGCGGGCGTTGGGCGTGAACCGCGGATTCTGTGCCATGTCCGGGCGCTCAATCACCTGATCGCAGAACAACTGCCACTCACGCTCGTTCTGGATCCCCAGGAAGACCGTGCCCTCCGAGGTCTGGAACGGGCCGTAGGGGGCGATGCTCGCGTGGGAAGCTCCCGCACGACGCGGAGCCTTACCGCCGTATTCGGCGAAGAAGTAGGTCTGCTGCACCCACTCCCCCAGGGACTCGAGCATGGAGATGTCGAGCACCTGACCCTTGCCGGTCTTCCCGCGCTGAATCAAAGCCGCCAGGATCCCGGAGTAGGCGTACATGCCCGCGGAGATGTCCGCGACGGACACGCCCACCTTAGCCGGAGCCTCCGGGGTGCCCGTGACGGAGAGCAACCCGGACTCGCACTGGATGAGCAGGTCATAGGCCTTGCGCTTGGTGTAGGAACCGCCCATCCCGTAACCGGAAATCGACACGTGGATCAGCTGGGGATTGATCTCGTGCAGAGCTTCCGCCCCGAGCCCCAGCCGTTCGGCCGCACCGGGTGCCAGGTTCTGCACCAGCACATCGGCTTCCTTCATGAGCCCGCGCATGACCTCTTTGCCCTGCTCGGATTTGAGGTCGAGCACCACGGACTCCTTGCCGCGGTTGAGCCACACGAAGTAGCTGGCCATGCCGTTGACGGTTTCGTCGTAGTTGCGAGCGAAATCACCCTCGGCACGTTCGATCTTGATGACGCGCGCACCCAGGTCCGCCAGTTGACGAGTGGCGAACGGAGCGGCCACGGCCTGCTCCATGGACACCACGGTGATGCCGTCCAGGGGAAGCGAGTTGGTTGCTGACGTAGTCATGAAATCTCCTTCGGGGATTAGAACTACAGGTCGTTAGAAGACGAGGGGCACCAGGAACAGGCCGGCTGCCACGACCACGAAGATCGCGCCGATGTTCATGTAGATACCGGTGCGCACCATTTGCTGCATGGTCACGGCGCCCGAGGCGAAGGCAATTGCGTTGGGCGGCGTGCCGACGGGCAACATGAACGCGCACATGCACGCCAGGCCTGCAGCGACCACGAAGACAGCGGGGTCTGCGCCAATTCCGGCAGCGATACCGCCGACCACCGGGACGAAAGCCGCCACCGTTGCCGTGGAGCTCGTGAACTCGGTCAGCATCAACAGCACGGCCACCATGACGCACAGGATCAGCCACACGGGCAAAGCTCCCAGGCCGGCCACGGCGTCACCGATCCATGTGGACAGGCCGGTACCGGTGATCTGAGAGGACAGCGCCAAGCCGCCACCGAACAGGATGAGGATCCCCCATGGAAGTTTCTCCGCAGACTTCCAGTCCATGAGCATCACACCGCGAGACGGGCGTACAGGCATCAGGAAGGTCAAAAGACCGGCGGTCATGGCGACCACGCCGTCCGTGATCCAGGTATCCGGGAAGATCAAGGGCAGGACGATCCAGCAGATGGCGGTAGCGCCGAAAATCACGGCAATCATTCGTTCGCCGGTGGACATTTTGCCCATCCCGGCCAGCTCCGACTCAAAGAGTTCGCGGCCGCCGGGCAGCTCATCGACCTCGGGGCGCCAGACCCACTTGGTCAGTACGAACACTCCCATGACGTACATGACGGCCATGACGGGAACGCCCACGAGCATCCACTGCAGGAAGGTCACGGGCACACCCAGCGATTCACGCAGGTAACCCACCACGATCAGATTGGCCGGGCTGCCGAGCATGGTGCCGAACGAACCAATGGTCGCACCGTAGGCGATGCCGAGCACCAGAGCGATGCCGAACTTGGAGTTCTTCTGCAGCCCGATCCGGCGCTCCTCGACCATCTTCACCACGGCCATACCCATGGGGATCATCATCATGGCGGTCGCGGTGTTGGACACCCACATGCTCAACAGGGCCGTGGCGAGCATGAAGCCGGCCACCAACCGTGTCGGTTTGGTGCCGACCCGCAGCACGACGTTCAACGCAATGCGGTAATGCAGGTTCCACCGTTCCATGGTCAATGCCAGCAGGAAGCCGCCCATGAACAGGAAGATGATGTCGCTAGCGTAGGAGGGCGCGATGTCCTCCAACGGCGCCACACTCAGCGCCGGGAACAGCACGAGCGGCGTCAGCGCGGTGACGGGGATAGGTACGGCCTCCGAAACCCACCACACACCCATGAGGATGCCGATGGCGGCTGTCACACGGGTCTCGTGCGGAAGATCGGAAGGCATCAATATATAAACCAGAGCACCCAGGGCGATACCCCCGAAGACTCCAATGAGTCTGCGGTTGTAATGACTGGCCTCACCGACGTTTTCGGCCATTCCGGGAGACTGCTTCATCCCGGTACTGCTTATAGAGCGTGAGTTCTGATCACTCATACCCGCCACCTTTGCTTGAGACATGCACTTCAATATATTGGATACTGTGACGCCTGTCACCCCCTGGGACCAATAATCTTTTGAAGGCCCATCTGCCGCGAAATCTCGGGGATGTCAGCCCCTGTTCAGAACTGAGAAGCCATATAGTTCAAGGGGAAACAGCAGCCACCTACCGTCAATCCACCGAGGAGAGGCCATGTCCGGGCCCAACCAACCCCCGGCCCATCGCCGCGGGACCATGAGTCGCCGTGCTATGGAGCACATCCGTGCCCAAATATTGGACGGTCATTACTCCGCCGGGGACGTGATCCGCCCCGAAACCGTTGGCCCGGAAATCGGCATCTCCCCCACCCCCGCCCGGGAGGCCCTCCAGGCGCTCACCACGGAGGGCTTCCTGTCCTTGATTCCGGGCAAGGGATTTACCGTGGACCCGCTGACGCCCCAGGACATCGAGGACGTCTTCACCGCTCAACAACTCATCGCCGGAGAGCTCGCTGCGCGCGCCGCCCAACGCGCGACGCCTCAGGACGTCGACGAACTGGAAGCCATTCATTTCGAAATCAACGCCGCCGCAGTGCGACGCCTGGTCGACGTGGTCGAGGAACGCAATCACGCGTTCCACCGCCACATCACCCTGCTGGCGGACGCCCCCAAGCTCGCGCGCATCCTGGCGATCGTGACCCACTACGTGCCGCGCAGCTTCTACGGCTCCATCGAGGGCTGGCCCAAGGCCTCGGCGGAGGACCACGCTCGCATCATCGCGGCGTTCCGCTCCAACGACGCCGACGCCGCTCGGGTCGCCATGGCCGAGCACGTCGCCCACGCGGGTGAGCTGTTGGCACAGCACATCGCCGCCCAGAAGTGATCCGGACGGCGATGTACGTCTTGCGAGCGCTCTAGCGCTCAGCAATTGGGCACGGACTGTCTAATTCTGGATACCCGCTGCCTTGAGGGAACGTTCGTCCCACACGGGATCCTTGCGACCCAGCGCGGGGCTGTGTGCCTTGCGATAGACCAGGATGGTGCGCTCGAAGGTGATCACAATGACCCCGTCCTGGTTGTAACCCACGGTCCGTACCGTGACGATGCCGACCTCCGGTCGGGAACTCGAGTCGCGCTTGGACAGCACCTCGGATTCGGAGTAAATGGTGTCACCTTCGAACACGGGGTTCGGCAGCCGCACCTTGTCCCAGCCCAAGTTGGCAAAGACGTTCTGGGAGATGTCCGTGACGGACTGCCCCGTCACCAGAGCCAGGGTGAATGTGGAGTCCACCAGCGGCTTCCCGAACTCGGTTCGAGCGGCAAGATGTGCATCGAAATGAATGGCCGCGGTGTTCTGGGTCAGCAGCGTGAACCAGCTGTTGTCCACGGGAAGCACGGTGCGTCCCAGCGGATGCCGGTAGCGATCCCCCACTTCGAAGTCCTCGAAGAACCGGCCTTCCCAGCCGGATTTGTAGTTCGACTCGCTCACGGGAGTCTCCTTTCACATCTCAAGAAATTGAAGGGCTCCGCGCTCAGTAGGAGCGAGGCATGCTCAGAACCTTGGTGCCGATGAACGCCTTGATCATGTTGTTGTTCACGGGAGCCACCTGGTACATGCGGTTCTCGCGGAACTTCCGCTCCACGTCGTACTGGTCCACAAAGCCGTAACCGCCGTACGTGTTGAGACACACGTTGGCAGCCTCCCACGCGGTCTCGCTCGCGAGGTACTTGGCCATGTTGGCCTCCACACCGCAGGGCTCGTTGGCGTCGGCCAGCTCGCAGGCCTCCCAGCGAATGGCATCCGCGCCACGCAGCTTCATGTACGCCTCCGTGATGGGGAACTGCACACCCTGGTTGGCGCCGATGGGACGACCGAACACCTCGCGGCTCTTGGCGTAGTCCACGGCCTTGTCGATGAACCAGTAACCGTCACCGATGGCCTCGGCGGCCAGCAGGATGCGTTCCATGTTCCAGCCGTCGATCACGTAGCGGAAGCCCTTACCCACTTCGCCGACCACTGCGGAGGAGGGCACACGCAGGCCTTCGTAGAAGATCTGGTTGGTGGCGTAGTTGAACATGGTGCGCACCTTGACCGGGCGCAGCGCGTCCGGCTGCTCGGCACGCACCTGGCGCAGATCAACCAGGAACAACGTCAAGCCGGCGCTGCGGTCCGCCGCGTCCTTGTCCGCCGTGCGGGTCAGGACGAGCAGGAGATCGGACTCATCGATGCGGCTGGTCCAGTTCTTGTGGCCGGTGATGACCCAGTCGTCGCCGTCCTTGACGGCGCGGGTCTGGATGCTGGAGGTGTCCGATCCGGCTGCTTCTTCGGTGATGGAGAAGGCCTGCAGACGCAGGGAGCCATCCGCAATGGACGGCAGGTACTCCTTCTTCTGCCACTCGGAACCATGGTTGAGCACGGCCTTCATCGTGTACAGCTGGGCGTGGCACGCGGCGGCGTGACCACCGGAGCGGTTGATCTCCTCCATGATGATGGACGCCTCGGAGATGCCCAGACCCAGTCCCCCGTACTCTTCCGGGATCAGCGCGGCCAGCAGTCGCTTCTGGGTGATTCCGTCCACGAACTCCTGGGGGTAGGAACGCTCCAGGTCTTTGGCTCGCCAATATTCGTTGCCGAAGTCGGCGCAGAAATCGCGCACGGTCTGTCGGAGTTCTGCTTGCCGTTCAGTGTCCTTGTGAACCACGCCGGGCTCCCTTCACAGTGTCAGTCGCGCTCCAATGGGTGATTCAAACCACACGCCATCGCGAGTAATGTTCAATATATTGCAGTACTGCGGTGAGCTTTTCAACCCCCTGCCTGAGATTTCAGGTCACATATTTCCGCACAGATGCCGCGGGAACTCTGGCAGTAGTAGCTCTCCTGTGCGAATATATTTTCATGACCTCAACGGAACAGCACGAGATTCTGAGTACCCGCACGGCGTTGTTCGCCCCGCTCACGCGCCCCGATCGCGTCCACAAGGCGCTAGCCGCCAGTCCCGCGATCGCGGATTTGGAGGACGCTGTGGGCCCGGACGACAAGGACTCCGCACGCGACAACCTCGCCGACCTCATCGGAGACGTCACGCCGGGTCGGCTCACCGTGCGCATCAACGACATCGCGACCGAGGTGGGCCAGGCCGACGTCGCCGAACTCGCTCGTTGCCTCGAGGCCACTCGCGGCTCGGCCGGGAGCAAGGCGGAAGGAGAGCTCGGGCAGACCACCGGCGAGACACCCCCCGCTGGACGAGAGAACGGAACTTCCATTGCCCCGTTCGCGGTGATGATTCCCAAGGCCGAATCCGCGGGACAGGTCATGAAGGTTGCCGAGCAGCTTCCGGACATTCCCATCGTGGCGCTGGTCGAAACCGCCCGAGGCGTCGCCAACACCACCGAGCTAGCCACGTGCACCCCGGTGGTCCGATTGACACTCGGTGCACTGGATCTCGCCGTGGATCTCGGCTGTGAACCGCAGGGTGCGGCGATATCCTTGGCGCGAGCCAATGTGGTGCTGAGTTCCCGGCTGGGCAATTTGCCTGCACCGTTGGACTCTCCCGAACCGGACGTACGCAATGCAGAGGCCACGGAGGGTGCCGCCCAGCGTGCGATGACCGATGGCTTCGGCGGAATGCTGTGCCTGCACCCGACCCAGGCACAGATCATTGCGAAGGCCTATCTCCCCAGCGAGGCGGACGTCGAATGGGCCAAGGAAGTTCTCGCCGTGGCCGACGGCGTCGGAACCGTGGGCGGTCAGATGGTCGACCGCCCCGTAAAACTGCGAGCCGAGCGCATTCTCAAGGACGCCGAGCAGGCCGCCTCCTAGCCGCGCGAGCCCGCCGGAACGTCTCACCGGCAACCCCACAGGCCCGATCGCCATTTGATGACGCCTTACTGCAGGGTAGGGCACCTTACCGTGCAGTAAGGCGGCACGAAATGGTTCCCACACACATGCCGACGCCGCCCGCCCCGGTGGGGAGCGAGCGGCGTCGGCGGGTGCGTGGCTGGGGTTGCGGCTAGATCTCCGCGAACCGCACCACGGTACGGCTGGCGATAGCCGCGATCACCGTGACGATTGCGAGACCCAGCGGGATGGTCCAGCGTCCGAGTTCGCCCACGAGGTCAACCCAGAAGTCCGGCCAGGCCACGACCGCCGCAATCAGTCCGAGCAGCAAAAGCACCACTGCCACTACCGAGACCACAGTCCAAATGACACCAGCCGCACGGTAGATGCCGCCGAAACCCATTCCCGCAAACAAGCTCATGAGGCACATGAGGAACAGGGAGATAGCGACGATCAGCGGATTGCCGTTGTCCATGGCCGTGACGGTCAAGTAGCTGACGCCCACGCCGTATCCGGTCGCGGATTCAATGGCCAGCAGCACGAGGCCCACCGCCACGACCACGAGTGAAGTGATCACGAACCCCAGGGCCGTTCCGGCCCAGAAGTTATGGCGGGTACTGCCGAACGCCAATGAGCCGGCGAAACCACGATTGGCGGTCAGTGCACCGTGGGAGATCAAGAAGCCCGGGATCGCCCAGAAGATGGCCTGGTTGTACTTGAAGCCATCACTGACCTCTGGCGGCAGCGGCAGGCCTGTGCGAATGCCAATGATGAGAGCGATGATGATCATGATGACGGCCACCATCAGCAGGATTGCCGGAGCAATCACGAACGAGTTGACCCTGTTCGTCAGGTAGAGCGCAAGGTTTCTGCGTACGTACTGCATTACAAGCTCCTTTCCGCATTGTCCGCCCCGCGCATACCGCGTGCGGCTACGAGTTCCTGCAAGGTGACCGGCTCGACCGAAACGTTGACCTCATCGGCCCTACGGTGGTCGTCGTCAGTAGCGGTGCCATCCACCGTGATCGAGAGGATGTTGCCCAATCGGTGTTCGCGGAGAATCTGGCGATCACCGGCCAGGTCACGAACCACGGACTCAAGGCCTCGCAGTACGAACGCACTGTCCCTGGCCTGATCGATGTCCGCGTCCACCGTGACCCGTCCGTCCTCGAGCATCACCACGTTTTCGAGCAGGTCGGAGACCTCGTCAATCAGGTGCGTCGAGAGAATGACCGTGCGCGGGTGCTCGGCCATGGCTCGGGCGAACTCCTCGTAGAACAGCGCACGGTGACCGGGGTCCAGGCCCAGGTACGGCTCGTCCATGAAGGTATACGGCGCCCGAGCTGCCAACCCGATCACGATGACCAACGCACTGCGCTGACCACGTGAAAGCTTCACGGCACGCGTGCCCATGGGCAGGTGGAACCGAGAGGCCAACCGCTCGGCAAGCTCCGCGTCCCAGTTGGGGTAGAACGTGGGCAGGATGCGCAGCAACGATGCCGGGGTGTCGTCGTCGTGGAACTTCTGGTCCTCATGAATGAAACACGTGCGTTCCAGGATCTTGGCATTTTCCCGCGGATCCTGGCCATCGATGAGGATTTCACCCGAACTGCGGAACTTGTGATTCAGAATCACCGACATCAGCGTGGTCTTACCCACGCCGTTCGAGCCGAGCAGTCCGTGTACACGATTGGGTGCGAACTCCACGGTGATGTCCTTCAGCACGTGCTTCTTGCCGAACGACTTGTTGAGGCTTCGAATCTGGATGCCCTGTTGACCCGTGTCCCACGGAGCACCCGTTCGATGATCTGCCTGTGGAGCTTGGGAACTCATGGTGTGTCCTTTCTAATGAGCGCAACCATGTCGTCGAGGGACAAACCCAGTCGCTGTGCCTCGGCCACTGCCGGGCGAATGAAGTCTTCGTCGAACGCCTTGCGGCGTTCCTCGCGCAAAATTTCGGGACCGTTGGCATCCACGAACGTTCCTATTCCACGACGCCGCACCAGGACTCCCTGGTCGACCAACCGTCCCAGTGCCTTCCCCGCCGTTGCGGGGTTGATGCGGTAGAACGCCGCTAGCTCGTTGGTGGAGGGCACAGCCGAGTCCACCGGGTAGTTGCCCTGGAGGATGTCGTCCGCAATCTGGTCAGCCAGGACCATGAAGATCGGGCGACCATCTTGTCTCGGTGTCATGACACCTCCTCTGGTTGTTTGGTTCCTTACTCCACTAATTAACCACTTAACCGATGAGCCGTCAAGAGCTGGGGGCGAGCGGGTTCGAGGGGGCGGCGAGAAAGGTCGCGGGACCGATGAGGGGCAGAACCAAATGATCCCGCCTTACTGCACGGTAGGCGGGTCTACCGTGCAGTAAGACGGGATGAAATGGGTGTGAGTAGGCACCGGGCCGGACAACCATGCCAACAGCTTCAGCGCCGGCCGAGGTGGCGCCCCAGAGCTACCGGACTGCGACCCACCAAATGAGCAGCATGGTCACGAAGAAACCGGTGAGGTAGTTCAGCCACAGGAACGTCTTCCACCCGGCGTTGGCCCGTCCGGAATCGGCGTCCGTGACGGAGCGGAAGCGGAGCACGTTCACCAGGTACGGCACCGCGAGCAGCGCGGCCAGCTGACCTGGCCAGTCGGTCAGGAGCATCAACAAGCCAGCGCCGGCATACAGCGCGGCGGACACCCACACCGTGGGTCGGGCACCGAGCACCGTGGCCACAGAGGCCAGCCCGCCGTCACGATCCGGAACCACATCCTGCACGGCGCCGAACATCTGCGAGGCCATGCCCCACAGGAAGAAGCCTGCCAGCAGGCCCCACAGCCCCACCGTGAAATCCGCTCCCGCCAGTACCAGTCCGTAGACCGCAGGCGAGACGAAGTGCGTGGATGAGGTCACGGCGTCCAGGAACGGCTTTTCCTTGAACCGCAGTCCCGCCCACGAGTACGCCACCACCGCGAACAGGGACACCGCGAGCACCGCGATCGACCACGGATTCCCGGTGACAACGGCCCAGCCCGCCAGGACCAGCACGAAAGGGACCGGCACCAAGCAGGACGCGAGTAGCACCGAGCGCCGTGCAGACCTGTCCACGACTGCACCTTCCACACCTCCCTTGCGGGGATTGCGGAGGTCCGATTCGTAGTCGAACACGTCGTTGATGCCGTACATCGCCAGGTTATAAGGCACCAGGAAGAACACAGTTCCGAGCACCACGAGCCACCATGGCAGTCCCCCGGTCAGCAAGACAGCTGCGGTGAACGGATAGGCGGTGTTGACCCAGCTGAGCGGCCGGGATGCCCAGAACAGTTTGCTAATCACGCGTCTCCCGCGGGTTGTCGGTGTGAGTGCTATCAGCTGCACCCTGAGTGGACTGGCCACGCTGAGCACGGTTTCGGCCTGAATCATGGGATCGCCCCTGCGCGCGCTGCGAGGCATTCACCCGGCCGCCCAACAGCAGCCACAGCCCCGGCAGCAGGATTACCCCGGCCAACGGGTAGGCGAAGTCTTCGAGCGGGGCCAGGCCCACCTGCACACCGGAGATGTTCTGGTCCGTATAGGTCATGATTCCGGCGGCGATCATGAGGTTGTCGAACACGGCGGTGAGGACGAACAGCAGCACGGTCGAGACGCCCAAGGCACCCCAGAAGAGCGGTCCGGGCCTACGCAACACCACAGCCACGATCAGCACCAGGACAGCAAGGCCCAGAAAAGTGAAGTTCACATCCCAGTAGGTCACGGCCGGTCCCCTTTGAGTGCGCGCGGTCCCCCGCCGGAGGAGGTACCATCCGCTGCGGAAGCCCCCGAGCGCCGTCGTTGGTCCAAAGTGCCATCGGCAGAAGAACCGCGCGACGTACCGGCCCGCGAGCGCAACCAGCGCCAGAGCACGGGTGCACCCAGGATGTAGATCATGGTCTGGTAGCAGAGGAACGCCAGGAAGAAGACCTCCTCTAGAGGCAATTCGGGAGCCACGAAGATCCCCAGCGTGAGCGAATTCTCCCCGTGCCAGAACAACCCGTTGATGATGCCCACCACGTCCCACGCGAGGAAGAACAGCACGCCCACGATCAGCACGATCCAGGCTCGCATGGGCGCCCCGGACCAGAAGTAGAGCTTCCAGCGGCGATCGATCAGGGTGTAACAGCCGATGAACACGAGCAACATCAACAGGTACATCAGTCGGTGCGCTCCCCTGGGTGGGCAATGTGGGTAGCGGGCCGGGAGGGTGAGCCCACGGCCGGGTCTGGATCAGACCCGGCCGCGGTGTTCGCCGCAGATTTTTCCCCGGGGGCAGCCTCCCTCACTGCATCAAGTACTACTTCGGACGAGATGAGGCACATAGGTACCCCGATTCCCGGCCGCACGGACGATCCCGCGTAGTACAGCCCCTTGATTCCCCTGTCGCTCACACCTGGCCGGAACAAAGCCGATTGGGTGAGCGTATGCCCGGGGCCAAGCAGAGATCCGCGCCACGCGTTCACGTTGGACACGAAATCAGCGGGACCATAGGTTCTGCGTACCTCGATCCGCTCTGCCAGGTCTTCAATGCCTGCCCATCGGGCGAGTTGGGCCACGGCGGCATCTGCCACCTTTTCGACCTGCAGTGAACCCGGTTGGTTCATCTCGGCCGTGTGGATCCCTCCTCGTCCCCATTCGGGCACGGCGGGCGACGGAACCAGAATGAACAGGTTCTCGTCGCCGTCCGGGGCGGACCCCGGGTCGGTAGCGGACGTCATGCACACGTACATGGATGTCTCGTCCGCAAGTTCTTTGCCCTCCGCGATGCGCGCGAAGTTGTCCAGCCAATCCGCCGTGAACAGCAGATTGTGATGGACCAGTTCGGGCAGCTTTCCGCGCACGCCCAGGCACACGAGCACCCCGGAGGGTCCCGGGTCTCGGCGCTTCCAACGCGATTCGGGCGCACGGAACGGCTGCGGGAGCAATTCAGTTTGTAGGTGGTGCAGATCGGTCGCGCCGACGACGACGCTCGCGGCCTCCCGCTCCTGCGTCCCGTCCTCGAGGCGGTAACGCACGCCGGTGACGGCGCCGCGGCGTCGGCCCAGTCGAGGCGGGAATTGGCCGGAGGAGCTCAGGTCGATGCCGGTGACCGTGGCACCGGTGACGATCTCCACTCCGGCCTCCCGCACGAGGCGTTCCATGGCGTCCACGAGTGCGGCGAAACCGCCCTGCGGGTACTGCACGCCGTCCGTGAGGTCCAGGTGGCTCATCAGGTGGTACATGGCCGGGGCCGAATCCGGGGCGGCGCCCAGGAAGACCGCGGGGTAACCCAGGATCTGGCGCTCACGCGGGTCCGGGAATCGCTTGGCGATGTAGCCCTCCATCGAGTCGCTCAGAAGCGCACCCAACCGGGGCAGGTTCTTGAGCACCTCGGGGGTCATGAGCTCGAGGGGCTTGGTGAAGTTCGTGTAGAGGAAGTACTTCTTGGCCAGCTCGTAGACCTCGGCGCCGGACTCGAGGTAGCGCTGCAAGGCCTTGCCGGAGCCCGGGTCCAGTTGTTCGAAGAGCTCCCCCGCTTCCCCGGACACCACGTCCACGGGTTCGGAATCCAGGTGCCGTTCGAAGAACGTGCGGTAACCGGGGGTGAGCTGACGCAGGTCCAGTTCCTGGTCCGCACCGGAACCCATGAGGCGGAACCAGCGGTCGATGACTTCGGGCATGAGGTACCAGCTGGGACCCGTGTCGAACCGGAATCCCTGCGCGGACCAGCGACCCGAGCGCCCGCCCAGGGTCTCCTGTTGCTCGAGGAGCACAACGTCATGGCCGTCCTTGGCCAGCAGACCGGCCGTGGCCAGGCCCGCGAACCCGCCGCCGATCACCACCGTGCGGCTCATGAGACACCTCGCGATCCCGAGCAGGAACCCGCGTGCGGATCATTGACGGAACCGGGACGCGAACCGGCGCCTGCAGCAACGCCCTCATCGGAGCGCGGCACACTGCGAGATCCTGCGAGCACTCGCGCGGCAATCCGAGCCTTGACCGCAGTGGGCACGCTGATGCGCTGCTGCGTCAACTCGGCCGCGGGAACGGCGGCGATCCTGCGGGCAAGTTCGTGGAAGAGACCGTGGGCCAACAGCACCGCACGGCGAGCGCGCCGGTCGAGGGCGAGAATGCCGGGCACAGCGGCGTCGAGATCCGCGTGCAGATCCGCGAGCAAAAGGTCCTTCTCAGCCTCGCCAAAATCGGCAGGGTCGGTGTCGGGGAAGTAGGTGCGACCCAGCTGATCGTGATCCGCACCCAGGTCGCGGAGGAAGTTGACCTTCTGGAAGGCAGCGCCCAGCCTGCGCGCGGTGGCGCGTAGCATCTCGCGCTGTTCGGGGGTGTCCGCGCGGGTCCCGGGCAGGTCCATGAACACCTCGAGGCACATGAGACCGATGACTTCCGCGGAACCGTAAATGTAGGTTTCCAGCGACTCAGGGTCGTGTTCGGCCACCTCGAGGTCAGCGCGCATCGAGGCGAAGAACGGCACAGTGAGTTCGCTGCCGAAGCCGTGGCGGCGAGCGACGTCCGCGAACGCATGGACCACCAAGTTGGTCGAGAACCCGCTGGTCAAGGCCTGTTCCACCTCACCCTCGAACTCATCGAGAGCCGCGCGCACCGGACCGGTTTCGAGCCCTGCCGCAGAGGCCGTACCGTCCACCACTTCGTCAGCCACACGCACCAGGGCATAGATGCTGGAGATGTCCCGGCGGCACTCGCGGGGCAGGGTGCGGCACGCCCATGAGAACGACGTGGAGTAGCGCCCGATGACCTGCCCGGCCGCGGCTGCGGCGGTGCGGGTGTACAGCGGGAGAGGGGTGCTGGGAGGCGTGACGACTCGGCTCATTTACTTCCTCCGATGCAGCACGTAGTGGCAAATGGAATTGAGCTCGGCTCGTTCCGCGTCGGGCAGGGGCAGTTGATCCAGGGCGTCCTCGGCCTGGGCCACGAGTTCAGTGGCGAGTTCCACCGCGCTGGTTTCCGCGCCCGCGTCCGCGAGGGCCGTTTTCACCTGGGCGACCGAGGCGCGCCCGGCCGCGAAATCCGCAAGTACCTGGCGAGCACGGCCATCTTTCATCCCGTGGGCGGTGAGCACGGTTGCTTTGCCCTCGCGCAGGTCCGCTTCGGTGGACTTGCCCGTGATCCGAGGATCACCAAAGGTCCCCAGAATGTCGTCCACCACCTGGTAGGCCACCCCGATGCGCGAACCCGCATGGGCGAGCCGAGCGGCGTCGTCCTGGTTCGCGCCGGCCAGCAAGGCCCCGGCCCTGAGCGGCGCCTCGAACGAGTAATTGGCGGTCTTGAGTCGTTCCATATTAAGGATGTCCTGCACAGCGGGGTGTTGGCTGCCAAAGCGATGCATCGAGAGCAGCACATCATCCAGCTCGCCCGCCGCCGAGGCCGTCACGGCGTCGAACACCACGGCAGCTACGGGCTGCAGCCGGGCCGGATCCGCCGTACACGTGGTCGCCAGCCGCAACGCACCGGTCAGCAAGAGGTCACCGCCGATGATCGCGGCGGCCTCGCCCAGGTGCTGAGCTTCGTTCGACGGCGCGCCCACGTTCTGCGCGTCCCTGCGGTAGAGCTCCCCCACTGTGGGGCGGCCACGCCGTACGGGATCACGGTCCACCACGTCGTCGTGCACCAGAAGTGCGGCGTGCAGCAACTCGAACGAGGCGGCCAACCGCACGCAGTCCGGATCTGGGATATTGCGTGTCTCACCGCGCATGATTGGCTCGGTGCGTCCGGCGAAGGCGCGCCAGGCCAGGTGGGTCAGGCGCGGGCGCAGAAGTTTCCCGCCGGTGACCTGTTCGCGGACGCGCAAGCGCAGCATGGGAAAACCGGGGCTTTGTGTGACCGAATCCCTGAGCCCCTCGAAGTACGAGTCCAGCTCGTTGGCGACCGCCTCGCGGAAGGCGTGCCAGGCGTGGTCGCCGGACACGGCTGCGTCGTCCCGAAGGGGCGCGGTGCCAGTGTGTTGAGGCTGCGTGAGCCGTGAGAACGTCATGACTGCTCCTCACTCGCTCCGTAGGTCTCCCAGATATCCAGCGTGCCCTGCTCCTGGACGGGTCGCCCCTTGAGCTCGTCCCGATTGGACTCGAGGCAGGAGGCCGTGCCGGTGAGGAACTGCAGAACGGCGTCTCGGCCATGCTGATCGAGTTTTTTCAATTCGTCCTCGACCATGTTCATCATCGGGTGGACATGCTCCATGGTCTTGGCGCGAGAGGCGTCGACGGCTCTGATGATCGTGCGGCGCCGGTCCTCGGGATGGGGTTCTCGTACGGCATGACCCGCACTGACCAGCCGGTCCACCACGGCCGTGGCCGCGGCGCTCGTGATGTGGAGTCCCCGAGCCAACTCCGAGGGCCCCATGGGTTCGCGCATCAAGATGGCCATGGCCGCGTAGTCGGTCTCCTTGAGTCCCATGATCCTGCGGACCTGATAACCGATCTCCTCGTTAAGCTGCACAACTCTTCGCAGTAGTCGGCTTTGAGGGCTGACAAAATCGGGCCTCAACCGCGACTCAGCCATCAACAACCTCAAATTTTTTAGTAGTTAGAAAAGTTGATAACCATGATGCTTGAAGAACCTGGGAGGTGTCCAACTAGTGTCGACGACGGGCGCTAAGCCATCTGATAGCGATTTACTGAAAAGTAACCATCCATACCGTGCAGTAAGACGTCATGACATGGCACCGGGTCCCCACGAGCGCTTCAGCGGAGCTGTTTGAGGGCCCTCATGACGGAGTTGCCGTAGCCACCTCCGAAACGGATTGCGTGCACCAACAACGGGGGCAACTGATACCAGGGCACGCGCTCTTGCCAGCCGCCGGCCAGGGGGTAGACCTCGTCGTAGGCGTTGAAGCAGTCCTCGCCGAAACCGCCGAACAGCAGCATCATCGCCAGGTCGTATTCGCGGTGCCCATAGAACGAGGACGGGTCGATCAGCCAGTTGTGGCCGCTCGAATCGACCACGCGGTTGCCCGCCCACAGGTCGCCGTGGAGCAGGCTGGGTGGCTCGGCCGGCCCGGCAAGTTCGGCCGCGCGCGGTGCCAGGTCAGCCAGCAGGTCCGACGCCGCCGGGTCAAGATGTCCCGAGTCGATGGCCGTGCGCAGCAACGGTTCGATGCGGCGGTGCAACAGGAAATCGGCCCAGTTGTCGGTGGGTGAGAGATCCACCGGGAAGGATCCGATGCGCTGGGGCAGCTCAGGGTCCAGCCCGCCGAAATGCGGTGCGTCGGCACGGTGGATCTGCGCCAGGCCACTACCGCATTCCGCCTCGATCGCGGCGCCGCCCGCGCCATAGGATTCGTCGATCCATTCCAGGACCAGTCCCTGGTCGGTCACGCGGATGACCCGCGGCACCGAGAGCTCGGGCGGTGCCGCCGATCGGAGAGCTTCCAGTCCCGCAGCTTCCAGCTCCAACACACCGGCTGGCGCATCGAGCATGGTCTTGGCGAACAGTTGCCCATCAGAGGTGTCCAGACGATAGGCGGCGGCGGTATCACCCCCGCTCAGCGACTGCACACCGGTGACATCGAGATCGGCAATGAGGTCTTCAGGCAACTGATCCATGTTTCCTCTCTACACCATTCTGGACGGTGCTCACAGGGTCTTTTTCTAGGCTGAACACATGCAACTACAGGACAAAGTGGTCATTGTGACGGGCGGAGCATCGGGTATCGGGGGCGCGCTGAGCCGAGTGCTCGCACGCCGGGGTGCGAGCGTCGTCGCCGTGGATATCAACGAAGAAGCAGGCCAACAGCTGGAGTCGGAACTGGGCGAGAGCGTGGTCTTCGTGGCGGGTGATGTGTCGCTCGAGGAAACCGCGCAGACCGCGGTACGGACCGCCGTCGAACGCTTCGGACACCTGGATGCCCTGGTCAACAACGCGCACGCATCCAAGCAGGCCATGTTCCTGGACCTGGACGGGGACGCCTGGGAGCTGTCCTTCAACACGGGACTGCGTGCCACGCGGCAGTTCATGAAGGCCGCGCATTCCGAGCTCGCCAAGCAGGGCGGTTCGGTCGTGAACTTCGGATCCGGATCCGCGGTGAGCGGGCAGCCGACGCAGGCCGCCTACGCATCGGCCAAGGAAGCAATCCGCGGCCTCACGCGCGTGGTCGCCAACGAGTGGGCTGGAGACAACATTCGCATCAACGCTGTGATGCCCATTGCGCTGACCGAGGGCGTGGCCAAGTGGAAGGAAGCCTTCCCGGAGATGTATCAGAAGTCGCTCAGCCACATTCCGCTGGGCCGCTTCGGCGACCCGCAGGAAGACGTCGCGCCGCTGGTGGCCTTCCTCATTTCCGACGACGCTCGCTTCATCACCGGCCAGGCGATCGCCGTGGACGGCGGGGCCACCAAGCTCTACTGAGCCCTAACGACAGACCCTCGAGGCGTCTGCGGCGGCCCGTTCTCGCGCCGCCGCAGACGCTTTTTCAAGAAACATCTGTCACGGAACCTCCGACAACCACCGGACCGGGGATACTTGAAGCATGGCCCCCGACCAGCCCCCTGCCCATGTCGATCAGCGAGTCACTGATAACGCCCCCGTGGTGATTACCGGCGCCACGTCAGGGTTGGGGCGAGAGACCGCCCGAGTTCTCGCTAGTCAGAGATTTCCTCTGATCCTGGCCGTCCGGGACGTGGCCAGGGGACGCCACCTGGCGGACGCATTGTCGGGCAACGGCATTGCGATTGACGTGAGGCAATTGAACCTCGCTGATCTGTCGAGCGTGAGATCTTTCACCGACGGTCTCCTCAGGGACGGAGTCATTCCCCGAACAATCATCTGCAATGCGGGAGTCCAAACGTTTGATCGGCTGCAACGTTCTGTCGACGCTTTCGAACTGACCATGGCCACCAACGTGATGGGCCACGTGATACTGCTCGAGCCGCTCTTGAAACGCATGGCCCCCGGTTCCAGGGTCATCACGCTGGGCAGTCAAACCCACCGCGGCGGGCTGAGGGCCTTCGGGTTTCCCGGAGCCCGCTGGTCGAGTATGGGCGAACTCTTGAGCCCTCCGGATCCCGAGCCCAACGCCAAGGACAACGGCCTGGTGCGCTACTCGACCTCCAAACTCGCGTGCATCGCCATGGCCTACCAGATCGACCAAACGTGCCGGAGTCGTGACGTGAGGGCCGCAAGTTTTGACCCCGGCCTCATGCCCGACACCGGCCTGGCTCGCAACTACCCCCGAATTGTCCAGAAGATCTACTCGACGCTTGCACCCCTGATCGCTAGGATTCCGGGCGCCAACTTGGTCAAGACCTCGGCCGAGAATCTCGCGTGGCTGGCCACGTCACCGGACGCAGAACCGCTCATGGGCCGCTACGTGGCCGGGCGGAAATCCCGCAAGAGCTCTCCCTTGAGTTATGTCCCTGACCTGCGGCAAGACACGTGGCAGACGAGTCTTGAACGGGCCGGGGCGGCCCTAGAGAACGGCCCCAAGGAACGGCCCGACTGACCCGGTTCACTTCACACGTGTGACTTGCGCCGCCAAAACCGTGTGCTAATGTCTCTCGCAACAAGGATCATGAGTCCCGGTGTGAAGCTCTGGCTAACCGGGCGGCAACCCTCCAGCACGTAGCGGGGTGCCCCAGATGAGGATCCGGCCGCCGCGCAACCGCACGGCGAGCAAGTACGGCGCACGGAGAAACCTCCGGCGTCCTGAACCGCCGGAGGTATTTTTATGCCCGCCCTGTCCACTCCCCAGATCTCGGAGCAGACCGTCACCACGGGGCCGCCCACGGGAACGTCGTGGTTGGTGCGCAGGCCGCGCCGCGAATCCTTGATCTCGTTCGAGGTGTTCCCGCCGCACCCCACTCGCGATCCCGAGGCCGTGTGGCGCAACATCGACACCATGGCCGCGGCCGGCCCGGATTTCTTCTCGGTCACCCACGGTCACTCCGGCACGAACGGGGTGTCCCGCGAAACGCTGCGGCACCTGCTCAAACAGACCAAGACCCCCGCCGTAGCCCACCTGACCTGCGGTGGCACCGATCGCGCGGGTCTGGAGCGCGCCGTCGAAGATTTGCTTGACGACGGCGTTCGCGACCTTCTCGCACTGCGCGGCGATCCGCCCGTGGGTGGTGGCGAGTGGGTCACCCACCCGGGTGGTTTCGACCGCGCTTCCCAACTGGTCGAGTTGATCCGCGAGGTCGAGGAGCGGAAGTTCGGCGCCTGCGAGCGCCCCGGAAAGCGCCCCGTCTCGGTTTCGGTGGCCTGCTATCCCGTGGCCGCGAAGGGCCGCGATTTCGAAGCGGACCTCGCCGCCCTGTGGGAAAAGCAGCAAGCCGGCGCCGACTACGCGATCACCCAGGTGCTCTACGACGCCCAGGACTACGTGCGGTTCCTGGAACGTGCGCGTTCGGAGGGTATCCACATTCCGATCATCGCCGGTCTGGTGCCACTGACTGATATCAAGCGCCTGGGCCGAATGACCGAGCTGACCGGCGTTCCGATCCCCGAGCGGATCACCAAATTCTTGGACACCGATCACCCCGGTGAACTGCGCCGCAGGGGCATTGCGGCAACGCTCACCTTGATCGATGAGCTGCTGGACTTCGGTTGCCCGGGTCTGCACTTGTTCACGTTCAACCGGCCGGACGCCCCGCTGGCCATCCTTGATCATCTCCGGGTGCGCGATGCCGCCCGCGAGTTCCGCGGGAGTACGTCGGCGGCCTAACCGCCGCCCGTCAGTGGCCGCACCACGGTCACGGCAGCACCCGCACTTCCCTTCCGACAGAACCTTTTGGCAACGGTCTCAGTGACCGGGGCTTCCCAAACACACCCTTTTACCCTCAGGAGCACCCCAAATGACTGCTATTTCCAAGACTTCGTTCCCCGCCGCCACCATCCTGGGCTACCCCCGGATCGGCCCCAACCGAGAACTCAAGAAGGCCCTGGAGGCCTACTGGTCCAAGCCCGCGGAGAACCCGGCGCAGTCCGTTCTGGACACGCTCGCCCAGTTGCGTGAACGCACCGTTCGCCACCTCAACGACCTCGGTCTCGCCGACGCCGCCGCCATCCCCGCTGACACGTTCGCCGTGGACCAGACGCTGGACACCGCCCTGGCCCTGGGCGCGCTCCCGGCCAGGTTCCGCGCCGATGGTTTCCGTCCCGCAGCTCCCGACACCCCGCAGGGCATCGAACTGATCACCGCACTGTCCCGTGGAACCGATCACCTGGAGCCGTTGGAGATGACCAAGTGGTTCGACACCAACTACCACTACTACGTTCCGGAGATCGGTCCGGACACCCCGCTGTCCGCGCACCCGGAGAGCCTGATCGAACGCTTCGTGACCGCCCGTGACACCACCGGGGCGATCACCCGCCCGGTGCTGGTTGGCCCCGTGACCCTATTGCTGCTGGCCCGCCCGGAAACCACGGACGCTCCGGGCACCCAGCCGTTCGATCGTCTCAATGACGTGGTGGATCTCTACATCCAGTTGCTCACCGCGCTCAAGGATGCGGGCATTCCGTGGGTCGAGCTGGATGAGCACGCCCTGGCGGCAGAAGGCTGGGGCGTCCCTCGCGACACCATCATCGAGGCCCTGACCAAGGCTTATACCCGCCTCAGCTACCCGTCCGACCGCCCCGACCTTCTGGTCGCCGTGGGCTACGGGGATGCGGGTGAAGACGCTCAGCGGGCTCTGGCCACCACCGACATCGAGGCCCTGGCCATCGATCTGGACCGCGGTGCTGAACCCGGGGTGGCCGCGCTCGAGGCGTGGGGCGAGCGCCCGCTCGTGGGCGGCGTCGTCGGCGGTCGTACGGTGTGGCGCACCGATCTGGAGAAGGCCTCGGAAACCCTGGGCCGGTTCAAGGATGCCGCGCGCGGCCCCGTGACCGTGGGCACCGCGACCCCGTTGCTGCACGTCCCGCACGATGTGGAGCGCGAGACCGCACTCGACCCGGACGTCAAGGAATGGGTGGCGTTCGCGGATCAGAAGGTCGCAGAGGTCGTCACGCTGTCCCGCGGGCTGACCGAGGGTTGGTCCGCCGTGGCCGCCGAGCTCGGCAAGGACGCGCAGATTCGTTCCCGCCGCGCCGCGCACCCGGCCACGAACCGCCAGGAAGTGCGCGCCCGCACCGCGGCCGTGCAGCAGCAGGACCGCGAGCGCGCCTCCGCAGACGAGCGCCGCTCCGCCCAGGCCCAGCGTTTGAACCTGCCGCCGCTGCCCACCACAACCATTGGTTCGTTCCCTCAGACCCCCGGGATCCGCACCACGCGTGCCGATTTCCGCGCCGGGCGCATCGATCAGGCGCAGTACACCGAGAAGATTCGCGCGGAGATCGCCCAGACCGTGCGCAAGCAGGAAGAGCTCGGCCTGGACGTGCTGGTGCACGGCGAGCCGGAGCGCAATGACATGGTGCAGTACTTCGCCGAGGGGCTGGACGGCTTTGTCACCACTCAGCACGGGTGGGTGCAGTCCTACGGTTCGCGCTGCACGCGTCCGTCCATCCTGTTCGGTGACGTCTCCCGCCCCGCCCCCATCACGGTGGATTGGACCGGTTACGCGGCGTCGCTGACGGACCGCCCGGTCAAGGGCATGCTGACCGGCCCGGTCACCATCCTGGCGTGGTCCTTCGTGCGCGACGACGCCCCGGCCCGCGAGGTCGCCGATCAGGTCGCCCTGGCCCTGCGTGATGAAATCACGGACCTCGAGGCCGCCGGAACCGCCGTCATCCAGGTGGACGAGCCCGCGCTGCGCGAGCTGTTGCCGCTCAAGCTGGCCGACCGGCCGGACTACCTGGACTGGTCCGTCGGCTCGTTCCGCCTGGCCACCGGTGGTGCGCAGACCGCAACCCAGATCCACACCCACCTGTGCTACTCCGAGTTCGAGACCGTGCTGGACGCGATCGACGGCCTGGACGCTGACGTCACCACACTGGAGGCCTCGCGCTCGGGTTCGGGCATCGTGGACGGCCTGGCCGCCGGCGACTTCCCGCGTGATGTGGGCCCCGGCGTGTGGGACATCCACTCCCCGCGAGTGCCCACCTTCGACGAGGTCGCCCAGCGCGTGCGCCACGCCGCCCAGGAAATCGGTGCTGACCGCGTGTGGGTCAACCCGGACTGCGGCCTGAAGACCCGCGGCTGGCCCGAGACCGAGGCCGCCCTCGATCGTCTCGTGGCCGCCGCCGTCACCGTGCGTGCCGAGCTCGCCAACGACGACGCCGCGTCCGCACCCGCGGCTGCCGCTGCCGAACCCACCCCCGCCGAGACCCTCGCTCGCGCATCCGAAGGGAGCCTCCTGTGACCGAGCAGACCAAACCCGCACCCCTGGGGAGCCCAATCGTGGCGCCCATCCACCACAGTGCGGCGTACTCGTTCAACACCCTGGCCGACGCCCGCGCGGTTTTCGCGCAGCGCGCCGCCGGGTACACGTACGCCCGCACCGGCAACCCGAACGTCACCGCCCTGGAAAGCGCGGTGACCAAGCTGGAACGTGCCGAGTGCGCCGTCGCCACCTCGTCCGGTCAGGCCGCGGTGACCCTGGCGTTGCTCGCGCTGACCGGGCCGGTCAACGGGCACGTTGTGGCGTCATCGCACCTGTACGGCGGCACCGTGGACCTGCTCACGGACACCCTGGCCGAGACCGGGTTGACCGTGACGTTCGCCGATCCGCGGTATCCGGAGCAATGGGAAGCCGCGGTTACGCCGGAGACCCGGGTGTTCTTCCTGGAGTCGATTGCCAACCCGCTCGCTGACCTTCCCGAATTGGACGCGATTGCGGACATCGCTCACCGCAACGGCGCCGTGGTGATCGTGGACAACACGGTGGCCACGCCGCACCTGTTCACCCCGGGTGAGCACGGGGCTGATCTGGTGATCCACTCGGCCACCAAGTACCTGTCGGGTCACGGCGGCCCCCTGGGTGGCCTGTTGGTGGACACCGGCACCTTCGACCCGACCGAAGATCCGGAGCGGTGGCCCTGGCTCACTACCCCGCATCCCCGCTGGGGCAACCGCTCCCCCGTGGAGGTCTACGGCGCCGAGCGAGCGCTGCTGGGTGTGGCCCGCTGTAAGTACCTCAACGACCTGGGCCCGTGCATGACCGCCATTACCGCGCACGAGATCCTGCAGGGAATCTCCACGCTGGGAGTGCGTGTGGAACGGCAGTCGGCCACGGCGGCGTCGTTGGCGGCGACCCTCAACCGGCACCCGGCCGTGGCTCGCGTGCACCACCCGCATTTCGGTGGCGCGCGGCAGGAAGAGCTCTACGACCAGGGTGGCTACCGAGGCACCGGCGGCGTGTTCTCGATCGACCTGAACGGCACGCCCGAGCAGGTCGAGCAGGTCGTGAACTCACTGCGTCTCATCAAGCTCGCCGCCAATATCGGTGACGTGCGCACCCTGGTGGCCCACCCGGCCAGCATGACGCACTGCCGCCTGACGCCCGAGCAGTTCGAGGCCAGCGGCATCACCGAACAGACCTTGCGGTTCACCGTGGGGCTCGAGGACGTCGCGGACATCACCGCGGACCTGTTCCAGGCGCTGTCCGTGATTGCCGATGCCACCGAGCTGCCGTCCGAGGTGGAACCCGCTGCTGCCCCGCTAGATCCCCGCGCGGCCCACCGCGACCCCATTTACCCGTCGAAGGATTCTTTCCATGACCGTCACTGATTTCTCCCTCCCCGGCCTGGCCACGCGCGCCATTCACGCCGGTCAGGAACCCGACGCGACCACCGGCGCCGTGGTCCCCCCCATTTACCAGACCTCCACGTTCGTGCAGGACGGCGTCAATGAGTTCCGCACCGGCGGTTACGAGTACAGCCGCGGTTCCAACCCCACGCGCAGCGGCTTCGAGGAACAGCTCGCGGCTGTGGAGCTCGGTACCCGTGCGTTCGCGTTCGCCTCCGGAATGGCCGCCGAGGACGCGCTGCTGCGCGCCGTCCTCAAGCCCGGCGATCACATCGTGTTGGCCGCGGACGTCTACGGCGGCACGTTCCGCCTGGTCGATCAGGTGCTCTCCAAGTGGGGCGTGACGCACAGCTTTGTGCCGTCCGCTTCCGCCGACGACGCCGCCGCCACCGTTCGCGCCGGCGAGACCAAGGTGCTGTGGTTGGAGACGCCGTCCAACCCTCTGCTTCGCATCGCGGACATCGCCGCATGGGCCCAGGTCGCCGACGCCGCCGGCGCACTTCTGGTGGTCGACAACACCTTTGCCTCCCCAGCCCTGCAGAACCCGCTGACCCTGGGTGCCCACGCTGTGGTGCATTCGACCACCAAGTACATCGGCGGCCACTCGGACGTGCTGGGTGGTGCCGTAGTGGTGGGCAACACCGAGTGGAACGGTCAGCCGTTGAGCGAACTGATCGGGTTCCAACAGTTCGCTGGTGGCGCGGTGGCAGGCCCGTTCGACTCCTTCCTGGCCGCGCGCGGGTTGAAGACCCTGCCGTTGCGCATGGAGCGGCATTGCTCCAATGCACTTGAGATCGCCCGCTGGTTGCGTTCACGCGAGGACGTGGTGGAAGTTTTCTACCCCGGGCTCGAGGAACACCCGGGGCACGACCTGGCCACGCTGACCCTGAACGGTGGCTACGGCGGGATCATCTCGTTCCGGCCCCGCGGTGGAGAGGCCGCGGCCCACGCGTTCGTGAAGTCCACCCGGCTGTACAACCTGTCCGTGAGCCTGGGTGGTGTGGAGTCACTGACTTGCGTGCCCCACAACATGACCCACGGTTCCCGCGTGGGCACCCCGCACGAGGTCCCCAAGGATTTAGTGCGCCTGTCCGTGGGGATCGAGGACCTCCAGGATCATGTGGCAGACCTGGATCGCGCCCTGACGGCAACACACTAATCAACCTTCTTCGGTTGATCCACCATGGTGGCCGGACTTGCCCCTGAGTCCGGCCACCAGTGTTTAGTCGCCTCGCAGTTGGGCGATGTCGAGCTTTTTCATGGTCAGCATGCGTTCGAACGCCCCGGGCTGTTTCATGAGATCGTCGGTGTCCACCGGCACGACCTGCCAGCTCACTCCGAATTGATCCGTGCACCAGCCGCATTGCTCAGCCTCCGGCACTGCTGAGAGCGCCTCCCAGAACCGGTCGATCTCATCCTGGTCGGTGCAATTGACCATCAATGACACCCCGGGAGTGAAGCTGAAGTCCTGCGTCACACCGGAATCCATGGCCGAGAACCATTGGTCTTCCACCGTGAAGTCCGAATACATGACATTGCCGGGCAATGCAGGACCCGTCTGGTCCGCGTAGGGCACCAAAGCTCCGAGCTTGGCATCCCCGAATACCCCCGTGTAGTACTCAACGGCTTGCTTGGCATGGTTTTGCGCTTGTCCGCCGAACATCAAGGACGGTGTGATGAACGGCCGCGGTTCACCCTCGGGATTGGTGAGCATTAGTTGCCAGCTCACTCCGTAGCGGTCCTGCACCCAGCCGTAGTACTCGCTGAAGGGGTACGTGTCCAGGGGCATGAGCGCGGTGCCGCCCGGAGAGAGTCGGCTCCACACCCGTTGCAGCGTGGTCCTGGCGTTCTCGTCCCTGGACGGATCGAAGTTCAACAGGAAGGAAATGGCCGGGTTCGGCGTGAACTCATCGCCCGCATTGATCAGGAGTACCCGGTACCCCTCTATTTCGAGAACTGCCGTGAGCAGTTCGCCCGCGAGGTCTTGCTGAAACTCCAGGAGTCCTTCCGTCGGATAGTTGGCCGAATCAACCATGTGCGTGTTGGGCAGGGCGTGCTCGTAGAATTCGGCACCTTCCGCTGCGTTGCCCTGGAACCAGACGTTGGGCACGATCTTTTGCATGGGATCCTCCTCGGCCGATTCTGGAGCCGGTTGACCAGCAGGGATCAACGGCGCTGGGTCCAGTATCGGCCCGCCCGGCAGGGCTGGCAATGATCGAGCGGCCCCTTTTCACGGATGCGGACCCGGGCGGCCCGCCCCCATTCCGCGGGGCGGGCCGGCTCAAGCACAACGGTTACGGAGTGGGCATGCCGCCGTTGACGTTGAGGGTCTCCCCCAGGACGTAGCTGGACTCCGAGGAGGCCAAGAACACATAGGCCGGCGCGAGTTCGGCGGGCTGTCCGGCACGGCCCAGCGGAGTGGACTGGCCGAATTCCGGCAGTGACTCCTTCGGCTGACCGTCGCTGACCTGCAGCGGCGTCCAAATGGGGCCGGGGGCCACCGCATTGACGCGGATCCCCTTGGGCGCGAGCTGCTGGGCCAAGCCCTTGGTGAAGTTGTTGATCGCCGCCTTCGTCGAAGCGTAATCCAACAGGATGGGCGCCGGTTGGTAGGCTTCGACCGACGTGGTGTTGATGATGGACGAGCCCGCTGGAAGGTGCTGGAGCGCGGCTTTCGTGACGCGGAACATCGCAATGATATTGACCGTGAAGGTGTCCGTCAGCTGCTCGTCGCTCAGCTCCTCGAGGCTCTCCGAGAAAATCTGTCGACCGGCGTTATTGACCAGGATGTCCAGTCCGCCCAGCTCGTTGACGGCGTTCTCCACAACCGTCGTGCAGAACGCCTTGTCCGAGAGATCACCCGGGATCAGCGCGGCCTTGCGGCCGGCCTTCTCAATGACAGCCTTGACGACTTGCGCGTCCGGCTCTTCGTCCGGCAGGTAATTGAGAGCGATGTCGGCCCCCTCCTTGGCGAACGCGATGGCAACGGCCGCACCGATTCCGGAGTCCGCACCCGTGATCAGCGCCTTGCGCCCCTCCAGGCGACCCGTGCCGCGATAGGATTCTTCTCCGCGGTCGGTCTTGGGTTCGAGCTCAACATCCAGGCCCGGCTCGGGCTGGTGTTGCTCGGGCGGCTGGATGGTCGGGTAGCGCGTCACCGGATTCTGGAAGGTCAACTGGTCCGTTGTCTCGTGGTTCGCATTCTGGTGTGCCTCATGGCTGGTGTCGGTCATGTCCGACTCCTTCCTCGTGGTGGGATAATATTGTAAGCCTACTGATTTTTCCGTGGATCGGGCAGGGGGTGTGATCCGGAACGTGCGCGATACAGGTGGCCGGCGCCCGCGGTGTCGCGCCTCCCCTTTGGACGCCGAGGACCCCGCTCGAAGCCCCGACCGAAACGAGGACCACCCCATGGACCACCCCACGCACACCCGAACCGCCCTGGTGGTGGGTGCCAGTGGCATCGCCGGCTCCGCCCTGACCGACCAGCTAACCCGTGCCAACGGCTGGGAAGTGCTGGCCCTGTCCCGGACCGCAGTACCCGGCAGCAGCGCCCGGCACATCAGCGCGGACCTGCGATCCCAGGACAGCCTCTCCCAGGCCCTGGCCGGGGAGCGCCCCACCCACGTGTTCTTCACCGCGTGGTCGCGGCAGGACACCGAGGATGAAAACATCCGGGTCAACGCCGGGATGTTGCGCAACTTGCTCACCGCCCTGGGCCACGCGCCGGTGGAGCACGTGGCACTGATGACCGGGTTGAAGCATTACCTGGGCCCCTTCGAGGCCTACGGTAAGAGTGAGATGCCCGATACCCCCTTCCTGGAGAGCGAACCGCGCCTGCCCGTGGCCAACTTCTATATCCATTAGGGGCATGTAAGGCATCCCGCGCATTAGCTTTGGCACCAGTGCCATTCGGGCGGCGGTCGCCAGGAGGCCGGGCTCGGCGGTGGGCACGACTAGAGGACTGGCGCCGCCGTGCTGGCCCGCACAGACAATTCAGGGGTACTGAGCGTCTGCCCGGCCGGTGCGGACTGCCCTTCGATCTGCCGACGAAGAACATCGACCAGACGCTCCCCCACTTCAGTGAACCCCTGGTGCACGCTGGTCAGCGGCGGCCATAGGTATTCGGCCAAGACGTCGTCGAACCCGACCACTGAAATCTCGTCCGGCACCTGACGACCCCGCTCATGCAGAGCGCGCAACAGACCCGCGGCCATCTCGTCGTTGGCGCAGAACACCGCAGTGGCCTGCGGGTCCTCGGCCAGCGCGGTGCCAGCTCGGTAGCCGGAGGCCGGCGTCCAGTCTCCAGAATACGGTGCAGGCACGGCCGCCCCCCGCCGAAGCAGTGCCTGCCGCCAACCGCTCTCGCGCAGCTGCGACTGCACCGAATCCTGCGGACCGGAGACGAAGTGCACTGTGGCGTGCCCCAGCCCCAGCAGGTGCTCGACGGCCAGCACAGCCCCTCCAACCTGGTCGATGCCCAAAGTGGGGTGTGAAAGCGCCCTGGAGTCTGCGATAACCACGGGTGTGTGCGGAGGCACCACCAGCTGCTCAATCTGTTCTGCTTCCATCCCCAGCACCACGAGACCGGCCACGTCCTGACGCAGCTGGTTCAGGGCCGTGTTCAGGTCCTCCACCCCGCCAGACCGTGAGTGAGCCAAAGAGACCGCGTAGCCACTTGCGTGCGCAGCGGTGGCAATGGCCTCTGCTGTGTGAGCCTCACCCGTCCGTGCCATGTGGTGAGCCACCAGTCCGATGACGTCCGAGCGCCCCGATCGAAGAGACCGTGCAGCAGCATTGGGGCGGTACCCGATTTTCTCCATGGCATCGAGCACGCGCTGCTTTGTCTCCGGCTTGACGTTCTGAGCCCCGTTGGCCACACGGGACACTGTCTGAGCCGAAACCCCTGACAGCGCCGCGACATCGCGGGCCGTGGCCCTCTGCGCCCATTCCACGCCGCCTCGCCTGCTCTGCGGAGAGCGGGATTTCCCTGTAACCACGTCGCTCCTCAACCACGTCGCTCCTCATCTCCGGGCACCTTAGTTCCGAGCTTACAGCCACGCCCGGCGTCGACGCCCCTACTGTACGTCTCGCCGCTGACAGCCTTCCCCTCTTCAGCCAGCACGAAGCGAGACGCTTATGGTGACGTCACCATTTTGATCTCCCAAAATCCTTGACACACCTCACAATGGATAGGATCATCAGGTTTACGCCGATGTGATAACGCAAATATTTAGAGCAACATCGGCCGCAATCACATCAAGCCTTCTCAGGTCGCTCCCCGCTCTCTGCTGGCAGCGACCACCTCTCGCCCTAAGGCAGGAGCATCAATGACGATCACCCGCCGCCTCCACCTGGACCCCGCCGTCCTGCATGAGAACACTCTGCCGCCGCGCAGCTACTACATGCCTAGCTCGGGCCCCATCACCCCGGGCCCCGCCTCGCGCCAGGATTCGGACCGCATCCAGTTGCTCAACGGCACCTGGAGCCTGCTGCATGCCGAGAACGCCGAGGAGCTTCCGGTGGGCTTCTCCGCGCGCGACTTCCACAGCCCGGACGCGGTACCGCTGACAGTCCCCGGCACCTGGCAGATGCAGGGCATTGGCCAGCAGCAGTACATCAATGTCCGCTACCCATTCCCTCTGGACCCACCCCACGTGCCGTGGGACAACCCCTGCGGCGTGCACACCGTCGACTTCGACCGCCACGAGGACCCACAGGCGCCACTGACCCACCTGGTCTTTGAGGGCGTGGACTCCTGCTATTACGTCTGGCTCAACGGCACATACGTGGGCTACAGCCAGGTTTCCCACGCCACCGCTGAGTTCGACGTCACCGAGCTTCTGGAGGCCGGGGGCAATCGGCTGACCGTGTTGGTGTTCACTTGGTGCGACGGCAGCTATCTGGAGGATCAGGACAAGTTCCGTCAGACCGGGATCTTCCGCGACGTCTATCTGCTCTCGCGGTCCGCCGACGGCATCCGCGACTACAGCGTGCGCACCACCTGGGATCCGTCCTCCGCCGGCGTGACGGTGCGCGCGGACTTCCGCAGTGAGGAGACTCCAGTGCGCGTGCGTCTAGTGGATCAGGACCGCTGCGTGGACGAGAGCGACCTGACTCCCACAGCCGGTGACGACGAGTTCACCCACCAAGCCCAGCTGACCGTGCCGAGCCCGCGCATGTGGACCGCTGAGACGCCGCACCTCTATGAGCTGCAGTTGGTCACAGAGGACGAGACCATCACCGATCGCGTGGGTCTGCGTGAGATCGCGGTCCAGGACGCCGTCGTTCTCCTGAACGGCTCGCCGATCACGTTTCTCGGCGTCAACCGCCACGACTTCCACCCCGAGACCGGCTTCACGGTGTCGCTGGAGGACATGCGGCGGGACCTGGTGCTGATGAAGCAGCACAGCTTCAATGCCGTGCGTAGCGCCCACTACGCCAACTGCCCGCAGTTCTACGAGCTGTGCGATGAGCTGGGACTGTACGTGATGTCGGAGGCGGACAATGAGAGCCACGGCACGCAGGCGCGCTATCTGCGCGACGACAGCTGGGAGCACACGGTCCAGCGCTGGAACGAGCTCATCGCGGACGACTCCGCCTGGGTCGGGGCCACCCTGGACCGCTCGCGCCTGTCCGTGATCCGGGAGAAGAACCGGCCCAGCATCCTCGTCTGGTCGGCCGGCAATGAGGGTGCGTACGGGGTGACCTTCGAAAGGGCCCTGGAATGGACCAAGCGCTACGACCCCACGCGTCTGACCCATTACGAGAGCTCCTACTATGACGACGGCAAGCGCCCGTACGACTACACGAACATCGACATCGACTCGCGGATGTACCTCAGCCGCGAGGACATCCTGACCGAGCTCTCCCAGGGGACCGCCAAGCCCTACCTGCTGGTCGAGTACTCACATGCGATGGGCAACGGCCCCGGGGACCTGGCCATGTACGCGCAGCTGTTCCGAGAGCATCCGCAGATGTGCGGTGGTTTTGTGTGGGAGTGGGCCGATCATGCGATCGCCGCCGGGCAGACCGACGACGGCCACACCACCTACCGCTACGGCGGCGACCACGGAGAGACCCTGCACGACGGCAACTTCTGCGTGGACGGGCTGGTCGCCCCGGACCGCACCCCGCACCCGGGCCTGCTCGAGTACAAGAACGTGCACCGGCCGCTGCGGGCGGTGGCCTTCGACCAGGACGCCGGGCAGCTGATTCTGCGCAACGACTGGGACTTCACCTGGGCGGATGACAGCATCGCGATCCGCTTCGAGCTGGATCACGACGGCGACCTGGTGCACTCCGGTGCTCTGAGCCTGCCGGAGCCGCTGGCTCCGCACGCCGAGATCGAGGTGGAGATGCCTCTGCCTGTGCCGGACTCCGGCCGATGCCACCTGCGGGTGCACACATCCATGGTCGAGGCCACCGCCGCACTGCCCGCCGGACACGCGCTTGGATTCGATGAGATCGAGCTTCGCACCGCCCGGCCCGCCCACCGGCAAGCCGCCGCTCTCTTGGAGCTTTCTGAACGCGACCCCGCGCCCACCGCGATGCGTCAGGGTAGATGGATCACCGTGACCGCACCCGACGCCGAGGCCAGGATCGATGCCTTCACCGGGTTGCTGCACGGCTTGAGCGCGGGTGGACGTAAGCTGCTCAGCGCTCCGGCGGAGCTCAACATCTGGCGGGCCCCCACCGACAACGACCGCAATATCAAGCGTCAGTGGCTGGCCGCGCGCTACGACATGACTCACGTCCACGCCTACGACGTGCAGATCGACCAGTGCAACGGCGCGGCCGTGGTGACCGCGCAGGCCGCGCTGGTGGCCCCCACCATGCAGCCGATCCTGCGCCTGGACCTGGCATGGAGCTTCTTCGCCGACGGCCGCATCAGCTTGTCCGTCCACGGGCACAAGGATCCTGAGATGCCGGACCTGCCGCGCTTCGGCCTGCGGCTGTGGCTGCCGGAGAGCATGAGCCGGGTCGATTACTACGGTATCGGCCCGTTGGAGAGTTATCGGGACAAGCGGCACGCAGGCTGGCACTCAACCTTCAGCGCGCACGTGGACGAGCTGCACCAGGACTATCTGCGCCCGCAGGAGAACGGCAGCCATGACGACTGCGAGATCGTCTCGGTCCGCGGAGCGGGGCTGGGGCTCACGGCTGTGGGACCGGAGCGGTTCTCCTTCAGCGCCTCTCCCTATAGCCAGGAGGAACTCACCGCCCGGGCCCACAACGTGGAGCTGCAGCGCAGTGGGCACACTGTGCTGTGCCTGGACGCAGCGCAGGCGGGCATCGGCTCGAACAGCTGCGGACCGGCGCTAGACCCGCAGTTCCGGATCAGCCAGGAGGAGCTGGACTTCAAGATCACCCTCATCCCCACCATCGACGAGTGACTGCTCGTCCGCACGAGATACGACGAGGTGCAGCTGTGCAGGAGAAGACGTACCTGAAGTGGTACAACAAGTTGGGCTACGGCTCAGGAGACATTGCCGGGAACGTGGTCTACGTCCTGCTCTCGGCGTTCATGCTGGTCTATCTCACCGACACGGTGGGGCTGAACCCGGGCATCGTGGGCACACTGATGCTGCTGGCCAGGGTGCTCGACGGCATCACCGACGTCGTGTTCGGCGCGCTGGTGGACAAGACGAAGTCCCGCATGGGTAAAGCCCGCCCCTGGATGTTCTGGGGCTACTTCGGCTGCGCGATCACCCTGATCGCGCTGTTCGCCATCCCAACGCAGATAGGTGAATTCGCGCAGTACGCCTGGTTCTTCGTGGCATACGTTCTGCTCAACTCGGTGTTCTACACCGCGAACAACATCGCCTACTCGGCGCTGACCGCGCTGATCACCAAGAACGGCGCCGAGCGTGTGCAGATGGGTTCGATCCGCTTTATGTTCGCCTTCGCCACCAACCTCCTGATCCAGGCAATCACCATCGGCGCCGTGGAATCGTTTGGAGGGGGCGCCGAGGGCTGGCGCACCATGGCCATCGTCTATGCGGTCGTGGGCTTGGCGGTGAATTCCCTGTCGGTGCTCTCGGTGCGCGAGTTGCGCGCCAGAGACCTGATGGACCGGCCGGACCAGGAGGCCCCCACCCAGGCGATGAATCTGCAGATGGAGCACTACTCCCCGAGCAGCGCGGCCCGGCTGCTGGTGACCAACAAGTACTACCTGCTGATCCTGGCCGTCTTCATCCTGATGCAATTGTTCTCGGCCATGGTGAACACCACCGGCATCTTCTTCATGACCTATGTGCTGGGGGATCCCGGTCTGCTGGGCACCTTCGCCCTGGCGCTGAACGGCCCGCTGGTCGTGGCACTGGCTGTCACCCCGCTGATCGTCAAGCGCGTGGGCGCCATGTACGGGGTGAACCTGTGGGGCTACGTGATCGCCGTGCTGGGCCGCGTGGGCGTGATCGCGGCCGGCTACGCCGAGTCTGTGCCGCTGATGCTCCTCTTCACGGCCGTCGCCTCGCTGGGCATGGCCCCGCTGCAAGGCACGCTGAACGCTCTGATCGCCGAGGCTTCCGAGTACACCTATCTGCGCACCAAGCAGCGCATCGACGGCACCCTGTACTCGGCCACTTCGCTGGGCGTGAAGGTCGGCGGCGGCTTGGGCACCGCGCTGGCTGGCTGGCTGCTGGCCTGGGCGCAGTACGACGGCATGGCCGACGTGCAGCCGGACTCAGTTATCACCATGCTGCATGTGATGTATCTGTGGCTTCCCGCGGCCTTCAACGTGGTGATTCTGGTGCTGCTGCGCAAGCTCGATGTCGAGCGGGTCAACCGGAGGTTGCGGGAGGAGCTGGAGCAGCAGGTCTGATCCCGAGCCAGCCTCGTCGTCATGGTGCCGCCGTCAGAGAGCGCGAAGGCGCCACTGCAGCCGGTGTGTGCTGCCCGGGGCCAGGTGCACCAGGTCCTGTCCCCTGCGGAAGGCGTCCGGCGGGCAGTCCATGGGCTCGATGGCCACAGCCGCTCGCGGTCCGCCGTTCATGGAGTCCCCGGTGTAGACCTGCACCCATCGAGCACTCCCGTGCCAGCTGAGCTCCACGCCCTGTCCGACGGTTGACCACAGGCGCGCCGTGCACCAGCCCTCGGCGTCGTGGGCGACGTCGGTGAAGGCGTGGTCCAGCTCTGCGCCGGCCAGGCTCCGCGAGGTGCGGAAGTCGAAGGGGGTGCCGGGCACGGGCACCGACTCGACCGGCAGGCGCGTGGCCGGGCTGACCTCCAGACGGGTCCGGGCCGGGAGCTCCAGCCGCCAATCATCGGCCATGCCGGGACCGGCCACCAAATAGGGGTGAGGACAGCTGCCGTAGGGCGCGCTCTCCGCACCGAGGTTGCGCGCGGTGATCTGTGCCTGCAGCCCGTGCTCGTCGACCGCGTAGCGGGCCGTAACCTCCACGTCGAAGGGATAGCCAGGTTCTGTGCGCACATCTTGCGTCAGCTCCACGGAGAACTCGTCCCGGTGAACGATCCGCCACCAGCCGTACTCCGTCAGCCCGTGCAGCGCAGCCCCGTGGGCGGTGTCGTTGAGCGGCAGCTGGTGCCACCGTCCGGCGAACTCGTAGCGTCCCCCGCCCAGCCGGTTCGGCCAGGGTGCACACACCGCACCTCGGTAGTCGTCATAGGCGACTCCCGGTTGCCGCGCTGCCATCAGCGGACGACCGGAGTCCTCCACCCGGCACAGCGCTGCGGTCGACGGATCGACGACCGCGGCCACCCGCCCCCGACGCAGCAGGACCTCGTTAGTGACCTCAGACGCGCTCATGCGCCGCGGTCGGCACCGGCGGAGGGCAGCACGGTGAAGAGCTGAGGCGCACAGAATCCGCTGCGCTCGAAGGCATCGAGCACCCCGGTCCGCACTGTCTGCTCATCCTCCTGGTGGATCAGCGCGATAGCCGATCCCCCGAAGCCACCACCGGTCATCCGCGCACCGAGCGCACCGGCCGCCCGGGCGGCCTCCACTGCGGAGTCCAGCTCGGCACAGGAGACCTCGAAGTCCTCGCGCAGCGAGGTGTGAGAGGCGTTGAGCAGCTCGCCCACCGCGATGAAATCCCCGCGTTCCAGCAGTTCCACGGCTCGGAGCACCCGCCCGTTCTCCGTGACGACGTGCCGAGCGCGACGGGTGGTCTTCGGATCGAGGAGCCCACCGAAGCTGCCGTCCGGTCCAGCCTCGATCTCTTCCAGGGCGACGTCGCGCAGACTGTCCCTGCCCAGCGTGCGTGCCGCGAGCTCGCAAGATGCCCGCCGCTTGGCATATTCCCCGTCAGCAAGGGAGTGCGCGGCCCGGGTGTCCATCACCAGCAGGCGCAGTCCGTGTTCCTGAAGGGGCAGAGGCACGGCGCGAGACTCCAGAGAGCGGCAGTCCAGGAAGAGGGCGGATCCCTCGCGCCCCATCAAGGAGGCGGACTGGTCCATGATCCCGGTCGGGACTCCGATGAAGTCGTTCTCCGCTTGTTGCGTCAGGAGTGCCTTTTGCTGAGGTGACAGACCGAGCCCGAGCAGGTCGTCGAGGGCCACGATCGTGGCCACCTCCATCGCGTGTGAAGAAGACAGTCCTGCTCCCACGGGGACGGTCGAGTCAAGCAGCAAGTCGAAGCCCGGCACATCCGCTGCCCCTGAGCGGGACAGCGCGTACACCACGCCCGCGATGTACGCTCCCCAGCCTGTGACCGAGCCCGCCGTGAGAGATGCCACGTCGAAGGCTGCCCGGGAGACGCCGCCTCCTCCGGGGGAGAAGGTTGAGGCCGCACGCACCCGTTCGGACTCCGGCTCATTGGGGTGATGGAGCCGGACGGCGACGAGTGCCGAGTGTCCGATTGCCAAGGGCAGCACGAAGCCGTGATTGTAGTCGGTGTGCTCTCCGATTAGATTCACCCGCCCAGGAGCGCGCCACACGCCATCGGGCTCTGCTCCGAAGACCTCGGTGAAGCGTCGAGTCACCTGCTGGACGCGATGCACGAGGTCCCGGTCCTCTGCTCCGCTGTGCGGTTCATTGATCATGCTCCCGCCTCCCGGAGGCGCTGAGCGGTCTGCTCGGCAGTAACGTCGTTGATGAAGGCGCCCATGCCCGCTTCCGAACCGGCCAGGAATTTCAGCTTGTCCTCCGCGCGCCGCGGGCTGGTCAGCTGCAGGTGCAACCAACCGGCCTCCCGATCCACAGCATTCACGGGAGCCTGATGCCACGCCGCGATGTACGGCGTAGGGGTGCTGTAGAGACGGTCCACCCTTCGCAGCAGATCGCGGTACAGCAGCGCGAGCTCGTCGCGCTCCCTGTCGTCGAGGGCAGCAAGGTCCGGCACCTGCCGATGAGGGACCAGGTGGACCTCGAGAGGCCAACGCGCGGCAAAGGGAACATATGCCGAGAAGTGGTCACCTTCCAACACCATGCGGTCTCCGGCCTCGGCCTCGGCTCGCAGCAACTCGCCCATGAGCGCCCGACCGGTCTCGTCCATGTGGTGACGAGAACGTGCAGCGAGTCTGGCTGCGTGCGGCGCAGCGTAGGAATACGCATAGATCTGACCATGCGGGTGGTGAAGAGTCACACCGATCTGCTCGCCGCGGTTCTCGAAGGGGAAGACGTGACGGATGCCCGGAGTCGCAGAAAGCGCTTCCGTCCGCTGGGCCCAGGCCTCCACTACTGTCCGTGCACGTTCGTCGGGCAGGTCTGCGAAGGACCCACGGTGCTCAGGGGTGAAGACCACGACCTCACAGCGGCCCCAAGCCGGCGACGGGTCCCCCCAGAGCGGCTCCTCCTCAGCGCTGCTGCTGGGGGTGGGAAGCTGGCCGACGTCTGGCCCTAGGGACGGGAAGCGGTTCTCGAAGACCACCACGTGGTAATCCTCAGCAGGGATCTCCGATTCCCTTCCGCCGGTGGATGGGCACAAGGGGCACTGATCCGCCGGCGGCAGATAGGTCCTGGTCTGACGGTGGGCTGCCACAGCCACCCACTCCCCTGTCAGCCGGTCGTAGCGCAGCTGACCGTGGCCGGCGCGCTGATCCAACGGCCGAGTATCGTGCACATGCTCGATCACGGACGACCCGCGATCGGCGAAGAAGATCGCCTCCCGACCATCGGCCAGGTGATGGGTCCGATGCTCGAATCCTGGCCGGCCGGGGGCAGTCGAGGTGCTCATCGGATGACTCCGTTCGGGTGCGGGACTGTTCTCTACGAGATATGATAACGCAAACACTATTAATGCGGGAGACTTGCATTCTCTCCCCCGGCGTTATGGAGTCCGGTCAGACTGTCACCTAAGCGTGCAGCAGCCCCCAACAACGGCGCGTTCATCTTACGGCTCCCGGGCCAGTTGTCGAGGTGTTTACTGCAATCTCTGCTTCGTTTTTCGCAAGGAACTTCACCGACCGGGCGATGAAGCAGTACTTACTCACACCCTCGTGCAACGTCAACGCCGCGCGCGGTCGCTGTCAGCAGTGATGGTCACCCGTGGCCTGAGCATGACGCGCGCAAACTCACCCTCGCCACTGGCGGCAACGGCCATGGTTCCCATCGCGTGGTCCTCGTAGTCCAGTACGACGACGCCCGGGGCATGGACTTGATGTTCCCGGCCGTAAAAGGTGTACGACCCGGTCCCTGCGCCGTGATTACCGGCCCACCTAACGGTGCCGTCATAAAAGTGATGAGCGGGCACGGCTCCCCTCCCCTGGGGCCGGATGGTTCACCACACGATCATGCGGCGCGCTCAGTCCCGCACCTGGCGCGCGAACTCCAGGAGATCGTTGGCGAAGACCTCCGGCTCCTCGAACGCGGCGAAGTGGCCGCCGCGGTCCATGTCCGACCACCGCACCACGTTGTACCCGCGTTCCACCAGGCTGCGCGGGGGCCAGGGCATGAACTCGCCCGGGAAGTTCGCGACCGCCGTGGGAACGCTCACACGGGCGCCGTCGGGCATCCGGCGTGAGTCCTCGCCGGCGGCGCCGCGATACAGCCACGTGGCGGTGCCGAAGCTGCCGGTGACCAGGTACATCATCACGTTGGTCAGTAGTTGGTCCCTGCTGAACACGTTCTCGATGTGGTCTACTTGCCCTTCCGCGGTGGTGTCCGCCCAGGTATTGAACTTCTCCAGGATCCACGCGGCCGCCCCCACGGGACTGTCGGCCATGGCGTAGGACAGGGACACCGGTTTGGTGGACTGCTCATGCATGTAGCCGCTCTCGGCGGCCATGAGGGTCCGCATCCGTTGCTGCCAGGCCTTCTCCTCATCGGTCTGCGGGCCGCCGGCCGGTTGCAGACCCAGCATGTTCAGGTGCAGCGCGCGGCACCCGCCGCGGTTGCTTGTCGAATGCTCGAACGCCAACCACCCGGACACCATCGCACCCCAGTCCCCGCCCTGGGCAATGTACGTCTCGTACCCCAGAACCTCCCGCAGCAGCCGGTCCCACAGCTGCGCCACGCGACGCGGCCCGATCGGGCGGTCCGGCGCGCCCGAGAAGCCGTAACCGGGCAGTGACGGCACCACCACATTCACGCCGTGAGCGGCGTTCCCGCCGTGGTTCTCGGGGCGGGTCAGCCGCTCGATCACGCCGTAGAACTCGTACACGGAACCCGGCCAGCCGTGGGTGAGCACCACGGTGGGGGCACCCGGCGCGGAGGCCCTCACGTGCAGGAAGTGGATGCTCTGCCCGTCCACCTGAGCGGTGAACTGTGGGAAGCGGTTAAGCTCGGCCTCGGCCGCCCTCCAGTCGAACTGCTCCGTCCAGTACCGGCACAGTTCCCGTAACCAGGCGGGGTCCGTGCCGTAGGTCCACGGATCCTCGTCCGGGGCGATCGACGGCGTGCGCGGCCACTCGTAGGCCCGAACCTTCTCGCGGATCCCGTCGAGGACCCGCTGGGGCACCTCCACGGTGAACGGTTGCGGTGCGGTCATGGGCGATCTCCTCTGTGGGTTTCCGGACATCACTGGGTGTGCAGGACCGTCTTGAGCCAGCCTTCGTCGCGGCGGTCGAAATGCAGGTAGGCGTCCACGACGTCGGTGATCGGCTCGTGCTGGGTGACGAACGGCGTGGGATCGAAGATCCCGGCGGCCACCCGCTCCACCAGCGGCGGCGTCACGGACCGGTGGTCGCAGTTACCGGAGCGCAGGGTGAGGTTCTTGTTGGTGGCAGCCCCAATGGAGAAGGACGTCAGATCGGGGGAGAACACCCCGATGATCCCGATCCGGCCGTACTTGGCCACCGACTCCACGGCCCACTGGGACGACTGCGAAGGGGCGTTGGGGGGGGACCCAGTTCTCACCCTGCACGTTGGTCTTGGGCGCCACCTGCGCCACCTCGGCGGCGAACTCCTCCGCCTGCTGCTCACCCGCGCTCGCGGCGGGCCCGTGAGCGGGTCGCTGGGAATCCACCCCCACGGCCTCGATCACGGCGTCCACACCCACGCCCAGGGTGGCGTCCATCAGGGCCTCCACCGGGTCCTCCCCGTTGAAGTTGATGACCTCCGCGTTCTGCCCGCGGGCCTTGTCCAGGCGGGACTCGACGCCGTCGATCGCCCACACCCGGCCCGCGCCCTGTTGGTACGCGGCGGCAATGGCGAGCTGTCCCACGGCCCCGGCCTCGTACACGGCCACCGTGTCACCGCGGCGGACACCGGCCAGTTCCGCGCCGAACCACGCGGTGGGGTAGATGTCCGAGAGCAGGATCGCCTGGTCGTCGGAGACGTTGTCCGGCAGCGGAATCAGCGTATTGGAGGCCCACGGGACGCGAGCGTACTCAGCTTGCAGGCCGTCGACCGGCCCGGTGGGCGCGGGGCCACCGAAAAAGCTCGTTCCGGCCTGGGGGCCGTTGGGATTGGCGACGTCGCACTGAGCGGTCTGCCCCATCCTGCAGTACCGGCACACCCCGCAGGACATGGTGGAACACGCGATCACCCGGTCCCCGCAGGAGAGCCCGCGCACGGCGGAACCGACCTCCTCCACCACGCCCACCGCTTCGTGGCCCAGGATGGTGCCCTCTTTCATGCCCGCCATGGTCCCGCGGATGAAGTGCAGGTCCGTGCCGCAGATGGCGCTGCAGGTGATGCGAACGATTGCGTCGGTGGGTTCCTGGATCGTGGGGTCAGCCACGGTGTCCAGGCGGATGTCCCCCTCGCCGTGCCATACCAGTGCTTTCACCAGTGACGCTCCTCAGCTGTAGCGGTGATCGTGCAGGGCGGGTCAGCGGCCGGGTGCGACGGCGGCACCGAAGTGCTCGGCGGTTTCCCGCTGCGCCTGTTCGGCCTTGTCCAGCACCGGGGCGGCGCCGAAGAATTCATGCATCACGCCCTGGTAATGGGAGGAGGTGGTGGGCACCCCCGCAGCTTCCAGGTTGGCCGCAAACTCTTGTCCCTGATCACGCAGGATGTCACGCTCGCACGTGATCACCAGGGTGGGGGGCATTGAGGCCAGGGACTCCCGGGGCCAGTTCAACAGGTCGATCCTTGGATCCGTGGCCGCCTCGGGCACCCCCTCGAAGGCGTACATGGCCATCCAGGACAGCAGAGGCAGCCTCAGCGGTCGCCCGTCGGCCTCGCTGGTCATGGACTCCCCATGCGGCTCCGCCGTGGTCAGCGGGTACGCGCACACCTGGGCCGCCGGCAGCGGTTCCCCGGCCTGAACCAACTGCAGGGTGGTGGCCGCAGCCATGGTCCCGCCCGCGGACTCCCCGCCAATGGCCATCCGGGAGGGGTCCCCGCCCAGTTGTGCGGCATTGGCGGCGGTCCAGCGCCAGGCGGTCAGGACGTCGTCGTGCGCGGCGGGGAACACGTACTCCGGGGCCAAGCGGTAGTGCGGGGACACCACGATCGCCCCGGTCTTGTTCGCCAGGCCGCGGCACGAGGAGTCGTAGGAGTCCTCGTCGAAGAGCACCCACCCACCGCCGTGGATCCACAGGATGATCGGCTGGGTCCCCTCCGCGGCGTTCGCCGGGGTGAACACGCGCAAGGTCTGTTCGCCACCGGCGCCGTCAGGGATCTGCACGTCTTTCACCGAGTCCACCGGTTCGGGGTACTCGATGCCCCGGTCCCGCATGACCTTCTTGAGTCCGTCGCCGAGGGCCGGTTGCTTGCGGGCCTCGGCCGGCTCCAAGATTTCCGACGGGCGCGGCGTCAGCTCGGAGTAGGCGTCCACGAGGGCCTGAGCCTGCGGGTCCAGCAGTCCGGAGGCATCGGTGGCCAGGTGCTTGTTCTTGCCCGTCACCGCGGCCTTGGCCGCGTCCACCGGCTTGGCCAGTGCGCCCACCGCCCGCTCGATCTTGCCCTCGTCCGGGGCGTGCGGGTGAGGCGCAGGCGGCGCCTGACGTTTAGCGGCCAGGACCTGTTTGCCCAGCTCGGCCAACTTGTCCGCGCCCACCTTGTCGCGGAACGCAGGCATCTCCTCCTGCTCCTCGTCCTCCACGTGGTGGCGGGTCACTTCAATTAGCTCGGACAGGGCCTTTTCGAACTCGTCCTCCCCGGGATCGGTCTTGCTGAGGGTGGCCAGCAGCTCTTTCATGTCGCCGTGCTCCTGCCGGGCGTCGTCGTCGAACTCGTCCATCCCCAGCGTGCGCCACAGCGGATACATCACCACTTCCTCGGCCACGGTGTGCGTGGACAGCTCGACAATGATCTGGTCCGTCAGGACACGGCGATCCCCGCGGCCCGCCTCCAAGTGCTGGAACAACCGGTCCACCACGGTGTGGTCGTCCGCAATCAGGTGGTCGATGTCGCCGGGCTGGGCGGGGTAATTCAGGGCCATGAAGAATGCTCCTCATAATTGACGCGGGGCAATTCTATCGAGCGCAACACGAACGTTTCCCCGGGCGGTAGCCACTCCGCGAGTAGCTGACAGCCTTCACCCTAAGCGCACTTACTGACGGGCTACAACCCCTCACGGGTGTGTTCGTGTGATGGGGGCGGGTGGTGAAAGCTGGTGGTGGGGATAAGAAAAGCCAGTGTCGGTGACCTCACCGTAGCGAGACCACCGACACTGGCTGCAGTAACCACGGTGTGTTAAATGAGTACAGGGCAGCGGGGGCCACCATATTGGTGTCGCCCGCTGCCCTGTGTACGTTGATTTCGGCGGTGACTTACTCTCCCACACCCTCCCGAGTGCAGTACCATCAGCGCTGTGGGTCTTAGCTTCCGGGTTCGAGATGGGACCGG